>CAWEJL010000005.1:0-673765 GCA_963809385.1 uncultured Chloroflexia bacterium | reverse complement strand
CGTCAGACTCCCCCACTCCTCTAAGATCAGAGCGTGTCTGGCAATGCCTGAGCGCGGCCTGCTGTTCAAATTGAGTAGTCAGAGATTCCCTCTCAAATCGAGCAAGCGCTGGAGTTGCCAATCTCGTTCGATGGCAATAGCGGCATCGACGTCCGAAGGGTTGGTGGCTCTGTAGATCGCCTGCAAGGCATAGTTCGCAGCGCCAAGCGCATGCATGGGGACATGTGCTGTCGCCACTGCTTGACCCGCGGCGCGGGCAGCCGAGCGAGCCGCATTATCCTCGCCTACGTCACGAGCGGCGGCATGGGCGTCAAGCGAAGCCTTGCGTATAACAGCCATCTTAAACACTCCCGAATCTATCCACGTCTGAAGTGTTTCGATCGCGTGTCGAGGACGGTGATCCTGGGGATATTTTTCCTCAAAGTAGGGCATGACACGCTCGACACAATCAATGGCCCAGACGGCTACTGTCTTATGGTCAGTTTTGCTCACAAGCTCAACAGTCGCTGGATCTTTGTAGGTCGTCAGCGAGAACGTTGGCTTTTTCATCTCCAAATCCCCGCGCAACCTCTCCGATACCGAGTTGGTGTGGTTCCAGCGCCATCAGCCTTGGGCCTCAGAGCTCCCTTTTCCAAAACATATTCTGGAGATGGGCCGGGGGTGCGGCCCTGCCATCAGTAGTTGAACATCTCCGGGGTGGGGTGCAGCAGAAAGTCTATCGTCATCCAGAAGCTCTTTGAATGGCGATACCCAAGAATGGGCAAGAGAACAGTCGCCGGGAGGCCGATGATCAGCATCGGCGCGGCGGGTACGCCAGAAACCGCCAGCGGGAAGATCACGGCCACGATGATCAGCTCCGTCGCGACCAGGTTGACGGCCATCGCGCCCGTCCAGTAGCCTTCCTCGCGCTCGAAGCGCCAGCCGCAGACGGGGCAGGTCTCGTTCATGGTGAAGCCGCGCTTGTAGAGCTTCCCTTTGCCGCAGCGCGGGCAGCGCAGCAGCAGCGCGCGCCAGAGCAGTAGCAGCGCCCATCCGGCCATGTCTTGGTTTCTCCCTGGCTCAGGCGCTCGCGCGCAGACGCCAACTTTTTTAGAACTGCTCCAATCAGATGGCACGCCATTCCCTCTTTCCATTGTAAGCCAGGAAAGGAATTGTCGGAGTCACAAAATCGGCTCAGGATGCCCGTGAAGGTTCCGCGCGGCGCTAACTCCTGGGCTGGAGCGTGAGCAGAGTACAGGCTCCTTCCCCGTCCACGCCGTCCAGACGGCTGTAGTTGGCGTCCACTGCGAGCTCGCGCCCGTCCTTACGCGTGATGACGTAGCGCGCCTGCTGATCGCCCGATCCGTCCGGCGCGTCTGGTCGCAGCGCGCACCGTCCGTGGCAGAGCAGAGCGCCGTCATCGCTGTGGCAGCCCAGCAGGCTGTAGCACGTTACCTGCCCGGTGACTTCCCCGGCTTTCCAGCCGCAGAGATGCTCGGCGGCCTCGTTGTAAAGCAGCACCGTGCGATCAGGCGAGAGGACGAGCAACGGGACTGGCGCGCGCTCCAGTGCGGCGAGCGCCAAGCGTCCCAACGCGGGTGGCTTTTCCGGCGCAGCTGGCGACTCTGGCGCCGCTGGCGCGGTGGCCCGCAGCCGGTAGCCCACCCCGCGCACGGTTTCGAGCGGGATCGCGTCGTCCAGCGCCGCGCGCAACTTGCGCCGCAGGTTGCTCACATGGATATCCACCGCGCGGTCGAACGGCTCGCCGCGCAGGAACCCCTCCAACCGCCCCAGCAATTCTTCGCGGCTGAAGACACGGCCCGGGTGGCTGACGAATGCGGCCAGGAGCTCGTACTCCAGGCTCGTGAGCGCGAGCGTCTTTCCCGCCGCGCGCGCTTCGCGCCGCTCAGAATTCAGCTCGATCTGTCCGCAGCGCAGGGTTTCGCTGGGGCGGCTGGCCCCGGCTCCCGTCCGCCGCAGCGCCGCCTTCATGCGGCCAATCAGCTCGCGGGGGTGAACTGGCAGCGGCACATAGTCGTCGGCCCCCGCTCCGAACGCGAGCAGTGTGTTCAGCTCACCTGCCCGATCACTCAGGATGAAGATCGCGGCTTCGGAGCCCGCGCGGCGGAGCTCACGGCAGAGATCGAGGCCATCCAGTAGCGGCAGCGCCTGGTCCAGCAGCAGCAGGGATGGCTGGTGACGGCGGGCGAGCAGCTGCGCCGTGCGCCCGTTATAGGCGCACAGGGTGGTAAATCCCTCCGGCTCGAGCATCGCGCGCAGTAGCTCAACGGTGTCGCGACTGTGATGCGCGACGAGAATCAGTGGAAGTTGATCACCGGATTGCGCAGACATGATGCGCCGCCTTCCCTCGCCCCGCGCGGCGCCAGCGGTCAGCGACATTCGCGCCGCAGCGCTGTGTTCCTCAGCCATACGGCTCCGTCCATACGGCTGGGAGATCGCGGGGCCATCCTGCCATGTATGTAAGAACTATACATCTACGAAACATCTTCACATGGGTACAGCATACATTCTCCAGCCATTGTATTTCCAATACCAGACGACACCCACCAGGAGAATCACAACCATGCCTAGCCAGCGCCCGCCTCGCGCCTCATCCCGCTCCCAGGTCACGATTCGCGCCATGCGCCCATCCGACCTCGACGCGGTCGTGGAGCTCGACGCGCGGGTGTTCGGCGAGCCGCGCCCAGCGTACTTCGAGCGCCGCATGGCGTCGCTCGGCCAGGACGAGGCGACCAGCCACACCATCGCGCTCGTCGCCGAGGCGTCTGGTGCGATGGTAGGCCTCGTCATGGGCACGCTGGCCTCCGGCGAGTTTGGCTTCGCCCAGGTGACGGCGCTGGTGGACTCGATCGCGGTCCATCCCGATTATCAACGTCGCGGCGTTGGCAGGCGGCTCGCCAACGCCTTCGTGACTGAGGGCGAAGCGCGCGGCGCGCGCGAGGTCTATACCCTGGTCAACTGGAACGCCTGGGACATGCTCAAGTTCTTCGATTCGGTTGGTTTTTCTCTGGCCTCGACGATCCCGCTCCGCCGGACAATCGGTTGAGCGGGAAGGGCGCGAGGTGAAAGGTGGCGGGTATGGGCGCGGAGGAGACGGACGCCACGGCGATTCCGCCCGCATCCGAGGGCTGGACCCGGCGCTTCACGGCGCTCGGTCCGCGGCTGAAGGAGGCCGTCGAGCTCTACCTGAGCCTTGGATACGAGGTCAGGCTTGGGCCAGCGGACCCTGGTGAGGACCAGATCCGGATCAGTGATGGCTGCGAAGGATGTTTTGTGGTGACGCTCGCGCGGGCCGTCTATACGCGCCAGGCAGCGCCGCCTGACGCCGTTCAAGAACACCAGAGAGGGTGATGGCATGACGAATTTTCCGGCGAAAGACCCTGAGAGCTTCGGCTTCGAGGAAATCATCTACACCAAGCGCGACTGGGTGGCGACGGTCACCATCAACCGGCCTGATAAATACAACGCCTATAGCTATCACACTCTGCAGGAGATGACGCTCGCCTTCCGAGACGCCTCCTGGGATGACCAGATCGCCGTCGTGGTGCTGACGGGCGCGGGCGAGAAAGCCTTCTGCACTGGCGGCGACGTTCAGGAGTACGCCGAGGAGTACACCGAGCGCCCGCGCGATTACTGGAAGTGGATGGGCCTCTTCGTCGAGTGCCACGACATGCTGCGCAACATCGGCAAGCCCACCATCGCGCGTCTGAACGGCATGGTCGTCGGCGGGGGCAACGAGTTCAATATGGCATGCGATCTCGCCATCGCCGCCGATCACGTCCGCATCCGCCAGGTGGGGGCCGAGGTCGGCAGCGTGGCGGCGGGCGGCGCGACGCAGTGGCTCCCGATCATGGTCGGTGATCGGCGCGCGCGCGAGATCCTGTGGCTCTGCGAGTGGGTGGACGCCAACAAGGCCCTCGACTGGGGCCTTGTCAACCAGGTCGTGCCCTACGCCGAGCTGGACGCCGCCGTCGCCACGATGGCTGGCAAGCTGATTGACAAGTTCCCCGAGTCACTGCGCTACACCAAGCAGCAGACCAACTTCTGGAAAGACTTCGCCTGGTCGCAGACCGTCGGCCATGCCCGCGAGTGGCTCGCCCTGCACTACGCCTCGCTCGAACCCTATGAGGGCATGCACGCTTTCGTCGAGAAGCGCCCCCCTGGCCACCTCGATGTGCGCCAGCGCGCGGCGAGCGGCGGATCGAGCGAGTTCGTGTGGGGGCCGTACAACCAGACCTGCCCGGAGTGCGGCGCGCAAGGCATTCCCGCTGGGTTCACGTACTGCGGCCGCTGTGGCGCTCAGCTTGCATCAGCGAGCAAACGCTAGCTCAAAGGAAGGAGCGTTTTATGCGCGCCGCTGTCTTTTACGAAGCCCACGCGCCGCTGGTGGTCGAAGAGTGGCCCGATCCAGTTCCGGGCGAGGGTGAAATCCTGGTACGAGTCGCCGCTTGCGGCCTCTGCCATACTGACCTGCACTACATTGATCACGGCGTGCCAACGGCGAAGCGCCCGCCGCTGATCCTCGGCCACGAGGCGACCGGCGTCGTCGCCCAGGTGGGGCCAGGCGTCACAACTATTCAGGAGGGCGCGCGCGTGCTCCTCCCCGCCGTCCTGCCTTGCGGAACCTGCGCCGCGTGTCGCACGGGCCGCGAAAACATCTGCCTGAACATGCGGATGTTCGGCAACGATGTGGACGGCGCCTACGCCGAGTACGTCAAGGCGCCCGCCAAAGACGTGTTCATCCTTCCCGACGAGATCCCGCTCGTCGAGGGCTGCATCATCGCCGACGCGACCACCACCCCGTTCCATGCCGTCAAGAACCGCGCCGAGGTGCGGCCCGGCGATAGCGTCGTGGTCTATGGCTGCGGCGGTGTCGGGCTGAACGTCGTGCAGTTCGCGCGCCTGGCTGGCGGCATCGTCATCGCGGTGGACATCGCGGAGGAAAAGCTGGAGCGCGCCCGCCAGCTTGGCGCCGCGGCGACCATCAACCCGAAACAGGAGCAGGCCGGCGTCGCGAAGGCCGTGCGCAAGCTCACGGGCGGGGTTGGCGCGGACATCGCCATCGAGGCCATCGGCAATCCGGCGACGATGAAAGACGCCTTCGGTACGCTGCGCCCCGGCGGGCGGCTGGTGGTCGTCGGCTACAGCGACCAGGAAGTCACGCTCAACGCTGGCCGCATCATGTACCGCGAGATGGAGATTCGCGGCAGCCTCGGCTGTCGCCCGGTGGATTACCCGCGCGTGATCGAGCTGGCGCGCACCGGTCGCATCGAGGTCAGCTCGCTAGTCACCGCGCGCTTCCCCCTCGCGGAGATCAACGCTGGACTCGACACGCTTCGCGCCGGTCGCGGCGTCCGCTCCGTCGTGGTGATGGAATAGGGGGCGGCGACATGGCGACGACATTTGGCTCAGTGCGACTCAATATGACGCACGACACCGCGACGATCACCCTGGACCGGCCGCCGCTCAACGTCCTGACCATCGAGATGATTGGCGAACTGGAGGCCGCGCTCGACGCGGCTTCCCAGGAGCCACATCTCAAGGCGCTGGTCCTGCGCGCTGAGGGCAAAGCGTTCTGCGCGGGCGTGGATGTGGCCGATCACATCCCGGAGCGCGTGGACGCGATGATCCGGGGATTCGGGCGGCTCTTCACACGGCTGCGCGCGTTCCCCACGCCCACCATCGCGCTCGTGCACGGCGCGGCTCTGGGCGGCGGGACTGAGCTTGTCCTGGGCTGCGACCTCGTGCTGGCGGGGGTATCGGCGCGCTTTGGCCAGCCGGAGATCAAGCTCGGCGTCTTCCCGCCGATCGCCGCCGCGCTCTTCCCCCGGCTGATTGGGTATCAGCAGGCCGCGCGTCTGGTTCTCACCGGGGAGACGATTCCCGCTGAGGAGGCAGTGCGGCTCGGCCTCATCACCTTCGCCGTTCCCGACGCTGAGCTATCCGCCCGGCTTGACCAGCTTCTCGGTCAGTTCCATGGCCTGAGCGCGGTTGCGCTTCGCATGGCCAAGCGCGCGCTGCTCACTGGCGCTGAGCAGCGCGTGGCGCAGGCGCTCGCGCCAATCGAAGATCTCTATCTGAGGGAACTGATGTCCACGAAAGACGCTGGCGAGGGAATCCTGTCTTTCATGGAGAAACGGCCACCTGTCTGGCGGGACGAATAGTTTCGCCACCGCCGCGCTGGTTCTCATACACAGGAGGCGATCTCGCATGGCTGCCACTATCGAATCCTCGTTGACCGATATCCTCGCGCGATGCCACACGCTGGCGCTGCGGACTTCGCTGCCTCCTGACGAGGAGGGGGCGGCGATTGGCTACTTCCCGGTCTACTTCCCGGAGGAAATCGTCCATGCCGCCGGGCTGCTGCCCTACGCGCTGCTCGGCGCCGGCAACCGCATCGAGGTGCGCTACGCCGACGCGCGCATCGGCTCTTTCGTCTGCTCGATCTGCCGTGGCACGACCGAGCTAGGGCTGAACGGCTCGCTGAAGGGCATGCAGGGCTTCTTTGCCCAGCCCATCTGCGACGCGGCCAAGCATATGGCGGGAATCTGGGGCCGCAACTTCCCGGAGCAGGACCCGCAGATTCTGGCCCTGCCGCAGAACGTCAACTCGCCCGCCGCCACGCGCTACATCTACGATGAGTATCAGCGGCTGCGTGGCGTCCTGGCGGAGAAGACCGGCCACGCGATCGAGGATGAGGACATCCGCGCGAGTGTGCGGGTCTACAACGAGAACCGGCGCTTGCAGCGTGAGCTCTATCGCATCAAGCGCGACGACCCCGCGCGGCTTTCGACGGTCGAAGCCTATCTGCTCGTGCGGGCCGGGACGCGCATGCGCCGCGAGAAGCACAACGCCGTGCTGCGCGACGCGCTGCGGCTGCTGGCCGAGCGCCCCATCCGCCCGTCCGATAAGCCGCGCGTCGTGTTCGTGGGCGGCTTCTGCGAGCAGCCGCCGCTGGAGATGCTGGAGACCATCGAGGATGTCTGCTTCATCGTAGATGACGACCTGCTGATTGGTCAGCGCTGGCTCATCGAGGACGCGCCCGAAGAGGGCGATCCGGTCTGGGCGCTGGCGGAGAGCTACGTCAACCGTTCCGCCAGCAGCCCCGTCCAGTACGACGCGCGCAAGCCCAAGGAGGATGCGTTGCTGACGATGCTGCGCGGCGCGCGCGCCGAGGCCGCCATCATCTCGGCGGCGAAGTTCTGCGAGCCGGGCCTGGATGACCAACTTGCGCTCTCGCACCGGCTAGACGCCGAGAAAATCCCCTACCTGGTCCTCGAATTCGAGGAGAAGATGACCAGCTTTGAGCAGATGTCCATGCAGGTCGAAACCTTCGCTGAGTCACTGCTGTTTGATTAGGAGCGCCGCTATGCCTACCGGGACGAAACCCGCCAAGACCCTGGATGCCCGAAGCGCTGGCCAGGCCCTCCTCAAGCGGTGGATGGCCAACCTCGAATCAGCGCCGGAGCGCGGCCAGCGTGTCGCCTACGTCTTCGTCATGGGCAACGCTATCGAAATCCTGCGCTCGTTCGGCTTTGAGATGGTCTTCCCTGAGATCAACTCGCTCCAGACGGGTGTGCGCAAGGCGGCCCCAGACTTCCTCGCCAAGGCTGAGGATTTTGGCTTTTCGCCCGACGTCTGTAGCTACGTCAAAGCCGATGTGGGGCTGATGCTGAGCGAGATGATGCACCCGTCGGGCGTGCGCATCCCGAAACCAGACCTCGCCATCGCCTCCAGTCTCTGTAATGTGTACATCAAGTGGGCGGAAATCTGGGAGCGCAACTTCGGCACGCCCGCCTTCGTCCTCGACATCCCCGGCAAGCGCTTCGCCTCCTGGCAGCCGCTCCCTGGCACGGCGCAATATGACGCCGACAAGCGCTGGGTCGAGGGCCAGCTTCAGGACCTCATCACGACCTGCGAGCGCATCACCGGAACGAAGTTCGATCCCGACCGGCTGGCTGAGGTCGAAAGCTACGTCAACGAGATGGTCCGCCTCTGGGTCGAGATCCTGACACTCAATCAGAACAAGCCAGCCCCCTACAACTCGATGCTCGACGGCCTGACCTATATCGGCGTGCTCAACGCCTGGCGCGGGACGAAGGAGGGCGTCGAGTACATGCGTCTGCTGCGAGATGAGGTCGCCGCTAAGGTCGCGCGCGGCGAAGGGCGGGTGCAAAACGAGCGCTTCCGGCTCATCTTCAGCGGGACACCCTGCTATGTCAACCTGCGGCGCCTGGTCGAAATCTTTGAGGCGCATGGCGGTGTCTTCGCCGCGTCCGACTACCTGACGTACGCCGCTGGTGGGTTGGATAGCTCCGGCCTCTTCTACGATCCCGCGCGGCCGCTGGAGAGCCTGGCGGAGGTCACGACGATGGCCTCGCAGCTTGGCCTCTCCAACCACTTCTTCTCCCACCACACGCTCGCGCAGCAGGTCAAGGACTACGGCGCCGATGGCATCGTCTACCACGGCATCAAGAGCTGCCGCACCGTGGCGACCAGCATGGCGGACAATCGCGAGTACGTCACGACGCGCTACGGGCTGCCGACGCTCTACATCGAATCCGACCTGATTGACCCGCGGTACTGGTCCGACGCCCAGATCAAGAATCGCGTGGACGCGTTCTTCGAGGTGCTGGAGCAGCGGGCGCTGGTGGAAGGGAGGCGCTAAGATGCTGTACGTAGCGGGTGTGGACATCGGCTCGACCCAGGCGAAAGCCGTCGTGCTGGATGAGCAGGCGAGCGTCGTCGCCGAGGCGCTCTTCGATGTCGAGATGAATATGGGCTCCGCCGCGCAGCAGGTGTTCGACATGGTGGTGGCGAACGCGGGCCTGACGGCGGATGACATCGCCTACACCGTGGCGACCGGTTACGGGCGCTACCGCGTCACGTTTGGTGATAGCCAGGTGACGGAGATCAGCTGCCACGCGCGGGGCGCGACCGCTGAGTTTCCCAACACACGCACCGTCCTGGACATTGGCGGGCAGGACACCAAGGCCATCCGCGTCGGAAATTCCGGCGAGGTGGTGGACTTCGCCATGAATGACAAGTGCGCCGCTGGCACGGGACGCTTCCTCGGCGCGGCCTCCTTCGCGCTGGAGACGCCGATTGACCAGCTTGGCCCGCTGGCGCTGACGGCGACCGCGCCGGTCAAGATCACCACCACCTGCACCGTTTTCGCCGAGTCCGAGATCATCGGCCACCTGGCGAAGGGCCACCGCCAGGAGGACGTGCTGGCGGGCATGCACCACTCGATCGCCACCCGCTGCGCCTCGCTGGTGCGCCGCGTGGGCCTCGTTCCTGAAGTCACCTTTACGGGTGGCGTCTCGCGCAACGAAGCGATGGTCAAACTGCTGCGCGAGGTCCTTGAAGTCCCGATCAATGTCAGCGCGCGTGGACACTTTATGGGCGCGCTCGGCGCCAGCCTGTACGCGCTCGACCACGCGCGCACCGGGGAGCGGCACGCGACGCCAGAGGAGGTGACGCAATGAGCGGGGACATCCTCGTCGCCGGCATCGACATCGGCTCGACCTATACCAAAGCCGTCGCGCTCGACCAGAACCGCGCCGTCCGCGCCACCGCCATCCGGCGCAGTGGCTATAAGCCTGCCGTCGCCGCCGCCGCTGTCTTTGATGATCTCATCGCGAACGCGGGGGTCTCATCTGAGCGGATTTCCTACGTCGCCGCGACGGGCTACGGGCGCTACATGGTCCCGTTCCGCCACGCGCAGATCACCGAGTTAACCTGCCACGCCGTCGCGACCGGTTACCACTTTCCGTCCGTCCGCACGATCCTCGACATCGGCGGGCAGGACATCAAGGCGATCCGCATTGATGAGCGAGGACGAGTGCGCGCCTTCCGCCTGAACGACAAGTGCGCCGCTGGCACTGGCGCGTTCCTGGAGAAGACGGCGCGCTACCTGGGCCTGACGACGGACAATATCGGCCCCTACGCCTTGCGGTCGACCAGCCCGGTCGAGGTCAGCAGCGTCTGCGCGGTTTTCGCCGAGTCGGAGGTCATCAATCATCTGGCTGGCGGTATCGCGCCGGAGGACATCATGGAGGGCGCGATACTCGCGCTGGGCGGCCGCGCGACGCAGCTAATGAAGCGGGTTGGCCTGGAGCCTGACTTCGCCCTGGCTGGCGGCATGACCAACAACGCGGCGATGGTGGCGGCGCTGGAGGAGAAGCTGGGCCACCCGCTGCTCCTGCCACCAAACGGGCTCGGCCAGCTGAACGGCGCGTTCGGAGCCGCACTGCTAGGCCTGCGCCGGATAGAGCGGCTGCTCGCGGAGGGCCGGGAAATCCCGGTGGCAGGCGGTCACGAGGTAACGCCCGCCCGCCGCTGGTCAACCTATATCCCGCCCGCTGAGGCCGCCGCGCGCCCAGCATAACCAACGGAAGACCCGCGCGAGCCCGCGCGAGCCCGCGTCAGGACTCAGGCGCGCAAACGCCAAATCGCCGCATATGACCCAAATGGGCAGGCCGTCCTAACACGGACGGCCTGCCCAGCGTTGTTGGTATATCACTACCGGACGGAGCCGGAGTCAGCGCCGCGTCTGTTTGTAAAACCCACAATGACGCGACAGGCAATCATACGTCAAGATAAAATGAGACGCATCACGAAACATCGGTATGCGATAGAGTCGCATGCTTGGACCGATCCAGCCGCCCGCGCGGCGATGGGCGCCGCGCCCGCCAGGCCAAACAAACCAGGAGATCTCCTATGCGGTCGTCAGTCAATACGCCGCCACCAAACCGGCGCCGTCCCACGCCGCCGCGCATCCTGATCGTGGATGACGTGGAGGCCGACGCGCGTGAGTTGGGCAACACGATGGTCAGACGTGGCTATGACCTGCAAGTCGTCCAAAACTCGTTCAGCGCGCTGGACATCGCGAAGAGCTGGAAACCGCATGTGGCGATCCTGGATGTGAATATGCCGGGGATGAATGGATTGGAGCTGAGCAAAGAACTCCGCGACTACGCGGACAACCCCATCGTCATCTTCGTGACATCTGAAAAGTCGAACGAGATGCGGCGGCTGTGCCTCGAAGCGGGGGACGACTACATCACCAAGCCGTACGACGGCGAGAATCTGCTCCTACGCGTCCGCTCCAATCTGCGGCGGTACCAGAAATACCGCGAAGGATCTCTGGAAGAGAGCGAGGAAACATCACAGATGAGCGAGGCTGGTCGGGAGGGTGCGCCGCCGGATCGCGCCTTGACACCGACTGAGGCGCGGCTGCTGAGTGCGCTGATCGGCGGTGGGGGCGAAACGGTGTCGCGCGACAAGCTGTTGGAAGCGGTCTGGGGCGATGCGTGCGCGGTCAATGATAACACGCTCGATATCAACATCCGGCGGCTGCGGACGAAGATAGAGCGCAACCCGCGACGCCCGCGGATCATCCTGACCGTCAGGAAGGCTGGCTACCGCGTAGACATCATTGAGTGGCGGCGCTCGCGCGATGACCGGTCCCGATAGCGCGCCCGGCGCCCAGCCCCCCCGCTCGCGGAGCGTGGCGCAGCGCGACTTCGCCCGGCGCGTCAACCACACCCTGCGCGGCGATGTTCACGCGGTGCGCCTGGCGTTAGGCTCAGCGCTCGAACAGTCGCGCGCCATTCCGTTGCCCGCCTCCGCGCGCAAGGCGTTCGCGCGGGTAGAGCAGGCCGTCGCCCACCTGGAGCGGCGCGCGCTGGACATCGCCCTGCTCACACAGGCGGAATCCGGCGCGCTCGAAATCAACCGCCAGCCGGAGCGGCTGAAGTGGGTGGTCGAGGAAGCTATGCGGGAGTATCGCGCCCTGGCTGTCAAGGCTGGAGTGACGCAGCGCGCGGAGATGGCGACCAGCGGATCCGCGCCGCTCGATCGGGAGCTCATGCAGCGCGCGCTGGGCGCGCTGCTGAGCAACGCCATCCGCTTCTCACCCTATGGCGGGGTCGTGACAGTCCACTGCGAGCGAGATGGCGGCGTGGTGCGGCTCACCGTGCGCGATCAGGGAAAGGGCTTCGCGCCGGGGGACGCGAAGCGTGTCTTCGCGCCCTTTGCGGTGGGCAAGAACGTAGAGGAGGGGACGGGCAACGGCCTGGGCTTGGGGCTAGCCGTCGCGCGCGCGATCGTCACGGCGCACGGTGGCCGCATCCAGGTTGTGAAGAGCGCGGAGCCGGGGGGCGCGGTCGCCGTCGAGCTGCCGCTCGCCTGAGCGAGCGCCGTGCACCTATCGCCGCGCGGAGACGATCGCGCGGGGGGACTGGTCGTCCGCCGGGGCGAGGTCGTAGCCACCATAGATCGTGACATCGCTGAAGCCGGCGTGGCGCACGGCTAGCTCGACCTCGCCCCGGGTGAGCAGCGCAAGCGTTGTCATGGTCAGCGTCCGGCGGAGCGCGCCACCTTGCTCGTGCGCGTCGTACAGATGCGTCACCTCGACCGTTCCCGGCTCGCGGCCCGGCGCGCCCGTGATGGTGTGCGAGACGATCAGCGACCCATTCTCGCCCGCGCGCCAGCTTCCCTGCCACCACATCCGCCCGGCGGACTCCATCAGCCGGCGCGGGCCGGCGAGGTCCACGTCCAGCAGCAGCATGCCGCCTGGCTTGAGACGCTCGTGGAGCAGACGCAACGCCGCGTCGCGCTCGGTGGCGCTGGTCAAGTGGCCAAATGTGCCCAGGCCCAGCAGCGCCACATCAAAGCGATCACTGTCGGGCAGATTGAGCGCGGTGGCTGTTCCTTCGACGACTCGCGCCCGGCGCGCCACCCGCTCCGGAAGGGTCGCCAGCCGCTTCGCGCAGCGCGCGCGCATCGCGACGGAGGGCTCGACGCCAGTGACGGTGTGGCCCGCCGCGGTGAGCGCCGCCATCAGCCGCCCGCTACCCGCGCCCACCTCCAGGACCGCCAGCCGCTCGCGCGCGCCGGCCAGAAGCTCGTTCAGCGCCTCAATGTCGGCGCTGAAGCTGTCGTGCTCCAGGTCGTACCATTCGGCGATCTCAGCGTATGGATCGGCGCTGAACTGGTCGCGCGGCTCCGCTGGCATAGGCTTGTATCCCGTCTTCCATGTCGCGGCTTTTGGGGGCTCACACCTGGCGAAGAGCGATCCGCGACAGAATTACGACAATCTAACGACATATCACGACATATCGCATATGATGAGCGAGGTATGATAGGTGACGTTGGCGCCATGTCGCGCTTCGGTCTTATCATACGCCGTGGGTGGAGCGCGTGACAGCGTCCCATCACTCAGGTAGAATCACGCGCCGGGAGCGCAACCAGCGCCTCGCGAAAGGCGTACACCTTGCGGGGAAGCCAGCGCGCCGCAAAGAGGCGGCCTTGCGGGGCGGTTGGAGTGGGGCGCAGAGGCGCGCCAGCATATGACCTGTTGCAGAGAAAGGCACGAGAGTCGTGGACGCTACACAGAGCGCTTCGCAGCCGCTGACCGCGCCGGAGACAACCGCCGCGCTCGAGGCGATTGATATTCGCAAATCGCTGCCGTTGGGCCGCACACGGATTGACATCCTCAACGGCATTACCCTGCGCATCAATCATGGCGAGCTGGTCGCCGTCGTCGGGCCGTCCGGTTCGGGTAAGTCCACGCTGCTGGGCATCATCGCCGGGCTGGACAACCCGACCAGTGGACGCGTGCTGATTGACGGCATAGACATCACCCGGATGGGGGAGAGCGAGCTGGCCAGGGTGCGCAACGCCAAGATCGGCATGGTCTATCAGGCGTTCAACCTCATCCCGCTACTGACCGCGCAGGAGAACGTCGAGGCGCCGCTTCAGGTGGGCAAGCATCCCGGCAGGCCGTCCGATCGGGCGAAGGAGATTCTGGAGCTGGTCGGCCTGGGCCACAGGCTGAAGAACCGCCCCAACCAGCTCTCTGGCGGCGAGCAGCAGCGTGTGGCCGTAGCGCGCGCGCTGGCTACCGACCCCGCGATTGTCATTATGGACGAGCCGACCGGCAACCTCGACCAGCGCAATGGCGAGAACGTGCTCCAGATGATTCGCGACCTGCGCGACCGCACGGGCAAGACGTTTATCATCGCCACGCACGATCTCAAAGTGGCCGCCGCCTGCGACCGCGCCATCCATATTGTGGACGGCCTGATCGCCGAGGAAGGCTGAGGCGCGACGAGCGCGAGAGGCTGGCGGCTCAAGCCGCGCCTAGGGGCGATCCTCCGCGGAGCCCGCCTGCGCGGGCTGGGGCCGGGCGCACCTAACGCGCTCTCCCGTACCAGTGTGAAGCGCTGGGGAGAGAACTAAACGGTCATGAAACTCAGATTATACTGGACCTATGCCACGCGCTCGCTGATGCGCGGCGGCCAGCGCACGCTGCTGGCGATCTTCTGTGTGGTCGTCGGCGTGATGGCGATCGTTTCTCTACAACTCGTCGGCGCGGCGATCAACCAGAGCCTGACGGGCAACGTGCGCGACAGCAACGGCGGCGACATCTCCGTCACGTCGGCGGTCATCAACCTGCGCGCCGACCAGCTCAACTACTTCGATCAGCTCAAGAGCGATGGCAAGATCACGCAGTACACGGCGATCTCTGGCCACCAGGGGCAGAGCGACGCCAAGGACGGCTCGACCCAATACTACGAGCTGCGCGCGGTAGATCCGGCGGTCTTCCCGCTGGCGGGCGCGCCTACGTTCCTCAGCCCCAGCGGCGCGACACTCGCCTCCACGCTGACCGGCGACGGCGTCGTGCTGACCAAGCGGCTGGCCGATAACCTGAACGCTTCGGTTGGCGACGCGATCAGCATCACCTCAGATGATGGGCGCGTGGTCAACGGGACGGTCACAGGCATCGTCGCCAGCGCGGGCTTCTTCCAGCGGCCACAGGCGCTGGTCTCGCTCGACGCCTACGCGGCGCTGCCCAGCTCGTCAGGCCTGCCTGTCAGCTATAGCGCGGTGTACGTCAACGTTCCTGGCCACACTGACGCCAACGCCAACAGCGTGAAGAGCGACATCGAGCAACAGCTACCGACCGCTAACGTCACAACGACCAAGGACGCCTTGCAGCAGAATGCGGATAACGTCCAGAACATCCGCTACTTCCTGCAGGTCGTCGGCCTGCTCTCGCTGCTGATCGGCGGCGTCGGTATCGTCAACACGATGCAGGTGCTGCTGCGGCGGCGGCAGACTGAAATCGCCGTGCTGAAGACGTCGGGCTACCGGCGCGGCGACCTGTACGCGCTCTTCGGGCTGGAGGCCGCGCTGCTGGGCCTGATTGGCGGCGTGATTGGCTCGGCGGCGGGCGTTGGCGTCTCGATGCTGGTGCGCAACCTGGTGGTTGACCGCTTCTTCATTGACCTGCCGGTGGTGATCGATCCGGGCATCATCGCGTCGGGCGTCGTCATCGGCGTGGCGACCGCGCTGATCTTCGGCCTGATGCCGATCGTGCAGGCGGCGCAGGTTCGCCCGCTGGCCGTGCTGCGCGGCGTCAGCGAGGGCACGCAAGGCGTTGGCGTTGCGCTGCAGATCTTCCTGTTCGTGCTGCTGGCGGCGCTATTCTTCGCCTTGTCGTACTTTATCCTTGGCAACCTGATGGTGGCTGGTGGGGCGATCATCGGCGCGGGCATAGCGCTGGCCGTGTTGAGCGGGATCTTCTTCGGGCTGGTGTTCCTCATCAGCCACTTCCCGATCCCCGAGCGGTTGACGTGGTGGTACGCGCTGATTACGCTGGCGGTTCTGGCGCTGGGTGGGTTCCTGGTTATCAAGGCCCCAGCGTTTGGCGCGCTGGTGCTGACGCTGGGCGTCCTGATCGCCATCGCTCCACTCTTGCCGCGCACCAGCAAGGCCAACACGCGCATGGCGCTGCGCAACCTGGGACGCGAGAGCGGGCGCAGCGTGACGACGATGGTCGCGCTGTTCGTCGGCGTCTTCGGCATTGGCCTGATTCTGGCGCTCGGCCAGAACATCAAGGACGAGATCAATATCGCGCTCTCGCAGCAGCTCAAGTACAACTCATTCGTCATCGCCGGGGTGAAGGACAAGGCCGCCGTAGACCAGCAGGTCGCGGTAGCACAGCACCTCCAGAGCGAGCCGCTGGTGACGAACCTGACGCAGGTTGCGCCGGTCGCGGTGAATGATGTGCCGATTGGGCAGGTGCTAGCCACAGCCTCGAATAGCGTTTCGTCCAGCAACACCGGCAAGCGGGGGGCGCTGTTCTTCCTCAGCTCGGTGCAGGGGTTCGATGTGGCGAATGGCTCGTTCCCCGACGCGACGCTGATGCGCGGCGCGGGCGCGACGGAGCAGGGCCGGCTGCTGAACGCCTCGGACGCCAATACGCTGAACGTGATCATGCCCTACCCCTCCTCGCTGGCGCCGCTAAACCTGAAGGTGGGTGACACGATCACGCTGACCAGCGCCATCGCCGCGCAGCAGACTGGAACGGGAACCGGCTCGACGGGCGGGACGGGAACCGGCTCGACGGGCGGGACAGCCCCCCCGCCAGCGGCGCCGATCACGCTGCACGTCGTTGGCTTTTACACTGGCAGCCTGACGACGTTCGCGCCGATCCTGGCCGACCAGTCGGTGGTGAACAAGATCGCGCAGGGCACGCAGTTCTACGTCTACTCGCTGCAAGTTGATCCGGTGCAGTCGGACCAGGTGCTGCACACGATCAAGAACAACGTCAAGGGCATCCAGACGTTCAGCGTGGTAGACCTGACGCTGGCGATCAACTCGCTGCTGAACAACCTGATCATCGTGCTGACAGCTATCGCGTCGCTGGCGATGGTGGCGGGCGTGATCATCATCGCCAACGCGGTAGGCCTGGCGATGCTGGAGCGCAGGCGCGAGATTGGCATCCTGAAGTCGGTCGGCTACACCAGCGGCAACGTGATGAACGGTGTGCTGGTCGAGAATGGCATGATCGGCTTCACCGGCTCGCTGGTGGCGATGCTGATCGTGACGCTGGCCAACACGATTCTCAACATCTACGTGTTCAAGCTGACCCTTGGGCGCCGGGCCGTGGCTGCCGATCATCATCGTCGGCGTCACGACCGCGGTCTGTATGGTCGTGGCCGCCGTGGTGGCCTTCAGCGCCGCCCGCGTCCGCCCGCTGGAGGTGCTGCGGTACGAGTAGGGGGCCTCATCCGGCCTTCGGCCACCTTCTCCTCTGCGGAGGAGAAGGCCTAGGGCGGACAGAGCGGCGCAGGGCAAGCGATGCTTGCCCTGCGCCGCTCTGACTGCGGCGATCGCTCCCTATCAAAGCAAGCTATATCAAAGCGCTGATGAACAGCAGAAATAGAATGCGTTACGATGAACCAGCCCCAGGCGAGAACGCCAGGCGGAAACCCTCCGTCGGTGCTGAAGGTCGCCGAGGCGACGTTACCCACGCCGTCGTCGCCGCCCGTGCGTACTCGCGATCTGCTGCTGCTACCACGACCCGCCACGCAACGTTCTCTTTTCAGCATGATTCCTGGTCTTCTCGCGCCATCATTCTGAATGTAGGGGTAGGGGTCGTACAAACTGCTCGTCCACTCCCACACATTGCCTGCCATCTCCTCCACACCGTACGGGACTGGCGCCCAGAACGCCGCGCGTCGCTGGCCGGGTAGGAGCCGACCGGGCTGGTGGTCTTGATGCCGCTCTCGCGAGTGTTGCAGCGATTTCTTGTCGAAGCTGATCATTCCAGGGGTACATGCGGCTAACGTCGCGCTGCGCGTCCCAGCGTGCCGCCTTCTCCCGCTCCGCTTCGGTCGGCAGTCGCCAGCCGCGCTGGCCTGTAGCGTTCACCAGCCATTCGATGTATTTCCTCGCGTCATTCCAGGAAACACAGACTACAGGGTGATCGGGATGCTGGCGCTGAGATGCCCAAGTCGATTCTTCGTCAACCCAACCGCTCTTAATCAGATGCTCGCTGGGTCTCCAAGCAGGTGGCTCACGCACACCCCCAGCGCGCACTGCCAGCGCGTATTCCGCCACTGTCACCGGGTACTTGGCGATCTGGAAGGTGGACACATCGACGCGATGCTGTGGCGTCTCATCATCCCTGGCCTGTGGGTCTTTCGCCTTATCCTCCCCATCAGGAACGGGCCTGCGGGGATGGTGACGAGCGGCGGGACGATGGCGGGCGTCCCGCTGGGGTTGACGCCGCGGAAGCCGAGGCTGGCGAGGCGCGCGGGCACGTCGGGCAGCGGGTAGCGTGGCGGAGGCGACGAGGCGGGCGGGGGCGGGCCTGTGCGGGCTGGGCGCGGGTGCGGGAGCGGCATGAGCGAGTAGTCCCAACGTTTTGCGAAGCTTGGTTAACGCATCGGGATACTTGTCGCCACGCGCGTCGAGGTAGTTGGAGCGTATCAGCTCAAAGGGCGCGCATTTTGACCACTGTTCACCACGCGCCCACATTGGGATGATCGCGAGCGGATGGCCCGCCTGATCTTCTTCGGTGGCGATTTGCACCTCAGCGCCGACATTACGGGATGTGGCCGCGTCCGGAGAACCAATATAGTATAAATGAATGCGGTGGAAGCCTCGATGCCCCGGCGGATTGCGGCTTGCCAGTCCGGGTGGCCGGGCGGCAGGCTCTCGTGATCTATCCAGATGGTGGCCCCAGATTCGCGCAAATCCGCCTTGAGCCGTTCGGCGAATAGCGTATCAGTGCGCGAATAGCTGATGAAGACCGCGCACACGCGCGCCCTGACCCGCCCCAGACATCCCACGCCTCCTCGCTCGCCATGCGCCACGGCGGTTCCAGCCGGGCTGCGCCTGTATACTGAGCGGTAGTATAGCACGGCGAGGGCAGGGGGCGAGGATTGGCAGGGCGCAGAGGGATGCAGAAACGCCCGGCGAATGAATTCGCGCCTCAATGACCTGCGGCCACAACGTCCGCCTGCGCGGACGCGAATCCGGACCCGCGCAGGCGGGTCTCGTGGCCGTAGGCCCTACAGGCGCGAATTCATTCGCCGGGCCATATTCCGCCGGGCCTTATTCCTTATTCCGCCCGGTTTCGCCCCCTACAGCAACAGCCCCATCGGCTGCTCCAGCAGGCGCTTGAGTTGCTGGAGGAAGCGGGCGGCGATGGCGCCGTCCAGCGCGCGGTGGTCGGAGGAGAGCGTCAGCTTCATCATGTCGCGCACGACCACCTGACGGTCGGCGTCCGCGACGGGGGTGGGGACGATCGAGCCAACGGCGAGGATCGCCGCTTCGGGCGGGTTGATGATCGCCGTGAAGCTCTCCACGTCGTACATACCCAGGTTGCTGACGGTGAACGTGCCGCCCTGTAGCTCCTCCGGCTTCAGCTTGCCGTTGCGGGCGGCGTCCACCAGACGGCGGGACTCGCGCGCCAGGTCGAGCGTGCCGCGCTTGTCGGCGTCGGTGATGACCGGGACGATCAGCCCCTGCTCCAGCGCGACCGCCACGCCGAGGTGGATGCGCTTCTTGTAGAGGATGCGGTCGCCATCGAACGAGACGTTGACCTGCGGCATGCGCGCCAGCGTCACCGCGACCGCGCGCACGATCAGGTCGTTGACGCTGATCTTGACCGGCTGCGGCTGCGACCTCGGCGAACTCGTTGATCTGCGCGCGTAGCTGAACGAGCTTCGTCGCGTCCACGCTGACCGTGACGTAGAAGTGTGGCGCGGTCTGCATGCTCTGCTGGAGCCGCTTGGCGATCGTCTTGCGCATCTGGCTCAGCGCGACGGCCTCGACCTCCGGGCCAGCGGCCACCGCCTGGGCGGGCGCGCTGACGGAGACGGCGGGGCCAGCCTGGAGCGCCTGCTCCACGTCGTCACGGATGATGCGGCCGCTGGGGCCAGTGCCGTGGATCGCGGTGATGTCGAGATTGTGCTCGGCGGCGATGCGCCGGGCGATGGGGCTGATGAAGACGCGCCCGCCGTTCTGCGTGGCTGGCGCGATCTGCGCGGGTGGCGTCGCGACGGCGACCCGCCCGTTGGACGCGGCGGGCGCTGCGGGCTGGGCGCGGCGCGAGGCGCGGATGGCGCCGCGGGAGCCGCTGTCGCGGGCGCGGCGGTGGCTACGCTGGGGGCGCCACCGAACTCCGCCGGGATGGCCTCGTTCGGCGCGCCGATCAGCGCGATGGGCTGGCCGACGGGGATGGTGGCGCCTTCCGGCGCGAGAATCTTGCGCAGGGTTCCGGCGGCGAAGGCCTCCGCCTCGATGTTTACCTTCTCGGTCTCGATCTCCGCCAGCGCGTCGCCCTTGGCGACCGTGTCGCCCTCATGCTTGCGCCAGGTGATGATCTTGCCCTCTTCCATGGTGTCGCCCATTTTGGGCATGACCACCGTGTGCATGGCTTCTCTCCTCGGCTTCTACGCCTAGCGCGCGGCCACGCCCGACGGAACGACCGCCTTCACCGCCGCGATCACATCGGCGCGGGCCGGCAGCGCGGCCTGCTCCAGCGGCTTCGAGTAGGGCATCGGCACGTCCTTGCCCGTGACGTGGCCGATGGGCGCGTCGAGGTAGTCGAAGGCGTGCTCGTAGATCAGCGCCGCGATGGCCTGGCCGGTGCCGTAATACTTCCAGCCCTCCTCGGCGATCACCACGCGGTTCGTCTTGCGGACGGACTCGGTGATCAGGTCGAGGTCAACCGGGCGGATGCTGCGCAGGTCCAGCACCTCGGCCTCGATGCCCTCCTTCGCCAGCTCCTCAGCCGCCTGGAGGCTGATGTGGACCATGCGCGAGAAGGTCACGATCGTCACGTCGCGGCCCTGGCGCTTGATCTCGCCGCGATTGAGCGGGATCGTGTACTCCACACCTTCGTCGGGGACCTCGCCCTTGACGTTGTAGAGCAGCTCATGCTCGACGAACACCACCGGATCGTCGTCACGAATGGCGGCTTTCAGCATGCCCTTGGCGTCGTAGGGCGTGCCAGGCATGACGACCTTGAGGCCGGGGACGTGGGCGTACCAGCTCTCGAAGAACTGCGAGTGCTGCGCGCCGCGCTGGGCGCCGCCGCCGCCTGGCATACGGAAGACGACTGGCACATGCGTCTGGCCGCCGAACATGTAGTGGAACTTCGCCGCGCTGTTGACGATCTGGTCGCTGGCCAGCAGGCTGAAGTTCATCGTCATGATCTCACAGATCGGGCGCAGCCCGACCAGCGCCGAGCCAATCGCCGTGCCGGCGATGATCTCCTCGGCCAGTGGCGTGTCGCGCACGCGCTTCTCGCCGAACTCCTCGATCAGGCCCTTGGTGACAGAGTAGGTGCCGCCATAGCCCGCGATGTCCTCGCCCAGGATATAGACGCGCTGGTCGCGCAGCATCTCCTCGCGAATGGCTTCGCGCAGAGCGTCGCGATAGGTAATGACCCGCATGATATTTCTTCTCTTCTTCGCTTCGTCTCGAACCGTCTACAGGCCGCGCTAGTCGCGGGGGGTGCTGGGCTTCTCGCGCCAGGCGATAGCGCCCGCGCCGTCCAGTTGCACGTCATCGTAGAGCGCATCAGGATCGGGGAAAGGACTCTGCTCGGCGAAGGTCGCGGCGTCTTCGACCACGGTGGCGGCGCGCTCATCGCTGGCGCGGATGTCCTTGTCGCGGGCGATGCCGGCCTCGATCAGCCGGGCCTCGAAGATCTTGAGCGGGTCGCGGTTGGCCTTCCACTGGGCCTCTTCCTCGCGGGTGCGGTAGCGGGCCGGGTCGGCCATCGAGTGACCGCGGAAGCGGTAGGTGGCGGCCTCGATCAAGGTGGGTCCGCCACCGGAGCGTGCGCGGTCAGCGGCGATCTCGACCGCCTGGCGCACGGCCAGCACGTCCATGCCATCCACCTTCATGTAGGGCATGCCGTAGGCGGCGGCGCGCGGCTCCAGCGACTCGACGGCCCAGGCCTTCTTGACCGCCATGCCCATCGAATACTGGTTGTTCTCGCAGAGGAAGATCACCGGCAGCTTCCAGAGCCCGGCGACGTTGAGCCCCTCGTGGAAGGCGCCCTCATCCACCGCGCCGTCGCCGAAGAGCGTCAGCACGACGTCGTCCAATTCCTCGTACTGGATGCCGAAGGCCATGCCCGCGCCAATCACCAGCTGCGCGCCGACGATGGCCTGGCCGCCATAGAGGCGCTTCTCGGCGCTGAACATGTGCATCGAGCCGCCCTTGCCCTTGCTGCAGCCAGTGGCCTTGCCATAGAGCTCGGCCATCACGGCGCGCGGCTCCATGCCCTTGGCGATGGCGTGGCCATGCTCGCGGTAGCTGCTGAGGACGTAGTCGGTGGGCTTGAGGGCGGAGAGCGCGCCGACGCCGGTCGCTTCCTGCCCGATGTAGAGGTGGAGGAATCCGCCGACCTTGCCGAGCGTATACGCTTCAGCCGCTTTTTCCTCAAACTGCCGGATGAGCGTCATCTGATAATACAGATCGAGCAGTCGCTCGCGGCTCAACCCGGCCAGTGTCGCCTCACGAATGGCCATGTGCGCTGTCTCCTTGTTCGCCCGTGGGGGCGATGCGCCCGGCTGCGGGCGCGCTGGCGCGCTGGGCGGATGAAGCGCCCGGCGCTCGCGGTGGCGTGGGGCGCCTACGCGCCGCTCCGCTACCGGCGATACCCCTGGGGGGACAGTCCCGAACGGGTCCCCAGATGAGTCCAATGGAGTCCTATGAATCCAGTGAATCGGTTGCGCGCCGCCGCTCTCCGGCTCTTGCCGGCCCCGGCGCGCGAGGGCTATGATGCCCCAGACCGCTCTGTTTCGCGCGAGCGCTACAGCCGCGCCACGCGATCGCCTGTGTTGTTGAGGAGGAACCGCTACGCCCTATGACCTATGTCATCTGCCAGCCCTGTGTGGGCGTGAAGGACGCCTCCTGCGTGGATGTCTGTCCGGTGGACTGCATCCACGCGCGGGAAGAAGACGAGCAATACTATATTGACCCTGACGCCTGCATTGACTGCGGCGCCTGCGAGCCTGCCTGTCCGGTCACAGCGATCTTCGAGGAAGCGGCCGTGCCCGTCGAATGGCAGGACTACATCCAGATCAACGCGCGCTACTTCGCGCGCTAGTCTGCCGCGCGGCCTTGAAAGGCCGGCGCACGCGGCGATGTGGTTGAAACCGCGCGACCCGCGGTCCGTGACACACAAAAGCCCGACCTCCTGGGAAGTCGGGCTTCATCGCTCGGCTTGCGGGGCGCGAGTCATAGAGACGCACGGCGTCTCTATGACCCCCTCGGGATGGGGCGGCGTCATTGTCGCCCTGGGCGCTGTCTTCAGCGAGCCCCAGGCGACAGGCGACCTAACCCATCGCGCGCCTGGCTAGCGCGGTTTGTCACTATGGACGATTCAGTTGTCAGGGTGCGTGCGGCCGGAAACGCGTTACTAGGCCGCTGGGATAGCCGCGACGAACAGCGAGACGAGGCAGAACGTCACCGCAAAGCTGACGGTCAGCCAAAAGAGCAGGCGGTCAATGCCCCGGCGGGTCTTGAAGACGGTGCCGGTGCCGCCGAAGACGCTACCCAGCCCGGCGCCGCGCGCCTGGAGCAGGATGCTGACGACCAGCGCCACCGAGATGATGATCTGCACAATCTGGAAGTACTGCCGGTAAGCTGACAGAATGCTCACTGCCTGACCTCGTTTTCTCGCGTTCGTCCGGGTTCGGATTCGCGTCCGCCCTCGAGTACGAACGCGCGAGCGACGCCTACCGTTGCGGTAGGCTCTATCCCGGCTATTTTACCATCCTACCCCCGACCGTGCAACTCGCTAACACTGTTGGCGTCGGTGGCGGCGCGCTGGGCTGCTCACCACGTCCAGCGTGCGCCGGGAGCGCGATGGTTGGTGACTGCTTGCCCGCGCTGCCTGGGTGCGGTGGGGGCGGCGCGACGAGCCAGTAGAACGCGCGCAGCTTCGACGGTTTGGGCGGCGTTGTGGGCGCGGGATTGGCTGTGGGCGCGGGTGTCGCGCTCGCCGCGTCGCGGGCGTCCCAGCCGTCGAGCGTGTCGAGCATCGCGTTGACGCTCTGCGCCACGCCCTCCACCATGAGGTAGCCCGACGGCTTTACGGCGTCGCCGACGAGGTAGAGGCCCGCCAGCCCGGTGCGCGGCGTCACGTCGGAGCCTTGCGGCTTGCGGTTGACGGGCCACTCATCGCGGTACTGGCTCATCGTCAGGATGCGCACGCGCGTGCCGAAGTCGTCGCCGAAGAGGTAGCGCAGGTCAGCGCGCGCCGCCTCGCGCTCGGCGTTCACGTCGTCGCTGCGCATGAGCTGGTGGGTGATGATCAGATGCTTGCCAGGAGGGGCCAGGCGGCGGTCGCTGTTGCTGGGCTGGACGATGCCGGCGATACGCTCGGTGTCGAGGCAGTACATGATGCCGCGATGGGGGATGACGGAGTAGTCAGCCAGCAGGTGGGTCTTCAGGCCGCTGGCCACGCGCCGCCCAGATGGCGCTAGCGGCTCATCCCAGGTTTCTGGTGTGGCGGGCTCGGCATCTGGGGTGGTGTCTCCGGCGCCCGCCGCGACCAGCCTCTGGGTGGCGGTGGGGCCGATGTCGCTGATGATCAGGTTCGCCCGCAGCGTGACCTCTTCGCCAGTCCGCTTGTCGCGGGCGATGATCCCGCGCGCCACGCCTCCCTCGCGCAGGATGGCGAGCGTCTCGGTCTCCAGCGCCAGCGCGCCGCCATCCGCCGCCACGCGCCGTTCCAGCTCGCCAGTCAGCGCTGCGCAGCCGCCCTCGACGATGCCTGGCGCGCCGTAGCGGAACATGTTCTTGGTGGACTCGACGATCTCTGGGTAGAGCACATCGTCGAGGTCTACACTGAGCGCGAAGTGGCAGACGCGCTCGAAGTAGGCGTAGAGCTCCGGGGAGCGGTCGCGCGAGATGCGCTGGTCGAGCCAGTCGCGGTAGGTCTGCGTGCGCTCGTCTGGGTCGCGGCTCGCGCAGCAGCATGTCGTAGCCCAGCCGGACGAACTGCGCGAACTGGCGCGGGCCGAGCACGCTGGCGAGCTGGAGGACCGAGCGGGTGACGATTTGCCGCCCGCGGACGTGGAATGAGGCGAACACTTCGGAGTCGTGGATGGCGTGGGGGACGCCGAGCGCGCGCAGCATCGCCGCCAGCTCGCCATTGGCGCCGAAGGGCAGCATGTGCACCGCGCCGGTGCTGACCTGCGCGCCCTGGAAGGTCTTGGCGGTGAAGCGCCCGCCGGGGTGCGCCAGCCGCTCGATCACCGCTACCCGCTGGCCGCGCCGCAGGAACTGCGCGGCGGCGAGTAGCCCGCCCAGCCCGGCGCCAATCACGATGACATCGTACTCTGGCGCCAACCGTACGGCGCGCCTGGGGCTGTCGGCACTGCCCGGTGGCTGGGTCCGCAGTGGTCATGCGCTCTCCATTGCTCCGCGCTCGCCGACGGGGCCGTCTCCCGCCGAGCGTCAGCGCATGGGGTGAAGTATAGCGCCGCGCCCGCCCGTTCCGCCACTGGCGCGGACCCGACTGGAGCGCGCGGAGAGCGAAGCCAGGGCTGTGTCAAAGTCGCCCGGCGAGGCGCGCGGGCGGTTGAAACCGCGCCTGAAGGGCCCCATGCGGGAGCCCCGAACCCGCATGGGGGCTTCGCTCCACTCGCCTCGCGGCCCACAACGTCCGCCTGCGCGGACGCCTACCCAGCGGACGGGGACCTGCGGAGGCAGGTCTTGTGGCGGCGGGAGCCGCCTTGAGGCGCGAATGATTGCGCCCGCTCGCTTCTGGTCAACGACTTTGACACCGCCCTGCGAGCGAAGCGGAGACAATTGCGCCCCAAGCCCGCCGTCGCATATACTACGGCTGTGAACGCGGCGCGCCCGCGTCTCGCAACCCGGGGCTGTAGCTCAGTGGATAGAGCAGCGGTTTCCTAAACCGGAGGTCGGCGGTTCGAGTCCGCCCAGCCCCACCTCGTCAACCCGGATTTCAAGCGGCTTTGTGGTACTTCCACAAAGCCGCTTTGTTCTGACCTACGCCATTTGTGGCCAAATCTGACGCCAAGGGGGAACTATGGCGTATGCGCGCATGCTCACGGAGATTTATAGACCCGGAATTCTGCGAGTTTGCGAACATAGGCGAACTGAGGCGCTCCCCATAACGATGCAGTGGACAAAGGGTCGAAAAGATAAAATAACGTATGGACGCAGCGGGCTCGAGCCAGGACAATCGGCGAGGATGCCATGACGGCGGTATAGCAAGTGGCGTGTAACGGGATATACTGTCATCACGGCTTTTACTCCAAGCATTCGATAGCGCATGGAAAGGGAATCCTATGGCGACCGACGACGAGCGCCAGGCGTACATTGACGAGATGGCGCGCGCGCGAGGCTACGTGCTCGACTATCACAAGGTGATGGCCAAGGCTGATTTCGAGACGCTCACCACGACCAATGCGCTGGTCGAGAGCGTCTATCTGCGCCAGCGCACGCTCGACAGGCGGACGAAAGAACTGCTCTTTATCGCCACCCTAACGGTGATGCGCGCGGGCAAAGGACACATCCAGAGCCACATTCGCGCGGCGCTCGATCTGGGCCTCACGCCACAAGAGATTCTGGAAGCGATCGAGATCACGCTTCCTGAAGCGGGGATCGTCGCGTTCCAGGCTGGTTTTGAGGCCTGGCGGGAGATTGTCGGCGCTGAGGGAATCGAGCCTACCGTTGCGGTGTTCGAGGGAGGCTCTGGAGTGAGCTAGCGGGCTGGCGCCTGCCGCGAAGCGCGAGCGTCGCTCTCGCGAACACAGCCGTGAGCAGCGCGTTGTTTTGCGCCAGCATGGGGTGATGAAACATGGACTTCACCATATCTGAGGAGCAGCGGGAGGTCCGCGCCTCAGTGCGCGCGCTCTGCGACCGCTTCGGCCTCGACTACTGGCGCGTGTGTGATACGCGGCGCGCCTATCCCGAAGAGTTCGTGCGGGCGATGAGTGACGCCGGGTGGCTCGGTATCCTGATCCCTGAGGAGTACGGCGGCGGGGGAATGGGCATCACAGAAGCCTCCATTGTGCTCGAAGAGATCAACCATTCCGGCGGCTCTAGCGCCGCCTGCCATGCGCAGATGTATACGATGGGCTCCCTGCTGCGCCACGGCAGCGAAACGCAGAAGCGGCGATACCTCCCAGAGATCGCCAGTGGGGCGCTGCGCCTGCAAGCGTTTGGGGTCACGGAGCCGGACGCCGGATCAGATACGACGCGCATCAAGACCTTCGCGCGCAAAACTGATCACGGCTACGTCATCAACGGCCAGAAGGTCTTCACCTCACGCTATCAGCACTCCGATCTGATGGTGCTGCTCGCGCGCACCACGCCGCTTGAACAAGCCCAAAAGAAGACCGACGGCATGAGCCTCTTTCTGGTGGACACGCGCGCGGCGGGCGACTGCATCCAGGCCAAACCGATCGAGACGTTGATCAATCACGAAACCAATCAGCTTTTCATCACTGACCTCGAAGTTCCCGAGGACGCCCTCATCGGCGAGGAGGGGCGTGGCTTCTCGTATCTGCTGGATGGCCTCAACGCGGAGCGCATCCTCATCGCCAGCGAATGCATCGGCGATGGTCGCTGGTTCATCGAGCAAGCCACAGCCTACGCGAGCCAGCGTACCGTGTTTGACCGGCCAATTGGGAAGAATCAGGGAGTCCAGTTCCCGATCGCCAAGGCGCATATGGCGGTCGAGGCCGCCGACCTGATGCGCCTGAAGGCCGCGGCGGCGTTCGACGCCAGACAACCGTGCGGGCCGGAGGCCAACATGGCGAAATATCTGGCTTCGGAAGCGTCATGGGAGGCTGGCGACGTGGCGATGGCGACACTTGGCGGATACGGACTGGCGAGTGAGTACCACGTCGAGCGTAAGTGGCGCGAGACCCGGCTCTATCGCACCGCGCCAATCACCAACAACCTAGTATTGAGCTACGTCGCCGAGCATGTGCTCGGATTGCCGCGGTCATATTAGACGCATGCGGTTCTCGCGGCGCGGGCGAGGCGCTGGGTGAGCGGAAACGGCGGGCTATGCGAGAGCGACGCGGAAAGGCAGGCAGCGACGCATGCCAACACAAACAGGCTGGCAAGGCCGATTTTTTGAGGATTTCACGGTAGGGGACATCTACCAGCATCCACTCGGTAGAACCATCACCACGACGGACAACATCTGGTTCACCTTGCTCACCCAGAACACGGCTCCGGTCCACTTCGATCATCATTACGCCGCGCAGACTGAGTTCGGCAAGCCGCTCGTGGATTCCACCTTCACGCTGGCGCTGGTGACCGGGCAAAGCGTCACGGACGTCTCGCAGAACGTGTTCGCCAATCTTGGGCTGGGATGAGGTCCGCCTACCCGCCCCTGTGTTTGAGGGTGACACCATCTACTCGCAGTCTGAGGTGCTCGAGACGCGCGAATCGCGCTCACGCCCTACCATTGGCATCGTCACCGTACGCACGATTGGCTACAACCAGCGCGGCGAGGTCGTGATCAGCTTCAAGCGCACGGTCATGGTGTATAAGCGCGGGCAGGCCCCACAGATTCCACGGCCCACGATCGCGCCGGAGCGGGAGGCGCCACCGCCAGGAGCGGAGAAAGGCGAATCACAATGAGCGCGAGCGCCCAGTCCGAACCCGATATGCGCTCCAGCGACAGCGCGGGAACAAGCCGCGCCCTGGCGACGTTCCTCGCGGGGTTGCGCTACGAAGCGCTCCCCGAGGCGGTCGTCCACCGCGCCGAAGAGCTTTTCCTCGATTGGCTGGCGTCCGCGCTAGCGGGCCGGGCCGCGCGCCCGATCACCATCCTCGACCAGATGGCCGCTCGCATGGGTCCAGCGGATGGCCCGTGTGAGCTCCTGGGCTCACGCCGTCGCACATCGCCCACTCTTCGCCGCGCTCGTCAATGGCGCCGCATCCCATGTGGTCGAGCAGGACGACGTGCACAATGAGGCGGTCTTCCATCCCGGCACGGTGGTCTGGCCGGCTGCGCTCGCCACCGCGCAAGACATCGGCGCCTCGGGCCGCGACCTCATCACAGCGGCGGTCGCTGGCTACGAGGCGGGCGCGCGTGTAGGAGCCTTCCTGGGTCGCTCGCATTATCGCGTCTTCCATACGACAGGCACGGCGGGGACACTGGCCGCCGCCGTGGCCGCCGCGCATCTGCTCGACGCGGACGCCATGACGATGTTGCACGCGCTCGGCTCGGCTGGCACACAGGCCGCTGGACTCTGGGAGTTCCTGCGCGACGCCGCCGACTCGAAGCAGCTGCACGCGGGCAAAGCGGCGGCGGATGGGCTGTTCTCGGCATATCTGGCGCGCGATGGCTTCACCGGGGCGACGCGCATCCTCGAAGGTGAACAGGGGATGGCGGCTGGCATGTCGTCCGACGCCGACCCACGACGCCTGACAGATGGCTTGGGCGAGCGCTGGGCGCTGCTCGAAACTTCCTTCAAGTATCACGCCTCCTGTCGCCATACCCACCCCTCCGCCGATGCGCTACTGCGGCTCATGCGCGAGCATCACCTGACGGCGCAGGAGATCGCGCATGTGCGGGCGCATGTCTACCAGGCCGCCATAGACGTGCTCGCGCCCGCCGCCGCCGCGCGCACCGTCCACCAGGCGAAGTTCTCGATGGGGTTTGTGCTGGCGCTGGCCGCGCTCGACGGTCACGCTGGCATCACCGACTTTACGCCCGAGCGCCTGAGCGACCCGGCGACATCCGCGTTCAAAGAGCGGGTCGAGATGGTGTACGATCCAGAGATCGAGGCGGCTTACCCCCGACAGTGGATTGGACTGGTCGAGGTGGAGACTACCGATGGGCGGCGCCTGGTCTCGCGGGTGGACGAGCCGAAGGGTGATCCAGGCAATCCGCTGACACGCGACGAGCTCACCGAAAAGGCGCGCCTGCTCGCGGCCTATGCGGATGGCGCGTCGCCTGAGGAGATCGAGGCGCTGATCGCGCGCAGCTGGGCGCTCGCCGATCAACCAGATGTGCGCGACCTGCTGCCACGCGCGCAGACGAAGCCAGCGAGGTCCTCCTGATGCTGCCACTAGCGGGAATCACCGTTGTCGCCCTAGAGCAGGCGGTTGCCGCGCCCTTCGCGACGCGCCAGCTCGCAGATCTGGGGGCGCGGGTGATCAAGGTCGAGCGACCTGGCGTAGGCGATTTCGCACGCCACTATGACGAGACGGTACGCGGCATGGCCAGTTACTTTGTCTGGCTCAACCGCTCCAAGGAAAGCCTCACCCTCGACCTCAAGCATCCTGAAGCGGGCGCTATCATCCACGGCCTACTCGCGGAGGCCGATGTCTTTATTCAGAACCTCGCGCCTGGAGCGGTGGAGCGGTTGGGCCTGGGCGCCGATGAGCTTTCGGCGCGCTATCCGCGCCTCATCATCTGCGCGATTTCTGGTTACGGCTCCAGTGGCCCGTACCGTGACAAGAAGGCGTACGACCTGCTCGTCCAATGCGAGACAGGACTCGTCTCGATCACAGGCTCCCCGGAAACACCGTCCAAGGTGGGAATCTCCGCCGCCGACACCGCGGCGGGGATGTACGCTTATAGTGGTATCCTGTCGGCGCTCTACCAGCGAGAGCGCACAGGTGAGGGCGCTGCGCTGGAAGTCTCGCTGTTCGAGGCGCTGGGCGAGTGGATGAGTCATCCCGCCTACTACGCCGTATATGGCGGCCACGAGCCGCCGCGCGCCGGAGCCAGCCATGCGACCATCGCTCCCTATGGCCCCTTCCGCTGCGCCGATGGACACGAGATCAATCTCGCTGTTCAGAATGAGCGGGAGTGGGAGCGCTTCTGTGTCCAGACGCTCGAGCGCCCGGACGTTGCGGCTGACGCGCGCTTCCAGACGAACGCGCGGCGAGTGGCCAACCGCGATGCGCTGCATGCCATCATCAATGAGGTCATGAGCCGTCTGACGGTGGATGAAGTGGTCGCCCGGCTCGATCAGGCGCAGATCGCCAACGCTCGGATGAACACGATGCATGAGTTCTGGGAGCATCCCCAACTTGCCGCCCGTGGACGCTGGCGCGAGGTTGGGTCGCCAGTCGGCCCGCTGCGCGCGCTGACGCCGCCGGTCACGCAGCGCGGCGTGGAGCCGCGCATGGACCCCATCCCAGCGGTGGGTGAGCATACAGAAGCGATTCTGACGGCGCTGGGCTACAGCGCGGAGCGGATCAGCCAGTTCCAAGCGGAGGGTGCGATCTAGCGCGGCGGATGGCGCCAGCGGGTTAGGGAGCCGCTGCTGGCTCCATGCCAGGCGCCGCCTGTCCTTGCGGGCGCAACGGGGTTTTTAGCGCGAAAAGACTGGCGAGGACAAGCGCAACCGCACACGGCGCAATGACCCCTGGCCAGCCCCAATGCTCCCAACCAAAGCCTGGAATAAACGCGCCTAGCCCACCCCCAAGGTAGAACCCCATGGTATAGAGCGAGAGAGCGGTCGCCCGGGCTCCGGCTCCCAGGGGATTAGCGCCATCACTCACCGAGGCGTTGGCGACAACATGCGCCGAGAGACCACCCGCGCACACGAGCGCCAGCGCCAGCAACGCCATTGGGAGAAGATTGATCAGGCTCAGGACGAGGCCAAGAGCGCAGATAGCCAGGCCGAGGTAGATCGTCGTGCGCCGGCCGATGCGATCCGAAATCTGCCCCGCGGCGAGTGATGCGATTGCGCCGAGGACGTACACGAGGTAGAAGAGGTTCGCGTTACTGGGCGAGAGGAAGAATGGCGCTCCCTCAAGGCGATAGGGGGTGTAGGTGAAGATGGTGATAAATGGGAAAAAGACCGTAGCGCCAATGAGCGGCGCCCACCACAGGCGAGCCACGATACTCCAGAGCGATGGGTCAGTAGGCGACGCCTCAGGTTGCGCGATGGCCTGCGCGGTGGGCGCGGTTCGCGGCATGCCAAAGATGAGGATGAGCGCGCCCAGCGCGACCATACCGGCGATCATAGCAAGCCCGCCACGCCAGGTGATCGTGACAACCAGCAGGCCTACACAAAGCCTTCCAACAAGCCCGCCAATCGTGTTCGTTCCAATGTAGAAACCACTGGCTCGCCCACGCCAACTAGCCGGTAGGTCGTTATGCAGATAGGCCAGGCCGGAAACCGTGATCCCCGGAATGACCAGCCCCTGCGCCGCGCGTAAGGCGACGAGTAGCCCGAATGTAGGCGCGACGGACGCGAGCGTGCTCAGCGCCGTCAGCGCGACGAGGCAGACGAGCATCACGCGCCTGCTGCCGAAGTGATCAGAGATACGGCCAGCGCCAAGTGAGGCGAATGCCAGCGCGAAGGTGACGGCGAGCAGCGTCAGACCTGCGGTTGCCGCGTCTACGTGAAAGTCACGCCCGATCTGGGGCAACACGGGCTGAGTCGAGTACATGGCCGCGAAAGCCACCGACGCCCCGATGTTGGTGGCGATGAGGCCACGCACCCGGGCTCCGTCGAGCCGCTCGGCGCGCTCTGGAGACGCGCTCGTTTGAGAAAGCGACCCTGTCATGCGCGGCTCAACGTTGTTATGCGCATCCATGGCTGCTGGCTCTCTCCCGCTCGCCCTGCGCTGGCGCGACGCCAACCATGCACAGAAACACCGCTGGTGTTTTACGGAACAGTCTTGCGGCTGCTCACCTCGGGCTTAGATGCCCAGATACGCGGTCCGCACGGCCTCACTGCGCAGGAGATCTGACGCTGGACCACTCAGCGCGATTCGACCATTCTCCAGGACGTAGCCGCGATCAGCGCGCTCGAGCGCAATCTGCACATCCTGCTCAACCAACAGGAAGGCTAACCCTTCTTCCCGGTGAATAGAGTCAATAGCCGCCAGCAAGTCATCCACAATCGTCGGCGCCAGTCCAAGCGAAAGCTCATCTATGAGAAGAACTTCCGGCCGGGTCATGAGACCACGTCCGATCGCCACCATCTGCTGCTCGCCGCCTGAGAGCAGACCCGCAAGCTGCGTGCGCCGCTCGCGCAACTTCGGAAGCAAGGTGTAGACGCGATCGAGATCAGTGGCGATCGCCGCTGAAGAGCCAGCGCGTCTGGTGTAGGCGCCCAGGCGCAGATTCTCTTCGACACTCAGGCCGCTGAAGAGCCTGCGCCCCTGCGGCACATGCGCCATGCCCAGCCGCACAATGCGCTCGGCTGGCGCCCGGGTGATGTCGCGCCCGGCGAGATCAATGTGACCTGACCACACCCGTAGGAGCCCGGAGAGCGCTGAGAGCAAGGTGGACTTGCCGGCGCCATTGGCTCCGACCAGCGCCACCACCTCTCCACGGCGCAACTCCATCGAGACGTCCCAAAGCACCTGTGTATCGCCATAGCCAACGTTCATGTCTCGAACGCTGAGCAGCGTTTGCGGTACGCCGGCGGATGTCTCGGAGGCGTTGGTCATCGCGCTTTGAGGTGGCTGGCTCATACGTCGCTCTCTCCTCTGTCCGTAAGCGCTGAATCGCTCGCATTGGGCGCCGGTTGTTGGAACGCCTGACCCCCTTTGGCGTAGCGCTCACCGAGATAGGCTTCGATGACCTTCGGGTCCGCGAGTACCTCCTGAGGCGTTCCCTCGGCGATGCGCTTGCCAAAGTGGATGACCAGCACGCGATCTGACACACCACGGATTGCTTTCATGATGTGCTCGACGACCACCAGCGTGACTCCGCTCTGATTGATCTCGCGGATCAACTGGACGGCCTGCTCCACTTCGGCTGGCGTTAGCCCCGCCATAACCTCATCCAGCAGGAGTAGCCGCGGTCGCAGCGCGAGCGCGCGCGCCATTTCCAGCCGTTTGCGGTCAGCGACAGTGAGCTCATCGCCTTTCAGGCGCGCTTTGGATGTCAGCCTGGTGCGCTCGAGCACCTCGTCAGCGATGCGGGTCGCTTCGGCGCGGCCGTGCGCGCGGCCACCAAAGAGCGCGCCAATGATGACGTTCTCGTGAATATTCAGGCCCGCGAACGGCTGGGCGATCTGGAACGTGCGCGCGATACCGAGATGCGCGCGCTGGTGTGGCGACAGTTTCGTGATGTCCTGACCCTGAAAGCGGATGCCCCCCGAGGTAGGCGCAATCGCGCCACCCACGAGGCCGATCACTGTGGATTTGCCCGCGCCGTTCGGCCCGATCACCCCGAGCGTCTCGCCCGGTCGCACGCCGAAGCTGAGATCATCAACCGCAGGCAAGCCGCCATAGCGTTTCGTCATGTGCTCCAGCTCGAGCAGCGGCGCGGTCCCGCTCGCCGCGGACTCAGACGCCATTGGACGCGATGAAGCGTGTGACACGCCGCACCCCCTGCTTCAAACGTGTGGTGTAACTCAGCTTGACACCCTCTGGTGAGCGTAGAAGCTCACGGACCAGGCGAATCAGTCCTTGCGGCAGGAAGATTGCCACCAGGACGATCATGGCGCCCAGGAGCGGACCGTGGAACGCGGGAAAGGCGACCAGTGTATATTGGTCGAGGTATTCGATGATAATGGCGCCAAGCATCGGACCCAGGATAGTACCTGCCCCACCAAGCACGGCCATCAGAATCATCGTTACCGAGATGTTGACATCGAACGCTCCACCCTCGCCAGTTGGGTCAAACGCCAACTGCCAGTACGCGAAGAGCCCGCCAGCAAGCGCAGTCGGCAGCGCGCTCAGGACGAATGCGCTGACCTTGTACCAATACGTGGGGATGCCGAGCGCCTCCGCCGCCAGCTCATTCTCACGAATGGCTACCAGCGCGTATCCCATACGTGAGCGCGACATCCAGACCGTTCCGAGCAGGGTCACCAGCGCCAGTCCCAGAAAGCCATAAAAGAAGAGGTTGTTCGAGATCTGATAATTGATGGGCGGCGGATTAAGTGAGATTTCGCCCGCAGTCGCGCCGACGTTTTTCGAAGCGACGAACTCACCCAGCGCCACAGCCACGCCAAGTGTCGCAATAGCGAAGTAGTGGCCGCGCAGCCGCAACACCGGCAATCCAAGGAGGAGCGCGAAGAGAGGGGCGAGCACCGCGGCCAGGGCCATCCCCAGCCAGTAAGGACGGCCATCCTGCAGGATGATCGCCACCGAGTAGGCTCCAATGCCGAAGAACGCGACATTGCCGAATGCGGCGTACCCCGCGAATCCGCCGATGAGGTTCCACGCTTGCGCGAGCACGATGTACATGACGATGAAGGTCCAAAGACTCAGCGCTGACTGATCCCCCATCAGCGGAACCAGCGCGATCAGAGCCAGGATGCCCACGCCAATGCCCAGTGACCACCGCCATTCTTGAGAGGCGGGCGCGGAGGCGTGGGCGGCCTGGAGTTCATCAGCCGATTCCACTATTGCCATGCGCGTTGCTCCTCTCACGAGTAGAACGGCTTGCCAAGCAAGCCATTCGGGCGCAGGATCAGGACCAGCACAAGCAGTGCGAATGCAATGGCTGTGTCCAGGCCATAACCGACGCTTGGAATCAGCGGCGCGAACACTTCCGCGAATGCGAAGGCCATGCCCCCCGCAAGCGCTGCCCACGGAGTTCCAAGGCCTCCGAGCGCCACAATGACGAATGCGAACAGTGTGTACTGACCCGTGGAGAGCGGGCTGAACTGCAGGGTCATCGCCAGCATCGCTCCCGCTGCGCCCGCCAGGGCCGCGCCAATAGCGAAGGTCAGCGCGTAGATATTTGCGATGCTAATGCCCATTAATCGAGCGGCGTCACGATCCATCCCCACGGCCAGAATCGCGTTGCCCATGCGTGTTCGTGTAAGGAAGAAGCTGAGCCCGGCGGTGAGCGCGATAGCGATCAGCGCGACTAATGTGTTGAGTAAAGGGATACGCGCTCCCGCGATGGTGATACCCACATCGGAGAGCGGAGTGCTGATGGCGCGATAGTCTGCGGTGAACTTCAGTTGGAGCAAGTTGCCGATCAGCAGATCCAATCCGAAGGTGAGCATGAACGTCACCAGAAAAGGCGCGCGAATGACCCGGTTGATCGCCACGTACTGGATGATCCAGCCAATGCAGAACAGCGCCGCCATCGCGACGATGATGCATACGAACAGATTGATGTGCAGGGTTGTGTATGCCCAGTACGCCGCGTATGAGCCGAGAATGAGGAGCGAGCCCTGCGCCAGGTTGACGATGTTCATGATGCCCCAGATCAGCGAGAATCCCACGCCAACCGCGGTATAGAAACACCCGAGCAGGAGCCAGTTGACGATGTACTGCGCCATAGCGCTCTCCGTTGACCAGTCCAGATGGTTAGTTGCGCATGTGGCTCCTGCGAGAGCGGGCGCCCACACAGAAGCCACAACGCGTCAAGTTGCCCAACGGCGCCTAGCGCTGACCGAACGGCGGCGTGGGATAGGTCATCGTCGCGTTCGCGACGTCAGATGGGTAGACCGTGACGACCTTCCCATTCTGTATCTGGATCGTCACCATCGGTTTCGCGTTATTCTCACCATTCGCGCTGAACTGGATCGGTCCGTAGAATGTCGTGATGTTGAGGCCCGCCAACGCGTCACGAACCTTCTGTGGATCAATCGAGCCAGCCTTCTCGATGGCGGCCTGGAAGGCCAGGCCGCAGGCCGCTGACTCAGCCGCCTGGTACGAGGGCGCCTGGCTGAATTTGGCCTGGTAGAGCTGGGTGAAATTCGCCGGTGTGCCGAAGATATCCGTTCCCTGATACTTCACCTGCGGCGTCCACTGCGAGCTGCCGAGGACATCATTCGAGTCACCACCAAGGGTTGTGATGAAGTCGGGCAGCGCGGGGCCGACGGTAAATGCCCAGAGCTTGGGATTGACGCCCAGCTGCTTGGCCTGTTTCAAGGTCGTGAGCGCTTCGTCTTCGTGACCTGAGCCAAGGACCATGTCAGGGGCGCCACCATTGGCGGACGTCTTGATCTGGGTGAGGATGCCCGTAAGATCGGTCGTGTCCGCGGGATAGGACTGTGTGTAGACGACGGTCATGCCATGGCTGGAGGCGTACGCTTTTGCCGCTGTCGCCACCTCAGTCGAGAATGCGTCGTTGGCGTTGATGATGGCGATCGTTTTCGGTGGGTTCGGTTGGGCGAGCGCGGCGCGGAGAATCGTTCCGGCGTATTCTGGCGTTGGGCTGAGGACGCCGAAGATGTACGAATTGCCTTTGGAGAAAATCGCTTGCGCGGCGCCGTTGCCTTCTACCATGGGGACCTGGTACTGTTGCGCGATGACCTCATCAGTGAGTGTCGCGCCGGAGCCATAGGGGCCAAGCATGAAGTTGACCTTGTCGGATGTGATGAGCTGGCGAGTGAGTTGCGCGCTCTTCTGCGAGCTGCTGGCGTCGTCGTAATACTTGATCTTGACTTGGTACGATGTATTGCCGACTTTGATGCCGCCGTTAGCGTTTACCTGATCCGCCCAGAGGTTATACCCGTTGAGGGTATCTGTGCCTTCATGCGATAGGCTCCCTGTCAGCGAGACCGGAGCGCCAAAGACGAGCGTGCCACTTGTGGAGCTCGCACTGGTGGTTCCGCAAGCGGCCAGCGTAGCGGTCGCCAGCGCGGCTACAATGAGCGTCGGAATGAACGCGCGAGACTTTCGTTGTCTAGATTGCAACATTGCGCCCCCTATCCATTCATAGCGATGGCTGGTTGCGTGGCGTTCAGCGCGCCATGCGCACATCCAATGTTTCCCTAGCGGACAGCACTGGTCCGCGCCGATCCAGGGCAAACGCGCTGTCTCACAGACAGCCACTTGGGCTCCATGCGTGAGGGGTCTCAGGCCATCAACCATGGCGTGGGTATCAGGAATACGTCACACTAAGATAAATTCTCACGCCCGCGATCTCAAGCTCTGTAGAATGCGGGCAGGATAAGGTCGAAGACCTTCCCAGCGATGTTCTGCGGCTTACACCTCCTCACTTTTTCGCGCTCATCTCGGGAGCGATGTGATTTGATTTATCGAGATCCCGATCCGTGGTGTTATTGATTACCACGACGGGAAATCTCCCCCCGCTACGGCCTTGGCGCCGCATCGGCGCCTGGATCCTCCCAGGCGACCAACTCAACTCGACGATACACCGAGCCGCAAGGCTCCTGCGCCTCCGGCCGCGCCATGCGCGTACGGGTAGACCGCGATGCGCAGACCTACTCAACACCGTCCGCTCGCCAAGGCCTCACAGTTCGAAGCCTTGGCATTCATGTGAGGAAGATGGGTTTCCATCTCCGCGAGATCAGAATTTGGTTTCAACTCACTATGCGCCCGGTCGCCAGAAACCGGGAGAACGGGGATCACCGCTGAAGCGTTGTCGCGCGTGTATTCTCGAGCGGATCGCCGATCACTCCTTGAACAATATGAGCACTCTCGTGAGTGGGTCCGGCGATGAGTGTGGCCTGAATGTCGCGTGTTATGACTGTGTTGAACTCGATAACATCATGCTTGCTGCGCGCCGTGAGCAGGCGCGCCAACAAGGTTTTCACCGCGATTTCCCTGGCTACTGTCGCTATGCGCCTTGTGTGCGCCAAGTATACAGCAAGCGCATTCTTCCGTCTAGTACTGCAGCCGCTGATATACATGATCTGGGGGATTTCCTGGGAGAGTGGATGTGGGCGATAGCATCGTGGGGTGTGGTTTCCTGGTATATCAGCGCTACCACTCGTTTGTGTCGCCGCAACCACGGAGGTGTTCGCGGCCTTGCCCGCGATTCATGCTACACTTTCTACCACGTATAGTCCGAATCAGAAGAGCGGGCGTTGCATGAAATTGACCGGTAAGCGGGTAACCGATGCAAATATGCGACAGGCAGCGCCGCCGCACGCGCCCTGGCGAGGACTGTACTATGGATGGGTCCTCGTTATCGCGTTGTCCGTGACGGAAATTACGTCGTGGGGCGCGCTGTATTACTCCTTCACAGTGTTCATCAATCCCATGCGTGATGCGTTGGGGTGGTCGAACGCCAGCATCTCTGGAGCGTTCTCCCTGGCGTTACTTCTCTCCGGCATCATCGGGTTGCCGTTGGGGCGCTGGCTGGATCACCACGGGCCGCGCCTGGTGATGACCGCTGGATCGGTTGCGGCGGTCGCGCTTCTGGTCGGCTGGTCGCGTGTTCAGGATTTGACGAACTTCTATCTCATTTGGGCTGGTATTGGCGTTACAATGGGCGCGGTGCTGTATGAGCCAGCGTTTTTTGTCGTCGCTACCTGGTTTCGACGCAAGCGTGGGCAAGCGTTGACGCTGCTTACCTTTTTCGCTGGTTTTGCGAGCGTCATCTTTGTGCCATTGGCGGGGTGGCTCGTTCAGATTCAGGGATGGCGGGACGCGCTGGTAAGCCTGGCCGTGATTGTGGGTGCTCTTACGATTCCGCTCCATGCGCTCGTACTGCGGCGTCGGCCAGAGGATCTGGGGCTTACGCCTGACGGCGAGCAATCGCGCGCGGCGGGGGTCCGCGAGCCCGAACGCGCCGAGCCGAGTGTGACGCTGCGGACCGCTGTGAGCAACGGGGCGTTCTGGCTGCTCACGGGCGCGTTTTTCTGCAGTGGCGTGACGGTCACCGCTATATTCGTGTATCTCGTGCCATACCTCACAGCGAGTGGTTATCCCCCAGGCGCTGCGGCGGCTGTCGTCGGCATGGTCGGGATAGCGGCGCTCCCCGGCCGGGCTATCCTGACGCATATGGGGAACTGGCTCCCGCGCAGCCTTGTGGCTAGTGGCATCTTCCTCTCGCAGATGATTGGGCTTCTCCTGTTGCTGCTGGCGCCGGGCGTCGCCGGCATCGCGGGCTTTATCATCCTGTTCGGGGCAGGCTTTGGATCGGTCACGCCAGCGCGCGCCGCGCTCGTGGCGGAGTATTATGGCCCGGCGCACTACGGTCATATCAATGGGTCGGTAGCGTTCATCCTCTATCTGGCGCGAGCGCTTGCCCCGCTGGGCGCTGGGTTGGTTTATGAGGCCACAGGTGGATATATAGTGGTTTTCTGGGGGCTGGTAACGCTTCTGGCGCTCGCCTCTGCGCTGATGATACTTGCTCACTTCGTGCGGGAACATAAACGGGACCGTAAAGGGGTGGCGCTGCCCGTAGCATGGGATGCGCCACCCACAGCGGACTAGAGAGAAGCGTGGCGCAGGCGCGCCTGGGTCTACTTGCTCCTGTCCACTCCTCGCGGCGAGCGCATCACAATTCCGCCACACGAACGCAGCGTGGTAGTCGAACTGTGACGCGACTGTGCCCGCCATACGGCGCTAGCTAGAGTATGATGGCAGAGGGTGTTGCGTCTTTGTTTTCTCCGAGGCTGGAGAATGGCGATGGCGCCCCAGGCATTGGCTTCTCCGCTGGATCACCCTCCCCTTTGCGCCCACAAACGCTCCCGCGATGTGGGCGCGCTTGAACACCTCGAAGCTGGGCATCGCGAAACGTTCTCTTGAGCGCGAGACCCGGCGTCACGCTACCGATCGAACATAGGATACATCTTGAGTAGAAAGGCATCATCACGTGCCTACCGCCTCGACCTCCCACACCTCCTCGCGCATCGTCTCCATTGATCCGAACACCGACCCGCGCTGGGAGCGGTTCGTCTCCGCACATCCCGACGCGCTCGTCTTTCACCACCCAGCGTGGCTGCGCGCGCTGGAGGCGGCCTTCGACTACAAGCCGGTCCATCTCGCCAGCGAGGATGGGGATGGCCAGCTTCGCGGCGTCTTGCCGCTCTTTGCGCTGCATGGCGTGGTCACCGGGCATCGCTTCTCGTCGCTGCCACGGACTCCGCTCGCAGGGCCGCTTACCAACGATGCTGAGAGCGCGAGCGCGCTCCTGAGCGCGGCGGTCGAGCGCGTCCGCGCCGTTCCTGGCGCCCAGCTTCAATTCAAGCTCGCCTCAGATACACTCACAGGTCTCGTAGAGGACATTGTCGGCGCACGCTGGCGCCAGTCGTATCAGATTGATCTTCCTGCGCGTCCGGATGACCTCCGTTTTGGCGGTGGGCGCAACCAGGCGCGGCTCCGGTGGGCGATCAAGAAGGCCGCCCGCCTCGGCGTCGTGGTGCGCGAGGCGGAATCTGAGGCTGACCTGCGCCAGTGGTACGCTGTCTATCTCGATACCATGCGCTGGTACTTCGTGCCGCCACGTCCTTACCACTTCTTCGAGCTGGTCTGGCGTGAGCTGCGGCCTCAAAAAATGCTGCGGCTGCTTCTGGCGGAGCGTCACACGGCGGGCGGCGTCGAGCTTCTGGCGGGTTCACTGTTCCTGATGTATGGGAAGACCGTGTTTTACACGTTCAACGGCCGGCGCAGGGAAGGCCTCGTCTATCGCCCGAATGACGCCTTGCAGTGGAAGGCGATTCACGACGCCTGCGAGGCGGGTTACCAGCATTATGACCTCGGCGAAGTCACCAGCGATCACTCCAGTCTCGCCGATTTCAAGAGTAAGTGGGGCGCAACCCCGCACTGGCTGTACCGATACTACTACCCGGCCCCCAGCGAGGTGGAGATTGGCATCATGGAGTCGGATAGCTGGGCCGGAAACCTGCTGCACACCACCTGGAAGCATCTCCCGCTGACTGCCACGGTTTTGCTGAGCGATTGGGCCCACCGTCACTTCTGAGCGCGTGGTCAGGGGAAGAGTACGCCGCTCGTTCGATCATGCGCAGAGATCCCGACGTGAACAGGAGCCGCGCCACCAATGATCAAGACACCGACCGACCGCGCCTTCCAGCCCGCACAGGCGCAGGCGCCGAAAGGCCCACGCTGGCGCCACATCGCCTTGCTCGGCGGTACGACAACCTGGCGTGACAGCCTCACAGCGGTTGGCGCGCTTCTTATGCCACACCGACTGGCGCGTGGGCCTGCCATCGCTGGCTATGAGCGCGCCTTTGCCCAGCGCAGCGGCGTGCGCTGGGCCTTCAGCTTCGCGAATGGGCGGGTTGGACTATACGGCATCCTTCAGGCGTTGGGCGTAGGCCCAGGGGACGAGGTGCTGCTGCAAGCGCCCACGCATATCGTTGTGGCGAACGCGATCCGCTACCTTGGCGCGCGACCAGTCTATATTGACTGCGATCCCGGCTCCTACAACATGGATTTCGCCCAGGCCGAACGGCTCATCACTCCGCGCGCCCGCGTCTTGCTCGTGCAGCATACGTTTGGCGTGCCGGCTGACCTCGACGCTGCGCTCGCGCTCGCACGCCGGCATGGCCTGGCGCTGGTGGAGGACTGCGTGCATGCCCTCGGCGCGACGTACCGGGGCCGCCCGGTGGGCAGCTTTGGGCAGGCGGCGTTCTTCAGCAGCGAGGAGACGAAGATCATTTCCACGACGTTCGGCGGTATGGCGACCACCGACGATCCTGAGGTGGCGGCGAGCTTGCGGGCGTTCCAGGAGCGTTGCGCGTGGCCCTCGCGGCGCGAGGTAGCCCGCTCTGTGCTGAAGTTTGCGCTCTATCGCGTTTTGATGGACCCGCATCTCCACCGGCCTATGCGCGCGCTATACGAGGCGATGGGCCGCCGCCTTCCGCTTCCCCGTCCAACATCGCCCGACGAGGAGCGCGGGGCGCGCCCGGAGGGATACCTTCGCCGCCTCAGCAACGCGCAGGCGGCGCTGGGTATACGCCAGCTCCGTGCGCTCGATCAGAACCTCGCTCACCGGCGCATGATCGCGGAGACCTATGAGCGCGTGCTGGTGGCGCATGATGTCCCCGTGTCGCGGGTACCGTCGCACATGCGGCCGGCATACGTCCGCTATCCCGTATGGGCGTACGATCGCGATGTGGTTGTGCGTGCGGTCAACCGCTACGCGCTGCCAGGGCTGTGGTTCAGATCCGTGCTCGAAGACGGCGCTTCGCTCGCCGCTGGCGGGTACCAGCCTGGGTCGTGTCCGCGCGCTGAATCCGCCGCCGAGCATCTCATCAACCTGCCCACTCATCCCCGCGTGACAGTGGCGGACGCCCAGTTGATCGCCTCCGCCGCTATTGTCGCCCAGCGGGCGGGTAGGAGTGCGGAGGGACCGCTTCACATACGGGATGGGGCGGACGCGCGCCGTTCGGAGCATGCGACAGGCTAGCGCGACGAGAGTTTTGGCGCCTGGGGTAGCGCCCTGGAGAAAACCGCGCGGAGAGGAGACGTACGGGATGCCTTCCCGGTCGTCGTCCGGTGGTGGCGCGTCCATGCGCGGGTCGCCAGCAATCTAGCGGCGCGCTCAGGCGACGAATTGGAGACGCTGGGAGGCGGTGGCGATGGTGCGGATGAGGGCGTCCAAGTCGCAGGGAACACTCAGGGTGGCGCGCCAGCGCGTCACGAGGCGGTCCCAGAGGGGTGAGAATGCTACGAAGCCGTTCTCGTGGATGGCCATCCCGCTAGCCAGGCCAATCAGCGCGCAGCGTTTCCGCAGCCGCAGGGCGATAAGGGGTTCACTGGATTGCGCGGTGGCCAGGGCTGCGATCCACCCGTGTGGGCTGGTCGCGCTTTCGGGTGGCAGTGGCGCTATCACGATGGCGCCGCATTCGCCTGTGCGCAGCAGCGCCATCCCCTCAGCGGGATCGCGTGGGACACATACGTGATATCCCTCATCCACCAGCAGGTCAGCGAGTGTCGCATGGAGGGCGTCATCGAGATCACTGGCGAGCATCACAGGCGTGCGCGCGCTTGGATCACGCGGGTCCCAGAGCGTGGACGGCGGGGAGATAGACGATGCGGACATAGAAACCTCCTCTATCGGGGAGCGCGCTGCTGAGGACGCGAGTTGGTGTTCTGGCGGGCTGGGTGGCTGGCAGAGATTGGACGGCTCAAACCTTGAGCGCATATCCCTTCACTTATGTTTACGTCTCCGAGGTAGGTTCGCGCAATACCCCATTATGCCGTTATCGTCCAGCGCGCTATCCCGCGCCTGAGTGGAAATAGCGCTGGCCATTTTCGCATGGAGGTGTGGTCTATCCGCGCGTGATGGCGTAGATCCCGCGATGCGCGGAGAGGCGCCGCTATTTGACCCACTCCGGCATCTCTTCGTGATCGATGCCGAAGTGGTGCGCGAGCTCGTGGAGGGTAGTGGCGCGGACCTGCTCGCGGATGCGCTCAGGGTCGCCACCACAATGTCGCTCGATGGGGCCGCGAAAGATGGTGATGACATCGGGCGCTGTCTCCGCGATGCCGCGCTTGTGCAACGGGACGCCACGATAGAGGCCTAGCAGCGTGTAGCCCTCCGGCACGCCAGACTGGCGGAGTGTCTCTTCGCTCGGCTCCGGCTCGACTTCGACGACGATATTGCGCATATAGGGCGCGAACTCTTTTGGCACGGTGGCCAGCGCCTCAGAGACCAGCCGCTCGAACCGCGTCTCATCATTCTCTGGGCCTGGCGATGTGGCGGCTCCTGCGCCTGGTGGCGGGGGCGCGGGCCGGCGCGGGGGCGTGACGGAAGAGCCGCGCGGCTCGCCCTCCATCACCCGCGACGCCCAACGCGAGGTTGGTGAGTCCGCCATGAACAGTACGGCGACGACCGCCAGGATCACGACCAGTGCGAACAGAATCACCGTGGTTGGCGCATCACTGCTCGATTGGCCACCAACGATGTTCGCCAGCAGCGCCAGCCCGACGACGACCGCCAGCGCGGCGAAGAACTGGCCCGCGCCATTGGGGTTGTGGGAGGCGTGCTCACCCGCGCTCCAGTCGTGGGTGACACCAGCCGTAAAGCCGCCGACGATCGAGGAAGACACGCCGCCCGCTCCGGCGGGCGCGGAGTCGCCCCGCAGGCTGGCGTCATACCTGGCGCGGGCTTCAGGGTCGCTGAGGATGTGATAGGCCTCGGTCAACTGGCGCATGCGGCGCTCGGCGCGGGCGTAGAGCGCGGGATCAGCGGTCACGTAGCGGTCGGGATGCCAACGTTTCGCTTCACGGTGATACGCCCGCTTGATATCCGGCAGGCTGGCCGCAGCGCTGACGCCGAGTACCGCGTAGTAGTCCCCTGGTCGCGGCTCCAGCGGGTCGCGCCGGTTGGTCTCTTCGAGCGGGCCGTCTCCGACGTCCGTTTTCGCGCGCTCCGCCATCGTAACCCTCCCGCGTCGCGCACGAAGTCTCGCACGCTCACACCGCTATTGTGTCGCGGCGAGAGGCGTGAGCGCCAGCGGGGCTCATGGTCGGAGCGCGTCCTGCCGCTCGTGGTCGCCAGGGATGGTGTCGGTGTGACGCGCGTGGGCGCAGAGGATCGCCAGCGCCAGCCAGAGCACAGCGCCAACGATCAGCGGCGCGGCCATTGGGCGCAGGAAGTTGTGTGCGGGCATGAGCAACGCGGCTAGCGCCACCAATGCGGCCAGCGGCGCGACGAACACGCCGCCCAGTGTGACCAGCGTCAGCGCGGCGGATACCACCACGCCGCTATGCGCGAGCAGGCGCTTCGCCCATGCGTGGGTGGCGGCGCGCGCGCTCGTGTGTCCGATCACGCGCGTGTGGGAAACCGGGCGGTAGTGAGGCGCGGGAATCCGCCAGTGTGAACCTGATGTGACTGGTTGTTGCATGGCCATGAACGCAAACCTCACTCGCACGGCGCCATTCCAGGTCTCCGCGCGCACACCATCCTTGCTTTCATCCTCTACGCTGAGGCGCTACTGAGGGTGAGACGCGTGGGGGCGTGATGTGTAACCCACGCGCCTTGCCAGGTTATTAAAAAAGAGCGGCGCGAAGACCCCTGGCTTGAGCCATGGGGATGCAGCGCCGCGCGCCATGAGGCGCAGCCCACCACGCCAAGAGGACTACCGCACATCGTTCGCTTACACGTTATGCAGTATAGTTGTAAGCATGAAGCAGAAACGCGCCTACCGCTATCGGTGCTACCCCACGCCCGACCAAGCCGCCGTGCTTGCGCGGACGTTTGGCAGTGCGCGCTATGTCTACAATTGGGCGCTGCGCCTGCGGACTGACGCCTACTATCAGCGCCAGGAGCGCATCGGCTACCATGAGGCGTCGGCGGCGCTCACGTCTCTCAAACAGCGGCCGGAGACGGCGTGGCTGAATGCGGTGTCCAGCGTGCCGCTGCAACAGGCGTTGCGCCACCTCGACAAGGCGTTCCGCCACTTCTTTGAGGGACGCGCCCGCTATCCATCCTTCCACAAGAAGCATGGACGGCAAGCGGCGACCTATGCCAGTAGCGCGTTTCGCTGGGATGCGGAGACACGCGCGCTCACCCTGGCGAAGATGGATGCGCCGCTCACCATCCACTGGTCGCGCTCCTTCACCGGAACGCCGACCACGGTCACGATCAGCCAGGACACCGCCGGGCGCTACTTCGTCTCCTTCCTCGTGGAGGAGGAAATCGCCGCGCTGCCGATCGTCACCGCCATGGTCGGCGTGGATGTGGGCCTCAAAGACGTGGCGGTGCTGAGCACGGGTGAGAAGATCGCCAACCCGCGACACCTGCGCCGGAGCGAGCGCCGCCTGGCGCACGCGCAACGCAACCTCGCCCGCAAACAAAAGGGGTCCAAGAACCGGGAGAAGGCGCGCCGCAAGGTCGCGCGGGAACATGCCCGCATTGCCGACCAGCGCCGCGATGGCCTGCACAAGCTGACGACACGCCTCATTCGTGAAAACCAAACGGTGTGCGTGGAGTCGCTGGCGGTCAAGAACCTGATGCGCAATCACACGCTCGCCAAAGCGATCAGCGATGTGGGCTGGGGCGAGCTGGTGCGCCAACTGGAGTACAAAGCGGCGTGGTATGGGCGCACGCTGGTCAAGATTGACCGCTGGTATCCCAGTTCCAAACGCTGTCATGCCTGCGGGCAGGTGCGCGATTCCTTGCCCCTGGACGTGCGCCAGTGGACCTGCCCGGCATGCGGCGTCCGGCATGATCGGGACGTGAACGCTGCCAAGAACATTCTTGCCGTGGGGCTCACGGTGAACGCCTGTGGAGAGGCGGTAAGACCGGGGCGAGCCATGCCCAACCCGGCGCGCCCCGGTGAAGCAGGAATCCCCCGGCTGTAGCCGTGGGGAGTTGTCAATTCCCGGAAGCGGCCTGATTGGCCCAGTAGTAGGCGCAGCGCGCGCGCAGGGGACAGCGGTCACAGGCGGGCCGCTGGGCGTGGCAGACCTGCCTGCCGTGGCGGATGAGATTGATGTGCATCGTGTGGCGCCAATCCGGCGGAATCAGCCGCTCCAGCGCGGTGTGGGCGGCGTTTGCGCTGACGGTGGGGCCGATCAGCCCCAGGCGTCGCGTGATGCGCCAGACGTGGGTATCTACTGGGAAGGCTGGGCGTCCCAGTGAAAAGAGCAGCACGCACGAGGCGGTCTTCATGCCCACGCCTGGTAGCGTGGTCAGTTGCGCCCGCGCCCGCTCGATGTCCTCCGCATCCAGCCAGCGCAGGTCGAATGGCGCGGTGGGATCGCGCTCGGTGAGCGCCCGCAGCGTCTGCTGGATACGCTGCGCTTTGATGCGCGCCAGGCCGCCGCAGCGGATGGCGTCCGCCAGCGCGTCTTCGGGGACGTCGCGCGCCGCCTCCCAGGTCGGGAATCGCTGGCGCAGGCTGGCGTAAGCACGGTCAGAATTTACATCTGACGTATGCTGCGAGAGGATGGTGGCGACCAGGCCGCCCAGCGCGTCGCCGTCCGGCTCCCACGGCGGGACGCCATACGCCTCCACCAGCCGCTCGTAGACCCACTGCGCGAGCGCTTCTGGCGCCATCTCCGCCGGTACTTCACCTGCCGCGCCGCTCCGAGTCACCATCGCTTCCCTTCCCGCATGGCAGCATGTATCGCCTGCCTCACGATGACAGCGTACCGCCTCACAACGCCTGGCCGCCAGGGGCGCACGGCGGGCGTGGTACGATAATCCGGGGCGCTCACACAGCTCGCGCCCGCGACGAATTTGCGAAGGGATGAGGCGACATGGCCAGCGACCAGGGCATCGCGGCGTTCGTGGAGGCGCTTGGCTCCAGCGCGCCCGCGCCCGGCGGCGGCGCGGCGAGCGCGCTGGCCGGGGCGCTGGCCGCGGCGCTGGCCGAGATGGTCGCGCGCTTCACGGTGGGCCGCGAGAAGTATCGCGATGTCGCGGAGCGCGCGGATGCCATCCTGCGCCAGGCGGAGGAGGCGCGCGTGACGCTGCTGGCGCTTGGCGAGGACGATGAGCGCGCTTTCCAGCAGGTCTCCGCCGCCTACCGCCTGCCCCGCGCGACTGAGGAGGAGCGCGCCGCCCGCGAGGCGGGCATTCAGGTTGCGCTTGCGTCCGCGATGCAACCGCCACTACGCGCGGTTCGCGTGGCGTGCGCGGTGGTCGGGCTGGCGGCGGAGATTGCGGTTATCGGCAATGGCACGGTCATCAGCGACGCGGGTTGCGCGGCGCTGCTGGGCGAGGCGGCGGCCCGCGCGGCGGCGCTCAACGTGTTGGCGAACGCCACGCTGCTGCGCGATACCGCGCTGGCGGACGGCGCGCGCGCTGAGGTTCGGGCGCTGCTGGCGCAGGCGCACACTCAGCGCGACCAGGCGCACGCGACGACGCTGCGCCGCATGGGCGTGGAGGCGCTGTGATGACGGCGAAACTGCTCAGCGGGCGAGCGATCGCCGAGACGGTGCGCGCGGAGCTGCGGGAGATGGCGGCGGCGTATCAGGAGCGCCACGGCAGGGCCGCCGGGCTGGCGGTGGTCACGGTTGGGGGGCGGCCAGCGTCAGATGTGTATGTGCGTCAGCTTCTGCGCGAGGCCGGAGCGTGTCGGTGTGCGTGGCGATCTGGTCGCGCTACCCGATGACATCGACGACGACGGGCTACGCGCCGGGCTGAAGGCTCTCAATGTTGACGACAGCGTGCAAGGTATCCTGGCGCAGGCTCCCCTGCCGCCGCATCTCAGCGCACGCGTGGTGGCGGAGGTGATGAGCCCGCGCAAGGACATTGATGGCATCAGCCTTCGCAGCGCGGGCAACCTGTTCCTGCGCTATCCCAGCTTCGTCCCAGCGACCTGCGCCGCCGTCGTGGAGCTGCTCGACCGCTATGAGATCCCTCTCGCGGGACAGCGCGTCACGATCGTGGGCGCCAGTAACACGGTTGGCAAGCCGCTGGCGTTCATGCTGCTCGGTCGCAACGCAACTGTGACTGTCTGCCATATTTACACCCGCTCGGTCGCGCAGTGGACGCGGGAGAGCGACATCGTGATCGTCGCCGCTGGCCGGCCCAACCTGCTCACCGCAGCCATGGTTCGTCCCGGCGCGACCGTCGTGGATGTGGGCATCAACGTGACGGCGGAGGGTGGAATTACCGGCGATGTCGCGTTCGCGGAAGTCGCGGAGGTGGCGGGCGCGATCAGCCCGACCCCTGGCGGCGTTGGCCCGCTGACACCTCTGATGGCGCTCAAACAGCTTCTCCAGGCGGATACACTCTGGTCGCTCGATAGTTGAGCGCGAAGTCCTATGAGAGGCGACGCGCGCGCCCGAATCGTGTACGCTGCCCTTTGAGCGCCATTCACCCTGTGAGGGCGTGGGCGCCGGTACAATTCGTGAGGACGCTCTGTCTATGCGGCGGATTCCTTATACCCAACTCGATGTGTTCACCTCGCAGCCGTTCGGGGGCAATCAACTCGCGGTCTTCTTCGACGCCGAGATGCTGGACGCCAGCGAGATGCAAGCGATCACACGCGAGATGAACTTTTCCGAGTCCACGTTCGTCCTGCCTCCAGGCGACCCGGCGCGCGCGCTGTGCCGCGTCCGTATCTTCACGCCCGGCGGCGAACTACCCTTCGCCGGGCATCCAGTCATCGGGACCACCTTCGCCCTGGCGCAAGCGGGCCGCTTGACGCTGGAGAACGCGCCCGCGACGCTGGAACTAGGCATCGGGCCACTGGTGGTCGAGCCGACCTTCGAGAATGGAGAGGCGCGCTTCGTCTGGATGACGCAGCCTGTCCCCACGTTCATACCCTGGGATGGCGACCGCGTGGCGCTCCTAGCCGCGTTGGGGCTGGAGGAGGGCGTGCTGCGGGATGATCTGCCCATCGAGCGCGGTTCGGCGGGTGTACCGTTCATCTACTTGCCGCTGCGCGACCGCGCGGCGCTGGAGCGCGCCCAGCCGGGCGCGGGCCTGGCTGGCGCGCTGCGTGCTGAGGACCCGCATACGGGCGTTTACTTCTTCGTCGCGCCAGAATCGCCGGATAGCTCGGCGCCCACCCGCGCGCGCATGTTCGCGCCGGGGATGGGTATCGTCGAGGACGCCGCGACCGGCTCCGCCGCTGGGCCGTTGGGCGTGTACGCGATACGGCATGGCTTGCTGGCTGGGGGGCGGGACGGCCTTGGCAGGGTGAATATCTTGCAGGGCGTCGAGATGGGACGGCCCAGTGAGATCACCGTCGAGACACACTCCAGCGCAGGCGTTGTGACAAGCGTGCGTGTTGGCGGCGTGGCGGTCATTGTCGCGACGGGTGAATTCATCCTACCTGACGCGCCGCTCGCATCCAATCATCTAAGTGAAGGTTGAAGCCGTGAATGTAGCCGAGGCGCTCGCAGCGCTCCCTTCGCCAGAGGTGACTGGTGCGGCAAGCGGCGAGATTACCGCGATCACCTATAACTCCGCTGAGGTCCAGCCGGGGGCCTGCTTCGTCGCCATTCGCGGCAAGTGGCGCGACGGCCACGCCTATATCGGCGATGCGCTGCGAGACGGGGCGCTGCTGGTCGTCGGGACTGACCCCGCGCCCGCTGACTTCCCGCTCGACCGCGTCTACGCGCGGGTGGCGGACTCCCGCCGTGAGCTGGCGACGCTGGCCGCCGCCTTCGCTGGGCGTCCATCGGAGCGCATGGCGGTGGTCGGGGTTACGGGGACGGACGGCAAAACGACTGTTACCAACCTGGTTGACGCGGTCCTCGAAACAGGCGGGATTCGCACCGGGCTGATGAGCACGGTGGATTTCAAGATCGCGGGCGAGCGCTCCCAGAACAATACGCGCTTTACGACGCTCGAAGCGCCGGAGGTGCAGGCGCATCTGGCGCGCATGGCGGATGCGGGGACACAGTGCGCCGTGCTGGAGACGACATCCAGCGGGCTGGCGCTGCATCGCGTCTGGGCCATCGCCTACGATGTCGCCGTCGTTACCAACATCACCTCCGAGCATCTGGAGCTGCATGGCACGAAAGAGGCCTACTGGCGCGCCAAGGCGATGCTCTGCGAGGCGATAGACCCGAATGCGACCAAGCCCGGCCTGCCGGATGTTTCCAAGGCCTGCGTGCTGAACGCTGATGATAGCTCGTACGCCTACCTGCGCGACTTCTGCCGCGCTCCGGTGGTGAGCTACGGCCTGAGCGAGAGCGCGGACGTGCGGGCGGAGCGGGTCGAGCTACGCGCGGACGGGACGCGCTTCGATGTGCGGCTGCCCAACGGGACGCGGTTCACGGTCGAGACGCCGCTGGTCGCCTCATACAACGTCTCGAACTGCCTGGCCGCCATCGCGACTGGCTACATCTTCGGCGTCACACCGGAACGCATGGCGGCGGCGCTGGCGACGTTCCCCGGTGTGCCGGGCCGGATGGAGCGCATCGAGATGGGGCAGCCGTTCACGGTCGTGGTGGACTACGCGCACACAGCGGACAGCCTGGAGAAAGTGCTGAGCGTGCTGCGCCCACTGACCACCGGACGGCTGATCGCAGTCTTCGGCTCGGCGGGCGACCGCGACCGCGTAAAGCGGCCGGCGATGGGGGCCGTCGCCGCGCGTCTGGCCGATTTCGCCGTCATCACCGACGAGGACCCGCGCACGGAGGACGCGATGAGCATCCTGCGTGAGATCGCGGCTGGCGCGGAGGCCGTGGGCGCGCGTGAGGGCGAGAAGTATCGCTGCGTGGTAGACCGGCGGCTGGGTATCGGCGCCGCGTTTGCGACGGCGCGAGCGGGTGATACGGTGCTGCTGGCGGGCAAAGGGCATGAGCAGAGCATCATCATCGGCGAGGCCAAACTGCCCTGGGATGACCGTCGCGTGGCGCGCGATGAACTGCGCGCGCTGGGGTATAGCGGCGCGGAGGCGGAAGCGGGGGCGAGGGCGGCGGACTCCTGAGAAGAGTCCAGAGGCGCGTCCTAGACGCCGTTACCTCGCAAATCGGGGCGGCGTTGTACAGTGGAGATATGCGCGAGCGCGGCTGGGGAGCGCGCGCGGCAGCGTTGTAAAGAGCGGAGAGAATCCATGGTCGTGTTGCTCAGCGCGTTCGCCGTCGCGGCGGCAGTCAGCGCTATCGCCTCGCTCATCGCGCTCCGCGTCTTCTCCTGGTTCCGTAGTGGCGAGCGCAAGCCGGGTGACTTCAAACCCGATCAGTCAACTGGCAGCGGCACGCATCATGTCGAGATTCGCACGGGCGGCAGGCGTCCCCGCGTCGTGCGCGCCCGCTCCAGTGAGCTGCCGCTGATTGGCGGCGTGGCGATGATCCTCGCGATTCTGGCGGGTTGTGTCACCGCTGGTTTTCTTGTCAACTTCTCTGGCAGCCAGTGGACGCTGATCGAGATCTTGATGCTGGCGACCATTGGGTATGGCGTGGTCGGTCTGACTGATGACATTCGCAAAGTCTATCGCGGCGTCGGCATCTCCGAGATCCAGAAGGCGATCGGCGTGGTGCTGGTCTCCGCGCTGTCAGCGGTACTCCTCAACCGGCTCATCATAGCCAAAGATATTACCGCCCGCCTGGCGTATCCGCCCTACAATCAGGCGCCGATCATTGGCGCGCTGCTGGTGAAGCAACACTTCGCGTGGGTCTTTTTCTTCCTGGCGATGACGATCATTATTGCCAGCGTGACTGCGCTGGCGGTGGATTTCACGGATGGGATGGACGGCCTCGCAGGTGGGCTCATGTTTAGCGCGGCGCTGGCGTATGCGGTGATCCTGATTGACGAGGGCAGCGCAGCAGCGCTGGCCGCTGATCGCGCTGGCGCTGGCGCTGGCCGGAGCGGCGGCGGGCTACTTGCCCTTCAACTGGCCCTCGTCGTGGAAAGGTGGCGCGAACCCGAAAGGCAAGCGGCGGGCAAAGCTTATCATGGGCGATACTGGCTCGCTGGCGCTGGGCGGGCTGCTCGCGCTGGTCGCCATCGTCGCCCGGCAGGAGTTGCTACTGCTGATCATCGGCGGCGCATTCGTGCTGGAGGGTCTCTCGGCGCTGATTTCGGCGCGCATTCTGGTTAAGTTCTATCGTCGCTTCCTCTTCGTCGAGCGCTTTGGCGCCAGCAAGGGGTTCCCGCACACCGAGCTGCCACTGCCATTCCTGGCGACGCCGATGCACCACCACTATGATCTGCTCAATGTGGACCGGCGCCGCCTGGTCTACGGCGCGTGGCTACTGGGCGCCGGGCTGGCCATCCTCGGCATAGCCAGCGCGGTCGGCCCGTTTACCTGGGAGCGCTATCTCGCACGTCTGGCCGGGCTGGTGGTGCTGATCGCCGTCTGGCAGGCTGGCCCCTGGACGAAGACCTTTTTCATCGGCCTGGAGCGGCCCAATCGCGCCGACTCGAATGCGCCCCGGCGGCTCATCCTGTGTCACGGCGCGCCGTTCCGCTTGTTTGGTCTGCCCCTCTATCGCCGGATTGATGGGGTTTCGATCACCAGCGCGGCGCTCCAGTCGCCGATGGAGCCGATGATGCTCTGGCAGCGGCTCAGCGTCTTCGACGCGCGCGCGCTTCTGGGCTACTACTGCTATCGCGAGGGCGAGTACGAAGACGCGCTCCGTGTCTGGGACCGCTTGCCAGATCCCAATGTCGCGGCGCGTCCAGAACTGCAAAAGCTGATCAACGAAGTCACTCATGCCGTCGCGCTTCAGACGCTTGATGGCGCCCGCGCCGCGCGCTCCACACGCCAGCCCTACCGGACAACGCCTCCGATCCCACGGATAACCCAAACAACAGCGCTGTCCGCATGCCCACACCTCCCAGGGGAATACTCACCCCCCGCCTGGAACTCGCCGATCCCAGCCCGTTTCCCTCACTCGTTGACAATGAGCCATCGGAAACCGCCCCGCTCTGGCGCGCGAGCGTCTGGGCCGCTGCCAGTGGTCTCGCGGCGTCGAATGGGCAGGCGGCGTCGAATGGGCAGGCGGCGTCCCACGCTACGCCTGCGCCCGAGGTGGCTCCAGCCGCGGGGCCATTCGCCAGCGCGGACGCCAGCGCTCCCAGCCTTCCGGTCAGCGGCGCCGCGACTTCTGGGGCTAGTGATACGCCAGGCGCAGGCCCGATAGCCGCACAGTGGCCAGCCGGGGCTAGTGACCTCTAGCGCGTAGGTCGCATTCATCGATGGCTGGCGCACGGCGCGTTTGCGGCTGAGGGCCTCCGCTTGTCAGACCGCCATGCGCGTGCTCCCGTAATGTCCGGCCGGCAGCGCGTCAGCGCCCGCCAGAAGCCGCGCGCGCCTGGCTTGACAGCCCCGACGTACCGTGGGATACTTGGGTAGGCGTGAGGTAGGCTTGTGACGCATACGAAATCACTTGCACCTCAATTGATCGCCGCTCCGCTGCGAATCCACTCCATCACAGACACACCTCCCGCCTGACGCGATACTCCCCCGCCTACCAGCGTGTTGCTGGCGCTGGCTCACATAATTCACCAATTTAGCGTCAAAGACGTGCGCTTCTCCATTTTTGGCGGCGCGCCTCCTGTCCCTATTCCTCACCATCCTCATCGAAAGGAGATACGGCGGCGAACACCCTTCAGGCGCGCCCCTCTTCGCGCGTCGCGATATCCACCGCAAGTTGGCGCCGCTCGCCGTAGACCACCACTGATAGATGAACATGAACATGAACATTACCGAGCTTGAAACCAGAACCCCGCACGAGCTTCGCGACATCGCCCGCGATTGGGATATGTCGGGCTACAGTTCGCTGTCGAAGGAAGATTTGATCTTCCAGCTCCTCCAGGCCGCCGCTGACCGGCAAGGCCCGGCGTTCAGCGCCGGTGTGCTGGAGGTGACCCCTGAGGGGCTGGGGTATCTGCGCCGCCGGGGTGGGCGACCCAGCCCGATGGATGTCTACGTTTCAGCGACGCAGATACGGCGCTTCGGCCTACGCACCGGGGATATGGTCTCCGGCCAGGCGCGGCCGCCGAAAGACAACGAGCGGTATTACGGTCTGCTGCGGGTGGACGCCGTGAACGGCATGGACCCTGAGGCCGCGAAGCGCCGTCCAAACTTCGACAGCCTAACGCCGATCTTCCCCAATCGCATGTTCGATCTGGAGACCGACAGCGCCAACATCATAGGGCGGCTGATCAACCTCATCTCGCCGATCGGACGCGGACAGCGGGGACTCATTGTCGCCCCGCCGAAGGCTGGCAAGACACTGATGTTGAAGTCTATCGCCAATGCGATCGCGCTGAAGTATCCCGAGATTCACCTGATGATGGCGCTGATCGGCGAGCGGCCCGAAGAAGTGACCGAGATGCGGCGGGGGGTGCGCGCCGAGATTTTCAGCTCGACCTTTGACGAGCCGGCAGACGCGCATACACATGTGGCCGAGCTGGCGCTGGAGCGCGCTAAGCGGCTGGTGGAAGCGGGGAAGGATGTCGTGCTGCTGCTCGACAGCATCACCCGCCTGACACGCGCCTACAACTTGGCCATTTCGCCGAGCGGGCGCACGCTCTCCGGCGGCCTAGACCCAGCAGCTGTCAACCCGCCCAAGCGCTTTATTGGCGCCGCGCGCAACCTGGAGGAGGGCGGCTCGCTGACCATCATCGCGACGGTGCTGATAGATACCAACAGCCGCATGGACGAGGTGATCTACGAGGAGTTCAAGGGCACTGGCAATATGGAGATCACACTCGACCGCAAGCTCTCTGAGCGGCGTATTTTTCCCGCGCTCGACATCATGCGCTCCAGCACGCGTCACGAAGAGCTGTTGCTTGATCCCAAGGCGTTACAGTCGGTACTGGTGGTGCGGCGTATGTTCGCCTCGCTGGATAGCAACGAGAGCATCGAGACGACTGACCGCCTGATCCAGATGATGGCGCGCACCCAAACCAACGAGGAGTTCGTCGCCGCCCTGCGGAAGGGTATGGGCGGCTGACCTCATCACCGGCCCACTTTGGCTGGATGTGGGAACATCGTGCGGCGAGCAATGAGCAATGAGCAAACATGCGCGAAGGGCGCCTGGAAATTGATCACCGCCGCGCTCTTCCATCGGATGCCGCTCACTCGCCTGTTTCGCTCCGAGTGCGGCTCCGCTCTTCACTAAAGCCCTCGGGATAGCGTGCCTGCAGCTTGCTAATGTTCGCAGTCAGGACGTCACCCATTGACATGTCCAGCGTATCTAAGAGGTAGGCGACGTACCACATCACGTCGCCAATCTCCTTGCCAAGCGCCTCTCGGTCAATATCATGGCCCTGAAAGACGATTTTCTTTATATGGTCAGTGACCTCGCCCGCCTCGCCTGAGAGTCCCAGCGCGCCAAGGGTCAATCGCTCACGCTCGTCCATGCCGCCGGTATCGCTACGTGTCCGCATCGCTAGCCGTTGATAGGTTTTCCAGTCCATCACTCACTCACATTCATCATCGTTCATTATTGATTGTGGCCGTGATATCGCCCTGAAGGATATCTCGCTCTCACGGGTCAGTAGATGAACTACCCAGCCCGCTCCACCGCTGGCGCCAGCGCCAGCCAAGCGCTGCGGGTGAGTCATAGCGCCCAATTCGGTCACGACACCATCCAACGCCCAGCGGTACATCGATACGAGCCATCCACGTAATGCTCACCTTATCATCTGCCTGCTCCTTCCTGGAGTCACACTGAGAACGATGGCTTTGACTATACGCTCAACGCCTCCTCGTCACTTCAGGTTCAGCCGCTGGCTAGATATTGGGACTTGGGCGTGGGATGAAAATAACCGTCGCTGCCAGCCATCCCCGCCGCCAGTGATACACTACCGTATGGCGTGTCCCAAACGCGCGGCATGAGATGATAGAGAGGCGAGCGTACTCTGTGAGGATCGAGCGGCTGAGCGCGGACAACCGGCGCACGCAGGGGGCGGAGCGGCGGGCGTGGTACCAGCGGTACAGCGCGAAGCATCTTCGCGAGGTGGAGCGGGCGGTGAGGGATGCGCTGGCGGTGCGGGGGGATGGCGCGCCAGAGGCGGGCGTCGTCCTGGGGGCGGGAGCCTGCACGGAGCTGCCGCTGGAGCGGCTGGCGCGGGCGTGCGAGCCTCTGACCCTGGTAGACCTGGACGCGCCGGGGATGGGCCGCGCGCGGGATGAGCTCCCGGAGAAGCTGCGCCCGCGCGTGCGGCTGCTGGCGGCTGACCTGAGCGGCGGCGTCAGCGCGGCGCTGCGGGAGGAGATGGGCATCCAGCCCTGGCGCGACCTGCGGGCGCTGGGCGGCATGGCGATCCTCGACGCGCTGGCGGGCTGCCTGGAGCGGGTGGCGGTTGCGGACCCGCCGGAGATCGCCGGCCTGGAGCCGCACAGCTTCGGGCTGGTCATCTCTTCGCTGACGCTGACGCAGCTCTACAGCCTGCCGCTGCTCGACGCGCTCGATACGCTGATGGTCTATGCGCCCGATTTGGCGGAGCGGCGCGACGAGCATCCGCGCTACGCCGCTGCCGAGCGGAATTTCCGGCGGCGGATGACGCAGGCGCACCTCAGCCTGATCGAGCGGCTGCTGGCGCCGGACGGCGCGGCGCTGCTCACCACCGACCGCACCGGCTACCTGCTGGCGCCGAAGGCCGGGCCGCACGCGGACGAGGGCCGTGAATCGCTGGAAACGCTGCCCGCCAGCGCGCTTGCCTGGCCGGGCGACCTGGAGGCGCAGTTCACGCTGGTGGGGCCGCCGCGAGCGTGGGCGTGGATGGTCTCCATGCCAGAGGGTGAGACACCGGGGCGGGCGTATGATGTCGTGGCGGCGGTTATGCGAGCGCGGGCGAATACGGATGAGAGCGCGGCGGCTGGGTGAGCCTGCGGCTGAGAGTGGCGCGCGCCGCCGAGAAATCTGGCTAGCGACGGCTCCCACAAATCCATGAAATGCCCAACAAGACAACAGCGATGATCGTAATCCCCGGTAGTCGCTGAGTCATTGGGGGATCAATCATGTGGCGCTTTTCCGTTGACTATTCTCGCATGCCGCCCGGCGTGCGGACGAGAGATGGCGTCGTGAGCGAATGTCCTCATTGTGGACTGCGTGGCGCCATGCTGCGGTGGACCGCGCAGGGGCGCACGTTTGAGCAATGGATACACCTGAAGCGCGGCGTTCATCTGCTGCGAACCGAGACATATTCGTGCTCCGGTCAAGTTGCCGGGCCGCCTCCACCTTTCCAGGGCGCGCGATAGGACTTCGCGCCGGGCCAGTTCGGCGTCAACGCGGCGCTCTGGTATACTAGCCAGCGGTTGCACCTGTTCGCCCGCGCATGCCGTCCGCTCACCGCCTTGAAGGACAACGATGGAAGCCAAGCTGATCGAAGACCGCCGCCAGTGGAACGAATTCGTCGCCACCGCGCGCACCGGCCATCTCTGCCAGACGTGGGAGTGGGCGGACCACTCCGAGGAAGGCGCGCGCGCTGGCTCGTTGCGCATTGGCGTAGTCGATGACGACGGGCGGCTCGTCGCGGCGGTCCTGCTGACGCGCAGCATGGCCAGCTGGGCTGCGCGCGCCATTCTTCTACGCCCCGCGCGGCCCCGTCTGCGACGACCCCACCTCGCCCGCGCTGCCGCTGCTGATCCGTGCGGCGGCGCGTGAGGCGCGCAAGCGTGGCGGCGTCTTCATCCGCATCGAGCCGAACGTGCCGGAGGGTGACTCCGCCTGGACTGGCGCGCTGCGGCGGCTGGGCTTTCGCGACACCGACCACGTCATCTACCTGCGCAGCGCGTGGGTGACGGACCTCAGCCCGGACGAGGACAAGCTGCTGGCGGGGATGATGACCACCTGGCGCCAGAACATCCGCTCCGGCGCGCGCAAGGGCGTCACCGTACGGCTGGGCGCGGGCGAGGCCGACCTCGACGCCTTCTATCGCCTGCTCAAGGAAACCGGCGAGCGCGACCAGTTCTACGTCTACCCCAAGGACCTCTACCGCGACATGCTGACGCACTACTCCGAGGAGGCGGCGCGGCAAAACGGCACGGCGCACATGGCGCTGCTGATCGCCGAGAGTGAGGGCGAGGCTATCGCCGCCTCGACGGTCGCCGTCCTGGGCGCAGTGGTCGTGGAACCTGCACAGCGGCTCGTCGGGCCAGACGGCGCATCGCAAACTGCGCCCGAACTACCTGCTGCAATGGGAATGCATGCGCTGGTGCAAAGCGCAGGGCGCGCGGTACTATGACTGGCGCACGATCCCCGACATCCTGGAGCCGGGGCAGGAGCTGTACGGCGTCTACGAGTTCAAGCGCGGCTTTGGCGGCGCGGTTCGGCGTGTCATCCCAACAATGGACCTGCCCCTGCGCGGCGCGCTCTACTGGCCATACGTCACGGCGGTCTCGCTGCGGCGTGGCCTGCGCCGCTGGCAGAGGAAGCGCTTCGAGCAACGGCGCGAGCAAGCGCGCGTGGCGGGTGAACAAGCGGCGGCGAAGGTGGCGGTGGGCGCTACGGCGGGCGAATGAGTCTGCGCAGGCGGACCAGGACGCGGACCCGCGCGGTGGGTCTTGTGGCGGCGCGAGTCGCCTTGGGGCGCGGTTTCAACCGCCCGCGCCCATGCGCCGGCCATTCATGGTCGCGTTGGTAGTGTGCGCCGGCCATTCATGGCCGCGATAGCTTGAGGAACGGCATGCGCGTAGAGATCATCGAAGACCGCGACCGCTGGAACGCCTTCGTCGAGTCACAGGCGACGGGCAACATTACCCAGACGTGGGAGTGGGCCGAGCTGGGCAGCCGCCTGGGTGAGCGGGCGCTGCGGCTAGGCGCGGTAGATGACGATGGGACGCTGCGCGGCGCGCTGCTGGTGATCGTCGAGCGCGCGCCAGTCGTGGGCCAGCCCTATCTCTACACGCCGCGCGGTCCGGTTTGCGATGATCTGGCGTCGCCCGCGCTGGCGGCGCTCTTCGACTACGCACGTGGCCTCGCCAAAGAGCGGGGAGCGTTCATGCTCAAGGTCGAGCCGAACGTCTCCGATGGTGATCAGGCCTGGCTGGACGCGCTGGCGAAGCTAGGCCTGCGGCGCAATCCGTTCGCTACGCATCCCCGCCGCTCGTGGGCGCTGGACATCACGCCCGATGAAAAGGCGCTGCTGGCTGGCATGAAAGAGAAATGGCGCTACAACATCCGCCTCGCCTCGCGCAAAGGCGTTACTGTACGCGAGGCAAGCGACTCCGCTGACCGCGACGCGTTCTACACGCTCTACCGCGAGACCGCAGAGCGCGACGGCATCTTCATCCACGACCAGCGGCACTACGACGACTTCCTGCGGCTGTATGGCGAGCGCGACGCGGCGGCGCTGCTGATCGCGGAATACGACGGCCAGCCGATCGCCTCGCTGATTGTCGCGCGCTGCGGCCCGGTCGCCACTTACATGTTTGGCGCCTCATCCAACCGCGAGCGCAACCGCATGCCCAACCACCTGCTGCAATGGACGGCGATCCAGTGGGCGAAGGCGCGCGGTTGCAAACTTTACGACTTCCGCGCCATCGCCGAGACACTGGAGCCAGGCGAGGATATGTACAGCCTGTACACCTACAAGCAGGGCTTCGGCGGCTTCTCGCTCTTCACGCTGGAGACGCACGACCAGGTCTACCAGCCGGCGGTATACTGGGCGTACATGCGGGCGCTGCGGCTGAAGCGGCGCATTGTGCGCTGGCGGCGCGCCCGGATGGACCGGCGGCGCGCCAGTCACGCCAGTCACGCGCCGGGCAAACCCGCAGACACAACACCAGGCGCGGGGGACTGAGCGGGATAGCCGGTAGGACGCCCATGTGACCGCACGCGCGCGCCAAGCGGTTGTATAGCTAGGACACTCCATATCGCGGTGGCACGCCCGGCGCCTGCGGCACGCCACATGCGGACGTATAAGCGCCGCGCCGTCTGGCCGCCAGGTGGGGGCCGCGATGCGCGGGAGGAGGGTCTTGATGATGAGTAAGCGCATTCTGGTGATTGATGACCGCCAGGAGCTCCTCACGCTAATTCGCATGCTGCTCGAAGACGCGGAGTACGGCGTATCTGTGCTCGATGATGGCGCGCTGGTTGAAGAGACCGCACGGAAGAACCCGCCTGATCTGATCGTGCTCGACATGCGGCTCGGCGCGATCTCTGGCCTGGATGTGCTGGAGCGGCTGCGGAGCATCCAGGCGACTGCCGACATCCCCGTGATCGTGGCGACCGCCGCGATGACCGAAGCGGATGTGGTGGAGGGACTGATCCGCGACCCATCGGGCCGCTATGCGAATATCGCCGTGCTGAAGAAGCCGTTCGATGGCGATGCGCTGCTGGAGCGCATTCAGAGCATGATTGGGGTTGCGGAGGCGGGTTGATTCTCCGGCGCGGGAGTGTTCCGGACGCCGGGAAAGGATAAGTGGAACCGTGGCGAAACGTGGACGCTCCGGCCCGGGGTTTTTGACGGGCCTGGTAATCGGCATAGCTGTAGGCGTGGCGATCACACTCGTGCTAACGCCGCGCCCGGTGGCGGCTCCTGGCGCGGAGCCTGTCAGCGGTGGCGAAGGCGAGGATGACGCGCTGCCCACCACTGGCGATCCGCTGGCGGCGGTTGTCGAGCGTGTGCGGGAGCGGTATCAAGAGGCGAAGATCCAGGGTCGCGAGGCTTACGAGCGCGCGCGCTCTGAGGTGCTCCAGATCTATAACCAGGCGCGTACGCAGTAAGAGAGACGGGGGCTCCTCGCCTGCCAGAGGCGTGACCGCTGGGTGGTACACTATCCAGCGAGCGCCAGCGCGACCCGTCCGGCGCCCGATCAGCGTGTACTGATGTGGAGTGTCTGGGGGAGAGCGTCTGTGAGTCTACCAATTTCAGCGGCGGCCCAACCAGCGGCGCCGCTCTCCTATGATGAGCCGCCACGCATCCAGATGGCCTCGCTGCATCTCTATCAGCTCTATGATGTCTGCTACAGCATTGACCTCGACAAGGCGCGCGAAATGCTGGCCACGCCCAGCGCGCGCGTCCGCCCAGTCGTCACGCGCGGGGCCAGCATTGACATCGCCCAGCTTCCACTGGAGCTGAGCCTCGGCACGCTGGAGGTCACTCTTGGCGGCGTGGCGCATACTGGCGTGCTCTATGCGCGGATCTACGACCTGGGCATCATCGCCTTCCGCCTGGTGATTCTGTTCCGCGAAGAGATGGGCTGGGAGGACGCTATCGCGCTACTGAGCGAGACGCAGCCGTACCCGATGGTAGTCAGCGAAGCCTTCGAGCACGGGCTGGAGCTGCTGAGCAAGACACTCGCCCCGGCGATGAACCGCTTGAATGCGGTCGTTCGGCCAGAGGACTATACGATCTTCGTCGTCGAGCGTATGGTGGAGGGCGTCCCGGCCTCGCGAGCTGGCGCGCAATCCCTGGGCGCTGCGGGCGGCGCTGGGCGAGCGGCGCGCGCTGGCGCCTTCGATGTGGTCGCTGGCCACCACCCTCAGCTACTATGAGGACGACCTGATCCTGCTGACGTGGGCCTCGGCGCTGGTGATCGAGCATGATCCCAACGCGCGCGACGACGCCACGCTGCTGATGGAGTTTGCCAACGCCCAGCTGCTCTCTTTCCGCACCTATGACGCCGAGGTGGAGCGGGCGCTACAGCTCATCACCCCCCGCCTGGGCCGCCTCACCCGCGCAAGCTGGCCGCTCTACCGGCGCACCGACCGTTTCCTCTCAGAGATCCATACCCTAATCGCCGACATCACCGAGCACAGCGGGCGCGTCGAGAACGCGCTGAAAGTGACGGAAGATGTCTACTGGAACCGCGTCTACACGGCGGCGCTCCAGACGCTGCGCGTGGAGTCATGGCGCACGGGCATCGCCGAGACACTGGACGTGCTGCGCCAGACGGCGGGCCTGCTGCACGATGAAGAACAGGTTGCGCGCTCGACCCTGCTGGAGATCCTGGTGATTGTGCTGATCGCCGTCGAGCTGGTGGTGGCGCTCATCAGCCTGAGTAGCGGCGGGCATTAACGGCGCGGTGGCCGGGCGCGCCCATCAATGGCTATGGCCGGCGCACGCGGCGCGGGGGCTGAAGCCCTGGGGTAATCCGGCGATTGGTTAGGATATGACGGGGCTGCGAGTTGATAGAGGAGGGAGACGCGAAGGATGCGCGCGAACCCCACAACCAGTGTGATGGCCCATACGATATGGCCCCCGACGCGGCGGGCGCTGCCCGCGCTGGCGATAGTGGCGGCGCTGGTGGCGTGGTACTGACGCCGTGCGCCCGCGCTGGCGCTGCTGTGGGCCGCCGTGTTTGTTGCGCTGGCGTGGCGCTGGCCACGACTGGCGCTGGCGCTGTCGCCTCTGACCTTCCCCTTCTGGTTCGCGCCCATTCACTTGACGGGCCGCCTTTCGTTTCCGCTGAGCGAACTGACGCTGGCGGTTCTCGCGCTGGTCGTCGGCGGGCCAGCTTGGCTTGCGGCTGGCGCACGCCCGCTCGTGGCGGCTGGGACGTATGGTGCGGGCGTATCTGGCGCGGCTTGGTGGCCCGGTGATGCTAGGCGCGGCGCTTCTGCTGGCGGGGATGACGGTTGGCGTCATCATCGCGCGTGCGCCGCAACCTGCGCTGCGCGCCTGGCGTTGGGAGATTGCTGAGCCGCTGGTGTACGCCGCGCTGGTGGTCTGGCGGCTGCGCGGGCGCTGGCTGTGGTGGACGCTGTGGGCGTTTGTCGTGTCGGGGGTGATGGTGGCGGCGCTGGCGCTGGCCCAGGCGACGTTCGCGCATGTCACCTTCGCGCCGCTGGGCGCTGGCGGTGGGCTCGTCCCCTATCCCGCCTGGAACGGCCTCACATGGCGCGCGACGGCGATTATCTACGGCAGCCCGAATAGCGCGGGGGCATGGATGGCGCGCGCGCTGCCGCTGGCGCTGGCTGTCGCGCTGTGGCCGCGCGCGGCGGGGCCGGTGGAGCGGCTGGCGGCGGCGCTGGCGCTCGCGGCGCTGCTGGGCGGGCTGGCGCTGACGGGCTCGCGCGGCGCATGGCTGGGCGCGGCGGCGGGCGCGGCGGTTGTCGGGTGGGATGGCGGTGGTTGGTCGTGTGGCGCGGACGGGGCCGGGCGAATGAATTCGCGCCTGGGGGCCCTGCGGGCCACAACGTCCGCCTGCGCGGACGCTGGTGCGTGAGCATCCGCCTGCTCGCCGTAGCGCTCGCGGTGGCGCTGCTCTACGGAACCTCGGTGATCTGGCTGGCGCCGCTGGTGGGGCTGGCGGGCGGGGCGCATGGTGGATCGGGTGAGGTGCGGCTGCTGGTCTGGCGGGCGGCGGAGGCGATGGCGCGCGATCATCCTGCTCTTCGGCGTCGGGCCAGACCAGTTTCTGTACTACTACGACCCGCGCTACACCAACCATCCCTACCTGATCGCGACGCTCGAACGGGCGCGCGACGGCGGCGGCCAGCGAGCCAAATCTGTCGCACCCGCACAACCTGGGGCTGGAACTGTGGCTGAGCGCTGGGCTGGCCGGGCTGGTGGGGTATATGCTGGCGCTGGTGGCGGCGGTGTGGCGGGGCCTCACCCCCTGCCCCCTCTCCCTGCGGGGCGAGGGGGTCCAAGGCGGGCGGGCGCGTGGATGGAGAGCGATGCTTTGGCTGGGCGGTTTGGCGAGCGGGTGGCGCGGCGCGGCGGTGGTCGGGGTGATAGGCGCGCTGGCGGCGGGGCTGGCGCATGGGCTGGTGGACAGCGCGTATTTCCAGCCTGATTACGCGCTGGCGTTCTGGTGGGGCGTGGCGGCGCTGATCGCGCTGGGCCGCGCCGCTGCGTCACGCCCTCTCCCCGGGGAGAGTGGGCAGGGGGTGAGGTCGCGCCGGGGCTATCGCACCTGCTTGATCGGCAGGACCAGGATTGCCGCCAGCAGCACCGCGCCCGCCGCCATGAAGAACAGCGGCTGGAAGCTGCCGAAGGTGGCGATCACGACGCCGCCAATCAGCGGCGCAAGCGCGTTGGGCAGGGCGTTGGCGATGTTGAAGACGCCCATGTCTTTGCCGCGGTCGCTGGCGGAGGGCAACACCTCGGTCATCAGCGCCAGGTCCACCGCCAGGTACGCGCCGAATCCCAGGCCGACGATCACCGCCGCGATCAGCGTCGTGGTCCACGAGGTGAAGAACGCCAGGATGAACAGCGCGACGCAGATCAGGCCCGCCGCGGACATGACAAAAATTTTGCGGCGGTGGAAGCGGTCGGAGAGATAGCCGCCAGCGATGCTGGAGACGAGGATCATGGCGACGGCGATGATCTGGGCGACGGCGGCGCTCGATGATGGGTCGCTCACTTTTACGGCGTTCTTGAGATAGAGCAGCAGAAACGAGCCGAGCGTCGCGGACCAGCCGAAGTTGACCAGGAACCGCACGAGCCACGCATAGCCGAAGTCGGGATTCGTGCGCGGGTTGATCCAGAAGCCGCGCACGAACGCGCCCAGGCGGAAGGGCTCCACCGCATCGCGCGGTAGTGGCGTGTCATGCAGGACGAAGGTGAAGAGGACGGTGATGACGACGAACGAGGCGGCGAGGATGTAGTAGCCGGTCTGGACGTTTTTGACGGCGATGCCAATCACCACCGCGCCGACCACGATCGCCACTGGCAGCGACAGCCCGACGAAGGCAGAGACCAGCCCGCGCTGCTCGTCTGGCGCCTTGTCGGGGACGACGGCGGTCAGCGCCGCCAGCGCGCCGTTGACCACCAACTGATAGAGGCCGTAGCCGATGAAGAGCATGGCGAGAGTGGTGGCGTTGCCCAACAGCGCCAGCGCGCCCGCCGACAGCACGGCGCAGCCGATCAGCCACGGCGCGCGCCGCCCGAAGCGCGAGGTCGTGCGGTCGGAGAGCGCGCCGCCGATGGTATTGGAGAAGATCGAGAGGAACGCGCCCAGCGCCAGCACCAGCCCGTCATACAGGCTCTGGTGCGCGGGATTGGGATCGAAGGCGATGATCTGGTTGGGCAGCAGGTAGATGATGACCGGCTGCATGCTAAACCAGAGCGCGATGTTCGCCAGGCTGAGCATCAAGATGAAGCCGAACCTCAGCCGCTTGGTTGGCGCCCGCAGCGCCTCATGCTGGCTCTCGCCCTCCACGCCTGCCAGCGACGCCATCTTGCCATCTGGAGATACAAACGGAGTATCCGCCATTGGGACGCCTGCTTTCCCGCCATGCCCAGCCCTCCATTGGGCCGGATGTTGCGGGAAGCATACCCAGTGCCGCAGCAGGCTGTCAAGCGGCGGGGGGAAGGCCTTATCCGGTCTGCTGACGTAGTGTATTTCCCACGCAGAGAAGGCCTGTCGCGACATGAGCGGCGTTGGTGAAGCATGTTTGCTTTCCAATTGTCATGCTGGGCTGCGACCCCCTCGCCCCGCAAGGAGAGGGGGCAGGGGGTGAGGTCACCACAGCCCCTGCAGCACGTCGCGCAGGGCAGCGTAGCGGTTGGGCAGGGGGGTGACGTGCTGCTCACGGTCAAGGGTGGCGCGCAGGCGGGCGGGGAGCGGGATTGGGCAACCCAGCGCCTGCTCGCGGATGTCGGGGAATTTGGCGGGGTGCGCGGTGGAGAGGACGACTCCGGTGTGCGGGTTGGAACGCTCGGCGCGGTAGCGGGCGAGGGCGGCGTAGCCGGTGGCGGTGTGCGGGTCGGCGGTGTAGCCGTAGCGGCGGTCGAGCGCGCGCATGGCGTCCAGCGTCTCCTCGTCGCTGATGGTGTAGCCGGAGACATCGCGGGCGATGGCCGCACGGTCGGAGCCGTAGAGGGCGAGGATGCGGGCGAAATTGCTGGGGTCGCCGACATCCATCGCGCTGGAGAGGGTGTGGAGCGAGGGATGCGGCATGAAGTCGGCGCCCGCGAGGAAGTCAGTGAGGCCGCCGTTGGCGTTGGCGGCGGCGAGAAAGCGAGCGGCGGGCAGGCCCATGCGCTTGGCGATCAGCCCGGCGGTGAGGTTGCCAAAGTTGCCGCTGGGAACCGAGAAGACCAGCGGGCGCGAGCGGTCGTCCAGTTGCGCCCAGGCCCAAGCGTAGTAGAACGTCTGGGGCAGCAGGCGGGTAATGTTGATCGAGTTGGCGGAGGTCAGCGTGAGACGCTGACGCAGGTCAGGGTCGCGGAAGGCTTCCTTCACCATGCGCTGGCAGTCGTCGAACGAGCCATCTACTGCCAGCGCGGTGACGCTGGGGCCGCCAGTGGTTAGCTGGCGCTCCTGGAGCGGGCTGACGCGACCGCTGGGATAGAGCAGCACGACGCGCGCGCCGGGAACCTCGCCGAAGCCGCTGGCGACGGCGCTGCCAGTATCGCCGGAGGTGGCGACCAGCACCGTCAGCGGGCGGGACTCCTCGCGCTGAAGCCAGGCGAAGACGCGGGCCATGAAGCGCGCGCCTACGTCCTTGAAAGCCAGAGTCGGGCCATGGAATAACTCCAACACACGCGTCTCGCTGTCGAGCGTCACGAGCGGGATGGGGAAGTTGAGCGCGTCGGTCACGATCTCGCTCAGGTCGCTGTCGGGGATGTCGCCAGCGAGCAGCGCGCGGGCGAGGGAGAATGCGACCTCCTCGAGCGGCTTGTCAGCGAAGCCGTCCCATACCTCCGTTGGAAGTGTGGGGATGGATTCGGGCATATAGAGGCCGCCGTCGCTGGCCAGACCGGAGAGCGCGGCCTCGCGGAATGGAACCGGCGCGCCGCCGTTAACGCTGAAATAGCGCATGCTCAGACTACTCCTTCGCCGCCGCGGAGACAGGGCGGGCTTCGAGGACGCGCGCGCCCTCACGATTGATGGGCGAGACGTAGACGGTGGCTTTGTGACCCGTATGTTGAAATGCGGCGCCCATCGCCTTCCCGGCGGATTCAGCGGTGGCACGCGACGTGGTCAGCGCGAACATCGATGGGGCGGCGCCGGAGATACCGCAGCCCAGCGCCCCGGCGTCCAGCGCGGCCTGGCGCACCTCCGCGTAGCCGGGGATCAGCGGCGCGCGGGCTGGCTCGACGATCACGTCATGCAGCGAGCGGGCGATCAGCGCCTCATCGTCCATGAAGAGACCGGCGACGAGTCCAGCGGCGTTTCCCCACTGCGCCACCGCCTGCCGCAGCGAGACCATCTCCGGCAGCGCGGCGCGGGCGTCGCGGGTGCGCACCACCAGGTCGGGGTGCGCCAGCGCGACCCACAGGCGAGCGGGCGCGGGCAGCGAGATGACATCCAGTGGATCGTAGCCGCGGATGAGGACAAAGCCACCCAGCAGCGCAGGCGCGACGTTGTCGGCATGCGCGGATTCGCCGCCGCAGGAGACACGCTCGCCCGCCAGCGCGAAGGGCAGCAACTCGCGGCGGCTCAGCGGCTCGCCGAGCAGCGCGTTGACGGCGACGACCGCCGCAACGGCGCTGGCGGCGCTGGAGCCCAGACCGCTGCCCAGCGGCATGCGCTTGTGGATATCCAGCGCGACGCCGTGGCGGACACTGAGGCTCTCCAGCAGGGCGTGCGCGGCGGCGCTGGCTGTGTTGGCGCCGCTCACGCGGGGCAGCTTGCCGCCGTCGCCGGTGATGCGGGTGATGCTGACTCCGGGCGCCTCGTGGTAGTGGGCGATGACCTCGTCGCCGGGCGCCTCGACGGCGAGACCGAAGATGTCGAAGCCGCTGATGACGTTGGCAACCGTCGCTGGGGCGAAAGCCCGCGCGAATGGCGCGCGGTGGGGATGATGGGCGTGGGCGCGCTGGCTCATCGTGGCTCCTCCTTCGCGTGGAGCGCGCGGGGCGTGATTGGGCTTTGCGCCACACGCAGGATCTCCGCCAGGACGCCCGCCGCTGTTACCTCGGCTCCCGCGCCAGGCCCCTGGATGACCAGCGGGCGCTCGTGGTAGCGGCGGGTGGTGAAGGCGATCATGTTGTCGGCTCCAGAGAGCCGCGCAAAGGGGCTGTCCAGCGCGACGGCTTGCAGGCTGACGCTTGCCTCACCATCCTCCAGCCGGGCGATGTAGCGCAGGATGCGCCCGGAAGTTGCGGCCTCCGCGCGCTGGGCCTCGAAGCGCGCGTCGTCCTCCGCCAGCGCATCGTAGAACGCCTCGACGCTTGGCGCGCGCAGGCATGCCTCCGAGAGCAGCGGCTCGACGCGAACGTCGCGTAGCTCCAGCGGCAGGCCTAGCTCACGCGCCAGAATCAGCAGTTTGCGGGCGACATCCACGCCGCCAAGGTCGTCGCGTGGATCCGGCTCGGTGTAGCCGCGCCGCTGGGCGTCGCGCACGAGCTCGCTGAACGGTTGGGCGCCATCGAAGCTGTTGAAGAGGTAGCTGAGCGTGCCGGAGAGGACGCCCTCGACGCGCTCGATCGCATCGCCGGTGGCCAGCAGGTCGCGTAGGGAGCTGATGACCGGCAGCGCGGCGCCGACGGTCGTCTCGTAGAGGTAGCGCGCGCCGGAGCGCTGGGCGAGGCCCCGGCTCTCCGCCGCCAGGGCGAGTGTTCCCGCCGGGCCGCGCTTGTTCGGCGTAACGACGTTGACCCCAGCGCGCAGCAGGTCGACGTAGCGCGCGGGCAGGGTGTCGCTGGCGGTGCAATCTACCAAGGTGACGTTGGGCAGGCGCGTGGCGAGGACGCGGGCGGCGAAGGCGTCCAGATCGGCGGGCTGGCCCATGCTGGCGAGGTCGTCGCGCCAGGTGGCGGGCGCCAGGTCGGCGCCGTTCGCCGCTAGCAGCATGCGGGAGGTGGTGATGAGGCCGCGCAACCGCACGCGCGGGCCGTCGCCATCAGGCGCGGCGGCTAGCTCCGCGATCTGGCGCAGCAGCGCCGAGCCGACGAGGCCGGTACCGGCGAGGAAGACGTTGACTTCGGGGCGGTGAGCGGTGAAGAAGGCGTCGTGGATGGCGTTGAGCGCGCGGGCCTCGTCATCGCGGGCGATGACCTGCGAGATGTTGAGCTCGGATGAGCCCTGGGCGATGGCGATGACGTTGACGCCGCGCTGGCCCAGCGCGGAGAAGATCGCGCCGGCGATGCCGGGCCGCTGGCGCATCGTCTCGCCTACGACCGCGATGATGGCGCAGTCGGGCTGAATGACGACCGGGTCAACCTCGCCCGCAATCATCTCTTCCGCGAACTCAGCTTCGATGGCTTCGCAGGCTTCAGCGGTTGAGCGCGGGTCGAGCGCAAGGCAGATGGAATGTTCGGATGATGCCTGGGTGACGAGGATAATGTTGATGCGCTGGCGGGCCAGCGCGCCGAAGAGCCGTTGGGCGACGCCTGGAATGCCGATCATGCCACTGCCCTCCAGCCGCAGCAGCGTGATATCGCTGATCGAGGTCAGGCCGGAGATCGGGCGGTCGAATGGTGGGCGCGTGGCGGCGATGCGCGTGTTCGGGCCATCAGGGTTGAAAGTGTTCTTGACGCGGAGGGGGATGGACTTCGCCATCGCGGGGCGCATCGTGGGCGGGAAGATGACTTTCGCGCCGAAGTGCGCCAGCTCCATCGCCTCGGCGTAGGTCAGCGCGGGGAGGGTGAAGGCGTCGGGGACGGCGCGCGGGTCGGCGCTCATCACACCATCCACATCCGTCCATATCTCGATCTCGTCCGCGTCCAGCGCGGCGCCGAAGAGCGCGGCGGTGTAGTCGGAACCGCCGCGACCGAGCGTGGTGGTCTGGCCGTCAGCCGTCGCGCCGATGAAGCCCGTCGCGACGGCGAACGGCGCGCCGCCGGGGTGGTCCCCCGCCAGCGAGGCGCGCCAGGCCTCGATGCGCTGGTACGTGGCGGCGGACTGGACGTGGGCCGCGCCGAAGTGGTCGTTGGTGAGGATCAGCGGGCGGGTGTCGAGGTACAGCGCGGGGAGGCCAGCGGCGCGCAGGCTGGCGGCGACGATCTGGGCGGAGAGGCGCTCACCCGCGCTCATCACGGCGTCGGCAAGCGCGGGCGAGACCTGTCCTGCGCCACGCGCCCCGTCCAGCAGTGCGTCCACTTCCGCCAGCGTCGCGCGGACGCCATCCATCGCGGGTTCGCGGGCGCCCGGCGGGAGCAAATCCTCGACGGCGGCGATGTGGCGGCGCTCCACCGCAGCCAGACGCGGGCCGTAATCGGCGCCACTGGCGGCGAGCGCGGGCAGCGCGCACAGCTCGTCGGTCACGCCCTGAAAAGCGGAGACGACGACGAGCACGTCGCCCTTCGTCTCTTCATACCGGCGCTGGATGATGGCGCCCACGTCGCGCACACGCTCTGGCGTCCCGACGGATGAGCCGCCGAACTTGAGTACCCGCATGTCATCTCCCCTCCGCGAAGGCTGCCAGACAAAAAAGAGAGCCGGCCCGTGTTGTCGGGCCGGCTCACGAAAGGCTGGAAAAACGCGCGCGCCGACCTCACCCAGTAGTGGTCGTAGTCTGGGTGGTGGCGCGCGTGATGATGTTGAGGACGCTAATGGCGCTCATCGGTGTTCTCCAGCTTGGGTAAAAAGGTGTTGGCGTCACTCTACAGGAGCGCGGCGGATATGTCAACCGCCGCGCCGGATGTTTGCGAGATGTCAGTTTAGCTCTGGCGCGGAGTGACGTAGACGGCGGTGCCGTAGCACAGTACCTCGGTGACGCCTGGAGCGATCTCGGTGGCGTCGTAGCGCACGCCGATGACGCCGTTGGCGCCAAGCTGCGCGGTGTGCTGAATCATCAGTTCGTAGGCGTCACTGCGGGCGCGCTCGCAGAGCTGGGTATAGAGCGAGATGTTGCCGCCGACGAGCTGCTGGAATCCGGCGCCGATCTGGCCGACGATACTGCGCGAGCGCACGATGATGCCGCGCACGATGCCGAAGTTGCGGACGACGGTGTAGCCGGGTAGCTCGAACGCGCCGGTGACGAGGCTGTGGTCGAAGCCTCCAGGGCGCTGCGCGGCGGGCGCCTGGGGATACGCGGAATATTCTTGGCTCATGGTTTCCTCCGGAATGCCCAGCGGAGCGCTTTCGTGGTCGCGCCTGGCGAGTCCAGGTGGGCTGCGGCGCTGCGGGCGTCTTCATGAGGGAGTACGAGGGAGGGGCGAAGGGGTTGCGGCCAGTTTGCTGTCTGCAGGTACGCGATAGAAGATGTGGGGAGAAACGAATCAGCGACCGCGACATGCTGTCGTGGCCGCTGAACGTGGAGTAGGATTGGTGGCGGAGGAGGTGGGATTCGAACCCACGGCGCCCTTTCAGGCGCACGCGATTTCCAGTCGCGCCCACTAGGCCTCTATGGGACTCCTCCGTGGGACTTCGTCGAGCGCGCCAGTGAGCGAGCGGCCAGCGTGACAAGCGAGCGCCGGTTCGCCATCTTCTCTGGCCCGTCGTGGCGGAAGGGGTGGGATTTGAACCCACGGCGCCCTATTCAGGCGCACCGCTTTTCGAGAGCGGCACCATAAACCACTCGGACACCCTTCCGCATGCCATGATAACACACCGCGACCGCCCGCGCAACCGGGGCGGGCCACCTTTTTCTCTCATACGCCTAGCGCGCTGTGATATCCCGCACGCCCGCGACGACCGCCTCGTATAGCTCGTTCTGCTGGTGGGTGAAGAAGTGGTCGGCGTCGGGGATGACGGCGAGGCGCTTGGGGTCAGGGATGCGGGCGTACCAGGCTTCCAGCGCAGGCTGGGGGCCATACTGGTCCAGCGCGCCCTGGACGATCAGCTTGGGCTTGCCACAGCCCGCCAGTTCATCGGTAGAGAGCAATGAGACGGGGATGCCGGCGCCAACGAGATGGGTGACACGCGGGTCGGCGCAGCCTACCGGCAGGCCGATCCATGCCCCGAAGGAAAAGCCGGCCAGCAGCAGCGGGATACCAGGGTAGCGATCGGTCAGTGTATCGAGCGCGGCGCGGACGTCATCGGCCTCGCCGCGCCCCTCATCGTACACGCCTGTGCTGCGGCCCACGCCGCGAAAGTTGAAGCGCAGGGCGGGCATGCCGAGGTCTACCAGCGCCTGCGTGATGCGGAAGACAACCTTGTTGTGCATCGTGCCGCCGAATTGCGGGTGCGGATGGCAGACGAGCGCCGCCATGCGCGGCGTTTCCGGCGCGCCGGGCGGGGTATCAGGCAGACGCAGCAGCCCGTCGAGGATGCCGTGGGGCGCCGGGATGTCCAGGGCGAGCAACTGCGCCATAGCCTGTGTCGGTCCTTTCGCTTGGGTGATTAGCCCTCGATCATCAGCAGGCTGACGCGGTTCTTGCCCGCGCGCAGCAGCAGCGCCCGGCCGAAGAGCGCCTGCTCGCGCGTGATGGCGCGGTCGGCGTCGGCCCAGCGCTCGTCGTTGACGTAGAGGCCGCCCTGCTGGATCAGCCGCTTCGCCGCGCCGCGCGAGGGCTGGAGGCCCGATGTTACGAGCGCGTCGAGCGGTGAGAGTCCCTCCGCGATGGCGGACGGCGCGACGCTGGCGACCGGCACAGCCTGCGCCAGGTAGGGCAGCGACTCCAGCGTCAACTCGGCGACGCCCGCGCCGAATAGCGCATTCGACGCCGCCGCTACGCCGTCCGCAGCCGCCGCGCCGTGGACGAGGCGTGTGATCTCGTAGGCCAACCTGCGCTGCGTCACCCGGCTTGATGGGTTCTCCGCTTGCTGGCTCTCCAGGCCGGCGATCTCATCCAGCGGGAGGAACGTGAATACCTTGAGGTAGTTCCCGGCGTCGCGGTCGTCGGTGTTGATCCAATACTGGTACATCTCGTAAGGCGAGGTCAGCTCCGGGTCGAGGTAGAGCGCGCCTTTCTCCGTCTTGCCCAGCTTGGTTCCGGTGGCGGAGGTGACGAGCGGCGCGGTTAGCGCGTGGACGCGCGCCTCGCGCGTCTTGCGGATCAACTCTACGCCGGAGATCAGGTTTCCCCACTGGTCGTTGCCGCCGACCTGGATCGTGCAGCCGTAGGTGTCGAAGAGATGCTGGAAGTCCATCGCCTGGAGGATCATGTAGCTGAATTCAGTGTAGGAGATACCATCCTCGCCGCTCTCCACGCGGCTGCGCACCGACTCCTTGGCCATCATGTGGTTGACGGTGAAGTGCTTGCCGACATCGCGCAGGTACTCCAGCAGCGTCACTTTACCGAGCCAGTCGGCGTTGTTGACCATGATGGCTGCGTTCTCGCCCTCGAACGAGAGGTAGCCAGCGAGCTGCGCGCGGACGCGCTCGGCGTTGGCGGCGATTTGCTCGATGGTCTGCAGCGTTCGCTCCTCGGACTTGCCGCTCGGGTCACCGATCATACCCGTGCCGCCACCGACCACCAGAATCGGGCGGTGGCCCGCGCGCTGGAAGTGGGAGAGGAGGATGACGGGGACGACGTTGCCGATCTGCAGGCTTGGCCGGGTGGGATCAAAGCCGCAATAGACCGTCAGCCGCTCACTCGCGGCGGCCTCATACAGGCCGCTCTCGGTGATCTGGCTGATGAGGCCGCGCTCCTGGAGCGTGGCGATCACGTTGGTCGGGGGCTTTGTTCCGGCTTGCGCCTTGCTCGACATGGCTGTTTCTCTGCTCTTCCCTCACTTTGGCCCCGCGCGGGGCCTGAATGGCGCGCCAATCGCGCGGCTTTCATTGTGCGGCGCCGCATGGCGCGCTCGCAAGAGGAGTGGTCAGGGCTTGTGAATTGTCGTGGGACGCCGCCTGGCGGATAAATCCGCGGCTAAGGCCTGGCGGCTACGAAGCCCGCCTTCGCGAGCTATACCGCGGGCGGCTGGCGCAGGCGCTCAAGCTGCGTCCCATCGCTGGCGCTGACGCTCCCGCGCCCCCTGTATCCGCACGCACAACGACTCGGAGAACGCGCCGATGCTGGCGATCAACCGCAAGCTGGGCTATCAACCGGAGCCAGGGTTGCTGGTCTACGTCTGGACGGCGTAATACGCAGTACTATGGCGTTGGCGCTGAGAACGCGCAATCTTGTGATATGCGATGAGGCCGCGCGATCCCCCGAAAACTCGGGGGTCACGCGGCCTCGCATGTGAACGCGTCGCGCTCGGAGCGCGAATCAAGCGGCGTCGGTTGAGCCGATGGTGATCGCGGGCTGGGCGCGTGGCTGCTCGTCGTCCTCGGGGTTGACGTTGAGCGAGCGCTCGATCTGGGTGCGGCGGCCAGCGCGCTCGCGGCGCAGCGCCTCCCACAGCGCTTCGATCTCGGCGCTGATGGCCATGATGCGCGCGCGGTTGTTGTACGCCTGGTAGGGATGTGAAGCGGCTTTGGCGTAGAGCTTCTGCCGCTCCTTGGTAAGCGCCTGGATGCGCGCGAGCGCGCCACCGGTCGCGCTCGCGCGGGCCTCTTCGTTCAGACGGCGCTCGACGACCAGCGCCTCGACCGGGGAAAGCTCGGTTTTGCGTGGCTTGTGTTGCGTGACAGCCATGATGATGCCTCTTCTGTTGTGTGGTTGGAAGGATGAACGAATGAAAAATAAAGAGGAACCGGATAAGTCCGGGGTGGGTAATGACGTAGGCGCATGGGGGTATGCCGCTGGGGATGCGGGTCAACTCCGCGCCATGATGTCTTGCCTCAGATACATACGAGCGCACGGCGGTAGAGATACGCGAGAGGCCGTCTGATATCCAAAGAGTACTACCGCGCGGTGAATCACGCGCGCCGCGCGACCTGCCGCGAATGTTTGTGATATTGATATTGTTAATATTTCATCACAATTATTGAATTAGTATTGACAAAGTTAAGTTATTCAGGGTATGCTCGGATTAAAGCCAGAGCGCTGGTCTTGCGCCAGCGAAGGTGGCGGGCGGTTAGTGATATCAGGAGAGGGCGTTCGCGATGCCACAGACGTGGAAAGCGCCTGACTCATGCCCGGTGTGCGGCGATCATTTGACGATCACGCGATTAAGCTGTGACCGCTGCGGCAGCGCACTGGAAGGCGCGTTCGAGACGCTGGCGAGCGGGGGCGAAGGGACGCGCAAGTCGGGGCAGCTTGGGGGCGTCGCGCGCGGCGATGTGGCACGCTTTGGCAGGCTGACGCGACTGGATGACGAACAGTTGGAGTTTGTCGAGGTCTTTATGCGCTGCCGTGGGGTCATCAAGAATGTCGAGGATATGCTGGGCGTGTCCTATCCGACGGTGCGCTCGCGGCTGAACGCGACGCTTGACGCGATGGGCTTCGGCGGTGACGAGGAGCCAGGGCCAGCCGAGCGGCGGCGGGTGCGGCGCGAGATCCTGAGCGAGCTGGCGGCGGGACGTGTCAGCGCCGAGGAAGCGCATGAGATGCTGGCGCGCGCCCATGCGCTGACTGATGAGGACCGCTAGGCGGGCGATCAAGCGGTGTGGTGGAGATGGTCCGCCAGGTGGACAGGAGAGATCAGCATGGATTCTATGGACCCAAGGGATGAGGCGTCCCGGCCAGAGAGCGAGTCTCAGGGCGCGCCAGCGACGGAAGAGGCGATGAGCGAGCCAGCCGGCGGCCCGTTTTCGCCGAGCGCGCAACCCATTGGCCACCCTGTCGTAGAAGAAGGCGCCGTGACTGACGCCGCTGGTTCGGCTCCCCCCGAAGAGGCTGTGGTGGCTCAACCGGAAGCGACGAGCGGCCCCCAGCCGGAGGCCGAGCAGCCGGAGGCCGAGCAGCCGCTGCGGATCGAGATTGGGCAGGTTGAAGGCTCGCTGACGATCATCGGCGGCGCGGATCAGGTGACGGTGACGGCGCGGCGCTGGCATGAAGATATCGAGACAACGCCGCTCAGCGACGGTATGCGCTTCAATCGCCTGCCCGGCGCGACCGAGCTCCATACGCCGACGGTGTGATGGTGGTCGTGCGCGAGGTGGAGGGTGACCTCCACTGCGAGCGGCTGGACGGCGTGGTGCGCGTCAATCGCGTGCAGCGCGACGCGCGCATCGAGGATGTGCGGTCGGCGCGGATAACCTGGGTGGGTGGCGATCTCACCGTGGAGCGCGCTGAGCAGCTGGAGGTGGAGGCGACGAGCGGCGACGCCTGGCTGGATGGCATTACGTCCTTCGTCATGCTGGGGCGGTTGGCGGTGATCTGGAGGCGCGGCGGATTGGCGCGCTGACGTCACCGAGGCGGTCGGCGGCGACGCGCAGATCGAGCGCTGCGGAGCTCGGTCACGCTGGAGGGGCCGTCGGCGGCGATCTGGAGGCGCGGCGAGATCGACGGGCTGATTCGCCTGACGACGACGGCGGCGACCTAGAGAGTCAACGACGCGCGCGAGATCGCGGGCCGGGTGATCGGCGGCGACCTGGAGCTGGATGGCATCGCGGGCGCGTCGACCTTCGAGACGGTCGGTGGCGACGCTAATCTGACCAACACATTTGGTCGCAGTGAGCATCGGTGTGTGAGTGGCGACCTCGAAGTGGAGCGCGCGCCGGGTGGCGTGTCCAGTCTCGCGCGCTGGCGGCGACGCGCAGCTCGATACGCTGCTGCGGCCTGAGTCGAAATACATCATCAACGCGGTGGTGACATCTCGCTGCGCGTGCGCGGTGAAGTAAATGCGCGCTTCGTGGCGCAGAGCTTCGGTGGGGAGATTCATACGCGGCTGCCGTTGACGGTGGAACGCGGGCGGCGGCGCAATCTGGTCGGCGCGCTGGGAACGGGCGCGGCGACGGTGACTTTGCAGAGTGGCGGCGACATCACGATTGTCGCCGCGGATGGCGACCGAGGAGACGAGAGCATGAGCGACGACTTCGACAAGCAGGACGAGCAGGGACAAGGTGACGCGGAGGGCGGGCGTACCTTCGAGGGAGAATGTCGCGGGGCGCAAGTTCCGTGTGCGGGTCCAGAATGGCCCGAACCGCGCTGGCTTCCAGTTCAAGGGGCCGTTCACGCCAGAGGAAGAGGAGCAAGCGCGCGAGTTCAACCTCGAATGGGAGCGCGGTCGCGGGGCGCACGCTTCCGGTGAGTATAGCGAGCAGCTCGACGCGCTGCGCGACCGCGCGGAGCAGCTTGCTCGCCGCGCTGGCGAAGAGGCGCGCAAGTACGCTGACGCGGCTGCCAAGCGCGCGCGTGAGACCGACTGGGACGCGGTAGGCCGCGAGGTGCGCACGACCATCGAGCGCGCGATGGGCGATCTGGAAGAGGCGTTCGGCAAGGTGCGCCGCGAGTGGGAGCCGCGCGGTGGCGGCTCATCCTCCTCGACCGGCGGACAGCGGGCGCGCGGCCCAGCGGTGGCGCGCAGCGTGTGCGCATCGAGCAGGATGACCAGCCCGCCGCCGAGCAGGCGTGGAGCGCTGGCGCCGCTCCCTCTGGCGCGCAGGACGCCGACTCGGTGCGCCGGCAGGTGCTGGAGGATCTGCGCAACGGGCGCATCTCGCTCGATGAGGCTGAGCGCCGCCTGAACAGCCTGCGCTAGCGCATCATCACTGGGCTTAGCGGGGCCACCCGGCCCCAGGCGACGCCCAGTCGCTTCAGTCGCTCCCCCTGGGGTGAGAGTGGTTGCGCGCCACCCTCCGCCAGGGGGAGCGCTTATGTTTTGCGTGACGCGTTCCGGCGGCTAGCCCGCGCGAGAGACGCTGGAGAGTAGCATGCCCTCGGCGAGTCGGGAGCGCGGCTTGCCGCCAAGGATCGCGGCGGCTACCCGGTCGAAGGCTCCGTCGGGACCGCTGCGCCAGAACTCGTCGGCGGCGGTGACGGGCGCGCGGCGCGGTGAGCTGGCCCGCCGTCGGGCGTAGCCAGCAAGCCCTGCTCGCGGAGTACGACGCGCGTCCGGCGGGCGACGGCCTCGCCAGAGTCAATCACGCGCACGCTGGGGCCGCAGACGCGCTCGAACGCGGCGCGCATGGCGGGGAAGTGGGTGCAGCCGAGCGTCAGCACATCTATACCGCGCGCCAGCAGTGGACCGATGTCCGCGCGTATCTGTCGCTCGACCTCTGGGCCATCGAGCAGACCCTCTTCGGCCAGCGCGACCAGCCGCTGGCAGCCAACCGGAGTAGACCTCGGCGCCGTTCGCGAACTGGGTGATGAGGCCGCGCAGGTAGTCGCTCTGGGCGGATGAGTTGGTGGCGGCGACGGCGACGCGGCCCGTGTGGGTCATCGCGGCGGCGGGCTTGACGGCTGGCACGACAGCGATGAACTTGGTCTGGGGGTAGGTCTTGCGCAGGACGTGAATCGCGGCGCTGGAGGCGGTATTGCAGGCGACGACGATCAGCTTGGCGCCACGGTCGAGCAGGAACGCGGCGGCGTTGAGCGAGAGCTGGGTGATCTCCTCCTGCGGGCGCACGCCGTAGGGACAGTTGCCGGTGTCGCCGAAGTAGACGTAGCGCTCAGATGGCAGCTCGCGCAGCAGCTCGCGCAGGATGGTGAGGCCGCCGACGCCAGAATCGAAGATCCCCACCGGGGTCTGGAGGGCTGGCCTAGCTGGGGAACGTGTGCTCTGACTCTGGCTGATGGTCTTCTTTCGCATGCCCGCGCATCCTCATCCGCTGACGCGCCAGCCTTCGCGAGGTGCCGGTCGCGCGCTCCGCCTCCATTGTAGCATGGGTCGCGCCATACGCGACTATAGCGCGCCGGTCCGTCCTATCAGCGCGAGCCACGCTTCCGGCGGGCTGGCGCCGTCGTAGCGCAGCGCGCGCTCTTCGGGGGTGGGCGGTTCGAAGCGCGTGACGACCTGCGCGAAGTTGTCGTCGCGGACATCGAAGCGCGCGCTAGTCTGGCGGTTGGCCAGCAAGCGGGCGCGAGCGGTGGCTTCGGGCGTTGTGACCCAGATCAGCTGCGCGCAGGCGCCTGCGCGGGCGGCGATGGCGCGCACGGTGTCGCGCTGGGCGCGGAGGAAGCAAGTCTCATCGTAGATCACGGAGTCTCCCGCCGCCAATGTTTCCTCTATGCGTCGGTAGGCCTCGGTGTAGGTCGCGTCCCACTGCTCTGGGGTGATCGCCGCGCCGTCGAGACCCAGGCCGCGCTCAGTGTTGATGGCGTCCAGCGCGATGTGCCGCGCGCCGGTGTGCGCGGCCAGCGCGCGGGCCAGCGTGCTCTTGCCAGCGAATGGCAGGCCACAGAGGAAGAACAGCGTGGGCGGCGGGCGCTTCATCGGTCGCTCCTCACGGATGGTCAGGCTCATGAAACATATACGGGCATGGATCGCTCTGACTCACTGGTCCACGCGACTAGTGGGCCTCTTGTTGAGACCCAATTACGAAAGACCTGGTTCTGGAGGAGTCATGCGTCCATCCCTCGCATATCGCGCCGCCGTTCTGACCATCGTCGTGACGCCGCTCGTCGGTGTCGCGCTGGCGATCCGAACGCTGTGGCAGCGGTCGGTCACGTGGACTGATCTGATTTTGCTGCTCGTGGGCTACTCGCTCGTGGCGCTCGGCGTCACCGTCGGCTTTCACCGCATGCTGACCCACCGCAGCTTCACGCCGCATCCGGTCGTCAAGTTCATCCTGCTGGTTCTCGGCTCGATGGCCTTCGAAGGCCCCGCGCTGAGCTGGGCGGCGACGCACATCAAGCACCACGCCGTCTCTGACCGCGAGGGCGACCCGCACAGCCCGATGGATGGCTTCTTCCACGCGCACCTTGGCTGGCTCTTCACCAAGCAGATGGAAGACCCCAACGTCTACTGCCGCCATCTGGTCAAAGACCCGATCATCAACTTCGTCAGCAAGACGTTCCTGCTGTGGGCGGGACTCTCGCTGGTGATCCCCTTCATGATTGGCGGCTGGCATGGGCTGATCTGGGGCGGGCTGGTGCGCATGTTCCTGACGCACCACGTCACCTGGAGCGTCAACTCCGTCTGCCACACCTTCGGCAAGCGCCCCTACGAGACGAACGACGCCAGCCGCAACGAGTGGGTCGTCGGCCTGCTGGCCTTCGGTGAGGGCTGGCACAACAACCACCACGCCTTCCCGCGCTCGGCCTTCCACGGCCTCCGCTGGTGGCAGTTCGACCTCTCTGGCCTGCTGATCGCGACGCTGGAGAAGCTCGGCCTGGCGAAAGATGTCTATCGCATCCCGCCGGATCTGATGAATCGCCAGGCGCGCCGCACGGCGGCGCTGCGCGAGGCGCCAGCCGCCGAGGAAGCGCCCGTGGCGGCGTCCGTTTCGGCGCTGACGGGAAGCGCGGCGGAGTAGACGCGGCCTTCACCCCCCGGCCCCCTCTCCCTGTAGGGAGAGGGGGTGTTTTTCTATGGGCGCACCACCCCGACGTAGTTGGGGACGCCGTCGGCGGTGAACCAGAGCGCGCCGTCGGGGGCGAGGGCCAGGCCGAAGGGGACGCTCTGCGGCTGCTTGAGGGTGTAGAAGCTGAACTGGTTGGTGGCCGGGATGTAGCGCACGAGGGCGTTGGCGCCGGTGCTGGTGAGCCAGAGGGCGTTGTCGCGGGTGATGAGGCTGTAGAGCGTGGCGGGGGCTCCAGCGGTCGAAGGAACGGTGATCTGGGTGATCTTGTCGGTGGCAGGATCAATGCGCCCGATGGTGTTGGCCAGCAGTTCGGTGTACCAGACGGCGCCGTCGGGGCCGACCGTCATGGTGTAGACCTCGGCCTTGGGGTCGGGCGTGGGATACTGTGTCACTGTGCCGGTGGCGGGGTCGAGCCAGCCCACCGAGCCGCCGCTCAGGTCGCCGTACCAGACACGGCCATCAGGCGTGATGGTCAGCGCGTAGGGGAACGCCGGGCCGCCGAGCGGGGTGGTTGGCAGCGGGTAGACGGTGAGTTTGCCGCTGGTGGGGTCCAGTCGCCCCAGCGCGCCCGCGTTGACCTCAGTGAACCAGATATTTCCCTGGGCGTCGAGCGCGATGGCCTCGGGGCCGGCGCTCTTGCCTTTGACCGTGTTGAGTGGATAGGTCTTGAAGGTCTGGGTGGCGGGATCGAAACGGCCAATGTAGTTAGCGGCCTCTTCGGTGAACCAGACATCGCCCTGCTTGTCCACCACCTCGTTCATGATGTTGTACTGGCCGTTAGGCGGCGTCCACTCGCTGACCTTGCCGGTGGTGGGATCGAGCATGGCGAGCTTGTTGGCGCCCATCTCGCCGAACCAGACGCGGCCCTGCTGGTCTACCGCCGGGTTCATCAGCGCGGGGTTGGGATTGGGCAGTGAGTAGACGCGCTCACTGGCGGGCGCGACACCGCGCGCGTCCACCTGGCTGTTGGAGGCGTGCGGCGTCGCCTGGCGCGTGGCGATGGGGGCGTTCATCGCGCTGGAAATACCGGAAAGCGACGCGACGGTGATCAGCCCAACCACCAGCATGCCCAGCATGACCCAGGTGTCACCCTCGCGGCCACGCAGCCGCCGCCGCCAGCCAGATTCGCGCGGGCTGTCAGGGTCGTTCGCGATCTTTTCGTCTGTTCGCTTGAGCAGCTTCATAGCTGAATGCCGTACTCCGCCCAGCGCTTCGTGACTAGCGCCTTGACCTCAGGGGACATCTCGATATCGGGCGGCCAGGGGCGCGGGTGTCCTTCCTCTGGTAGCTTGGCGGTCGCGTCGAGGCCCATCTTCGAGCCGTACTTTTCGTAGGGTGAAGAGTGGTCGAGCGCGTCCACCGGGCCGTCCACCGTCATCGTATCACGCCGGGGATCCACGTTATTCCCAACGCGGAAGAGTACCTCGTGGAGGTTCTGGACGTTGACATCCTCATCCACGACGATGATGAACTTCGAGAGCATCATCAGCATCATGCCCCAGATACCCGCCATCACCTTCTTGGCCTGGCCGGGGTAGCGCTTGCGGATCGAGACGATGACGACATTGTGGAAGCCGCCCTCGATCGGCATATTGATGTCCACGATTTCGGGCAGGATGACTTTGAGCAGGTGCAGGAAGAAGCGCTCGGTGGCCTTGCCGAGCCAGGCGTCCTCCATCGGCGGCTTGCCGACGATGGTGGTGGCGTAGATCGGGTTGCGGCGGTGCGTGATAGCGGTGACGTGCATCACCGGATACGGCTCGACGGGCGTGTAGTGGCCGGTGTGGTCACCGAACGGGCCTTCGGGGCGTAGCTCGTCGGTGTCCACATAGCCTTCGAGGACGATCTCAGCGTTGGCGGGGACTTTGACATCCACCGTCTTGCACTGGACGACCTCGACACCCTTGTGGCGCAGGAAGCCAGAGAAGAGCAGCTCATCCACACCGGGAGGCAGCGGCGCGCTGGCGGCGTAGACGCTGGCGGGGTCGGCGCCGATGACGACGGCGACCTCCATGCGCTTCTTCTCAGCTCTCCCTGCCTCGCGGAAGTGGGCCGCGCCGCCCTTGTGGATTTGCCAGTGCATGCCCACCGTGCGCTCGTCGTAGACCTGGACGCGATACATGCCGATGTTGCGCTTCTCGGTCACAGGGTCCTTGGAGTGGCACATGGTGAGGGTGATGTAGCGTCCGCCGTCGAGCGGCCAGCACTTGAGGATCGGGAAGCGGTCGAGCGAGAGGTTGTCGGTGAGAACGACTTCCTGGCAGGGGGCGTGGGTGACAGTCTTCGGCCCAATGCGAGTCAACTCGCAGTAGCTCTGGGGCGAGCTTGGCCTTCTCGATCAGACCGTCGGGCGGACGGTTCTGAACGATGTCGAGCCAGCGCTTGATGCGGTCGCCCAGCTCATCGAGCGAGTTGACGCCCAGCGCCCACGACATGCGCTCTGGGCTGCCGAACAGGTTGATCAGTACGGGCATGTCGTAGCCTTCGACGTTCTCGAAGAGCAGCGCGGGGCCGCCCGCCTTGCTAACGCGGTCGGTGATCTCGGTGATCTCCAGCTCGGCGGAGACGGGCGCCGTGATGCGGCGCAACTGGCCGCGCTGCTCGAGGAAGGCGATGAACTCGCGGAGGTCCTGAAAGGCCATCGGTTGTCATCCAGGCCAGGGGCGCAAGGCCCCAGCTATGCGCGGCGCGTGCGGCGGGCAGACCGCCCAGCGGCGGCGGCTCCCCGGCGCATGGCCACGCTTTTCCGGCGCGGGGCAAGCCAAGAGAATTATGAGGCGTGGTCCGATAGGGCGTCAAGGAGCGGGCGGCGGCGCTGTTACGAGAATAGGCGCAGCTATCGCTGCTCACCTGTCGCGTTGACGGTGTGACGCGATGGTGTGCGGCGGCGACGGTTCCGAGATGGCCCGGTGAGTGCGGCGGCGTCTGCTCAAGAATTGAAACGACGTGTGTCGCGGCGTCGGAACGACGCGCTCTCTTCCGTGGCGCGATGAAATGGGCGGCGGTGATCGGGCGCGTTGACGAACCGCGCTGGCAAGGAGGTTTCGTATGGGATGGGGTGTCGCGGGCTTGGCTCGCCTGGCGCTGATCGGCGTCTGGATATTCACGCCTTATGTATACCGCACCTTCGATGGAGGTCTTTGGGGCTGGTTCCTGCCGCTGCTTGGGATCTTGTTCCTCCCCATCACGGCGCTGACCTATGTCGTTGTCTACGCGCTGGCGAATGGCGTGACAGGCTGGGCCTGGGCCTGGATCGTCCTAGCGTTCCTGGCTGATCTGGCTGCGCACGGCTCTGGCGTGGCCAGCCGCGCGCTTCCTGGCGCCGGAGCGCATGAGCCTGATAATGGCGGGCTGAACAGGAAAGCGCGTCAAGGTCTCCGCCGAGTTGCGGTGTGTTCCGCTTGGGTGGGTGAACCGCTGCGGTCAGGGGAGTATCGTGAGCAAGCGGCGGCGCCAGGGCCAGCGGCGCTCGGCCGCCTCCAGCCGGTCAATCGCGTAGCCAGCGATGGTTTCCACGATGAAGGGACGCGCTGGCGCGGCTGAGCCATTGCGGCGGCGCGCGCTCGCAGTCCGAACGACCCATCTGATCGCCGAGTCGCGTGTGAGCGGCTCGCCTGTTGGCCCAGACCTATCCATTGTGGGCGAGACGCCATGCAGAACCCGGAGAACGCGGTCAGATGCCGCTAGGATGGTATCCACCTCAACAGAAGTCTTGTGCGCCTTCTGTTCGCGCTGCTGAACGAGCGCCACTACTTCCCGTTCGTGATACCAGACCCCCGGCGCGAGCAGGTATGACCGAAAAGGCCCGTCGTGGTCCTTGATTCCAGACAGCCACATGGCGAACACGAAGTACCGACGTCACGATGACGATGGCGGCGATAGGGTTCGTGAAGGGTGGAACGACTACCCGGCTGACGGCGCACAGCGGGTCATTGCATCCCGTGACCGTCGCCCGAACTGCTGGAACAGCTAATCTGAACAGCAGAAGGAGTAGGAACAGACAGAGAATTCCGACCAGTATCGCGGGCAGACCACGCAGATTCAGTGGCGCATACCATATGCCTCTTCGTATGCGGATGCGCCGTCGCACAAGCCCATCCCACGCGCCCATGATTCCAATCGCGGTGAACAACACATATGTGGCGATGGCCGCTCCTACTGACGAGTTCATTAGGTGTATACGCTTTCTCGCTCCAGCGCATCTCCGCGCGCGAGTAGTGTACGGCGTAATAATACGTATGCGCCCCACCTACCGTCACCGCTCGATGAGATACGCCAGCTCGGTGGGGAACGTATGGCGGGTGACGCGCCAGTGGGAGCCGCCGATGCGGGCGAGCAGGGCGTGGAAGGAGTCGTCGTAGTGGCGCTCCATGCCGACGGCGCGGCCACCGAGGGTGCGCAGCGGGTAGGAGACGAGGATGCGCGGGGCGCGGATGGCGGCGAGCAGGCGCGCGCCCGCGTCGCGGTCCACCTGCTCCAGGCAGGGGATGGCTTTGAGCAGCAGGACGAGGTCAGCGTCGGGTATCGGGCGGGGCGCTGAGGATGTCGCGTGTCTCGGCGCGGGCGTGGACGGCGGCGAACGGGCCTGGCAGAGCGAAGGCGCTGTTCAGGAAGGCGGCGAGGTCGCTGATAGATGTCGCAGGCGAGGTACTCCGCGCCATCGGCCAGCGGCAGCCAGGGGATGGCGAGCGGGTTGAGGCCGCAGGCGAGGTCTACGACGCGGTGGAAGGGGCCAAGGCCGGCCAGCGTCTGGGCGTAGAACTCGTCAAGGATGGGCAGGCGCTCGCGGGTGGAGGCGTGGCGGCCCATGACGCGCCGCAGCGCCAGCCGCGCCGCTGGCTCGCTCTCCGCGAAGGCCACGCGTAGCTCCGCCAGCCAGGCGTCGTAGCGCGGGGCGTCCAGGTAGGCGCCCGCCACCTGATGCAAGCGGTTCTTGGTGGCTTTGACGGCCTCTTTGAGATTGGACGCCTTCGCCATCTCAATCGCCCCCGCGCGCCGGACGAGGTCGGGGCTGACGGCGCGATACTTCGGGCTGGCGAGGACCTGCGCCACCAGCGCGTCGAGCGGGTCCGGCGGCGGCTCAGCCGGCATGGCGCCGCTCCCGCAGCATGTCCATCAGGCGGACCATGAAGCGCAAGTTGTGGAGGGTCGCGAGGCGGTGGTAGAGGCCATCGCCGACTTTGTAGAGGTGACGCACGTAGCCCAGCGAGTAGCGCGAGCAGGTGTAACAGTCGCACCAGGGCGAGATCGGGCCGCTGGCCTTGATGTGCTTTTCGTCCTCGACGTAGAGATACTGGAACCAGTCAGAGCCGGTCGTGGTCAGCGCGGGATGCTCGGAGGTGTAGACGAAGAGGCGGCCGTGGCGGGCGTCGCGGGTGGGCATGGCGCTATCGAAGATGTTGTAGCCCGCGTCCGCGCAGGCGACGATGTTGGCGGGATGGCCGACGCCCAGCGCGTGCATCGGGTAGCGGGCGGGAATTTGCGCGCGGGTGTAGGTGATGATCTCGGTCAGCAGCTTGCCGTGGCTGTCGAGCGGCCAGCCGCCGTAGCCGTAGCCGTCGAAGCCAATCTCCAGCAGCGCCTCGGCGCAGCGGCGGCGCAGGTCGGGGTAGCCGCCTCCCTGGATGACGCCGAAGATCAGCGGACGGCGCTCCTCCGGCAGGCGCTTCTGGGCGATCAGGCGGTCGAACTCGCCCCGGCAGCGCTTGGCCCACTGGATCGTGCGCTCGACGGCGGCGCGCTGCTCGTCCTCCGGCGCGTCCACATGCGTGCATTCATCCAGGCAGATGGCGACGTCGGTGTCGTAGCTCAACTGGAGTTGGATGGCCTTCTCTGGGGTGAGCAGGAACTTGCGGTCGCTGTCCTCGGCGCGGATGGTGATGCCGTTGGCGCCGATCGAGCCGAGCTTGGGGTTGCGCTGGATGAGGGAGTAGGCCTGGAAGCCGCCGGAATCGGTGATGATCGGGCGCGGCCAGCCGGACATGCGGTGCAGCCCGCCCAGCGCCTGGACGGTGGAGGAGCCAGGGCGGCGCATCAGGTGGTAGGCGTTCATCACGACAGCGGGCGTGCCGGTGGCGAGCAGGTCGTCCGCATCCACCGAGCGGACGACGCCGAGCGTCGCGTCGGGCAGGAAGGCGGGCAGCGCCAGCGCGCCGTGGGGTAGACGTAGCTCCTCAGGCGCGCGGTCGGTCGCAGTCTCGTCAGCGCCGCGCTCAGTAGACTCCGCCGTCATTCCGCGTCCCCTTCATCGCCCTCATTATCGTTCGCATCGTCTTCGTCGTCACCGCCGTCGCTGACCGCCTCTGCGCGTTCGCTCGCGCCCTCGATCACCAGCGCGTATTCGCCGCGCGGCTTCTCCGCCTGGACGGCTCGCAGGAGCTCTGAGAGCGTACCACGCTGGACAGACTCGAAGCGTTTGGTGAGGTCATTGGCCAGCGCGGCGCGGCGGTCGCCGTAGACGGCCAGCGCGTCGGCCAGGAAGGCATCGAGGCGGTAGGGGCTTTCGTAGAAGATGAGCGTGTGCGGCGCGTCGCGGTCCACCGCCAGGAAGCGGCGGCGCTGGCCTGATTTGCGTGGGGGAAAGCCGCGAAAGGTGAAGGAGTGGGTCGGCAGACCGGAGAGCGCCACCGCCATAATCAGCGCCGCCGGGCCGGGAATCATCGTCATCTCCAGCCCGCGCGCAATGGCCTCGCGCACCAGCGTGAAGCCGGGGTCGGAGATGGCGGGCGTGCCAGCGTCGGTGACCACCGCGACGCTCTGCCCAGCTTCGAGCATGCCCATGATGCGCTCGCCCGCGCGGCGCTCGTTGTGCTCGTGAAACGACATCAGCGGCTTCTTGATGTCGTAGTGGGCGAGCAGCATGCCCGTCTTGCGGGTATCTTCGCTGGCGACGATGTCCACCGTGCGCAGGGTCTCCAGCGCGCGCAGTGTGATGTCGCTCAGATTGCCAATCGGAGTCGCGACGAGGTAGAGCATGAGGCCTCACCAGCCAGGGCCGCTCAGCGGGCGGCGCGGTACAATGGATCGCGCTACAGTGTGCGCGCGGGATGGGGCGCGTGTCCAGCGCGGAGCGCGGCGTGGGCGCGCGGCCATCAATGGCTGGCGCACGAGAGAGGATGGCGCGCGATGGGGCTGAGTATTTGCCCGGCGGCGACAGTCGCGGCACCCGCTGAGACGGTGTGGGGGCTGCTGGCGAGCGCGGCGCGCTGGGATGCGTGGATTGACGGTCGCGTAGAGCGCGCGGAGCCGGGGCCGCTGGCGGTGGGGCAGACGGTGACGGTTCTGGCGCCCGCGCTCGGCAGGACGTGGCGGGCGGTGTTTGTGATCGAGGAGGTGGATGCGGCGCGCGGGGCGCTGGCGATGCGGGTCACGTTTCCGCTGGGGATGACGCTGCGCGAGCGGTTGACGGTGCGCCCGCTAGATAGCGCGTCATGCCGTGTGGAGTATGGCTGAGAGTTAGAGTTCCCCCCAGGCTGGCGGGGATTGGATGCTGGAGCGTTTCGGCTCGCGGGCGTTCGCGGCGAGCATTGAGGATTCACTGCGGCGGCTGCGCGTGGCGGCGGAGGCGCAAGCGCGCCAAACTAGCAAGCGAGCGGACGCTTGACGCGCCATGATGGCGCGCGTATCATGCGGCGAAGGCTGGCGCGATGTGGGCGCGCGGACGAGTGGCGAGGGGGAACGCTGGGGATGCCGGGGGCCAGTGAGAGCGGTCGGGAACTGGTGGCGCTGGCGCGCGCCCGCCTTGCGGAGGAGTTGCGCGCGCTGGAAGCCGCTCGATCCGGGCGGAACTGCGTGTGCGGCTGCTGAAGATCGAGCCGGATACGAGCGTCTCGCGCGGGGCGCTGGTCCATCACATCCGCGTGGCGGTGGATGATGGCAGACAGGCGGACGCGCAGACGCTGTTCCTCGCGCTGACGCGGCGCATCGAGGGGCTGACGCGCCAGTGGATCCGGCGAACGGTGCTGAGCGCGGGGCTGGCGCTGTCTCCGGATGAGTGGCGCGAGCATGCGAGCGACCTTGCGCAGGAACAGACGCTACGGCTGTGGGATACCATCACTCGCGGCGAGGATGAAGCGTGGGAACTGTTCTTCGGGCGGGCGCTGGCCTTCGCGCAGAGCCATATCGCGGACGCCTGGCTGCGGCGCGTCCGCCCGCGCGTCGGTGGACGGGTTATCGCGCCGGTGGCGCTCTCGCGGTTGCTCGATGAGCGGGGAGAGCCCGGCGGCGGAGAGTATACGCTCGTCAGTTTGCCAGGCGGCGCGGACCCACTCTCCCATGCTGAACTGGCTGACCTGCGGGAGTTGGTGGGACGGCTGCCGGAGCGCGAGCGGGTCGCGGTGGTCTTGCGCTTCTGGGCTGGCGCGGGCGAAGATACCATCGCGGAGGCGCTTGGCGGCGTCACCACCCGGACAGTCCGCAATACGCTAACGCGCGCCTATGCGCGTCTGCGCTCGTGGTATGGCGGAGATGCGCCCGTCGAGTACCCAGGCGCGGGCGAGTGAGAGGAATCTACTATGTCGGATGACGAGACGCCCTTTACGTCTGTCGCTCTGCGACGCCGGAGAAGCGGGAAGCGCGCGAGGAAAAGGCCACCGGCGGCAAGCTGATTCACGAGGACGTGTTCCTGTCACGCCTCGCCGAGCGGCGACAAGCTGAGCAGAACTACGCCGGTGGTGAGGCGCTGGTGATTGACGCCATTCTGGGCGCGCTCGAAAATATTGGACTTGATCCCAACACGGTCGCGCCAGATTTCGTCAAGATGTCGCGCGCTGCGTCGCGGTCGAAAGAGACGGGTCTCGGCACCTGATTCCGGGTCGCTCGACCTGGAATCGCTCGCGGTTGAGGAGCAGTTCCTGAACGAGTTGAGTGACGGCCAGCGGCCGTCGCTGAGCGATTACATTCAACGCTACCCAGCGCAGCGAGACGCGCTGCAAGGGATGGTGGCGCGCATGGACCCGCGCGAGCTGGCGGGGCTTCCCGCTCCGGATGAGATGACGCCAGACGCAGGAGGCGGCGGCGCGCGCCGGGCAGGAGGAGGGCACACGGCGGGCGCTGCGTGAGGCGCCGAAGCGTGGCTCCCAGCGTGGGCGCGGCGCGGCGCGGCAGATGGTGGCGGAGGAGCGAGCCTCCTACGATGCCGGCCAGACCGGCGGGGAAGGCGAAGCGAAGCCCAAGCGGGATCGCAAGCGCGCCCGGCCAGCCCGGCCTGAGGAAAAAGGGCCGGAGGACTGACCGGGCTGTGGCCCTGAATGCGCGATGCGCGGCTAGTTGTTGGGTAGAGGGCGGCGCAATGGGCGGGCGGGCGGCTGGCTCTGGGCCGACGCGCGCGGGACCTGGCTCTGGCATGCCAGCCCCACGGCGCAGGAGCGCCGAGAGCGGCTCGACCAGGTCAATCGGCAGCGGGAAGATGATCGTTGAGTTTTTCTCCACGGCGATCTCGGTCAGCGTTTGCAGATAGCGAAGCTGGAGCGCGGCGGGCTCGGTGGAGATGAGGTGCGCGGCGTCGGCGAGGGTTTGCGCTGCCTGGTACTCGCCCTGGGCGAGCAGTACCTTGGCGCGCTTCTCGCGCTCGGCTTCGGCCTGTTTGGCCATCGCGCGTTGCATCGTCTGTGGCAGCTCCACGTCTTTGATCTCGACGGTGGTCACCTTGATGCCCCAGCGCTCGGTGTGCTCATCAATGATGGCCTGGATGGAGCGATTGACCGCCACGCGATCGGTCAGTATCTGGTCTAGCTCAGACTGGCCCAGGACGTTTCGCAAGGTGGTCTGGGCGATCTGGACGGTCGCGCGGTAGTAGTCGAGCACGTTGTTGACGGCGTCGTTCGGATTGACGACGTAGAAATACACGACCGCGCTGACGCGAACGGTGATGTTGTCGCGCGTGACGCCTTCCTGCGGGGGCAGTTCGATGGTGATGATGCGCAGGTCAATTTTGCGCATCGAGCTGATGAAGGGTGGCACCCAGAAGACGCCAGGGCCGCGTGCGCCGATCAGGCGGCCCAGCACGAAGATGACGCCGCGCTCGTACTGATTGACGACACGCAGGCCGGCAAGCGTGAAGATGATCAGGAGCCCGATGACGATCACCACGATAATGATGACCGATGAGCCCAGGAGAGCTAGGTCCATGGAATGTTCCTACGACTTTCTGTGAGTGGATGACGCAGATATGCCAGGGAAGAGCGCATTATGGATGGCCCGCTCGCACGCCTCGCTTTTTGCCCAGCGCGACCGGCTCCGGCGCGGGCGCGACGAGCAGTGTCAGGCCCTGGACGCCAGTGACGAGGCAATGCGCGCCCGCGGGCAGCGGCGGGGTATCGGCGCTTTCCAGCCTGGCGGCCCAGTTTTCGCCCTGGAGCGAGACACGGCCAGTGGGGGCGACGGACTCGATGACCGTGACGGTGTTCCCGATGTAGGACTCCTTGCCGGTGGTAACCCGGCGTCGCTGCGCGCTGACGATCGACCGCAGCACGAGCAGCGCGATCAGCCCGACTCCCAGCGCGACACCGATGACCACGTAGAGGTTGACCCCCTGCGCGCCGGGATTGGAGCCAGTATCGAAGAAGATCAGCGAGCCAGCCACCAGGCTGACGAGCGCGCCCACAGTCAGCACGCCGTGCGTGGGCGCGCGGGTATCCACCGCGAGCAGGAGGATGGCGAGCAGCATGAGCGCCAGGCCGCCCCAGTTGGGGCTGATGTTCAACGAGCCAATGATGAAGACCGCCAGTGTCAACGCGCCAATCACGCCGGGCACGATCGCGCCGGGGTGCGCCAACTCCAGATAGATGCAGATGGCGGCGATCACGAACAGGATGAAGAGCACGGTGGGATCGAAGAGGAACGCCTCGACGCTGTTCGCGAGCGATGGCTGGAGCGTTTGCGTGGGCAGACCCGCGAGATTCAGCATGAAGATGTCCCCGTTGGCGTAGACGCCACTATAGCCATCCAGCCGCGTCAGCAGGTCGGTCAGCGATGACGCCTGAAGGGTAATGAGGCCGTCGCTCATCGCCTCGCTGTCGGTGTAGGCGGTGGCGTTGGAGATCATCGCCTCGGCGGCGTTCGCGTTGCGGTGGTAATCGGTCTGGATGGAGCGCATCAACGCTTCGAGGTCTTGTTCGACCTTGGCTTTGAGCGTGGAGCCGAGATCGGCTCCGGTCGCGTCCACCGGGCTGGCGGCGCCGATGCGGGTGTTTGGCCCCATCGCGGCCACCGGCGCGGCGAGGGCGATGAAGGAGCCGGCGGAGGCCGCCTGAGCCGCTTGCGGGCTGACATAGCTGATGATCGGGATCGTGGCGGATAGCTCTGCGCGGACAATCGTCTCCATCGAGTCGAGGTCGCCACCAGGGGTGTCGATCGTCATCACCAGCGCGGTCGCGCCGTCGCTCTCAGCGGTCTGGATGGCGTCGGTGAGGTAGCGCGCTCCAGCGGGATCCACAGCGCGGTCGAAGGCGACAACATCTACATGCGGCGCGGCGGCGTGGGCGCCTGGGGCGAACAGCGCGGCCTGGATGAGGATGAGCATCGTGAACAACGTCGTGAGCGCCGTGATAGCCGCCACGCGGCATGAGGCTGGTTTGGATGACGGAACGCTGGTTGCGGGAAGTCGTAGCGGTCGCATAGACCACCTTCCTGATGGCGAGGGACCCCGGTCCACTGTACAGCCATCTTTCACAAATGGGCATCGCGCGCGAAGATCCTTGCTGGGCCATACGGCTGAGCGGAGAAAGGAGTGTGGCCGCTTCCCACTCGCGTATCGTAGGCCGAGCGGGCTGCGCCGTCAAGCCCGGCGCGTTGCTTTACGTTACGATTCAGCGGCGTGGCGGCGTATACTATGAGACGGTGGGCGCGCGACGGGGCGCGATCCGCCAGAACACGATGGCGACAATCACCTCGCGCCGCGCTGGCGGGCCGGGTGATCGGATTGAGCGCCCCGCTGGTGGCGCACAGGAGCAGGCAGTGGCGAACGAAGAGCGAGAGTTCGATATCCTGGTGATCGGCGCTGGCATCGGCGGCTATGTCGCGGCGATCCGGGCCGCGCAGCTTGGCGCGCGCGTTGGCATCATCGAGAAGCAATATATCGGTGGCACATGTCTGAACGTGGGCTGCATTCCGTCGAAGGCGATGCTCCACGTAGCCGAGGTCTACGCGGAGCTCAAAGAGGTGGACAAACTCGGCATCCATCTCGGGGCCCAGCCTTCGGTTGATATGGGCGCGGCGGTGGCGTTCAAAGCAAAGGTCGTCAAGCAGCTGACCAGCGGCGTCGCGCAGTTGCTGAAGGCCAACAAGGTGACGGTCTTCGATGGCATGGCGGAGGCGCTCTCGCCATCGCGCGTCAAGGTGACGTTGAAGGACGGCGCGACGGTTGAGCTGACAGCGGGCAAGCTGATCCTGGCCACTGGCTCAGAGACGATTGTTCCGCCGTTTCCCGGTGTGGATGGCAAGAACATCATCTTCAGCACCGAGGCGCTGGAGATGGCGAAGGTCCCCGAGAGCCTGGTGTGCATCGGCGGTGGGGTTATCGCGGTTGAGCTCGCGTGCATGTTCCAGGCGCTCGGCTCGAACGTGACGATCGTCGAGATGCTGCCCTCGCTGATCGCCAACGAGGATGAGGAGGTCCGCAAGGCGCTGACCCGCTCGCTGACCAAGCGCGGCATCACGGTGGCGACGAGCGCGCGAGTCGAGTCTATCAGCGACGCGGATGGCAAGAAGCGCGTAACGGCGATGACCGAGAGCGGCCCCAAGACCTTCGACGGTGAGTATGTGCTGGTCGCCGTCGGACGTAAAGCGCACACGAAGGGCCTTGAAGCGCTCGTGAGCCAGGGGCTGGCGATGGACCGGGGTAAGGTCGTCGCCAACGAGCGCATGGAGACGAACTTGCCAGGCGTCTATGCGATCGGTGACGTGGTGGGCCGTACCTGGCTGGCGCACGTCGCTGAGACCGAGGGTGAGGTAGCGGCGGAGAACGTGATGGGCCACGAGACGCGGATGGATTACACGGTGGTGCCGCGCGTCATCTATACCTTTCCGGAGATCGCGGCGGTCGGGCTGACGGAGGAACAGGCGCGCGAGCGCGGCGGCGTCATCCGGGCGGAGAAGTTCCCCTGGGTGGCGAACGGCAAGGCGCTGGCGACGACCGAGACCGAGGGCTTCACCAAGGTTATTCTGGGGGAATATGGTGAGCTTTTGGGCGCGGCGATCTTTGGGCCGGACGCGACCAATCTGATCACTGAGTTCTCGCTGGCGATGCGCGCCGAGCTGACCGCAGATGAGGTTCTGGCGACGATCCACCCGCATCCGACGTACAGCGAGGCGCTGCGTGAGGCGATCCTGGCGGCGGAGGGCCGCGCGATCCACATCTACCAGCGCCCGGCTGCGGGCGCGCGCGCGTAGGAGTTGTTGCGGCTGCCTGGTGACATGTGAGCGGCGCCAGCTATCCCGTGCGGGGTGGCTGGCGCCGCTCAGTTTATGGGGCGGCGCGCCGCACGATAGTAAGTGGCCTGCGTGAGTAGCGACCACCGCATGTGATATCGCCTGCTTGAAAAGGTTGGAGCTTTTCAGCGTCTGTATGTCAGAAACGAGGGTGCGCCTGCGTAGTAGGTGGTATCAGGCATGATGTGGCGCGGCCGGATGGATTGAGGCGAGTGGACGAATGCGGCGGCGTGATAGCGAAGGAGCCGGCGGCATGGCGCGGCGGATGGAGGAGATGGAGCGGGCGCCAAAGACGCGGCAGGCGCCCCCCGTCTGGCGTGTTGGCCCGGCGGGGCCGCTGGCGGGCGTGCGGCTGGGGCTGCGCAGCGCGTGGCGCGGCTGGCGGCTGCTGACGGCGGTGGCGCTGGGCATGGTGATGACGGTCACGCTGCTCGCTGTCGTGCCAATCTACACGACGCTGGTGTCGAATACGCAGATCGCGGCGGAAATGGCCAGCGCTGCCCCGACCGATCGCAACATGGAAGTCGCGGCGCATGTTGTCGCGCTCTCGCAGGTTGACCTGGGCGTTGTGGATAGCGCCTTCGCGAGCGCACGCCAGAACGATCTGCCGCCGGGTTTCTTCTCCGCGACCACAGAGTATATCGAGGCCGACCGGCCATTTCTCCTGGCGAAGGTCAATGGGTATGCAATCGGGACAAAGCAGGCGAATGACGCGCTACCTGATTATTCCTCCGATGGACAACTCGACCTGCTGACCTACAACTACACCGATGCGACGCCTCATATGAAGATTTTCGCCGGGCGCCTGCCGAAGGCGACACCGGCTGGCGAGCCGCCGGAAGTGATGGTGACGCCAAAATTCGGCGCCAAGCCGGGCATGTTGTTGACCATGAGCGATGGAGCCAACGCTAAAAGGACCATCGTGGTCAAGGTGGTGGGCGTCTGGTATCCCAAGGACGAGAACGATCCATTCTGGAATGGCCGGGGCTTTGATACAGTGGTTCCGCTCATACCGTCCCACAACTCGCCGCCACCGAGCTATCCAGTGCTCTTCGACCGTCAGGCGTTTACCCAGATGCTGTCATTCCCGCAAGCCTCGCCCGCCGAGGCTCCGATGGGGGTTGTCACGCACTATATCTGGTTCGTCAATCCGAGCGCGGTGACAGTGGACAACGTCAGTGTCGTAATTACTGATATTCAAGCGTTGCGGAATGATCTCAACGGCAATGTGCTTGGCACAAACGACATCATAACCGTCAGTCTCGCGACTCATCTCGGTGACATTCTGAGCCAGGGCCAGAATCTGTTTGGGTTGCTGCGTTTGCCGCTCTACAGTGTCGCTGCCCAGCTCGTGGTGATGGCGCTGCTGTTCATCGTGACGATGGTGGGGTTGCTGATCGAGAGCCAGGGTGGCGTGATCGCGACGCTGCGCAGCCGTGGGGCTAGCGTGACGCAGATGCTGGTGAGCTATCTCTCACAGGGGGTCGCGCTGGCGGGGGTCGCGCTGGTGGTAGGGCCGCTGCTGGCGATGGCGCTGAGTCTGTTCGTCATCATCACGTTCGTCCCGGCGGCGCGCGCGGCGGGCGTCACGTTGACGCCTGCCGCCGTGCTGCGTGAGATATCGCTGAGGCAGGCGCTGCCGCAGGCGCTGCTGGGCGCGGGGCTGGGTCTGCTGGCGCTGATTGTCTCGGTGGGGCAGGCCTCGCGGTCGGATGTGCTGGCGTTCCGGCGGCGGCAGGGACGCATAGACCGGCCGCCATTCTGGCAGCGGTATTACCTCGACCTGGCGCTGGCCGCGCTGGTCATCGCGGGCTACATCCAGCTCGCGTCATATGGCGCGCTGGGGACGCGGGCGCTGTTGGCGAGCGCTGGCGCGACCAGCAGTTTCGACTTGATCCAGGCATTGACGCCAGCGATGACAATGGTTGTTGGCGCGCTGCTGATCTTGCGTGTGACACCGTGGCTCCTGCGGCTGGGCTCCTGGATCGCCGGGCGAAGGCGCGGGGCGACGGGAATGCTGGCTTTCTCGCAACTCTCGCGGGCGTCGGGGACATTCAACCGGCTGACGTTGCTGCTGGCGCTCTCGGTGGGTGTGGGGTTGTTCGCGCTGACATTCCAGACGACGGTGGCGCGGTCGTCGGTGGATGAGGCGTATTACTTGGCGGGTGCGGACGAGCGCGTGGTCATCAAGCCGCCGGAGGAAGGAACGCAACTGACCGGGCCGTTCCTCGCGCAGTTCGCAAAGATGCCAGGCGTCCAGGCGGTTACCCCGCTCTATCGCTCATACGGGCTGACCTCACCGGACTTCAACTCGGCGAATGTGGGCATTTTGGGCGTGGACGCCAGTAATTTCGCCCAGGTGGCGTCCTGGCGCGCGGATTACGCCAGCCAGTCGCTGCCATCGCTGATGGCAGCGTTGAATGCTGGCATGCAAGGGAAAGACGCGGGCGACTCCACACACCCGATGGCGGCCTTGGTGAGCGCGCAGTTCGCCCAGGCGTTGAGTCTGCGAGTGGGAAGCAAGTTCTCGCTATCGCCGCAAGAAACGCTGGATTCGACCCCGATGCAGTTCGTGATCGTGGGCGTTGTCAACGACTTCCCGACGCTGTACAACGAGTATCCCGACGGATTTATTGTCACGAACGTCAACGATTATCTGGCCGCGCTGGGCAACCCGTATCTGGCGGGATATCCAATCAACGGGCCAAACGAGTTCCTGCTCAAGACCACGCCGGACGCGGCGGATGCGGCGCGGCGGGCGAAAGCGCTCGCCGATCCGAATTTCTTTGTGGATACAACGCTGGACGCGCGTCATCTTACCGCGCTCTATCAGGCTGATCCGCTGGCCTCCGGGATGACTGGCCTGCTGCTGGTGGGCGCGGCGCTCGCGGCGTTGCTGGCGCTGGTGGCGCTGCTGGCCCAGGCGGGCGCGGCGGCCCACCAGCGCGCGACGCAGTTCGCTGTGCTGCGGACGCTTGGCATGGGAGGCGCGGCGCTGCTGCGCATGCTGTTGAGCGAGCAGGTGGTTATTTACATCACTGGCGCGGTGGGTGGTGTGGCGCTGAGCGCGCTACTGGCATTCGCGGCGTTACCGTTTCTGTCGTTCAGCTCCGCCGCCTACCAACCACCAGCGCTAGGCGTCCCAACACCCCAACTGGCTGTTAATCTGAATGGCTCGGTGTTGTTCCTGCTGGCGTTGATGGCGATGTTCGCCGTCGCGCTGGTTATCGCGGGGTATGTCGCGCAGTCGTCAGGTCTGGGCAAGGCGCTGCGCGTTGGGGAGGACTGATCGCTTCACAAGTGGCGCTGCGGAGCGCGGCGCATGATACGATGGTACGGTGAGCGGACATCCTCGCGAGAGGCGGGCTGGCGGCTTACCGGCGAGCGGGGACAGAATTCAGGAGAGAGCATGCGGAGCATGGAGACAGAGCAAGCCGGCAACGGGTACGCGCCACGACCTGCCCACGAGCGGGCCGATCTGCTGCGTGTGGATGGCGTCGGCAAGGTCTATACGGTTGGCGGCGGCTCGGTTGCCGCGCTGCGTAACGTCACGCTACGTGTGCGCGAGGGTGAGTTCATCGCTATCCGCGGGCGCTCGGGCGCTGGAAAGACGACCCTCCTCAACATCATCGCCGGGTTGGATGACCCCACGAGCGGACGGGTGATCCTCTTCGGGCGCGATCTTGCCTCAGTGAAGGAAGCGGAGCGCACGGCGCTCCGCCGCAACGAGCTGGGATTCATGTTCCAGTCGGCGCACCTGATCCCAACGCTGACCGCGCGCGAGAATGTGGGGCTATTACTGCGGCTTGCGAATACCGCGCCCGCCGAGCGGGAGCGGCGCGCGCACGAGGCGCTGGCGCTGGTGGGGCTGGCGCCGCGCGAAGAGCACCGCGCGCCGGAGCTTTCGGGCGGTGAGCAGCAGCGGGTGGCCATCGCGCGGGCGCTGGTGCATGCCCCGCGCATGGTGCTGGCCGATGAGCCGACCGGCAACCTCGATACGAGCACTGGTCTCGCCATCTTGGAGTTGCTGAAGAATGTGGCGCATAGCGCGGGCATCGGCTTCATTCTGACGACACACGACCCCCAGGCTTCGGCGATGGCCGACGCGGTGTACGATATCAGCGATGGTGTGCTGACCCCGGGCCAGAAGTAGCGCGGCCCGGTTATCGCGATCAGGGAATGAGCCAGGCGAACGATGGAGAGCGAGCGGAGCGCGGCCCACGCGCCAACCACGGCGATGACGGCGACCGTGGAGGAATATCTGGAAACGATATATAACATCGCGATGGAGGGCGAGCCAGTTATTGGCGCCCGGCTAGCGGAGAAGTTCCGTGTCGCTCCGCCGACCGTGACCGAGACACTGAAGCGCATGACGCGCGACGGGCTGATCGAGATGGATGGCAAGCGGCAGGTGACGCTGACGCCGCTGGGCGTGGAGCGCGCGGAGGCGGTGCTGCGGCGGCACCGGCTAACGGAGCGATTCCTGGTGGATATGCTGGGCATGCAGTGGCACCAGGTGCATGAGGAAGCCTGCCGCCTGGAGCACTATATCTCCGGCGCGGTGGCGGAGCGGGTACTGACAACGCTGAATCAGCCGACGACCTGCCCGCATGGCAATCCGATTCCCGGCGCCGTGCCGAATGCCCGCACCTACTTGCGCGATCTGGGCGCCGTGCGATTGCTGACGACCACACCGGGCGAGACGTATACTATCGTGTGCGTCTCGGAGGTCGTGGAGGATGAGGAAGGTCTCATCAGCTATCTGCATGATCTGGGACTGATGCCCGGCGTGCGGCTGACGCTGGCGGAGCGCCCCAGCCCGGAGGCGACGCCAGGGAGCGAGACGCCGGTCTCGTTGCTCTGCGATGGGCGACGCATCGAGACGCCCGCACGGGTGGCGCACGCGCTGTGGGTGACACCCACAGCCGTGTGAGTGGCGCCAGAGGGAGCGAGCGGCGCGGAAAGGATTGCGCTGAATGTCATTTCTACCGCCAGGACAGCAGGATAATGAGGCGGACTGGCCTCTTCCACCTGAGGCGCCACGGGAGCGGGAGGGGCCGCTGGCAGTCTTCGGCCCGGGTGTCGCCTGGACGGCGGATCAAGCGCGCCGCGCGGCAGCGGGACGAGCGCCCGCTCCGCTCCCGCCACCTGTGCGCCAGCCTGTGCGCCGGACGGGGACACCCCCGCCCGCGCGCAGACGCCGACGCGGGCGGCTCATCGCACTGGTGGTGACACTGGCGCTGGTCGTAGCGCTCTGTGCTGGGCTGGGCGCGCTGGCTTCGCGCGTTCTGGCGTTTGGCGCGGCGATCTCGCCGCACCCGTCGCTGAGCACGCAAACGAGCTTCATGAGCGGCATGGCGCGGGTCAATCTGGCTGTGCTGGGCTATGGCGGCGCGGGACACGATGGCGCGTACCTGACTGACAGCATCATGGTCATCAGCCTGGATCCCACCGATCACGCGACGACGATGATCTCGGTCCCACGCGATCTATGGGTGCAGGTCCCGCCGAATTCCGGGCAGTTTGGCAAGCTGAATTCCGTGTATCAGGACGGCTACTACAATGGTTTTGATCCTGGCACAGGAAAGCTGGCGCCGGGGCAGATCGCGGGCGGGCTGGAAGCGGCGGCGAAAGTCGGCGACATCACCGGGCTGGATGTTCCCTATTTCATGACGATCAACTTTCAGGGGTTCCGTGAGCTGGTGGATGCGCTCGGTGGGGTGGAAGTGAATGTGCCAACCGCGTTTACCGCGAATTACCCGATCAATGATGATCCCCAGATCAACGCTGGCTGGAAGACTATCCACTTCAACACCGGCCCGCAGCACATGAATGGCGAGCGCGCGATCGAGTATGCCCGCGCACGCTATGTGCTCCAGCCCGCGAGCGAAGGCACTGACTTCGCGCGCTCGGTCCGGCAGCAGTTGCTGATCCGCGCGATTATTAGCCGGCTGAAAGCGCCAGAGGCCTGGCCTGGGCTGTCTAACGCGATGTCGGCGCTGCAGCGAGCGATCTATACCAATCTCTCGCTCGCGGATTTGACGGCGTTCACGCTGAAGCTCGACCTGTCGCACGCGGCGCATGTTGGGCTGACCAATGACAACGTGCTGGTGGACGCGCAAAGCTCCGGAGGGCAAGACATCCTCTTACCGCGCAACGGCGACTGGGGCGCGATCAAGAGCTACGTGAGCAGCCAGCTCAAGTCGTAAGCGGGCGCGCCTGGTGAGATGTGTTGTAACGTGGCGGCAGAATCAGCGCGTGGCGCTATCCGGGCAGTTCAGGCCTGCGCTCAGTGAACGCGAGCAAGTCGCGGGAGGCTGGTATGTGGCGCATGCGAGAGAGCCGGCTATCGCGCTGGCGTAGCCACCCTCAAGCCGCAATTTTTGGATGGGGCGGCCCCGCCATCTATCGCGCCCTTCTGGTCATGCTCAGCTGTTCGCTCTTCCTGGCCGCATGCGGGCTGTTTGGGGACGCGCCACCGCGCGAGATACCCGGCGCCACCGCCCGCACGCCTACCGCATCGTCATCATCCACCGCCGCGCCGCTGCCAGCGATCCCCTATCTCCATTTGCCGCCCGGCTTCCATGCGAGCGAGTACGCTTCGGGTCTCAGCGGGCCGCGCTTCATCACCGTAGGGCCGTCTGGCGCGCTATTCGTGGCGGAGCGGGGTACGGGGCGGATTCTCGCGCTACTGGACCCTGGACATCAAGGGCGAGCGACAGAGACGGTTGTCGTGGCCAGTGGATTGGATGATCCGGCGAGCGTAGTCTATGCGGACGGCGCGCTCTATGTTGGCGAGCAGACGCGCATCACCCGGCTCACGCTCGGCCCCGATCTTCGGGCTGTCGCACAGAGCGTGGTGATCTCGAATCTGCCAACAGATGGACAGCACATTACCCGTACTGTGCTCCTGGGCGCCGATGGCGCCATCTACGTCTCGATTGGCTCCTCGTGCAACGTCTGTATCGAATCCGATCCACGCCGCGCCGCCGTCTGGCGCTACAACCCCGACGGCAGTGGAGGGCGGCTCTATGCGCGCGGGCTGCGCAACGCCGTCGGAATGGCGATCAATTCGGTGAATCGCCAGATTTGGGTGACGAACAATGGGCGCGATAACCTGGGTGACAACCTGCCACCCGATTCGATTTACGCGCTGCGGGACGGCGGGGATTACGGCTGGCCGCGCTGCCACGCGGGTACAGTGGTTGATCCGCAATTTGGGGGCGCTGGCGCGTGCGCGGGCGTGGTCCAGCCGCTCGCCAATCTGCCAGCGCACTCCGCGCCGCTGGGGCTGGTGTTCGCGACTCAGAGCCAGTTACCACCCGCGTATCGCGGGCTGTTCGTCGCCTATCACGGATCGTGGAATCGCAGCGTGCCGACCGGCTATAAAGTCGTCTTTCTGCCACTCGACAGCTCTGGAAACATCGCCGGTCCGCCTGAGGACTTCGCGACTGGCTGGCGACAAGCGGATGGCCATGTAATCGGCCGGCCAGTGGGGATCGCGGTAGGCGCGGACGGCGCGCTCTACGTGAGCGACGACACAGGTGGCGCCATTATCCGCATGGCGTATACGGGCTAGAGGGCGTCCCTGAGCGATGGCTAGCGCGAGAAGGCGCTTTCAGACGGCCACACCTTGCTCCCGCCAGGCAGCGATGGTGGCGTCGTCGTATCCCAGCTCGCGCAGGACCTCCGCAGTGTGCTGGCCGAGCGTGGGTGGCGGCAGGCGCAGTGTCGCGGGCGTATCGGAGAGGCGCAGCGGCGTATCCACCATGCGGACGGCGCCGGTAGTGGGATGCTCGATCTCGCGCACAAGGTTGATGTGCTGGGCTTGTGGGCTGTTGAGGACTTGCCCCATGTCGCGGATCGGGCCAGCTGGCACCTTGGCGGCGTTGAGCGTGTCAAGCAGACTGGCCACGGGCTCCTGGCTGGTGCGCGCCTCCAGCGCGGCGAGCAGCGCGGCGCGGTTCGCCACGCGGCTCGCGTTGGTCGCGAAGCGCGGGTCGTCCGCCAGGGCGGGCAGGCCCAGCGCGGCGCAGAGGCGGCGAAAGATGTCGTCGTTGCCGCCCGCGATGTTGATGTAGCCATCGGCGGCGCGTAGCAGGTCATACGGCGCGATCTGCGGATGGCTGTTGCCGACGCGGCGAGGCGCGACGCCAGAGACGAGGTAGCTGGAGGCAAAGTTGCCCAGCGCGGCGACCGTGGCGCCCAGCAGCGTCGCCTCCACCCGCTGGCCCTGGCCCGTGCGCTCGCGAGCCAGCAGCGCGGCGAGGATGGACTGCGAGGCCATCAGGCCGGAGATGACATCGCAGACGGGCAGGCCACTGCGGTAGGGGTCGCCGTTGGGGTCTCCGGTGACGCTGGCGGCGCCGGTCGTTCCCTGCATAATGATGTCGTAGCCGGGGCGGTTTGCCTCCGGCCCTTCCTGGCCGTAGGCGGAGATGGAGCAGTAGATCAGGCGCGGATTGCGGGCGTGGACGGTCTCATAGCCAAAGCCGAATACCTCCATCAGCGCCGGGCGGAAATTCTCGATGAGGATATCGGCGCGCTCGATCAGCCGCCAGAGCGCCTCGCGCCCGTCCTCGCGCTTGAGGTTGAGCGTGATGCCGCGCTTGTTGCGGTTGCAGCTCAGGAAATACGCGCTCTCACCATTCTGGAAAGGTGGCCCCCAGTGGCGGCTGTCGTCGCCAGTCTCAGGTTCCTCGACCTTGATGACATCGGCTCCGAGATCGCCGAGCAGCATAGCGCAGAGCGGGCCGCTGAGCGCGCGGGACAAGTCAACGACACGCAGACCATCGAGCGGGGATGGCGACGCCATGCGGTGAAACCTCCTGTGTAGGGCGCGATGAGCGGATGGCTATTCCAGAGTGCGCAAGATTTCGGCTTCGGCCATCCAGGCGCCGCCGATGATGCCGGAATCGTCGCCTAGGGCGGCGCGGCGCACCTCCAGCGCGCGCGTCGCAGCCGGCAGGGTGGACTCGTGGGTGCGCAGCGTGGCACGGTCGAAGAGCAGCGTGGTGGCGTCTATCAGGCCGCCGCCAAGGATGATGCGGTCGGGATTGTAGAACGTGGAGAGTGAGCTGATGCCCGCGCCGAGGAAGTCCGCCGCCTCGGAGACGGTGTCAATCACGAGCTGGTCGCCTTCGTCAATGCAGCGGGCGATCATCTTCGAGCGGATCACGGTATCATCCGCGCCGATCAGGTCGCGCAGCTTCGATTCGCGCCCGCGCTTCAGCTCGGCGAGCAGGACGCGGGTGATGGCGGCGCGGGATGCGTAGGCCTCCAGGTGGCCGCGCCCGCCGCAGCCGCAGAGGCGCCCGCCATACTGGACGATGGTGTGGCCGATCTCGCCCGCCGTACCGGTCACGCCGCGCCGCAGCGCGCCGTGCTGGATGATGCCCGCGCCGATGCCGGTGCCGACGAAGATGCAGACAAAGTCGTCACAGTCGCGGCCCGCGCCGTACTGGTGCTCACCATACGTGGCGACTTCGACATCGTTGCCGAGGAAGGCCGGCAGCTTGAACTTGTCCTCCAGCAGCTTGCGGATGGGCAGCTTGTCGAGGCCAGAACCCAAGTTTGGGCCGCTGAGCAGTAGGCCGCGCGCGCGATCCACCTGGCCGGCGATGCCGACGCCAATCCCCAGCGGGGCGGCGCCTTTGGACAGGCCGGCGGCGGCGATGGCTCCGCCAACAACATCATACAGGCGCTTGGTGAAGAAGTCCGCGCCGCGCTCAGGGTGCGTGCGCTTGCGAAAAGCGCCTACGACTCTTCCCGATTCGAGGTCAATCACCCCGGCGTACATCTTCGTGCCGCCGATGTCCACGCCGACCGCATAGCGCTCCGCCATGAGCCTTGCCTCCCTTACCACCTGACGCCCGCCCCGGTTCCGCCCTCGGTCCGTTTCGCGCGAGTGTCGCTGACCGTTCGCGGGGCATTATACGCCGCGCGGGGCATGCGGGCGGCGGAAGCCGCTAGAGAGGCGGATTCCAGACGGCGAACCAGCGTTCCAGCTCAGGTTCCAGGGGCATTTCCTTGCCGAGCGCGGCGGTCAACCGCAGTTCCTCAGCGTTGTCACGGGCGCGGGCTGGATCGCTGGCGTCGCGCATGGGGACGAAGGGGTAGAACGAGCTGCGCTTGTAGTTGTAGATCCAGTACATCTCTTTGCCGCGCTCATTCTTGAAGGGGAAGACGGCGAAGAGCAGCTGGCTGCCGTAGCCGCGATCCAGCAGGGTGGAGCTGGCCATGTGGATGGCGGTGACCAGGGCCTGAAAGTCGGTGCTGGTGAAGACGAACCAGCGGTAGCCCAGGTTGTCCTCCGCCGGCTTGATGGCGAGGTTGTCTTCGCGGCTGGCGAGCGCGAGCAACTGCTCCAGCTCTTTCTGTATCTCGGAGAACGGCCCGGACGTCATGCCTTTGAAGCACATGGCCGCCGAGCCGGTAGGGGTCAGGTTCTGCTCGGTCTGGAGTGTGATCTGCGCGGTAGACATGGCGAAGATCTTGTCAGGGCCTGCGGGGGTGGGCTTCTGCCGCCCAAAGAGCGTATCGAAGAAACTCACGGCGGTGGACTCCTTGTCGTAGCTCGCTGGGCGATACATGCCCGCCCCGCCAGCCGCCCCGCGAGAGCATGGGCGGCTGGTGGGGCGGCGTCAGGCTAGAACCGCTGGCTCTGTTCCATTTGCGCCTGCATCTCCTGGAGGCGGCGAACGCGCTCCTCAGTTGAGGGGTGCGTCGAGAAGAGCGTCATCACCTCGTTGCCGCGCAGGGCGTTCGGGGGGACGAAGCAGAGCGCGCTGACGGGCGCCAGCGCCGCCGCCTCGCGCGCGTCACGCTGAGGGATGCGCTGGTTGACATCGCTGATGCGCAACAGGGCGGAGGCCAGGTTGGCGGGCGCGCCGGTGATGAGCGCCGAGCCACGATCAGCGGCCAGCTCGCGGTAGCGCGAGAGGGTGCGAATCAGCACGAAGCTGATGGCGTAGACAATCACCGAGGCGAGCAGGGCGATGATGACCACGCCGCCACCGTCGTTGTTGTTGTTCCGGCGGCCATAACCACCACCCATGCCCATGCCGCCGAACCAGAAGAAGTTGCGCGCGATCAGTCCGGCTACCATCGAGAAGAAGGTGGCGATAGTCATCACCAGCATGTCGCGGTTGATGATGTGTGTTAGCTCGTGCGCCAGCACCGCCTCCAGCTCCGGCGCGGGGAGCTTGTTGAGGATGCCGGTGGTGACAGCGACAACGGCGTGATTCTTGTCGCGTCCGGTGGCGAAGGCATTGGGCAGGCTGGTGTCCACAATGGCGATCTTGGGCTTGGGCAGGTTGGACTGCGCCGCGAGCCGCCCGATCATTTCATGCAGCTGTGGCGCTTCCGCCTCGCTTACTTCGCGCGCGTGCATCGCCATCAAGGCGATTTTGTCGGCGAAGAAGAATTGCGCAACGGCAATGCCGCCCGCGATCACAATCAGGAATCCCAGCGGCATACCGATCTGGTAGAGAATGAAACCGAACACGACATACACGGCGCCCAGCAGGAACATGGTGAAAACCATGCGCATAGACAAGCCGACATCCGGCTTGTACCAGGTTGGGCGTCCCGAGGTGGCCATATCGTCGCTCCTGACTGGCGGCGCCCGTAGCGGGCGAAAGGCCAGCGCTGTTCAATCGCGTAGGTAACGCAGATGATAGGGCGGGAGGCTCCGTTTGGCCTCTCGCTACTCTCTCTACGTTTCGGAGCATACCGTGGTGGCGCCGTAATTATAGAGCGGAGCCACCAGGATCGCATCGCTGCGGTCCTCAGCGGATTCTCAGCGGACGGCCTTCGGCGGTGGCTCGCTATCGTGCTGGATTAGTGTGGTTGCTCGCGGTCCTTGAGCGCCTTGTAGTAGCTCTTGGGCCGCGGGGCGCGCTCTTCCTCCCAGGCCGGGCGGGCCGCGTCTTCGTCGCGGACGGCGCGGCGATTCTCGATCTCACTGACAAGTTCCTGGAGGTCGTCGTAGATGGCGAAGTTGTCGAGCGCTTCGCGCTGGCGAAGCAGATGGCGAATCATCACGCTCTGCGTGACGGACATATCCATGTCGCGCTCGGGCTCGGCGCGCTTGACGAACCGCTCGACAAAAGTGACGCTATCCTCGCTGGCCCCATTCTGCTCGAGCCGGTCGCGAATCGCCACGAGTTGCTCGTATGCGTTCACTCGCCTGTTCCTTTCCGGCGCTACCGCGTGCGCCTTGGCGCCGCCTCGCGGAACCGCTGGCGGCGGAGAGAAGTGCGGGTGGGTCGCGTCACGCCGACCGTACCGACCATGCGGGAGATGGGCGTGGGCGCTCCAATATCGGATTATACCGCAGGGGAGCGCGAAGGGCCACCAGAGGAGCGGAGAATACGAGCGCCGCTTTGCCTTGACGAGCGGCGCTGGCTCGCCAATAATCGGCCACAACTGGAAGCGTGAAATAGCTCTTCTGAGCGATGTTATCCTGGCGCAGGGGCGCCCCTGCGCCAGATCGAAAACGAACTGAACGCGTTGCGGGAGGCGCATCGTATTGGATGTGTGCTATCAAATACGATGCGCGTAAAAAGCCCGATAGGACCATACGGCCTATCGGGTTTAGTGGTGCCCCCAGGGCGACTCGAACGCCCGCCACCGGCTTCGGAGGCCGGTGCTCTATCCACTGAGCTATGGGGGCTCACGCGCCGCGCAGGGATCGCAAGGATGCGATGCGCGGCTGGCGCAGAGGGAGTGTAGCACATGGGCGGCGGTGGCCGCAACCTTCGCGCTTGCCCCATTGGCGCGGCGCTGGTACACTTATGGCAAAGCGGGCGGGCCAGTGGCTTCAGCCGGATGGCCTATCGAGTGAGAGATGAGGCGCCTTGGCCGTATCGAAATATGGCGCCGAATGCGCGGCTGGTTGGCCCTGCGATCATAAAACGACGTCGCGATGGCTGCGGGCCAGCCATCTGGTGGTTGTGGGCGCGCCTGGCGCGCGGTCAGTGTGCGCAGCGTACAAATGGTTTGAGGTAACTGGACGATGACTGGCGTGTTGAATGAGGCGGACCGGCTAGCGCGAGCGCTCGATTTGCTCGATCATCGCTTCGATCCCGACATCGAGCGGTCGTTCCCCACACTCGAAGAGCGTATCCTCGCGCAGGCGCTGGAGAATGTGGAGCTGGCTGAGCGCCGCCTCCGCGAGATTCAGGATCTCATGGACGATCAGGTCCTCGCTGGCAGCCGCTAGTCCGACTTCTGACCTTTTACACACCAGCTTTCGTGACGGCTCAACTCGCGCCGCCACGCGCTCAGCTATCCTCACGCTCCGCTGACGACTTCGCTAGCCACGCGCGTATCAGTGGCTCCGCCTGGCGCACGATGTCCTTTTCGTTGTCATACGACAGACTGAGCAACGCCTCTTCCAGCGGAAACCATCGCACCTCATCATATTCATGGTCGTGCGCCTCGATGCTTCCCCCAACGGCGATCATCAGATAGTGAAAGACCTGCTTCTTCACCATGCGGCCCTTGCGCGTGAAGCTGTACTCAATCGTACCCACCTCGCTGATGATGCGCGCCTCGAGGCCGGTTTCCTCACGCACCTCCCGCAATGCGGTCATTTCGCGCGTCTCGCCGTGGACGGGCGTTCCCTTGGGTAAGGTCCAGATGCGCTCGCGCGCGCGGCCCACCAGCGCGATCTCTGCGCCACCTGCTGGGGTCGCCTGCTGGAAGACGATGCCTCCCGCCGAGAATGCGTGCGAGACGATGCGCTTGCTCATACACGTCCACATGCGCCCAGCGGGCGCGAGTGCGCCCTGATGACGACAGAAAATGCCCGATGCGCCGGACTGCTAGGGCGCATCTCTCCTCGCGCGCGAAGAGAGCGGGCGACTCCGGCGCCCGCTCTCTATCCGCGAATGGAAGGTTATCGCGCCCGTTCGGCGAGCCGCTCGAGCGGGTTATCGCTGAGCAGTGATGGCGCGCCACGGTTTTTCTCACGGCTGACGCGCAAGATCTTGAGCAGGTATTGCTCGGAGTTGAGATAGTAGGGGTTACGCTTGATGAACTTGCCAACAACCGCGATGGGGTGGAGCTTGAGCAACTCGACGACGAGCATTCCGGGGAGCTTGGAATAGTCGTAGTGCATGAGGGCGATAATCGGGGCGTTCTGGAAGGTAAAGACCGCGTCAGATGCGGCTTCATATTTGAGGATTTGCTCAGGAGTGGCGGCTTCGTGTGTGAGCCAGGTCATATCCATCGAGATACGCACAGCTCGCCACCCTTCGCGCAGCGCCTGCGCGATGAATGTCTGGTGGGTCGAGAGCAAGTGATACGGGTCGAATCGCTTGCCAACGAGCAACGAATCCCTTTCGGAGAGGAACACGAGCTGACCAGACTGGATCGCCGCCGCAACATCAACTCCCGACTTCGTCAGCGCCTCTTCCATCTCTTTGACGGAGGCGGGCGACCCGGCGAAGAGAAGCTTTTCCTGGGCGGCGATGCCGGCTTCCAGGAGCTTGGCCGTTACGCCGCAAATCTCACCCACCTTGTTATAGAGTTGCAGGATATGTGAGCCGGGCGGTATACGTTCTGACTTCCCTTCGACGCTCAAGTCCATTGGTGTTGTAACCTCCGCTTCCCGAAGGGCCGGAGGATTCCCTCCAGCCCACGTGTGGGGCCTTCTCTACACATCGCCCCGCCCACACGTGATTTCCCGGACGCGCCAGCGCTTCGTTACACAGGGACAGCGCCGAGGACCATACATGTGGGGAATGACAGCGCCAGGAGTCACGTAATGTCGCTCTCTGACCGGCGCTGTCCAGGTCTGCCTGACGGCGTCCTGTGGCAGTATAGACAAGAGTACCAGTGGTGTCAAGCGATACGTCAAGCGCAGATTGGCGCCGAAGTCGCGGACAAACGGTTGTCCAGGTAGATGAGCGGCGTAGAGCGTGGAGCGAGCGGCGCCCTACGAGCACGCTATTCGCCTGGCGCGGCGCTGGGTCCATCCTCAGTGGGAGCGGCCTCAGCGGCCACGATCGCCCGCTGAGGCCGGCGGCGTCCACGCGCGGCGCGCCGCGCCGCCTCTCGCCGCTTCAGATCGGGAATCACGTACAGTGTATAGGCCGCTGAGAGCGCGCCTGTGATCAGGATGATGACCAGCGGGGTGGCGTTGACGTTGGGGCCGACGGTGACGCTGGCAAGGACTGCCAGCGCGGTGAAGATGACTAGTCCAATGGGCGCGAGCAGCGGCGCCAACGCCATGCGGAATGGGCGTGGCGCCTCTTTCAGCCGCCCGCGCAGCCGGATGACGCAGTAGGCCGCCGCCGCGTAGATCATGGATTCGAGCGCCGCTCCGGTCGCCACCAGCGCCTGCCATGCGCCCGTGACCGCCACCAGCGTCGCGCAGGCGAGCGAGGCCGCGCCCAGCGCCACGACGGGCGCCCAGGGCGCGGCTTTGTCGTTGAGCCGCGAGAAGATGGGCGGCAGATTGCCTTCGCGCGCGGTGGCATACATGAAGCGCGAGGCGGTGAGAAACGCGCCGTTGAAGGTGTTGAGCGCCGTCAGCGCCGTTACCGCCAGCATCGCGATCAGCCCGACGGAACCCGCCGCGCGCTGTGCGAGGTACAGTTGCGGGTAGGCGGTCGCCAGCTCGGCGCTGGTCAGCAGGTGACTCATCGCCAGGGTGATGAGCGCGCAGGTCACGAAGAGGATGCCCAGCGAGATCAGCATGCCGCGATGGATCAGGCGCGGATCACGCACCTCCTCGGCGTTTGTGGTGACCCACTCGAAAGCGCTGTAGAGGAAGATTGCTAGCGCCACCGCCGAGATGAAGCTGGTGATGGGATGGCTGGCGTCCACCGGGTTGAACGGTGTCCGCAGTGAGAAATTGTCGCGCGCGAGGCCAATGACGCAGATGATGACCGTGCCAGCCAGCACCGTGTAGGTGGCGATGTCCTGTACCGCGCCCGCGACGCGGACGCCGCGCAGGTTGGCGACGGTCGCGGTAACGAGCAGCAGCGCGATGTAGACGACGGCGACCCACGAGGCCTGGCCGAAGACGTAGGCGATGGCGCTGCCGATGATGTAGGCGTCAGCGGCAACAACGAGCACGATGGTCAGCAGGTAGGTGAAGGTGATCGTCAGCGCGACGCGGTCATCCATCGCTTTGGCCATGTAGAGCCGGATGGCCGCCGCTGTCGGAAACAGTCCGTTCAACTCGCTGAAGTAGCCCCAGACGAGCAGCAGCAGCCCGCCCGCCACGGCAACTGCCAGCCAGGCGGCGTCGCCCGCCACATAGGCCACCAGTCCTGCCGCCGCCAGGTATTCCACGGCGGCGAACGCCAGCCCCGTCGAGGCGCTGACCACTGTGCGCAGGCCAAGCGCGCGCCGCAGCTCTGTCGCCATGCTATTTGCCCTCCGCCTCGAGGTAGAGGAACATCGCCATCGCGTCCAGCCGCATCACATCTTCTTGCGAGCCGCGCGTCGTGATGGCCCCTTGCATATAGTTCGAGGCGGGGTTATCGTCGCCCCAGAAAATGTTTGTCAGGTCTTCGCCGCTGCCCAGGATGATAAGGTCAACCGCGCCCTCGCCGCCCTCGCTGACTTCGGTCAGCTGGCCGTCGCTGATGCGCATGGTGTAGACGGCGCCGATGTCGGTCGCCTCCAGCCGCATCACGCAGTTCCAGCCTTTCAGTGTCTTACGGACGCGCTCGCTGGCCTGCGCCCGGCGCGCGTAGTCATCGAGCGCCTCGCGCAGCTCTTCTTTGGTCGCCATCGAATGCCCTCTCTCCGATCTCTTGCGCTTGCGCGCTACTAGCGTCCCAGCGCCGTCAGCGCTTCAGCCGCCGTCCGTTCGCCAGACTGGATCGCGCCCTCCATGTAGCCCATCCACTCTGTCGCTGTCTCGGTTCCGGCCCAGTGAAGCGGGCCGATGGACGCGCGCAGCGCCTCGCCGTAGGTTGTCCAGACGCCGGGCGGCATGTAGCCCGCGTAGCAGCCGCGCGACCACTCCTCCTCGGCCCAGGCCTGCTCGACGTAGCGCAGTGGCGTCGCCGCCTGGTCGCCGAAGTAACTGGTGAGGGAGGCCAGCGCCGCCGCGCGCCGCTCGTCCGGAGTGGAGCGGCCCCAGCGGCGGCCCTCGTCGCCTTCGATGAAGCCTACGAGGATGCCGGGCGCGCCGCCATCGGGCGAGATGTCGAAGGTGATGCGGATCGCGCCTGTATCGCTGGAGACCTGCCCGGTCAGGCCGTCGCGGCGCCAGAAGGCGTCGGGATAGACACAAAGGACTTTGATGACGGTTCCCATCGGCATGCGCTGCGTAAGCTGGTCGCGGTAGCCGGGAAGCGCGGGCGCGTAGCGGATGCGGCCCGCCAGCGTGGGTGGAATGGCGATGATCGCCCGCTGCGCCGCGACTACGCCCGTGTCGCTCGTCACGCGGACGCCCTCCGCTGACCAGGCGATGCCGGTCACGGGCGCATTCAGGATGACGCGCTCGCCGAGGTCGCGCGCCATGCGCTGGGCGATTTGCTGCGAGCCGCCCACGAAGCGGCTCTCTTGCGCGGCTCCGGTGACGCCGAGCAGGTCGCGCAGCCCGCCCGCCGAGTGGATGTAGAACAGGACGTGGAGCAGCGAGAGGTCGCGCGGCTCGGCGGAGAAGACGGCCTGAATGGCAAGCTCCATCAGCGGGCGCGCGCTAGGCGCGACGTTGGCTTCGATCCAGGTGGCGGCGGTCTGCGCGTCCCACTCCGCCGCGTTGGGCGCCTGCCACGGCGCGTCAATCGGGACCTGCATGGCGAGCATGTTGAGCGTCAGGATGGCCTGCACCGCGTCCGCGGCCACCAGCGGGTCGGCGGTCGGGATGGCGCCGGAATAGGTCTCGCGCTTGCCGCCTCGCATCTGGATATTGAGGCCGCTGTCCCAGGTCCTGGAGGTCGCGACGCCCAGCGTCTCGCCCAGCGCGAGCATGCGCCGCTGCGTGGGGCCGACCCAGTGCGCGCCGAGGTCGAGCGCCGCGCCCTCTGGCGTTGTTTGGGTAAGCGTTCTGCCGCCAACCCGGTCGCGCGCCTCCAGTACGATTGGCGCGCCGCCCGCCGCTGACAGCGCGCGCGCCGCCGCCAGCCCTGCTAGCCCAGCGCCCACCACGACCACATCAGCCTCTCTCGCTGGCCGCTCATCCGCGAGCATGCGCGCCTCCTCGCTCGTATCCGCGCCCACGCCGTCTTCGTGTGGGCGTGACTGTGTCCCCTATCCTACTCGTTCCCGCTCGCGGTGTGAAGCGGTTGTTTTGCTGGTTGTCACCGTGCGCCGCGCACGCGTACACTGCGTGGATGGGCATGTGCGCTGGGCGGGCGCATGGTTTTTCGAGCGAATTGGGATAGGATTCATGTCAACGACGCATTCAATGCCGCCGCGTGGCGCCACATGCGGCGTCCTGGCGCCGGATTTCATGCTGGCGAATGTCGCGCGACCGGCTGACGCGCCGCCAGTGCGGCTGCGCGCGTGGCGGCAGCGGCGGCCCGTGCTGCTGGCGCTGCTGCCCTCGCTGGATTCCGCGCAAAACGCGCTCTGGCTGCTGGCGCTGGCGGAGCGGGGCGATGACCTGGCGATCTATGGCGCGGTGACGCTGGCGGTAGCGCCGAGGATGGAGGCGCGGCGGCTGCTGGGCGCGGTAGATGTGGCGTTTCCGCTGCTGGCGGATGAGGATGGCGCCGCGCTGACGGCGTACCTGGGCGCGGGCGCGGCGCTGCCCGCGCTGGCTGTGGTTGACCGCTACAGCTCGCTAGTTGCGTTGCTGCCCGCATCAGGGCCGGATGACGCGCCCGACCTCGACGGCGCGCTGCGTGAGTTGGCTTTCGCCGATCAGTCGGACTGCGCGTGCGGTCTGCCCGCATGGGAGATGTGAGGCGCGCTCACTCGCTGGCTTCGCGCGCAAGGTCCCAGACCGCCGTGCGCTTCAGGCGCAGCAGCTCGCCGACTTCGCGGTTGGTGGCGAGGCGCGCGCCGCGCGCCAGCAGGATGTCCACCATCGGGCCGTGCACATCGAAGTGCTCGCGGTAGGCGCCCGCATATTGGATGAAGCGGGTGGGCATGCCGCAGAAGCGCGCCGCCTCCAGCAATTCGCGCGTGCCGTCCGGCCCGTGGAGGTCGGAGAGCAGGTGATACATGCGGTCGCCGCGACGGATGCCAGGGCGTGGCAGGTCGCGCGTCGCACGCATCGGATGCAGCAGAATACCCATCGCTCCTCCTCTCTACGCTAATAGGTTAGCAGACTGAAGACATCCGCGCCGGGAAGCCGCTCGCGGCCCTTCAGTCCAGCCAACTCGATGATGAACGCCATCGAGACGGCCACTCCGCCCAACTGCTCGACGAGATGGCGCGTCGCCGCGGCGGTGCCGCCGGTCGCCAGCAGGTCGTCCACGATCAGCGCGCGCTCGCCGGGGCGCAGCGCGTCTTTGTGGATCTCCAGCGCGCTGGAGCCATACTCCAGGCTGTATTCGATGGTCATCGTCTCTGCCGGCAGCTTGCCCTGCTTGCGGACGGGCGCGAAGCCGACGCCGAGCAGATACGCGATTGGCACGCCAAAGATAAACCCGCGCGACTCGATGCCCACCACTTTCTGGATGCCCGCGTCGCGGTAGCGCGCGGCGACCGCCTCCAGCGTGAAACGCATGGTCTCGGGGTTTTGCAGCAGCGGCGTGATGTCGCGGAAGAGGATGCCAGGCTGTGGAAAATCGGGCAGGCTGCGGATGGAGCTCTTCAGCCACGCCTCGCGCTCAGGCGATAGCGCGCCCACCTGGGCCGCTGGGTCCTGCTGTGAAGAGGGATTCATGCCGCCTGCTCCTGTATCACTCGCGCCCAGACCTACGCCGCAACGTCTGGTCGCCACGCCAACGGTGGCAGTATATCATGGCGCGCGAGGCTGCTCTCTATGGTATAGTTTCCGGCAAAGTGGGCCGTCCGTTATGTTTTGGCGGCATGGGCGACATGGGCGCTGGCGAGACGGGCGTTCGACGCGGAGACGCCTGGCCACATAACGCCATAGGAGGCGTACACCCTGATGACGACGATGCTAGAGAAGGGCTCATTCCAGTTTCCCACCGCGGCTGGCGCGGTCCCCGCGACCGATCAAGCGGCGATGGATGAGGCGGTACGGACGCTTCAGGAGCGTAAAGACGCCTGGGTGGCTGTCCCCATCCGCGAGCGGATCGCGCTGATTGACCGCGTGATGGCGGACTTTCACGCGCTCAAGGACCGTTGGGTCGCCGCTTGCCTGGAGGCCAAAGGTGTCGGCCCAGACTCTCCGGCAGTGGGTGAGGAGTGGGCGACGGGGCCATACGCGACCCTCAAGCATCTGCGCCAGTTGCGCATGAGCCTGCTCGACATCGAGCGCTACGGCGCGCCGCGCATCCCCGGTGGCGTGCGTACGCTGTCCAATGGGCAGGTGGCGGCGGGCGTCTTCCCGCACACGGGGTATGACAAGATCTTCTACTCCGGCGTTACCGCTGAAATCTGGATGAACCCCGGCGTGAGCGCCGAGACCTTGCCGCAGACGATGGCGGTCGCCTACCGCCAAAAGCCGGCGGGTAAGGTCGCACTGGTGCTGGGCGCCGGGAACGTTGCTAGTATCGGCCCACTCGACGCGCTCTACAAGCTGTTCGTCGAGAACCAGGTGGTCGTCTTCAAGACCAACCCCGTCAATGCCTACATTGGCCCGCTGATGGAGCAGGCTTTCCGCTCGCTGATCGAGGGCGGCTATCTGCGGGTGGTCTACGGCGGGGCGACGGAGGGCGCGTATCTCTGCAATCACGCTGGCGTAGACGAGGTGCATATCACCGGTTCAGATAAGACCTTCGATGCGATAGTCTGGGGCGCTGGGCCGGATGGACAGGCGCGAAAGGCGGCGGGGACGCCGCTGCTCACGAAGAAGATCACCGGCGAGTTAGGCAACGTCAGCCCGGTGATCGTCGTGCCGGGGCCATGGTCCGCGGCCGACATCCAGTATCAGGCGGCGCACATCGCTAGCATGCTGACGAACAACGCCGGCTTCAATTGCAACGCGACGCGCGTCGTCGTGCAGCATGGTGGCTGGAGCCAGCGCCAGCGCCTGCTTGACGCGATGCGTGGCGTCCTTAAAGGCGCGCCGAGCCGCCCGGCCTACTATCCCGGCGCGCGTGACCGCTACGAGGCGTTCATCCAGGCCCACCCCGACGCGGAGCGCTACGGCTCCGGCGACGGCGCCAATCTTCCCTGGACGCTGATTACCGGCGTGGACCCCAGCGCCAGCGACGATATCTGCTTCACGACCGAGGCGTTCTGCTCGCTCTTCTCTGAGACCGCGCTCGACGCCGCCAGTGTCGCGGACTACGTGGACCGCGCGGTGGAGTTCTGCAACGAGCAGGTGTGGGGCACGCTGAACGCGACGCTGATTGTGCATCCCGCCTCGCTGCGTGATCCCAAGGTGGCCGCCGCCGTCGAGCGTGGCATCGCGAATCTGCGCTATGGCTCGGTTGGCGTCAACTACTGGGCTGGCGTCAGCTTCGCACTGGGTGTCACCACCTGGGGCGCGTTCCCCGGCCACTCGCTGGATAACATCCGCTCCGGAACGGGCGTGGTGCATAACGCGCTGATGTTTGACCAGCCGCAGAAGTCAGTGGTGCGCGCGTCGTTCCGCCTGCTGCCGGTCCCGCCGTGGTTCGTCACCCGCGCCAAGGCGGCGCCCGCTGTATTCCGCCAGCTTGCCGACCTAGAATATCAGCCATCGCTGGCCCGCGTTCCCGGCATCGCAATGGCTGCGTTCAGCTAGCGCGACGCGCGGCCTGTTGTTCTCTGTAGTGGGATGGTGTAGGAAGCATGAGCGCGACGTCGGAGAATCAGTTGCTCGCCATGTCGGGCGTTGAGCTTGCGCAGGCGATCGCGTCGGGCGAGGTGTCAGCGGTCGAGGCGGTCGAGGCGCATATCGCCCGCATCGAGGCGGTCAACCCAAAGCTCAACGCGGTGGTGGTCAAGCGCTACGACGAGGCGCGCGCTGAGGCCCGCGCGGCGGACGAGCGCCGGGCGCACGGCGAGCCGCTCGGCCCGCTGCATGGTGTGCCGGTGACGATCAAAGAAGCGCTCGATGTGGCTGGAACGCCCTCGACCTATGGCTTGCCGTCGCGCGCGAAGACGCTGGCGACTGAGGATGACGTCTACGTGCGGCGGCTGCGCGAGGCGGGGGCGATCATCCTCGGCAAGACCAACGTCCCGCAACTGCTGCTCTACATCGAGAGCGACAACCCGCTCTATGGCCGCGCCAATAATCCCTGGAACCTGGAGCGGTCAACGGGCGGCAGCAGTGGCGGGCAGGCGGCGATCATCGCGGCGGGCGGCTCGCCGCTGGGGCTGGGCACGGACATCGGCGGCAGTATCCGCGTGCCGTCGGCGTTCTGTGGCGTCGTGGGGATGAAGCCGACGGCAGGGCGCTTGCCGGACTTCGCCGCGTTCGGTATGTCGCTTGGCCAGCGGGCGATCGTCAGCCAGGTTGGGCCGCTGGCGCGGACGGTGGACGACGTGGCGCTTGCGCTGGAGATCATCAATGGCGGGCGCGCGCCCGCCGTTGAGCCGCCAATGCCCCTGGGCGATCCCGCGGCGGTGGACATCGCGAAGCTGCGCGTCGCGTACTACACCGATGATGGCATTCTGCCGCCCGCGCGCAGCGTGAGCCGCGCCGTGACGGAGGCGGCGGGGTTCCTGGCTGGCCGTGGCGCGCAGGTCACGGAGTGGCGCCCGCCGGAGGTCATGCGGGCTGCGGACATCTTCTACGGCGTTCTCAGCGCCGATGGCGGGCGGGGCGCGAGTGAGTTCATGGGGCGCAACCCGCGTGACCCGCGCATCGCCCAGTTGCTCATGCTGGCGAGCCTGCCACGCCCGCTGCTGGCGGCGGCGAGCGGCGCGCTGCGCATGGTTGGCCAGCGCTCGCTCGCCGCCGTCGCCAGCAACTTCGGCTACAAGGATGCCCTGCACTACTGGCGGCTGATCGAGGCGCAGATGGAGTACCAGCGGCGCTTCCAGCAGGCGCTGGATTCGGACGCGGGCGGGCCGTTCGATGTCATCATCTGCCCCGCCGCCGCGCTGCCCGCCATTCGCCACGGCGACAGCCGCGACCTGGTGACCGCTGGGGCCTACGCGACGCTCTACAACGTGCTGGGCTACCCGACGGGCATTGTGCCGGTCTCGACGGTGCGCCCTGATGAGGAGCAGCCGCGCAAGCGTGTGGGCGATGTGGCGCTGCGGGCCGCGCGGCGGGCGGAAGTGGGCAGCGCCGGGCTGCCGCTGGCGGCGCAGGTGGTGGCGCGCCCGTGGCGCGAGCATGTCGCGCTGGCGGCGATGCGCGCCATCGAGGAGGCGGTCGCCGCGCGGGGCGGGATGCCCAGCCCTAGCGTGGTATAGGTCGATCGCGCGGCGTCAGGGGAGCGTGATGACCGGCTTCAGTGGACTGCGGAATTCAGTCCGCAGGATGTCCATGAACACCTCATCGTAGCGTTTGTCGCCCAGGCGCTGCGCTTCGCGCCGACGCCCGATTTCTTTGAATCCCACCTTGCGGTAGGAGCGGATGGCGCGCTCGTTGTAGGCGTAAGTCTCCAACATGATGTTGTGCAGGCCGAGGACGGTAAAACCGTAATCCAGCAGTAGCGTCATCGCCTCCGTGCCGTAGCCCTTACCCCAGTAGTCTTTGCGATGGAGGCTGATGCCAAGCGTCGCGCAGTTGGTCATCCAGTCGATGTCGCGAAGGCCGAGACCACCGATTGGTGTGGCGGTCGCACGGTCGTAGATCGTGAAGCCAACCCAGCGTCGATCGCGCTTTTTGGCGTCCTCATCATACTCCGCCTCGATCTCGTCGCGTGTGCGTGGCCAGAGCGGATCGCCAGCGAGCATGGTGATCTCGAAGTCGTTATCGTGGGTGAAGTAGCTGGCGATGGTCTGCTCGCGCTCGCCCGGTCCTAGCGCCACTTTGTCGCCTACGATGTTGTAGATTGGGGCAGGCGCGGCATCCTCGCTTTTCGCGCGCGCCGAGCGTGAGTCACGCTGTGTCATGGTGGTATCCTTTCTTCGCGTCAAAGGCGCGGGGGATGCGAGAATCTTGCGCCGCGTGAGATTGGCCTCGATGAGGGAGCGCTCTATGAGTCAGGAATCGCTACGGATCGTGTACTTTTCGTCGCAGGGCGCCACGGGCACAAGCGGGGTCGCGGGGCTGCTGCGCCAGCTTGGCCATGAGATCGCGCTGGTGGTGATGACGCCTGGCACGGCGCGCCGCCCCAGCCTCGCCTATCAGGATGTCACAGCCAACCCGCCATTGCCAGCCAGCCTGCTCATCACCAGCAAGATGGGGCAACTTCCCAGCCTGCTCGCTGGTTTGGAGCCTGACCTGATTCTGGTGACGGGCTTCCCGCGCCTGCTGCCGCCGGAGGTTCTCGCGCTGCCACGCCTGGGCTGCGTCAACGCGCATCCTGCGCTGCTGCCAGCGTATCGCGGGCCTGACCCGATGTTCTGGCAGTTCTACAATGGCGAGCCGGAGCTTGGCCTGACTCTGCACCGCATGGACGGCTCGTTCGATACAGGCGCGATCCTGGCGCAAGGCTCGACTCCAATAGGCCCGGACGAGACGCCCGACGATGTCTACCCACGACTGTTCGAGATCGCTCCCTCACTGATAATCACCGCGCTGGAGAAGGTCATAGCGGGCGACCCTGGGACGCCGCAGGATCCCGCGCGCGCCAGCTACGCGCCGATTCCCGGCGTGGACGACCGGCGCGTGGACTGGACGCGCACCGCCGAGCAGATCCATAACCAGGTGCGCGCGTGCTTCGGTTCGGGTACGCTGGCGATAGTCGGTGGTGAGGAGTGGCTGATTCACCGCGCGCGGCTGGCGCCGGAGATCGCTACCGCTGGCGTCAATCCCGGCGAAATCATCCTGATGACCGAGCAGGGGGCGCTGATTCAGACGGGAGAGGGCGCGCTACTGGTCGCGGAGATGACGCCCAGCGCTAGTTTGTCATCGCGTTAACGATCGTGTGATGTTGACTGCTGATGAATCGCGTGGTCACGGAACGTGGCGCGAACAGAAGAAGCTCGCAAATGACAGATGAAACTCATCCATTGGGAAGATGGCAGCCCTGGAGTCCGCACGATGTCGCGACGTTCTTCGCTTCTCTGCGAGTTCCCTGGTGGATTGCGGGAGGATGGGCCATCGATCTCTTCCTGGGAATTCAGACTCGGGAGCATGAGGATATCGATGTTCAAATTCTCCGCCGTGATCAACACGCGGCTCGCACTCTATTTGGCGCGTGGGATATCCAGGCCGCTCTCCCGCCTCCTCGTGATGAGGCCTGGCCATTTCGCCCCTGGCTCCTCGATGAGGTCCTGGATTTGCGCATCCACGATATCTGGTGTCGCCCCACTTCGACTCAGCCGTGGGCTCTCCAGCTCATGATCGCCGATACCTGTGATGATTCGTGGCGCTTTCGCCGCACGCCAACCATCGTTCGCTCGATAGCCGCTTTGGGAAACACTACTGCGGAGGGTATCCCGTATATTGCTCCCGAGATCCAGTTGCTCTACAAAGCCAGGCAGCATCGCCCCAAGGATGAAGCCGACTTCTCGCGAACCCTTCCCGCGTTAAATTCAGAGCGTCGCCGATGGCTCAGGAATGCGTTGACAGAGGCGCATCCACATCATCCCTGGCTGAATCAGCTTACAAACGGCTAAGGGCGCTGATTTCTCATGGACGCTTCCACTCCAATAACGACTGATAGGAGATTCTGAAACGTCCAGTCTGCGTTTCAATTCCGCTGGGCCCATGCGCTTGGGTCATGAGGCGTGCGAAAACGCGCCTGGAGACGGTGGAGAGGCTTTATGCGTCTCCATCGCTTCCAGGCGCTGGACTGGCCGTCGCTAGCGTTTCAGGTCAGCCTGGGACCGTCCGCTCTAGCCTTCGCTGGACTCGTATTGGTCCTTGATCTGCGCGACGATGTGCGCATCGAGCAGCGTGGTGGTGTCACCCAGCACACGCCCTTCGGCGATGTCGCGCAGCAGGCGGCGCATGATCTTGGCGCTGCGGGTCTTGGGCAGCTCGGCCGTGAAGTAGATCTTCTTGGGCCGGGCCAGCGCGCCGATGCTCTTCACCACATGCTCGCGCAGGTCGGCTTGAAGCGCATCGTTGGCCGCGTGCCCAGCGCGCGGGGTGACGAACGCCACGATCGCCTGGCCTGTGATCGGGTCGCTGGCGCCGATGACCGCCGCTTCCGCCACCGCCGGGTGGCTGACCAGCGCGCTCTCGATCTCCATCGTGCCGATGCGGTGGCCAGAGACGTTGAGCACGTCATCCACGCGGCCCAGGAGCCAGTAGTAGCCGTCCTCGTCGCGCCGGGCGCCGTCGCCGGTCAGATAGATGCCGGGGTAGCGCTCCCAGTATGTGCGCTTGTAGCGGTCGGGGTCGCCCCAGATCGTGCGCGACATACCCGGCCATGGGCGCTTGATGACCAGATTGCCGCCGGTGTTGACCGGCACGCTGTTGCCAGCCTCATCGAGGATATCCGCCTCGATGCCGGGGAACGGCCTGGTGGCCGAGCCTGGCTTGGTGGCGACGATGCCAGGCAGCGGCGTAATCATGATCTGCCCGGTCTCCGTCTGCCACCAGGTGTCAACGATCGGGCTCTTGCCGTGACCGATGTGCTCGTTGTACCAGATCCACGCCTCCGGGTTGATTGGCTCACCGACGGTGCCCAACAGCCGCAGCGACGAGAGATCGTGCATGGCGGGATACTGGTCGCCCCAGCGCATGAACGTGCGAATTGAGGTCGGCGCGGTGTAGAGGATCGTGACGCCGTACTTCTCGATCAGGTCCCAGAAGCGGTCCTTATCGGGATAGTCGGGCGAGCCCTCGTACATCACCACGGTCGCGCCGTTGGTGAGCGGGCCGTAGACGATGTAGCTGTGGCCGGTCACCCAGCCGATATCCGCGGTGCACCAGTAGATGTCGTCTTCTTTGAGGTCGAAGATCCACTCGTGCGTCAGTGACGTGGCGACCAGGTAACCGCCGGTTGTGTGGAGCTGGCCCTTCGGTTTGCCCGTCGTGCCGGAGGTGTACATGATGTAGAGCGGATGCTCGCTATCGAGCGGCTCCGGCTCGACGATCTGACGCCCGACGCTGGTCGCCAGATCGTGGTACCAGTGGTCGCGGCCCTCTTGCATGGCCACTTCACGAACGGAGGAGCCAAGCCGCTCGATGACGAGCACGTTCTCGACGGTTGTGGCTTCCGCCGCCGCCGCGTCGGTCGTGTCCTTCAGCGGGATGATGTTGCCGCGCCGCCAGCCACCATCAGCGGTCACGATCAGCTTGGCGCCGGAGTCGTTGCAGCGGTCGCGCAGGGCCTCGGCGCTGAAACCGCCGAAGATGACGGTGTGCGGCGCGCCGATGCGGGCGCAGGCGAGCAGGCCTATCGCCAGTTCTGGGATCATCGGCATGTAGAAGGCGACGCGATCACCCTTGGTGACACCGAGCTTCTTGAGCACGGCGGCGAAGGTGTTAACTTCGCGGTAGAGGTCACGATAGGTGAGCACGCGGGTGTCGCCTGGCTCGCCTTCCCAGACGATGGCGGCCTTGTTGCGGCGCCAGGTCTTTACGTGGCGGTCTACGGCGTTGTACGAGGCGTTCAGCTTGCCGCCCACGAACCACTTGGCCCAGGGCGCGTCCCAATCCAGCACTTTTTCCCAGCGCTGGAACCAGTCCAGCCGGTTCGCGGCCTCCGCCCAGAATCCCTCGGGATCATCTTTGGCCCGCTGGTAGACGGATGGATCACGCACATTCGCGTCGGCGGTGAACTCCGCGGATGGCGGGAACCGCCGGGTCTCCTGAAGCAGCGCGTCAATGGTGGATGACTGCTCGGATGATCCCTGAGGAGTTGACATGCTTGTCCCCTTCGCACTGGCGCGACGCCCAGCCTTCATCGGCGGCGCCGCTTGACGCTACAGCGACGGCAACAGTACGGGGCGCGCCCTCGCGGCGCGCTCATCGCACGCATTCTATCAGATTTTATGTCACAATGCGCTGGTTGCTATTCCACCTCTTCTTTTCTTATGTTACACTGGCGTCAGACCAGTGGATTACCGCTCATCTCTCACCGCTTCTTATCGGAGCGAGTGCGAGAGTGAGCGCGGACTCTTGACTGTCGGGACCAGTGACGGCTCCGAGATTGACGCCGGCGCCAATAGCCACCAGACGCGCGCCGTATTTGGTGGCTATGGCCATAGATCACGCGGACTCATCACCGCAGGCAGACTCTCGTGAAAGGAGGGATGCGCGGCGAATCACCCCGCGCGCTCCGCGTCCGCGCAGGAATGGCCCTGCGCCTGACTCTCGCGAAGAGACAGGCGACATTTCGTCGCCCGCCTCGTTCAGTACGGCTTGGGAACAACGTTGTCTCCCATTCCTCGAGAGGAGTCATCATCGTGGAAAACAAGATTGCGAACCCTGGTCCCCTCGGTCTCTGCGGTTTCGCGCTGACCACCTTCGTCCTCAGTTGCGTTAACGCGGGCATATTCAAGGCGAATGAGACCGCTGTCGTCATTGGCTTAGCTGTATTCTATGGTGGCATCGCCCAGTTCGCCGCCGGAATGTGGGAGTTCCGCACGGGCAACACCTTCGGAGCCACCGCGTTCACCTCTTATGGCGCTTTCTGGCTGTCCTTCGCCGCGTTGCTCATTCCCGGCTTTGGTGTTGGCCTTGGTTCCGCGAGTGGCCCGACTGATACAGGTGTCGGTCTCTATCTCCTGGGCTGGACGATCTTCACAGGTATCATGTTCATTGGAACATTCCGCGTCAATGGCGCGTTGATCCTCGTGTTCGCCGCGCTGTTCGTCACCTTCCTGCTGCTGACCCTTGGCGCGCTGACCGCCAATACGAGCATGCATCAACTGGGTGGCTATGTCGGGATTTTGACCGCTATCCTTGCGTGGTATACAGCGCTGGCTGGTGTCTTGTCCGCCGTGTCGAATGGCAAGTGGAACCTGCCCATCTTCCCGATGGCGTCGTAGCTCTTTCCTGACACACGCGCATTCACTTCGCGCCCGCGCCAATCTCTCCTTTTGGGTGGTTGGCGCGGGCGCGCCGTATCTCTCAGCAAGCTCTCAGGCGCTTTTCGGACGCGGTCTGGCGGTCACGGCGTGTTTGACGCGGGCCTGGCGCTGGGGTACACTGAGCACGAGGTCGCGCTAGGTGGGGAGTTGGGGCTACCCTGTACTTGAAACGCTCCGTAGGCAAGGCTGAATTCCCGCCCGAGAGTTGTGTCGACCCAGTCTCATTCGTACTTGATGATTATGAGGACCCGGTCCCCGCGCGGCACATGTCTGCGAACCCCGTCAGATCGGGAACGAAGCAGCGGTAAGTGGATCTCTGTGGGCGCCGCGGGATCGCCGGGTCTGAGTCGGAGAGTAACAGGGGCTGGCAGATGCGAACCGACGGTGGGTGCGCGATCGCATCATTCTTCCTCACGCATATTCCACATTCCTGCACACGCTCCCGCGTGGAGCTGGCCGCTGGAGTCCCCCATGCGGCGCCAGTCAGCCGCCCTCTTCGTTCTAATCTCTGCGAGACCGTCCTCCCGCGCGCTTTGCGCGGCGCATTGAGCTGAGGCGAGCTATGGCGTCGCAATCCCTGTATCGCAAATGGCGCTCCCAGACGTTCTCCGACCTCATCGGTCAGGAGGCGGTTTCACGCACGCTGCTCAACGCTGTGCGCGAGGGGCGGCTGGCGCACGCCTACCTCTTCTGCGGCCCGCGCGGCACCGGCAAGACCAGCGCCGCGCGGCTGCTCGCCAAGGCCATCAACTGCCAGAACCCCCAGAACGGCGAGCCCTGCAACGAGTGCCTGTCATGTCAGGAGATCGCCGATGGGCGTTCGCCCGACGTGATCGAGATTGACGCCGCCTCCAACAACGGCATCGACAACATTCGCGAGTTGCGCGAGCAACGCCAATCTTATCGGGCGCGGCGGTCGGTACAAGGTCTACATCATTGACGAAGTGCCACATGGTTACACCCCGAGCCTTCAACGCCCTGCTGAAGACGCTGGAAGAGCCGCCGCCGCATGTGATCTTCGTGCTGGCGACGACTGAGGCGCACAAGGTGCTGCCCACCGTCGTCTCGCGCTGTCAGCGCTTCGACTTCCGCCGCTTCGGCATGCGCGACATCGTCGGGCGGCTGGAGCAGGTCGCCAAGGGCGAAGGGCTGGAGCTAGAGCCAGCGGCGGCTGATTTGCTGGCGAGGTCGGCGCAGGGGGGCATGCGCGACGCGCTGAGCCTGCTCGATCAAGCGGTTGCCTTCTGCGGCTCGCGAATAGATATCGAGCGCACGCGCACGATGCTTGGTCTATCCGACGTGACGGCGCTGCGCCGCCTGATCACCTGTGTCGCTGATGACCGCCCCGCTGACGGGCTGGAGATTATCAACGAGCTGGTGACGACTGGGGCCGACCTGCGCCAGCTCAACAGCCAGCTTGCCGAGGAGTGGCGCGCGCTGATGCTGGCCCGCGCGGGCGGCGATCTCACCCGCTTGATGGATTATACGGACGAGGAAGCGCGTGAGATCGCCCCGCTAGCGGAGCGCTTCTCACTCGAACAGCTGATGGCCAGCGCCCGCGCGTTCACGCGTAACGAAGGCCCGGCGCGCGGCCTGCCTGTGCCACAGCTCGCGCTGGAGCTGTCGTTCCTGGAATGTGTCAGCGTGCGGCGCGGCGTGACGTCCAGCGTCTCCGCTCCGGCGCAGGTGGCTCTCCCGCCGCGCGCGCAGGTGCAGCAAGCGCCACAGCCACCGCCTGCCGCTCCGTCCGCTCCGCCCGCTCCGCGCGCCGCCGCGCCCGCGGCCCCGCCGCGCGCGGAGCCCCGTCCGCAGCCCGCGCGCGCCGTCGAGGAGCTCGACCTGGCGGCGATAGACGCTGGCGCATGGGCTGGCCCCGCCGCGCCAGCGTCTATCGCCGCGCCGCCCGTCGCCGCGGTGGATTTCGCCCCAACCGATGATTTTGAGCCAGTGGAGGAGCCGGCGGCGGCGCCCGTCGCTGGGCAGGACGGCCATGACTGGGTCGAAGAGGCGCGCAGGCAGTGGTCGCTGATCCGCAAAGTCTGCAAACAGCGAACGGGCGTCGGCTCGACGGTGTACGGCTTGTTGAACGATGTGGAGCCGGTCCGGCTGGAGCCTGGGGCGCCGCCGACGCTCATCATGGCCGCGCGGCATGATTTCCACCTCAAGAGCCTGCGCGAGGACCCAAAGCGTGAGATCGTCGAGTGGGCGCTGGAGCAGGCGCTGGGCGCCCCGTTCCGCGCGCGCTTCATAGCCGCTGGCGAAGCGCAGCCGGGGATGGCTGCCGTTCCGGCGCGCCGCGCCGCCGCGCCGTCACGTACCGTTGACCCGGCTCCATCCAACCCCGTGCGCGAGGATTCCGGTGTCTATCGCGCTTCCCCGCCGCCACCATCCGCGCCACGCGCCGCCGCCAATGGCGCCGCGCCGCGCCCGGCTGCCCCCGCGCCCGTCCGGCCCAGCGCGGCGCCCTCGCCTGGCGATGGTGGCGCTCCATCCAACCTCGATCAAGCCGCCCGGCAAGACCCGGTTGTACTGGAGTTCGTGCGCCACGGGCTGGAGGTCGCCGAGGTGCGCCCGCTCGACCCAGCGGATGGCGGCTCCGGGCGGGAGCGGTAGCGCCATGACCATCACGCTGGCGCGGGCGTTGCTCGAACAGCTTCGCACGGGTGGCGAAGCGGCGGGCGCCGCCCGCGCCCGGCTGGCGGTGGAAGCCCGGCAGGGCGAAGAGTTGCGGGCGCTGGTGGCCAGCGCGCTCGCCGCCGATCTGCGGCCATCCGACCGGCCCATCGCGCACTGGCTGCTCGAACAGGAGACCACCGCGCATGAGGCGCGCGGTTCGGGCGCAACGGAGGCGCTGTATACGCTGGTCGCGGCGCTGGCGCGGTTCGGCCAGCCATCCGATGTGATGCCGCTGTGGCGCGCGCGCCAGGCGACGGCGGAGACGCGCGCGGGGGTGGACGCCGAGCAGTTCGCCCGCGCGGACCTGAGCGCGACGCGGCCGCTGCTGGCGGGCCTGGCCTGTGCTGGCGGACCCGAGGCGGCGGAGGCCCAGGGGGCGCTCGACTGGCTGGATGAGGCTCAGGCGGCGGGCGTGTTCGATGATCTCCCAGCTTATTTCGCCTGGTCGGATGAGCGCTATGGCATCCATATCAGCGGCCCCACCTGACGCGTTGGCGGCCCCACGTCGCGTGACGACGTTTGTTTTCCTCCCGACATGACCACCCTCTAATTCCCAGCGCGCCGCTCGCATGCGAGTATACTGTGATGGCGCGCGGCCTGGCGCCGCGCCATCCGATCGCGAGGAGGGACAAGCGCATGGCGAGCGACGCCACTACCGATACACCATCACTGCCCATCACCCTGGATGACGTGCGCGCCGCCGCCGCCCGGCTGCGCGGCGTGGCGCATCGCACGCCTGTTCTGCGCTCTTCGACGTTCGACGCGACGGCGGGGGCCAGTGTCTGGTTCAAGTGTGAGCAGTTCCAGCGTGGGGGGGCCTTCAAGTTTCGCGGAGCATACAACAAGATCGCCAACCTGACGCCTGAAGAGCGCCAGCGCGGTGTGATCGCCTTCTCGTCCGGCAATCACGCCCAGGCCGTTGCGCTCTGCGGACGCCTGTTCGCTATCCCGACGGTGATCGTCATGCCAACCGACGCGCCCTCGGTGAAGGTCGCGGCGACGGCGGGCTATGGGGCCGAGATCGTGCGCTACGACCGCATGACGCAGGACCGCGAGGCGCTCACGCGGCAGATCGCGGAGGAGCGCGGCCTGACACTCGTGCCGCCGTACAACGACCCCGCCATCATGGCGGGCGCGGGAACCGCCGCGCTGGAACTGCTCGAGGAACAGCCAGAGCTGGACGTGATCGCCACGCCAGCCGGCGGCGGCGGGCTGGTCTCTGGGACAGCTATCGCCGCGCACGGTGTTCGCCCTGGGACGATTGTCATCGCTGTCGGGACCGAGGGCGCCAACCACGCCTGGCTCTCGAAGCGCCAGGATGAGCGCGTCATCATTCCGCCGCCTGACACCATCGCCGACGGCATTCGCACCGCGCAACTGGGGATGCTGACGTGGCCGGTGGTACGCCAGGAGGTCGCGGATGTCGTGCTGGTCAGCGAGGATGAGGTCAAAGAGGCGATGCGCTTCCTGCTGCTGCGGATGAAGATACTGGTCGAGCCGACCGGCGCGGTGGCGGCGGCAGCCGCGCTCTCCGGCAAGCTCAACGGCTATGGCAAGCGGATGGGGGTGATCCTCAGCGGCGGCAACGTCGCCCCCGAAACGCTGTGCGACATCCTCGGCGAGTGATGGAAAAACCGGTCACGTCCGAAGACCGCGCACTGATCGCCACCCTGGCGCCTGAACTGGACGTTCAGACGGTTCGCCGCGACAACGGCCAGTTCAATGACGTGCTGATCGTCAACAACGCCTGGGTCTTCCGCTTCCCGAAATCGCCCGCCGCGCTCTCGTCAATGCCTGGCGAGGTCGCCATTCTGCGCGCGCTCGCCGGGCGACTGCCGCTCCCGACCCCAGAGCCGTGTTACGTCAACTTCATAGGACCACGTCCCGGATTCGGTTACGCGCTCCTCCCTGGCGCGCCTTTGAGCCGCGAGTGGCTCGCCACCGCGCCCGAGCCAGTACGCGATCAGATCGCCCAGCGCCTTGGCGAGTTTCTGCGCGCGCTGCATACGCTGCCGCCGGACCTGTTCGATGGGCAGCCGCTACAAGACGTGATCGGGCAGTGGGCAGAGTTACACGACAAGATTCGTGATCATCTCTTTCCCTTCATGCGCTCCGACGCGCGCGATGAAGTGGCAGGGCGCTTCGAGGTGTTTCTCGCGGCGGGCCAGTCTACCTGGACGCCGGTTCCGCGTCATGGTGATTTCGGTTCGGGAAACTTTCTCTATGACGCGGAGGCGGGTGCGGTGTCGGGCGTGATTGACTTCGGCTCGGCTGGCCTGGGCGATCCGGCTGTGGACATCGCCGCGCTTTCTACGTTGGGCCAGCCCATTCTCAATCGCGCGCTTGTCGCCTACCCAGAGGCCGCTGGCTACCTTGACCGCGCCGCGTTCTACCGCTCGACGTTCGCGCTGCAGCAAGCGTGGTATGGCCTACGCGACGGCAGCCGAGAGGATTTCGAGGACGGCATCGCGCGGTACCTGTGAGTGTTTACCCGGCGGTGAGGCCCAGGCGGGTGAGCAGCGCGCTGGCGCGGGTGGCGGGGTAGGCCATGGGCAGGCGTTGGCGGGGGCCGTGCGAGTCGGAGCCTGCTGACATCAGCAGGTTGTGGCGCTGGGCAAGGTCCGTGTAAGCCGCGATTTGCTCCTCGGTATGCGTCGGGTAATGGACCTCGACGCCATCCAGCGAGACTTCGCGCAGCAGCGCCTCGATCTCCTCCGGGTCGTAGCGGTGTATCTCGCCCTCGCCCCGGCCTGGATGCGCCAGCAGGCAAACCGCGCCGCTGGCGTGCGCTGCTTCGACTACCGCGCCTAGCGGCGCGGTCGCCTGGCGGTAGCCCGCCTCGTATACCAGCGCCATCGCTTCGCCCGGCGTGTCTGCGTGGCCGCTCTCCAGCAGCAGCCGCGCCACGTCGCCCGCGCGGATCGGCTCGCCGCCCTGGGCTGCGAGAATCTCGACCTGGCGCGGGAAGTCGTAGCCGCGTTGGCGGAGATTTCGATAGATCAGGGCGGTATTGGCCAGCATCGCGGCGCGTATCCCGTCCACGACGCTCCGCAGCGCGTCGCCGGTGAAGCTGGCGCCAGGGGGCGCGTAGCAGAGGATGTGCGCCGCCGTCTCGCGCCAGTGCGCCGTGACCTCCGTGCCGGGGATGACGGTGATTCCGCGTTCAGCTCCCAGCGCCAGCACTTCAGGCAGATGATCGAGCTGGTCGTGGTCCATGACGCTGGCGATGGTGACACCGCGCTCCGCGAGCTGCTCGAAGAGCGCGGGCGGCGCCCAGTGGCCGTCGCTGTAGGTGGTGTGCAGGTGCAAATCAATCGGCGTGTCCACGGGTCGCTCCATTAGCTCGATGCTCCCGCAGTTGCGCCAAGGACGCTTTGGTAGACGCGGAAGATGTTTTGGGCGGCGGCGAGGTTGGTGAACATCTGGAGCGCGCGCTCGCGTCCGGCCCGCGCATAGGCTGCGCGCATCTCGGCGTTCTCGCCCAGTCGCATCAGCGCGACGCGCAGGGCGTTGACGTCGCCCTCCGGGACGATCAGGCCGCTGTCACCGATCACGCGCGGAATCTCGCCGGAATCGGAGCCGATCACCGGGGTTCCGCAGGCCATCGCTTCGATCAGCACGCGCCCGAACTGTTCCATCCAGTTGGGCTGCGTCATCGAAGGCACGGCTAGCATGTCCACTTCGGCAAGCGCGGCGGGTACCTCAGTCGTTGGCACAGCACGGTGGAAATCCACCCGCGCGCGCATCCCGCGCTCATCCACCATCTGGCGCAGCGCGGGCTCGTCTGGCCCGCTGCCGATGAAGCGCAGGCGGTAGCGGGGTGGCATATTCGCCAGCGCCTCGATCAGCAGCCCTGTCCCTTTGTAGAGCGTCAGGCGGCCCAGGTAGCCGATCACTACCGTATCGGGCGCGGGGCGCGGCTCGCGACGCGGCATGGGCTGGTACGCCTCTGGGTCAATGCCATAGACCGTAAAGACCGAGAGCGGGCCTTTGTAGCCCTTGCGGCGCGATACGTCCCCAGCGGCGGCGTTGACTGCGATCACATGCGTGGTGCGCTCGTAGTTGTAGCGCTCCATCGCCGAGTAGGGGAACGGGTAGTCTTTGTAGAGGTTCTGCAGGACGATGAAGACCGATTTCGCCCCGGCTTGCTGCGCGGCGCGCTGGGCCTGCGCCCCCGCCGGGTTGTAGGGCTCCTCGTCAATGTGGACGATGTCGGGATGTAGCTCGCGGATGGCGGCGGAGAGGCCACGGTACATGTAGAAGTGGTAGCGGCCATTGAAGACAATCGGCATGGGGCGGACCTGATAGCCGCGCACGTAGGTGGGAACGAAGGGCAGCGTGCGGCCATCGTCTGAGCGCCACTCTGGCGGGGTGATGAGCGTGAGCTCCATGTCCGGCGCCATGGCTAGTTCCTCAAGCATGCGCTGCGAGGATTCCGCGACAAAGGTCTTCGAGACGACCACCACCCGCACGATGTAGCGCTCCCTTCCCGCCTGTTCTGACTGCCCGCTCCGCGTTAGAGCCCGGCGATGTCGGCGTAGAGCGAACTGGTCTCCGCCGCGACCCGCCGCCAGTTGAACTGTTTGGCGTGCGCCAGTCCGCGCGCGCGCAGGTCCCCGTTTAGCTCCGGCGCCGCCAGCGTGCGGTAGATCGCCGCGCCGATCTCATCGGTATCCTCCGGATTGACGAGGATACCCGCCGAGCCAACGACCTCAGGCAGCGACGTGGCGCTGGAGCATACCACCGGCGCGCCGCAGGCCATCGCCTCTAGCGGCGTCAGGCCGAAGCCTTCGTAGCGCGAGGTGAAGGCGAAGCACGACGCCGCGCTATAGAGCGCGGCCAGATCGGCTTCCGCCACCCGCGCGCAGATGACCTGCTGCCCGATGCCGAGCGACTCCGCCAGCGGGCGCCAGTCGGGATAGACCGGGCTGGTCCCCAGCTTGGTGTGGTCGCCGACGATGAAGAGCCGCAGGTCCTGCTCACGCATCTCGTGGTAGACGGCGGCGAAGGCGCCGACCAGCCGCTCGATGTTCTTGCGCACGTCCAGCCCGCCGACGTTCAGGACGAACCGCTGTCCCAGTCCGTATTTCGCCCGCACGGCGCGCAGCCGCTCGGGGTCGGTGACACGGGTGAAGGTGGGCGCGGGCGCCAGGCGGATCACACTGATGCGCTCCTCTGGGATGCGCAGGTATTCCATGATGTCGCTCTTGGACCACTCGGAGATGGTGATGATGGAGTCCACGCGGCGCGCGGCCTGGCTGACGAGGCCTGTATAGAGCTGCGCGCTTGGCTTCATTCGGTATTCGGGCAGCGCCAGCATAATGACGTCGTGAATCGTGACGACCTGGGGCATGCCCATGCCGCGATAGACCGGGGCGAAGTGGGGAATGTGGGCGAGTTTAGCGCCGCCGCGCTTTGCCGCCGCAGGGAATCCAGCCTGCTCCCAGACCAGTTTCTCCAGATTGGCTCCGCGCGCGGGGCCGCCAGTAGGGGCAACCTCCCAGTGAAAACTGGAGGGTGTTTCAGGGGTGACTTTAGGTGGCTTGGGGTTGAGAATGAGGTAGTCGGTGACGCCGTCCACCTGCCCTAGCGCCTCCAGCAGGTTGTAGACGTAGCGTCCCTGGCCGACTTGGGGCTCTTGCAGGAATAGCGCATTGATCGCGACTCGCATCGTTGACGTTTCCGCTCTCTCACCGGGTCATGTGGCGCCACGCCACGCCAGCATCAGGATAACATACCCTGGTTAGATCGCGTCTGACGCTGGGAGTAGCGTCGCGGTGGGAGCGGCGCCGAGGCGTAGAAACTGGGGGCGCGCGACCGTCGCCAGTCGCAGCAGGACGCCGAGCGCCAGAGCGAATTGCAACTCCATCGCGTGGACGAACAGGTTGTCGGTGAAGTTGTGGACGCAGAGTGCGACGATCACGGCGGTGAAGCCGATGCTCAGCGCGCGCGCGTCGAGGCCGGTCAGCGCTCCCTGGCCGCCGCGCTGGCGGTCCGTCGCGCGGGTGGCGCGCCAGCCGGCGTAGAGCGCCGCGCCCACAACCGCCAGGAAGGCCAGCAGTCCCAGCGCCCCCGTCTCCGCCGCGACGTTGATGTAGTAGTTGTGCGCGTGCGTCAGGGACTCGTCCCAGCCGGTGACCTTGTATTGCTGATAGGCGGCGCCGTAGTTGCCGGCGCCCACGCCCAGCAGCGGATGGGCCTGGAACATGCGCAGGCCCGCGACCCAGTGCGCCAGCCGCTCGATGGTCGAGAAGTTCGCGTCGTTGACCTGCGCGGTGAGCGAGACATCATTGACGCGGAACTGGGCCAGTAGCTTGTCTTGCAGGCTGAGGGGGATCAGATGCGTTAGCCAGGCGACGGCGACGAGTGGGGCGCCAACCGCTGCGGCGATCAGCGCCTGCCGCTCCAGCCGCCAGCCCACGGCGGCGATGACAATCATGGCGGCCACCAGTCCCAGCAGCGCCCCGCGCGAATTGGCGAGGTAGAGCGCGAAGAGCGAGAGAATACTGGCGCCACCCGCGACCCAGCGCATGCGCGGGTCGCGTCCGAAGAGCGCCAGCGCCAGCGCCACCGGCAGGGACAAGTTGAGATAGCCGCCGTAGGGATTGGGCTGATCGAACGTGCCGAAGACGCGCACGCTGGCCCCGCCCGGCCCCAGCAGGCCGGAGGCGAAGACGTACTGCGCGCAGCCGAGCAGCGCTTCGGCAAGGCCACCGGCGATCACGCCCCACGCCAGCCAGAGCGCCTGCTGTTCCGTGCGGATAAAACCCCAGGTGGCGCAGACGACGACCACCACCTCACCCCACTTCAGCGTCTCCTTGATGACGGGCGTGCGGGTGTAGGCGGTGACGATGGAGAGGACGATGACCAGAAGGTAGGCGAGCAGCGCCGCCAGCAGCGCCAGCGCTTCGGGCCGCGTGCGCCGGGCCTCGCGCAGCGTGCGCGGGATGTCGAGCCTCCCGGCCGCACGCGCACGCCAGAGCGTGTACGCGCCTAGCGCAGCCAGCGCCCCGACGATCAGGTCCGTCAGGGAAGCGCGCAGCCCCTTGACGTTCAGGGTCAGCGCCTGGCCGAAGCCGACCGCGAGCGGCGTGATATAGAGCAGCGCGCGCGCCGCCCGTTCGGGTGTGATGAGACCTCGCGCTGTGGCTACCCTGCCCGCGCTGGCTGACATAGGCCTTCACGCTCCATCTCGACGCGGAACCAGGCGATCGTGCGCCGCAGGCCGTCTTCCGGCGAGACGCTCGGCTCCCAGCCAAGCGCCGCACGCGCCTTCTCGATGTTGGGCCGACGGCGCTCCGGGTCGTCCTCGCGCTTAGGCTCGAAGACAATCTCTGAGGCTGAGTCGCACAGGCGGATGATGAGCTTGGCCCACTCCAGCACCGAATGCTCTTCGGGATTGCCCAGATTATAGACCTCGCCGGTCGTGCCGGGGGTGAAGAGCGCGCGCATCAGGCCGTCCACCAGATCATCCACGTAGCAGATGCTGCGAGTCTGTTCGCCCGCGCCGTGGATGCTCAGCGGCTTGCCGGTGATCGCCTGGGTGATGAAGTTGGGAATCATGCGGCCATCGTCGAGCTGGCTGTTGGGGCCGTAGGTGTTGAAGATACGGACGATGCGCGCGTCTACGCCCATCCGGCGGACGTATTCCATCGTAATGGTCTCGCCGAGGCGCTTGCTCTCGTCATAGCAGGCGCGCACGCCAATGGGGTTGACGTTGCCGTAATAGGTTTCGGTCTGGGGATGCTCCAGCGGGTCGCCATAGGCCTCTGAGGTCGAAGCGGTCAGGAAGATCGCGCCGCGCGCCTTCGCCAGATCGAGCAGGCGCATCGTTCCCTCGGTGTTGACACGAATCGTCTCGAAGGGATACATCCAGTAGCCGACGGGGCTGGCGGGACTGGCGAGCTGGAAGATCGCGTCCACTGGGACGTCGAGTGGCTCCGTCACGTCATGACGGAGGAACGTGAAGCGCGGATTCCCCAGAAGTGGGGTGATGTTGCGCTCGGAGCCTGTTAGCAGGGAGTCCACGCAGACGACATCATGCCCTTCGTTTAGCAAGCGCGCGCACAGATGGGAGCCAATGAACCCCGCGCCCCCAGCGACCAGAACCTTCAACGCAACCTCCAACGACCGTGATAATGGTATCGGATGTGACAGTATGCTAGCGTGTTGCGACAGCGCCAGCCCGATTCCGCGCGCCAGCGTCGCGGGATGGCCACCGGCTTCGGCGCCTGGCGGCCATTTAGCCCAATTCTAGCCTTATGTCTGTCGGAGCGCAACCAGGGCACACCATACCGGCCAGCGCTGGTCAGCCTCACGCGCTTGCGGCGTACTCTTCCAGCGCGCTGATCGCCTGGCGTAGCCGCCCCAGCGAGACCTCGCGGCCCAGCGTCTCCATCGTCTCGAAGAGTGGTGGCGAGACAGTACGCCCTGTTACGGCGACGCGCAGACTGGTGAAGAGCTGCACTGGCTTCAGCCCCAATTCTGTTACCAGCTCACGCAGGGGCGCCTCCATCGCCGCTGCCTCCCATCCATCCAGGGACTCCAGTGTGGCGAGCGAGCGTCGCAGTCCGTTGACTGCGCTAGCGGCGTCCATGTTCTTGGCGATCAGCGTTTGCGGCGGGTACTCCAGCGTGTCGACGAAGAAGAAAGATGTCATGCCGGGCGCCTCGGCCAGCGTCTTCATGCGCTCCTGCTCCAGCGCCAGCACGCGGCGGGCGTAGTCGTGGTCAACCGGGCGAGCCACGCTGTCGGGCAGGCCACCCTCCGCCTCCGGGCGCTCCAGGAAGGGCAGCATGCGCGCCAGCAGGTCATCAGCCGTAAGCTGGCGGATGTAGTAGCCGTTGAACCAGAGCAACCGCCCCTCGTCGTAGCGCGCTGGCGCCACGCCGACGCGGTCGAGCGAGAAGGCTGCGATCAACTGCTCGCGTGAGAGGACGTTCTCTTTGTCGTCATACGACCAGCCAAGCAGCGCCATGTAATTGAGGAGCGCCTCGGGGAGGTAGCCCCGCTCGCGGTACTCCAGCATCGGTATCGCGCCTTTGCGCTTGCTCAACTTGACTCCGCCCTGCGGCGCCAGAACGTCCGGCACATGCGCGAAGATCGGCGGCTCCCAGCCCAGCGCCTGATAGAGGATGAGATGCAGCGGCGCGCTGGGGATCCACTCCTCCGCGCGCAGCACATGGGTGATGCGCATCAGGTGGTCGTCAATCACGTTGGCGAGATGGTAGGTCGGAAAGCCGTCTGATTTGAGCAGAATGGCGTCGTCGAGATTCGCGTTCTCGAACTCGATGGGCGTCGGGCGCAGCTCGTCAACGACGGATGTCTTGCCCTCCAGAGGAGACGCCAGCCGCACGGTGTAGCTCTGGCCATCGCTGAGGTTGCGCGCGATATCTTTCTTACTCAGGTTGCGGCAATGGCGATCGTAGCGCGGCGGCAGATGGCGCGCGATCTGCGACTGGCGGGCCAGGTCGAGACGCTCGCGTGAGCAGAAGCAGCGGTAGGCCGCGCCTGACTCGATCAGCCGCTCGACGTAGGGTAGATACAGCTCGCGGCGCTGCGTCTGGAAGTAGGGCCCGTAGGGGCCACCAGCCTCCGGTCCCTCGTCAATCTCCATCCCCAGCCATTTAAAGCCCTCGATGACCGCCTCAACAGCGCCTGGCACGGTCCGTGCGGTGTCTGTGTCCTCGATGCGAAGCAGGAACTGCCCACCGGTGTGTCGAGCCAGCAACCAGCTGAAAAGCGCTGTGCGATAGCCACCGATGTGTTGCAGGCCAGTCGGGCTGGGCGCGAAGCGTGTGCGCGCTGGCGCCCCCGCACGGTCGCTGGCGGCGGTCGCTGGTGTGGTGGTGGAGCCCTGTGGCATGCTACAACTCCTGAGGAAATTCTTAAGTTCAGAGGGAAACACGGGGCGGACGCCAAGCGTCTAGTCCAATGTGAGCGGTGGGTAGGCGCTTCACGTATACCTGGTATGCGCCAGAAGCGCCTGTCCCGCGACCTCACGCGCTGGCCGTCCGTTGTACACCAATGGAGCGACCGTGAACGTGGCTCGTGACCAAACGTCACATCCCTGAACATCGCTGCGCGAGCGCGCATGTTTTCGCAGTGTATCCAGCCAGACGATAGCCTGTCAAGCAGCGGCCTGGGCGGCGCCGGGGCCTTGCGCCGGGCCTGGTTTATATTCTACGGTCATGGAGGATAGTCGTTGGACACATCAGGAATCGCGCCAACCCCGGATGAGCCAGAGCAATTTGACCCTGAGAAGGACGCCGGGGCGTCAGAGTCAGAGAGCCTGAACCAGGCCGCGCAGCTCGATCCGGGGAGCGATGCGCCACCTGCGGATGAGCCAGAAGCGGACGCCGAGGGGGGCAGCTCTGGAGCTGGCTCCCTGGACGGTGTCGGCGCGCCAGGCCAGCCAGACGATCTGGATGCGACCCAGATGACTCCGCCCGCTTTCTCTTCCGCGGGAGATGGCGAGGCTGACGCGGAAACGCTCGAAATGCCCGCGCCCTACCAGCCGCCCTTTTATGTGGGGACGCGAGCGGCGGTCTCGCAAGTCGCTGAGCACTCCAACCGCCGCCGCCGGCGCTATACGATGTATCTGCGTCGCGCCACGCGCGCTCGCTCCGCCGCGCGCTCGGCGACCTTCGCGCGGTTGGCATGGGTGAGCGTGATTGTGCTGGGCTTGCTGACGCTATCTGTGCTGACAAGCACTGTGGGGGCGGCGGCGGCCTACTACCAGTCGCAACAGGTCTCCATCGCGGCGCTCAGTCGCACTGTCGCGGGCCGCGATAGCCTGCGCATCTATGACAAGACCGGTATTTTGCTGTATCAGGTCAACAACGTCGGCGCGCAGCACAGTATTTCGATCGCGCAGATACCCATCACGGTTGTCAACGCCACGATCGCCATCGAGGACCACACCTTCTGGACGAACCCCGGTATTGACGCCACCTCGATCGTTCGCGCGGCGCAGGCGAACTTTTCGAGCGGCTCCATCGCGCAGGGCGGCAGCACGATCACGCAACAGCTCATCAAACAAAATATTCTAGGCGCGCACGAGACCTATACCCGCAAGCTGCAGGAGGCGATCCTCTCCGTTGGGATGACCGAGACGGGGGCCTACTCAAAGCAGCAGATCCTGGCGATGTATCTCAATTCGATTGACTACGGGCATGAGGCCTACGGGATTGATTCGGCGGCGCAGGTCTATTTCGGATACACCGACGATGCCCGCACAGGAACGACCGCCGCGCAGCATCTCGACCTGGCGCAGGCTTCGATGCTGGCGGGTATTCCACAGAACCCAAATCTCAATGATCCTATCGCGCACTTCGATACAGCCCGCGCGCGTCAGCGTGAAGCGCTCAATGACATGCTCAAGTATGGGTACATCACCAAAGCGCAGGCGGACGCGGCCTGGGCTGAGGCAGGAGCCCCTGGCTTTTTTAGCAAGATCAGCGTCGCTTCAGTAAACCTCGCGCCGGCATTCGTGTACTTTGTGATTGACCAGCTCCAGGCGATGATTGCCAACGGACAGCTCGCTCTGGGGCGCTCTGGCCTCAACGTCTACACGACTCTGGATCTCGATCTGCAGAATCACACGCAGGCCGCGATGAAGAAGCACCTGTACGGCAATGACCGCGACGACTATGGCGGTTACATCCGTAACGACCACATCTCCAATACCGCGGGCATTATGGTAGACAATGCCTCAGGTGGTATCCGGGTGATGCTGGGAAGTGTGGACTATTACAGCACCAAGATCAACGGTCAATTCAACGTCGTCACATCGGGCTACCGCAGCGCTGGCTCGGCGTTCAAGCCGATCGTCTACGCGACCGCCTTCTCTAAGGGCTGGTTCCCAGCGATGACGATCTCCGATACGCCGACGATCTTCTGGGACGCGGGCTCACAGTCACAATACCGACCGTCGAACTATGGTGGAAAGTGGTATGGTGAGCTCACTCTGCGAAAAGCGCTGCAGAACTCGCGCAATATCCCTGCCATCAAGGTCATGCAGTACGCGGGTATCGCGGATGTCGAGCGCAACGCGATCCGCATGGGCCTGCGAACGTGGGAAGGCACGTGGGGGCTATCGTCGGTGCTCGGCACCCTGGACGTCACGCCATACGACATGGCGCAGATGTATACCGTCTTCGCCAACTATGGTCAGTTCATTCCGATGTACTCGATTGACCGCATCACCGACAGCTCGGGCAATGCGCTCTTCCAATACCAGGTGCCACGACCCGTTCAGGTACTCACCCCGCAGGTCGCGTACATGGTGACCAGCATGCTGGAGGACAACGGGGCGCGCGCGCCAGAGTTCAATCCGTGCACACCATTGTACCTGGATCCGCTCATCAGCCCAGATGGTCCTGACTTCATCCATCCTGGGAGCTTTGGGCCGATTGGCACGAAGGAGTGCGGGCGGATCTACGCCGGCCATGGGAAGAGTCCGCTCGCCTGGCCGGCGGCGGCCAAGACCGGCACGGCGTCAAATTTCACCGACGACTATACGGTTGGCTACACCACGAAATACACCATGGCGGTCTGGGCAGGTAATAACGATCACACACCGATGGCTCCCTGCGCTACCTGCGTATCGCACGTTGACGGTGTCACGGGCGCGGCCCCGACCTGGAACCGCGCGATGCTCTACGCGATGGAGCGCGACAACCTGCCCAAGACCGACTTCGCTGTGCCGAGCGGCTTGCAACGCCGTACGTGGACTTCCAATGGCATTACCTCCACCGACTGGTTCCTGGCAGGCGCGATGCCAGCGAATAATACCGGCAGCACTGGCACGAACTTCAATGTCTGTTACCCACCGAACGTCCCGTATTGGGTCATCTGCCCAACCGCTCCTTCTCCTGCTCCAAAACCCGCGCCCGGTGGCGGCGGTGGTGGCGGTGGTGGCGGTGGGGCGGGGGTGGTGGTGGTGGTGGCGGTGGTGGCGGCGGCGGCCCGCCGAAGCCGAGGCCGGGTGGCTGAGGCCGCTCTCCACTTACCTCACGGACGCTTCTATCCAGCTGACCTCGCGCGGAGCATTTGCGCCCGCGCGCGGGGTCAGTCAGTTTTTTCGATTTGCGCGGCCTTCACGCTTGACCCGCGCGGCCCCGCGCGATATACTTGTATGTGGAACAAATGTTTCAATTAAGCCATGCGCCATGCGCGCGGACCCAGGAGAGTCGCGGATGATCGCCGAAGGATTGCTCTGGTTCGATGATGACCCGCGCCGCCCGTTCAGTGCGAAGATGGCGGAAGCCGCGCACCGCTTCAGTGAGCGCACCGGCTGGGCGCCCACCGCCTGCGAGGCGCACCCGCAGACGCTGGCGCAGCGAGGCGCGGCTGTGGTGGCCAAGACGGGACGCGGGCGCGCCTCGCGCGCGAAGGCCGCGCCCGCGCCAGAGGAGGAAGCGGACCCGCTCCGGCTGCGCGTGACTGCCAATGCCTCGCTACGCCCTAACTTCATCCTGGTGGGCGTCGAAGCGGGAAAGACACCCCGCCCCGCCCGCCGGGAGCGGCCCACGCGCCCCTCGCGCGCCACTACGCGTGGGCGAAGCGCGGCGGCTCCAAGCGCGGCGGCTCCAAGCGCGCCGCGTGTCAGCGCGTGAGCGCCTTACGCGCGGCGTCCAGCAGCGTGACGACCGCTTTGTTTTCGCTCTGACGCTCAGGCGTGAGGTCCTTGCCGCTGGTCGGGATGGAGCGCGCGTACTCGCTCAGACGCTGGGCGGCGGCGGCGCAGCCCGCTCTGGTTGCTTTGCTCGCGTAGGCAGCGGCTATCTCGCGAGCGCGTTTCGACGCCTGCTCACGGGCCAGCGCGAAAATCGCCTCCGCGTAGAGCGAAGCGTAGCCATCGAAGAAGGTCGCGCGGTCGCCGATATCCGCGACGCTCGCGCCAACGCGCTCTATCAGTTCCAACGCCTGCCCGTAACGGCTTGTCGCCGCCTCCATCTCGCCTGAGCCGAGCAGCAGACGCGCCTCGCCTCCCAGCGCTTCCGCCTCCAGCAGTGGGTTGTCGCTCGCTCGCGCGAGGCGTGTGGCCTCGGCGAAGGCGGCGCGGGCGGCGTCGCGGTCGTTCAGATTGCGGCGCGCCTCGCCAAGGCTGATCGCGGCCAGCGTCTGGCCCGCGAGGTCTTCAGCGGCGCGCATGCGTGGCAGCGCGTCCTGGAAGGCGTTAGCGGCCTCTTCCCACAGCCCGCGCCGCAGCAGGATGCGCCCCAGTCCGACAGACGCAACCGTGTCCGCCACAACGGCTTCGCGCGCCTGGGCCTGCGTCGCCGCGCGGTTGAAAGCGTTGACGGCGGCCTGAAGATTCTCCGCCATCAACTCGACTTCAGCGGCGGCCAGCGCGGCCTCGATCCGCGCCTGCTCATCGCCCTCCGCTTCCGCGAGCGTCATCGCCTCGTGGGCGTGCGCTCGCGCGCTATCGAGCTGGCCCAGCGCGGCGGCGACTGCCGACCAGACGGCGAGCGCGAGCGCCTCCGGCCCGCGCTCGCTGCCATGAGCGGGTTTGCGCGCGAGGCGCAGCGCCTTGCTGACCAGGTCTGAGGCGTCGTCGAGCCGTCCCTGGGTGAGCGCGAGGCGCGCGCACTCGATGGTGGCGTGCGTCGCCAGCGCTGAGCGGCCTTGCGCCTTGAAGCGGCGCTCTGCCTGCTCCAAAAATGTTGACGCCTGCTCGCTGGCGCCGCGCGCGCGCGCGATGCGGCCCATCCCCAGAATGGCCTCGGCCTCCAACGCGGGCTGCGAGACCTCCTGCGCAAGCTTCCGCGCTTCTTCGAAGAGGTCCTCCGCTTTTCGTGGCTGTGCGCGCCGCCGGTTGGCCTCGGCGGCGCCGAGCGCGGCGCGCAGGTAGGGTGTCTGCGCTTTCAGCGACTGATACGCGCGCATCGAGCGTTCGTAGAGGTTGACCGCCTGCGAGAGCTGGCCGCGCCGCAGGTTGATCTCGCCCAGCGCGCGGTTGACATCCGCCCCACCGAGCGCGACCCGGGCGCTGGCGTAGGTCTCGCCCGCTTTGACCGCGCTGGAGAGCGCTTGGTCGAGCCGTCCCGCGCGCAGGCTGACCTCCGCCAATCCGAGCGTCCCATCGGCGGCGCCCAGGTCATACTCGACTGGGCCGGAGGCGTCAATCGCGGCGCCGAAGCGGGCTGCCGCACTCTCGATCTCGCCTTCCTCTAGCTCAAGGCGACCCAGACTATTGAGTGTGTCTATCTCGCCGTAGCGGTCGTGCGTGACCTGGTAGAGCGCGAGCGCGTGATCCAGCGCCTCTCGCGCGGCGGTATGGTCGCTCCCTGAGGCGAGCATCTCGCCCTGGCCTCGCGCGGCGTCGGCCTCGCCCACGCGATCTTGCGCTTGCGCATAGCTGAGGCGGGCCTTGGTATAATATTCGGCGGCGCGGGAGTAGCGGCCGCGCAGGCGCTCGACATGTCCCAACGCCAGTGACGCGCCCGCCTGCCCGCGAACGTCGCCCTCCTTCTCGAAGAGCCGCAGAGCGAGATAGTAGCGCTGCCAGGCGGCGTCAATCTTGCCGCGCTGGCGCTCCACATGGCCAAGGGCGAGCGTGGCGGCGGCCTCGCGGCTGGTCGCGCTGGCTTCCTTGAAGTAGGTGACGGCCCGTTCGTAGCTGGCCTGCGCCTGGTCGAGCGCGCCGTTCTGCCGCTGGGCCTCGGCGAGCGCCAGGCGGGCGTCGCCCGCGCGCTCCATCTGACCAAGCTGGCGGAAGCGCGATTCGGCGCTGGTCAGCGACTCGGCGGCGCGCTCGATGCGGCCCGCCGCGAGCGCCTCCTGCCCGGAGCGCAGCGCCTGCTCCGCCTCGGCCTGTCCAGTTTCTTGTGTCATGATCTATCTCGCAATCTCTGTTCGCCAGCTGTGCATTCTGACGCAAGCGCGCCTACCTTGCACAATACGGCGCGAGCCAGGGGGGCGTCAAAGTGGATCCTGGCGCGGTTGACGCGGCGGCGGGCGATGCGCGACACTTATGACCGCCTTGCGCGGGCGGTCGCCCGCCGCCTAAAGCCTACAATCCGATGGAGTTCATAATGCCGGCATACTGGTTGGAGCTGAGCGTGACCTCGACCCCAGAGGCGGTGGAAGCCGTCACGGAGGTCATCAGCCGTTACACACAGGGCGGTGTCGCCATCGAGGAGCCGTATGAGCTTTTCGACGACGGCCAGGCCCACGAGCCGCTCTCTGGCGCTCCCGTTACCTGCCGGGTCTGGATTCCCGACGATACATCCGCTGAGGAGACGCGCGCGCGCATCGAGAATGGCCTGGGCATGCTGCGCATGATTGACGCCAGCGCGGTAGGGACGCTCCAGGTGAAGCGCGTAGCGGAGGAGGATTGGGCCAACGCCTGGAAAGAGCACTATCACCCGCTGAAGCTGGGCCGCCGGGTAGTCATCCGTCCCTCGTGGCGCGACTACCAGCCTGAGGGAGATGAGGTAGTCATAGACCTGGATCCTGGCATGGCGTTTGGCACGGGGCTGCACCCGACGACGCATAATTGCGTCTTGCTCCTGGAGGAGGCCGTCCAGCAGGGCGCGCGCGTGCTGGATGTCGGCTGCGGGTCGGGCATCCTCTCGCTGGCGGCGCTGAAGCTGGGGGCGGCGAGCGCGCTGGCGCTGGACGTGAGCGCGGTCGCGGTGGAGGCGACGCGCGAGAACGCGCGGATCAATGGCCTGGCGGAGCGGGTGGACGCGCGCCTTGGCACGCTGGAAGGCGCCGCTGGTGAGCCATATTTCCCGCTGCCACCAGGCATCGAGACGTTCGGCGCGGAGATTGGGACCTACGACCTGGTGGTGGCGAATATCATCGCGCGCGTTATCGCTCAGCTTGCCCCGGCGCTGCTGCGGGCCACGCGGCCTGGCGGCGCGCTGATCGCCAGCGGCATCATTCAGGAGCGGCGCGACGAGGCGGTCCAGCCGCTGATCGCCGCCGGTCTGACGGATATCCGCGAAGTCGTCGAAGGCGACTGGGTAACGCTGATCGGGCGCCGGGCGGACGGCTAACCAGAGGAGGCGAACGGAATGCCTGCTGGCCGCTTCGTCCTTCGCGCGCTCGCCGCGAGCGCGCCTCTGCCTGGCGCCGAGCTGACACTGCCCGATGACATCGCGCGGCAGGCGCGGGATGTGCTGCGCCTGCGCCCCGACGATGAGATTCAAATGCTCGATGGGGTGGGTGGGGTGTACACCGCGAAGATCACCACCGTCTCGCGGCGCGAGGTGACGGTGGAGGCCAGCCCACGCCGCGAAGGGCTGGCGAATCCCGCGCCGCCGGTTACGCTTTGCCTGGGCATGCTCAAATCCGCCCGGTTGGAACTCGTCCTGCAGAAGGGGACGGAGCTGGGTGTGGCGGCGTTCCAGCCACTGGTGACGGAGCGGTCGGTGGCGCTAGCGGATGAGCTGAGCGGGGCGAAGCGGCGGCGCTACGAGCATATCCTCGCCGAGGCGCTGGAGCAGTGCGGCGGCGCATGGCTGCCGGAGCTGCGCGAGCCGCTGCCACTGGCGGCGGCGCTGGCGGCGGTTCCGCCGGGCGTGATTCCGCTGATTCCCTGGGAAGGCGCCGCGGGGCAGCCGCTGGGGGCGGCGCTGCGGCGCGAGCGGGAGGCGCGCAGCCTGTCGAGGGGGTGTGGCTGTTCATCGGGCCGGAGGGCGGCTTTTCGGCGGCTGAGGTGGCGCTCGCGGCGCGTCACGGCGCGCTGGCGGTGACGCTGGGACGGCGAATCCTGCGCGCGGAGACGGCGGCGCTGGTAGCCGCTACGCTGGCGCTGGATGCGCTGGGCGCGTTGGATGTGGGGCCGGGAGCCGGGTAGCGCCGCTCGCGACGCTACTCCTCGTCGCGGTCGTCGCGTTTGCGTAGCAACGCGATCACCCCAATAAGGGCGATGAGCGCCAGGATCAGCGCGAGCGTCGCACTGGCGTTGGATGTCTCGGATTCTAGCGTCTCAGCCTGCCCAGAGTCACTCCCATGGTCTTCACGGTTGTCGAGTCTCGCTTTGCTGTGCCGATCTCGCGGGGCGGCGCTACCAGAGCGCGCAGCCCCAGCGGGTTCGGTTGCGGCGACCATGCCAGCGTGTAGCGATGGGGGAACGATATAGGGCTCGGGATACTCCTCGACCGCGAGCGACTCGCCCTGAATGGCTAAGGAGGACGGGGCTAGACGGCTCTGGTGGCAGAAGCGTTTGACTATTCCACAGCTTGACGTATCCGGGATGGCAGGCCTGAACGAGCGCGTCCATATCGTCGTGTGTCATACAGGTCGGTTCTTCGCTGGTTTCAGTAAGGAGCGCGCCATACGTCACCCGAAACGGCCTGCCATGGCTGTCGCGGAGGACCTCCTGCGCCGCCTGGCCCAGAAAGCGCTCGCTCGCGCGGTCGGTGCGATAGAGCAGCGCAAATCGAGGCGCGCCTTCATGACGGATCTCGCGGCGGATGAGGACATTTGGCGGAGTCATACCGCCCCTAGCCGCGTCCATGAGCATGGAGGTGAGGCCGGCGCTGGTCAGGATGCGTGGGGCCACGACGACGGTATAACCTTCAGTCGGGTGTACGCCTATCAAGAAGGGGTAGACCATTGCTATCGGTCTCCGATCAGGTGTTATCTATCCCAGAGAGCATGGAGTCAGGGTACTGGTGTTCAAACGCCTTGACTAGCGCTTCACAGATCTTTTCGCCTTCCAGGTATCGCTCGTACTGCTCCTTACTCACCTGGAGGATGCGCTGGTACTCCTCCATATCTGCCTCATATTGTTGAATCCGTGAGGCGTGCTGGATGGTTACATCGCCCTCGATCTGCGTCGCCCAGCGGTCCCCAAGCTCTTCTATCTTCTTCTGCAGGTTCGGCGGCAAAAGGGTCAATCCCAGCACTTCCGAGCTACTCTCCGCAATGTGTTTGGCTGCCGATAAGTTAGGACGATTAGGACTCAATGAGCGGTTCGGGGAGCGACTTCCGGCGCTATCAGATCCACTCGCGCTGTTCATTGTGCGCGCCAGGATAACCGCCTGCGCTACCGCTACCGATGTGAGGACTATCGTGTGGGCGTTCTTGGTCGTGACCCTCGTTATATATCCACTTGCTTTTCTCAGCAATTCGCTCCACTTCATCTTTGTTTGCGCTTGGTCCGGTTGACTCACATTCTGGCCAATAACCAGCGCCTGTCGCTGCAGCGCGCGCATTTGGTCAACGAACGCTAGTGCGAACGGAATCTCAATATTGATCGGTTTGGGCTGAGCTCCTGGATTGATCTTCTCGCGGCCACGGCGAAGAATGTTGCGCTCGAGGAAGTTGGTCGGGACAATAAAGCCCGCGCCAAATGAGCTGACTGGAACAATCCGAGTGAAGATGCCCGCCTCGGTGCGAGACGCGACAATCTCTCTGAAGGCGTCATAGGTTTGGAGGAAGGCGCGCACGTTCGCCAGGGTGATGTTCGCCTGAAGACATGCGTCCCACTTGGTCACCATGAAGTGAACGGGAACCAGTGACGGGTTGCTCGAAAGTCTGCCAAGGAGTGTGTTCACCTGCGAATCAAACCTTGCGGCGAGGTCTTTGGCGCTCGCGCGGCCTTTCTTCAGCAGTTCGGTGATGTCTTCTCCATCGAGCAGCACAACGAGGACCGACGCCTCACCGATTCCACGGGAAATCTCCTGTTCGGACTCCTCGGGAAACATGTGGCGCATCAGTCGCTCGCCGCCGTAGTCCATGAACTCCACCGAAAAGAGCGGCTGGCCATTGGCCCCAGGCGTTTTGGGTATGAACTGATAGCGCAACTGGCTGGCGGCATCGTGCGGCGGGGTCGCCTCCAGTTCGGCTCCTTCCCTGGTCAGTGAGTCGTAGTACTCCGCAAACAACTTGTGAGCGCGCTGGTCGAGGAGCGTGAGGTTGAAACGCCGTGTCGGGCTGTCGAGTTCCAGATAGTGTGTCATGACACTGAAATACGCGGTCTTGCCAGACGATTGCAATCCAAGGAACATGACTCTGAACGATGGCAGCGCGGTTGCTTCGATGACACTACTCACAGCGCATTCTCCTCTGATGCGGAATGGCTCCGACCATGTGATGGCAGCGTCGTATGGCCCAGCGCGAACATGCGTGGAGGTATATCGTGGAATTATGCGACACGACACGCATCTAGCCTGCGCCACTCGTGACGTGTCGCCCGCTTCGTTTTTTGATTGTATCATAGTATATAAACACACTAATTAGCCGCATAAGGCGGTATATATAAGAGCGTGTGTGAGAGTACTGCTTGCTTAACGCTCGTCGCGTCGGGCGCGGCGATTCATGATGAATAGCAGCGCCGCCGGAATCGCGAAGAAGATGACCAGCGCGAGGACGATGGCGATGGTTGCGGGGTCACCGTTCACCGCGCCATAGACGATCAGCGCCAGCAGACCAACCAGCAGAAGGATCGTGATCCAGCGGTTGGATGGGATGATTTCGGGCATCATGAGGCTTCTCCTGGCTGGGTGTAGACGGTCAGTTCGCTGGGAATGAAGAGGGTGACGAGGGGGCGACAAATACGACCAGCAGCAGGAAGCCTATGATGATGAGCACGGCTAGCCCAAGCCAGACATAGCCAATGATGAGGCCGGCGACAGCGAATCCATGTCCACGCTCGTAGCCGTTGGAGCGCTTGATCTGTCCAAGGGCGATGTGGCCAAGGATAATTCCGACCAAACCGAGGCCGGTGACAAAGATGCCGGCGATGGAGCAGACGAAACTGGCGATGGCGAGCGAGTTGGTTGGGTTCATGCCCGGCACGTATTGCGGCGGATAGCCAGGGTATGGCGGGGCTCCAGCGGGCTGATACGGTTGCTGGTACGGCTGATACTGGGGCGGGTATGGCTGATATTGCGGTGGGGCGTCATAGGCGGGTGTGGTGTTTCCACTCCACTGAGACGGCTGCTCGCTCCCGTATGTTTGGGCGGGAAAGTGGTCGCCTGTCGGCGTCGGATTGGTCATGGCGTTATGGCTCCTCATAAGGGCGAAGGTTGAGGCTTGGAGCGTAGCGGGCGACTTGCCGCGCGGCTCCGGGCCGTTTGCGCATTCAACGATAGTCTACGCTTCGATCTGGCCTATGGTGGCAAACACGCGACCCGGCGCGGTCAGCCAAACGTTGGGATGCTGACCGCGCCGGGTTCACGAGATGCCGGATTGAGCCAAGCGTGAGCTATTCGCTGAAGTGGACCTGATCGGCGAGTTGGGCGCGCATGACCTTCTTGTCGAACTTGCCCACACTGGTTTTGGGCAGCGCGTCAACGAAGACGATCTCATCGGGCAGCCACCATTTCGCGACACGTGGCTCCAGGTCGCGGAGGATGTCCTCCTTCGTGATTGTGTCCTTGAATTCGGGCTTGGGAACGACCACCGCGACAGGGCGTTCCGACCATTTGGGGTGCGGCATGCCGATGACGGCGGCCTCCAGCACCATCGGGTTGCCCATGATCAGGCCTTCCTCTTGCACGGAGGAGATCCACTCACCGCCGGATTTGATGACATCTTTGGTGCGGTCCACGATCATGACGTAGCCGTCAGGGTCAATCGTGGCGACATCGCCGGTGCGGAACCAGCCGTCTATGAACTTCGAGGCGCCCATCTCTTCGTCATCGCCGTGGTAGTAGGAGGCGGTGATCCAGGGGCCGCGCACCTGAATCTCGCCGAAAGTCTCGCCATCCCAGGGCGCTTCCTGATTGGTGTCGAGGTTCATGATGCGGAGGTCTACGCCGGTGACGGCGATGCCCTGCTTGGCGCGGTAGGCGATCTGCTCCTCAAGTGGCAGCGACTGGAGATTGGATTTCAGCCGCGAGACGGTGCCGATTGGCGACATCTCGGTCATGCCCCAGGCCTGGATGATCGTTAATCCCTTGGCTTGGAGACCTCTGACAAGCGCGGCGGGTACGGCAGAGCCACCACAGACGATACGATCGAGTCCGGAGAGGTCGAGGTCGGTGCGGCGGTCGAGTATCTGCAGGAGGCCGATCCAGAGCGTGGGGACGCCAGCGGCCAGCGTGACCTTCTCTTCAGCGATGGTCTGTGCGGTGTGGGTGGGGTCCATGAACTTGCCGGGGAAGACCAGCTTGCTCCCGACCATCGCGGCGGCGTGAGGCAGGCCCCAGGCGTTGACGTGGAACATGGGGACGAGCGGGAAGGAGACATCGCGCTCGCAGAGGCCAACGGTGTCAACCTGAGTGACTGAGAAGGCGTGCAGGAAGGACGAGCGGTGGCTGTAGACGACGCCTTTCGGGTTGCCGGTCGTGCCGGAGGTGTAGCACATGGCGGCTGGCTCGCGCTCGTCCAGCTCTGGCCAGGCGAATGTCGTAGGCGCGGTGGCGATGAGCGCCTCGTAGTCATGGACGGGTGGAAAGCCCTCGACATCGTCGGGGACGGGGCCGTTCATGACGACGATGTGTTTGACGCTGCCCAGACTGTCCTTGACGCCGCGCAGGAGCGGAAACAAGTCGGAGTCAACGAAGATCACGCTGTCGGCGGCGTCCTGGATGATGTAGCCGAGTTGGTTGGCAGGCAGCCGCAGGTTGAGGGTATGCAGGACGGCGCCCATGCACGGGACGGCGAAGTATAGCTCGTAGTGGCGGGTGGAGTTCCAGGCCAGCGTGGCGACGCGGTCACCGCGCTTGACGCCGAGCGCCTGAATCGCCCCGGCGAGCCGCTCGACGCGAGCAAATGTCTCCCCATAAGTGGAGCGCTCGTAGCCGTCGGCGACGATGGTGACGATCTCGCGGTTGGGGAAAAGGCGTCGCGCGCGATTGTAGACGTGCTGGAGAGTCAGCGGGTAGTCCATCATCGTGGAGATGAAGGCGGGCGACGCGCCGTTGGTGTCGGCGGGCGCGGCGGTCATCGGCGCTGGGGGGGCTGGCGTCTGCGCGGGAACCGGCGCGCTCGCGACCGGGCCAGACTCAGGCTTGCTGCGACGAAACCAGGACATGGTGGACACCTCCCGTGCGCCCTGCCACCATTGGCGAGCGCATGACTTTTAAGAGCGGGCGATAGAGGGCCAGGCTTGGCGTGCGTTGGCGTACATTGTACGCGCGTGATGCGCGCATGCGCTACGCTATCTCACCCAGCGCCGCATTTTTCCTGAGGCGGAGCGCGCCGCCTGATTCAATCAACACGGATGGAGGCCAGCCAGATGAACAGCCCGCAGAGGGACATACCACCCGCCCCGCTGATGATTCCCCGACTGCCCCACCTCGCGTATGGTGGCGATTATAACCCAGATCAGTGGCCGGAGGATATCTGGCGGGAGGATGCGCGGCTGATGCGCGAGGCAGGGGTGAATCTGGTGACGCTGGGTGTGTTCTCCTGGGCGCGGATGGAGCCACAGCGTGGCGTTTATGACTTCGCCTGGCTGGATACACTCTTTGACTTGTTGCATGAGAGCGGTGTGCGGGTGAATCTGGCGACACCGACCGCCGCGCCGCCTGCCTGGCTGGAGCGCGCGCATCCTGAATCACTCCCGGTGACGCGCGAGGGGACGCGTCTGGGCATCGGCTCGCGGGAGAGTTTCTGCCCGAACAGTGGCGCCTATCGCGAGGCGGTCGCGGCGGTTGTGCGCGAGCTTGCCGGGCGCTACGCGGGCCATCCGGCGCTGGCGATGTGGCATATCAGCAACGAGTACGCCTGCCACGTTCCTGCGTGCTACTGTGACTCCTGCGCGGCGGCGTTCCAGGGATGGCTGCGACGGCGCTATCAGGGGCTGGATGCGTTGAACGCGGCGTGGGGCACGGCCTTCTGGAGCCAGCGTTACGGCGAGTGGGAGGAGATTACGCCGCCGCGCGCCGCGCCTGCGCAGGTGAACCCGACGCAGCAACTGGACTACGCGCGCTTCATGTCAGACAGCTATCTCGCCTGTTTCGAGTTGGAGAAGGCGCTGCTGCGCGCGGCGACGCCAGACATTCCCATCACGACGAACTTCATGGGCTTCTTCAAGCCGCTGGATTATTGGGCATGGGCCGCGCGCGAGGACGTCGTCTCGCACGACTCGTACCCCGATCCAGCGCTGGGTGAGTCGCCTATCAAGGCGGCGATGTCCTATGACCTGATGCGCGGGCTGGCGCGCGGCAATCCCTGGCTGCTGATGGAGCAGACGCCCAGCCAGGTCAACTGGCGGCCTGTCAACGCGCTGAAGCGGCCGGGGCAGATGCGGCTGTGGAGCTATCAGGCGGTCGCGCGCGGGGCGAATGGAAGCATGTTCTTCCAGTGGCGGGCCTCGAAGGCGGGCTCCGAGAAGTTTCACGGCGGCGTCGTGCCGCATGTGGGGACGGAGCGCTCGCGCGTGTGGGATGAGGCGCGGGCGCTGGGGAACGAGCTGGCGGGACTGGATGCGCTATTGCCGGCGCAGACGCGCGCGGATGTGGCGATCCTATTTGACTGGGAAAGCTGGTGGGCGCTGGAGCTGGATAGTCACCCTTCCTCCGAGGTGTCGCTTTGGGAGCGGACGCTGGCATATTACACGGCGCTCTGGCGGCGCAATATCACGGCGGATTTCGTCCCAGCCAGCGCGACAGCGGATGAGTTGGCGCGCTACCGCGTGGTCGTCGTCCCGAATCTCTACCTGACGCGAGACGCGACGGTGCGGTCGCTGACTCGCTATGTGGAGCGCGGCGGGACGCTGGTGATGGGCTATTTCAGTGGCATCGTGGATGAGCATGACCATATCCGGATGGGCGGTTATCCGGCGCCCTTCCGCGCGCTGCTAGGGCTGCGGGTGGAGGAGTTCGCGCCGGTTCCGGCGGGCGCTGGCGTGTCGCTGCGCGTGGCGGACGGCGCGACGTATAGCTGCGACCAATGGGCGGATGTGATGGATCTGGAAGGCGCGGAGGCGCTGGCGACTTTCGACGGCGAATGGTACGCGGGCCGGCCAGCGGTGACGCGCCACCGGTTCATGGATGGGGTGGCCTACTACGTGGGGACACGCCCGGAGCCAGCGTACCTGGACTTGCTGCTGCGGCAGGTCTGCGACGAGGCGGGCGTGGCGCCGGAGGTGGAGGCGCCGGAGGGCGTGGAGGTGACGCGGCGTGTCGCGGGCGGGCGTTCGTATCTGTTCGCGCTGAACCATGCCAGCCACGCGGCCACGCTCGCGCTGACTCGGCCAGGGCTTGACCTGCTGACAGGCGAGCGGCGCGAGATTACGCTGGATCTGGCGCCGCTTGGGGTGGCGATTGTCGCGGAGGATGAGGCGCGCTAGCCAGCGATGGCGCCGCCGTAGCTCACAACCTCGATCTGCCACTGGTCGTTGACCCAGAGGCCTGCCACGCGCACGGGCAGCCCCCAGCTGGCAATGACGTTCACGGCGTCGCGGATGGCGGTGAGGTGGCGTTCGCGGTCGGCGGGGAAGGCGGCGCAGTCGTAGTGACCAGCAATGGCGACGAACGCCGAGCCGTGCGCGTTCACGGAAATCGCGACCATCTTGCGCACTTCGTCGAGGATGGCTTCGTGCGCGCTTGTCAGCATGTTATCTGGGCCGGGCCAGGTGATCGTATCCACGAAGTCAGCGTGGGCGTTCCGCTTAACCCACTCGTTGACGGGGGACTGGACGCGCCCGTCAATGCACGCGATCGCAGTGGCGAAGACGCCAGTGGCCATGAATGCTCCTCCAAATAGGGGAATGAATGATGACAATGGACCGCCCGTTAGCGGCCCTCGTAGGGCAGCGGGTCGCTCAGGCTTGCCTCGGCGAAGCCCTTGAGGCGCAGCAGGCAGCTATCGCACTGGCCGCACGCCTTCTCCCCACCCTCGTAGCAGCTCCACGTGAGCTCCCACGGGACGCCGAGCCGGGTTCCTTCGCGCACGATGTCCGCCTTAGTCATCTGGATCAGCGGCGCATGGTAGCGCAGGGACCGTCCGTCTTCTGTTCCCGCCTTGGTGGCCAAGTTCGCGGTGGTCTGGAAGGCTTCCAGGAACTCCGGGCGGCAATCGGGGTATCCCGAATAGTCGTATATATTGATGCCGAGGAAGGTGTCATTAGCCCCAATGACTTCGGCGAAGGCTGTGGCGAAGGAGAGGAAGATCAGGTTGCGGCCTGGCACATAGGTGACAGGGACGCCCTGCCCCATCTCATCGAGCGAGCGCCCGTGCGGGACGGTGATATCATCGGACGTGAGCGCGCTGCCACCGAAGAGGCGCAGGTCAATCTCCACCACGCGATGGTCAGTGACTCCGTAGTGTTGGGCGATGGCGCGGGCAGCCTCCAGCTCGCGGCTGTGGCGCTGGCCGTAACGGAACGAGATGGCGTGGGGAGTGAAGCCGCGCTCGATGGCGATGGCGAGCGCAGTGGAGGAATCGAGGCCACCGGAGAGCAGGACGACCGCGTGACGCGCCAGGATTTCGCTCATGGGGTGGCGTACTCCTTGCTATGCTTGCTCCGTAAGGGTGATTGGTGGACGGGCCTGGGTCCACGAGAGGTGTTCCCGGACCCTGATACTGAACCACTGTATCACACGAGGATTATGCGGGATGGGCGCCGCGAGTCACGCGCGGTTGACCAGTGAAGTGACGGGTTGTTATACTCGGCAGGAAACGGATAGGAATCTTGCATACAAGGAGAATGGCGAGCATGGCGCAGCTCGATGTCTACCCCATCCCTTCGTGCGCGGAGTGCGGCATCCAGTCCGCGGGGAAGTGCCCGACATGCCACCACAATCTGTGCGTGGATCATTTCCCACTCGATGCGCACGCTCCTTGCGCCGCGCGTCTCGCCGCGAGCGAAACCACACGCAAATGCTACATCTGCGGCGAGCCCGCGCGACCGCAGCAGTGGTCATCCGCAATCTATGCGCATTATATTGACTCTCATGCGTGCGCGGGCTGCCACCGGGTGGTCTGTGACGACGCGCATACCACTTTCCGCCAGGAGGACATCGTCATCCGGCGTGATGGCGTGCGCAGCCATCGCTATCACGTCACCAAGCGGTATTGTCCAGTGTGCTCGCGGCTGCGGGTGTTCGGCGGTCTGATCGGCGCGGGTTGGTGGCTGGCGGGGTGCATCGTGGTAGTGGCGATTGCCGTGATCGTGGCGCAGGTAGCGCTTGGCTGAGGCGGGCCGCGACAGTTATCGAGGAGTTCATACGGGTGAGCGCAGGTAAGAAGGCGGAGCGGACGCCTGGTATCGCTGGCGCGCTAGGGCGCTATCGCGCGGAGATCAAGGCAGGGCTGCGGGCGGCGGTGTCGTCGGCGGCGGAAGCTACGCCGCGCGCGCCTGCGAGCGCTGGGGCGCTGGCCAGTATGTATGGGCAGATCGAGTATCACCTGGGCTGGCGCGCCGAAAACCTTTCGCCCGCGCTGGGTGATCCGGGCAAGCTGCTGCGGCCTACGCTCACCCTGCTGACGGCGGAGCTGACTGGAGGACCAGACGCGGTGGAGCGTGCGCTGCCCGTGGCGGTAACCATTGAGCTGATTCACAACTTCTCGCTGATCCATGACGATATCGAGGATGGCGATGAGGAGCGCCGCCGCCGCCCAACGGTTTGGAAGGTGTGGGGGCAGGCGCAGGCGATCAATAGTGGCGACGCGCTCTTCTCGCTGGCGCGCATGCGTATCTGGGAGCTGGCGCGGCGCGGGGTTGATCCAGGGCTGGTCGTGCGGCTGGCGGAGCTGGTTGACCGGACATGTCTGGAGCTTTGCGAAGGACAGCATCTCGACATGCGCTTCGAGGGGCGGCGCGAAGTCACCGAGGCGATGTATCTGGACATGATTGGCCGCAAGACTGCGGCGCTGATGAGCTGCGCCGCTGAGGCGGGCGCGCGGATCGGAGCGCCGGAGGATGAGGCGCTGGGCGACCGGCTGGGCTCATTCGGGCGGGCGCTGGGTCTGGCGTTCCAGCTGCGTGATGATGTGCTGGGCATCTGGTCGGCGAAGGAATTAGGCAAATCCGAGGCGGGCGATGTGCGGCGGAAGAAGATGACGTTGCCAGTCATCCACGCGCTGGAGCATGCGGCGCTCGCAGACCGCGAGGCGCTGGCGGCGATCTACGCTGGGAACGGCCCCGCCACGGATGAGCAGGTTGCGCGGGCGCTAGAGATACTCGACCGGTCGGGGGCGCGAAAGCGCGCGTATGACGCGCTGCGCGAGCAGCTCGACATCGCGACTGTGGCGCTGGAGGGCGCGCGGCGGGCGACGCCATCGCGAGGGGAGTCCACCCGCGCGGCGGCCGAGGCGCTGGTAAGCCTGGTGGAGTTCATCCGCGCGGACGCGATCATCCACAGCTAGCGAGCGGATCAATGGATTGAGCGCGGGATCGGAACCTCGCCAACTCACTTTGATGGGCGCCACTCTTCATATAGCCATGGGCTATGGCAGTGAGAGTTCACGAGACGAAATGAGTCTGAACGCGAGTGAGACGGAGATCGCGAGACGATAGCAAGAGCCGCGCGCGCCAGTCTGAATTTGGCGCGCGCGGCTCTTGTGGCTTGTAGCGTATTATGAAATAGAACCCGCTGTTACTTGACGACGACCGTCATATTCATCGCGGGGTGGACCGTACAGGCGAGCTTGTAGGTGCCGGGTGTGGTGAAGGTGACCTGCTTCTGCTCCCCTGGCTGAATCTGGAAGCCGGGGGCGCCCAGGTCAGTGGGGGCGTTTGCGTCGGCCTGGCAAGTCCCGTTGGCGCCGGTGCAGATGATGTGAATACCACCAGTGGCGCTTGGGTCGTCGAAGGTAACTGCCTGATTGGCGGAGACCGTGACGCACGGATCCGCAAAGTCTACCTGGGTCAACGAGATGGTCTGGGACGTCTTACAGCCGCCGCTCGCGGAGGTCGTGCCGCCAGGGCCGCCATCCGCCGCTTGTTTGCCACACCCGCTAAGCGCGAGGGCGAGCATGAGGGCCAGCGGGACGAGCGCGAGCGCAAGCTTCTTCATTGGTGCTGTGTTCCTTTCGACTCGACAGGCGCCCGGCGCGCCACGACGCCTGAGTGGGTCGCGGGGTGAGCGCGTTTCGCGTGATCGCGAAGCGTTATTGGTCGCTGTGGAGGTGCGCATGGATGCGCCATGTTACAAATGCCGCATCAGAGTATACCAGAGGCGCAAAAGGTGAACAATCGGGTATTTGCCGATCAGGCGTCAGGTGTTTTCCTGATATCCCCCTATGCGCTGGAGCGCGCGGGTTATACACCGGAGCGGGCGGCGGCTGGGGCGCTGAGCTGATAGCCCACGCCGGGCGCCGTCTGGATGTAGCGCGGGCGGGCGGGATCTGGCTCGATCTTGCGACGCAGGCGGCGGATATAGACCCAGATAAACTCGATCTCCTGGCTGTAAGCAGGCCCCCAGACCTGCTCGAGCAGTGACTCGTGTGAGACCGTTTTGCCCGCGTTGCGGGCAAGGGCGCGCAGCAGCCGGTACTCCGTTTTGCTCAGCATAACCGGCGCGCCTGCGAGGGTCACGCGGCGCTCGCCCGCATCAATCACCAGATCGCCGCAGACGGTGACGCCCCCTGCGTCCGCTGCGCGCCCCGCATGCGGCGACGCGCGCAGCGCGCGCCGGACGCGCGCCAGTGTCTCCTCGATGCTGAAGGGCATGGTGATGACATCGGCGGCGCCGGCGTCCAGCGCGCTCGCGGCGCTCGTGGGGCTAGCATCGCGGGTGAGCAGAATGACTGGCGCGGTGGTGCGCGCCAGCGCTCGCTGGAGCGGGTCGTGCGGTGGCTCGGCGGGCAGCGCGGCGTCAAGCAGCAGGATGTCTGGCTCTTCAGCGTCAATGTGGCGTAGGGCGCTGGCGAGGTCGGCGGCGGTGAGCGCGCGGTAGCCGGAGCGTTCCAGGTTGGCGCGGAGATAGCGCGCCATGCGCGGGTCGCCATGCGCGACGAGCGCGACCTGACGATGGCGGGCGAGTGGCAACGAGGGACGGGATGCGGCGCCTGGCTGCTCCTCTTCGGCGACGGCGTCAGCGACGGAGTCCATGAGCGCGCTGAGATGATAGGACGCGAGCGGCGGCGTGGAAGGCAGCGCGAGGCCGAGGATGAGCATGCGCTCAGCCGGTCCGGGGCTGGCCCATGCGCGGCCACCGTGCGCGGCGGCGACCTCGGCGGCGAGCGCGAGGCTGAGCGCGGCAGGGGCGGCGCTCTCCGGCGCGCCGGGAAGCGCGCGCATATTCACAGGCGCGGTGATCCCTTCGCGCAGTGTGGCGCGCACGCTGACGACTGCCTCCTCGCTCACGTCGGGGGCGCTCGTACGGTCTGGCGGGGCGGCGTAGCGCAAGGCGACCCGCACATCCCCTCCTGGGCCGCTGGCGACCATCCAGGCGATCAGCGCGTCTATCGCGCGCTCGATCCGCCTCGGGTCGCCGACCATGGTTGGCTCATGGCCAGGTAGCGCTAGCTCGAAGGTGTGGCGCGGCGCGCGTGTCTTCCAGCGGGAGAGCGCGGAGATCAGCAGGTCGGAGACCTCGATTGGGGCCAGCTGGGGCGGCGCGTCGCGGAAGCTGAGCAGCGTGTCGAGGGTGTCGAGGGTGTCGTGCGCTTCTCCTGCGGCTTCCTGTAGCTCGGCGAGCGTTGCGCGCTGGCGATCGCTGGCGGACGCGGCGAGCGCCAGCGACGCGCGCTGGATCGTGCCGAGGCGCTCCTCGATCTCACAACGGGCAGCGCGCGCCCAATCGCGCGCGGTTGGGTGTGAGTCTGTCGCCTGGGAGGAGGGCGCTGTGATTTGGGGGAGCTGGTTGTCGCCTGAATATCTCATCGCTGTGATACCACCTACTGCATAGTATAAGGCGTGGCGCCGCTGACGGCAACGGCGGCGCCACGTGGTACCGCCATATGAAACGTTCAGGGAATTGTCAGGAAGCTTCAGTGAGCCGCAAGGCGCTTGTTCAGGCGGGCGGGTTACAATCGGTTCGAGTGGGCTTATGCCCCACCGGTCAAGATTAAGGAAACAAGCCGATGCAGAAAGCGGTTCCAGTCGAGGAGCGTGGCGCGCGCGGTCTGGGCTCCACGGTATCCGCGTACATCAACCTGATGAAGCCCCATGTAACCGTGTTGCTGCTGGGTGTCACGCTGGCCGCGATGGTGGTCGCGCTCAACGGGTTGCCCCCGCTGGGCGTGACGCTGGCGACGCTGCTGGGCGGCGCATTGGCGGCGGGCAGCGCCAACGCCATCAACTGCTATTGGGACCGCGATATTGACGAGGTGATGAGCCGCACCAAATCGCGCACGATCCCCGCCGGGCGGGTCGATCCGCAGAATGCGCTGGCCTTCGGGCTGGTGATCGGCGCGCTGTCGGTGGTCATCTTCGCCCGCTGGGTGAACTGGGCGAGCGCACTGCTGGCGCTGAGCGCGATCCTCTTCTATGTGCTGGTCTACACGATGTGGCTCAAGCGCACGACGGTGCAGAACATCGTGATTGGTGGCGCGGCGGGCGCGATTCCGGCGCTGATTGGCTGGGCGGCGGTCGCGCCCCTGCGGTGGGACGCCTCGCTGTTGACGCCGCTGCTGATGTTCACGGTGATTTTCCTGTGGACGCCACCGCACTTCTGGGCGCTGTCGCTGGTGCTGAAGAAAGACTACGCGCGGGCCGGGGTGCCGATGCTGCCGGTTGTCAAGGGTGATGCTGAGACCTACCGGCAGATTTTCTGGTACACGCTCGTGCTTGTGGCCTCGACCTTGCTGCTGGTCGTGTCCGGCGGTATGGGGTATCTCTATCTTGTTTGCGCGCTGGCGTGCGGCGCTGGGCTGATCTTCTTGGCGGTGCGGCTCGGCCGCCAGCAAACTCTGAAGAGCGCGCGTACGATGTTCTGGTTCTCGAATTACTATCTAGCGCTGATGTTCGCGGCGATGGCGCTGGACCATGCGCTGCGCTAACGGCGCGCGCTGGGCCTGGTACTAGCGGGCGCCGGGGAAGCCCGGTCGCTCGTTGTATCGTTGGTGCGATGTATCGGCGGCTTTCGATACGTCACCGTGTGATCATGAGACTCTCGCCCCGATGGCGGGGAGCGCGATGGGTCTGGCCCGCGCGTCAACGAGACGCGCGGGCACGGTATGGCGGAGAGCCGTACCATGCGGCGCCGTGGCCGGGAAGCGGCCCGGGCGTGACACTGGGAGGCTGAGGAATCTTCGTATGCCATTCAAGCCGAAGACGCTGAAACGGTGGCGGCTCGCGTCGCTGCTGCCGCTGCTGATCGCCCTTGCGCTGGCGGGCTGCGGGCAGACGGACATCAATCTGGTAACCCACACACCGAATATCCTGGACCCGAAGGGGCCGGTCGCGCTACAGGAATCGAACCTGTTCTGGTTCATCCTGGTCGTTTCGACGGTGGTCTTCGTGATTGTGGTCTCCGCGCTGCTTTATTCGATTATTCGTTTCCGGGGGCGTCCTGGCGCGCCTGAGCCGGCACAGTTTCATGGCAACACGAAGCTAGAGATCGGCTGGACGGTTGTGCCGTCGCTCGTGCTGCTCGGCGTGCTGGTAATGACCATCACGACGATGTTCAGCATTCAGCAGCCGGCGAGCCCGAACACGATTACCGTCAACGCCATCGGGCACCAGTGGTGGTGGGAGTTTCAGTACCCGAACGAGCATGTCGTCACGGCTGACGAGATGTGGATACCGACCGGCACAGTGGTGCATGTCAACCTCATCTCAGACAACGTGATCCACAGCTTCTGGGTGCCGCAGCTCAGTGGCAAGACGGACGTGATTCCTGGCCACGATAACGCGATGTGGCTGCAGGCTGATGCCGCGGGCTGGTTTCGTGGGGAGTGCGCCGAGTTCTGCGGCACACAGCACGCGCACATGGACTTCCTGGTGCACGCCGTCTCCAACTCGGATTATCAGGCATGGGTGCAGCAGCAGCAGTCGGTGGCGACCCAGCCGACAACCGCGCTGGCGCAGGCGGGCGAGAAGTACTTCGCAACCAGCCCCTGCATCAGTTGCCACCTGATCAACGGTGTGACCAACAACGCCAACGCCAAGCTGATCGGGCCGAATCTGACGCACTTTGGCGCCCGCCAGTGGATCGCGGGTGGCGTCGTCAACAATACGCCGGAGAATTTGGCCGCGTGGATCAAAGATCCGCAGGCGGTCAAGCCTGGCAGCGATATGCCGAAATTGAACCTGTCGCAGAGCCAGATTGACGAGCTGGTCGCATATCTGGAAAGCCTGCAATAGCGTAACCACGACACGAGGGCGCGGGTCTCGCACGAAACACGGCGGACCGCCCGCGCCCGGACTGGACAGAGAGGCTGTCAATGGCAGTAGGGAGTGTCGCGACACGCGGTCGCGCAGCGCGACGATCCTGGACCCAATCTCCAATCGGGTCGTGGATCACAACAACCGATCATAAGAAGATCGGTATCATGTACATGTACACGGCGTTCTTCTTCTTCCTGATGGGTGGCGTGCTCGCGCTGATCATCAGGACGCAGCTCGCCATGGCCAACAATAATGTGGTGACACCGGAACAGTACGATCAGATCTTCACGATGCACGCGACGATCATGATCTTCCTGTTCATGATGCCGATCTGGACGGGCTTCGGTAATTATCTCGTGCCGCTGATGATCGGCGCGAGAGATATGGCCTTCCCGCGTATCAACGCGCTTGGCTACTGGCTGTTCTTGATCGGCGGTATCCTCCTCAGCGCGAGCTTCCTCTTCAACTCGGCGCCGAATGCGGGCTGGTTCAGCTACGCGCCGCTGACAGAGGCGACGCCGACCTGCCTGCTGCAGGGGGTCGCTTCGCAGTCGGCGCAGGCGCAGGCGGCGCTGGCGGCGGCCACCGCCGCGCAGGGCGGTCAGGGGTGCTTCTCGCCGGGGTCGAATCCTGACTTCTGGATCGCCGGCATCAATATCCTGGGCATCGCTTCGCTGACCGGCAGCATCAACTTCATCGTCACCGTTCTGCGCATGCGCGCGCCTGGCCTGACGATCAACCGGATGCCGCTGTTCACCTGGATGATGATGATCACGTCATTCCTGCTGGTCTTTGCGCTGCCGAGTCTGACGGTCGCCAGCTTCCTGCTGCTCTTTGACCGGCACCTGGGCACGCATTTCTTTCAGGCGTCGTTTGGCGGTGATCCATTACTCTGGCAACACCTCTTCTGGTCGTTCGGCCATCCTGAGGTGTATGTGTTGATCTTGCCTGCCTTCGGTATGATATCGGAGATTTTGCCGGTCTTCTCTGGCAAGCCAATCTTCGGTTACACCTTCGTCGCCTGGTCGGGCGTCGCCATCGGCTTCCTGAGCTTCACGGTGTGGGCGCACCACATGTTCGCGGTCGGGCTGCCGCCGCTGGCGCAGGCGTTCTTCGCCTCCAGCACGACGCTGATCGCAATCCCGACGGCGGTGAAGATATTCAACTGGATCGCTACCGTCTACGGAGGTCGGATACGATTCACAGCGGCGATGTTGTTCGCGCTGGGCTTCGTGGCGATGTTCCTGATCGGTGGCCTGAACGGAGCGGCGCTGGCGGTCGTGCCCTTCGACTACCAGATCACCGACACGTACTTCGTCGTTTCGCACATCCACTATGTGCTCTTCGGCGGAGCGGTGATGGCGCTGTTCGCCGGCATCTTCTACTGGTTCCCGAAGTTTTCGGGGCGGATGCTGAACGAGCGGCTGGGGCAGGTCCAGTTCTGGCTCTTCCTGATTGGACTGAATGCGGCGTTCTTCCCGATGCACATTCTGGGCATCCTGGGCATGCCGCGCCGGCAGTACACGTACCCCAGCGGCCTTGGCTGGTCTGACCTGAACCTGCTCTCAACGATTGGCGCGTTTACACTCGCTGTCGGTGTGCTGGTCTTCCTGGTGAACTATGTGATCACCATCGTGAAGAAGCCAACGGCCTCCAGCGACCCGTGGGACGCCTTCACGTTGGAGTGGGCGACGACTTCGCCGCCGCCGGTGGAGAACTTCGTGACGATTCCTGTGGTGCGCAGCCGGCGCCCGCTTTACGACATCAAGCACCCCGACAATCCCGACTGGAAGAACGAGCATTAGCACAGGAGCCGCGCCCCGCGCCGCGCATCTGGCCATCACGCCAGGCGTGCGGCGCGGGGGCCGGACCTGTGAAAGCGGAAACAGGACGCGATCATGGTGACGGACCAGGAGCCAGTGGCGGCGCGCGCGCAAGCGCGAATGGCGCCAGCCCAGCGGCGAGGGTTAGCGATGCTGGCCATCTCGGCTGTTGTGCTGCTCGCGCTGATCGGCCTGCTCGTGGCGCGTCTGGTCACAGCCGGACAGGCCGTTACCAAGTCGCCATTTTACGCGCTGGTTGGTAAGCCGGCGCCCGACTTCACCGCCGCGCTCTACAGCGGGACTCCCGGCCAGACGTTCCATCTGGCGGCGGAGAAGGGCAAGCCGGTGGTCATCAACTTCTTCGCCTCGTGGTGTAGCCCGTGCGTGGAGGAGGCGCCCATCCTGAACGCGGGCTGGCAGCAGTACGCGCAGCGCGATGGCGTGGTGTTCATCGGCATTGTCTATCAGGATTCGCGCCAGAGCGCGATGGGCTTCGTCCAGCAAGAGGGTGTGCCATACGCGATTGGGGCCGATTCCAACGGGTATACGGCAATCTCATACGGCGTGACAGGCCCACCTGAGACGGTGTTTATCAATCGCGATGGGATCGTGGTGAGCAAGTATGGCGGCCCGCTGGACTCCGGCTCGCTCGCCCGCTCGATCAAGGCGATCCTGAACTAGCGTCGGACTACAGCGGCTGAGGAGCGTTCCGCGGTGATTACGAATCTGAGTCTCGGATCAGCGTTGATCGCGCTGCTCGGCGGGCTGGCGTCGTTCTTCTCGCCATGTGTCGCGCCGCTGGCTCCCGGTTACATCAGCTACATCAGCTCGCTCACGACTGGCGAGGCATCGCTCGCGCTGGAAGGCGAAGCGGGAGGCGCGCTGACCTGGCGCGCGCGGTTGCGAGGCCCGGCGACGGTGGCCAGCCTGCTCTTCGTCACTGGGTTCTCGGTGACGTTCATCGCGCTGGGTCTGCTGTTGGCGAGCTTCGGCGGGCTACTGCTGGCCTACCGCCCGGTGATGCAGACAATCGCTGGCATCGTGATGCTCATCATGGGCGTCTTCTTGCTCGGCTGGCTGCCACAGAGCGTTACCGAACTGCTGATGCGCGAAGGGCGCTGGCATGTGCCGGACGCCATCGCGCGGCGCTGGGGCTTCGCCGCCCCGTTCGCGCTGGGTATCGTTTTCGCGGCGGGCTGGACGCCCTGCATCGGCCCGGTGCTCGCGTCAGTGCTGCTGTATGTTGGCGCGACGAGCACGATGGGGCAGGGCGCGACGTTGCTGGCGTTTTACTCGCTTGGGTTAGCGATCCCGTTCCTGGCGATTGGCGTGGGCTGGTCGTTCAGCCTGCGCGCGTTGGGATGGGCGAAGCGCTACAGTGGGGCCATCGCCCGCGTGAGTGGTGTCGCGCTGATTTTGGTTTCGCTGCTGTATCTCACGGGCGAGGCGTCGGTCATTTCGTCCTGGGCGCAGCAGTTCGCGATCGGCCTGGCGCCGCGCGGGCCAGCGTCGTGGCTGGCGTAGGCGAGACGGGAGATGGATAGCGCGATGGCGCTGCTAATCCTGGCGACGCTGATGCGGACGGCGCATACGCTGGCTGGCGGCGTCTGGATTGGGGGCAGCATCGTCTATCTGGTGGTCATCACACCGGCGATGCGGCTGGGCAAGGCCGCGCCGGAGGTGAGCGCGCGGATGGGCGAGCTATTCCGGCGGCTGGTGAACGTTTGTATGGTGACGCTGCTATTCAGCGGCGTGTATCTGACGTTTGACCGGCTGTCGGCGACGACGGTTGGCGTGGCGTATCTGGTCGCGCTGGGTGTCAAGATCGCGCTGGCGCTGGCGATGTTCACGCTGGCGGCGCTCCTGGCGCAGGAAGCGCGGCGGCCCGCGCGGCTGCGGGGGAAGTTGTGGCGCGTGGCGCCGCGGGTGATTCTGTCGCTGGGCTTGGTGGTATTCCTGCTCGGCGCGACGCTGACGGCCCTCTTCGAGGTGGGCCTGGGCGTCACGCGATAAGTGATAAACGAAACGGAGCGGTCGCGATGCTGATGGAGAGCGACGTTGAGACGCCGGTTGTGGCGAAACGGCCCGCGCGCCGCAAGGCGCCGTGGGGATTCCTGATCGCGGGCGTCGCCATTGCGGCGGCGGTCGTGTATCTGGTGATCGCCAACACGGGGGCCACCGCCGAATACTACATGACTATCCATCAGCTTCAGACCTGCTCAACTTGCTCAAACCAGACGGTGCGTGTGGCGGGCTTCGTCGCGCCAACCGGGCTGGTTCGAAACGACGCGACGCAGACAGTGCGGTTCGTCATCACCGACACCGCGACCAGCGCCACGCCTACGATGGGTGTCGTTTACAAGGGCGTCGTGCCCGACGCCTTCAAGGCCGGCGCGCAGGTGGTCGTCGAAGGGACGTACAAGAACGGTATGTTCCAGGCGAGCGCGGTGCTGGCGAAGTGTCCTTCGAAGTTCCAGGCGGCGACGCCTGCCGCGTCCAGCGCGACTGGCAAGTGACGCTGGCGGGCCACTAACAGGGCCTCAGTGGGAGTGATCTCAGTGCGATACACCGATCTTGGCGCGATAACCCTCATCCTGGCGCTGGTCTTCACGCTCTACGCCCTCGCCGCCTCGGCGCTGGGCGCGGCGCTGAAGCGGCCGGCGCTGGCGGAGAGCGGGCGTCGGGCGGCGCTGGTGGTCGCGGTCTTCCTGCTGATCTCGTCTGGCTCACTGATCGCCGCCTTCCTGACGCACGACTTCGGCTCGGTGTATGTGGCGGAGCATTCCAGCCTGGCGATGCCATGGTACTACTCGCTCTCGGCCTTTTACGGCGGGCAGGAAGGCTCGCTGCTTTACTGGGCGACGATGCTCTCCGTCTTCACCGCCATCGCCGCCTTGCTCCACCGCCGCGCGCCCGCCGAGCTGATGCCGTGGGTGGTGGCGACACTGATGACCATCGAGGGCTTCTTCCTTGCCGTGCTGGCCTTCGTCACGCCGCCCTTCACCCGCGTCGCCATCCCACCGCTGGACGGCGCGGGGCTGAACCCGATCCTGCAGGATCCAGGAATGCTCGTGCATCCACCAGCGCTGCTGATGGGCTATATGAGCTGGTCGGTCCCGTTCGCCTTCGCGATGGCGGCGCTGATTACCGGGAAGCTGGACTCCGGCTGGCTGCGTTCCATCCGCCGCTGGACGCTGGCGGCGTGGTGTATCCAGACGACAGGGCTGATGCTGGGCATGTGGTGGGCGTACCACGTACTGGGTTGGGGCGGCTACTGGGGCTGGGACCCGGTGGAGAACGCCGCGCTGCTGCCGTGGCTGACGGCGACGGCCTTCCTCCACTCGACAATGGTGCAGGAGCGGCGCGGCACGCTGAAGGTCTGGAACCTGGCGCTGATCATCGCGACGTTCGCGCTCTCACTCTTCGGCACGTTCGAGGTGCGCAGCGGTATCATCAACTCGGTGCACTCGTTCGCCTACTCCAGTGTTGGCCCGTACTTCCTCGGGTTCCTGGCGCTGGTTCTGGTATTCTCGCTGGGGCTGTTCTTCTTCCGGCTGCCGAAGCTGCGGCCTGAGGCGGAGTTCGACTCGGTCGTCTCGCGCGAAGGTAGCTTCCTGATCAACAACCTGCTGCTGGCGGGCATCGCTTTCGCGACGTTCTGGGGAACGATCTTCCCGATCATCTCGGCGGACCTGCGCGGCCAGACGATGACGGTCGGCACGGACTTTTACAAGCAGGTGAACGGTCCGTTGTTCATCGCGCTGATCCTGATGATGGGTGTTGGGCCACTGCTGGCGTGGCGCCGGGCCTCTACGTCGAGCCTGGCGCGGCATTTCCGCTGGCCAGCATTCCTGGCGGCGGTCGCGGCGGTCGCACTGCCGTTCTTCGGCGTGACGAGCTTCTGGGCAGACCTGGCGCTCGCTGTCTGCGCCTTCACCGCCGTGACAATCTTCTACGACACCTGGCGTGCGATGCGCGTGCGACACGGCCACGGCGAAAACTACCTGGAGGCGCTGACGATGCTGTTCAGCCGCCACCGGCAGCGCTACGGCGGCTACCTGGTCCATCTGGGGCTGGTCGTGCTGGCCGTGGGCGTGATTGGCTCGCAGTTTTTCCAGACGCAAGGCGAGGCGCAACTGAAGCCTGGCCAGAGCCTGACCGTCTCAGGCTATTCCCTGACCTACCGCGGCATCACCGATACCTCGAAGGATGGTATCGAGACGGTCAAAACGTACTTCACGCTCAGTCAGGGCGGCAAGACGCTGGAGACAGTCGCCCCGGGCGAGCGCATCTACCCCGGATTCGAGAGCCAGCCCGCGAGTATTGTCTCGATCACGACTCTCCAGCTCAAAGATGTCTATGTCTTCCTGTCGGGCTATGACGGCTCAAATACGGCGACGATCCGCGTGTTCGTGAATCCGCTGGTGACGCTGGTCTGGTCGGGCGGGATGCTGATGCTAGTGGGAGGCCTCCTCTGCTGGTGGCCGGAGCGGCGGCGCGCGGCGCGCCTCGCTCCGGAGTCTGCCAAGGTGGCGAGCGCGTGCGCGCGTGGAGGTGGCGTCATGACGGCCTCGCCCGCGCTCAATACGAGGCGCGCGATCAACTGGGGCGCCGCGCTGCGGAAGCCCTCCGTGCTGGTGGGGATAGTCGCGCTGCTGGCGCTGGCGATCGTCTGGGGCGTGCTGCTGTTCCGCGCGGCGCAGCCGCCGACGCTGGATGCGCGTGCCCACGACGTGGCCAGCCAGCTCCAGTGCCCGATCTGCAACGGCGAGTCGGTGGCCGATTCCCCGTCCGGGCTGGCGAGCGAGATGCGCGCCCTGATCCGCCAGAAGCTGGCGCAGGGCGAGTCAGAGCAGCAGGTCATCCAGTATTTCGAGGCGCGCTACGGCGACACGATCCTGGAGGCGCCGCCGAAATCTGGCTTCACAACCCTCATCTGGCTGCCGCCGGTTTTGATGTTGCTGGTGGGCGGCTATCTGGTCTTCGTGATGGGCAAAGAGTGGAGTGTGTCGCGCGCGTCGAGCGCGCTAACTGGGATTGGGCCTGACGAGGATGAGACGCTGGACCTCTCCGATGAGGAGCGGCGGCGGCTGCGGGAGACGCTGATGCGCGAGCTGGAGCGCGATGAGGGCATTCCGTTCGGCGCCGCCCCAGCGCGAGAGGAGCGGAAATAATGCCACTCATCATCGCCGCGCTGCTGGGGCTGACCGCCGCGCTGATTGTCGCCTTCCCGCTGCTCGGCCTGACGCGCGGGCAGACTGAGGCCAGCGCGCCCGGCGCCCTGGGCGAGGTCGCCGATCGCGAGCGCCAGGCGCGGCAGGCGCTGCGCGAGGTGGAGCTTGACTATACGTTGGGCAATCTGGACTCCGGCGACTACGACACGCTGCGAGGCCGCTACGAGCGGCGCGCTCTTGCGGCCCTGCGCACACGCTACCAGCGCGAGCAGGAGCTAGACGCGATGATCGAGCGCCAGCTCGACACGTTGCGGGCGGCCAAGCCCGCTCCAGAGCGCGCGGCGCCAGCGGCGGTCAAGCCTGCCCCCGTGCGCGCCGCGCCCGTTCGGCGCGTGACACGCGCCGCCACGCCGAGCGACCGGCGTGCGCGCGACAAGAAGGGGAGTCTGTGATGCGCGGATGGACATTCGCCGCCGCGCGACGGCTCTCTCTGCTCGCGGCGCTGGCATTGACGCTCGGATGGGCGCTCGTAGCGCTCGCCGCGCCGCAGGCGCATGCCGCGGGCAATGGCGGGACAGTGGCGGGCGTCCTGACGAATGGGACGAGCAACGCGCCAGTGGTGGGTCAGAAAGTAACGCTACAACTCAGCCTGAGCGGCGCGGTGAAAGACCTGGCCACTACGACGACCACCGCGACCGGGGCCTTCACCTTTAGCGGAGTGGACGCCGGGCCGGCTTCGCTCGGTGGGACGTGGGCGGTCTATACCACGTATCAGGGTGGACTCTATAGCAGCGCGCCGCTGACGGTGAAGGCCGGACAGACGGTGGACGGCTCGTTCGCGGTGTATGACGCGACGCAGGATAGCTCGAACCTGCGGGTGAGCGTCGCGACGATTCTGGTGCGCGCGCCGGACGCAACGCATGGACTGCTTGGTGTCGGTGAGTTCTTCACGATCGAGAACACGGGCAAGACCGCGTTCGTGGGCCAGGCTCCGACGGGCGCGGGCGCGACGACGGCCATGCCGTCGCTGCTGCGCTTCTCGGTCCCCGCGAGCGCGATCAACCTTTCAACTGGCGTGGGCTTCTTCAATACGCAGATCATCCAGATAAGCACGGGCTTCGCGGTGACGGCGACCGTGCCGCCGGGCCAGACGCAGTTCGCCTTTGCTTTCCAGATGCCCTATACCGGCACGACGCTCTCGATCCCCTTCAAGGCGGAGTATCCGGCGGCGCAGGTCGTGGCGCTGGTCCCGCCCAATATGCTGGTGCGTGACACGTCGGGCCTGACGGCGCAGGGTATCGTGACGGCGTTTGGCGCGCGCTACCAGGTCTTTAGCGCCAATGGCGTAGCGCATGATAGCCAGCTCGCGGTGAACCTCTACGATCTGCCCCAGGCGGGTGAGCGACAAGACCTGAACACGACGGCGCTGCTGTGGCTGGCGGCGGCGCTGGCGGCGCTACTGGCGCTGCTGGCCGGGGCGTATGTCTGGCGTGGCGCGCTGGGAGCGGCGCTGGGGCTGATCCCCGCGACGGGTAGCGCGCCACAGGGAACGGCGCTGGCCGTAACTGGCGCGGACACCAGCGAGGAGGAGCGCAAGCGGCTATTGGAAGCGCTGCTCGACCTGGAGCGGCGGCGCGCGCGCGGTGATGTGAGCGGCGACCAGTTCAAGCGGGAAGATGCCGCGCTGCGGCAGCGTCTGCGAGACGCGCTGGCGGGGTCAGAGACGGCGCTGACGGCTCAGTCAGACGTGACGGACGCGCACATAGCAGTGGCTGGTGAAGCGGTCGCGGCGGATACAGCGGATACGGCGGACGTCACGGCGGCTCAACCCGCGCCGGGCAACCGGGGAGGCGCGCGATGACCGCTCAAGCCATGCGCGCCGCTGAGAACGCGACCACCCCGGTCACCCACGCGTCGCCCGCCGCGATCCGCGTGGAGCGGCTGGTGAAGGCGTTCGACGCGCGCCCGGCGCTGCGTGGGATCACGTTCAGCGTGACTCCCGGCGCGACGCTGGCGATCTTCGGGCCAAACGGCGCGGGCAAGACGACGCTGCTGCGCACGCTGGCGACGCTGGCGCGCCCGACGTCGGGGACGGTAGAGGTCGGCGGCTTTGACTCCGTGCGGGAGGCGCACGAAGTGCGGCTGCGCGCGGGCTATGTGGGCCACCAGCCGCACGTCTACGAAGACCTGACGGCGCGCGAGAACCTGCTGTTCTTCGCTCGCATGTACGGGCTGCGCGATGGCCCGGAGCGCGCGGACGCGCTGCTGGCGCGGGTGGGGCTGCGGGCGAAGAGTGGTGAGCGTGCGCGCACCTTTTCTCGCGGGCAGGCGCAGCGGCTGGCGCTGGCGCGCGGGCTGATCCACGATCCTGAAATACTGCTGCTGGACGAGCCGGACACCGGGCTGGATGAAGACGCGCTGGCGCTGCTGGAGCAGGTGATCGAAGAGCGGCGCGCGCGCGGCCAGACGACCGCGCTGACGACGCACAACCTGGAGCGCGGCCTACGGCTGGCCAGCGAGGCGCTGACACTGGTGGCTGGGCGCGTGGCCTATACCGGCCCGGCGGACGCGCTGAGCGTTGAGGCGCTGCGCGCGCTCTATCAGAAGGGCGGCGCGGTATGAAAACGATGCCATCGAGCGGTGCGCGCCTTGCCTGGGAGCAACTCTGGGCGATCGTCTGGAAAGATCTGCGCGCGGAGCTGCGAACGCGGCAGGCGTGGATGAGTATGGGCCTGTTCGCGCTGCTGACGCTGGTTGTGTTCAATTTCGCCTTCGACCTGCGCATCCAGGACCAGCAGGCGGTTGGGCCGGGCGCGTTGTGGGTCTCGTTCATCTTCGCCAGCATCTTGGGATTGGCGCGCAACATTACGGTGGAGCAGGATCGCGGTCCAATGGACCGCCTGATGGCCCTGCCGGTGGACCGCTCGGTGGTGTATCTGGCGAAGGTGATCGGCAACGTGCTGGTCATCAGCGTGGTGGAGGCAGTGGCGCTTCCGGTGTTCGCGGCGCTCTACAATTTGCCCGCGCTGACACCGGCCATCATCCCGATCACCATGCTGGGGACCATCGGCATAGCGGCCATTGGCACACAATACGCGGCGCTGGCGGCGAATACCCGCGCGCGTGAGCTGTTGACGCCGCTACTGGTCTTCCCTCTGATCACGCCGGTGGTCATCGGCGCGGTACGCGCGACGGAGGCGCTCTTCTCGCCCATCTATGGCGACGCGCCCTGGCTAGGGCTGCTGGCGGCCTTCGATGTCATTTTTCTCAGTGTCTCGGCGGTGACGTTCCAGTTCGTCGTCGAAGAATAGGCGGAGCCACGATGCAGACGGTAATACAAGGCCAGATGGAGCGGCGGCTGGCCGACATCCAGCGGCGGGCGCCGGTGGTTGGCGTGGCGCTGCGCTGGCTGGGACGCTACGGCGAGTGGGCGCTGCTGCTCCTGACGGCGGCTGGCATGATGCTGACCATCTGGGCGGCGTTCATCTACGCGCCAACGGAGCTTGTCGAAGGCCCCATCCAGCGTATTTTCTACGCCCATGTGCCGCTGGCCTGGAACTCCTATGTGGCGTTCTTCTTCACGCTGCTGGGTAGCGCGCTCTACCTGTGGCTGCGCGACGAGCGCTGGGACTCGTTTGCGCGGGTCAACGCGGAGATCGGCCTGGTCTTCACCACGCTCGTGCTGATGAGCGGCTCGTTCTGGGGGCGCGGCTACCAGGGCGTCTGGTGGTGGTGGGACGCGCGGCTGACGACCTCGCTGCTGATGTGGTTCATCTACGCCGGTTATCTGGCGCTGCGCTCCTACACCGGGCGGACGGCGCAGGGCGCACGCGCGGCGGCGGTGGTCGGCATCCTGGGCTTCATTGTCACGCCGATCAACTATCTGTCCGTCCAGTGGTGGAACACACTGCACCCGCAGCCAGTGCTGGAGATTGGCGGTCAGGCGCAGCTTCCCGCTTCGATGGTCGTGGCGCTGATGATCGCGCTGGTCAGCTTCACGCTGCTCTATGCGCTGCTGCTGATCGAGGCATACAAAGTCGAGCGGGCGCAGGCGCTGGTGGAGCGGCTGCGGGCGGAAGCGGAGCTGATTGAGGCGGAGCCGGCCTGACCGGCGAGCCATCGCTCGCGATGAGGGAGTAATCATTCAGATGGGCACGACATTACTGATTATCGCCTACGCCCTGATCTGGCTAGGGCTGCTGGCGTACCTGGGCTGGCTTACGCTGCGGATGCGCGGCGTGCGGGCCGAGGTGGAAGCGGCGCGCGAGTTGCTTGAGCGGCGTGGCGGCGACGCTGAGCGGCGGGGATAGCGCCGCTCGTAGGCGCTTGCTCGTCATGATAAGATAGAAGACGCTGTGGACGCGCTCCCATCCGGGCGGGAGCGGCGGCTGGCGACATCAGGAGCTAGGCGAATGCGTGAAAACTACGAGGTGATCTACACCCATCCAGGCGGGGCTATGGCAACCTTCACCCGTCAAGATGGTGAGATGGACGCGCTGGCCAAAGGGCTGGACGCGGAGCAATTCTGGGTCTTCAAGAATGTCAAGGCGCTTCTGGCGCGCAACGATGCGGGTGACCTGGAAGAGGCGACCCGCATGATGTCCGCCATCGGCTTTAGTGGCATGGTGCGCGACATTGTCGCGCCCGTCCCCACCGCCGCGCCCTCGCGTGCGCCATCCTATGCCCCTCAGGCGGCTGAGGCGGGCGCGCATGGCATTCATATGCCCGGGCCGAGCTACTGGCCGCTGGTACTGGCGATCTCCGTTGGAATTACCTTCACCGGGATCCTCTTCTGGCAGACGACACTGGCGATTACGGCGATCGGCCTCGTGCTGGCGTTCTTCTCTGGCATCGCTTGGGGACTCGAACCGATCTAGGCGAACATGACTAATGGCCTCGACTGGAATCGGCGAAAAGAGGGACACGAGACATGAGCGCGGTTATCACACCTGAAACCCAGACTGAGCAGCCGGAGCACGCCTCTGAGGGGCGTCCGTTCGCCTGGTATGGTATGGTCTTCTTCCTGGCGTCAGAGGCGGTCTTCTTCGCTAACCTGATCGCCTCGTATCTGTACCTGCGCGTGCGCGCGGGCGCCTGGCCGCCAACGCTTGACCATTTGACGCGCCCTGAGATCACCATACCGCTAATCAACTCCGTCATCCTGATCTCCAGCAGCTTCGTGATGCACTACGCGGTTAGCTCCATCAACAAGGGCAACAAGAGAGGGCTGACGATCGGTCTGGGCGTCACGGCGCTGATGGGTATCGTCTTCCTTAGCGGGCAGGCGTATGAATACCTGCACAACGGCTTCGGCCCGTGGGACGGTCTCTTCGGTTCGGTGTTCTACACCCTGACGGGCTTCCACGGCGCGCACGTCACGTTCGGCGTGCTGTTCATGCTCGTGGTGTTCTTCCGCGCGATGCGTGGCGACTTCTCGAAGAGCCACCACTTCGCCGTGACCGCCATCGAGATGTACTGGCACTTCGTTGACGTGGTGTGGGTGATTCTGTTCCTCGTCCTGTACGTCTTCTAGGCGCTATCATCCCGTACACGCCCTTGCTCCTCAGCGCAACATTTCCGCGCCGCTCACGCACGGCTTTGGGGTGTTGCGCTATCTCGTTTGAATGGGAGAATCTGGGTGTCCCGGTCTGGGCGTCGGGGGGGATGAACATGCTACACTACATCATGTGTAGCGGCGGCGCGTGGGCCTACCCCTCTGGCCTGGCCTCGCGCCGCGTCTAGGGAGGACGGCTCCGACGTGGATCAGCGGATGTCAAGCGGCGCGACCTACCCCGCGCCTGAGAGCGCGGCAGCGGCCGTGGCGCACGCGCCCACTCACTGCTCGATCTGCCAGCGGCGGCTTGGGCGCTCGATCCATTTCCTCGATGAGACGGGCGATGTGCCTGAGCCGAGGATGTCGTGGGCGCTCTGCGACGCCTGCAACACCGCCGTGCGCGAACAGATGACGCAGTCGCCGGTGCGCGGCGCGTTGCGGCTGCGGGTCGCCGTAGGCCTGGTAGCGACCGAGCGCACGCCGGCTGCGCGCCGCGCGCGCATCGGCCAGATGAGCGACCAGCATTGGGAGGCGCTGCTTTTCTGGGCGTTCCTCTTGTTCATGCTTGGCCATCTCGTGCTGGTGGTATTTGTGGCGTCCATCGCGAAGTAGTCGCGTTGAGACGTGTTGTCATGATAGCGTGAGGGATATAGTCAGCGACTATGGCGGATTCGATCGAGACAGCGGCGGATACAGCCGCGCGGCAGCCAGCGGCGGCTCCCTGGCGGACTGTTGGGCTGGTGGTGGGAGATGCGATTTCCTTCCTGGTCTTCGCGGGGGCTGGACGCAATCAGCATGGCGAGACGACGGGACTGGGAGGACTGGCGCAGATTGCGCAGACCGCGCTGCCTTTCGTGCTGGGATGGTTCCTGGTTTCGCCCTGGGTGGGCGCCTACCGCCGCCGGCTGACCGATACGGTGCGACGTATGCTCACTCAAACGGAGTTGGCATGGCTCGCGTCATATCCCGTCGCTCTGATCCTGCGTGTGCTGATCGCCCCCGATCACCAGATGCCGTGGACCTTCGCGCTGGTCATACTGATCGCCAATGCTGTTTTTCTGGGCCTCTGGCGTATGGCGTTCGCCTTCGTCGAGGGGCTACTCGCGCGCTCGCGGGCTTAGGCGCACCCTGGCGCGGGCGCGGGGTGTGCTACAATGTGGCGACCCATGACGGTCAAGAGGTTCAGGAATGACGGTACCCCACCAGAGTGGGAGGCGCGCGCATGCTCCACTATAAGGTGTTCACCAGCGCCGCGTATGGCGATGATATGGCTGAGTTGGAGAGAGCTGTGAATGCCTGGCTGGATGAGGCGCAGCCGCTTGTGCACACGATGACACAATCGTGCGCGGGGTCGAGCGTCGTCATTAGCTTTCTCTATGAGCTGGACGAGGACGAGCAACAGCGGGTGAGTGTGGCGACGGCTGAGGCTCCGGTCGAGGCGGGCGCGCGGCGGATTGATCTCTCCACCGCCGAATCCCTTATGATTACCTTGCTGCCTCACGCGGAGCTGCCGTACTAATGATAGCTCGCTCTCATGGCGTGGATGACGCGCCCTACGTAGTCTACAGCACCGTTGACGGTGACGTCGGTGAGCGGCGCGGCTTGCGCGCGCTGGCGTATACCGGTGAGCCCCTGGCGCCTGATGACCTTATCCCACTGCCTGACGGCGCCTCGCTGGCGATGCTGCCCCACCGGCTAGCGGTCGGACAGGATGGCGAGGGCGCCCGGCATGTGGTGAGCGCGCGCCACGGCTGGGCGCTGGCGGCGTTGCTGCCGATTGGCTACACACGGACGAAGTTACCGGCGTATGAGAAGACGCCGGAGACGGAGCCGTTGCCGTTTTTCGGTTACACCGCTATCGCTGGCTGGCGCGGGCGGCTTTACGCGGCGGCGCTGCGCACCGATGATCCAGAGCGTTGGGTCGCGCGCAACTACGACGCGCGAAAACTGAAGCGACTGGTGCGTGAGCGGTTGGAGGCTGAGCCAGAGAACCGCGTCCTGGCGCATCACGCGCACTGCGCGCTCGACTACCAGTGCCCCACGGCCAGCAACCTCTTCTTTGGCCGCTGGGAGGGCGCGGTGGCCGTCTCGCCGGGCTGTAACGCTCGCTGCGTGGGCTGCATCTCCAAGCAGGATGAAGATGACCTGGTCTCGCCGCAGGACCGCCTGACGTTCATCCCCTCCTCCGAGGAGGTGGTCGAGGTTGGCGTGGCGCACCTGGAGCGGGCGGATGACGCAATTTACAGCTTCGGCCAGGGATGCGAAGGCGAGCCGCTCTTGCAGGGGCGGCTGATCGAGCGCGCGCTCCGTGACATCCGCGCCCGCACACCACGCGGCGTGCTCAATATCAACACGAACGGAAGCAATCCGCGCGTCCTCCAGCGACTCTACGACGCTGGGCTAGACTGCATCCGTGTCAGCACGATCTCCGCGCGGCGTGAGACCTATGACGCCTACTACCGCCCGCTGGGCTACACCTTCGAGCATGTGAAAGAGTCACTGCGGCGCGCGCGCGACGCGGGCGTCTACAGCAGCATCAACCTGTTGTGCTTTCCGGGGTTGATTGACGCCGAAGACGAGGTCGAGGCGCTGATCGCTTTTCTGCGCGAGACGGACGTGCGCCTGGTCCAGCTGCGTAATCTCAACATTGATCCCGAGGTGCTGCTGCCGCGCGTTCCGACCCCGCAGGGCGCGCCGATGGGGATGCGCGCCTTCGTCGAGACGCTGCGACGCGAGGTTCCCGAGGTCGAGGTGGGCAACTTCACCCGGCCCATCAAGCGCGCGACCCCTCCCGCCGCCGCAGCAGACGGCGCGCCGCTTGTAGCGCCGGACCAATCTCCAGCTCGGTAAGGCAAGAGCGCGGCGGGCAGCCCTGGGGCGTTCCCAGCTCATGCCCGCGATAAATACAGGGACTGCAGGGCAAGTCTGAGCGGCGGATGATGACGACGCGCTCTGGCTCGCTGGGCGCGTAGGGAGCCCAGGCGCGGGCGTTGCTGGGGCCAAAGATGGCGATCACCGGGACGCCCGCCGCTGTGGCCAGATGCGCCGGCAGTGAATCGTTGCCGATGAAGAGATGCGCGCCCGCCAGCGTCTCCGCGAGCAGGCGCGGGCTGGTCTCTCCGGCGGCGCTGGTGATCCATGTGGGCGCGTCCAGCGACTCGATGATACTGGCGGCGAGGTCGCGCTCCTCCATACCGCCTATCAGCGTCACGCTTGCGGAGAACTCCACCCGCAGCGCGCGGGCAAGCTGGACATAGCGCACGGCGGGCCAGCGGCGGGCCAGGCTGTACGCGCCGGAGCCAGGATGCAGCACGACACGCGGCGCCTCGCCGGGCGCCAGCGCGACAGGCTGAACGCCACCCCATCCCAGATCCACCAGTCGTGGCGCGCGCTCGTCATCCGGCAGGGTCGCATCAAGGCTGGCGGCCAGCGCCAGCGCGTACTCGACCTCGTGGTGCGCGCCGAAGCCCGCATCGGCGACGCGCAACCGCAGGAAGTCGCCGTGGCCGTTGTCGAGGCCCACCGTCAGCGGCGCGCCGATCATGGCGGCCAGCGCGCGCCGCCAGCGTCTTCCTGATGGCAGTGTCAGATGATTCGCGAAGATCACTGCGTCATAGCGCACCGCGCGTAGTATCCCCGCCAGTCGCGCGCCGTCTGATACGCTGGAGAGCCGCACCAGCGACGCGCGACTGCTCGGCGGCGACTGGGGCAGCGTGTACAGCTGATCTATCAGCGGACATTCGGCGAGCAGCGTTGCGGCGCTCGCGCTGATTAGCATGTCTATGCGCGCGGCGGGGTAGCGGGTCCGTAGGGCGCGTAGCATGGGGGTGGCCAGCAATGCATCGCCCATGTCCCCTACGCGAATGGCGAGGATGCGCGCGTGGGCGGGTAGCTGGACAGGATCGTGCGCGCTAATGGTCGCCATGTGACGCTGGCTCCCTGCGGAGCGCGGTTGTGTCGTCTGGCGAGCACTGGTTTCCCAGACGCTTGCGCGCCGCCGCGAAGACCACACTGGGCGCGAGGTCCTTCATGCAGACGGGATTGCCAAAGCGGCACTCCGCTGTGGCGCTGGCGTCATAGCATGGCGAGCACCAGACAGCATGTCGCAGTACGAGCGCATCGGGCGCGGAGGGGCCGCTGATCTCCGGATCCGTGGGACCATGCAAGGCGATAACGGACGCGCCCACCGCGCAGGCGATATGCATCGGGCCACTATCACCGGAGATGACCAGATCGGACTGCGCCAGCAGCGCTTTGAGCTCCGGTAGTGCGGTTTTGCCGCAGAGATTGAGGAGTGGCGCGCCAGCCATGCGCTCGATTTCGCGGGCCAGTGGCCCCTCATTGGGCGCGCCTGTCAGGACGACGAGCGCGCCGAGGTCGCAGGCCAGCCGCCGCGCGAGCGTGGCCCAGTGGCGCGCGGGCCAGCGTTTGGCCTGACCGTTGTGCGCGCCAGCGTGAAGCGCGATGATGGGGCCGTTGGGCGCCCCTTTGCTGGCGCGCGCTGTGTCGAGGATCACGCGCATGCGTGCGGTCTCTTCAGACGAAACGGTGAGACGGGGTCGCTCGTCGCCGGGCTGTGGCGCGGCGCCTGCGGCTGCGGCAAGGCGCAGCACGTAGCGTGTCTCGTGCGTGTGCTCCAGGTAGCGGCCGCCGGGGACGGGGTCAGTCATGAACCAGCGGTAGGCCTCACGGGCGTATCCGATGCGGCGGCGCGCGCCCGTCAGGCGGGTGACGATGCTACCAATGTCCCCAGAGAGGCTGATGGCGAGGTCATAGCGTGGAATACGCAGGTGGGCAAGCGCGCCGATTGTCTGCGCCCATATGGAGTACCCCATCCAGTTGCGCGGATTGCGCCAGACGTGCGGGTTCCAGATGTGGATGTGATGAATATCTGGGTCACCCTCCAGGATGCCCGCGTAGGGAGCCTGGACCAGCATGTCAATCTTCGCGCGAGGATAGGCCCGGCGCAGCGCGCGAACAGCGGGCGTAGAGAGCACAACATCCCCCAGCAGGTCTACCCTGACGACCAGGATGCGCCGGATACGCGGATCGCCAGCCCTCAGCGGCGGTAATTGAGATTCCCAGTCGCGCGTGGCCGCTCCGAGCTGGCCGAATCCCCAACGCAATGCGGATTGCGCTCGTCGTTTCAGCGCGCGCTTGAAAGCGCTCGATATCCGCCGGTCAATTGAGGGGCGCGTCTCGTAGCCGCGCTCCAGCGGCTGTGGGGATGATGGACACGCGGAGTCATGCTCTGCCGCCATGCTCACACTCCATGACCGAACCGGCGCTCTCTACTGGACGCGAATGCCCGCCTGTCGGAAGCGGCGCGCGAGATGCGAACGAGGCCATTTATTCAGTATAACATGCGCTGCGGAGAAGCAGGCCGTTCGCGCTTTAGGAGTGGGGCCGATCTGGGCAATGGCGTCAATGTTGAATCAGTGGCCAAAATCAGTGGCCATTCCCATTCCCGTGGCCATTCCCATTCCCGTGGCCATTTCCATTCCCGTGGCCATTCCCATTCCCATTCCCGTGTGATCCGCTGGAGCCTGGAGGGGTCGGTGTTGGCCCAATGGTTGGCGTAGCGCTGGACACACCACCGTGGCCCTTGCCATTGTTCTGCCCAGCGCTGCCATTCGCGCTGGGCAGCGTGATGTTCTGCTGTTGGAGCGTCACGGAAATGGTCGCGGCGCTGTTGCTCAGCGCTTGCGTGAAGGTGGTCTCGCCCATCGCGGCGGCGGAATGCTGGATGGATTGTTGTGTCTGGATGACCCGGACGATTTGCGAAGTAATGGCGCTGCTATCGCCATTTTGCGCGTTGACGGACGAGGCGAGCATGATGAGTTGTCGCATGTCACTGTTGTACTGGCCCAGGAGCGTTGCGGCTTCGGCGTCGTGATGCGCGCTGGCTTCGGCTTGCGCCTCAATTAGCCGCCGCTCCGCGATCATGCTCAGCGATTGCGCCTGCGCATTATCACCTAGAGGAAGCGCGAGCAGGATGGATTCCTCGGCGAGCTTGACGTTATACAGCGGCGATTCAGGCAGACTTTGAGCGCTCGCTGCCGTAAGACCCGCGCCGAGCGCAAGGAACAGCGCAGCGGCTGCGGCGGCTCCCATGATGACCCGGCGCCACGCGAACTTTCGCTGGGGATGCGCGACCGCGGATGGAGCGGAAACGACTGGAGTGGACACGCTGGTGGTGTCGCGCGTCGAAACCATCGGATAAGGGGTGGTCTCCGGCGGCTCGGAGAGACGCAGTGGCCTGAGCGTGCGATCTTGAGCGCTTGCGTCACTGGGATCCGCGAATATGTTACGGGTCAGCTGCTGGCCTACTCGGAGCCGTGCGGAGTCAATCTCCGCTCGGGCGGGCGCGGTTTCACGCAGTTGGGCGATCAGGCGCAGGTTAGCGCTCATATCCGCATCGTGATGTTGTATCTGACGTGCGGCGACGAGCAACGCATCTACGTCACCTTCGGCGGTATCGAGGATGGTATCGAACTGCCTATCGCGGTCCATTTCAGGGATCATTGACCTGCCTCTGTCCCACGCGCGAGCGCGCGCCGCAACGACTCGATCGCGCGGAACTGCATCCCGCGTACAGCGCCTTCAAGTTTGCCCACAATATCACCGACCTCACGAGCGGAGAGGCCCTCGACGAAGCGGAGCAGCACGACTTCCCGCTGCTCCGCTGTCAACGACTGGAGCGCCGCGTACAACTCGTCTATATCAACCTGGCGCTCGACCTGCGCCTCAGGTCCCGGCTGGATCGCATGGAGGATGGGGCGTTTGTCGGTGGAGTCGAGCGAGATGATATCGCGCGCGCGGCGGTAGCGATCAACCACCGCATTATGCGCTAGTCTGAAGAGCCAGGCTGCGAAGGAGGACTCTCGCTGTGGGGCGAAATGGTTTATTGTTCGCCAGGCGTTGAAGAAGACGGCGGAGGTGATATCTTCCGCCTCGGTGGGGCTGCCAATTTTCAAACGGACATACCGATAGATGCGATCAAAGTAGAGTGTGTAGAGCTCGCTGAACGCTTCCTGATCGCGGGCGCTTGCACGCATGACGAGTTGGTTTTCCCGTTCCTCAATAAGCACTCGTCTACCTGCCTCTGATGTCAATCGCTTTTGTGACTCCCTCATCTGTCTTATTGAGCGCTTAAATGGGCGCAAGATCGCACTAATTAGGATAATCGTCTTACACCACGACCCATTCTCAGTCTATTGCTTCTGGTTGTGAAGACGATCGTGAGGCGGAGATTTCCGACCGTGTGACCGTATGGCAGAGCCATGCGCGCTCGCCCGCTGCGCTTGCTCGCCGCACGATCTCCGCCGCCTCGATCAACGAGCGGTAGGGCGCAAACAGCGATGGCCCGCTGCCGCTCATGCGGACTAATGGCGCACCGAGCGCCAGCAGCCGGTCGCGCGCGCGCGCCACCTCAGGATACAGGCGGAAGACGGCGGGCTCCAGCGTGTTCTCCAGTGCGTCAAACGGGACGAGCTGGCCGGCGCGGATGGCGGTCACCAGCGCGTCGGTCGCCGCAGTGTCGCCATAGTCCGCTGGGGTGAGCGCGCGGAAGAGCGCCGCCGTCGAGACGGGCGCCGCCGGCGTCACCAGCGCGATCCATAGCGGCTCGATGTCAGGCAGCGGCTCGACGCGCTCACCTCGTCCAGAGATGCGCGCCGTCCCGCCAGTGACAAGGTACGGCGTGTCGGAGCCAAGCTGGCTAGCCAGCGCCTCCAGTCGCGCCTGCGAGAGGCCCAGGCCGAGCAGCGCGTCCAGCCTGGCGAGCGTTGTCGCCGCGTCGGAGCTGCCCCCGCCGAGCCCACCCTGCGCCGGAATCTCTTTGTGCAGCTGCGCGTCAATCAGCGGCAGCGGGCTCCCCGCCTCCGCGCGTAGCAGCGCGACCGCCCGTGCGACCAGGTTGTCCGGCCCAGCCAGCTCCGGCGCATCGCAGGCAAATGTATCGCTCACGCTTCCCGATTCGCCCACACTGAACCGCAGCGTGTCATGCAGCGAGATGGTCTGCATGACCGACGCCAGCTCATGATAGCCGTCATGCCCGCTTTCCAAGCGCGGCGAGCGTCAGGTTGATCTTGGCGTAGGCGGGAACGAAGACAGTCGCGCGGGTCATGGCGCCTCCTCAGGCTGCGATGCGAGCGCCCTGATTATACAAGCTGGCGCGCGGGGAGGCTAGTGGCATGCGCCACAGAATTCCAGGCGAGGGGATATCACTGAGCGCGATGAGAGCGGGTGATATAGTTGGATGGCGCGTGGCGCGCTCCATGCAGATTGATTCCGATGACGGGCGGTGTTTGTGTCGCTGTTCTCCTCCATCTTTTTCTCGGTCAATGGCACGCTGCTGAACGCGCTGACCGTGCTGATTGGCGGGACGCTGGGAGCGCTGGTTGGCGACAGGCTGCCCGCGCGCATCCATGAGGCGCTATTCGGCGTGCTGGGGCTATTCACGCTGCTGATCGGGCTGATGGACGCGCTGATGACGAAGAACGCGCTGATCGTGCTAGGCGCGCTGCTGATCGGCGTGCTGATCGGCGAGGCGCTGAACATCGAGGCTGGCCTTCAGGCGCTGGGCGACTGGGCGCAGAAGCGGCTGGCGCGCCCGGGCTCGACGATGAGCGAGGCGTTCGTCACGTCGAGCCTGGTGTTCTGCGTCGGCCCGCTCTCGATCCTTGGCTCGCTGGACAACGGTCTCTCCGGCGATACGACCAAACTGGTCATCAAGTCAACGCTGGACGGCTTCGCCGCGCTGGCCTTCGGGGCCACGTTGGGCTGGGGCGTCCTGCTTTCCATTGTGACGGTGCTGCTGTATCAAGGTGGTATCAGCCTGCTGGCGCACAGCATCGCGCCTGCGCTCAACGCCACTCCCGACGCGCTGACGGAGCTGACGGCGACCGGTGGCGTGATCCTGATGGCGATTGGGCTGAAGCTGCTCAAGATTCGCGACCTGCGCGTGGCGAACTGGCTGCCCGCGCTGGTCATCGCGCCGCTGCTAGTCGCCGCCGTCACCTACCTGCCGCCGCTGCTCAGGTAGCGCCGCCGGGTTGACGCGCCCGCGCTGGGCTGCCTATACTGCTGGCGTACAATCGCATATCGAAGACCCGTGAGGTGGCGGCCCTCTCAACATGAGAGGGCATGCCTGGGAAGCCGGTGAAATGCCGGCGCGGACGCGCCACTGTATCCGGGAACAAGACGTTTGCCAGCCATCCGCGCGTTGTGGATGGGGCCACTGCCGGCCAGATGCGCCGGTGGGAAGGCCGCGCGAGCGTCGCTCGTCGTGAATCCCGCTGTCATCAGCGGGATTCCGCGCGAGACCCGGGAGCCAGGAGACCGACCTGACGGGGAACGCTCATCCTTCGCGCCAAGAGGAGAGAGCGGCGTCGCGCCCGTGCGCCTGTCGCGCCCTCACTCTGCGAGTCAGAGCTGAGGGCGCGTGTGTTTTTCGCATGTATCAGGGAGCCGTGGGTCGCGCGTGTTGGTGTGCGATATGGTCTGTTTCAACCTATGAGGGGCGCCGGTGGCCGTGGCGCTGGTTGCCAGCCGCGCTCCTCTGGAGGAATCTGACGCTATGCGTCTCGCGCATCACTCGCGCATCCTGAGCGCCCAACTAGCCAGCGCGCTGCTCCTGACCTTCGCGCTGAGCGCCTGTGGCTCGACCGCCGCGACCAGTTCAGGCCCAGAACAGCCACTGCTGACGAAAGACTCGAACGGCACAGCGATTGTCATCCCCAAGACGGCGCCACAGCGCATCATCTCGCTGACGCCGGTCGATAGCGAGATTCTCGGCGCGCTGCACGCGGAGTCGCGCGTCGTCGGCGTGGATTACTACACCGACTATCCCGCTGATATGGCCGCGATGACCAAGGTCACCGACGTCAACAGCACGGCCAATATCGAGCAGATCATCGCGCTGAAGCCCGACCTGGTACTGAGCTATGGTCACGAGACGAACTCCAGTATCAGCCACGCCGACACTCAGCTGATGGCGGCGCACATCACCGTGTACGACCTGCCCGCGGAAGACCTGGGAGGCTCGATCACTGAGATTCGCTTGATCGGCCAGCTGATTCACGATGAAAGCGGCGCCAACGCGCTGGCGAACTCGATGCAAACCAGCATCAATGCTGTCAAGGCGAAAGCGGCAGACGCGCCAAAGCTGACGGTCTACATGGAGCTGTACTACGGCAACGGGCCGACCTACGTTTTCGGCGGCGGCTCGTTCGGTGATGAACTGATCGCGGACGCGGGCGGCGTGAATGTCTTCCATGCGGATACAACCGGCGGCGGCTATCCAGCGGTGAATAATGAGGCGATCATCGCCGCCAACCCGCAGGTCATCATCCTGGCGGACGGTGATACCGCCGCTTCGGTGGCCCAGCGGCCCGGCTGGAGCGCGATCGCGGCGGTCAAGAACGGGATGATCTTCACGATTGACCCGAACCTGACCCAGCGCCCCGGCCCACGCATCATCCAGGGTCTGCAAGACATCGCCAAAGACTTGCATCCCGCGCTGATCAAGTAGTATGTAGAGCCGCCAGGCGGTGGAAAAGGGAGGCGCGGCATGGCTCAGGCGCCAGAAGTGGCGGCCAAGACCGCGCCGGACCGCGCCCAGCGCGCGGGGCGGCGCGACGCCGCGCCATCCTCTGCCACGCTGCGGCGTTCGCGCGTCGCCGTGGCGCTGGTCGCGCTGGCGGTGGCGCTGATGGCCAGCCTGCTCCTGGCCACACTCCAGGGGACGGTGGCGATCCCGCCGCTGACGATCATCGAGATCATCCTACGCCACCTCGGCCTGCCGCTCACGCCGCATTGGAGTGAGGCTGACGACCTGATCATCATGCAGGTGCGGCTGCCACGCGCGCTGGGGGCCGTGCTGGTGGGAGCCGCGCTGGGTGTCTCTGGCGCGCTGCTGCAGGGTCTGCTGCGCAACCCGCTGGCGGACCCGCTGCTGCTGGGGACGTCGTCGGGCGCCGGGCTGGGCGCGGTGGTGGCGATCGTACTGACAGCCTCTATCACCGTGGACTGGCTGGGGTTCAGTTTGGTGGCGCTGCTGGCCTTCATTGGGGCGCTGCTGGCGGTGGGACTGGTCTACGCGCTGGCGACGCGCGGCGGGCGCACGCCGGTCGTGACGCTGCTGCTGGCGGGCGTCGCCGTCGGCGCGATGCTGACTGCGGCGCAGACGCTGCTGATCGTGCTGAATGTCTCGCTGCAGCAACGCTTTGGCGCGCTCTACTTCTGGTTTTCCGGCGCGGTGGACGTGGAGTCATGGGCGGCGCTGTGGGTAGTTGGCGCGCTGCTGGCTGTCGGCCTGCTGGCCGCGCTCTGGGTGGCTCCGACGCTCGACGCCTTCGCGCTGGGTGAGGAGATGGCCGGCAGCCTGGGCGTCGCGGTGGAGCGGCGCAAGCTGGTGATCGTCGGCGCGGCGGCGCTGCTGGTTGCGGCGTCGGTGACGATTGGCGGGCTGATCGGTTTCGTCGGGCTGGTTGCGCCGCACCTCTGCCGCATGGCGCTGGGGCCGCGCAGCCGCCCACTGGTGGCGGCTTCGGCGCTGGGCGGCGCGATCTTCGTCACGCTGGCGGACCTGCTGGCGCGCACGGTCATTGCCCCCTCCGAGTTGCCACTGGGCGTGCTGACCGCTGTGGTCGGCGGGCCGTTCTTCCTGTGGCTGCTACGCTACGCAGGCCAGCGCTACCGCTGGTAGCGAGCGAGGAGCCATGATGAGCGACGGAGATACACGGGCAAGCGCGGCGGTCGCGTTCGAGGATGTGACGTTCCGCTATAACCCGGCGAGCGAGCCAGTAGCGCAGGATGTCTCGCTGGCGGTCCAGCCGGGCGAGATGGTGGCGCTGCTGGGGCCAAATGGCGCGGGCAAGTCCACGCTGCTGAAACTGGCTTCGGGCGCGCTGCGGCCACAGTCTGGGCGTGTGACGCTGGACGGCGCCGATGTGCGCGGCCTCGCGCGCGAGACGGTGGCGAAGCGGGTGGCGCTGGCCCCGCAGGATTTCACCGTCCAGTTCGCCTATACCGTGCGGCAGATCGTCGAATTGGGGCGCACGCCGCATCTCGGCTCGTGGGGCGTGATGCGCGCCAGTGATCATCATGCGGTGGACGAGGCGATGGAGCAAGTTGGCGTGACGCCGCTGGCAGACCGCGTCTTCGCCGAGCTGAGCGGCGGCGAGCGGCAGTGGGCGCTGGTGGCGCTGACGCTGGCGCAGCAGGCCCCCACGCTGCTACTGGATGAGCCGACGGCGCACCTGGATATCCGCCGCCAGATCGAGACGCTGGAGTTCCTGCGGCGGCTGAATCGCACGCAGGGCCTGACCGTGCTGGCGACGATGCACGACATCAACCTCGCCGCGCGCTATTTCCCGCGCCTGGCGCTTTTCAAGCGACGCATCGTCGCGGATGGCCCGCCCGCCAGCGCGCTGGACCCGGCGACGCTCTCCGCGCTGTACGAGACGCCGGTGCGCGTCGGCATCCTGCGCGGCGATGAGCGGTTGAGCGTGCAGCCGCCGCCGCTGGTCGAGGTGGTGGATGGCGCACTGGTCAGCGCTGTGGCGGCCCTGCCTGCGCGGGCGCATGTCGTGGCGGGCGGCGGCTCCGGCGAGTTGCTGATGCGAGCGCTGGCTGATGCGAAGGTTTCCTTCAGTGCGGGGCCGCTCAATATCGGCGACAGCGACCACGCGCTGGCCGAGCGGCTTGCGTCGCTGGTTCTGACAGAGCCGCCCTACGCGCTGGTCTCACCGGAGGGGCTGGCAGCGGCCCGCGAGCGTATCGCGGAAGCCGGGACGTTGGTGATCTGCCCCGCGCCGCTGGGGCCGGGCAATGTTCCACTGCTCGACGCCGCGCTGGAGGCGCGCCAGCGGGGGACGCGGGTGATCCTATTGGAGCCAGGCGCAGCGGAGGACGCGGCACGCCCGCTGGCGCATGTCGCCGCGCGCGACTTCTCCGTGCGCGGCGTCGCGGCGTATGAGGCGCTGCTGGCGGCGGGCGCGGAGGTCGCGGTCTCGCCCGCCGCCGTGGTGGCGCTGCTGGCCGATTAGCCGCCGATCATAGACATCGAGCGGGTAGAGCGGCGGAAGCGCTTGTCACCGATGTAGTGCTTCAGCTCCTTGCCCCAGACGGCCTGGCGAATCGTTTGCTCGATCTCGGCGTCGCTCGCGCCGGAGCGCAGCGGCGCGCGCAGGTCGGTTTCAGTGAGGGCGAAGAGGCAGGTGCGCAGCTGGCCTTCGGCGGTCAGGCGGATGCGGTCGCACTGCCCGCAGAATGGCTCGCTGACCGGGTTGATGAAGCCAACCTCGCCCACGCCGTCGCTGAAGGTGTAGCGCCGCGCCGTTTCGGATGGGTCGCCGCCCGAGACGGGAACCAGCGGCCCGAACTCCGCTTCGATCAGCGCCTTGATCTCCGCGCCAGTCAGGATGTCCTCCTTGCGCCAGATCTGGTCGGCGTCGAGCGGCATGAACTCGATCCAGCGGACGCGGAAGCCGGTGCGGCGTGCGAAGCGTGCGAAGTCCACCACCTCTTCCTCGGTGAAGCCGCGCATGGCGACGGCGTTGACCTTGATCGGACGGATCGTCGGGCAGTCCGCCAGCGCGTCGAGGCCGGCCATCACCTGGGCGAGCGCGTCGCGGCGGGTGAGTTGGGCGAAGCGCTCACGCACCAGCGAATCGAGGCTGACATTGATGCGCGTCAGCCCGGCGTCCGCCAGCGGGCGAGCCATGCGCGCCAGCGAGAAGCCGTTGGTGGTCAGGCTGAGGCTGTTGAGGCCGGGTACGTTGGATAGCATCGCCACCAGGTCGGGCAGGTCACGGCGCACCAACGGCTCGCCGCCCGTCAGTCGGACCTGGTCAATGCCGATGGCTGCCGCGACGCGAACCAGGCGCGTGATCTCCTCATAGGTCAGGATGTCCGCGCGCGGCAGCCAGGGCAGCCCCTCGGCGGGCATGCAGTATACGCAGCGGAAGTTGCAGCGGTCCGTCACCGAGATACGAAGGTTGCGGATGCGGCGCCCATAGCTATCTACCAGAGGCCCGTCAGTGGGCGCGGGGCCAATGTCGGTATGCTCTTGGGTGAGGTCGCGCAAGCCCTTGCGCGTGACGTTGCGCGCGCCATCGGTGTCGGTCATACTGGTTGTACTCCGTGCGCTGGAAGGGCTTCGGGGCGCGCCCTGCGAACTGGACGCGCCCGCGTCACACCGCCCGTTAGGACATGGCTGGCGCGACTGGCGCGCCCACGGTCTGGCCGGGCTTGACGTCCAGCACCTCGACGTCGCTGAGTCCGAAGGAGGCGAGCGCCTCGCGCAGCGCGCTGGGCGAGCCGGTCAGCGCCGGGAATGTGGCGTAGTGCATCGGAACGACAGCGGGCGCGCCCAGCAGCCTCATCGCGTAGGCTGCCTCGCGCGGGCCCATCGTGTAGAAATCACCAATTGGCAGCAGCGCGACATCCGGCTCGTACAGGTCACCGATGATCGCCATGTCGCTGAAAACGTTCGTGTCGCCAGCGGCATAGACTTTCAGGCCGCTCTCGAAGGTGATGACGTATCCCACCGCCTCACCGCCATAGACGGTCTGGTCGCCGTCGGTGATGCCGCACGAGTGGTCGGCGTGCGTCATCGTCACCTGGACGCCGCCAAGGTCGAACGTGCCGCCCTTGTTCATGCCGACCGTGTTAGCGACGCCCTTGCTGGCCAGCCAGTTCGCCGTCTCAACCATCGCCACGACGTGTTGCGGCTGCGACTCGGCGGCGATGGTGACCGCGTCGCCGATGTGATCCATGTGGCCGTGCGTGACGAGGATGCTGTCGAGCTTGCCGACCTGCTTCTGGTCAGCGGGAACGGCGGGGTTGCCTTGCACCCAGGGATCGAGGAGAATGGTCTTGCCGCCAGGTGAGCGGAACTTGAACGTGCCATGTCCCAGCCAGGTGATCTGTACGCCCTTCACATCCATCGAAGCAGCCTCCTAATGGCCAGTGGGCGGCGGGAGCGCGGTAACAGGCGCTTCGCGCCGCACATCAATGTGTCCGCTACTGACAACTGTACCACGCCCGCGCTTGCCTGTGTATACAGGTTAGCGCGCGAGCGTACGCGTAGGTTTTCCGTGCTGGCCGTGCTGCTATTTGACCGCGGTGGCTTCCAGTTCGATGAGCAGACGCGGCATCGCCAGTCGAGAGACTCCAAGCAGTGTTGAAGCTGGGAGGCAGCCCGCCGCTGCGAGACGCGCGCGAACTTCCGGCGCGACGCCAAGGTACATGTCCATGTCGGTCGTATAGATGGTCAAGCGCACGACGTCTGCCAGCTCGCAATTGGCTAAACTCAGGATCGTCTCGAGGTTATCGAGCGCCCTCATCGCTTGCGCTCGCATGTCGCCCTCATGTAAGGGCTGTCCGTCGTCGTCTACGGAGATCACTCCCGCGCAGTAGAGGGTGCGCCCTGCTCCCCGCACCTCGTTCGCTTGCACGAATCCCCGGCTATCCTGCCATGTCCAGGGATTCACGATTCGCCGCTCCGCCATGTATTTTTACCTCCCCGCTTCAGTGGCGGGACATAAGCCTGTTTGGATGTAGTTCTACCATATCAAGATCAAAGGAATTGTAGCGCCTGTGTAGATATATAGCCGGTTTGACAGGAGGCGCCGCTGGGCGCGAAGATGATAGATGACTGGCGCTGAGTTGCGGTGTGTTCCGCGCTGCCCACCCGCGCTTCATCTCCGCAGGAGGATTCCCACATGTCTGGCTCGATACCGCCCAACCTGATCCTGTCGCTGGTCTTTGGCGTGGGGCAGATTGTGGTAGGTGGCGTGCTGACGTGGTATGGGCTGACGCCCGCGCGCTGGCGGCAGTGGCGAGCGGTCCTTGCGGGCGCGGGTGGCGTTTGGTTCTTGGTCAGCGGAGCCTGCGAGGTTATCGTGTCGGGCATGGAGGTGAGCAGGGAGGTTGGCGGCGGCCCCAGCGCAGCCGTGTTCGTCCATGCGCGCGGACTGGCCGATGGCGCGCTGTTTGTTGCGACGGGCGCGCTGGCGGTTGGGCTGATGGTGTACTTCATCGCAATGGCCGTTATAGGACGGCGGGAACCAGGCCAGGTGGAAAGTGAGCGTGGCCGGTGACAGGATACCGGTTGATTGCGATGGATGTGGATGGCACCATCCTGACGCCCGAAGGCGAGCTGACGCCGCGCATGCTGCGCGCGGCGCGGCTCGCTCACGAGCGCGGCGTGACGCTCGCGCTGGCCACCGCGCGCCGCTGGACGGGCGCTGAGCCGATCGCTCGCGCGCTGGGGGCTGTACGCCCGTTGATCCTGTACGACGGCGCGCTGCGTCGCGGATTCCCCGGCGGCGCCGTCGAGGCTGTTGAGCCACTGGCGAGTGATGTCGCGCGCGAGGCCGCCGGGCGCATCGTGGCGGCTGGGCTGCGCGTCGTGGCGCAGTACAGCCTGTCCGCTGGTGAGCGCATGGTGGTCACAGCGGAGACGCCGCACGGCGAGTGGATGGAGTCGTACCTCACGATGTTTACCCAGCAGGTGCGCTACCGTCCGCTCGATACGCTGCTGACCGTGTTTCAGAAGCCGCTGCGGCTGGTCTCGTTTGGGCCGATAGAGACGCTGCGCGCGCTGGTGGACAGCCTGGCCGATCTGCCTGTCGGGCGACAGATATTGCCGGTCGGTAGCTATGGTGTCGCTGAGTTGACGGTCTTCGCGCCGGGCGTCTCCAAGGGCGCCGCGCTGACCCGGCTGGCGGCTGACCTGGGCGTGCCGGTGGCGGAGACGCTGGCGATTGGCGATGGAGTCAACGACATCTCGATGCTGCGCGCGGCAGGCCTGGGCGTGGCGATGGGCCACGCGGCTCCCCATGTGCGCGCGGCGGCGGACGCGGTGACCGCCTCGAACGTGGAGGACGGCGCGGCGCGGGCTATCGAGCGCTACGCGCTAGGCGAGGAGCCGAAGCCGGATGAAGCTCGCGATACAGGAATTAGCCTGGAAAATGAAGAGGAGCCCGCATGACAGCCATTCCATCTGACAGCGGCGCCCCGGCGGACAACCCAGACGAGCTGTTTGATCTGGTGGACATGAGCGATCAGGTGATCGGGACCGTGCGGCGCGGCAACGCGCACCGCGACCCGGCGCTGATCCACCGCAGTGTCCAGGTTCTCGTGCTGGACGGCGCCGGGCGCATGCTCCTGCAGCTTCGCTCGGCGCGTAAGGACCTGTTCCCCGGCTACTATTGCGCCTCCGCCTCAGGTCATGTCATGGCGGGCGAGACCTACGACGCTACCGCCAGCCGCGAGATTGTCGAGGAGCTAGGCGTCGCCCCGCCACTGCGCGGCTTTGGGGTGACGCTCGTGCGCTCGGCCTATGAGACGGAGATGACGGCGCTCTATGTCGCGCGCCATGATGGGCCGTTCCAGTTTCATCCGACCGAGACGGACGGCGGCCGCTTCTTCACCCTGGAGGAGCTGCGCGCGACGCGCGAATGGCTGCCGATGACGCCCGCGCTGCTCGCCGCGCTGGATGAGTTCGAGCGGCTGCTGGCGGCGGGTGAACTGGCGCTGCCCTCAGAGGCTTGATGCGCGGTATACTCTGTACGTAGCGCCTTCTTTTGGCGCGAGACGAGGCGATATGAGCGCGCGGGGCGACCCGGCGCGATGAGATATCCAGCGATCAGGGGAGCAGTTGATGCCGAGCGTACAGAGCGTGCAGACAGTCGAGCAGGTGGAAGTCAGCGGCGAGACGAGCGTCAATCCAGAAGCGCTGCTGGACTCGTTGCGCCAGGTCTATGACCCGGAGATTCCGGTCAATATCGTGGACCTGGGGCTGGTCTACGGGCTGAAGGTCGAGGGAAGCAAGGTCAACGTGATGATGACGCTGACCGCCATCGGCTGCCCGGTCGCGGGCGAAGTGATGGCTGATGTGCAGGAGCGGGCGAAGGAGACGCCAGGCGTCGAGTCCTGCGTTGTGGACCTGACTTTCGAGCCGATGTGGACGCCAGAGCGCATGACCGAGGATGCCCGCTGGGAGTTGGGCATCTAACGCCGCTCGCGCCCTCGCCCGCATTCACCGCGCCGCGCCGCCGTCCAGGACGGGCGGCGACGGGGGCTGGCCGCGGCGGATCCGTCGTGCCAGCGCGGCGCCGCTCAGTGGCCAGGCGCCCGATGCCTACGCGCGGCGCTCCGATGGCGCGAGCGCGGCGGCTGAATGGCGCGCTGCTCTCTGGCGGATCATGTGGGTGCGGTGTCCACTACCAGCCTGGCTCTCAGCGCGCCTGGATCGTAAACGTGGTATGGACGGGCGCGCCGTTGCGCGGTGTTAGCGTGACGGTCAGCGCCCAGGCGCCGGGGTCAGTCAGCGCTTCCTGACAGGTGTATGCGCCCGCCCCACCCTCGCTCGCCGTCACGAGCATTGTGGGCATCGGCATCGCGGGCATGGCGAAGTCGCACACGATGTGCGCGCCGCGAACCGCCGCGCCGGAGACATCCGTGACCCGCAGCGTAAACGCAGTCTCGGCGCCAGCAGTCAGAGGCTCCGGGCTGACGGATAGCGTGAGGGTATTGAGCCCCGCTTGCTGTGTGACGCCTGCTTGCGTGGGCGGGCGCAGCGGCGCGACGGCTAGCGTATCGGCCAGCGCGCCTATCCCCAGCACAGCCAGGATACCAACCACGACCACCAGCCCGAGCACGCGCGGCGAGACGCGCCGCCGAGCGGACACGCCTACCTGTTCGCTTGTCTCTGGCGAAACGCTCACAATCTCTTCTCCGGCGCGGCATCCGTATCGAACGTCACACGCATGACATCATACCGCGTAGCCGGCTCTCCAGGTCATGGATAGCGTATCTCATCCGTGGGGCCTTGCGACGCTTCAGGCGCCGTAGCGCTTGACGGGAGGCGTGGTGGGCGTGGAGGCGGGCGTGGAGCCTGAGGGCGAAATGACGTAGACCCACACCTGCTCCTGCTCGACCTTGGTCTTGATGCTGGGAAGCGGTGGATAGGGGTAGGCCGCGCCGGGGGCCTGCTCTCCACTTTCAAGGAAGCGGCTATCGTGGCAAGGGCAGTCGAAGGTGCGCTCAACGCCGTTCCACTGGAGCAGGCAGGCCATGTGGGTGCAGACGCCGGAGAGCGCAACGAAGCCTTCAGCCGTATGGCGCACATAGCCAATCACGGCGTCAGTCTGAAAATGGGTCACCGCTCCCAGCGGCAGATCAGCGACATGAGCGACAGCCACCCACGAGCCGACCCCGTCAGGAACCAGTGCCCCTTGTGGCGCCACAATTGGCGTTGCCCCTTGCGGGGATGTCTGGCTTACCCGCTCGATGGCCGCTCCAGCGGCTCCGCCGATCACTGCCGCCGCCGCTGCCCCCAGTCCGCCGAGCATGAGCCTGCGCCGCGAGACACCAGTCCGGCGTGCGTTGGTGCTTGTGGCGGGCGTTGCTAGCTGCGGCGCGGGCGTTGCTAGCTGCGGCGCGGGAGCGGGAGCTTGCGGCGCGGCTTGGGCTGCCTCGAGCTGGGCCAGGAGGCGCGCGGCGAAGCCTGGGTCCGCATCGGCGGCGTGTGGGACGGCGGCGCGCAGCAGCGCGGCGGTCGCATCCAGGCGCGGATCGTCGTCGCTCGCGCCTGAGCGGTCGGGGCGTTTGTTGGCGCGCATTCGCTCGATCACCTCGTGGGCGCGGCGGTAGCGCTCAACGCTCTCCGTCTCACTTGGGATCGCGTCCTCACGGTCAGGAGACTCGTTATTGTCGGGTGGTCGCTGATCGTCTGATCCCATATCCCACCTAATCTCGCGTCTCTAGCTGTCCACTGTTGTGGCCCGGATTCATTCTGTCGCCCTCCCTGCGTCGTCTTCCACGAGCTGGCTGGCTTTTCTGAGGGCGCGGAATTGCAGCACTTTGACGTTGGCCTCGCTAAGATTCATGCGCGCGGCGGTCTCTTTCAACGACAGATTGAGTAGGAAACGCAGGGTGAGCACATCGCGATAGCGTTCCGATAGGCGAGCGAGAACATGCTCCGCGCGCTCCTCCGCGTCACCCGCGTCACCTGCGTCACTGGGTGTCGCTGGTGGACTGTCCCATCCCGCCGCCAGGAGGTCGTCAAGTGAGCTGGATCGCAGCCGGTAGAACGCCCGCCAGTAGTCCGCGATGGTTGTGCGCGCCACCTGAAACAGCCACGCCTGCGCACTGATGACGTCACGCGACTGGTCCAGACCGTTCAGCGCCTTGAGGTAGACCTGCGATGTGAGGTCTTCCGCCTCCTCGCGGTTGCCGACCTTGCCATAGATAAAGCGATAGATGGCGGGCAGCGTCTCCTCGTAGAGCGCGCGCAGACCTACAGATTTGGCGGGCGGATCCGCCGCGGCTGATTCGGTGGATTCCGTTGAGGAGTCGTGGCGCACAAGCTTCCCCTGGAGCATCTGATGGCGCCTCCCACTGAATGGGTGAGGACTGACTCGCGCTCCACGCGCGATGCGCTGGCGAGGCATGGCGCCCTCTCCCTCAAATGATACGCCATGACGTTACACCCCGCTCGGGCGGTCGCCGCTGTACAATACCAGGGCGCTATCAAGACGGCGGCCCGCCAGCGCATCGGCGAGGGATGTGGGCCATGAAGACGGCGAAGAGGAGTGGAGTGAGTGAGCGACGCGACCCCAGAGAACGAGCGTCCTGGCCCGCGTGACATGCTGGCGGATATCTTTGAGCGTCAGGCGGGACTGGCGGCGTATTATCAGCGTGTGCGCCCGGACGGCTTCTATAGCTGGCCATCTATCGAGCGCGCGACGACCTGGACCCGCGCCATTGTTCATGAATGTTGCGAGCTGGATGACGAGCTAAGCTGGAAGCCGTGGAAGAATCCGCGCCCGCTCGAAGAGACGCGCGAGGCGCGGCTGATGGAAACGGCGGACATTTTGCACTTCCTGATCCAGCTCGCGCTCGACCAGGGCTTCACGGCGGACGAACTGTATCAAGCCTATGTGCGGAAAAATGAGGAAAATCAGGAGCGGCAGCGCTCTGATCCCCGCTACCAGCCTGAGCGGAGCTAGGGGGCTGAGCGGCCCTATAGCCAGGGCGAGTGGAATACACGAGAGACGGAGCGGTCATGAGCGAGCGTGACCCACAAGTGACGGGCGAGAGCGGCCTGGATTCACCGGCCCGCTTCACTCGCGAGACACTGCTGGGCTGCATCGGCATCGCCTGCGTGCTGCTGCTGCTGCCGTTGCTCTGGCTGGGGCTGGGCACGACCTCCGGCTGGCTGGCGCGCGCGTTGCCCCTGGGCGCGTTCGCGCTGGTCGTCGTGGGCGTTATCCTCACGCTGCGTGTCCCCGGTGGCCTGGCGCCGCGCTCACGTGACCCACGCCGCCCCCTGACGCGCGCGGGGACACCGCCCGTGGTGGAGCGACCCGCGACACCCGCCGCGCGCGTCAGCCTGGCCCTGTCGGCGGGCCTGGTTGTCCTGGCTGGAGCGGGATACCTCGTGGAGAGCGGCGCGCAGGGCGCGCACGCGCCGTGGGCGCTGGCTATCTCGCTGGCCGCTGGGGCCGGGCTGCTGGCGCAGGGCGCGCTGGTGGGCATGGGGTGGTTCGCGGCGCCAGCGCTGCGCTGGCAGCGTGTCTCGATCACTGGCGCCGCGCGCGGGCAAGGCGGCGCGCTCGCCGCGATTGGCTTTGTCGTGGTCGGTGGCTCGCTGCTACTGGCGCTATTTGAGGGCTTCACCTGGGGCGCAGCGGGGCTGACCCTGTTGGTGGTGGCGCTGGTGGTGGCAGCGCCACTGGCCCGGCGCGCTCCAGGGCAAGGGCGTCCGCCGGCGCGGCGAGAGGCTGAACCGGGGGATGAGGAATAAGCGATTATCCGAATCGCGAATCACGCTGAGCGGCGCGTGGTTTTCAGCCAGCGTGTTGCTGCATCGGGGTAGCGCTCCTGACGTCGTCCCCGTCAGGTTGAGTGGCACGCGGCAGCGGCGCGACATGCTCCCGCAGATACTCGCGGGCGTGCTCATAGGCGGCGTCAATCCAGTTTGCGGCGTGATCGAAGTCCAGCGTCGCGTCACCCATCGTATTCGTGGGCCGGATGATGTGCGCCTCGACGCCGGGCGGGACGCGCTCGACGGCGCGCTGAAGCTGGTAGCGCCCCATCATCGTCGCCGTGCGCTCCAGCATCACCGCCAGCGCGTGCGCGTTGGGTTGCTGGCCGCCGCGCCCATCGTGAGTGATCAGTCGCTGGAGTAGCTCGTCGGCGTCTGGCGTGGCGTCGTAGCCGGCGTCGAGCACAAAGATGCGACGCGCGCCAAGCGCGATCGCCGTGTCAATGCTGGCGCTCTCCAGCGCGCCGCCATCCACGAACGTGTTGCCATTGATGCGCACGGGCGGGAAGATGCCTGGTATCGCCGACGATGCGAGCAGCGCCATCTCGATGGGCCCCTGGCCGAAGACTGAGATGCCGCCGGTGGTGAGGTTCGAGGCCATCACGCGGAACGGCACGCGCATCTCCTCAAAGCGCGCGTCGCTGAGATGTTCGGCGAGGATGTGTCGCAGGCCCGAGTCGCCGTAGAGCGATGGCATGCCCATCGTCACCCGGCGCATCGCCGCGACGACGAATGCGCCCGTAAACGCTGGCGCCACCTGGGTGAAGCGCGGTTCCCAGTCGAGCAGCACGCGGCTTGTGGTCAGTCCGCGCCAGACACGGGTCAGCTCCTCGATTACGTCAGGCGTGGGATTGCGCGCCACCATCGCCCCGTTCCAGGAGCCAATCGAAGTGCCAACTACCACATCCGGCGTCTCGCCATGCTCGTAGAGCGCCCGCAGGGCGCCCACCTGAAGCGCGCCGCGCGCGCCGCCGCTGGAGAACACGAACGCCGTATAATCGCTCCATCGCGGGCGGCGGCGGCTCGCCAGTCGGCTCTCCAACTCGCTGGGTGCGAGTGGAGCAGTCTCCGCCACATCCTTCATTGTCGCCATAGCATGCCTCCGCATTCCTCATCGCCTCCTCAATGGCGCGAGGAGTTCCATCAGTCTTCCAGACTAGATACGAACAGCTACAGCGGATGGTTCCCTCGCGTCACTCCACCATGTGGGGTAGATGCTGCGCAAAGGTGGCGCCAGTGGCGCTGGCGAGCGGCGCGGTGGCGGCGTCCTGGCTCAGAGGGAGATTCCGCCATCTACGACCAGCGTCTGGCCGGTGATATAGCTAGAGGCGGGTGAGCTGAGGAAGATGAACGCCCCGCGTAGCTCATCCAGGTCGCCGAGACGGCCCAGCGCCGTGCGGGCCTCGAATCGCTCGCGGTAGGCGTTGATGCTGGCGGAGGCCATGCGCGTTGGGAACCAGCCCGGCGCTATGGCGTTGACGTTTACACCGCGCCGGCCCCACTCCATCGCCAGGCTGCGGGTGAAGGAAATCACGCCCGCCTTGCTGGTGTTGTAGGCGATGGTCTTGACGCCCTGATGGTCGCCCGCGACCAGACCCGCGACCGAGGCGACATTGATGATGCGCCCGGAACCGCGCGCGAGCATGTGGCGTCCTGCCGCCTGCGACATCAGGAACATGCCGTTGAGGTTGACTTCGATGACCTGGCGCCAGCGCTCGAATGGCATATCCTCAGTGGCCTGCCCCCACGTCTGGCCAGCGTTGTTGACGAGGATGTCGAGCTGGCCATAGGTGTCGAGCGCGGATTGGACAGTGCGCGCGACATCCTCGGGCTGGGTGACGTCCGCTATCACGGTGTGGCAAGCGAGGCCTCGCGCCGTTAGCTTCTCCCTGGTCGCGGTCAGATACTCCTCGCGGCGGCCCGTGATGACCAGTTTCGCGCCCGCCACCGCCAGCGCCTCAGCGGCGGTCTCACCGATTCCTCTGCCGCCTCCGGTCACAAGAGCGACCATCCCCGTCAGATCGAAAAGTTCCTGCGCTGGCATTGCTTCCCTCCCTGCCGCGCTCAGCGGCGGTATTCGTCGCCACAATCGCCGATCAACGCGAATAGGTCGGCGGCGCGGCTCGTCACGGCCTCAATATGCTGGCGGTCTTCGCGGTCCAACTCGATGCTGAGCGCGCGGGCCGTGTCCGCGAGATGTTGCGCTACGCCCAGCCGCGCCCCGACGATTACCCCGCCCACGGCGGGCTGGCTCAGGGTTGCCGTGACGGCGACCGCGCTCAGGCTGGCCTGCCTCTTCTGGCCCACACGATACAGCGTCGAGAGCAGTTCCTGGAAGAGCGCCCAACCGCCCCATGCGTCAATCATGCGCTTGTACTTCTGCTGGCTGGCGGTTTCAAGCCGCCGCACCTCCGGCTCAGGCTGGCCCATCCAGCGCTCGGAGAGCAGTCCGCCCGCCACCGTTCCATAGGCCAGGAGACCGACCCCGCGCTGCTGGCAGAGTTCCACCATCGCTACCTGTGGCCGCTGGTCTAACAGCGAGTACTGCACCTGGTTGCTGATGATCGGAATCCCAGCGTCGAGGATCTCGCCCAGTCGCCGCGTGTCGAAGTTCGTGAGGCCCAGCGCCTGAATCTTGCCCTCAGCGCGCAGGTCGTTCAGGTGGCCCAGCGCGTCGAGATAGCGCCGGTCGCTATAGTCCCACCAGTGGAACTGGAGCATGTCCAGCCGCTCGGTTTCCATGCGGCGCAGCGAGCGGTCAACCGCCGCTTCCGCAAGCGCGCGGGTCATTGGCCCAGGCTGGGGAACCCACTTGGTGAAGGCGCGCACGCTGGCCAGCGCCTCCGCGCCGCGCTGACTGGCGAGGCGCTGTCGGAACGCGCCAATGAAGTCCTCTGCTGGTCCGTAGTGGTCGGCGAGGTCCCAGGTTGTAAAGCCGGCGTCGTGATAGGCGAGCATCGCGTCGATCGCGGGCTGTGGCTCGATGCGTCCGTGCGCGCCAGAGACCTGCCACATGCCCGTCAGCGCGCGGCAGATGCGTAGGTCAGCGGTTAAATCTCTATATGCTGAGGAAGGGGGTGTCATTCAACAATCCTTTATGACGCTGCGCGCCATGCAAGGCGGCTTGGAGCGACGTGGAGGGCGTTCTGGCGCGCCCTGGACAGCACGCGAGCGCGTCGCGGGCCGGGGCAATTCTAGCAGGTTGTGGATGGGCAAGCAACTGGCGCCTGACCTCACTGGCGGCGATCACAGATGTTTCCAAGGTACACGGGGCATACATCGTGAAGTGAAAGCGCATGTGGTGGCGAGTGGCTCCCAGGGCCAGCGACAGGACTCGTTGGGGGTTTTATTGCGCCTGTGTGATACACTCGCCACTGAAACGCCCGGCGCCTGACCAGGTCATGGGGAACTGGGAGACACCGCCACCGGGCAGGGAGCGAGAAGCGATGGGAATGGACGACCGCGATGGCGACTACCGTTCACGTGGCCAGTCGCCGCGCAGAAGACCATATGACGGCGATGTCCAGCCCTCACGCTCCCCCTCACGCGCGCCACGCGATATGAGCGGCTCACGATACGACAACGATGGCGACCGCCCCGCGCGCTCCTCTTCACGCGGCCCTCGCGATATGGATAGTCCGCGATCACGCCCGCCTCGGCGCGAGTATGAGTCTGGCGGCGACTACGACCGCCCAACACGCGATCCGCGCAGCGCTCCACGGGGCGGGTCTAGCGGGCGCTATGAGCGCGATGGCGACCCCCGCGACGGCAACGACCGCCGCCCCCGGCCAGCCAATGCCCCACGCGGCGAACGTCGCGGCAATGACGGCGGATATGACGACTACGACCGTCCTACGCGGTCTGGCCGTGGTGATCCCGGCGCATCCAATCCGCGCGGCGAGCGAAGCATGCGCGGCGGGCGCCCACCCGCTCGCGATGAGGGGTGGAGTGATCCCCGCAGCCCACGTTCTGGCGCCCGTGGAGGCTCCCCAGTTGACTCCAACGGACGCATGCGCCGACCCGCTCAGCCCGGCGGGCGCGGTGGACTGTGGGGCGATGATGCGCAGTTTACCGGTGGGATGAACGGCGGGTTCAATGCGCGCGATCCCCGAGCGCGCCGTCTTGCCGCTGCGCAAGAAGAAGAGGAAGAGAAAGGCTCGCCCGCCGCTGGCATCGCCAAGGCGATCGGCGCTATCGCGCTGGCGCTCGTCCTCGGCGTTGGGTCGGCTTATGGGTACTTTGTCTTCAGCACACCAAAACTCAACGTCGCCCCAAGCCAGCAAGCGGTCCCCACCACACAGCCTTCGACCACCCCATCTCCCTCTGCGACCAAGTCCGCGCTCCTCCAGCCGCCAGCCGCCACGCGCACGCTGCTCATCGGCTAAACCAGCCAGGCGTCGCCGGGATCGAGGTTGCGCAAGCTCTGAGGCGATGATAGTCTAGCAGTAGTCCATAATTAGCATAACCACCCGCGACGCGGATACGCAGGGCGCGTATCTGTCGCGAGTCGTTCCTGCGCCCTCCTGCGCGGCGCGCCGGAACATTGCCCGCTCAACGACGAAGGGGAGTACACGTACCATGTCATCACGCGCCAAGCTCGAAGCCTGGGTAGACGAATGCGCCCGCCTTACCCAGCCAGATTCAATTGTCTGGCTCGATGGCTCCGAGCAGGAATATGAGGGCCTGATCGCCGAGATGCTGCGCGACGGTTCCATGCGTCGGCTCAACGCAGAGCGCTATCCAAACTCGTACCTCTACCAGAGCGATCCCAACGATGTGGCCCGCACTGAAGAAGTCACCTTTATCTGCACCAGCCGCAAAGAAGACGCCGGCCCGACCAACAACTGGATGTCGCCGGAGGAGGCGAAGGCCACCGCCCGCCCGATCTTCGAAGGCTCCATGCACGGCCGCGTGATGTATGTCATCCCCTATCTCATGGGCCCTGTCGGATCCCCACTCGGCATGGTCGGCGTCGAGTTGACCGATAGCCCCTATGTCGCGGCCAGCATGCGCATCATGACGCGCATGGGCGCTGTGGCCCTCGATCGATTGGACGCGACCGGCGGCGAGTTCGTCGCTGGCCTGCACTCCATCGCGGACCTCGACCCCAGCCGCCGCTATATCCTGCACTTCCCAGAAGAGAACCTGATCTGGAGCGTCGGCTCCGGCTATGGCGGCAACGCGCTGCTGGGCAAGAAGTGCCTCTCGCTGCGGCTAGCGAGTTGGATGGGGAGGCAGCAGGGCTGGTTGGCCGAGCACATGCTGATCCTCGGCCTCGAAGACCCCAACGGCGACGTCACCTACATGGCGGGCGCCTTCCCCAGCGCCTGCGGCAAGACCAACCTGGCGATGCTCGTCTCCCCCCTCACTGACCAGGGATGGAAGGTCTGGACCGTCGGCGACGACATCTGCTGGATGCGTATTGGCGAGGATGGGCGGCTGTGGGCCGTCAACCCCGAAGCGGGCTTCTTCGGCGTCGCCCCTGGTACTAACGCCAAGACCAATCCCAATGCGATGGCGACGCTCTCGAAGAACTCGATTTTCACCAATGTCGCCGTGACGCCTGATGGCGAACCGTGGTGGGAAGACATCAACCCCAGCGAAAAGACACCACCTCCCGGAACCATCAACTGGCTGGGAGAGGAGTGGAATCCTGGGAACGGCCCTGCCGCGCACCCCAACTCCCGCTTCACCACTCCCGCCAGCCAGTGCCCATCTATCTCGCCCAGTTGGGATGATCCACAGGGCGTGCCGATCTCGGCCTTCATCTTCGGTGGCCGTCGCGCGCGCGTCGCGCCGCTCGTCTACCAGTCCTTCAACTGGCGGCATGGCGTCTTCGTTGGCGCGGGCATGGCATCTGAGACGACCGCCGCCGCAACGGGCGAGGTCGGCGTCGTGCGACGCGATCCGATGGCGATGCTCCCCTTCTGCGGCTACAACATGGGCGACTACTGGGCGCACTGGCTGGAGATAGGCGAAAAGCTCACCAACCCACCCGCGATCTTCCATGTCAACTGGTTCCGCAAAGACGAGGAAGGCAAGTTCCTCTGGCCTGGCTATGGCCAGAATGTGCGCGTGCTGATGTGGATGCTGGAGCGCATCCGGGGCGGAGGCAAGGCGCTCAAAACGCCGGTTGGCTACGTCCCCACAGCCGACGGCCTCAACCTCGACGGCCTCACCATCACCCCAGAGACCATGCAGGCGCTGCTCGCGGTTCATCCAGCGGACTGGCAGCGCGAGTGGGCAGATCAGGGGACGTTCTTCAAACGCTTTGGCGAGCACCTACCCGCCGCCATCGCAGAGGAGCACGCAGCCCTCGGCCAGCGCGTCAGCGCAGCGGAGTAGCGCTGCGGCGCGCTAGCGTTTGCCCCGCTCGTCCGTGGCGTTTTTCGGCTGCTCGATTTGAGCGCTGATCTCGGCGCTCAGCCGGGCATAGATGGCCAGCCGCTCACGTAGCGACTGGCCCATCTTGTTCAGCGCCTCGATCCGCGACTCGATCAGGCGAAGCTGCTCGCGCGTTACATGCTCCGCATCGGTGAGCGCGCTCAATCGTGTCTCTGGCGCGGCGTCTGGATGATAAAAGCGCGTGCGGGCCTCCTGACGCCCCAGCTCATACTTCACCAGCTCACGAATCTGTTCCAGCTCAAGTCCCAATAAATCGCGCATATCCTTGATGCGTAGGAGCGTCTCGACATCCTCCAGCCGGTACATGCGGTAGTTGCCTTCCGACCGCGGCGCGCGCTCCAGTAGCTCCAATTCCTCATAGTAGCGCAGCGTGCGTTTCGACAGGCCCGTTCGCTTCGCCACCTCATCAATCCGCAGATATGTTCCGGACAGATCAGTGTCGTTCCCTTGTTCTCGCTCGCCATCATCCCCCATCGGAGACGGATCCACTGCTGGCTCAGCCTCTCGCTCGACGTCCTGCCTGACCATATGCGCCCTCACTCGCTATTCGCTAACTCATGCGTCTGCTGACCACAGTCAGAGGTTCAATGCCATCATGATAACTGACCAAGCTACATAGAGCCATGTTTCCGGTTCCGCAAGGATACGCTCAAGTGCACCGTCAGTTGCACGGTATGACAGATTGCGTATGACGTTTGTCCGCTGGTGGAGAACATGGAGCGTTGACGGATTGTTCAACCCAGAAGTCCTGGGAAATTTGGGGTGAACAGTCTCACAATCAGGTCACGATTACATCTCATGAAATCGTCTCAAGCGTGGTGAGGCGCCAGGGGGGATGTGGTACCATCTTTAATGAGCGGGGCGCCGCGAAAATCCACGAACACCACAGAGCGGTCCGAAAGAAGGTATGCGCATGCGGGGCGACGCTGCCGGCCATAACGCCGGCGCTCTCGTCACTGACTCGTCGTTTGCTGATAGTGCTGTTTGCGAGTATGTTGACGATGATAGCGCGATGGATCGCCCGCATGAAGCCTGCGGCGTATTTGGCATCCACGCCGCCGGCCTGGATGTCGCCCGGATTACCTATTTCGGGCTCTACGCCTTGCAGCATCGCGGCCAGGAGAGCGCGGGTATCGTCACCACAGATGGCGAAGGCGAGCTGAGCGAGCGGCGCGATGTCGGTCTGGTCAATCAGGTCTTCACCGAGCGCGACTTGCGCGCCCTCAAAGGGTTCGCCGCCATCGGCCACACGCGCTACTCCACCACTGGCTCAAATCGCATCGAGAATGTGCAGCCAATCATGAGCCGCAGCGATCTCGGACCCTTCGCTATCGGCCACAACGGCAATCTCACGAACACGGTCGTTCTGCGCGACAAGTTGATCAGTGAAGGCGAAACGTTTCAGACCACCAGCGATACCGAGGTCATTGCGCGCATGCTGGCCCGCGCGCCTGGCGCCGACTACGCGCAGAAGCTGCGCCGTATCATGCCCAAGCTCAAAGGCGCCTACAGCCTCGTCATCCTGACACCCACCAGTCTCATCGCTTTGCGCGACCCATACGGCGTGCGCCCGCTCTGCTTGGGCCAGCGCGATGGGCACTGGGTGGTCGCATCCGAGACGTGCGCTCTTCCCCCCGTCGGCGCGAAGTTCGTGCGCGAAGTAAATCCGGGCGAGATCGTCGTCATCGACGGCGCCGGAGCGGAGGGGATACGCAGCCTGACCGGCCAGCGCTCCTTGCGCTCCGCGTCGTGCCTGTTCGAGTACATCTACTTCGCCCGACCGGATAGCGTCATTGGTGGGCGCTCGCTCTACCTGGCTCGCCAGCGCATGGGCGCCGAGCTGGCGAAGGAGTATCGGATCCAGGCTGATCTCGTGATCGGCGTACCCGAATCCGCCACCCCCGCCGCCGCGGGCTATGCCAACGCGCGCGGCCTGCCCTACGCTGATGGCCTCATCAAGAACCGCTACATCCAGCGCACGTTCATCCAGCCCGACCAGCGCATGCGCGCAATGGGCGTGCAGATGAAGTTCAACGCCGTAGATGCGGTGCTGGAGGGCAAGCGTGTCATTATGATAGATGACAGCATCGTGCGTGGCACGACCGTCAAGCCGCTGGTCAAGCTGCTGCGCGACGCGGGCGCTGTGGAGGTGCATCTCGGCATCAGCTCGCCGCCGTTCGTCTGGCCATGCTATCTCGGCCTCGATGTCGCCAGGCGCGATGAACTGATCGCCGCGCGCATTCCCGACCCGGAGAGTATCGCTCGTGAAGTGGGGGCTGACAGCCTCCACTACCTCAGTCTGGAAGGCCTGACACGCGCGATAGACCTCCCGAGCGCGTCGTTCTGCACGGGCTGCTTCACAGGTACCTACCCGGTGCCTGTGCAGATGGAGATGGCTGACAAGCTCGCGCTGGAGCCTGATGAGGTGGAGTCTGACAAGCCGCAACCCGTCGGCGGTCTCGCGCTCTAGTTCCGCGCGTGACTCTACCGAGATCACGCCATCCAGAAAGGACCGGCTCCGCTCATGGCCAGTCTGCGCGAGGCGCTCTCACGTCTGCTGGTGATTCCTGGCGTCCGCGCCGCTGCGCTCGCGGGCCGCGAGGGGCTGCTGATCGAGACCGCTGGCCGCGCTGACCACCTCCTGTTTGAGGCGCTGGCCGCGCTCGGCGCCAGTGTCCTGAGCGCGGCGGACGCCCTCGGCCAGGAAGTGAACGCTGGAGCCTGCGCGGCGACTATTCTGGAGTACGATGGCGCGCTCGTCTCGATTGATCCGGCTGGCGAATTCGCCATCGTCATCACACTGGCGGAGAACGCCGCGAGCCTGGCCCGCGTGCGCCACACACTCGCCAGCGGCCAGGACGAGCTCCTGCGTTTGCTTGACCTGCGCTAGCGCCTGACCATATCCCATGAGAGCCTGAGGAGACGCATGACCCAGCCGACTCACACGTACGCCAGCGCGGGCGTCAATCTCGACGCCGCCGACCGCGCCAAGCTGCTGATGCGCGAAGCGATCCGCTCGACGCATGGCCCCGAAGCGCTCGGCCCGATGGGCGGGTTTGGCGGCCTCTTCGCGCTGGGCGGGCTGAATTACCGCGACCCAGTGCTGGTCTCCTCAATTGACGGCGTCGGCACCAAGCTCAAGATCGCCTTCACCCTCAACCGCCACGAGTCCGTTGGCAAAGACCTCGTCGCCCATTGCGTTGATGATATCCTCGTCTGTGGCGCGCGCCCGCTCTTCTTCCTCGACTACCTGGCGCTTGGCTCGATGGATGGTGATCAGGCGGTCGCCGTCGTGCGCGGCGTCGCGGAGGGCTGCCGCGAGGCGGGTTGCGCGCTGATTGGCGGCGAGACCGCCGCGATGCCCGGATTCTACGCTCCTGGCGAGTACGACCTGGCCGGCGCGATCGTTGGCATTGTCGAGCGCGACCGCATTATCGGTGGCGAGGCGATTCGCGCTGGCGATGTCGCGCTGGGCTTCCCTTCGCTCGGCCTGCATACCAACGGCTACTCACTCGCGCGCCAGGTTTTCGCCAGCGACGACCTCAGCACGCCCGTCCCTGAGCTGGGCCGCAGCCTCGGCGACGAACTGCTCCAGCCGCACCGGAACTACCTCGCCGCCGTCCAGCCGCTGCTCGACGAAAGCCTCGTAACAGGCATGGCGCATATCACCGGCGGTGGGCTGGTGGACAACATCCCCCGCGTGCTGCCTGACGGCCTTGGTGTAGACCTGGACGCTTCTACCTGGGATGTCCTGCCCATCTTCCGGCTCATCCAGCAGCGCGGGCAAGTCGCCTGGGAGGAGATGCGGCGCGTCTTCAACCTCGGCATCGGCTTCATCACCTTCGTCCATCCCGAAGATGAAGCGCGCGCGCTGGAGCTGGCAGGCTCTGCGGGCGCCCGCCGCATCGGCGAGGTGCGGGAGATGACCGGCGAGCGCGCGGAGCAGCCGCGCGTGCGCGTGGAGGGCCTGGAATGAGCGGCGTCAACGGTTCCAGCGACACCAACGATATTCCAGCGATCGGCGTGCTCGTCTCTGGCCGCGGTAGCAACCTCCAGGCGATCTTCAACGCCATCGAGCGCGGCGAGCTGCGCGCCCGCGTCGGGGTTGTCATCTCCAGCCGCGCTGACGCGCCCGCCCTCCAGATCGCCGCCGCCCACGGCGCCGCCTGCCACACCATCGTCCCGCGCGACTACCCATCGCGCGCCGAAGCGGGCGCGGCGATTGTCGCGGCCCTGCGCGCGGCGAGCGTACGGCTGGTCGCGCTGGCGGGCTACAAGCCGATTCTCGACGCCTGCGTAGTGCGCGCGTTCCCGAATGCGATCATCAACGTTCATCCGTCGCTGCTGCCCGCCTTCGCCGGCGGCATGGCCCCACGCCCGCAGACCGAGGCGCTCGCGGCGGGCGTCAAGCTGACCGGCTGTACCGTCCAATTCGTCACTGAGGAGGTGGACGCCGGGCCAATTATCGCTCAGGCCGCCGTGCCCGTGCTGGATGACGACGATGTTGAGACGCTCTCGGCCCGCATCCTCGTCGAAGAGCACCGCCTGCTGCCGCTCGCCATCGGCCTCGCCCTCTCTGGCCGCCTCAAGGTGGATGGTCAGCGTGTCCTGATCGCTCCCGCGTAGAGCGCGTCGCCCAGCCCGCCAGGCCCAGCCGCTCGGCGTCCGCCGCCATCGCCGCGATGACGAACGTGATGTGCTCGTTCAGATCCACTCCCAGCTCTTCCGCGCCCTTGATGATGTCATCGCGGTTCACGCCGCGCGCGAAGGCCTTGTCCTTCATCTTCTTGCGCACCGACGACGCCTCAAGCCCGCGAATGCTCTTGTCGGGCCGCACCAGCGCGGCGGCGGTGATCAGCCCCGACAGTTCGTCACAGGCGAACACCGCGCGCTCCATCAGCGACTCTCGAACGAGGCCATGATAGTCATTGTGCGCCTGCACCGCTCGTATCACGTGCGCCGGATAGCCAAGCTCCGTCAGCCATTGCGCGCCCACTAAACCGTGCTCCTCGATAGTGGGGTGCTGCTCGTAGTCCACATCATGTAGCAGCCCTGTCACCCGCCACTCTGTCTCATCCTCGCCAAACTTGCGCGCGTAGGCCGCCATCGCGTCGCTCACCGCGATCCCGTGTCGCACCAGGCTCTCGTTGACGTTCTTCGCACGCAGCAGCGCCAGCGCGTCATCGAAGCTCAGTTCCATTGTGGCCTCCGATGTGAAATAGCTTCCAAAAGATGTCGCGGACGTCGCGACCGCTAGTCGCCCTCGCTCGCTCGCTCGCCTCTCCCCCGCCCGTGGCGGCTGGAGGACACAGCGCTGAGCGCGCGGCGCTTCTCCTCCCCGTCGCGCGGACGCACGCCTAGCCCGGCGCGGTCGGGCAGCATGAGCTTGCCGTGCTCGACTTTCACACCTTCGAACGGGTCGTCGCTGGTCAGCAGATTCCCATCCAGGTCGGCATAGTCTACGAGCGGGCTGAGATGCGCCGCCGCCGTGATCGCCAGCGAGCTTTCGATCATGCAGCCCAGCATCACCTTCAGATGGTGCGCGCGCGCTGTGTGGATCATCTTCAGCGCGTGATGGATGCCGCCGCACTTCATCAGCTTGATGTTGATACCATCCACCACACCGACCAGCCGGGGAATATCGTCCACCGTCACGCAGCTCTCGTCGGCGATGATTGGCAGGGTTACATGCTCGCGCACGAACCGCAGCCCCTCGATGTCTTCTGGGGGCAGCGGCTGCTCCACGAACTCCAGCCCGTATGGCTCCAGCTCACGGATCACCCGGATAGCTTCCTTCGCCGTCCACGCGGCGTTCGCGTCCACCCGCAGCGTCGCGTCCGTCGCCTCGCGAATGGCGCGCACGATCTCCAGGTCGCGCCCCGTCCCGACCTTGATCTTCAGAATCGGGTAGTGCTTTCGCAGCCGCGGCGGCCTTCTTTCGCCATCTCCGCAGGCTCGTCAATCCCAATAGTGAACGACGTCACTGGAGCACGCTCAGGATTCAGCCCCAGCAGCTCGTAGACTGGCGCGCCCAGCCGCTTTCCCAGGATGTCGTAGAGCGCCATATCCACCGACGCCTTCGCCGCCGCGTTGCCATGTCGCAGCCGCTTGTCCAGCGCCTCCATGATGTCCTCGATGCGCGATGGATCATCGTCCAGGTGCTCGGAGAAATCAGTCAGCGCCATGAAGACGCTCTCGCGTCGCTCGCCATAGAAACCCGAACGGCGCGGCCTCACCCAGTCCGACCGCCTCCTCAGTCGCGATCTGCGTCAGGACGTTGCGCGCATGGGTTTGCACACTGCGCGAGATGCGAAACGGCGTCGCCAGCGTCAGATCGAGCGCGTGCGCGGTAAGCTCCATCATGCGGTATCTCCAGCGGCGCCAGGCGCTTCGTAGAACCCTGGCCATGCCGCGCGAACAGCCTTCCGGCATTTCCTCAGGCGCGCAGGTCGCTGTGCGCGAGCAGCGCCTCGACCAGCGGCCCCGCGCCGTAGCGCACCGGGTCGGTGGTGGGCAGGCCCATTTCGCGCTCGGTCTCCACGATCACCGCGCGCGCTTCCTCATCTGGCATGCCATACGTGTTGAGCGCGATGGCGACCACCGGCGCGGGCTTCAGCCAGCCAGCGGCCTCTTCGTAGATCTGGCGCACTCGTGGCAAGGGGAGAATGGGGGTGTCTGGATAGCCGTGGACGGTTTCCCGGCCCGCCTGGTGGCAGAGGATCATCAGGTCCGGCGCGCAGCCGTGCAGCAGCCCCAGCGTCACCGCCGAATACGCTGGGTGGGTCAGCGAGCCCTGCCCTTCGACCAGCACCCAGTCATAGCGGTTGGCGAAGTCCAGTGTCATCGCCTCGACGCCGCCGGAGACGAAGTCGCTGATGAAGCGGTCCACCGGGATACCTTCGCCGGAGATCATGATACCCGTCTGGCCAGTGGCGGCAAACCCGGCGGAGAGGCCGCTCCGCTGCGCCTCGCGCGCCAGCTCGAAGGCGACTGTCATCTTGCCCACGTTGCAGTCCGTGCCGCAAAAGTAGACCGTATGCGAGCCAGGCCGGTGCGGCGTACCCTCGCGAATGCGCTGCGCCAGCTCCTCTGGTGGGCGGCGCACATCCCAGATGGTCGCGCCACTCGCCTTCGCCGCCGCCGCAAGCTCCGGGTCATCGCTCAGGAAGACGTGCAGTCCGCTGATGACGGTCAGCTTCTTCTCCAGCGCCAGCAAGATGCCGGGTCGCCAGGCGTCCGGGAGCCGCCCGCCAATAGGCGCGATGCCGAGCAGCAGCGTATCTGGGTCATGCTTCAACGCCTCTTCGACGCTGGCCACCACTGGAATGCCCGCGCCAACGCCGCCCGCCTCACCGAGTACCTCGTCAGCCGTCTTCCCTGCGGTAGCGCTGTCAATCACCGCCACGACCGGGTCGGAGCCATAGCGCAGCACACCGACCGCCGTCTTCGCGGAGAACGGGCCAAAACTCCCCTCAGCCAGAATCGCGATACGCCGCATAGCTTGTCTCCCCTTCGTGTGGTGTGCCGAGATAGCCTCAGGCATTGACCGCGTTTGCGTTTGTTAACCGTGAAATGACTCACCGCCCGCCGTTTCATCAGTACGGGCGAAACGCGCCGCGAAGCGCGCGGCGTCCATCACGATGATACACCCTTCGGTGGGGTTTCCGACAGCCGCGCCCGCGCCGTCTACGAATGACGCCGCCGTCAGCGCCGCCGCCACCGCGTCTAGCGCATCCGCGTCCAGTGGGCCAGCTTCGACTGATGGCAGCCCAGCGACCCATGCGGCGAGCGTCGATTGAGTCGCGCGCCGAGCATCGACGACCGTTTTGGCGCCCAGTCCATCGCCCGCTGAGCGCGCCCCAACGCCCGCAGCGTCGCTGTCGGGAACACCTCGATCAGTGTCGCATCGGGCAATGCCGCGCGCAGACGCGCCGCCAGCGGAATCGCGCGAAACGTCAATCCCGCCCAAAAACGAAACGGGTAGCGGGCGTGCGCCGAGCATGCGCCAGATCGGATCGCGCTCAGCGGCACGAGTGTACGGGCTATCGTGGCCTGACCACGGCGCACCCGCGAGCGCAGCCGCGACAGCGCCAGGCAGCGTCAGCGGCGCGTCGAGCGCGATCACCGCGGGCGCCAGCCGCACGGTCTCCGCCAGAATATCGCCGTCCGTCGCTGGATGCGCTAGCGTCATGACACGCGGGGCGCGCGCCCTGGCTCCAGGGCAAGCGCCGCCAGCGCCGTCACGCCTCGTCCCGCCGCCAGGTCAATGCCCACCACGACCGGCGCGGCGTCTGTCTCCACCCGCTACTTCCCGCCTCAGCGGTCTCCGCCTCCACCGGCTCGAACTTGACGAACAGCGGCGTTGGCGGCGGCAGCGCCTGCCCTACCGGCAGACGCTGGAACGTCCAGCCGCCAGCGTTCACCTCACCACTGTTCCCCAGCAGCTCGTGCAGCTTCTGCGAAGAGAATGGCGTGAATGGCAGGAAGAGCGTCTTCAGCCCATTGAGCGCCTGAAGCATCGTCCAGACCGAACGTCCCGCCGCCGCCTTATCGGTCTTGACCGACTTCCACGGGGCCTGCTCGTCCAGGTAACGATTGGCCGCGCGCGCCACGATCATCGCCTCGTTCAGCGCGTCGCGCAGCCGCACCGCCTCGATGGCCTCCGCCACCGCCGTGAAGCCACGCTCCACCGTTGCGAGCATCGCCGCATCGGCGGGTGTCAACTCGCCTGGATCCGGCACAGCCGCGCCGAAGTTGCGCTGCGTGAAGGTCAGCGTGCGGTGCGCGGCGTTGCCATAGGTCGCCACCAACTCGTCATTGTTGCGGCGGATCAGCTCGTCGTAGGTGAAATCCGAGTCGCGCGTCTCCGGCATCGTGGTCGTCAGGTAATAGCGCAGCGTATCCGCGCCATACCGGTCCAGCATATCGCCGGTCCAGATGACGTTACCCCGGCTACTCGACGCTTTCATGCCGCCCATCTGCATGAACTCGTTGGCTGGCACGTCATAAGGCAGCGCCAGATCGCCATACCCCATCAGCATCGCTGGCCAGAAGATGGCATGGAAGGGGATATTGTCCTTGCCGACGAAGTAGTAGCTGCGCGCGGGCTCCTGGCCATCAGGCCCTAGCTCCCACCAACGCTTCCAGGCGTCAGGCTCGCCGCGTTGCGCAGCCCACTCGATGCTGGCGGAGAGATAGCCAATCACCGCGTCGAACCAGACATAGATGCGCTTGTTCTCGTAACCCGGCACAGGCACCGGCACGCCCCAGTCCAGATCGCGCGTGATCGCGCGGGGCCGCAGCCCCTCTGTGATCCAGTTCATCGCGAAGTTCAGCACGGTGGGGCGCCAGCGGTCACGATTGCGCTCCAGCCAGACGCGCAACGGCTCGCTCAGCTTGGGCAGATCGAGGAAAAAGTGCTCCGTGTCCCGGAATTCGATCTTGCTTGACACACTGCCACAGATCTTGCAGCGCGGATTGATGAGATCCTGCGGATCGAGCGTTCTTCCGCAGTTGTCGCACTGGTCGCCGCGCGCATCGGTGAATCCGCAGTGGGGACAGGTCCCCAGAATATAGCGGTCAGGCAGGAAGCGTTTGTCCGTCGGGCAGTAGGGCGACTCCATCGTGTCTTTGAAGAGAAAGCCATGCTCCAGCAGGCGCAGGAACATATCCTGCGTCACGCGGTAGTGGTTCTCGGTCGTGGTGATCGTATAGAGGTCGAACGTCACGCCCAGCCGGTCCAGTACCTCAACGATTTGCGCGTGGTAGCGCGCCGCCAACTCGCCCGGCGGAATGCCCTCCTTGTCGGCGTCCACCATGATTGGTGTGCCGTGCGCGTCGCTGCCGGAGACCATCAGCACCTCGTGGCCCGCGAGACGGTGATAGCGCGCGAAAATATCGCCGGGCAGAAAAGACCCAACGATCTGCCCGACATGTGTGCTGGTCTTGGCGTATGGCCACGCCACCGCCACCAGAATGCGCTGGTTGGTTGGCGCGGGCGTTGTCTGCTGAATATCCATGAGGACTAGTACCTCTTTCGTATCGAAATCGGACATCAGTATAGCACAGCGCGCCCGGCTGGTGGCCTTCGCGAAGTCGGGCCAGGCGCGCTCAGCCCGGAATCAACCGGCGCCGCACGCTAAACGGGCTACCAATAATAGGTCATTCAAATGCTGTACCTGTGCGTTATAATAAGAAATGAGCGGTGGGCATGTGCTGTTGACATCGCCCCTTGCACGAACGTTTCTCGTCGAGGGAAGTGAGTGGGAATGCTTCATTACGCGAATCCGAAGACTGGAGCGGAGGTTCATCTGGGGCGCACAGGCGCGGGCTTCTATGTCGAGGCTAGCCACCCAGATTTTTCGCTCCCATTTCGCAAGACCTACGAGTGGCATCAGCAAGACCTGGCCACTCGCGACTTCGAGCTACTCCGCGCGGTGGTTGGCGCCACACGCGAGCGGCGCGAGCCGGCGATCGCAAGCTAGAGATATCTTCAGCGCGCGCTCCCGTTAGGTCGAGCAGGCGCAGGCGTACAATGAAGTACACCTCACCCGCCGTATGGCGGTCCGTTTAGATCCGTCATCATAGGTCCTGGCGCACGAAACCCGCTGGCGCGTTGACCAGCGGGTTTCGCGCGTCTCCGGGCAAGTGTATTTCTGTGGGAGCGCTTCTGGCAGGCTATCCCGCCACGTGGCGCGCCCTCAGCGCGCCTAGCCCTCAGCGCCAGCCTCAAGCTGCCGCTTCACCGAGCCCAGGAACCGCGCCGCCGTGAGTCCGTCCAGGATGCGATGGTCGAACGACAGTGACATGTACATCATCTGGCGAATGGCGATCGCGTCGTCAATCACCACTGGCCGCTTGACCACCGCGTCCATCGTTAGGATAGCCGCGTTGGGCTGGTTGATGATCGCCATCGAGATCAGCGTGCCGAAGACGCCCTGGGTTGTTGACGGTGAACGTCGCCCCCTGGAGGTCCGCCGGCATCAGGCGGTTCACTCGCGCCCGGCTCACCAGGTCAGCCACGGTGCGCGCGATGCCCACCAGATTGAGTGTATCGGCATTGCGGACCACTGGCACGATCAGATTGTTCTCCAGCGCGATCGAGACGCCGATATTGATGGCCTTCCGCAGGACGATACGGCCATCATCCGTCCATGACGAATTCATGTACGGATGCTCTTTCAACGCCTCCGCCACCGCCTGAATAGCGAACGTTTGGAAGCCGATACCAACACCTTCGCGCCGCTTGAACTCTTCTTTGTTTCGCTCCAGCCAGCGCGCCAGGTTGGTCATGTCCACCTCGACCAGCGTCGTCGCATGCGGCGAGGTGTGCTTGCTGCGCACCATGTGCTCCGCGATCGCCCGCCGTGCGGGAGATGGCGTGATGACCTCATCCTCCCCACCCACGGACACTGGCGGCGCTACGGGCGCCGGCGTTGGCGTGAAGGTGGGCGCGGGCGCGACGGTCAGCGGCTGCGCCTGGTCGCGCTGCGCCAGCACGGCCAGGATGTCCTCTTTGCGGACACGACCACCCTCACCTGTGCCCGCGATGGCGTTCAGGTCGAGGTTGTGCTCTTGCGCCATGCGTCGCGCCAGCGGCGACACCCGCTCCAGCGTCGCCGTCGCGCGCGGGGCGGGCGCCGGAGCCACCGCGGTCGCGCTGGCCGTGAAGCCGCCCATCGCGGACGGCGACGACGCGCCATTCGCCACGCTCGCGCTCGCTGAGGCCGGAGCGCTCGCCGTCGCGCTGGAGCCGCCAGACCCACCGCCAGAGCCCGCGCCATCCTCGATCTGCGCGATCTCTACACCGACCTTCACCGTCTGATCATCGCCAACCAGAATCTTGACGAGGCGGCCAGCGACCGGCGATGGCAGCTCGGCTGTCACTTTGTCGGTGATGATCTCGACCAGCGACTCATCTTTCTTGACCATCTCGCCTTCATGCTTCAGCCAGCGTCCAATCGTGCCCTCGGCCACCGATTCGCCAAGCTGCGGCATGGTGATTGAGGTCGCCATGCGTGATTCCTCTCTTAACCAGCGCTCCATCGCGCTGGACCGTCCGCGAGGGCGCGGCGTCAACTGCCTCCGCGCCCATCCCGCGCCGTCAGATAGGACGAGCGACCGGCCCAGGCTGTCACCATATGGGCCGCCCGGCGGACGCGCTTTCCGCTTCGCGCGCGGCGTGTGTATCTCACCTCGTAGTGTCGCACGCCGCGCCGCGCTTGCCAATAGTGTCTTGCCGCGCCGCACGCGATGTGTTATGTTGTGTGTGAAACAATTGTTCCATTTCCCGCGCTTCTGATTTCCGGCGCCCGCGACCGAAAAAGAATAGGTGCAGTGAGAGCGAGAGCCTCATCTCAAGCGAACAAACCCGCATGAGATCCAGAGAAATAATCCGTATCAGAGTACCCTGAGCGTGAGGAGTGAGACCGTGACACAGCGCCAAACAGCGCCTGCCGGCGAGCGTGATGAGCGCATCGAGAGTGGAAAGCCGGCTTTCCCGCCCAATTGGCGGCTCGCGCCGGACTACGACCCGAATGACCACCTGATGAACCTGAAAGGCAAGGAGTACCTCAACGTCCAGCACCGGCTGCTGTGGTTCATGCGCGACCAGCGCGACATGATCGCATCGGCATCGCGACCGTGCCGTACATCATCCGCACCGAGCTGGTAGAACTCGACCGCGAGGCGGGATGGGCGCACTTCCGCACCACCGTTCGCGACGTGCTGGGCAATGAAGTCCGTGACCGCCTATGGCTCCGAGTCCGCCCGTGACTTCCCTGACTACATCGAGAAGGCGAGCACAAAGTCGTTGGGCCGCGCCCTGCTCGCGCTAGGCTATGGCGCCGCGTTCGCGCCGGAGATGGATGAAGGCGAGCGCATCGTGGACGCTCCCATCGAGCGTCGCGCCACGCCACGCCCGGAGCGCGCGACGGTGAAGCGCCCCGCGGCGGGATCCGCGAGACGCCGGCGCAGCCCGCCGCGCAGGCACGCCCGCCGCCAGACGCCACGCCGCCACCAGCGAGACGCCTCCGACCGATCAGCAGCTCGTCAGCATCCGTAAGCTCTTCGAGGCGCTCCACCGCCCGCAGGCTGAGCCGCCCGCGACCTACGCCGAGGCGCGCCAGCTCATCACCCAGCTGAGCGCCGAATACCAGCGCATGCGCCGCGCCAGCTAGCCCGGCCCCCACGCGCGACGAAAGCGCCCCGCTCACCAATGCTTCGGTGAGCGGGGCGCTTTCGTGCCGTTTTGGACGTGGAAGATTACTTGCCCGTAATCTCGCCCTCGTCCTCTTCGTCGCCGGTAAAGAGCGCGACCTGTGCGGCGTCCTCTTCGTCGTCGCCGAAGATTGTCGTCGCCGCCACCACTCGATCGCTCGCGGCGATATTCATCAGCCGCACGCCCTGGGTTGGGCGCGAGGTCTGCGCCACCGTCCGCCAGTCGGTGCGGATGACCGTCCCCTCGGCGGAGATGATCATCAGGTCGCTGTCCTCCTCAGTGAGGATGCGCGCCGTCGCCAGCAGCCCCGTCTTGGGGGTCAGCCGCGAGGTGATAACGCCGCCGCCGCCACGCCCCTGCACTGGATACTCGTTGAGCGGCGTGCGCTTGCCATAGCCGTTGGCCGTCACGACCAGCAGCTCAGGGTTCGCGTTCTCCGGCACCGAGCAAAGCGCCACCGCCTGGTCGCCTTCATCCAGCCGGATGCCGCGAACACCGCCGCTCGTTCGCGACGCCGCGCGCAGCTCGCGCACCTCGAAGCGGATCGCCTGCCCGCGCTCGGTGATGAACAGCACGGTATCGCTTGCGCCGCAGAGCCGCGCGCCGATCAACTCGTCGCCCTGCTCCAGGTCCATCGCGATCAGACCCAGGCTGCGAACCACGGCGAACTCATCGAGCGATGTCTTCTTGACCTCACCGCGCTTCGTCGCCATCACCATGAAGTCGCTGGCGACGAACTTCGGCACACCGACGACCCCCGTCACCGTCTCATCCTGATCAATGCCAATCAAGTTGCGGATATGGTCGCCCTTGGCGGCGCGGCCCACGTCCGGCAAGTTATAGGTCTTGAGCTGAAAGACACGCCCGCGATTGGTGAAGAACAGCAGCGAGTCATGGTTGTGAACGCAGAGCAAGTGGCTCACGACATCGTCCTCGCGCGTCGTGATGCCGCGCGAGCCCTTGCCGCCGCGCCGCTGCGCGCGATAGGCGCTGGTGGTAATGCGCTTGATGTAACCGTTCTCGGTCAGCATCACCACCATCTCATCGTTGGGGATCAGGTCCTCTTCGGTGAAGTCTGAAGCCTCGGCGTCCACGATCTCCGTCCGGCGTGGGTCGCCATACTTCTCCGAAAGCTCCGCCAGATCCTGCTTGATCAGCGCGCGTATCTCAGCGATGCTGCCCAGAATCTTTTGCAGACCAGTGATCGTGCGCCGTACCTCGGTCAGCTCATCCTGAATGCGCTTGCGCTCCAGGGCGGCCAGGCGACCCAGCTGCATATCGAGGATCGCCTTCGCCTGCTCTTCGCTCAGCTTGAAGCGGAGCCGCAGGTTGTTCGAAGCCGTCTCTCGATTCTGCGACCGGCGAATGGTGTCAATCACCGCGTCGAGGTTCTCCAGCGCGATCGTCAGGCCATCCAGGATGTGCTGGCGAGCCTCAGCCTTGGCCAGATCGAACTTCGTCCGGCGGGTAATGACAATCTCGCGGTAGGCGATGTAGTGCTGCAGGATCGCCTTGAGTGTCAGCGTACGTGGCTGGTTATCCACCAGCGCCAGCACGTTGGCGCCGAAGGTCGTCTGCATCGCGGTATACTTGAAGAGTTGGTTCAGCACGCTGACGTGTCGCGCGTCGCGACGCAGGTCAATCACCATGCGGGTGCCCTGCCGATCAGACTCGTCGCGCACGTCGGTGATGCCGTCAATCTTCTTGTCGCGCGCCAGCTCGCTGATCTTCTTGACGAGATCAGCCTTGTTGACCTGATACGGCAGCTCGGTGACGATGATGCTCACCTTGCCGCGCTCGGTCTCCTCCGTATGCGCCTTGGCGCGCACAATGATGCGTCCGCGCCCGGTGGTATACGCCTGGCGGATACCCTCGCGCCCCTGGATGATGCCGCCGGTGGGGAAATCTGGTCCGCGAATGATGCGCATCAGATCTTCAGTCGCGGCGTCAGGATTATCAATGAGATGGGCGATTCCGGCGCACAGCTCGCGCAGATTGTGCGGTGGAATGTTCGTCGCCATGCCCACCGCGATGCCCGCCGCGCCATTGAGCAGCAGATTGGGCAGTCGCGCCGGCAGTACGATCGGCTCCTCGCTGTGTCCATCATAGTTGGGGACAAAGTCCACGGTGTCGCGGTCAATGTCAGCGAGTAACTCCGATGCGATGGCCGACATCTTGGCTTCGGTGTATCGCATCGCGGCGGGGGGGTCGTCATCCACGCTGCCGAAATTGCCCTGGCCAAGCACGAGTTGATAGCGCATGTTCCATGGCTGAGCAAGGCGCACGAGCGTATCATAGACAGCGGCGTCGCCGTGGGGGTGGTACTCTTTGAGCACTTCGCCGACGATACCGGCGCACTTGCGGAAGGAGCGATTGTTTTGCAGCCCCATCTGCTCCATGGCATACAGGACACGTCGGTGTACTGGCTTGAGGCCGTCGCGCACGTCAGGCAGCGCGCGGCTGACAATGACACTCATCGAGTAGTCGAGATAGGCCCCGGTCATCTGCTCGACGATGCCCACCGGCTTGATAATACCCAGCTCCATGCGGGTCTGACCCTCCCTTGAGCCCCTGGCTCACCGGACCCTTAAAGCCCGTTGCGGCGCGCGGGCGCGCTCACTCGTACAAATCCAGCGACGGTGGTTGACATGTGGCGCCTGCTGCGGTCTCGCGTCCGCGCGCATATCCTAATTAGTATATCATATGAATGTCGTGCGCCCGCTTCCCGCCTGCCATGTTGAGCGCCATTTGTCCCAGTGAGTCTCACTGGCCAACAGACGCCGTTCACCAGTGTCCATTCCAGAACAGGAGTCGTGAAGTGGAACCCTCCAGGGACAGTCTTGCCAAAGCCCAATCGCACACCAGATAGCGCCATCGATGTCTGGGCGCGGCGCCGAGATGTCGCTTGGTCTATTCTCGGCTGGGGCGCGATTGTCTGCGGTCTGCCTCTGGCTCGCGTGACATGTGATCCACACACTCGTGAGTTATCGCAATCGCCGCGCTACTGGCCTATGCGCTGACGCCATTGGTCGTCTGGCTTGCGCGCTCTCATCCCGCGATGGGCGGCTATCACAGCTGGTGTATCTCGGACTTCTCGGTGCGCTCTGGTAGCGGTCTCGTCACTCGTCGTCTCCTCGCTGATCTCCCAGATTACCGGTGTGGCGAACCAGGTAGCTAGCAGCACTCTCGCCCAGTCATCCCGGCGGAAACACTCCACTCTTCGAAACCCTCCTCCGGCTTAGGCCTGACATCGCAGCAGATCGGCGCCGCGCGCGACTTCGCGACCACAGCAGCTCGCGTCAGCGGCTGGTGGGCTCGCTCCATTCCTGACCGGCGCGATCAGCGCCGTGTTTGATGTCTTGCTTGTCGTCGTGCTGAGCATCTACCTGCTCGTGGACGGGCAGCGGATTAGCGCCTGGCTGCGCACCGGCATGCCATTGAGGCAGCGCGCTCGCGGGCTGTTCGTCATCGAGACGGTTGAGCGGGTCGCAGGCGGCTACATTCGCGGCCAGATAGTGATGTGCTCCGCGATTGGCGTGTTGGTGGGCCTGGGCATGTGGGCTCTGGGCGTGCCTTTCGCCGTGCTGCTGGGAGTCGTCGCCTTTTTCCTGGAGTTCATCCCCTTCATCGGGCCGCCAATCTCAGCGGCGTTCGCCGTGTTGCTCGCCTGGCCACAGGGCTGGCTGACGATCGCGCTGATATTAGGCTGGTTCGTCATCATTCATATCCTGGAAGGCTATATCCTTCAGCCGCGGCTGGTAGGGCATTCGGTCGGCGTACAGCCCACGATCCTGATCCTGGCGGCGCTGGGCGCGGGCGAGGTCTTCGGGCTGTGGGGCGCGCTCTTCGCCGCTCCGGTGACTGGCGTCGCGCTGCCGTTAATAGCAGCGGTATGGAACAGCTGGCGCACACAGCACCCTGACCAGTTTCCGTCAGAGGAGGGGCCAAAAAGCGAAGCCAAACCTACACTCCCCGAAGACGCTGGAGCCGAGGAGGCCGCGCGAACGTAGAGCGAGAGTGCAATATCTGCTCGCTAGCGCGCTTGACAGCGCCAGCCATCATGCGGTACGATACATACGCCTGTGACGCGGAGCCCTTGTGTCGCACGCATACGTACCCGTAGCTCAGTGGATAGAGCGCTGGCCTGCGGAGCCAGAGATCGGAGGTTCGAGTCCTCTCGGGTACACCACGAAGCCCCGCTGGAATAGTCCAGTGGGGCGTTTTCGTGCGCGCGACACCCTCTCTCCCACAGGGGAGAGAGGGCAGGGGCTGAAGTTTACCCTCCCGGCCAATGAAGTACCACGGCTTCACCGGCTCGTCGGTCAGGTCGGCCATGACGTGCTTGATTTGCGTGTAATCCTCCAGCGCGTAGAACGACATATCCTTGCCGAAGCCGCTCTGCTTGTATCCGCCGTGCGGCATCTCCGAGGCGATGGCGATGTGCTCATTGACCCACACCGTTCCCGCCTGGATGCGCGCCGCCATACGGTTCGCGCGGAACACGTCGCGCGTCCAGACCGACGCCGCCAGACCGTAGATCGTATCGTTCGCCAGCCGCGCTCCATCATCCTCATCGCCGAATGGCAGCACGCATAACACCGGCCCGAAGATTTCCTTCTGGACGACCTCATCGTTCTGCGACTGCGGCAGCAGCACTGTCGGCGCGTAGTAGAACCCGCCCGCCAGCGCCTCATTCGCCGGGCGTACCCCACCCGCCGCGACCGGTGTCCCGGCGGCGCGCGACCGCTCGACGAAGCCCTCTACCCGCTCGCGCTGCTGGGCGGAGATGAGCGGCCCCACCTCCGTCGCGGTATCCTCCGGCAGCCCGACGTGAATACCCTTCACCAGCGCCAGCAGTCGCTCGAGGAAGCCGTCGAACGCCTCGCGCTGGACGTAGACACGGGTGGCCGCCGTGCAGTCCTGCCCGGCGTTGATGTACGCGCCCATCACCGCGCCGTGGGCCGCCGCGTCCAGGTTGGCGTCGCCGAAGACGACGAATGGCGCCTTGCCGCCAAGCTCCAAGTGTAGCCGCTTCACGCCATCCGCCGCCACGCGCATGATGTCCTGCCCGGTCGCCGTGTCACCCGTCAGCGAGATCATCCGTACCCGTGGATGGGCGCAGAGGACTGGCCCAATCTCGCTACCGCGCCCGGTGATGACATTCAGCACGCCCGCTGGCAATCCCGCGCGCTCCATCAGGTCAGCCAGCGCCAGCGCGGTCAGCGGTGTGACGGTGGCGGGCTTGAGCACGACCGAGTTACCCGCAGCCAGCGCTGGCATGATCTTCCAGATCGCCATGTTGAGCGGATAGTTCCACGGCGCGATGCTAGCGACCACGCCGATTGGCTCGCGGCGGATCGAGCTTTGATAGCCCGGCAGATACTCCGCTTGTCCCAACGTGGTCACCACGCGGCAGGCCCCAGCGAAGTAGCGCGCGTTGTCAATCGAGAAGGCGACGTCGAAGTCGCGCGCCATCGTGATTGGCTTGCCGGTGTTGCGGCTTTCCATCTGCGCCAGGTCTTCGGCCTCCGCCGCCATCAGATCGGCGAAGCGCATCAGGATATCGCTCCGCTGGCCCGGCGTCAGGCGGCTCCAGCGGCCATCCTCGAAGGCGGCGTGCGCCGCCTCCACCGCCGCCTCCACATCGGCGGTCCCGGCGGCTGCGATCTCGGCGATACGCTGGCCGGTCGCGGGCGCGATCACCGGGATGCGCTGGCCGGAGCGCGCCTCGCGCCAGGCGCCATCAATGTAGAGCTTGTGTGATTCCGCGCTCGTGAGCAGGCTGGCGACGGACATGCGACATCCCTCCCCGCTGATGTTTTCCGCGCCGCTACCAGCGCGACGTGACCACCTTGCGCTCGGTGTAGAAGTTCACCGCGTCCATTCCGGTTGCGTGCAGATCGCCGTAGAACGACTGTTTCCAGCCAGCGAACGGGAACCACGCCACTGGCGCGGGCACACCGACGTTGACGCCCACCATGCCCGCCTCAATACCCATCTGGAAGGCGCGCGCCGCTTTGCCGCTGGTGGTGCAGATGACGGCGGCGTTGCCGAAACGCGAGCGGTTGGCGGTGGCGATAGCCTCGTCCAGGTCTGCGGCGCTCATCACGCTCAGTACCGGGCCAAAGATCTCCTCGCGCGCGATGGTCATCTCCGGGCGCACATCAGTGAAGACGCTGGGCCGCAGGTAGTAGCCTGCGCCGCGCTCGTCGCCCTCCGCGCGGCCGTCCAGCGCCAGCGTCGCGCCCTCTTTCAGCCCCTGCTCGATGTAGCCTTCGATCCGCGCGCAGTGCTCCGCGCGAATCACCGGCCCCATGTCCGTCGCTGAGTCGCCGCCGTCACCGACGCGCATCACTCGCGATTTCTCGATCAGCAGCGGCGTCAGCGTCTCCGCCGCGCTCCCCACAGCGATTACCACGCTGCTAGCGAGGCAGCGCTCGCCCGCGTTGCCGAAGGCCGACGATAGCACGATGTCCGCCGCCTGCTCCATGTTGGCGTCTGGTGTCACGACGACGAAGTTCTTGGCGCCCGCCAGCGCCTGCACGCGCTTGCCGTGCGCCGCCGCCGTCGTGTAGACGTAGGACGCCACCGGCTGAGAGCCAACGAACGATACCGCCGACACATAGGAATCGGTCAGCAGCGCGTCCACCACCGCCTTGGCGCCGTGCGTGACGCTCAGCACGCCCGCCGGCAGCCCGGCCTCCAGCCATAGCTCGGCGATCAGGTTGGAGGTCATCGGCGTGCGCTCGGACGGCTTGTGGATGAAGCAGTTGCCGGTGGCGATGGCGATCGGTGACATCCACAGCGGGATCATCGCCGGGAAGTTGAACGGCGTGATGCCAGCCACCACGCCCAGTGGCGCGCGCCACATCACCGTATCCACTCCACGGCTGACGTTGCCTAGCGAGGTTCCCTGCATCAGCGAGGGCATGCCGCAGGCGAACTCGACCACCTCGATGCCGCGCCGCACCTCGCCGCGCGCCTCGTCCAGCGTCTTGCCGTTCTCCGCCGTCACCGAGCGCGTGAGGTCTTCGAGGTGTTTGTCCAGCAGCGACTTCAGGCGGAAGAGGACCTGGACACGCTCGATCACCGGCGTGTCGCGCCAGGCGGGCCACGCCGCCTTCGCCCTTGCCGCCGCCTCACGCACCTCCGCCGCTGTCGAGAGCGGCACGCGCGCCAGATCCTCGCCCGTCGCGGGATTCGGAATCGGCAGCGTCTCGCTGGTTGTCGAATCTACCCAGGCGCCATTCACCAGATTGGGGATGACGCGCGTTACGCTCGTGGTCGCCATTGTCCTTCGCCTCGTATCGTGTGATGGTGTTGCGAACATCGCCTTGACGAGAAGCCATCTCGCGGGTGTGTCTCTCTCGTCAAGTCAGAACTCTCTCACCAGAGGAGGTGAGGGGGTACATGTACGGCTTGCTATCTCGCCCGCGTGGCGGTCAGCGTCTCGACGCCCTGGGCGACGACGCTCAGCGCCTCATCCAGGTCAGCCTCAGAGATGACCAGCGGCGGATGTACGCGCACGACGTTGGCGTCTGTGCCGCCAATGCCGACCAGCACGCCATGCTCGCGGCAGTACTGACGCACCGCCTTCGCCAGGGCGGCGTCGGGCTTGCGGCTCTCGCGGTCGGTCACCAGCTCCAGGCCTATCATCAGGCCCAGACCACGCGCCTCGCCCACGCTGGGCAGGCGCTCCTCCAACTCCTTCAGCTGCGTCAGCGCATGCGCGCCCTTGCGCGCCGCCTGGCCTGGCAGGTCTTCGGCCAGCATGTATTCCAGGTTGGCCAGTCCGGCGGCGCACGAGACCGGATTGCCGCCGAAGGTGCTCAGGTGCTCGCCAGGGCGGAAAGAGTCGGCGATCTCGGCGCGGGCGATGGTGGCCGAGAGCGGGAAGCCATCGGCGATGCCTTTGGCCATCACCATGATGTCCGGCTCGACACCGAAATGCTCGATTGCGAATAGCTTGCCCGTCCGCCCAAAACCGCATTGCACCTCATCGGCGATCAGCAGGATGTTGTAGCGGTCGAGGATTTCCTTGACGCGCGGCAGGTACGAGGCTGGTGGCACGATCATGCCGCCTTCACCCATCACTGGCTCGATGATGAACGCCGCCACATCGCCGCTGGTGTGGAAGCGAATGACCTCCTCTAGCGCCTGCGCGGCCCGCTCCGCCACTGTTTCCGGATCAGAACCGAAGAGTGAGCGGTAGGGATACGGCGTTGGCGCGAAGGCGACCCCGCTAGCGTAGGCGCCGCCGCGGGTCTTGCGTGACATGTTGCCCGTCACGCTGAGCGTGCCGAGCGTGCGCCCGTGGAAGCTGCGCTCCAATGCGATGAACTCATGCTTGCCGGTGTAGACCTTCGCCATGCGCATCGCGGCCTCGATGCCCTCGGCGCCGCTGTTGGCGAAGAAGGTCTTTTGCAGCCTGCCCGGCGTGACCTCCGCCAGCCGCTCGGCCAGGTCAGCGACCGGCTGAACATAGTAGGTGTATGAACTGGCATGGATCAGCTTGTCAATCTGCGCCTTGGCCGCCGCGCGCACCGCTGGCGCGCCATGTCCCGCGTTGGCCACCGCGATGCCCGCGTAACAGTCAATGTATGAGCGCCCGTCATCTCCCACGACGCGCGCGCCCTCCGAATGGTCAATCGTGATCGGCTCCAGCCCAGCGGTGAAGCTCGTCGCCACATATTGGGCGTACTTTTCCCGCGTATCCATGCCAGTCACCTCGCGTCCCCCCCTCGCTCGTCGCGCTCCCGGCCATTTGAAAGACCGGGAGCGCGACGGGGTCTTGAAATGCTGGGGCATTCATGCCCCCCGCACCGTATCCGGCCATTCATTGCCGCGACGCCACACTGCTAGTGCGCGGCTCCCAGCGCATCCGCTGGCATCGCGCTCACAGCCGCCAGCGACGCCTCGATGATGTCAAGCGCGCGCGCCATCTCCTCGTCGGTCGTCACCAGCGGCATCAGCAGGCGGATCACGTTGTCATACAGCCCCGCCTTGATCAACAATAGCCCGCGCTCGCGCGCCTCCGCCAGAATCGCTCCGGCTTCAGCGGTGGCGGGCGTGCGCTTCGCGTGGTCGCGCACCAACTCCATCGCCACCATCGCGCCCTGCCCGCGCACATCGCCAATCAGCGGATAGGTCGCCTGCATGGCGCGCATGCGGTCCATCGCCATCGCGCCCAGTTTCTGGGCGCGCTCCACCAGCCCTTCGCGCTCGAAGATGTCCAGCACGGCCAGCGCGGCGGCGCAGGCGACGGGGTTGCCGCCGTAGGTGCCGCCTAGCCCGCCGGGCGCGGGCGCGTCCATTACCTCAGCCCGCCCGACGACCGCCGCCAACGGCATCCCACCCGCCAGCGACTTCGCCAGCAGCAGCAGGTCTGGCTCGATCCCAGTATGCTCGATGGCGAACATCCGTCCGGTGCGCCCGAAGCCTGACTGAATCTCGTCAGCGATCAGCATGATGCCGTAGCGCGAGCAAATCTCACGCAGGCCGGGCAGGAAATCATCAGGCGGAACAATAAACCCACCCTCGCCCTGAACCGGCTCGACAATCATCGCCGCCACAAGCTCCGGCTGCACACGCGTGGAGAAGAAGCGCTCCAGCGACGCGCGCCAGGAGCCGCAGCACGCGCCATCTGGCAGGCGCGTGGAGCAGTGGTAGCAGTCGGCGTAGGGCGTGAGATGGATGTCGGGCGCGTAGGGGCCATAGCCCGCGCGGTACGGCTTGGCTTTGCCGGTCAACGCCAGCGCCAGGTTCGTCCGCCCGTGGAAGCTATTCTCGAAGGCGATCACCGCCGTGCGGCCAGTCGCCGCGCGCGCGATCTTGATCGCGTTCTCCACCGCTTCGGCGCCGCTATTGACTAGCAGCGTTTTCTTGGCGTAGGAACCCGGTGTGATCTCCGCCAACCGCTTCGCCAGTTCGATATACTGCGGCGGCGTCACCACATGCGCGCAGGTGTGGGTGAACTGTTCCGCCTGCTCGCGGATGGCGGCGACCACGGCAGGGTGGCTATGCCCCACATTCATCACGCCGATGCCGCCCGCGAAGTCGAGGTACTGCGCGCCGTCCACGTCAGTGATCGTCGCGCCGGAACCGCTCGCCGGAAAGACCGGATGATACGTGAACACGCCCCGCGGCAGGTAGCGCTCGCGGTCCGCGCGCAGCGCCTCAGTGGCGGAGCTGACAGCGCCGCTGGCGGAGCGCTGCTTGCGATGTCCTCTATGGGTAGATGGCTCTTTCATGCGAGCGCCTCCTCTGATAATATATCGTCTCCACGGCGCGACGCCTCATAGCTCATGGGGCGTCGCTCGGCCCCATCTCACTCTAAAGCCAGCGCGCTCACGGGGTAAACGGCCGCGTTGACTAACGTTCCACCGCATCTTTGGGCCACGATGGCGCAGGAGCCATCATGTGGCTAGTTCGCCCCAGCCACACCCTTCGACAGCCTCGCCTCGATGCGCTGCGAGGCGAACGCCAGACTGTAGCAGATGACAAAGTAAATGCGCTAATTCCATCCCGTACAGTCCCCAGCGGATGAGCGAATTCGAGATTGCTTGCGAGAGCGTCAATACCCTGAGTGACAGCTCGAAGACACCCAGCACCTGCCAGAACGAGGTATCCTGAACAAGCGTGATGAAGTTGTTCGTCAGCGGTGGCGATCATGATGCGCAACGCCTGCGGGCAACGTGACATACCGCGCGATCTGAAACTGGCTCAGTCCCAGCGCCTGCGATGCCTCGATCTGCCCGCGATCTACTGCCTCGATGCCCGCGCGAATGACCTCAGAAAGATACGCGCCGTAATTGAAGGACAGGCCAATTACGGCGAAGAAGATGTTACTCACACCCTGGGTAGGGAACAGATTGTTCGAGTTGACACTGGTCAAGAGGTTGTACACCGTCGTGTCCGCGTTGAAATTGAACAGATACAACAGCATCAGACGTGCGCCGTAGAACCAAACGAACAATTGCAGCAGCAGTGGCGTGCCGCGAATAGTCTCGACGTAGAACGTGCTCACACTGCGCAGCAGCGTGTTCTTCGATAGACGCGCGAAAGCGGTCGGCACGGCGAAAATCATCGCGAGCACGATCGAGACAGCGGAGCCCACAATCGTGATCATCGTGGCGTTGACCAGCAGAGGCGCATTCTGGACGATAGTCCGGATTAGGATATCCATGATGCTACTCCTTCCGGCCTACAGCTTCTGTGCTTGCGTCGAGGTGAGCGCAAGCGCGCCAGGAGGCGCGGGCGGCTTTCTACGACTCAGATCGCGCAGCGGGCGGATGACCGAGCTGACGCCATATACAGGAATTCCCAACAGAATCATCACACTGATTAGCAGCGTCAGCGTTAGCGCGACCCCGCCGCGATCTGGCCTAGCAGCGCGAAGAGAGCGGCGGTGAGACCCCAACCGCGAGAGCGCCGGCGAGCCAGCCAAAGATGATGGAGACGACAAGCGCTTGACCAGTAAGCGCCGTCAGGTCGCGACCCTGCGCGAAGGAATGCCGCCGCAGTCGCGTCTCCAGGATGCGCGCCAATCGCCCCAGCGGCAGACTGAGCGCCAGATAGAGGATTGCGCCGATAGTGTAGAACTGCCACGCATAGACGGGGAAGAGCCGGGCCAGGCCGTTCGTTTGCGCCGTCAGCTCCAGAATCGCGATGAGGCTCAAGATCGAAGAGTCCTTGAACATGTAGATAAAATCGTTGATGACGGTAGGCAGTGAGATGGGAATCATCTGTGGGAGCAGGATGAGCCGCATCCCGTGCCACTGGCTCAAGCCAAGCGTGACCGCCGCCTCGTTCTGGCCGCGATCAATCGCACCTAGCCCGGCGCGCAGGTTCTCGCACTCATAAGCGCAATAATTGATGGTCAAGCGTCGCGATACCGGCGGTAAAGGGATTGACAAGCCAGTGTGGCAGAGGCGACAGCCCGTAATAGATCACCAGCATCTGCACGAGCAGTGGCGTGTTTCGAATGAACTCAACGAACGAGCGCGCCGGCTGACGGATAATGCGCAACTTAGACTGCGACATCAGCGCGAGAACGAAGCCGCTCACCAGCGCCAGTGGCATGGAGATGAAGCAGAATTCAATGGTCGTCGCCAGGCCCGTGAGAAAGAACGTCCAGTATGGTGTTCCGTAATGATTGGTCCCGGAGAAGGCGACGAAGAATAGCGTCTGAAGAAGTGGACGACGCCATGGAAGATCGTGCCCAAATCGAAGAGGGGCGCGGTGGTCTTCGTCTCCGCTTTGTCGAATGCGGCGAGGATCAGCGAGCCACCCAAACCAAAGACCAGGATAATCCCGACGAACATCGCCAGGAAGCGCAAGCTGGCAAGTGACTTCTTCATGCTAAAGAACGCCCCCAGCTCCCGCGCTGTCGCTGGATGCGGGAGCGTGCTCTCATGCGAAGACGTACATCGCCGCGCCGCTGGTGTGACCGATAGCAGCCGGGCTGCCTGGCGGGGGCGCAACGCGGGCGGCTGAAGCGGGGTCGCATGAACCCGCGTCAGTCGCCCCTTGAAGATAGACTGGTATCGTCGTACACCGCCAGCCGGCGGGTGTGACGCCTCGCAATCATCGCCAGGCGCCCTACCCTACCATCCGCGCGGCATCACGGCTACTTGGTCGCCAGTGGTGGGCAACCCGAAATGTTTGTCGGATTATCCGGCAGGAAGTTACCGATGCACTTCTGCGAGTCGTTCCACATACCATACTTCTCGAAGACCACGCGCGCCACTTCCAGCAGGCGTTGTACGCTCCGCCGTCCTCGTAGATCTTCTGGAGCGTGCCGTTGTTGTACATGATCTCGATGGCCTTGTTGACCTCAGCCATCAACGTTCGGCGTGTTGGGGTTATTCGGATCGAACGCGATGCCGTAGTACCCTGGATCCAGCTGGCCGCCAACCATCTTGAAGTTGCCGCTCGGATCGTTGCCGCCGTACCACGCGGCGATTGGGGTGTCAATGAACATCCGCGTCTACGCGACCCGACTGGAGATCCGTGAACGGTGTTGGCGTTGTCCAACAGCACCTCTTTGATCTTTTGGTCTGGGTGGGCGGCGTTCCACTGCATCCATCACATTCTGCGCCTCGTAGCCAGTGCCCGTCTCGACGGTCTTGCCAGCCAGGTCAGCGAAGCTGTTGATGGTTGTGTTCGACTTCAACACCACGATGGACTGCGTGTAGACATAGTAGGGAATGCTGAACTTCGCGCCAGACTGGATGTTGTCCGACGTGATCTCCAGCCCGTTCATGAAGAAGTCGAACTGCTGCGAAGCCAGGCCCTTCGGCCAGTCGGACCAGTTGATCTGCGTCGGCTGCTGCTGTGACGCCCATCAACTTCGCCATCTGCGCTCGCGATATCCACCTCGTAGCCGTAGTAATCGGCGCTGTGGGTTGTTGGCGTCCTTCGGAACGATATACGGCATGCCGCCGGTCGAGTCTTCGCCCCACTTGAAGACGCCCGGAATCAACGTTCCCGCGTGTCCAACGGTCTGCGTGCCGCTCGTGTTTCCGGTAGGCGTGCGTGGTATTGCCCGCGCCGCAGGCGCTCAGCAGCAGTGTAGCGGTGAGTACGGGGGCCGCGAGCGTGGCGAGCTTGCGCGTTTTGCCCCGTGAGCTAGACCCGAAGAAATGACGCAATGGGATCATGACCACTTCCTGACTTCTGCCCTATCTCCGGCTGATCGCTCGAACCGGAGCTGAACGAAACCGGTACGACACCGTCGTAGACGTCTGGAGCGCCCGCGAATAGCAGACGCTTAGATCGCGTGCAGCACGCGGTCAAGGAAGACCCGCGTGCGCTCATTCTTGGGCTGGGTGAAAACCTGTTCTGGCTCTCCCTCCTCGATAATGCGGCCTCCATCGAAGAAGACGACCCGGTCCGCGACTGAGCGGGCGAATCCCATCTCATGCGTCACGACAACCATCGTGCGGCCCTCCTCGGCAAGCTCTCGCATGACCCGCAGCACCTCGCCGACCAGCTCAGGGTCGAGCGCGGAGGTGGGCTCATCGAAGAGCATCGCCTTGGGGTTCATTGCCAGCGCGCGCGCAATGGCGACGCGCTGCTTTTGCCCGCCGGAAAGCTGGCCTGGGTACGCGTCGGCCTTGTCAGAGAGGCCGACCTTCGCCAGCAGGAGCCGCGCCTGTTCTTCGGCGCGCTCGCGTGGCTGGTTGCGCACCCTGATTGGAGCGAGGGTGACATTGTCCAGCACACTCATATGGGGAAAGAGATTGAAATTGTAGAACACCATACCGAGCTCGCGGCGCACAAAGCTAAGCTGGGCGTGGGTCAGCTCGGAGGTAAGCCGCTGCCCGTCAATCGTGATCGTGCCGCTGGTTGGTGTTTCAAGATAGTTGAGACAGCGGATGAGGGTGCTCTTGCCGGATCCGCTGGGGCCGATCACCGCGACGCACTCGCCGCGCCTGACCGTGAAGTCAACATCTTTGAGGACGTGTTTCTCGCCAAAATACTTATTGAGTCCGCGCGCTTCTATCATATACGGCGAGGATGAGTCCGTCGCCGCAGTCATCGCGTCCGTCGGGGACGGGCCAGGTTGCATGTCACCGTTAGCCATGCTACCCTCCTCTCTCCATGCGTAACGACGCCTGCGCGAGCCGCCTGTGGAGAGAGACGGCTCGCGCGCCTGGTTTATGTGGAGCGTCACCCCACACTACGCGATACTACGCGCGATTCGCGCGTGCGCTCACAGCGGAGCAGGGGCGCTTGGCCCATCCGGGCATGCGCGCAGTATACACAGCGTGATAGGGCATGAGCATATCCCACCGTTGGCCAACTTGTCCACAATTCGTTATCCCTATCGCGACGTGAGCTTATACCACCTCGCTACCACGGCGCGCCCGGCGACGCGCCTCTCACGCCAGCGCGCGCGTTACCGTCTCGGTCGCGCGCATCCCGTAGCGCGCCAGCTCACGCAGGAACGTGGCCGGATCAAAGACCAGCTCCGCCCCGTGCGCGCCCGCCATCGCGCGCCGCGCCGCTCGCTAGCAGGATGCCCGCGATGGCCAGCGGCGTCCCGGTGTCAATATCGCCCGCGCCCACACCCCACGGCTGGTAAGGTGAGACGACCATCTCTTCGATCAGTCGCACTGGCGTCCCGTCGCGGGTGCCCTCGGCGACCACTCGCAGCACGTCGCAGTCGCTCGGCTCAGCCGCCGCCTCCGCTGGACGCCGCGCTCTGACGCGCGGCCATCAACGCCACCATCACTTCGCGCGGCGCTACACGCGCCACCGTTCCCCGCTCCACCCCGCGCGCCTCGACCGGCTCGGTCGATGCCAGCCCCAAATCCACCAGCAGCCGCAGCTGCGCCAGGAACGCTGGCGGAAACGCGATCTTGAACGACGCGTGCCGCAACCCCTTCTCGCCAAATGAGACGGGGAACAGCGCGACCTCCGAGTGCAGCGTATACATCGCTTCGGCGCGCCCGACCGGCCAGGGGAACTCGATCTCTTCGCCGCCGCTCATCGGCGTCACCGCGCCCCACTCGCCATCCGCGAATACCATCGGTTGCAGCGTGCACTCATCGAAGATCGTGCGGATCGAGTACGGGACCGCGAACGAAGCGTCAGCGGGGCGTGTGTCGCCACTGCCGATGCGCACATCCAGTCGCTCCACCGTATCCAGGCCATCCACCGCCACGCGCGCCAGCAGGTTGGTGATACCCGGCGTGCTGCCGATGCCCAGAACGGCGGTCAGCCCCGCCTCGCGGAAGTCGCGGTCCAGCTCATACTGCTGGCGGGTCATGTGGAACAAGCCCGCCCAGATCGGCGTAATGGACCTTCGCGGCCAGCGCGGCGCGCATCACATGCAGATTGAAGGGGTAGTCCGTCGCGTTGAGGACGGCCTCCGCGCCGCGCAGCAGCTCCGCCGTCGCCGCCTCGTCGCGCGCGTCGCACGTCGCCACCGTCACCTTCTCGCGACCCAGCCGTCAGCGCGGCCACCGCTCGCTCGGCGGCCTCCCGGCTGACATCCGCCAGCAGCACCTCGCTGACGCGCTCGTCCTCCGCAAGGGCGCGCGCCGTGATGCGGCCCATCGCGCCCCCGCCTAACACAACCAGACGCATATCAGGGACAACCTCTCTCGCGCGCCGCCATTGGCGCGCAAATCAGCGCGCTCCACTCCCTCACGGACGCCTTGCCCGCGACGGAGTGGAGCGCGCACAAGACGCGGAAACATCCAGGCCGCCAGCTTGCCGGGTATGTGCGGATACCCATACCCGGCCGCACCACTCCCCGCGAAGCTACATCGCGGCGGCGGCGTTACTCTGCGCTACGCCAGCGGCGCCCGCCGCCGCGCTGGTGGCCGCCGCCGGCTTGGACACCGCGACGCTGGGCGATGAGATGGTCTCACCGCTGATCGGCGCGTGGGTGATCGCCTTGAGCGTATCCTCCAGCCGGTTCAGCGTCTCGTCAATCTCGTCGTACTCGATCACCAGCGGCGGCTCGATGCGCACCGTCGTCGCGCTGGTTAACGTGCCAGAGATCAACACGCCGCGCTTGAACAGTCCAGAGGCCACTTGATAGCCAGTCTCCGCGTCGCGGAAATGCTGGCCAATCAGCAAGCCCTTGCCGGTGATTTTGGTGTAGATCGAGTCGTACTTCTGCGCCAGCGGCTGCAGGCGCTCCATGAAGTACTCGCCCTTTTCAGCAGCCTGGCGTGGCAGATCTTCCTCCAGCACCACGTTGATCGTGGCGATGGCGGCGGCGCAGGCCAGCGGGTTGCCGCCAGTGGTCGTCGTATGGAAGAACGGCTCGTCAATGAACTGCTTCCACACACGCTTGGAGGCCATGAACGCGCCAATCGGCATCACGCCGCCGCCCAGCGCCTTCGCCGAGCAAATGATGTCGGGCGTCACATTCCAGTGGTTCACGCCCCACAGCGCGCCCGTGCGCCCCAGACCCGTCTGCACTTCGTCGGCGATCAGCAGCACGTCGTACTCGTCGCAGAGCTGGCGCAGGCGCGGCCAGAAGTCGTCCGGCGGCACAATCGCGCCGGCCTCGCCCTGCACCGGCTCCATCACCACCGCCGCGATCTCGTTACCGACCTCGCGCGCGATGCGTAGCTGCTGCTCCACCGCGTCCGCGTCGCCATACGGCACATGGTAGACATTCCCGAGCAGCGGCATCGCCGGCTTGCGGAACGACGCCTTGCCCATCAGGCTCAGGCTGCCCGCCGTTTTGCCGTGGAAGCCGCGCACAGCGGCGATGAAACCGGACTTGCCGGTCGTCGCCTTGGCGAACTTCATCGCGCCCTCGACCGCCTCCGTGCCGCTGGAGACGAAGAAGGCGTACTCGATGTCGCCTGGGGTGATCTTGGCCAGCAAGTTGGCCAGCATGCCGCGCGGCCAGTCAAGCAGCTCCTGCGTCGGCATCGGCGAGCGCCCGAGCTGTGCCTTGACGGCGGCGATCACCTTCTCATGCGACCAACCAAGGCTCAGCAAGCCGTAGCCGCCAAGGAGGTCAATGTATTCCCGACCAAAGACATCCGTGAAGGTCGCCCCGCGACCACTCCACTCGACAGCGGCGAAGTCCCCGCCCTCTGTGACCGACTTCCGGTATTGCAGGAAGCCGGGGTTGTAGTGATTCGCGAAGTTGTCAACCGTCATGCGCGCCAGGGCCTGAGCCTGCTGCTGGGACAACGTCTCCGCGTGAATGATATCCAGGTACTCGCGTGATGTGCTGAGGGCGTCGTTGAGTCCGGACTTTCGGCGCGTCTTCATATAGTTCCTGTACCCGCGGGTCGAAACAACGCCAGTCGCGAGCGAATCAACTCATGGCCCTGGGGAACAGGGCCGCGTGACATCGCGCGGCCGTCGGGGAGCGGCGGGCCCGTAAATGGGCGGACGCCACGCGAAGTCTGATCGGACTTCGTTTCCCGTACGGTAAAGACACCGCCTGGCCCTCAATAGCCGTGCGGCTCGCCGCGCCCCCGGCCCGACCCGCATGACGGGCGACGAAAAAGAGGGGAGCGTGCGACTGGCGTAGGCATGCGAATGGGCGCCCAGCGAAGGCTCGCGACCTGTGTCGTGTCCCGCGCTATTCGCCGTTTGCTGGCCTGGCGCGCGTCATATCGAAATGACCTGGCCTCGCGCGATGGGCGCGACGCGCAGGATACGGCGAATGACGGAAGCAAGCCGGTGACAACCTACAAAGACTTGGTGTGGAGTGAATCATCGCGACGCGCATGGCGTATATGGAGCAGGAAAGGCGCCGTCGCGGAGGAGGAGAGGAGTTGAGGAAGTCAGGGATAGCAGGTCGCCATGTGGAAGCCTTTATAAGGCATATAGCGTCGTAGAAAGCCCGCCCGTGCGAGCTCGGTCAATGAAGGGTCTGAGGCCTTCATAAGGTTCCTCCAGGGAGGTTTGGGAGCACCATCTTGCCTTGTAGTGTACCCACTAGACCGAAAAATTACAACCCCCCACTCAGGCGCCAGCCCAGCCAAGAGTTACTATCCACCGTGGCGCATGAACGCGGCGCGCACGCCAGCGCCCGGCGTGGTAGAGTCCGCCACAGGGCGCGCCGACGCGTCTGCCGCCGCGCCTGCGAGGTCATACTAAGACAGGCAGGTTTCATCATGGCGCTCCATACCTCTCCACAGCATCCCGCTCGTTCCCTCGATTCTCACGAGCGGGCTACGAGCCCCTGGCCGTCAGCCCGCGCCGCTGCGCCCTGGCCGGAGAGCCTCTCTCCTGAAGCCGCTCATGAACTACGCCTGAGTGACCTGGCTGAGGTCGAGGGCGACCGCTTCGATGTCATTGTCATCGGCGCTGGGATCGCCGGCCTGACCGCGACCACCGCCGCCGCCGCAACCGGCGCGCGAGTCCTCGCGCTCGACGCCGCCCCCGCCATCGGCTCACGGCGCCACGGGCCGCAACGCGGGCATCCTCAGCGCCGGCATCAACATGATGCTGGCTGACCTGCCCTCCGACAGCCCCCACCGCGACATGTGGCCCGCCACCACCCGCGAGCTGCTGGCGCTGGTCGCCGAGGCCAAACGACCCGGCGCGCTGCTCACCGCCACCCAGACCGGCGCCATCAGCCTGGCGGAGACAGCGGCAGCCGCCCGCCGCCTGGAGCGCGAGGCGCGCGCCCGCCAGTCGCTCGGCCTGCGCGCCGACCTTTGGACGCCCGCACAGGTCAGCGCCCACACGGGGGACCGCCTCGACGCGCGACACCGTCACCTCCGCGCTCTGGCTGCCCGACGAAGGCCGCATCCAGCCGCTGACGCTGCTGGCGCGCACGGCGGCGCTGGCCCGCGCGGCAGGCGCCACCCTCGTGGGGAACGCGCGCGTCACTGGTGGGAAGCCACACCCGGTCGCGGCGGCGCTCACTGGACGGTCACGCTCGCGTCAGGCCGGACGCTGACCGCGCGCGGTCTGATCGTCGCCACTGGCCCGGTCGTCGAGCCCAACGCGCGCATCTACGCCGTCGCCTTCGCCATCGACCTGCCGGAGGCATTCCCGCTCTTCTGGGACGCCGCCCCCTATACCTACTGCGACTACCGCCCCGGACCCGGCTACATCGTCTCCAGCGGCGGGCGCTACGGGCGCCCTGGCGGCTCCCCACGCGAAGACGCCTACTACCAGCGGCTCGCGCGCGGCGCCCGCCACTGGCTGCCCGAGCTCGTCCAGCGCGACGCCCTCCCACGCCTGGGCGGTTGATCTAGATGTCGCCGCCGACCTCGCCCCCACCGCGCGCGACCTCGACGCCCCCGCGCCCGGCGTCGCCATCGAGGGGCTTGGCGCGCTGGGCGTCCTCCCCGGCGTCATCCTCGCCCGCGAGGCCGGCGCGCGCGTCGCCCGCCTCGCCCAGTAGCCAGGCCACGCGTTACCAACGCAGACGGGCGCTGATTGGCGCCAATCAGCGCCCATCAGGCCCGTTACCCCCCTCTCCTTGTGGGAGAGGGGGTTGGGGGTGAGGTTCCCTACTCCGCGTCGCCGAAGATAGTATAGTGCCAGCCCTTGCGCGCTTCGCCGGTGTTCTCCAGCATCATGTGCTTGACCTGGGTGTAGTCCTCGATGGCGTAAGGCGACATATCTTTGCCGAAGCCGCTCTGCTTGAAGCCGCCGTGAGGCATCTCAGCGCATAGCGGTAGATGATCATTCACCCAGACCGTGCCGAACTCGAGCGCCTGCGCCATGCGCATCGCGCGCTGGACGTCGGAGGTCCAGACCGAGCCAGCCAGACCGTAGCGCACGGCGTTCGCTCGCTGGAGGACTTCGGCCTCATCGTCGAACGGCAGCACGACGATCACCGGGCCAAAGATTTCCTCATTCACCACCGTCGCGTCATCCGGCAGGCCAGTAATGATCGTCGGCTCGAAGTAGAAGCCGTTCTCATGCCCTGGGACGCTGGCGCGCTTGCCGCCGATGACGAACGATCCAGCGCTCTTCGCCGTCTCCACCATCGCCTCGACGCGCCTCAGCTGCGCCTCAGAGACCAGCGGCCCCATGTCGGTCGTCTCAGCGCTGGGATCGCCGAGCCGGATCTGCTTCGCCAGCGCGGTGAAGCGCGCCAGGAAGTCGTCATACACGCCGCGCTGAACGTAGATGCGCGTCGCCGCCGTGCAGTCCTGGCCAGTGTTGACGAAGGCCCCGACCACCGCGCTGTTGCTGGCCGCATCGAGGTTGGCGTCATTGAAGACGATGAACGGCGCCTTGCCACCTAGCTCCATATGCACGCGCTTGAGCGAGCTAGCCGCCTCGCGCATGATGATCTTGCCCGTCTCAGTCGCGCCCGTCAGCGAGATCAGCCGCACGTCGGGATGCGCAACCAGCGCCGCGCCGACCTCATCGCCACCCGTGATGACGTTCAGCACACCCGCAGGCACGCCGGCCTCGATCGCCAGCTCTCCCAGCGCCAGCGCCGTTAGTGGCGTCTCCGGCGCGGGCTTCAGCACGACGGTGTTGCCAGCCGCCAGCGCCGGGCCAATCTTCCACATCGCCATCATCAGCGGGTAGTTCCACGGCGCGAGCTGGACGCAGACGCCCACCGGCTCGCGGCGGATGATGCTCGTCAGACCCGGCGAATACTCACTCGACGCCTGGCCAGCGAGCTGGCGGCCAGCGCCCGCGAAGAAGCGCAGACAGTCAATCGCGAACGGGATATCGCTGTCGCGCGCCAGTTTCATCGGCTTGCCGACGTTGCGCGACTCCATCGCCGAAAGCTCGTCGAGATGCTGCTCCAGCAGGTCGGCCAGCTTCAGCAGAATCGCGGCGCGCCCGCCAGTGCCCAGTCCCGTCCAGCTCCCGTCGTCGAAGGCGCGCTTGGCGGCGGCTACCGCGCGGTTGGCGTCCGCGACACCACACTCCGGCGCCTGATCGCCCGCCGCCCCCGTCGCCGGATTGATCAGCGTCCGAACCGCTCCGCCTTCTGGCGCGACAAGCTCGCCGTCAATCAGCACTCGTTCTGTGTTCAAGGTCTTCAGCGCCATTGCCTGCTCCTCATTTTCTCTACACCAGCAACCGCCTCCGGCCATGAATGGCCGGAGCACGCGCGGCATGGCATAAATGCCTCTGGCGATGCGCTTATCCGCACGCTGGTTTGCGCCGGCCTTTCAAGGCTTCGTCCCGTGCGCCGGCCATTTATGGCCGCGATCCCCCCGCCAGCATACGGAGAGACGCCGCGCGCCTCAAGGGCCAGGCTGGATATCCCTCGCCACTCTCCATTGGACACCCTGGCGAACCCATTCCGCCAGTGCGCGCGCTCACTCCGCGCCGTAGCTCGCGCGGACCCGCCGTAGCAGCAGCGCCGCGCGCAGGTTCAGCTTGGTGAGCGAGTCGCCCAGCTCCACGCCGCAGATCTTCTCGATGCGCCGCAACCGGTACTTGAGCGTATGCCGGTGGATGAACAGCCGCTCCGCCGCGCGCACGCCGTTGCCTTCGCACTCCAGAAACACATCCAGCGTCAGCATCAGCTGGCCTTCGTGCGTGCGGTCATGCTCCGCCAGACGATTGAGCATCGTGGTGAAAGCGTTCTCCGCCAGCATCTGCGGCGGCAGCGCATGCAGCCAGTGCAGCAGTCCCAGCTCATCGAAGCGCGCCACCCGCTTGTCCTCACCCAGCGCGGGCAGACAGCGCCAGCGCCTCCAGCGCGTGCTCGTATTCGCGATGCAGCACGCCCGGCGACTCCTGTAGCGAGCTGACGCCCAGCCGTGCGGGCGCGTCCAGCGCGCTCAGACTCTCCAGCAACGTCGCGCAGAAGCGGTCGAGCTGATCGGCTCGCGCGCACTCGACTACCGTCACCACCCGCCCCGAACGCTCGCCCGCCACGCAGGGCAGCGCCTCGTGGCGCGAGGCGTTGCGCGCGGCAAGCTCGACCGAGCGCAGGTCGGCGCCGCCGGTGTCAATCACGATCACCGCGTGGGGCGCCTCCATTCGCAGGTGGAAGCGCGACAGCTGCTCGCGCAGTGCGCTATCGGGCGGCGTGTCCTCGGCCAGCAGGCTGCTCAGCACATGCTCCTCCAGCCGCTCCTCCGCCTGGCGCCCGGTCTGGTTGCGGAAGAGGATCAGCGCGGCGACCGTCGCGGCGTGCTCGATGGCGTGGAAGTCCAGCGCCTCCAGGTCGCGCTCGCCAGCGATAATCCAGACGTAGCCGTAGACCCGCCGCGCGACGACGATCGGCGCCAGGATGCGCGGCATCGTCATCCCCAGCTCGCGCGTCTCCTCGGTGACATCCACCCGCTGCGCACTGAGCGTCTGCCGCGCCTGGGTCAGCGCGCCAGAGCGGCGCAGATAGTCCAGCAGACGTGGCGAGCTGCGCCCCTCGCGCACCGCCGGCGGCGACTCTCGTCCACCCGCGCGCCTGGCAGCGTCGCCTCCGCGACCACCGCGAACGCCAGGTCGTCAATCTCCACCGGACGCCGGATCAGCGAGCACAGCTCGCGCGCCACATCCTGCAGCGTCCCGCCCTCCAGCACCAGCCGCGTCAGCGCGCGGTGGATCGCCAGCGACTGCTTGTAGAGCAGGTACTGGTCGTTGATGCTGTGCTCCGAGACGACTCGCGTGATGTCCTCGAACGCGATCTTCCAGGGTAGCTCGATGATCGGGAAGCCCGCCTCATCGGCGATCGCGCGCACCTCATCCGGAACATGCGCGACGTACTGCTCCGTCGCCACGACCATCCCCGAGACGCCCTTCTCGATCAGCCCGCGCACCAGCCGTGTCTGCGCCTCTGGGTCATCCTTCAGCCCGAAGAAGGTCGTCAGCAGCAACTCGCCCGGCCGCACCCACTCAAACGCCCTGGGAATATCCACCACCGCCGCCCAGAGCGCCTCGCGGTCCGCGCCGCTGGCCCCGGCGACGAGCGCGCCATCCGCCATCACCGGCAGCGCGAGAAGTTGGCGTATCGTGAGCATGAGGAGTCCTGTGGTGTGTAGTGGGGTGAAGCATGCCGCTGGCCGTCAGACTACCACACGCGGGGTGGCCTCATCCGGCCAACGACATAGCGTTCTGCGGGTAGAAGGCTCAGGGCGAGCGTGCCTCGCTGAGCAAAGGCGCTTGCCACAACGAAATACGCCCGCGCCGGGTTCTCCCTCGCCTCGTCAGTGAAGAAGAGGCCAGGGGGTGAGGTCCGCGCCCCGCCCAACCCGACAACCATCGCTGGCCACTGTGTCACGAGATCGAACGCCCATTATGGAGAGGTTGGTGGTACGATGGGCTCAAACCTGTCCTACCCAAGCCTTCGCGACGCGGAGGCCTAGCCGCCCGGCGCTGAGAACAGCGCGCCGCTGTGAGCGCGCGACGCGCGGGCGCGTACAACACCATGAGGAGCGAAAGGCGACATGGCTATCCAGTCCATCAACCCCGCCAATGGCGAAGTCATCGAGAGCTTCGAGCCGTTTACCGAAGAGCAGATTGACCAGACGCTCGCCCGCGCCAGCGCCGCTTTCCGCCAGTGGCGCGGCACGAGCTTCGCCGAGCGCGCGACCCTCATGCGCGCCATCGCCAAGACCCTCCGCGCCCAGCGCGCCGCAGCTTGCCCGCCACATCACCGAGGAGATGGGCAAAACGATCGGCGAAGCCGAGGCCGAGGTGGACAAGTGCGCCTGGAACTGCGAATTCTACGCTGAGAACGCCGAGTCGTTCCTGGCGAATGAGTCCGCGCCCAGCACCGCGTCGCAGAGCTACGTCGCCTTCCGCCCGCTCGGCGTCGTGCTGGCGGTCATGCCGTGGAACTATCCCCTCTGGCAGGTCTTCCGCTTCGTCGCCCCCGGCCTGATGGCGGGCAACACCGGCGTCCTCAAGCACGCCTCCAACGTCACCCGCAGCGCGCTGGAGATCGAGCGCGTCGTTGAAGAAGCAGCCGCGTCGGTTGGCGCGCCAGCGCACCTCTTCCAGACCGTCATCACCCCCGGCTCGAAGGTTGACCGGCTGATCAAGGACCCGCGCATCGCGGCGGTCACGCTGACCGGCAGCGACCCGGCGGGCGTCTCGGTCGCCACGGCGGCGGGCTCCGTGCTGAAGAAGTGCGTGCTGGAGCTTGGCGGTTCCGACGCCTTCATCGTCCTGGAGGACGCCGACCTCGACGCCGCCGCGCAGACGGCCGCCCGCGCGCGCTTCCAGAACACCGGCCAGAGCTGCATCGCCGCCAAGCGCTTCATCGTTGTCGAGTCCGTCGCCGACGAGTTCGAGCGTAAGTTCGCGGCGGCGGCGGCGGCGCTTAAGGTGGGCGACCCAATGGATCGCGCGACCCAGGTTGGCCCGATGGCCCGCGCGGACCTGCGCGAGGATCTCGACCGCCAGGTGCGCGCGTCGGTCGCGGCGGGCGCGAAGGTACTGACCGGCGGCGAAGCGCTCTCCGGCCCGGGCGCCTTCTACGCGCCGACGGTGTTAAGCAACGTGACGCCGGATATGACCGTATTCCGCGAAGAGACGTTCGGCCCGGCGGCGGCGGTCATCCGCGCGCGCGACGAGGCGCACGCCATCGAGCTGGCCAACGACTCCGACTTTGGCCTGGGTGGCGCCGTCTGGACAAGCGACACCAGCCGGGGCGAGCGCGTCGCGGCGAATGTCGAGTCCGGCGCGATGTTCGTCAACGGCATGACCGCCTCTGACCCGCGCCTGCCCTTCGGCGGCGTCAAGCGCAGTGGCTACGGGCGCGAGCTGTCGTCGTACGGCATCCGCGAGTTCGTCAACATCCAAACGGTCTGGGTCGGCCCGGCGGTCGCGGCCGCGCCAGTCTCAGCCGCCGCCGAGTAGACCGGCGCGCGCGGGCGCGTCGCCATAGAGGAGATGACGCTATGGAATCACCCCTGGTTGTCGCGCAGCGCGCCGCCATCCAGGAGGCGCGCGCCCGCTACGAGCGCGGCGATATCAGCGTTGATGTTTTCCGTGAGGCGCTCGACCGCATCACGGAAGCGCCCGACGTTGGGACCTGCGAGGCGATCATCGCTGAGATGCCGCACTCGCCGCTCGCCGTTCTCGCCGCGCTGGAGCCTGCCCCAGCGCCCGCCGCGCCCGCTCCGCTGGTCGCTCCGGCGCCGGGCGCGGGTCGCGGCGTCTCCCGCATCTCGGCGTTCATGGGCGAGACCAAGCGTGCGGGGCGCCCGTGGACCCTCGCGCCCGACGCGCGCATCTCGTGCGTGATGGGCGAGGTGCAGGTGGACCTGCGCTCAGCCAAACTACCACCGCAGGCCACCCTGCGCGTCAACGTTATCATGGGCGAGACGCGCATCCTCATCCCGCGCGGCGTGCGTGTCAGCGCCCGTACGCGCGTCATCATGGGCGAGGCCACCACGCTGGGCGAGACGATCAGCGGCATGGTCGCCAGTGGCGAAGAGGAGCACGAGCCGCCCACCGGCGCGCCTATCGCCGAGCTGACGATTGACGCCCGCGTCATCATGGGCGAGCTCAAGATCATCCTCGCCGACAGTAGCGACATCTCGATCGGTGAGCTGGCGCGCGAGGCGCTGCGCGCGGCCCTGGCCGGCGTGCGCGACGGCCTTGCCTCAGGCGCCGCCCAGCGCGCTGCGCTCAATCCCGGCGCCGTCGCCACCCCAAAGGAGTAAAGCCGCCACACGGTAACAAACGAGCGTCTTCCTTCGTCATAGCGTAAGACGGCGCGAGACGCGGGACTGTGCGGATCGGCGAGGCGTGGTCGCTAGAGGGAGTCTACTGGCGTGACAGCTCTGCTGGCGAGACTCCGGCGGACAGCCCGCCGGGCGCACGTCGCGCTGGCGCCGTCCGCCGCCTGTCTGACTGGCGCCGCATTCGTCGCGCTCGGCGCTATGTCGTTCCTCGCATCGGGCTATTTGCCGGGCTGGCTGCCATCCTTCCCAGGCGGCCCGGCATGGATCGCGGCTGGAGTCGCGCTCCTCCTCGCGCTGGGATTCGCCTTCTCCATCGCGGCGGTCATGCGTCTCGATCTCATCCGCAATCTCGCGCTAAAGCGGCTGGGGCGGCTGACGCGATGGGCGGCTCTCCCGCTGCTGGTGTGGGCGCTGCTGTCCTCCGCCCGAACGCTGGGCATGCTGCGGAGCGGATTCCTGGCGAGCCTGACCCAGTCGCCGCCGCAATACCGCAGCGACGAGCTGTATTACAACCAGTACAACGCCATTCTGACGCTGCGCGGCGACAATCCGTATACGGACTCGAACACGCGCTTCATCGAAGCGATGAAGTATTTTCACATACGTGGCTACACGCCCATCGCGCGCGGCCAGTTCGCCAGGCTAAAGCGCGAGCCGACCGCGACGCCGATGCGCGCGCCGCTGGCGCGGTACTTCGCATCGCCCAACGCTCCCCCGCCAGAGATCGCGCCCGATACGCTACATAGCTATCCCGCTGGATCGTTTCTGGTAGATGTCCCGATCATGTGGGCGGGCTTGCCGGGGAGTGGCGCCGCGCAGATCGCGCTGTTCCTGGCGCTCGTCGTGGCTGTGACGCTCATCGCGCCTCCAGACGCCCGCCTCCCCATTCTCCTCCTGGCGCTCTGCAACCCGAACATCGCGGTTTCCGTGTCCACGACGGACTTCGACATCTGGTGGATCGTTCCGCTCGTAGGCGCTTGGACGCTGCAGCGACGCGGCTGGCTCTCCGGCGCCTTGCTGGGCGTGGCGTGCTCGGTCAAGCAGACAGCCTGGTTCTTCGCGCCGTTCTACTTCCTGTGGGTATGGCGCGAGCGCGGCCTGAGCGAGGCGCTGAGGCGGAGCGCGTTTGCCATCGCAACGTTCACCCTCATCAATGCGCCCTGGATCATCGCCTCTCCCCAGGCCTGGGTCAGGAGCCTGGCGCTGCCAATGACGCTCCCACTGTTTCCGCAGGGTAGCGGACTGGTGGGCCTGATGCTGTCTGGCGCTTTGCCACCACTGCCGCCGCAAGTATTCACGGCGCTTGAGGTGGCAGTCTGGCTTGGCGCGATGGTCTGGTTCTGGCGTGTAAGCCGTCAGACCCCTTTTGTGGGCCTTCTGGCGCCGCTCCTGCCTTTGATGTTCGCCTGGCGAAGCCCGGGGCGCTACTTTCTGCCGGTCTCGATTCTGGCCGTCGCCGCGCTAGCGCTCATGCTGCGGCGCGCGGCTCAGATCGCGCCGCCAGCGCGTGAGCCGTCCGTGGCGCTGGCGGCAATCACCCCAGCGTGATGACCGACGGTTCCCGCCCGATGCGCGCGGGATCGAAGGTCGCGAGCAGATCGCGCGGCGTGGCCGGCTCTCCCGCTGGCCACAGCCCCACGCTGGCGGCCAGCGCGCCTACCACTCGCTCCGGCGTAACGTCCCGTGCGCGTAGGCCCTCCAGCCCGGCGGCGGCGTCGCGCTTGGCCAGTCGCGCGCCCGCCGCGTCGGTCGCCAGCGGGACATGCGCATAGTCGTGCGGCGGCTCGTAGCCCAGCGCCAGCGCCAGCGCGCGCTGCGCCGCCGTTACCGCCAGCAAATCCGCCCCGCGCACCACCTGCGTCACGCCCATCAGCGCGTCATCCACCACCACCGCCAGGTTGTAGGCCACCACTCCATCGCTGCGCCGCACGATGATATCCCCCAGCGTCTCGCTCACCTGCTCGCTGATGGCGCCGTGCAACCGGTCACTGAACGTGACCGGCTCGCGGGGCGCGCGGAACCGCAGCGACGGCGCGCGTCCCGCCGCCTCACGCGCTTGTCGCTCGCGCGCGGTCAGGTCGCGGCAGACGCCGGAGTAGGGGACAGGCGCGCCGGTCAGGTGAGGCGCGCTGGCGATGGCCGCGTCCTGCGCGGAGCGTAGCTCGGCGCGCGTGCAGTAGCAGGGGTAGAGCAGCCCTATAGCGCGCAGCCGCGCCAGCGCCCCGTCGTAGATAGCCCCGCGCGCGCTCTGGATATAGGGCCCGTATGGCCCTCCCCTATCTGGTCCTTCATCCCAGTCCAGCCCCAGCCAGCGCAGGTCGTCCAGCATCGCGCGCGCCGCGCCGGGCCGTACGCGCGGCAGGTCGAGGTCCTCAATCCGCAGGATGAACGTCCCGCCATCCGCGCGCGCGAACAGCCAGGCCAGTAGCGCCGTCCGCAGTGCGCCCAGATGCAGCGCGCCCGTTGGCGAGGGCGCGTAGCGGCCCCGCGCGCCGCTCATCCCCCCGCCTCGCTGGCGCCAGCGGCATCGGGCAGTGGACGCGAGCGGATACCCGGCATGCTGAATGGATAGGGCGGCGTGCAGCGCGCCGACCACGGGCAGTCCGGCGCCTCAGCGGGCAGCGGCGCCGTCACGACGCGCATGCGCCGGGCGTCGCCTATCAGCGGCCACACCAGGCAGACCGGCAGCCCGATCACGCCCAGGTGGCAGCCCGCCAGCCATTCTACCGGCTGGAAGTCGGGATGCTGAATCGAGTAGGCCCCCGCCTTGTCCAGCGGGTCACCCGTCGCCACATACGCCGCGATCTCCGCGTCGCTGTAGTCGCGCATGCGTACGCGTGTCGCGGACGTGGTGGAGAGTAGCGCGCCGCGCGACGGGTCCACCAGCGCGACGCCTGTGGCGACGGTATGCTCGCGCCCGCGCAGCGCGCGCAGCATCGCCGTCGCCTCCGCCGCGTCCGCCGGCTTGGCCAGCGAGCGCCCCTCTAACAGCACCGTCGTATCCGAGGCCAGCACGCGCCGTCCCGCATCCCCATGCGCCGCCAGCGCCCGCCACGTCGCCAGCGCCTTCTCCCCCGCCAGATACTCGCCTAGCATGAGCAGCGGCCCGCGATAGGCCTCGCTCAGTCCCTCCTCGTCCACTTCAACGACGAAGCGGTGGAACGGAATGCCCGCCTCGCCGAGCAACTGGCTGCGGCGCGGCGAGGCTGAGGCCAGGATGATGGGCTGCTCCGCTGGCTGTGGGCTAGCTGGCTGCGTCACGCGGGCTCCTCTTCACTACTGTTCTGACGCCACCGGAAGGGCGTCCAGGGTGACTACGTTCTCGATGTGCGCTGTCTGCGGGAACATATCCAGCGGCTGGACGGAGCGCACGCGGTAGGCTTTGGCGCCCAGGCAGAGATAAGCCAGGTCGCGCGCCAGCGTCGTCGGATCGCACGAGATGTAGACCACGACCGGCGGCCTGCGCGCGGCCAGCGCGTCGAGCACGGGCCGCAGGCAGCCCGCGCGCGGCGGGTCAATGATCAACCCATCCAGCCGCTCGCCGCGTTGGGGCAGGTCGTCCTCCACCTTCGCCTGGACCACCTCGACATTCGGCGCGTCGCGCAAGTTCCAGCGCGCGTCGCGCACCGCGCTGGCCGACTCCTCGATCGCCAGCACGCGTCCCGCCTGCCCAGCCATCAGCCGCGCGAAGACGCCGACGCCGCAGTAGGCGTCCACCAGCGTCACGTCCGGCCCGGCGGGCAGCGATTCCAGCGCCAGCCGCGCCATGACGTTCGCCTGCCCCGTATTGGTCTGGAAGAACGAGCTTGGCCGGATGCGGAAGCGCGCGCCGCCAACCTCCTCCTCCATATCCGCCTCGCGCGGCTCCATGCCCGCCGCCGCCAGCGCGTCCCGTGTCTCGCTCGTTGGCGCGGGCTGGATGAGGATCTGACCTGTCGCGACGCCGTAGCGCACGAGCGCCTGTGGTCGCGGCTGCGGCGATTGCGCCAGCAGCGCCAGCGCCTCGTTGATGCGCGGATGGGCGATGGGGCATTCGGTGAGCGGCAGGACACGACGCGTCCCGCGCGCGGTCAGCCCAACCTGCCCCTCGCGGTTGACGGCGAAGCGCATGTGGTTGCGATAGCCCCACGGCGGCTCGCAGCCAATCGCTGGCAGCACAGGCGGCTCATCGAACCCCGCCGCACGCAACAGGTCACGCACGCGCTCGGTTTTCCACGCCAGTTGCGCGGGATACGCCATGCTCTGGAACTGGCACCCGCCGCACTCGCCAAAGACCGCGCAGCGCGGCTCGACGCGCTCCGGCGACGCCTCGATCACCCGCGTGAGCCGCGTCACCGGGGCGGGCGTCTTGCGCGCGCGCTTGCGTCCGGGCCGTGGCAGGCTCCAGCTCGCCTCCAGCTCGATCACTTCACCCGGCAGCGCGCCCGTCACGCTGAACACCTCGGCGCGCCGCTGGAGCTCTGGCCGCTCCAGCCAGCCAGGCCCGTAGACCGCCAGGAAGTCGGCCTCGCTGGGCTCTTCCAGCGCCTCCACCAGCACCGCCCGCGCCTGCCCATCCGGCTCCAGCGCCGCCACCCACGCGCGGTAGCGCCCCACAACGAAGCGGCGCTCGCCCGGCTGCTCGTCGGGAATCTCAATATCTGGCTCAGTCGCGCTGTCCATCGGCATCCTCACCCGGACAGGAACGCCTCAGCCGGGGCGCCAAAGTATACCATGCGGGGCGACGCGCGCTACCAGTATGCCCTACCGCCGCGCCAGCCGCAGGTAATCCTCGGAGGCGAAGAACTTCGGCAGCAGCTCGCGCGCTGTGGCGGACAGATCAAGCGCCAGCGCATCCCCTGGCGCGATGAACTCCATCGCCTCGCCCTCGCCTAGAACGACATCCTCCTGCCGCGCGTTCGTTGGCGCGCTGTAGACAAAATACTCCACCAACCCGCTCACGCGCGACGCGGATGGCCGCATCCCGCTCCAGTACAGCGCCAGCTCACCATCCACCGCCAGCCCCGTCTCCTCTAGCAACTCGCGCCGCGCCGCTTCCTCTGGCGTCTCGCCTGCCTCGATGCCGCCACCAGGAAAAGACCACTTTCCGGGCGACGCTGGCGCGTCCGCGGTGCGCAACTGTAACAGCGTTCGTCCCGCTCGATCTACCAGCAACACGGTAGCCACGCGGCGTATTACCTCGTCTCGCATCTCAACTCCTTACCATATGTCATACATATGTCGCGGCAGCACACATCGCTAACCCACTCCCCATTCCGTCGCTGGCATGCCGCATCTACCGGTCTCTTTTATCTTAGATTGCTCTGGAACAATGCCGGGCGCCAAGATTGCGCAGGGCCAACGCATCTAAACGAGGGGCGGTCCTAATTTGTCGCCACGTGGGCCAAGCATCAGCCCGCATCAGGCAGACGCCGGTCCAGTCCGGCGCCGAAGCGACGTTCCAGTTAGGGCCGCCGGTGAATTATGACCATGTTTCGTTTAGATGCGTTGGCCCCGCTGTCGCTGGGGCGCGTTGGTGAATCGCGGCTGTGTGAGGGCAGGGAAAGTCAGTGGATCTATTCCCCGTCGGGGTCAATCTCCGGCGTGGGCGTCGGTTCGGGTTTGCTCGGCGCGGCTCCCATCGCTCCCATCAGGCCGCTCAGGTTGATGCCTTCGCGTTGCGAGAGAGGGGGGATTTTTTCCAGATCGGCGCGCACGGTGCGGACCTGGCTGGCCAGTGTGTCCGCTTCCACTCCGATGCCTGAGAGTACAATGCCGTCTACACCGAGGCGGATCAGGGCGCGGCTGGCGCGCAAGTCGGGAGCGTCATTCACTGTAGCGAGCAACGGGAAGCGCAGCGACTCGGCGATGATGGCCATTTGCGCGAAGGCTGGCACAGACAGCGCTGAAAGGTCGGCGACGCCCGCTGGCAGAGCGACCAGCGCCGCTTGCGCGGGTAGCGAATTGATGACGCGGAGCGTCAGGAGGTCCATCTCGCTTTTCGGGGCAGAGATGGTGACGACCCGATCAATCTGCATCTGCCCAGGCTCATCGAAGAGCGCGCCAACGGCGGCGTCCTCGCCTAGCAGGATAAAGCCCGCCCCGGCCTCGCGAGCGGCTTTCACTGGCTCATCGTCACCCGCGCCGTGGTACTGTACGCCCCAGAGAGCCCGGCTACTCTCGACGGCGGCCTTGAACGCGGTGATATTGGCGCCGGGTTTCCATCCGGCGATGATGATTGCGTCCGCGCCCGCCTTGGCGACCGCCTCCGCCGCCCCAGTGTCCACCGCGCGCAGCGTGACGAGCACCGCGGCGGGGCGCGCTGTATTTCCGTTGTCGCGCCGCGGCGTAAAGCCAAGCGAGCCGGTCGGGCCTTGGCCTATCTGCTGGAGCTTCTCGATGAGCTTACCCATGGTCTCTCGCACCTTCTTTGATCTCGACTCAGGCCCCGCGCGTGTCGCGGCGGATTTCCCAGCGCTGGCCGGTGGGGCATAACCGCATTATAGCGCAGCGGGCTGGGGCGCTTCCCGGCGCGGGCCGCATGGGGTCAGCGGCCCGCCTGGGGATAGGGATGGAGAAGGCTTGCGAGAGCGGGAAGCGTCAGGAGATGTGAAGCTTGAACGTCTGCAAGATGGCGTATTGCGGGCAGACTTGCGTGGGATCGCAGAGGGCCAGGCCGGTGAAGGTGATGGTGGCGTCGCCAGCGGCGCTCGCATGGAAAATCCACACACAGTCTCCGCTCGCGCTATCGAATAGGCCTTCCTGCGTTATTGATGTCAGCGTGTCCGATGGCTTGACGCTCGTGAGCGTCCATTTGTGATGGCCATCCATCCGAATCTCGATGGTATCTCCCGTATGCGCGCTGCCCGTCACATTGCTGGAGGAGTTGGTCAGGGTAACGGCAGGGTTGCCGCCGCCACTGTACGAGCCCAGGCAGGGGCGAATGGTCATCACCGCGCCTCCAGTAGTCGTGCTGGAGGTGGAGCCGCCAGTGCGCGGTGTTGACACGCCTGCGCCGCACGCCGCCAGGAGCAGCGCCAGGAGCGCGCTGAGGCACACGAGCCAGAGCCGAACAAGGACGACGCGCGATCGCGATCCCCCTGGCGCCTGATTCATTCGATACATCCTCCAGAACACTGTACAACGTGATGACGCCTTCTCATCATACCGGAAAGGCGCTCGTAAGACGCTGGACAGAGCGGAAAGGTTCCCATCGCCCCACCGCGCTCGCCTCGCGTGCGCCCTGTCTGCTCTTCACAATCTTCGCGCAAGGCGATCTGAGGGGAAGTCACGAGAGTCCCTCTTGGATCAGGAAATGTGGAGTGTGAAGATTTGCTGGAAGCCGATTAACACGCAAGGGCAGGGGAAGTACCCGCCGCTGAGGTTGATGGTGGCGTCACCGGTCGCGGTCGCGTGGAAGACCCACACACAGACATTGTTTACGCTATCGTATATGCCTTCCTCAGATATTGGTGTGAGCGCACCCGCTGGCATGATCCCCCTCAGAATCCATTTGTGATGACCATCCATACGAATCTCGATGGTGTCTCCCGTGCGCGCGCTGCCTGTCACACTGATGGTGGGGTTGGTGGGGTCGGTCAGGGTGACGGCGGGATTAAAGCCGCTGGTGTAGACGCCCTGACAGGGATGAGTTTTCAGTTCCGCGCTCACGGTGGGATGTGGGGTGCTTGGAGAGGCGTTCGTGATATTCCCAGCGCGCGGAGCGGAGACTCCGCATGCTGTCAGGATCAGCGTCAGGAGCGCGCTGAGTCCCGCGAGCAAGAGACGGCGGCCAAGGCCTGCGCGAGCGCGCGGCTTCGACGGCGACAGAATCATGCGATCGTCCTCCAGAATGACGCGGCGCGCTGCGCTACGCCTTTCTGCCTAACCAGAAACCAGAACGACGCTCGTTGGACGCTAAACGAAGCGGAAAGGTTCCCTCACTCCGCCAAGTGTACCGCGATGGCGCCCCGTTTGCTCTTTGGTAACTGCCGAAGATAACGGGCGGAGATGCCCCGCTAACAAAGAGATGGGAGCGAGGCGCTGGAAAGGAACGCCAGAGAGGGCGGTGATGGGGTATGGCGCTGACACAGAGCCAGTTTGTTTTTATCGTGACGCTCGTCGTGGCGGCTTGGGGCTACTATCGTGGCTGGGGGCGAGAGATCATCACCTGCGCGATGACGCTAGGGGGCGTACTATTCCTGACCGCGGGCGGCAGCGCATGGCTCGAGCATTTTGTGACTGTGACGCTGCCCGCAGTCGCGCAGGGTGATGTTCCGCCAGTGTTTGATCCTTCGAGCGCGCCTGCGAACCCAGTGATGGACCTGCTGATGCTCGCGGGACTCTCGGTGCTGGCGCATGTCATGGGTACGCACTTCGGCGCGGCGCCAAAGACGTCAGGGCAGCGCTTCGGGGGGATGGTAGCTGGGGCCGTTACTGGATTGGCGGTGATGTATTTCGTGACCGAGCGCGTGCTACCCGCCACCACTATTCAGGTAGCCAGTCCCTCAGCCACGGTGGTGACGTCCTACATGATCGGGCTGTTCGGTCTGGGGCTCATGGTGTTGCTGATTATCGCCCTTGTACGCAAATAGCTCCAAAGATCGGCTGAGAAGATTCAGGAGTGAACAGGAGACGCCGCGAGATGGTCACATCGGGTGTGTCACATGCAAGCGCCTGGGAGCCAGGGACGGTTTCCGCACGCGAGCGATCTGAGGAACGTGTGCTCTTTGCGATGCGGCAAAGTGTGTTAGCGCCACTGGTTACAATGTGGCCAGTGGCGGTTGTCGGCGCGCTCTGGCTGGTTCTCAATGGCTTGTCTCTGGGTCTGACGGGATTGCTCCTTCCCTGGCCGCTCCAGGTGGGCATTTTCGCGCTGCTTCTGGCGATAGCGGCGCGCTGGCTGATTCGCGATGGTCTCAACTGGTACGCCTGTAGCTATACGCTAACGAACACGCGGCTGATTATTGGGTGGGGCGTGCTGTCACGGCGGCGGCGGCAAGCCCCACTGGCGAGAATCCAGAACGTGCGTGTCATATGGCCTAATCCGATAGCGAATCTGCTCGATATTGGCGACGTGGGGGTGCGGACGGCGGGCGTAAGCGGCGATCTGCGCCTGACCGCCGTGAGCCAGCCTGAGGCCGTGGCACGGGCGATTACAGAGGCGCAGCGCGCGTCAATTGACGCGCGGCGGGAAGCGACGCCCGCGCGTGGCGGGGGGAATGGCGTGGGCGGAGACGGTGTGAACGCGGCGGCGCAGGCGGTGATGCGTGCGATTGACGCGATGGGTGAGCCAGATGGCATGGATCCTGACGCTGAGGACCGCGACGCGCTGGCGTCTAGCGATGGCGCGGGGGTGGCGGATGGTGTTTTGCGGCGCGCGCTTGTTTCGCTGCTTCCGGATGAGCGTGTAGTGGCACGGCTTCACCGGCACTGGTTCGCGCTGCTGCGGAAGCTGGCGTTGCCTCTTGCTATCTGCGCGCTGCTCATCATTGCGGGCTTGCTGCTACGTCCGATGCTAGCGCCTTCCGCTTTGAGCGTCTCCTGGGTGATCGTGAGCGCTGGCGTACTCACGGGACTCGTCTGGGGCGGGTTGGTGACGCTCAATTATGTGGATGACGTCTTCATTCTGACCACGCGACGCATCATTGATATTGACCGCCGCTTCGCCCTTCTGTCGGAGGCCCGGCGAGAGGCGTTTTACGGCGCCATTCAGGATGTGGCGGTCAGCGCGCCGCCGCTGGGCAGGATCATTGGCTATGGGCGGATTGTGGTCGAGACAGCGGGGCAATCCCCGAACATCGAGATGGACAACATCGCGTATCCGCTCGAGACGCAGGACCGTATCTTCGCCCTCATCCAGCGCGAGAAGCAGCGCAATGAGACGAAGGAGAGCCAGAGCCACCGGCGCGATTTGCGCGCTGAGCTTGGACAGGTGTTGAGCGCGCTGTTGGTGTCTATGCCCGACGCGCGTGGCCTTCCGCTCAGCGAGGCGATCACGCAGCTGCGGCGCGCGGGCCTGAGTGTGAGCGTGGTGGCGCAGCGGTCGAGCGCGCCTGGTGCGCCGGGTATCGTCCTAGGGCAGTCGCCCCGGCCAGGGGCGACGCTCGTGCGCGGCGGTGAGGCTCAACTCGTCGTGAGCCGGCGCGACACGACTCCGCCGCCGCCCGCGAGCGCGTAGGGTGTGAACGCCGCCCCATCCGGGGCGGCGTTCGCACCCTACGCGCTCGTAGCGTTCTGTCCGCGCTCAGGCCTGTTATGGTCGGGATGGCGGTTCGACGACCCGATTGCGCAATGTCCCGATTTCCTCAACAGTGGTTTCCATGACGTCGTCGGGGCGCAGGAATTCCTTTGGCGTGCGGGCGAAGCCGACGCCGGCGGGCGTGCCTGTAGCGATGATGTCGCCTGGCTCCAGGGTGATGCCCCGCGAGAGAAAGGCGATCAGCGTCGGCGTGTCGAAGATCATGTTGGCAGTGGTGTCGTGCTGCTTGACGGCGCCGTTGACTTTCAACATTAGTGTTAGCCGCGAGGGGTCGGGAATCTCGTCCGCTGTGACGATCCACGGGCCCATCGGGCAGGAGCCATCGAGGCTCTTGCCATAGAACCACTGCGCGCCAGCCGCGTGCTGCAAGTCACGGGCGCTGATGTCATTGATAACGGTGTAGCCGAAGACGTGCTTCAGCGCATCCTCGGGGGTGATGTTGCGACCACCCTCGCCCATGATGACTCCCAACTCTACCTCCCAATCGAGTTCGTCGGAGAGGTCCGCGTCGTATGGGATGTCGTCGGTTGGCCCGATCACGGAGGTGACGGCTTTGGTGAAGAAGTTTGGGTTTTGCGCGGGTTTGGCAGGTGTCGCCTGGCCAATCGCGCGCAGGGATTCCGCAGCGTGCTCGGCGTAGTTGCGCCCGACGCAGAAGATATTCTTCGAGGGTCGCGGAATCGGGGCCAGGAACTGGACGGTGGGCAGGGAAATAGTGGCGTCTTCAGGGGCCAGGCGGGCGAGCTCGCGGATACGATCGAGCGCGCGCGGGCCAGCGGCGATGAGCGCCAGCATGTCGGTCAGCAAGGCAGGCGCCTCACGGGCTTCCGGCGCGTTGAGCGCGGTGGCGGCCCGCAGCAAATCTACCAGTTCCCCATCGCGCGCGACGCCCAGCCGCGCGCCGCCTGACTCATCCCGGAATGTCGCAATACGCACGTACGCTCTCCCACGATACTACACGATCCACACCGGCGGGACCGCACACGCCAGGCGCATGCTTACGGTGGCGTTGATGCAAAGTTTATCATAGGCGCGCGCCAGCGGCGTGGGGTTTTCACGCACGCCGCTTGTCTCTTACAATACATGTCAGGCGTGCGCCCTGGCGTGGCGCCAGACGCGGCGCGCATGTCGATCTGTGGGGGATTTCCAAGTGGAGTCGCAGGCGGCTCTGGGAGATGGTATGTCGAGACGGCGAATTCCCTTATCCGAGCGTCCGTGGGACTACGGTTTTCTCGCGTTTTTCCTGCTCAATCTGTTCTTCATCACCTATATTGTGGATCTCGAACAGTTGGTGATCGCGAATCCACAGCATTTCACCTATCCGATTTGGCCGCCAGCGCCGCTGGTTGATATGGTCCATAGTTATGCGCGGGCGCTTGATCCGCTTGTGCTCGCGCGGCCACCCTGGTGGAAGATGACAATCTGGTTCGACGCATTGTTGTTTGGGCCATTCTATGCGTGCAGCATCTACGCGACGATTCGAGGTCGCGACTGGATACGTATCCCCAGCCTGCTCTACGGCGCTTCGATCATCACGATTGTCTGTATCATCCTCAGCGAGGAGTATGGGGGGCCGTATGCGACGCCTCACTTCCCAATCGTGCTGCTGCTGAACCTGCCCTGGATCATCGTGCCAGCACTCATCATCCTGCGCATGGCGCGCTCCGAGCATCCGTTCACGATGGCCGCGGAGGCTGGAGTGGAAGCCGCGGACGTGAAGATGCGTGTGAATGGGTGAGCGATAGCGGGGCGAGCAGGGTGTTATGCGCTGCCAGCGCCATCACGTTGTGCTTCATCCGTCGCTTCTGGCATGACGCCGCGCTCCTCCGCGAGTGGGAGAGTGAACCAGAAGAGGCTGCCATTGCCTGGCTCGCTCGTGAATCCAATCTGTCCGGCATGGAGTTCGACCAGTCGCTTGCAGAGGAAGAGGCCTAGGCCAAGCCCGACATTGGGGCCGTGCAGCGCGTGCGCGCCGGGGGCGCGGTAGAAGGCTTGGAAGAGCTTCACCTGCGCTTCGGGAGGCACGCCCGGCCCGCGATCGCGCACGCCGGCCCAGATATGGCCATCACGATGCTCGACGCGCAGGTCTACTGGTGTGTCCGGATGGGGAGTATTTCAGCGCGTTGGAGAGCAGGTTGGAGAGTACCTGGTGAATCCGTATACGGTCCGCAATGACCCATAGCGGCTCAGGTGGGGCCTCGTAGCGCGCCAGGCGGCCCGCCGCCGCCTCTTGCTCTTTCACTGCCAGCGCGCAGATCTCACGGAAGTCACAGCGCTCACGGGTGAGACTGAGTTTCTGGTTGTCGCTGCGCGCGGCGTCTACCAGGTCCTCAACCATGCGTTCGATTTGCTGGATACCATCGAAGGTGACAGTCAAGGCTGGCGGGTCAATGGGTATGTTTTTGGCGAAGCGGCGAATGGCCAGATCGAGCGAGAGCTTAATGGCGGTGAGTGGCGTGCGCAGCTCATGCGCGACGAAGCTGAGCGTGCGGACTCGCTCACGGTCGCCCTGGCGCTGAACGGTCACGTCGCGCACGGTTTCCACCGCGCCGATGATCTCCCCGCGCTCGCCAAAGACTGGGCCGCCGCTGACGCTAAGATCCAGCGTCGTCTCCTCACTGAGGCGCGCGCTGGCATCTACCGCGTTCACGCCCGCGAGCGACTCGCCTGACATGATGCGCCGCCACGCGCGCCAAAGAGCTTGCCGCAGCGTTTCTGAGGCGGACTGATTGGCGGCGTCAGGCGAGATGTTGCGCTCGGCGCCATGCGTGGGGTGGAGGCTGAGGGTGGCTGGGTCGTTTTCGCCCAGCATGAACCAGAGCGCGCGCATCGCGCGGTTGGCGTGCTGAACCACGCCGCCGTCGGTGTAGACAATCAGGCCATCCACAACCGACTCAATGGTCGCATCCAGTTCATGGGCCCGCGCTTCCGCGTCCGCGCGGGTGGCCTCCGCGCTCTTGAGCGCGGCGTCGAGCCGGTCGAAGACCGACCGGCGGTAGGCGACATCGCGCATGTGCGCCGAGCAGCCGGATGGCGTAGGGTAAGTGCGGATCTCGAACCAAGCTTGAGCCTGTGGAATGTACGTTTCCACAATGCCAGGAGTCCGCGCGCGAGCGATGCGCTGGAGCTCATCGTCGAGAGGGGAGCCACGCAGCGCTGGGACCGCTTCGGCAAATTCTCTGCCAACCAGCGCCACTCCATCCGCGGCGAAACAGGCGCGCGCGCTGGTGTTGGCGAAGACGAATCGCCCACTCTTATCCAGCCCAAAGAAACCATCAGCCATGCTATCGAGCGCCATGCGCGCCGCGTTCGCCCGCCCTGGCTCGTTCTCCTCTGTCACGCGCTGGACGTCTCGAGTGGGCGGGGGCGCGGCGATCGCCGGCTGGGCGACACAGAGCCAGAGCGGTGTATCATCTCGCAGCGCGCTCATTGGCTGGATGGTGACGCGCATCGGCGCAACCATGCCATCGGAGCGCAAAAAGCGCCACTGCGTCGTGAGAGGCGCGTTCTCCTCCAGGGCGCGCTTCCATTCTCCCGCCGCCGAGCGCCGCTCCGCCGGATCAAGCGCGCTCAGCCAGCCCGCGCCTGTCAGGTCGCTCGTCGCGCGGCCAAGGAACGTGCTGAGCGCCTCGGCGCCCGTGACCAGACCGCCCGCGTCGATGATCCATGAGAGTGTTCCGCGCTGGTGATCGAGGGTTGCGAGGGCGCGCGCTGCCAGTGACGCCTCGGGCTGCGTAAGAGTTGACGCGGTGTCAGAAGTGGGGAGGGCGCTCCGGCCTACTGACGCGGTGGCGGGTTGCCATTCGTCCCTGTCATCCATCGTGCTATCCTCTAGCATGCTTCGTCTGTTCCACACATCTGTCGTACGCTTGTCATACTGTGACAGGAAGATGAATTGTACTTATGTCATATGGGCTGGCGCCTTGCAAATCGCGCGCTGGCTGGGCCATACTTGGCGTCAAGACGGATGTTCTATACCTGTAAGCCGCGCGGGTCAGTGGAGCTGCACATCAGCGCGCCGCGCGATCAGGGAGGGCGATGCGAGCCATGGTAGAAGATTCCAGGCTATTGCAGGGCATGACTGAGCAGCCGGGCTTGTTTACCCCGGATGACGGCGAAGTCGTGCGCGCGCCGCGCCCCTCGCTTGTCCAGATTCCTGACCCGACTCCGGCGACGACGCTTGGCGCCAGTGCGCTGGCCTATCAGGACTATCTGCGGCGTACCGATCACTCGCCGTATACGATTACCTGCTTCCTTTCCGATCTACGGATGATGACGCTTTTCCTGGGCGTTAACGTCGAGGTGGGTTTGCTCACTCAAGAGCGGCTAGGCGCCTGGCTCGACCATTTGCGCCTCTCCGGCGAGAACCGGCCCGCTCCCAAGACGATGGCCCGCCGCGTCACATTCCTGAAGAATTTCTGCGGCTGGTTGACGGGGATAGGGGCGCTCGACGCGGATCCATCCGCGCGTATTCTGCTGACACGTCCCGCGCCGCCGCTGCCGGAACTGCTCTTTGATGAAGAGGTCACCCGGTTGGAGCGCGCAGCGGAGGACGATGCGCGCGCGCATGCGTTGATTTCCCTGTTGCTTTCCACTGGACTCAAGAAAGAGGAAGTCATGGGGCTGGCGCTGAGCCATGTGGATCTCTCTGACCCGGAGCATCCAGTCGTGGAGGTGCATTTTCCTGGCCAGGCCAAGCGCCGCCGTGAGCGCCGGATGGAACTGCCAGCGGGGTGGACGGAGGTTTACCAGCGTTATCTGCGGCGCTACCAGCCCCGCGAGCGTGTTTTCGAGTGTACCGATCGCAACCTGAATTATGTGCTGGCGTCGGCGGTCAAGCGGGCGGGTCTGGAGAAGCGTGTGACGCTGCAGCACTTGCGTGATATCTACGCAATCCGCCAGCTGCGGGGGGGCGTGGCGCCCGAGACACTCCGCGAGCGGCTAGGGCTCTCTGACGAGGCCTGGTACGAGACAGCCGAGAAGTACCGGAAACTCGCCTTCCCCGCCTAGTAGGACTAGACTGTGAGCGCCCCACTGGTCGCCTCGTGGAAGCGATCGTTTCTCTCGTTTCCCCATATCTATTCCCGCCACATGGAGGTTTCGCAGGATGCCCCTCTCGCCTTCGTCTATGTCGCCTGGATCATCGCCGTTGCCCGAGCCTGGGCGTCGTCCACCTGATAGCCGGGCTGTGCGGTTGGGTGCGCTGTTGATGCTACCCGCGCTGCTCGTGGCGCTGCTCGCGGGGCCTGTGGGGTTGCCGCGCCTGTGGTCACTAGTTGGGGGATTCCAGGCGCAGACGTCAGGCGGGCTACAGAATAACGCGGGAACGCAATTCCAGGGATTTGTCTATAGCTGGTCGGCCAGCCAGAAGGGCGGCGGCTACACAACCCCCGCCTCGCTCCAGAATATGCGCTCACAGTCCAGTCTCTTCCACATGAATGCGGTCATCATTCCGGTCATCGCTGACATGCCAAATCGCGACGTCCCCGCATTGCTGTGGCATTCGGGCCAGAAAGCGGACATTGACACGCTGCCGGAGGGCGACTACGAGCAGGCCATCAAAGACGCGCGAGCGGCTGGGCTCGTTCCTATTTTGGAACTCCAAGTGCGCCAGTATGACCTTGCTTCTTCTAGTGATAACAGCGCTGATCTCGTGGGAAGGATATGGGCGAACACGCGTAGCGAGGCCAACTTTTATACACTGGGCGGTACTGTCAATCAACTCGAGAAGGGCTGGTTTGATAATTACACCGCCTTCGCGAGTGAATATGCGCGCCTCTCAGCAAAATACAACCTTCCCTACTTCATCTTTGGTGATGGACTGTCCGATGTGACCACAGATGGACCGCTTACGACCGCGAAGGCTGACCCATCAGCGATTGATCACGGTGTACCAGGAGAGAGTTTTCCGACGTGTTCCGGGAGACGTGACTGCGAGTGGCGGCATGTAATCCATGCTCTGCGGTCGCCGATCTACGCGAACTATGCCAAGCATGCGTCGCAACCGGGTGGGAACTATTCTGGTAAGCTCATTTACGCTGCGAGCTGGCGCGGCTCGCCGCAGGGCGCTACATCGCCGGAGTTTGAGAACATCACCTGGTGGGATGCGGTGGATATTATTGGCGTGGACTCCTACTTCCCGTTGAGCCAAAATAACGCCGATCTCTCGGTCAGCCAGCTCCAGAGCGCCTGGCAAGGACAGACACCCTGTGGCGGAAAAGATCTGAATATTTGCCCCGGCAACATTATTGGACGGCTGAGCGCTGTCTCCGCCAAATATGGGCATTCGCTGCTCTTCACCGCCGCCGGGTACGGCAGCACACCTGGCGCGAACAGCGGGCCGCCTATCCCTTCAGGCGCGAACCTGGCAAACATAGACCAGCAGGAGCAGTTGACGGATATGCAGGCGCTGCTGGAGACATTCAGTGGGCAGCCCTGGTGGGCGGGCGTCTTCTGGAATGGCGATGAGCCGATCGCGCCACGCAGCGCCCAGCCCAACTGGGCGACAAGTTCCAACTGGGCGGGGGATACGCTCGCGACGAGCAAGCTCGCGGGCCAGTGGCTGGCGACGTATTACAAATCCAGCCCGATCCAGTGCTCTTGCTGAGTGTCTTTGACAGGCGCTCGGCGCGCCACTCAGCGTCCGAGCGCCTGGCGGATACCGGTAGCAAGCGTTTGGACTGGAGTCTCCCCTACCCAGACGCCGCGTATGACGCCTTTCGTGTCCACCAGCGCCAGTGTGGGCCCGTACCCCACGCGGTAGTCGCGCGCCACCGCGCCACCTTTGTCGAGCAGGACGGGTGGGTTAAGCTGGAGGCGCGCCATGTAGGCTCCTGTAATCTGGGCGTTTTCTCCGGGCGTGTCAATGAAGATGACATCGAGCGATCCGCCAGAAGCTGTGGCGCCAGCCTGGCGCGCGGCGCTGATGTCGCTCAGGCAGTGGACGCAGAGTGTGTTGAAGAAGACTAGCAGGGTAGGGCGTCCGCTGGCGCCGGCGAAGTGGGTGGGGGTGGGTAGCGTCGTTCCGCCTTGCGCGGCTGGCAGCGTGAAGGCGGGGGCTGGGCGCCCGATCAGTGTGATGGCATTGGTAGGGTTGGGTGCGGTTACGCGGGCGACCACGAGCAGCGCGAGGGCTACCAGCGCGCTGGCGATCAGGCCAGCCCGCAGTAGCGTGTCTGGTTTCCGCATCAAGCGATTGGGCGCGGGCATGCGCTCCGCCAGTTGCCTCACTCGCGCCCTCCTAAACAGCCAGCTAGCTAGCGGCGCTCTGCGGCGCCGTGTCACGCTCAATCTGGGGGCAGTGTCCCACACGCGGGTGATGGCCGCAAACAGTGGCGCCAACCGGGGCGGATGGGCAGGCGCGAGCGCCGGGCGTCCTGGACATCTGGCCAGGGCGAGCTCGCGCGCCTTGCACGGCCTGACAGGCGCGACATAGAATGCCATGAGTAAGGATGGTGATCGCGCGTCGCGCAGTGTCGCTGGCGTCCGGTCCCATACGTTTTGTTGGGCTGTTGTCACGCTGCCCATACGAGAGGTCCGTTGACGTCAGGCGGCTGCCGCGTCTGGTTGTCATCCTGGCCAGGTTGCCCTCTATGCGACGCTGTAAGCGCGATTGTTCTGAACAGCGCAGTCGATGCCGTGCAAAGCGTCTGTGTCATTCCCGGCTACGCCCGCACAGTAACGCTGGGGGTATTCCTGGGACGGCCATTACCTTGCGGGCAAGGTCCGTTTGGCCTTATATAGTTTGTTGGAGTCGTGGGCGCAGGCTCCGGTTCGCAAGCGTAGATTCCCGTAGACCATACGGTATGTAAAACTATAGATGACAGAAAGAGGGGAAGCGGCGCTTCCTCCCCATGCCCGAACGGCAGGGGTCTCCGCGCTGCGATTGTGATGACGATCAGCCACACGAACAAGCCCGCCACGATTGGGCAGCTCCGCGAGAGCGGCTACCGCGTTCTCCCCGTGCGTGAGGAGATGCGTCAGAACCTGATCCGCAAGCTGCGTGCGGGGGAGACCCTCTTCCCTGGTGTCATCGGCTATGAGGAGAGCGTGATTCCGCAGGTGGAAAACGCCATCCTGTCTGGTCAGGATATTGTGCTGTTGGGTGAGCGTGGTCAAGCCAAGACACGCATCGCCCGCAGCCTGGTCAACCTGCTCGACGATGAGGTTCCCGCCGTCGCGGGATGCGAGATCAACGACGACCCGTTCAATCCGCTGTGTAAGGCTTGCCGTCTGCGCGTCGCCGACGAGGGTGACGATACACCTATCCACTGGATCCCACGCGACCAGCGCTATGGTGAGAAGCTGGCGACACCAGATATTAGCATCGCTGACCTGATTGGCGAAGTGGACCCCATCAAGGTGGCCGAAGGGCGTTACCTCTCGGATGAGCTGACGATTCACTACGGTATCATCCCCCGGACGAATCGGGGCGTGTTCTGCATCAACGAGCTGCCAGACCTGGCCGAGCGCATTCAGGTGGGCCTGCTGAATATCATGGAAGAGCGCGATGTGCAGATTCGCGGCTACAAGGTGCGGCTGCCGCTGGATGTGTTCGTGGTGGCCAGCGCCAATCCGGAGGACTATACCAATCGCGGCCGCATTATCACACCGCTGAAAGACCGGATGGGCTCGGAGATTCGCACGCACTATCCGCGCACAATCGAGGCGGAGATTGTGATCATGGAGAGCGAGATGCGCCACTTCGAGGCCGAGGGCATCGAGGTGGTCTTCCCGCAGTACATGAAGGAAGTGATCGCGGAGATCACGCAGCAGGCGCGCCATAGCTCAGAGATCAGCCAGCGCTCAGGCGTCAGTGTGCGTATGACCATCGCCAACGGTGAAAACCTGATCAGCAATGCAGTGCGCCGCGCCATCCGCCTCAAGGAGCGCCAGGCTACGCCGCGTGTCAGCGATCTCTCCGCCGTGCTGGCGTCTACCACCGGCAAGATCGAGCTGGACACGGTGGGCGAGGTGCGTGAGGAGAAGGTGGTGGATAAGCTGGTGCGCCAGGCGGTGAGCACGGTGTTCCGGCAGTATTTCGATGTGACGGAGTTTGAGCAGCTGGTGGCTGGCTTTGAGAAGGGCCTGAACGTGCAGGTTTCGGCGACTCAGCCTTCGATGGAGTACGTCAACCAACTCGCGAAGGTCGGCGGCTTGCGTTCGGCGGTGGACAAGCTGCACGGGCATGGCAGCCCGGCGACGGTCGCTGCGGCGGTCGAGTTCATCCTCGAAGGGCTCCATCTCAACAAGCGGCTCAATAAAGACGAGGTCGCGGGACAGACGCGCTACCGTCGCTAGCGCGTACGTTAGGGCGTCTCCGCGAGGCGTCGCCCCGAATCACACATACCACCACACGCACAGAGATGGGGGCGTCCGATGTTCGACCGCTATCGCCTGAACAAACCGTTCCGCTATTCCCGTTGGGATGGCACGCAGCGGCTCGATGATCTCGACGCTGAGGACATCCTCGACGCCCTCTCGGACGATTATCTCAAGCATGGTGACTTGCGCCGCGCGCTGGAGCGTATGATGCGCGAAGGCTTCATGTCGCGCAATGGCACGCGCCAGATGGGTATGCAGGACCTGCTGGAGCGATTGAAACAGCGACGGCAACAGCGCATGGAGCGCTATAATCTGTCGGGCGTGATGGATGACATCAAGGAGCGGCTGGAGCGCATCAAGCAGATGGAGCGTGATGGTATCCAGCGGCGGCTCGATGAGCAACTTGGGCAGCGTGCGCCGGATCAACAGCCGCAGGGCGATGGCTCTGAGGCGGGCCAGCCGCAAGCGGGCGAACAGGGAGGTCAGCCCGGCGAGCAGGCGGACGCTCAGGCGGGCGACCAGTCAGGGCAGAAGAGCGGTCAGCGCGGCCAGGCGGGGCAGCCGGGGCAGCCGGGGCAGCCGGGGCAGCAGGGCGGCGCGCCTGAAGGGCTGGACCCCGACGCGCTGCGTAAGATGTTGGAGAACATCGCGAACAAGAAGTTTCAGTACCTCGATCAGCTCCCGCAGGATCCGGCGGGCCAGATACAACAACTCTCGCAGTACGACTTCATGGATGAGCAGGCGCGGGAGGAGTTCCAGCAACTGATGCAGATGCTGCAGCAGCAGATCATGCAGCAGTATTTCCAGGGCATGACGCAGGCGATCCAGAGCATGACGCCGGAAGACCTGGCGCGCATGCGCGAGATGGTGCGTGAACTGAACCAGATGCTCCGCCAGCGCGCCCAGGGTGAGGAGCCAGACTTCGATAGCTTCATGCAGAAGTATGGTGATTTCTTTGGCCCTGGCATCAATACACTGGATGATTTGATCGAGCAGATGGCGCAGCGTCAGGCGCAGATGCAGGCGCTCATGGACAGCATGTCGGCAGAGCAGCGTGAGCAGCTGCGCGACATGATGGAGCAGTTGATCGGCGATGACCGGCTGCGCGTGGATCTGGCCGAGCTGGCGATGAATCTGGAGGCGATGTCACCGTCCGGGCGCCGCACACGGTTCAATCTCACTGGCGATGAGCCGCTTTCGATGACCGAGGCGATGAGCCTGATGGGCACGCTGCAGGAGATGGATGAGCTCGAGCAGCGCATGCGCGATGCGCGCCGGTCGGGCGAGCTGGGCGACCTGAATCCCGACCAGTTGCGCGATCTGGTCGGCGACGAGGAGGCACAGGCGCTCGAACAGCTCCAGGCGCTGCTCAAACAGCTCGAAGAGGATGGCATGGTCCGCCGCAATGGTGACCAGCTGGAGCTGACAGCCCAGGGCATCCGCCGCATTGGCCAGAAGGCGCTGCAAGATGTCTTCTCGCAGCTCAAGCGCGACGCCTTTGGCCGCCACCGCCTTCCTGAGCGCGGCTACGGTGGTGAGCGTGATGAAGCGACGAAGCCGTATGTCTTCGGCGACCCGTTTGAGCTGAACCTCGAGCGAACGATCATGAACGCCATCAACCGCGAAGGTACGGGCGCGCCGGTCACGCTGGCGAAGGACGATTTCGAGGTCTATCACACCGAGCATATGACCCGCTCGTCTACGGTGCTGATGCTCGACATGAGCTGGAGTATGCTGCAAAACGACCTCTGGGCGCCAGCGAAGAAGGTCGCTATCGCGCTGGAGAGTCTCATCCGCGGTCAGTTCCCACGTGACTCGCTCTATGTCGTAGGCTTCTCCAACTTCGCGCGCGAGTACAAGCCGGAGGAGCTGATCGAACTGGGTGAGTGGGATCATGTGCAAGGGACGAACATGATGCACGGCTTGATGGTGGCCCGGCGGCTGCTCGCGCGCTCGCGAGGCGCCAACAAGCAAATCATCATGATTACCGACGGTGGCCCCACGGTCTATCAGCGCAACGGATCGTGGACGTTCGACTGGCCGCCGCCGCCCGAGGCGCTGATGCAGACACTGCGCGAGGTTCGCCGCTGCGCGCGTGAGAACATCACCATCAATGTGTTCATGCTCTGGGATGATCCTTATCTCAAACATTTCGTCAATCAGATGGCGACCGTCAATCGCGGGCGAGCGTTTTACACCGACCCAGATGATCTGGCGGAGTATGTCATGATTGATTACCTCAGCAACAAGCAGAAACGTGTCCGCTGATTTGGGGGCGATGGAGCCGCTGCGGATAGAGGCCGCGTCGCTAGGCGTCACGCTGGATGACGGCCAGTTGGCGCGGTTCGCCGCGCTCAGCGATCTGCTGCTCGACTGGAACACGCGCGTCAATCTTACGGCGATCACCGAGCCCGCTGAGGTGCTCACGCGCCACTTTCTCGATTCGCTGGTGTGCGCGCTGGCTCTCACGCCAGGCGAGCGCGCCCGCCCGCTCGCGTTGCTGGATGTGGGCAGCGGCGCGGGCTTTCCCGGCTTGCCGCTGGCCATCGCCTTTCCGCACTGGCGGGTGACATTGCTGGAGGCGACAGGGAAAAAGACACGCTTTCAGGAGGCGGTGATCGCGACGCTTGAGCTGACAAACGTGCGCGCGCTGAATGGCCGGGCGGAGGAGCTGGCGCATGCGCCGGAGCATCGCGGGCGTTACGATGTGGTGACGGCGCGCGCGGTGGCGGCGCTGTCCGCGCTGCTGGAGTACTGCCTGCCGTTCGCGCGGCCAGACGGTGTGGTGATCGCGCCGAAGAAAGGCGACCTGGTGGAAGAGATCGCCGCCGGAGAGCGCGCCGCGCGACTTCTGGGCGCCCGGCTGCTCGACCCGATTCCCGTGCTCATTCCGCCGCTCGACGATGGTCGGGTGCTGCTCGTCACCCGCGCCGTACGCCTCTGTCCGGCGCAGTATCCCCGCGCGGGTGGCGCGCCACTGAAGCGGCCACTGGGGAACTGAGAGAGGCGGGGAGGCAACAAAACCGGCGTCATCCTCTTGAGGATGACGCCGTGTGGAGCGGGAGACGGGATTCGAACCCGCGACCTTCTCCTTGGCAAGGAGATGCTCTACCCCTGAGCCACTCCCGCGAGGGCTCGCGCGATGCGATCGCGCTGGCTCACCTACTATACCGCGACCGGCGAAATGTGTCAAGCGCTGGATCGCGGCCAAACTGCGCGAATGGTACCGTGCGCCTGATCAGGGTTGTCTTTTTGCTTCGTCACCACGGCAGGGCGCCATGTTTGGGGTGTCTGCGCAGCGTGGATGGTGTTCTGTATCTCGCCAGCCCCGTCAATAACTTCCCCTCGATCTTCTTCCATCCTCCACGCCGTTCGCGCTCCCCGGCATTTGGGGGCAGTTCGGATGGCGTGGAAATCACATGCGGGAAATGGACTTTCCACGAGCAGCTAGTTTATGACTTGGAGCATAGCGCAATTACAATCGCATATTATTGAATTAATGATAGATTAGATACGCAGCGTTTTATGGGTTCATAGAGTCCATGCAGTAAGTGAAAAATGGCATGAAATGAGGAAAAATTTCGTGTATCAAAGCGCTATAGTTTTTGTAATCGCAAAATATAATTGCCAAAATAATTGAATAAACGATTTTAGAAAGAGTAATGCGCTGTTTGTTATTGACATGATATGCTGTGGTAGTGTATTACATTATAAGTCGTTGTTATTGCGTGTAGAGAGGATTTTGAACCATGCGCAAGTTTCTGGCTGTTAGCGCGGTGGCGTTGACACTGGCTCTCGGTCTGACCATGGGTGGCGCGCGCTTCACGGCGTTCTCGGCTCATGTTGGCGGACATGCCCCTATGCTGGCGGCTCTTAGCGGGCCGGATGGCACGACGTGCGGAGGTGGAGTCTCGACCCCTTGCTAGGGGCCGTACCGGCAATGTAAGCGCATCTCAACTTTGTGTGGGAATGGCGGTCGTGGCATATTGAGCCACGACCGCCATTCCCAATTTCGCCTCATAAATCCCTCGCTGGATGATGTCGGTAGCATGTTTTTATGGTAATGTGATTATCGGAAGTCGCCATGCCGCCGGCGTGAACCTTCTTACGCGGCTGCTTGGTTGTGTGAAGATGGGGGGCGTTGTCTCGATGAACACACCTGATGGCCTTGGCCTTGACTCTGTGCTGCATTCCCCTGACGAGACGGAGCTGGCCAGGTGAGAAGATCCCGCCAGTCCTCGATCTCGCTCCGATGCGGCGAGCCTGGGAGGATCTGCTCGCTGAGCGCGCAGATGAGGCGTTTGGCAGACTTACGAGCTTTACGGAAGCGGTGTTCAGAGACACCCCCAGCTTTCTTATGCGCTGGTATTACTATCTGGCGCTCACGCATGTCCAGCTTGCGGAGCGCGCGAGCGGCGCGGAGAGCCGCAAAGAGTATCTACTAGCGCGTGACGCCTACAAGTCTGCGTTGTCGCTCGCTGTCGGTGGGGCCGATGCCGCGTCCCAGGTGATCCTGCACCGGATGCTTGGCGAGACCTATCATAATCTTTTCCAATATGATCAAGGACTGAGTGAATATCTGACTGCGTTATCGGCCCTCCGACGATACAAACCAGGCAGTGAGAAAGAGTGCGCGGGCGCTGAAATTTCCCTGTACTCGCGTATTGCGCGCCAGCAATTTCTCCTGGGGCAGAACGCGGCCGCGCTGGATAACATTCGCGCCGCGCGCGAGCTTCGCGCCAGGTATGGCGGCCCTCTAATGACACAATGGGACCGCGCGGTGGAGGAATGGCTCGAGGCGCTGATCTCGCGAGCGGAAAGCCAGCGTTGCGGCGGGGATATGAAGTTGCTGCGCTCAGCCCTGCATCTGTTCAAGAGCGCGGAGAAACGGCTGATGGGTGATGAGGAGCATGTCTCCAGTCAGCGCCGCCTCTACATTCAGCTAGCGGAGACGCATCTCGATCTCGCGGAGCGCTACCGTTCAGAGGGCAAGCATGTCAGCTTCAAGGGCAACATGCGGCAAGCTGAGAAGTATGGCCTCATGGCGTCGGACGCGCTTCGTGACTCTCAAGATGATGCGGGCCGTGTTCTGACTACGTTGACGCTGCTGCGCCACGATCATCTTAGCCTCAAGGCGTATGAACTTGCCCCACTCATCCACGATATGGAAACCAGCGGCGATCCAGTTGATCTGCACGCGCATGCGCTCGCTCCGCGCATCTATGATCTGGAACAGAAGGCGGCGGACTCCAACGATTTCGTGCTGATCGCTCGCGCCGCTACCTTGCGGGCCGATGTGCTGGCCTCCATGCGCGACTACACCGCCGCGCTGACTGTCTATTACTTCGCCATCGCGACATTCGAGCGCGCGGGCGCGCGAGGGGAATCGGCGCGTGCGGTGTATGGCGTTCGGAAGGTACTTGATCTAGTGTAGCGTCGCGAGGGCGCTTCTCGATTTACTGGACCGCGTCAAGGCTGGCCCCCAGCCTTGACGCGGCTCTTTTGTCCAGCCTACAATTCCACAGGAGCCGTTACCGACTGGCGCGTCGGTTTGTAACGTTAGGAATGCGCGCGACGGAATGGCCGCATGAGGCTGCGAAATGGCGAATCGAGCGGAGCCACCAGGCGGTGGGGCGCGGACGCATGAGCGCGTGCGCGACAAGGAGGCGACGCGCCAGCGGCTGCTGGACGCCGCCGAGACCGTCTTCGCCGACAAGGGCTATCATGGCGCGGCGGTGGATGATATCGCGCGGGCGTCTGATAGCTCCAAGGGCGGCTTTTACTTCCATTTCCCCAACAAAGAAGCCATCTTCCTGGCGCTGGTGGATAGCCTCACTCCGCGCCTGGAAGCGGCCATCGAGCGCGCCATCAGCGCCGAGCCCGACCCGGTGGAGCAGCTCGACGCCGCGCTGCGAACAGTGTTTGAAATGTTCTCTAGTCACCGGCGGCTGAGCAAGATTCTGCTGGTCGAGGCGGTTGGGCTAGGGCATGGATTTGACGAAAAGCTGATGCTAGTGCGCGGGCGCTTCGCGGCGATGATTCAGCGGCGGCTCGATTTGGCGATCCAGGGCGGACGTATCCCGTCGGTGGATACCGAGACGGTGGCCTGGGCGTGGTTCGGCGCGATCAACGAGATCGTGACCCGCTGGCTGGTCAGCGGACAGCCCCGCCGCCTTGAAGACGCCTACCCTACACTGCGGGCGTTACTGCTGCGCTCGGTTGGTGTCCCTGCTGATGAGATGTCGCTCGCGCCACAGCCGCACCGGAAGGAGGCCCAGGAATGACAGCGCCACATACACCCTCACACCCCGCTACCCAGCGCTCCGCTACATCGAACGTCGCACGGCTTGGCGAGATCGCCTACCTGAACGTCGCGCCGGTTTACGACTGGATCGTCAGCGCCGCGCACGACGGGGAACTGCCAGAAATCGAGCTGGTCGAGGGAACGCCGGCACAGATGAACCGCGCGCTGGACGCTGGCGTAGTGGACATCTCGAACGTGTCGAGCTATGCCTTTGGCGCGCACGCGGACGAGTGGCTGCTGACGCCGGGTCTGTCGGTCAGCGCGCACGGGCGGGTGGATAGCGTGCTGTTGTTCTCCTGGCGCGCGGACTGGCGCGAGCTCGACGGCGGCTCTATCGCTTTGACCGACCATTCGGCGACCTCGGTGGAGCTGACGCGGCTACTGGTGGAGCGGCGCTACGGCGCGCGCCCACGCTACGTGACGGCGCCTCCTGACCTGGACGCGATGCTGGAGGAGCACGAAGCCGCGCTGCTGATCGGCGACATCGCGCTGCGCGAGGGCTGGCTGCGGCGCGAGATCGCCGGGCGTGGGCGGCCCTACGTCTTCGACCTGGCGGCAGAGTGGCAAGCGTGGACCGGGCTGCCGTTCGTCTTCTCCATCTGGGCGGCCCGCGCTGACAGGATCGAGGCCGTGCGCGCCGCTGGGGTCGCGCGGCTGCTGCGTGAGTCCACCGCGCGCGGGCTGGCGGACCTGCCCCGGCTGGCGGCTGACGCCTCGGCGCGGCTGGGGCTGCCGGAAGCGATCTGCGCGGACTACCTGCGGCTGCTCGATTACCATCTGACCGACCGCGAGTTGGAGGGACTGCGGTTCTTCCTGGAGATGGCGGTCCCCGACTTTTCCTGGGCAAGCGTGCGCCTGCTGGACGAGCGCCCGCTATAATAGCGACAAGACAACGCGGAGAGAGCGAGAAACCGATGGAACAGCGAGACATTCTGGAGGCGGCCATCGCGCGCCACCCAACCCTACCGCCGGAGGCCGTCATCAAGGCGGACCTGCTGCGGCTGGGGCTGCGCTTCGACCAGGGGGCGCTCGTGCGCGCGCCGTCATCGGCGGACGGGCAGCCCGGACGCGAGCATCAGCCCAAAAGCTACTTCATCTTCTCCTTCAACATGGCGCCAATGGCCCAGATCGATGAGGAGCAGAAGTGGCGCGCGCCCGAAGAGATCGCGCTGTCTGGCGGGCCATACAACCTGCGGCGCACGATCGTCTCCGTGCGGCTAAACCCGCGCTCGCCGTACCGCGTGGCGCCGCGCGAGGGCGCGCTCTGGCTGCACGCCGAGGACCAGCCCATCGCCCAGGTCGGGCTGCACGACCTGCCGCCGTACTACACCGAGAAGCTGCCCGACGGGCGCCCAGTGGCGGAGATCGCGCCGACCATCGAGTGGGGCTATCTGCTGTACCTGACCGTCTTCCGCGTCTGTCAGTACTTCGGCGCGAAGGAAGAGTGCCAGTTCTGCGACATCAACAACAACTACCGCCAGCAGATTCAGGAGGGGCGGCCCTATACCGGCGTGAAGTCGGTGGCTGACATCCTGACGGCGCTGGAGCGGGTAGACGCCAGCGGCGGCGAAAGCCTGGCGTACACGCTCACCGGCGGCAGCGTGACCTCATCGCTCCAGGGCAAAGATGAGGTTGAGTTCTACGCCCAGTATGTCGAGGCCATCGAGAACCGCTTTCCTGGTCGCTGGATCAGCAAGGTGGTGACGCAAGCGTGGCCGGTTGAATCGGCGAAGCGGCTGAAGGCGGCGGGCGCGCAAATCTACCACCCCAACTACGAGGTGTGGGACCCAAACCTGTTTCCGAAGATTTGCCCCGGCAAGGCGCGCTACATTGGCCGCGACGAGTGGATCAAGCGCATCGTGGATGCTGGCGAGGTGTTCGGCCCGGCGAACGTGATCCCGAACTTCGTCGCGGGCGTCGAGATGGCGCAGCCCTACGGCTATACTGAGGTCGAGGACGCCATCCGCTCCACCGCCGAGGGGCTGGACTTCTTCATGTCCAAGGGCATCACGCCGCGCTTCACCACCTGGTGTCCAGAAGCGATGACGCCGCTGGGTGACGGCAACCCAGAGGGCGCGCCGCTGGAATATCACCTGCGACTGCTGGAGACGTACCGTGACACGCTGCGTTCCTATCACCTCGCGCCGCCTGCAGGCTATGGCGAGCCAGGCCCAGGCAACGCGGTGTTCTCGGTCAGTCCGTTCATGGACGTGCTGGAGCCTGAATCGGCGAAGCTTGGGTGAGTGGAGGGGCGGCGCTCGGCGCTGAAGCGCCGGAGCACGGGACGACGGTGGGGCTAAAGCCCCCGTCGAGGTCTATGTCGCGGCGCTGAGAGAGTGAGAGCGAGTTCGGAATATGCCAACCATCACGTCAACGCGGGAGCTGCTTGACCGCGCCATCTCCGGCGGGCGGCTGACTCTGGAAGAGGGCATGCGCCTCTACCAGGAGGCCGGCCAGGAGGAGTTGATCGCAGCAGCGGACGCCATCCGCCAGCGCCGGCATCCTGAGGGCGTCGTCACCTACCTGGTGGACCGCAACATCAACTACACCAATGTCTGCATCGTTGACTGTGGCTTCTGCGCCTTCTATCGCAAGCCTGCCAGCCCCGAGGCGTATCTGCTGACGCACGACGAGATCGGGCAAAAAGTGGCGGAGCTCCAGGCGTGGGGCGGGTCGCGCGTGCTGCTGCAGGGTGGCGTCAACCCATACCTCAAGCTGGACTACTACACCGGGCTGCTGGGCTACCTCAAGGAGCACTATCCCGCTATCGCGCTCGACGCCTTCTCGCCGGTCGAGGTGTGGAACATCGCGCGCATCGAGAAGCGTCCGCTGGAGGAGATCCTGCATGCGCTGCACGAGGCGGGGATGGACGGGCTGCCCGGCGGTGGCGCGGAAATTCTGGACAACCGCACGCGCAACCGCATCGCGCCGCACAAGGGGACCTGGGAGAGCTGGATCGAGGCCGAGCGGCTGGCGCAGCGCGAGGGCCTGACGACCTCGGCGACGATGGTCTTCGGCTTTGGCGAGGAGCTGGAAGAGCGGGTGCTCTCGCTAACGCGCCTGCGCGAGCTACAGGACGAGAGCCTAGCCTACAATGGCAACGGCTTCACCAGCTTCATCTGCTGGAGCTACCAGCCCGACAACACAGCGATGGGCGGCGACCGCGCTTCCGGTGACGAGTATCTGCGCATGGTCTCCTTCGCCCGCCTGATGCTGGATAACTTCCCCAACATCAGCGCCTCATGGCCGTCGCAGGGGCCAGAGCTGGCGGGCCGCGCGCTGCATTCAGGGGCCAACGACTTCGGCAGCACGATGATGGAGGAGAACGTCGTCAGCGCCGCCGGGGCCGATGTCGGCACCTGCATGACCGTCGAGCAGATTCAGGAGAACATCCGCGCCCAGGGCTTCCGGCCCGCCAAGCGCGACAGCGACTACCACATCCTGGAGCTGTTCGACCGCTAGGCGAGGCGCGCCCGCAGCAGATCAATGAAACCGGCCAGTGGCAGAGCATGCGTCACCAATTGCTCGATCCACTGACCGGTTGTCATGTCGTTGAGCCGATCAGCCGCGCTCGCATGTCCGTTGAGATGGAGGAAAGCAATTCCAGCGGCGTAGCCTGCGCGCTTGTTGCCATCTACGAATGGATGATTCGAAGCGATGCCCGCCATATAGAGCGCCGCCTGGGTGATAATGCCCGCGTTCTCATAGAAAGCCGCGTGCCGTGGGCGCTGCAAGGCGCTTTCGAGGAGTGCGCGATCTCGGAGCGGTGAAGGCGGCTGGCCCGCAGCGCGTAGTATCTCATCGTGTAGCGCGACCGCCTCACCGACGGTCAAATAGATCACCGGAGCCTCGTCCGCCATCCTACTTGTCCTTGAGGTAGTCGAGCACAGCACCGGATCGCGCGATAACATCCTCGATCACTTGCGCGACCTCCGGACGGACAGCGTCTGACCCTATGGCTGGCTGTTCGAGCGCGTGCTCGATTGTCTCGGCAAGCCGCTCCTGCTCGTCTGGTGGGAGGCGCTGGATGGCCTCTACCGCCTTCCGCATGCGTTCAGTCAGCATCAGCGTTTCCTCCTTCTTTGCACAGCCGCAGAAGGCACTGTATCACACCCGCCCTGACCTCACCTCACTGCGCTACACAGTTCCCTTACGTGTATAATGGCGGTAGGGTGCACCCGCTTGTTGTGATCGTCGCCGGAATAGCGCGTGGTGTGCGGAGAGGAGGCTGGCCGTGGCGGGTGAGGTCGAAGCGTTCTTCAGCTATTCCCGAAGCGATTCGGAGTTTGTGGACCGTCTGGATGCGGACCTGCGCGCGCGCGATTTCAAGACATGGGTGGATCGCAGGAAGCTGGAAGGCGGGCAAAATTGGCAGCAGGAGATCGAGCGCGCGATCGAGCGCTTCGGTCTCTTTGTTATTGTGATGTCTCCGACCGCCGTTATATCTCCCTACGTGCGAGATGAATATGAAATCGCGCTGCGCCTGGGCAAGCGCATCATTCCCATTATGTTCAAAATGTGCGCGATGCCGAACGCGCTGGCCGAGAGAAAGCTGAACTATGTTGACTTCTCGGACAGCAATAAAACGTATGCGGTAGCGGTAAAAGAGCTCATCTACGCCTGTCAGGACCCCTCGTTTGATCTGACCGCTGAGTCGCCGAAGCTCTACAGCCAGGCGCTTGCGCTGGAATCACCTGACCCAGAGCGCGCGGCGCTGCTCTTTCAGCGCATCCTTGACCGTGATCCGACCTATTTCGGCGGACAAGCGCAGCGCGATCTGAAGCGGCTGAACCAACGGCTCTACCCACAGCGCGCCCAGCGGCTGCTCGCGCAAGCGGAGGCGTCGCGCAAGCAGGGCGCGTACGGCGCGGAGGCTGGCGCGCTGGAGGCGCTGATCGCGCTCGGTGGCCAGGACCCGGCGATGTTGGCTTGGGCGCAAGAATATCTGCCCGTTGCCCAGCAAAACCGCGCGCTTCTCGGTCCCTATGAGGTCATCCAGCAGCGCGTCGTGGCAGGCGACCTCGCTTCTGCCCGCGACCGCCTGACGGAACTATGGCGGCAAGCGCCCTACTACCGCGATCCTGCTGGCATTGCGCCCAAGCTGGGGCTGACTGTCCCGATGACCTACGAGGAGGCAAAGGAGCGGCGGCAAGCGGATGAGGCGAAGACTATGAAGGAAGTCGAGGCGGCTACAACACGGAACGAGGAGCAGGCTCGCGTTTCGGCCACATTTCAGGGACGCATTGGTCAAGTGACATTTCAGGGAAAGAAAGTGTCAGAAGCGGTGTCTCGAATGAGAGAAGGGAAGAACTCTGAGGATATCACGATAGCCAGCGTCGAGCGACAATTGACTCAGTTGGACTATACACTTACACCAGATTTCCGAGGTCCGCTCATTGTCTTCCTGCGACTATTGTGGGATCAAGAGGTAGCCCGGGATGCGCGGAGAAAGGTGGACACACTGATATCTCGCCAATGGGCGTGGGATAGGTACATGCGTGAGCATATGGTGCTGGTAGCTGCCGTTATGGCGGTACCAGGCTAATCCTGGGCGGAGTTGTGGGGTTCGTTGACGGTAACCTGTTCGTGCCAAACGCTTCTCCGATTCAAAGTGTTCTGGGCGTGTCTTCCGTAGGGGCGTTCCTCTCGATCCTGTCCATCCCGTTCTTGGTCTTTCCCTTCTATATTCCGTGGTTCATTCTTCAGAAGAGCCGCGCAGGTATCCTTGCTAAGCGTGTTCAGGGACTGAAAGAACAAATAGACCTCGCATACGCCGAGTGGCTCAGAGTTCACCAAAACAGCCTATCTGACAAAATCAAACAAATCGAAACCGATCGTGACAGCGCCATGATTAGTGTTGTCATGCAATACCAGCGCAGCATGGCTGGCATCGCCGCCGAGCATGAGCGGGCGCTGGCGGACATCACGGCTCGCTACAAGAGCTTGTAGGGCGCGGTGCGGTAACATGTATGGTGGCGGGCTTGTCGCTGTGTTGATGTGTTGTATGAAGGCTGGCTTGTCGTGCTGACGCTCATCTCCGCGCGGTATGTGTTTCCGGTTTCCTCGCAGCCTATCGTGGATGGCGCGGTGGTCGTGGATGGCGAGCGGATCGTTGCGGTGGGGATCGGCGGCGGCGCTGGGTGAGCGGTATCCGGCGGCGCGGCGAGTGGAACTGGGAGAGGCGCTGCTGTTGCCCGCCGCCGTCAACGCGCATACCCACCTGGAGCTGACCGCGCTGGAGGGCGTCATTCCTGAGGGGCTGGACATGGCCTCGTGGATTCTGGCGCTGCTGCGGGCGCGGGGCGCGCTGGATGACGCGGCGCTGCAAGCCTCGGCGGAGGAAGGCGTGCGAAGGACGCTGGCCAGCGGCGTGGCGGCAGTGGGTGAGATTTGTTCCGCCGGGCAGAGCGTCGGGCCAGTAGTCGAGAGCGGGCTGCGCGGCGTGGTGTATTACGAGCTGCTGAACGGCGACCCGGCTCAGGCGGATGAGACGCTGGCGCGCGGGCAGGCTACGATCGCCCGCTGGCGCGCGGAGTATCCCGGCGCGCGTGTGCGCTTTGGGCTGTCGTTGCATTCGCCGTACACCGTCTCGCGGCCACTGTTCGAGCGGACGGCGGAGTGGTGTCGCAAAGAGGGCGTGCCGCTCTGCATCCATGCCGCTGAGTCGCCCGCCGAGACGCGCTGGCTGCTGGAGCGCTCCGGCCCGATCCGCGACACGCTCTACGCGGGAATAGGACGGCCCGCCGATCTGGAGGCCGCGCCGGGCGTCTCGCCCATGCGCTACCTGCGCGAGACGGGCGCGCTGGGGGCTGAGACGCTGCTGGCGCATGGTGTGTGGGTGGATGGGGATGATTTGGCGCTGGTGGCGGAATCGGGCGCGGCGGTGGCGCACTGCCCGCGCAGCAACGCGCGGCTGCTGAACGGGCGGATGCCGTGGGCGGCCTACCGCGCGGCGGGCGTGCGACTGGCGCTGGGCACGGACAGTCTAGCTAGCTCACCGTCGCTCTCCGTCTGGGAGGAGGCGGCCTACGCCCACGAACTCCATAGCGAGGCGGGCGAGCCGCCCGCGCCGGGGGAGTTACTGCGACTGGCGACGCTGGGCGGAGCGGACGCGCTGGGGCTGGCGGATGAGCTGGGATCGCTTGAAGTGGGCAAGATCGCCGCGCTGGCGTGGGCGCCGTTGGATGGCGCCACGCTTGCTGAACGAGTGGCGCCGGAGCGGGCGCTCGCCGCGCTCATGGCGGGCCGGATGCTGCCGCGCGCGCTAGCGGTGGGCGTGTAAAGCTGGCGGGATGACGATTGGGTGGCCGCTGGGGTAGGAAAGCGGGCAAGCGTACTGGCATGTGATAGCATGACAGGGTGGGGCATGCCATCAGCGCGCCAGAGTAGTCAGAGTATAGGTATGATGAGGAGACGGGAGGCGCGGATTTGTAATGTTTCCTGATCTCCTGGCGCGCTACCGCGTCCTGCGTGTGCTGGTCACGCTGGCGACGGTCGTGCTGGCCATCTATACCGCCCAGCTTGTCTGGACGAGCCTCGTCACGTTCGGCGACGTCATCCTCCTCTTCTTCCTCGCCTGGCTGATCGCCTTCGTTCTCAACCCACTGGCGGTCTATTTGCACCACCGAGGCATGCCGCGCGCGCTGGCGGTCTCGTTGATCTACATCGCGCTAGCCATCACGCTCACGGGCCTGATCGTGTTGACCGTGCCGGTGATGGGGGAAGAGATACGGCGGCTCGCGGGTGAGCTGGCGGCCACGGTTACGCCAGAGAATCTGAGCCAGCTCGCCGCGAATGCGACAGTCGCGCTTGAACGGATGGGCATCACATCACGGGACGCGCAGCGCATCGTGCCGCAGGTCTCGCAGCAGCTCCCGACGTACGCAGGCGATTTGACCAGAAATGCCCTCGATGTGGGGGCTAGCGCCATCGCCTCGGTATTGACGCTGCTTTTCGACGCCTTCCTGGTGATCATTATCTCGTTCTATATCATGCTCGATGGCGGGCGCATCGCCGCCGGAATTATGCGCCGGCTGCCGCCAGCCTGGAAGCCAGACGCGGAGCTGTTCCAGGGTTACGTATCGCAGATGTTCGGCGGATTCTTGCGCGCGCAACTCTCACTCTCTCTAATCTATGGCGTGCTGACATGGATCCTGCTTGCGCTGCTTGGGCAGGCGAATGGTCTACTGGTGGCGCTGATCTGCGGACTGTTGGTGATCTTTCCTTTCATCGGCCCGTTCGTCGCGATAGCGCCGCCAGTCGCGCTGGTGCTGCTGCAGTCGGACCCGGCTAGCGCGCCACTCAAGCTGGCGCTGCTCGTGAGTGGGTTGATCATTGCGCAACAGGTCACTTTCCAGATCATCGCGCCGCGCCTGATGAGCTCGCATATGGGCATCTCGCCGCTCGTGCTGATCGCGGCGCTGATGTTTGGCGCCAGAGAGGGTGGCGTCTGGGGGGCGTTCTTCGCTGGGCCAATCGTGGGCGTGGCTTACGCGATGTTTGAGGTGTTTTATCAGCGCTTCCGCCGCTCCTCCTCGCTCTTCCCGGATACCTCAGATCAGCCTGATTTACCCAAAACTGGCGGTGATGAATCCGCGGAAGGCGCGACTGTGGCGGAACCCGCCGTGCGCGTCTCTGAGCGGGTCGTGGCGGACACTCAACCAGTCAGCGCGAAGGGCGGGAGTGGTTCGTAGCGATCAACCGCGAACATGGTTGGCGCTGGGCGAAAGACGGACATCAGGGCGCTTGGGTTATACTGTGAAGGTGTCAGCATGGGCATTTATGGGCCAGAGCCGCGCGCAAGGAGTGAGTCATGTCCAGCGAGTACGATGAGTACTCTACGCAGCCGGAAAGCCCGGCCCAGCGGACGGCTCAACGGGCGCTCACTCCCCGCCTGATCCTGATTGGCGGCGTCGTCAGCGCGCTGCTGGCCAGCGCATTGCTTCTGGCTGTCGCAGGCGCTGGCCGTATCGCGGCGCAGCGAGATACGGGGGGGTCGACGCCTCTGCCGGTGGTGACGGCCACTCCATCGCCCAGCCCGACACCGCAGACTGGCTTTCTGGTATATACCGACAAAACCAATGGTTTTCTCGTCCAGTACCCACAGACCTGGTCGGTTGATTCGACGGCGGCGCCGGTGATTCAGTTTTCCGATGACAGCAACGAGACGGGGTATGTTATGCAGGTGGCGTTGCCACCGCCATCGGCTCTTCCTGACTCAAACAGCGATCCGGCCAAGGCGACCACCTGGGTCAATTACGAACTCAACATCTTCGCGCAAAAGTATCCACAGAACTTCATTCTGCTCGATAGCGGTACAACCACACGCGATATTGGCGGCGTTACCTGGCAAAGCGGGGCGGGGCTGATTACGAACAATAGCTCTGGCATTCACCTCCAGGTCTATGCCACAGTCTATCAGGGCAAACCATACCTCATCAATCTGCTCTCCGCTCAGGACCGCTTCAGCGCCGGTACGCTGGAGTTTTTTGATCCGATGATGAGCAGTTTCGCCTTTGTGACCGCCGCGCCCTAGCGCGCTCAGGAGGAGCTTGACGACATGCGCCTGCCATTTGGGTTATCCAGGCTAGCGGAGGCCACGGCTACCACGCCGGATACCGCGACCCCCGCCCGTACCATTCGTGGACGGGCGGGGCTGTTGCTGCTGGTGTTCGTCGGGGGAATGGCTTCGCTGGCGCTGGAGATGCTTGGCCCGCGTCTGATGGCGCCATTCTTCGGCACTTCGCTCTTCATCTGGGCCAATCAAATCGGCTTCACGCTGATCTACCTCTCGCTTGGCTATTACATCGGCGGGCGTGTCGCGGATCGCTGGCCGAGCGCGCGGGTGCTCTCCGGCATAACGACGGCTGCGGCGCTCTTTACCGGGTTGATTCCTTTCATCAGCAAGCCGGTGCTATATCTGGCGGCAGTGGCGCTGAACAGTGAGATTCCCAACATTTTCGTTGGCTCGCTCTTCTCGGTCGTATTGCTCTTCTCGGTTCCGACGATCCTGCTGGGGATGGTCTCGCCGTTCGCCATTCGCCTGACCCTCGACACCGTTGGATCGGCGGGGCGCTCGGCTGGCGACTTGTACGCGCTCTCGACGGTGGGTAGCATCATCGGGGCGTTCCTGCCAGTGCTCGTCTTCATTCCCTATCTGGGCGTTCAGCGCTCGTTCTTCATCATCAGCGTGACGCTCCTGGCAGTGTCGCTGTGGGGGCTGAGGCCGCGCGGGCGCGTCGTGGCGGCGATTCCCGGCGTGTTCCTGCTGGTCCCGTTGCTGGCGCCGCAACTCGTCGCCTTGGGTCCGCTCAAGACCGTTTCGGGCATCGGATATGGCCAGATCGTGTTTCAGCAGGAGTCGCTCTACAACTACATCCAGGTCGTTCGCGACTCCGACGGCACGATGGACCTGGTGCTGAACGAGGGCCACGCTATCCACTCGATGTATAATCCTGGGCGAGTGCTGAACGGGCCAGGCTGGTACACGGATTACGCGCTGGCGGCGCCATACTTCGCGACGGGGCCGACGGTCAACATGCGGCCGCGACTGGCGATCGTCGGGCTGGCGGCGGGAACAGTGGCAAAGCAGTATACGAATGTGTTCGGGCCGACGCCGATTGACGGCGTGGAGATTGACCCGGATATCGTGGCGGTCGGGCGGAAATACTTCGCGATGACGGAGCCGAACTTGCATGTCACCATCGCTGACGGGCGCACTTTCATGCGCTTCTCGAAAAGCACGTATGATATCGTCGCGCTCGACGCGTACAGGCCACCATACATCCCGTTCCAGCTCACGACAAAGGAGTTCTTCCAGGAGACACGGGCGCGCATGGCGCCGGACGGCGTTCTGTACGTGAACGCCTCCCATGTCGGCCATGATTACCGGCTTGTGCAGGCGTTCGTCAATACGCTCAGCCAGGTGTTCCCGGCGGTATATACGCTGGACGTGCCATCGAACGCCGCGATTTCGAACACGCTGATTTACGCCACGGTGCGACCGACGACGCTGGCGGGAATCGAGTCGCGACTGGCGCAGGCGCCGGCGGGAACCTCGCTCGGCACGGTGGCGGCCGAGACGGCCCCGCTATTGAAAGTGGCGCATGCCCAGCCAGGTGGTATCGTATTCACGGACGATGAGGCGCCGGTCGAGCAGATTACCGACCAGCTCATCATAGATTACATTCGCGGGTAACCACGGCAGACGGTGGAGTTCGCGATGACCGCGACGGTTTTTCAGAAGAGACGGGGTAAGCAGGTCATGACTGTGCTGGCGGTAGTAGGCTCGCAGTGGGGAGACGAAGGCAAAGGCAGGCTGGTTGATGAAATAGCGGCCCGCGCGGACTTTGTTGTGCGCTACCATGGTGGCGCGAACGCCGGTCATCGCGTGGTGCGCGATGGCGAGGAGTTCGCCTTTCATCTGGTACCCGCGGGCATGCTCAATCCTGGCGTCACCAATGTCATCGGCAACGGCGTAGTGGTGGACCCGCGCGCGTTGCTCGACGAGATGGAGGAGTTGCGCAGTCGTGGTATAGATGTGAGTCACCTCTATATCAGTGACCGAGCGCATGTGGTTATGCCCTACCACATCCTGCTCGACCGGCTGGAGGAGGATAGCCGGGGCGCGGAGAAGATCGGCGCGACACTGCGCGGCATTGGCCCGGCGTATGTGGACAAGTACTCGCGCATTGGTATTCGCATGGCGGACCTGCTGGACGTGGATACCCTGCGCGCCAAACTGGCGTCTACCCTCGCGCAGAAGAACCGCTTGATTACCCAGATTTACGGTGAAACACCGCTCTCACTGGAGGAGATTCACTCCGAATACGCTGGCTATGGCCAGCGGCTGCGCGCGCACATCGTCGACACGCAGGCGATGCTCCAGACGGCGTACAGCGAGGGCAAACGCATCTTGCTGGAGGGCGCGCAGGCGGCGCTGCTGGATGTGGACTTTGGCACCTATCCCTATGTCACCTCATCCTCCACGGTAGCGGGTGGCGCGTCGACCGGATCGGGCCTACCACCGCGCGCCATCGAGCATGTGTTGGGCGTCTACAAGGCGTACATCACGCGGGTAGGCTCTGGTCCGATGCCTACGGAACTACTCGATGAAACCGGCGAGCGGATGCGTAAGGTTGGGCATGAGTTTGGCACGACGACCGGCAGGCCGCGCCGCTGCGGCTGGTTCGACGCCGTCGCGGGCCGCTACGTGGCGCGTATCAACGGGCTGGATAGCTTCGCGGTGATGAAGCTGGACGTGTTGGACGGGTTCGAGACGATCAAGATTTGCACGGGTTATCGCGCCGAGGGCCAGGTCTTCGACTCGATGCCCGCGAATCTGGACGATATGAAGCTCTGTGAGCCTGTCTACGAGGAGTGGCCGGGCTGGATGGCTCCGACCACTCACGCGACGCGCTGGGACGATCTGCCGGAGAACGCGCGCCGCTACCTCCGTCGGCTCGAAGAGTTGCTGGAGACACCACTGGCAATCGTCTCGGTTGGCGCCAGCCGCGGCGATACGATTGAGGTCAGCCCGCTGCCACTCTAACTGATCCGGCGCTCCACCAACTCCTCGAAGTGGGCGATGTCGCCCCGGATGACATCCAGGCTGGCGCGCCAGAAGGCTGGCTCGCGCGTGTCAATGCCGAAGCGCGCGGCCAGCCTGGCGGCGTCGCCCTCGCCGGTGGAGGAGAGCAGGTCGTCATAGCCGGCTTGGAAGCTGTTGGGGTCGTTCTGGTAGCGGGCGTAGAGGCCCACACCAAAGAGCAGCCCGAACATGTATGGGAAGTTGTAGTACGACCGCGCCGGGCTGTAGTAGTGCGACTTCACGGCCCACATATACGGGTGGAGCGTCGCCTCATCCAGGCCGTCACCGTAGGTCTCGCGCTGCGATTGCGTCATGAGGTCGCGGAACTCGGCGATCGAGAGCTCGCGCTCACGCCGTTGCTCGAAGACGTGCTGCTCGAAGAGGAAACGGCTGGTGATGTCCACGATCACCTGACACTGGCCCTGCAGCGCCGCCTCCAAAATCTCGATCTGTTCTTCTGGCTGGGCGTCCGCCAGCGCCGCGTGCTGGATGATCGTCTCGCAGAAGATGCTGGCGGTCTCGGCCAGCGTCATCGGCGTCTCACGGCGCAGCATGGGGCGGTCTGAGAGCTGGAGATTGTGATAGGCGTGCCCAAGCTCGTGGGCGATGGTGCTGACGCCATCGAACGAGGGCTTGAAATTGGCCATTACGCGTGACTCATCCCTCCACATCCACATGCAGAAGGCGCCATCTTCCTTGCCGGGGCGCGGCTCGGCGTCAATCCAGCGCTCGCGGAAGGCGCGGCTGGCAAAGGCGCTGAGCGTATCTGAATAGGCGCCGAAGCGCTTGACGATGAACGCTGCGCCCTCATCGAAGGCCCATGGGCGCCCGCTGCCGCCGACCGGCGCGAAGAGATCGTACCAGGCGAGGCGCTTCAGGCCGAGCGCGCGGGCCTTGGCGCGCAGGTAGCGCCGCCAGTCTGGGAAGGACTCGCGCGCGGCGGTCATCATCGCGTTCAGTGTGGCGTGATCTATGCGGGCGTCCATCAGCGCCACATCGAGCGGCGTCTCCCAGCCGCGCCGCTGGCTGAGCATGTTCACCTGGCCCTTGATGCTGTTGAGCGCGGCGGCCAGCGGCGCGGCGTTTCGCTCCCATGCCGCCAGTTCCGCCTCGTAGCCTGCGCGGCGGGTGGCGCGATCGTGGTGGAAGGCCAGGTTGCGCGCCACACTCATGGGGATCTCGCGCGCCTCGCCGTCGAGCGTGACGGGAACAGTGATCTGCGAGGTGAGTGTGGCATGCAGGCGCGCCCAGGCGACGCCGCCAGGAATGTTTAGCTCGGCGGCCAGCGCCTCTTCGCCGGGCGCCATGAGATGCGCGGCGAGCATGCGCGCCTCGCGCAGGGTGAAGGCGTGCTCGCTCGCCAGGGCGGAGCGCGCGATGACCGCTTCGACATCTAGCGAGCCTACCCAGGCGGTGAAGCGCACCCGCAGCTGGGCCAGCCGCACGCTCTGGCGCTGCGCCTCGCTCTGTCGCGCCTGGGCGGTCGTATCGCGCGAGTCGGTGACGACGAACGAGTAGATGTACGAGCTGAGTGTGCGGTAGGCCGCGAGCGTCTCGTTCATGGCGCCAATGACGCGCTCGACTGCCGCGACGAGCGCGTCATCCACCGTCGGGGCTTGCTCTAGGCGGCCAACGCCCAATGCATCGAAGAGCGCCGTCAGCTCGTCCACGCGAGCGACGACGGCAGCGAACCCGGCGGCGAATTCGGGGGAATTCGAGGCTGGGGAAGACGCTCGAGACATCCCAGCGTGGCGCAGCGGAGGCGGTGGACATATGCGGGTGGCTCCTCATCTCTTGGGCGGTGGGTTAGCGCGACCAGCGCGCCTCTCTCCTGGTGGATACGTCATATCATAGCGCATGGCGGAGCGAGCGGCTTCAACACTATTGTTGATGAAGTTGATGCAATTGATGTACTATCTCAAACGACTGGCGCGTAGCCGCACGCTGAGGGCGTGTGGCTACGCGCGGCGTACAACCTCCAACGGTACGAGGTAGACAACCCTCACGCCGAAACGGCGTGTGGAAGGAGCGCAAAGATGCCACGCTGGGCGACAGACGCGACCCAACTGATCGGCAATACCCCTCTCGTTCGCCTGAACCATGTCGCGCCCGGCGGCGCGACCGTGCTGGCCAAGCTGGAATCATTCCAGCCGGGCTACAGTGTGAAAGACCGCATCGCGGTCAGCATGATCAATGACGCTGAGCAGCGCGGCGTGATAAAGCCCGGCGCGACGATCATCGAGCCGACCAGCGGCAACACGGGCATCGGTATCGCGTGGGTAGCGGCGGCGCGTGGATACCATTGCGTGCTGGTGATGCCGGAGTCAGTCAGCGTCGAGCGGCGGATGGTGCTGCGGCGACTGGGCGCGGAGGTCGTGCTGACGCCGGCCTCAGGGCGTATGCCCGGCGCGATCGCGAAGGCGAACGAGTTGGTGGCGTCTACGCCTGGCGCGTGGATGCCGCAGCAGTTTGAGAATCCGGCGAACCCCGCGATTCACCGCGTGACGACAGCGGAGGAAATCTGGCGCGACACCGATGGCCTAGTGGACGCGGTGTTGGCGGGTGTTGGTACGGGCGGCACGCTGACGGGCGTGGGCGAGGTGCTGAAGCCGCGCAAGCCGGGGCTGAAGATGATCGCCATCGAGCCGAGCGCTTCGCCGGTACTCTCCGGCGGGCAGGCTGGCCCTACCAAGATTCAGGGCATTGGCGCGGGCTTTGTGCCAGGGGTTCTCCAGACCGAGCTGATTGACGAGGTCATCACGGTGAGCGATGAAGACGCGATCCAGATGGCGCGGCGGCTGGCTCGCGAAGAGGGCTTGCTGACGGGTATCAGCAGCGGCGCGGCGGCCTGGGCGGCGGCGCAGTTAGCGGCGCGCCCGGAATATGACGGCAAGGTGATCGTGGCGATCTTCCCCTCAGCTGGCGAGCGCTACCTGAGCACCGTGTTGTACGATGATGTGCGTGAGTAACGAACCGCCGGAACTTCATGTAAATAGCGATATCCACTCAACGCGGGGCGAAGGCTACGAGGCCTTCGCCCTTCCGCGTGGGTGGGAGGAGAAATACGTCGAGACGAACGGGATACGGCTGCACTATGTCGCGGCCGGATCTGGCCCGCTCGCCATCTTGCTGCACGGCTTTCCGGAGTTCTGGTACTCCTGGCGCGCCACGATTGGGCCGCTCTCCCAAAACAGGCGGGTGGTGGCGCTGGACATGCGTGGATATAACCACTCGGATAAACCACGCGAGGGCTACGATCTGGCGACGCTCTGCGCCGATGTGCGCGGAGTGATCGAGGCGCTGGGCGCGCGCCAGGCGGATATCATCGGCCATGACTGGGGTGGTGTGATCGCCTGGGTGTTCGCGATGCGCGAGCCGGAGTACACACGCAGTTTAGCTGTTCTCAACGCGCCTCACCTGGGGCTGGCGCTGCGCGAGCTTCGCAATCCTCGACAGCTCCGACGCAGCGCATATGTTGGCTTTTTCCAGTTCGCGGGCTGGGCCGAGCGCGCCATCGCCGCCGATAATTACGGTGTCGTCTGGCGCACGTTCCGTTCGGCGGACCGCAAGCGCGAATGGCTGGGTGACGAGGATATCCAGCGTTACGTCAGCGCCATAGCGCGGCCAGGGGCGTTGACCGCAGCGCTCTCCTATTATCGTCAGCTTGCTCGTGATGTCCCAGCGGCAGTGGGCGTCGCGCGGGTGATTACCGCTCCAACGCTCGTTCTCTGGGGCGAACAGGATCCCTATCTCGGCCTTGAGTTGCTGGATGGGCTGGGCGCCTGGGCGACTGATCTGCGTATTGAGCGCTTTCCCGACGCTGGCCATTGGGTGAACCAGCAGCTTCCCGATGCGGTGAACGAGGCGCTCCTCGGTTTTCTGGCGGATGGGGATGGATGCGTGGATGGTGTCTGATGATGTGGCGGCGCCTGGCGCTGCTGGAGCGGACGCTTGGAGCCAGCCGGCGCTTCTGGAGGCTCCCGCGCGGGACCTCCGGCGGCTGTGCGGGCTGGATGAGGTGGGGCGTGGGGCGCTGGCAGGGCCGCTGGTCGCGGCGGCGGTGATCCTGCCCGACGACTTCCTGCAGCGACTTGGGCCGCTCGCGCCGTTCCTGCGTGATTCCAAGACGACACCACGGCGCAGACGCGAGGAGGTCGCCGCGCTGGTGCGGGCGCATGCGGTGGCGCTGGCGATTGCGGTGGCGCCCGTTGAGGTCATCAACCAGCGCGGTGTCGGCTGGGCGAATCGTGATGTGTTTCGCGCCTTGATTACGGGCATTGACGCTGATGAGTATGTTGTGGATGGCAAGATCAAGCCGCCCGCGCCCGCTGACCGCATCGCGCGTGTCCGCTGTATGGTCAAGGCTGACGCGCACGCGCCCGCGGTGTCCGCCGCTTCGATTGTCGCCAAGGTCTATCGCGATCATGTGATGGCGGAGCTAGCGGTGGGTTATCCCCAGTATGGCTGGGAGCATAACGCTGGGTACGGATCGCCCGACCATATGGATGCGCTGCGCAGCTACGGGCCGGGGCCACACCACCGGCGGCTGTTCGTCGCGACGGCGCTGGGAGGTGGCCAGCGTGCGGGGCGGCATGCCCAAGCGTCGCATCGCGATACGCGGCATAATGACGCTCCAGACGCGGCGGATACAGGCCTATTCAGCGCGGACACGGTATGACTCGCCTATTGTGCGGTGTGACCGTTGTGATACAATGGCTCAGACTTCCGCCTAGCGCGCTTCCCGTTTTCGAGACGTACAACTGCCGTGACGACGAGCGGGCGTTAGCCGGATGAAAGCGTACCACCAAGCATCTGTCGCCGGGGACGAGAAGTGGCGCGGTGTGTACGCGAGGGTGGAGTTAAAATGTTCGGGGAGCCTGATATGGACAATGAAGGCCCGCCTGGCCCGCAGAGCCGCATCTTGGATGGTGACCTCGAGACACTTGGCCTCCAGTCCACACTGAAGATGCTGGCGCTCGCTGGTAAGACCGGCGTTCTCATCGTGCAGACGGCTTCAAGCCAACTCAATATCTACCTGCAAGATGGCGCGATCACCCGTCTGGAAGACCCAAGTACCCCTGATCCCGATCTGCTTGACCTGTTTCGCGCGATGGGCCGTATCGGTGTTGAGCATGGGATGCACATTCCGCAGGACGCGCGCAAGGACCTGGCGGCGATGACGCAGTATATGGTCAATAACGGCCTCCTGAGCACGGCGGAGGAGCTTCAGCGGCGCGAGTTCATTGTGACGCAAGCGCTGTGCCGCGCGATACGATGGGACAAGGGCCGGTTCGAGTTCCGCCGGGATATTTCCATGATGCGGCGCACGGGCGGCATGTATACTCCCAGCGCCGGGCAGCCAATGAATGTGGACCATGTGCTCTTGGAGGCGCTACGGCTGGCGGATGAGCGCGACCACATGAAGGTGCGACCCGCCGCGCGGACAGTGCGCGCGCGCAAAGTTCCTATCGCGACCGATGACCGGCGTCTGAGCGCTCTGAGCACTGACGCGGCCTGGGTCTACTCTCTGTGCGATGAGCGGCGTCCCGTGTATGCGATCGCTTTTGCCCTGCTGATGCCCGAGGCGGTGGCTGGCGCGTGGATGACAACGCTCCTCGAGCAGGGACTGGTGGACCTGGTTGATCGCAAGATGGAAGAAGATCTTAGCCGAAGCCTCACGCAGACGCTCATGCGGAGCAAGGGCGCCCTGGAGAAGTTGACACGTGACGCGCCAGACCGGTTCATGATGGATCTCGCACTGCTGATGGGAGGCTTCATCAACGACCTCCTGACCCATCACGCCCGTTTTTCCCGTAGTATCCGCGCTCGTGGCGATACAGCGCCAGCTGAGGTATTGCGGAGAGTAGATCAGATGGTTACGCCGACGGTCGAGCGGGCGTCGCGCGCATTTCCGCGGATGGAAGGCCTGATCGGTGTTGAGCGGGGACAGCTGATGTTCGGCGAAATCAAGACTCTTGGCAAATTGGTGCGCGGACATGAATTGATCGCCTGTTATTGGGACGCCGCCCGGCTGATGCGCGCGCTGACGCGCGAGATCTATGACGCGGTGTGCGCGGATGAACTGGGCGCGTCGCGAGGCGGCCGCCCGTTTGACGATCTTTGGGTGGCGTTCCTGCGCGAGATTGATTACGAAATGGGACGCCTGCATCAGTGGTATGCTTGGCAGTCTGGCGCCCAGCAGGCGAAGGGGTAACGGCTGAACGGGAGAGTGATGGACTCCGGCGGTGAGCCGTACATCGAGCAAGCGAAGAGGACACGATAGCGGCCATCGCGTATTCGCGATAGGCGTAACAGGTGGCGAGCGGGTGGCTCAGGAGGTAGAAGCAGGTGGCGCAGCAGGTTGTGCTGGTAGTGGACGACAGCCCCACCGTGCGAAAAATCGTTCAGATCACATTGCAGCGAGAGAACATCCGTGTAGTCACCGCGGGCGACGGCTTGAGCGCGCTGGCGGCGGTTTCGGACACTCAACCTGACCTGATCCTGCTCGATATCGTGCTTCCGCGCATGGATGGGTATAACATCTGCCATCTGGTACGCAACAATCCGGAGTATCGCGACCTGCCTATCATTATGCTGAGTGGCAAGGATGGGATATTCGATAAGATGCGTGGCAGATTAGCTGGCTCAACGGAATACATTACGAAGCCGTTTGATTCGTCCGAGCTTGTTCAATCCGTTCGCCGATATCTGGATACACCCGCCGCGCGCGAACGTGCAGCCCGTCGCGAGAGCCAGCAAGGTATGCGCATGCGGCGTGGTATGTACTGAGCGTGACTTCGTCCGCTTTGATTAAAGCTGGGCGGCATGTCCAGGAGAGACTGGACGGCATTTGCCAAGTAATTTGACGTGTCACGGCGTCATGCGCGATAACCCGCGGGCGCTCCCAATCGCCACCGATCGTGACGCGGCTGTGAGGCGGGAAGCGCAGGAGATACAACTATGCCCGGACCAAAAGTACTTGTGGTAGACGACAGTTGGACCGATCTGACACTCATCGCGACGCCACTGCGTGAGAGTGGTTTCGATGTCGTGACCGCGGTAGACGGCGATGAAGCGCTGGAAAAAGCCCGAAGTGAGCGGCCGCGATGTATCGTGCTGGATGTTGTGCTGCCCAAGATGAATGGTTTCCAGGTTTGCCGCAAACTGAAGCAAGATAGCGTTAGCCGCGATATTCCCGTAATCCTGATTAGCGGCAAAAATACCCCGCTGGACAGGAAATGGGGTTTACAGCAGGGCGCCGACCTTTACATCACCAAGCCATTCGACAGTAATGAATTGCTGATGGGGGTTCGCTCACTGACGGGCGCGATGTAGCGCGCGGGGTCGTGCGGATCCAGCGCCGCTGGGCTTCGGACTGGCCGCGCTCAATCAAGTAGAGCGGGGCGACCCGATGCGCGGCGAGATGGGCATGGCGGCGCGCATGGCTTAACTGCAAGACACGGAGGATACATGGATACTCCGCGCGGACCGGTTCCTGGTTTGCCACCAATGCCGGAATCCCGGCGCGCCCAAATATTTGAATTGATGCGGCGGACACTGGCGGCGATCAATCGTGGGCAGGCGCCGGGCGGCGCGCTGACACCGGAGACCGTCGAGCAGATCGCGCGCGTCGAGGGCGCCACCGATCCTGAGGAAATCGCCGCGCTTTTGCGGCTGATGGGCCTTGGCTCGGATGCGAATCAGGCGCCGGGAGAGCCGCAGCACATCGTGTTCGATGTGGCTGGCGTCCTGTGCGCATTGCCTTCACAATCGGTGCAGAACGTTGAGCGAGGGTTCGAGATTACGCCATTGCCCAATGTCGCGCCGTGGGTATTGGGTATTACGCAACTGTGGGGCTTGATCGTCTCCGTTGTGGATTTCGCCGCTTTCGTCGGAACAGGGTTTACGAATCTCACGCCCCGCAGCAGGCTGCTCGCGATGACAGTGCGCGATATGCAAGTGTGCTTTTTGGTGGATGGCGTCACCGAGATCCGCACGATGGGGTCGTCCATCCGGCGGGATGCGATCGGGGGCGCTCCAGAATGGGCGCATCCGTTTCTGGATGGGGTCGTCCAAGATGGCTCACGCTTGATCGTCGCGTTGGATCCGGAAAAGCTTGTTTTTAGCGATCGCTTGCATCGTTATCGAGCAGAGGATCGGGTCTGAGCGGCGCACGCGGCGTCTCTGCGGGTGCGCGGGCTTCCGTTAGTCATAAGCCATAGGCGTTCTTGGGCGCGATGGCATACACTACGGCTGGCGCGCAAGCGAACGCCCGGCGCCCTGTGTCGCATAGGGTGGATGGAGCGGCGCCGGGTGTTTCTTTGCGACGCCAGCGGGTGAATGCGCCCACTGGCGCGCGCCCTGACATGAGATAGAGGGGCCAAGCGTCCGGCGGCTCGCCAGTCTAGACGCGCCAGCCTATTCGAGGAGGCCACCACATTTATGGACGCTTCCAGTCGCACGGGGTGGAGAGTGAGCGCGCAGCTCAATGTGTTCACCGCGCTCGCCTGCGCTGTGCCCGCTATCGCGATTCTGTTTCTTGGCTGGTACGCGGTGTCGGAGCCGATTAGCGGACTGAATCAGCAGACGACGCTCTGGACGGTAACACTTTCGACGGTGGCGTTGACCTTGCTGATTGTGTTCGTGGCCTTGGGCCGCATGCGCGCGGCTTTACGCGGGTACATTACCTCCTTGGCGGATGTCGCGCGTCAAGCGGCGGCAGGTGATTCCAGCGCGCGCGCGGTTGTGGCGGGCGATGATGACTACGCGCAGCTCGCGATCGTGATCAATACACTCGCCGCGCGGGGCGCTGGCGCCACACCGCAGAAGGCGACGATGGATGCGCCCGACGCCGCGTTGCTCCAGGCGCAGATCGAGCGGTTGCTTACAGAAGTCAGCGCGGTCGGCGAGGGTGATCTGCGTGTACAGGCTGAAGTGACGCCCGATACGCTGGGAGTGCTGGCGGACTCATTTAACTTCATGATCGAGGAGCTCGCGAAGGTTGTTGGTAGCGTCCAGACGACGGCCAATCAAGTGACCGCCGCAACGCGCCGCTTGCTCGACCGCGCCACCGATGTGACGCAGGCGTCTGAAGCGCAAGCGCGCCAGATTTCGCTCGCTTCCGAGCGGGTAGCGCAGATCGCGGATTTCGTCCAGCTCTCGGCGACGAATGCGCTCCAAGCCGCTGAGGCGGCGCGGGAAGCGCTGAATAGCTCGCGCGAGGGCCAGATGGCGGTGGTCAAGACGACCGAGGGCATGTCGCATATCCGCGAGAATGTCCAGGAGACCTCCAAGAAGATTAAGCGCCTCGGCGAGCGCTCGCAAGAGGTTGGCGAGATCGTACGCCTGATCGAAGACATCGCTGAACAAACAAACCTGCTGGCGCTCAATGCGACAATTCAGTCCGCGGCGGCAGGCGAGAACGGTCGCGGCTTCGCGGTGGTAGCGGATGAGATTCGTATCCTGGCGACCCGCGTGGCCGATGCGACGAAGCGTGTGAGCGCGATCGTGCAGGCGATTCAGGGTGATACGCAGGATGCGGTCATCGCGATGGAAGAGAGCACGCAGGACGTGGTGGCGGGCTCACGGCTGGCGGACGACGCGGGTCGTTCACTGCAGCGCATCTACGGCGCGGTAGAGCGCCAGGCGCGGATGATCAACGACATCGCGCGCGGCGCGAACGAGCGGCGGCAGGTAGCTGAAACCGTCGCGGTGGCGATGAACCAGATCGCTGAGGTAACGCGGCAAACGAACGCGATCACGCAAGACACAATGTCAGCGGTTAGCTATCTGGCCAATCTGGCCGAGCAGCTACGCGCATCGGTCGCCACGTTCCGCTTACCGGAGCATATCGCCGAGGCGGCTGGCTTACAGGTGCGCCCTGAGTTGCCGCAGCAGTCCTCCGCCGCGCTGCCACGGCTCGGCGCACCTGAGTGGTCACCATCTATTCAGGAATATCCAGCGCTCCCCGCTGGGCCGCTCTCGGCGTCATTCGCGCCAGGGCCGAACTCTTTCGATATCGGCGCCTACGATGCGACCTGGACGGAAGGTCAGCCTGACGGCGGAAATCCCGCACAGCAGGGGTATGGGCCGAACGGCTACGGACAGCAGCGACATAGCCAGCAAGAGTACGGGCAGAGCGGCTACGGGGAGCCGCCCTTCCCGTCAGGCCCATCAGGCGGATATCCTCGCCCGCCCGAGCGTGGGTAGCGCGCTCATGATCGGCCTTCCCGCCGCGGCCTTAGCCAGGTCGCCACGACGCCAGCGGGAGGAGACGTGAGATGTGTGAGATAGTGGGGATGCGATAGGGGCCAGGGGCGTATATTCCAGGCAGGACGGTGCGTGCAGCATGTCATCAGAGGGTTTCGACAAGTCCACGATAATCAACTCGTTCCTGGACGAGGTGAGCGCCTATATTCCCGAGATCGAGGCGCACCTCGACCGGCTGCAGATTGCCCCAGATGACGGTGAGGCTGTCGAGGAGGCCTACCGCCGGACGCACACGATCGCTGGCTCGGCGGCGATGATGGATTTCCATGGCCTCGCGCATATCGCCCAGGGTATGGAGGTCATTCTCGACGGCGCGCTAGAGCAACAGGCGACGCTCGATGCGCCGACTGTTGCTCTGCTGCGCCGCTCGTGTGGCCGGCTGGACCGTCTGGCGCGCATGATTCGCACAGGCGGTAGCGACACGGAGATTCTCGCGGAGGATGACCAGGACCATATGGCCTATCGAGGGCCATCGTCCGCGCTCGGCGCATCCGCTCCGTCATCGTTCGCTCCTGGCCCTGGGACGCCCGCCGCATCATGGAACGTGGCGCCGGAAGCCGGCGCGGACCAGATGCCGCCGCAGACCGCTGAGATTCCCGACTGGCTCGCGGCGTTCGGCGTGCCCTCCCCTGCGCGGGCAGGTGGCCCTCCCACTCCGCAACTGCCCACCTCGGATGATCTCACGCCGCCTCCCAGTATTCAGGCGGAGTTGAGCCAGACCGCGCCGCGACCGGTAGAGCCGCTTCCTGCGACTTCGCGTGTCGCGGATTCGTGGAGCGACTCCATCACGGGAATGGCGACTAGCGCGGCTCCTATCATGCCCACGCAGCCGCCCGCGTTTATTGGGGCCTCCTCCAGTGCGCCGGCTCCGGGAGGTAGCGCTGAGCGCGATCGTGACCGAGAGGAGTTTATTCAGTCGCAGGCGACCGCGCAACTGCCTGTCCAGCCATCTCTCGCGGCGGAGCCGAGTTGGGGGGGGGCGCAAGATATCCCTACCAAGTATGCTACGCCTACTACGCCTGCTATCCCCGCTGCGCCTGCTGCGCCTGCTGCGCCTGCTGCGCCCGCTGGCTTGGGGCTACCCGCTGGCGCCAGCGACGCGCTCGATGCGATGCGGGTTGATGAGGAGGCTGTGCGCCGTCAAGCGGCGAACCTGCGCGACACCGTCGAGATGCTACGTGAGGCCGCGCAGGCGATGGAGAATGAGCGCGGGCAACTTCAGAGCTTCCTCGATGGCTCGCACGACGCGCTGGAGCGGCTGGAGGGTTGGGTTGGGCAGCAGATGAATCTCGATCTGCGCCATAGCCCAGAGGCTGTTCGCGCCTATCTGCCTCTTTCGGTCATCTGGGTGACGACGACGCGTCTCAAGAAGCTCATCGCGCTGCTCACCTCCGCCGGGCGCAATCTGACGGTCACGCAGGAGCAGATGGATGAGACGCTCGCCGAGTTCCGTTCATCACTCGAGACGCTGGCGCAGTTCACGAGTTTCTTCGCCGCAGGCGCCCCAGCCCCGGATGGCGGCTATACTGCGACTGTGGCGCAAATCACCTGGGGACCAGCTGCCTCCAGCCAGGCGCCAGCGGGGCAGGGGCTGTCCGTTGGGCAGCGCGCTGATCTGGAGCGCTCCGTGCGCGAGGAGCTACGGCGCTCGCTCGAAGACGAGGTGCGCCAGGACATCGCGGCGGAGATTCGTCGTGAAGAGGAGCAGCGTATCCGGCAGGAGCTGGAGGTACAGCTTCGCCGCCAGATGATGTTCTCTTCGCTCGGTGCGGGGATGAGTGAAAGCTCAGTGACGGTGCGCGGCGGCGCGGTTGAGGTGCGGCCTCAGCCGCGCGCGGGACGCCGGACGCAGGTAACGACCGAGCTTTCGCCCGAGGCGATGGAGGTGTTCCGCGAGGAAGCCACGGAGCACTTGCGGACGATTACCAACGGCATCGCTGATCTGGAGCGCTCTCCCGGAGATATGCAGACCATTCAGTCCGTGCGTCGCGCGACGCATACGCTGAAAGGCGCTGCGGGGATGATGGGCTTTGTGGTGATCCAACGGGTCGCCCACGCCTCCGAAGATTTGCTCGATCTGCTCGCTGAGCGGGGGCGTGGCCTTTCGACTGAAGAACTGGCGCTGCTCTTCGAGACGGCGGAAACGCTTGACCAACTTATCTCTGGAGCGATCGTTGGGTCGCAGGTGCAGCGGGAAACAGCGCAGGCGCTCATTGATCGCTATGGCGCGATTACCGGGCATCCGGTAGAGAGCTTGCTAACCGAGACCACAGGCGAAACCGATGAAGCCGTCCCCGAGGCGGAGGAGCCGTCCGCTCGCGCGACGAGTGACGATCTCAGTGTTCGTATTCGCTTGAGCCGGCTGGATGAGCTCGTAAACTTGTTTGGAGAGCTGCTGGTCAACCGTTCGATCTATGAGGAGCGTGTGGGCAGGCTCAATCGCCTCGTCGAGGACTCGACCAACGCCAGCGAGCGCCTGCGTGATATTAATGGGCAACTCGATAAGCGGTTCGCGACCTTCATGCTCCCGAGCGGGCAACAGCAGATGGGCCCGTTCGGCGGACTTCCCTCGCTTACTATGCCTGGCTCGCTGCCACCCGTGCCTTGGGGGCCGGGCATGCGGCCAATGGCTCCGCCCAACAGCGGGCAGGCGGGTGGCCCGGAGCATTTGCGGGGCTTCGACGCGCTCGAGATGGACCGGTATGATGAATTCCACCGCCTCTCCGGCATTCTCGGCGAGATCGTCAACGACGAAGTTGCGCTGAGCCGCGAGATGAGCGCGCTGATCCGCGAGCTTCAAGTAGCGTTCGCGCGTGAGACGCGCCTCAGCTCAGAGGTGCAAGACCGGCTGCTCAAGGCGCGGCTGGTGCCGATTCGCACGCTGGCTCCCCGCCTCTATCGCGCCGTGCGGAATTCAGCCCGTCGCGAAGGCAAAGAGGTCGAGTTCTTCCTCGAAGGTGGGGATACAGAGGTAGATCGCAAGATCGTGGAAGAGGTCGAGGGGCCGCTCCTGCATCTCGTCCGCAACTCGGTCAATCACGGTATTGAGCGGCCTGATGAGCGGCTGGCGGCAGGCAAGCCGCGCGCTGGGAAGATCGTTCTTTCGGCGACCTACGAAGGGAACCAGGTGCTCATCGAGGTCCAGGACGATGGGCGTGGCATTGATCCAGGCCACCTGCGCGAGACAGCGATAGTGCGCGGATGGGTGGACGCCTACGCGACGCTCAGCGATCGCGAGGCGCTCAATCTTATCTTCCAGCCGGGCGTTTCCACGGCGGATTCGGTGACGGAAGAGAGTGGTCGTGGTGTTGGGCTGGATGTCGTGCGTGATGCCGCGACGCGGCTGAAAGGCTCGGTCGAGGTTGAGTCTGACGTGGGCGCTGGCTCCATCTTCTCCCTTCGATTCCCCATTAGTCTCCAGATCGCGCGCGCGGTGCTGGTGAAGGTCAATACCAACGTCTATGCGGTTCCTATGGCGGTGGTGGATCAGATTGGCCGCCTGGATTATTACGAGCGTGTCAGCTCGCCCGCGCCAGCGGTGGTAGTGCGTGGCGAGCAATACACGCTCGTACGCCTCTCGACGCTGCTCAATCTCCCGCCAACACCGATGGAGGAGCGAGCGTCGCTGTTGATCGTCAACGCCGGTCGCCGTCGGATCGCATTGATCGTAGATGGCATTGTTGCGCAGCAGGAGATTGTGGCCAAGCCGCTTGGAGCGCACCTTCGCAATGTGCGTGGCGTGGCTGGCGCGACCGCGCTTGGCAATGGGCAAGTGGTGGTCATCCTGGAGTTGCTGGAGCTTCTGGCGACCCCCGCGCATGATGACATTACGCTCCCGGCTCCTGGCTCAGGACGCCGCGATACCCTGCCCTCCGCGGCCGTTCCCTCCGCTGGGCAGCGGCAGAGCGCCCCGCGACCAGCGCTTCCCGCCGGTGGAATGGCTCCATTCACTCAACCCGCGCCGCAGCCTGCCCCGCGCCCCGCGCCAGCGGTAGCCCAGCAGCGGCCAGGAATTCCAGGCGTGGATGCGGCGCCGCTACCTTTCCCACAGGTGGGCCAGTCATCGCCATCATGGTCGGGATTCCCACAGCCGGGTGAGCCTTCGGCGCCGCTGGCGCCCTTCATGCAGCCAGGCGGAGCGCCTGGATCTACCCCGTTTCCCCAGCGTGGTGGACCTTCGATACCGCTGCCGCCGTTCCTGCAGCCCAGCGGATCGCACGCTGGGGAGCGCGCTGCCCCACCGCCAGTTTACCCTGGAGACACAACATCGCAGCTCCCACGCCTCCCCTTTGGCGAGCAGCCGAATAGAGGACAGCCCACAGGCGCGTCGCGCGGAGCCGCCGGCCAAGGCCCGCAGCGAGCGGCGCCAACGGGATCGTCACGCGACTTTGTGGTGGAGGCTGAAGGGCGTCGCACCGTGACGTCGTTGCCGACGAAGCCATCGTATGTGTTGGTGGTGGATGACAGCCCGAGCGTGCGGACGGTGGTGACTGGCATGTTGAAAGCCAATGGTTGGGAGACTCAGAGCGCGCGCGACGGTATCGAGGCGCTGGACGTCATCGGTCGCAAGCGTCCCGCGGCTGTTCTGCTGGACATCGAGATGCCGCGCATGGATGGTTACGAGTTGATGGCGACACTGCGAAGTGACCCACAGTATCGCAATCTCCCGCTGATCGTGCTCACCTCACGCGCGGCTGACAAGCACCGCTTGCGCGCGCAGCAGCTTGGGGCCAACGCCTACGTCGTCAAGCCATACAAAGATCAGAGCCTGCTAGAGACGATTTCGACGCTTGTGCGGCAAGGACAGAGCGGAGCGCTCTAACGGGTCATGGAACCTGGAATCCGGGAAGAGGCTCTGAGATGAGTTCAGGCCGCGATCGCGCCGTGATGGTATGGGCTGTACGTCATGCGCTGGCCTCCCAGCGCCTCGACGAGATCGAGCGCTCGCAGGCGGAGCTGCGAGCGCTCGAGGAGCCACCGAGCCGCAAGCGCCGGGAGCGCACAACTGATCTGGAGGAGGAGCGCCGCCAGGTCATGCTCACGCTGGCGCGGCTGGGGCCATCGCCACACGCTAGGATGGGCTGACCGCGCAGTGCTGACTCATGCGCCTGTGATGGTATGCCCCGCCGTGCGCAGCGCCGCTACGGCTTGATCGAGCGCCGCCTCGCGCACGAGCAGATAGTCAGTCGTGTAGGTTGAGAGCGCGAACACGCTCACCCCCGCCGCCGCGAGCGCGCCTGTCAACGAGGCCATGATCCCAATCAGGGAGAAGTCGAGCTCGCCCGCGACGCGTAGAGCGCGCCATCCCGAAGCGCTCTCCGCTCCCTCCGGCGCAGCCTCCTCGGGGCAGACGATCGAGATTTCGTCGCGAGTCACGGTCAGTGAGAGCAGAGGGCCGCTGAGTGAGAGTTGCGGCACGTCCGCATCCGGGGGCAGTCTGACGATTGCCAGTCGCTCCGCAATGAGTTCTAACGTCAGGCCAGATAAAGACGCCATACGTACGGCCCTCCACTCAGCTATCGTCTCAGCTATCGTCGCATTCCCTCTAAAGGAGAGGCTTACGCCTCCTGCAAGCGGGCGATGACGGCGTCACCCATCTCACGCGTCGTGACGACTTGCTCGCCCGCCAGCGCAATGTCCGCTGTGCGGTAGCCCGCGCTAATGGTCTGGCGCACAGCGCGCTCGACTGTCGCCGCCGCACGCTTGAGACCAAGCGAGTGGCGCAGGAGGAGCGCGGCGCTCAGGATCGCGGCGAGCGGGTTGGCTTTGCCCTGGCCTGTGATATCGGGCGCCGTGCCGTGGATCGGTTCGTACAGCCCGAACTGGCCGTGTGTTGTCTGGCGTGCGCCAAGGCTCGCGGAGGGCAACATACCCATCGAGCCGGTAAGCATTGACGCTTCATCGGTCAGGATATCGCCAAACATATTCTCAGTGACGATCACGTCGAAGTCGCGCGGCGAGCGGATGAGCGCCATCGCGCAGGAATCCACCAGTAGATGCCGCAATTCAACATCGGGATACTCGGTGTGGACCAGATCCACCACCTGCCGCCAAAGTCGCGAGCAACTGAGCACATTCGCCTTATCTACCGAGGTGAGCCGCTTGCTCCGCCCGCGCGCCAGCTCGAAGGCGTAGCGTGTGATGCGCTCGATCTCGGCTTCAGTGTAGACCATCGTATCGATCGCCGAACGCTCTGGAGCCGCGCCTTTAATCTCGCTCGGTTTGCCGTAGTACAGGCCGCCAGTCAACTCGCGCACGACGACCAGATCCACGCCGCGCAGAACCTCACGCCGCAGGGTAGAGGACCGGGTGAGCGCGGGCAGCGGGCGCACAGGGCGGACATTGGCGTAGAGCTCCAGGTCTTTGCGTAGGCGGAAGAGCGCTTGCTCCGGCTGCTGCTTCGAGTCGGGAGCGCCAACGCCCGCGCCTCCAACGGCGCCGAATAGCACAGCGTCTACCCGCTGACAGAGCGCCACCGTCGCGTCACTGATCGCGGCGCCTTCGGCCACGATGGCCGCCTGCCCGACCAGCGCAGTATGTAATATGAAGTGATGGCCAAAACGACTCCCGACCGCATCGAGCGCGCGCGCCGCCTCGGCAGTCACCTCTGGCCCGATGCCATCGCCACCCAATACCGCGATTTCGTAGGCGCCCATGATCTGCCCCTTCAGTGGATACATCGAAGCCGTTCGCCGCAGTGCGAAGCATGCAAGCCGAGTATAGCCCTGAGCTACAGCGCGGTCAATGCTCATCGCGGGCGTGGCGGATCAGTTACCGCGAACCTTGAGCGGCGCGAAGCGGATGGGGGTGGAATAGCGTGCGGCGAACGCGGCAGGGCCACCAAAGTTGCGGTCTATTGCTGTACGATACTTCGCGAGATAGATAACGTTCTGGTCGGCTGGCGTCTCGTCGGGCGAGACGTGCGCGGTCCCGCTGAAGACGATGATGTCGCCGCCGCGACCGTTGCCGTCGAAGTTGAGCGAGACATGTGGGTTGCGGGCGATGTGGCCCAGCCGGGCCGCGCCGGGCAGGCTGTAGATCAGGAAGCTGGAGCCATCCCAAAGAAACCAGATGGGGTTGGGCTGCGGCGTCCCATCCGCCGAGACGGTGGTGAGCCAGGCGACAATGTCATCGCGCAGGCGGCGCGCCACGCGCTCGCCGAAAGGTGACTCCGGCGAGGGCAATGTGAATGATGTCATATGCTCCTCTTGAAGGCTGGATGAAGGCTGGCGTAGCGCCCTAAAGACCGATCCCAGCGCGCTCTGTTCGTATCGTACTGCTTTCTTGCGCTGAATTGCGAGGCTTCCAATGCATGCCCCAGACGCAGGGATCATTATCCGTCAGGCGCGCATCGAGGATGCGGAGGGCGTCGCGCGGGCGCATATGGCAAGCTGGCGTGTTACGTACCGTGGCATCATACGCGATGAGACGCTGGACGCGCTGCGGCTCGAGGAGCGGGCGGAGATGTGGCGCGAGCGGCTGCACTCGCTCGCGGGGGATCCACCGCCTCGTCGGGAGGCCTGTTATGTGGCCGTGGATGCTGCGGGTGAGGTGGCCGGCTTCGCGCGAGGAGGGCAAGCGCGGCCACTGACGAACGGCGCCGCGCCAGAGCCCTATGATGGCGAGCTGTACGCGATCTATTTGGCGCCAGGAACAGAGCGGCGCGGTATTGGCTCGCGCCTGACGCACGCTGTCGCCTGCCTGCTCGCCGCTGATGGACTGTATTCACTGCTCGTTTGGGCGCTGGCGCGGAATCCCAGCCGCCGTTTCTACGAAGCGCTGGGCGGCGCGCTGGTCTTCGAGCAGGAGACGGTGATCTCCGGGCAGTCGCTGCCGGAGGTGGGCTATGGCTGGCCCGACATTCAGGCGCTCATCCAGCGTACGGAGCCGCGATAGGGATGGCGCAGGCTCAGTTGAAGAAGCGGAAGCGGACCAACGCCCAGATCGCTGCGAAGCCGTCGCGCCAGGTGATCTTCTTGCCCTCGGCGTAGTCGCGGCCTGCGTAATAGATGGGCACTTCGTAGATGCGGTAGCCCTGCTTGAGCACTTTGGCGGTGATCTCCGGCTCGAAGTCGAAGCGGTTGCTGCGGATGCGCACGGACTTGATGACAGGCGCGCGGAAGGCTTTGTAGCCGGTTTCCATGTCGGTCAGCATATTGTTATAGAGCACGTTGGTGATGATGGACAGGAAGCGGTTGCCAAGGTAGTGATGCAGCATGAAAGAGCGGTGGATGCCGAGGAATCGTGACCCGTAGACGACATCGGCCACACCATCCAGAATTGGTCGCAGCACGATCGGGAAGTCACTTGGGTTGTATTCGAGGTCGGCGTCCTGGATGATGATGATATCTTTGGTAGCCGCCTGAACGCCTGTGCGGATGCCAGCGCCTTTACCCATGTTCTTAGCATGGCGCAGGACCCGGACGTTCTCTGGAAGCGTCGTCTGGGCGAGCAGTTCGGAGGTACCATCTGTCGAGCAATCGTCTACGATGATAATCTCTTTAATGAATGGCTGTTCCTCAACGCGGCGCACGACTTCCAGAATGGTTTTGACCTCGTTATAGGCGGGGATGATGACGGACACTTCTCGTGAAGGAAATTCTGGCTGGCCACTGGCTGTCATGATCGTCCGCATCCTCCAAAAAGCAGCTTCGCGATAAACAGTATCAGATCAGCGAAGTTCGGCGAGCGCCACCAGACGCGAGCGCCCTGTCGCTTCGTCAACGCGCCGCGCTGACGCGGCCCCTCAAGGCCTGAGTGTACCACGACTTCCTGATGTTGAGACGCCCGTACGCCACTCTTGTCTGATGGGATAGGCCAAAAACCCCAGACGCCTGGCCAAATAGCCGGACGTCTGGGGAGTTGAGTGTGACGGATACGAAAGGTGAACGCCTCGCTCGCCTAGTGTTCGGCGCCGACCGCGACCAGCTCAGGAGCAGGCTCAGCGGTGTAGTCCGCCGCCGCGGTCGCGTCGTTCCCACCGGGGAGCTTCACGACGTTGAAGATCAGCGAAAGCACAACAGACACTACCAGGTTGACGATCAGCGCGTAGAGCGCCGCGTATCCGAGGGCGGTGTAGCTGCCGAGCTTCAGCGGGAACAGCGATGAGGCGAAGTGCGAGGTCAAGGCGGATGACTGCGTGTAGGCCATGTACGTGCCTGTGGCCATACCCGCGGCCCAGCCGATCAATAGCGCATAACGGTGCAGGAAGCGCGTGTAGAGACCGATCACAATCGCTGGGAGCGTCTGGAGGATCCAGATGCCGCCCAGGAGTTGGAGGTTGAGGGCGTTCTGCGTGCCCAGTGTGAAGATGAACACCAGCGCGCCAAACTTGACCAGCAGGGAGACCAGGCGCGCTACCGTGGACTCTTCGCCCTGGCTGGGGTTCTTGCGGAAGAATTCGCGGTAGATATTGCGTGTGAAGAGGTTGGCGGCGGCGATGGACATGATAGCCGCTGGCACCAGCGCGCCGATGGCGATCGCCGCAAACGCGACACCCACGAACCAACTGGGGAAGCTATCCAGGATGAGCGCCGGGACCGCGAATGTACCCTTGTACGCTTTGAAGCCCGCCGCGTACGCCGGGTTGGTGGCGACATGCGCCGCGATGGCCATGAAGCCGAGCAGCGCCAGCAGCGCCAGCAGGAATGAATACGCTGGCAGCAGCGCGGCGTTGCGCTTGATGACCTTGCGGCTATTCGCGGCTAGCACGCCGGTAACGGAGTGCGGATAGAGGAACAGCGCGAGCGCTGACCCCAGCGCCAGGGAGGAGAACGCGAAGAATGTACCAGCGCTCACCTTTGTCGGCGCAACCAGGGTTAGCGAGAAGGGGGCTGGTGGGGTCTGACCAAACGACTTGGCGTTGTTGATCTGGTCGGCGACGACAGCCTGGTGCCCAAGCACGGCGTTGAAGATGTACTCATACCCGCCAAGCTTCAGCGGGATGATGATCACCGCCGCGATGACGGTGATGTAGATCAACGCGTCCTTCACCAGGGCGATCATGGCTGGCGCGCGCAGGCCGCTGGTGTAGGTGTAGGCGGCCAGAATGATGAAAGCGATGATGAGCGGCAGGTCGGCGTAAATGCCTGTGCCCTGGACGCCCATCGCGGCTAGCACTACCTGGATGCCGACGAGTTGCAGCGCGATGTAGGGCATCGTCGCGAGGATGCCGGTGAGGGCGACGACAAGCGCCAGTGTGCTGCTGTCATAGCGTCCACGCACGAAATCCGCCGGGGTGATGTAGCCGTGCTTGCGCGCGACGCTCCACAGCCGGGGCATGACGACGAAGACGAAGGGATACGCGATGATGGTGTACGGGACGGCGAAGAAGTTGATCGCGCCGGTCGCGAAGATTGCGGCGGGCACGGCGATAAAGGTGTACGCGGTGTAGAGATCACCGCCGAGCAAGAACCAGGAAACGATCGTGCCGAATCGACGGCCGCCAAGACCCCACTCGTGGAGCTGGCTGAGGTCGCCTTGTCGCCAGCGCGCGGCGACGAATCCCAGGACGGTGACAGCGGCGAACAGGATGATGAAGATGACAAGCGCCGTCACATTGACGTTTGGCATGAGGATATCCTCCGACTGGTGTGGCGTCAGCACAGGTCAGCAAGCGAGCATTGGTTGTATCAGTACGCTGGGCAGGGCCAAAGGAATCACGCGCGCTGGCTAGTCGCCAGGCTGGCGTGTTTGAGCGTTGCTACTCACCTAGTCTCGGGTGAGGAAGTACACCGCGCCGGTGATCAGCGAACTCAGGATGATCCAGAGGAAGAGGTACCAGTAGAAGAACGGGATGCCCATCCAGTACGGAGTGAGGCTGTTGTAGAAAAATGGCCACAAAGTGGCGATGAATGGGAGCAGCAGCAGAATGTACCAGAAACTGCCGCCGCGCTTGCCTGAGACGGACTCATTGTCCATGTGTCGCTCCTTTCGTTGGGATGTTGTCGGGTGCCTTCGTGGACGTGCCTTGCCCCGCGTCGCGGTGAACGGTCCAATCACCGTCCTAAACCACGCGCATCTCCCTAAATGAGGGAAAGGAGACTGACTCTCGCGCACTGTGTCGTGATGGTACAAATAGAGTAGAGTTTTGTCAATAGGGCGCTTGTTCCCGCGCTCAGCGCACGCCGAGGAGGCTGTCAATCTCCTCCTGCTCGCGCACGCTCAAGAGCCAATCCACCGCCGCCGCGTTGGACGCTACCTGTTCGGATTTCGTGACGCCAGCGATAACCGTGGAGACCGCTGGGCGCGCCGCCAGCCAGGCCAGGGCCAGCTCTCCAACTGTGTGGCCGCGCTCATGCGCCCATGCGTCGAGCTTGCCCACCTTCTCCAGTGTCTCGGCCCGCATGCGCTCCTTGAAACGCGGATTGTTGTACCCGCGCGTTCCTTCCGGCGCTGGCTGGCCGGCGGTGTATTTGCCGGTCAACACACCACCAGCGAGCGGATAATATGGGATGATTCCAACGCCAAGCTCTAAGCATGCCGGGACGAGCTCACGCTCGACATCGCGGGCGAGCAGGTTGTATTCAGGCTGATTGGAAATGAACGACGCCCAGCCGCGCTGATCGCTGATCCAAAGCGCGCGCGTCATGCGCCAGGCGTCATAGTTCGAGCAGCCGGTATAGCGCACGGCTCCAGAACGGACGAGGACATCGAGCGCGCCGAGCGTCTCCTCGAGTGGCGTCTCAGGATCGTAGGCGTGAATCTGCAGCAGATCAATGTAGTCGGTTTCCAGCCGCCGCAGGCTGGCGTGGACGCTGGCGAAGAGGTGCTTGCGCGACGAGCCCGACTCGTTAGGCCCTTGTCCCATGCGCATGCCCGCTTTGGTAGCGATGATCGCCTGATCGCGCCGTCCCCGTAACGCGCGGCCCAGAAATTCTTCCGATACGCCCGCGTTGTAGATGTTCGCGGTATCGAAGAAGTTGATTCCGGCATCCAGCGCCGCGCTGACTATGCGCTCCGTGCCTTCGGCGTCGGTATAGCGCCCGAAGGTATTGCCGCCCAGGCCGATAACCGAGACGCGCAGACCTGACGCCCCCAACCGGCGATACTCCATCTCTCTGGCCTTTCTGGCTTTCAGTTGCGTGTTAGGGCGCGCTTATCGCGCCATCTCATGGCTTCGCCGTACGGAATTATACCGCCTGTCTTGTGTTCTGGCGACTGGTCGGTTAGGATGGCGAGGAAGCGCAGGTTTGTCGCGCCGTGAGTTTTTCGTGGGCGGCGTCCGTTTTTGGTTGCTTTATGCGCTCCTGCAGTAAGAGGAGTGGCGCTCATGAAGTTCATCCGAACGGACAAAGGCAACATCCTTGATTTGATCTTCCACCAACCAAACACCGTGTGGATTGTTCGACTGGCCTACCAAGGGTACTCGATCAACCTGATTCAGTTCATCATCCTGCTCTGATTGCCGCGATTGTCGGGTCTTTATCACCGAACAGCTTACCAAAAGCAAGGTTGGCGGACTGACTGTGGCGTCATCATTACCCTCACTGGGCCTACATCTTCCAGGCGTGACGAAGGGTGTTCCGGACCTGTCCTTCGAGAGGTGCGTATCGTTAGCTCGCTGATTGGGGCGATCATCATCAGCGTGTTTCTACGCTCTGATTCGCGCGCGATTCTCAGGCGGCAAAGAAAAGTAGCCACAACTCGCTCATTCGCAGCGCTCTATCCGGCTGGCTGGGTCGTGAAGGTGGTGGGCCCCGCGATGATTTGTGGCGCGGCGAACGAGACGGCTCCCGTTTCGAGCGCAAGAGGACCAAACTGTGGTCTGAGTGTCATGAGTGGCGCGGCGCTGATCGAGACACTCCAGGACGCGGAGCCACCCGGTTGGCCGGATGGCAACGGCAGCCACGCCAGCATATCCGTTTTCTGGTTCCACGCCAGCCGCTGGCAGCTCGCTGTCAGCGGCGCGCCTACGGGCTGGCCGGAGCCGCTGAGCCGCTGCGCGATGATGCTGTAGTTAGCGACCACCGGGCCGCTGGGAGCCGCGCCATACCAATATGATGCGCCTTGCCCATCGGGCAGGATCGGATTGGGCGCTCCTGACCAGCGCACGGTAAGATAGGCGGCGCCTCTAGTGTCATGCGTGTAGCTGTAACCAGCGAGATGGGGGAGCGCGCTGGTGGCGTTCGCGGATTGGCTGACTTCGTCTCGCGGCCCCGCCCCTGGCGCCAATTGGTAGAGCGCGAGCGGCTGGCTACCCTGCGCGGGCAGCGTTCCCAGCGACTGTACGCCTGCCATTTCCGGCAGCGTGCGGGCGGCTAGCGTCTGCGGCAGCGCGAGCGTCACGAGCGGATGGGCGCTATCAGGTGATGGGACCATGAGGCAGCCGTCACTGATGTAGACCGTCGCGGGTGTGGGGCCTGTTTGGGCGAGGTAGCCATAGGGCTCCTGCTGGGTGTAGGTGGACGCGATATCCAGCGTGGCTCCATAGCGCGCGGCGGCCCTTCCCGCTGCCGCCAGGGTAACCTGTTCGGCGGAGAGTGGGATACCGTAATGGAGCGGTATGGCCAGCCCACTAAAGGAGCCGCTGTGGATGGTAGAGAGCTCGGCGCCAACGCCGGCGGTCTGCGCCAGCGCCAGAGCGAGCGTAACGGCAGCCAAGCCCAGGCGCGCCGCCGGTTTCCAGCGGCGCGCCAGTTGTGATTCAATCCAGCGCGACGCTGCGGCTGCCCACAAGCCGATCGTCAGGTAGACGATCGGCAGCAGCATGAGCAAATAGTGCTCTGGGACAATGCGGCTATGGCGGATGAGGAGCAGAACAGGCAGCGCCTGCCAGATGAGCAGCGACGTGGCGAGCCGCCATCGTGAGCTTGTCATCGCCGCGCGCGGGCCGCTTGGCGCGCTCCTGCCGCTCATCCATGGATTGAGGGCAATGGCGGTGATCCAGATGCCAGAGACGAGCGCTAGCGCCACCATGACGTTAGCGAGAGGCTGTAGCAGGGAGCCTACCGCGTCATAGCTCGACCCGGTCCCAAAGCTGCCAGCTGGCGCGGGCGAGATCAACTGGGCATAGCGCAACAGCGCGGCAGGATCTATGATGGACGGACGCGAGCCGAGGGCAAGCAATGCGGATAGGTCGGAACCGTGGCTGGCTAGTTCCCATATCAACAGGGGCGCGAAGAGCGCGGCCAACGCCGCCGCCGCGCAGGCGAGATCCCGCCGCCGTATGTCGCGCCAGGTGAGCGCAAGTGCGAAGGCGATCACAGCGAGCGCAATGGCGGCGGTTGGATGGAGCTGGATCGCGATACCCCAAAAGAGCGCGGCCCAACCCAGCCAGCCCGAGCGCCGCTCCACCAGCCCCGCCAGGATCGCGCCGAGCAGGAGGAGCAATACGGGGGCCATCAGATTCTGTTGCCAGATGAAGCGCGAATAATGAACAGGTCCGCTGGCGGTCGCGTAGAGCAGCGCGGCGACAAAGCCCGCCCGCTTGCCACCATAGCGGGTGGCCAGCGCATAGAGCAGGCCGATGGCGAGGATGTTGACCAGTGCGGTAAACACGCTGGCGGCGATGGGACCACCCAGTAGCGCGAAAGGCGCATAGAGCCAGGCGGAAATAGGTGGATTGAGCGTGCCGATGGAACTGAGGATGCCAGTAATGATCAGCGTGTGGTGGTCAGCGGCCGAGTGGCCTAGCGCCAGCAACTCCGCCTGATCGCCCAAAAATGACGTGTCACCCAGCCAGATGAGCCGGAGCGTCGCCCCCGCTATCAGAGCGAGAGCCAGTGGGGCGCCATGCCGTTTGAGCGCCGCCTGTGCGGCCATGCCGAGGCGCGCTCTCTTGGCGTGCGTCGCCATTCCGTGCGGCGCGCTCATCTTTTCCATATCGCTTCCATCGCTCCATGCGCTCAACAAAAGGGTTGAGTCAGTCGACGTCGAGCGCGCCCAGGCCCGCGCGATTGTACGAACGGTCTGGTGTCGTGCAACGCCTCTCATTGTGCCATGTGGCGCGACCGCGCGCATCCTCTGGCGCCGAAAGAGCCACGAAGCGGCGCTTCACCGTATACAATGTATCAGGCGGTATCGGGCGATGTCGGGCGGTGTATGCCTGATGTGAAAAGGTGAACCGAATGGGCGAGAATGGGCAGGCGGACGATAGCGATACCCAGCGCGTAAGCTCTGATGCATGGAGACCAGCGCCAGCCGGGCAGGGGCGGGAGCCTGTCGCGGATGAGCCGGGGACAGTGCTTCAGCAAGGGATGATACCCGCTGAACCGCTACCGCCCGACGGCAGGACGATGGAGCTCTCCCCCGAAGTGATGGCGGCGCACGTGGCGAAGCCTGTGCCACAGCGTCCATCACAGGTCGCGCGGAACATGCCCAAGCGCGCGCGAAGCGGCCCGCCTCCCTGGGCGTATATCCTCACGACGCTCCTGGTCGTCGCGCTGGTCGCGGGTGGCGCCTACGCGCTCATCCAGTCAACGCGGGGGCCTGGCTCGCCCACCAGCCCGAGCGGCTGTGGGAACGGCACGCCCTGTCAGGTGGCCAACGCCTATATCGCTGCCTTCACTGGCGGAAAATATCAAGCGCTGTACGCACTCACCTCACAGGCCAGCCATACACGCTTCAGCGATCCCGCGATTCTACACGCCGCCGCGAAATACCAGGTCAACGCTGTGGACTACACGAGCGCCCAGGACTACATCACACACCGCACGCAATATATCGTTGCGGCCGCGGACATCACTAGCATGGCGGCGACGGCAGGCGCGGTACACACCGTCAACGCGACGCAGGTGACAGTCCCTGTGCGGCTGATTATGACCAGCGCGCGTGTTGGCGACATCGTCGAAGACATTACCATTCCCCTGCGCCTCGAGAACAAGACCTGGCGAGTGGATTGGAGCCCAGGCCTTATCTTTCCGCAACTCGATAGCGCCGCCGACCCGACGTACACCAATGTTGTCCGTCTGATAACCGCGGGGTACGAAGGGCAGCGTGGCGCAATTTACGATAGCGCCGGTCACGCGCTGGCGATGGACGGGACGGTCTATCAGATTCAGGTCTGCCCATCTCAAATCAAGAGCCAGAGCGCCGTCATCGCCGCGCTGACGGGGAACATTGATCTCACCCAGGCGGAGATTACCAACGCATATCAGGGTCAGGACCCCAGCCAGTGCTACGCTGTCCGGACGATCACGCAGACACTCTATACCAAGGTGAGCGCCGCGCTGAATGTGGCCGGTGTCCAGGCGCAGCAGACCACCGGACGGGTATATCCCTACGGCGAAGATACGGCGGCGATCACTGGCTACGTGGGGCAAGTGAGCCCGCAAGACCTCAGCGCCGACACCAGCCACTATTACGAGTCAGGTGACATGATCGGCAAGGCGGGCGTCGAGATGTGGGGCGAGAGTTATCTGCGCCCACTCAAGGGCGGAAAGCTGGTGATCCGCTCTCGCAATGCGGATGGCAGCGATGGGCCGATCCAGGCGAGCATCGCCGAGCGCCAGCCGGTCAACGGCGATGATATTCACACGACCATTAACCTCGCGGCTCAGCAGGCGGCGATGTCCAAACTGCGGTCGGACGCGCCATATAGTGGCGGCGCTATGGCGGTCAATCCCGTGACGGGCGAAGTGCTCGTGCTGGCCTCGAACCCGATGTATGATCCAAACGATCTGTCGCTCGGCCTGACCGCGAACGCCCAGGCGCGGCTGAACGCGATGGATCACCCATATCTCGACCGCGCGGTGCAAACGGCGGATCCAGTTGGTTCTGTGTTCAAGTTGGTCACTCTCTCGACGGGACTTGCGAATGGTGTCACCCCGACGCAAATCTTCACCTGCCCCGGCTCATTTACGCTTCCGGGCGTCACGCACGTCTTTATTGACGACAAGCCCAGCGGGCATGGCTCGCTGACGGCGCCGCATGCGCTGGCGCCGTCGTGCGATGTCGTCTTCTGGAAGATCGGCGCGATGATGAATGCCAAGGACCCGAATCTGCTCCCGAATATGGCGAAGTCGTTCGGATACGGCGCGCCAACGGGTATAGTCGGCTTGCCAGCGGGCATCGAGAACCCTGGCATCGTACCGGACCCGAACTGGCTCCAGCAGAATCAAAACGCGACCTGGACGGCGGTGGACGCGGTAAATCTGGCGATTGGACAGGGTTATTTCGAGGCGACGCCTGCTCAGGTGGCGATGGCGACCGCCGCGATCGCGAATGGTGGCAAGCGGATGGAGCCGCGCCTGATCAACACCGTGACGGACACGACCGGGGCGACGGTGTCCACTGCGCAGCAAAAGCAGATCGGGACGCTGCCGCTCTCCGCAGATAGCTTGCAGGTGCTGCAAGTGGCGATGCTTGGCCCGACTCACGACTCTGACGGCACAACCCGATACAAATTCCTCAACTATCCTATCAATGTGGCTGGCAAGACGGGAACGGCAGAATCGGGGCAGCCGAAGCCACACGCCTGGTTTACCTGCTTTGCGCCAGCATCGCCAATCACGGGGACGCCAGTAACACCGACAGTCGCGGTGAGCGCGCTGGTGGAAAACTCGTCGTATGGTGAGACGTACGCGGTACCGATCTCCAAGGAGATCATGGATAGCCTGTTTGGGTTGCCATCCGGCACGTAAGGTTTTTCCGCTAGCGAGAAAGGTGACTACGCCGTGGCGTCTGAGACGCGCGTTGGCCTTGGGTATGACGTGCATGCGTTTGCCCCACCCGATTCCGGGCGGCGGCTGATGTTGGGTGGTGTCGTTGTTCCCAACGATCGTGGCTTGGCGGGTCACTCGGACGCCGATCCGCTACTGCATGCGCTGGTCGACGCGCTGCTAGGGGCGGCGGCGCTGGGTGACATCGGCGCGCATTTCCCATCCAGCGACGAGCGCTGGCGTGGGGCGTCGAGCGACGCCTTTGTAATCTATACCGTGGACTTGCTGGCGCGCGCGGGCTGGCGCGTCGTGAATGTGGACGCGACGATAGTGGCCGAGCGGCCGCGACTCGCGCCGCATACGCCGGCGATGCGCGCCGCTGTGGCCGGGCTGCTGGGGAGCGAGTTGGAGCGGGTTAGCGTGAAGTCGAAGACGGCGGATGGGCTGGGCTTCGCTGGGCGACAAGAGGGTATCGCCTGTTACGCGATCGCGCTGATCGAGCGCGCTGTGAACGGAGGCGTGTCGTGACGTGAGAGCGCCATCACGCGAGTAGACACTGCGCGTGATGGCGCTCTCACGTACCCATTGCTACACGGGTGTGGAGCTAGGCAAGCGGACGCTCATGGCTTATTCGCAGGGATGCTCGGGGCCGCAGTCGAGCCAGGACTTGCCGTAGGCGCGCATCGCCTCGATCACCCCGGCGAGCGCATGCCCTTTGGGTGTCAGCGAATATTCGACTTTGGGAGGCACCTCGGCGTAGGTGCGGCGGCTTAGCACGCCTTCACGCTCCAGTACGCTCAGCCGCTCAGAGAGCGTCTTCGGGCTGATGCCTTCGAGTGAGCGCTCGAGCTCGCTGAATCGCTTCGTTCCGGTGGTCAGGTCGCGGATGATGAGCAGCGTCCATTTGCCGCTGATGATCTCCGCCGTGCGCGCGACTGGGCAGACAACACCTTCACGCGCTTTGGGCGCCAGGGCTGCTTCAACCGTCACGATGTTCTGTGTCATGATTTCCCGCTCCTCACCCGCCGTGAGCCGGCGGCGGGTAGCGATAGGTGGTGAAAGGAATAACTATACAAACTATAGCATGGAATGAGGAGTAGCGTAAAGGCGCCGGAAGGGCGATATTTTGGGCGATTCATACGATGGACGGAATGCGCAAATGCTTTCTGATGCGATGTTTGCGCTTTTACAGTGTCCAATGCGCAGTGGCGACGCCAATATCTTTCATCGTAAAATGCGGCTTCTCATGCGCTATCCATATTCTGTTCTTGAGACTTGGGTATTTGCAAAGATTCGCGGAGGTAGTCCATTTTCCTGTGAGCGCACCCCGCCAATGCGCTTGAGCGCGCTTGCCAGCCATGCTAGAATGGCGCTGGCGTCGGCGCGGACGCGAATGGCGGTCGCGCGTGGCCATCCCGCTGGCCTCAAATGGTAGCGGAGCCCCTACGTGAGGAGCCACATTCGTGAGTGATGGGAGCGGCAAACCAGCCGCGAGAGCGGCCTCGTCAACGGCCCAGCCCAGAGTTGGGATGTACGCCTGGTACGTGTTCTGGCTCATGTGCGGCCTGAACTTTGTGAATTACGCCGACCGCTACATCTTCACCGCTGTCTCAGATACGATCAAGACTGAGTTCAACTTCAATGATACGCAGGTCGGACTATTCGGCAGCGCTTTCCTCATCGTGTATGCGGTTCTTGCCTTTCCGCTCGGCTATCTAGCGGAGCGAATCAGTCGTAAGATCGTCGTGGGCGCTGGTGTGGCGCTGTGGAGTCTGGCGACGCTGCTAACGGGCCGCGCGACCGGGTTCACCTCGATGTTTCTGGCGCGCTCGGCGGTGGGTGTGGGCGAGAGCAGCTATTATCCATCAGGGACGCCATTGCTGGCGGCGTGGTTCCCTGCCAAGCGTCGCTCCTCGATCCTTGCGTGGTGGGGCGCGAGCGCGCTGGTAGGAGCGGGTGTTGGATTCCTCTTCGGTGGTTTCTTTGATTATCCCGACAAGTGGCGGATGGCTTTCTATATTAGCGCTATTCCTGGCTTGATCCTCGCCACACTGGTGTTTTTCCTTCGTGATCGCAAACGATCGGTGGACGATCCCGAGAACGTTGAGGCGGATAAGGCCAGCGTTGTCGAAACGATCAAGCGGTGCTGGAGCATCCGCACTTTCCGGGTCATTCTGTTCCAGCATGCGATGGGTTTTTTCGCGCTGGCCGCCACGTCCTTCTGGTTGGTCATCTACCTTAGCGAGACCTACGGCGCGAGGTCAAACTATGGCGCTGCGGCGCTGAAGCCGTCTACAGGCTCAATCCTGGCGGGCGGGCTGCTAGTGGTGGGCGGGATCGCTGGTGGTATCTACGGCGGCACGTGGTCGAACCGCATGGGCCGCAAGCACATCGGCGCGCGTGTGCGCACCGGTGGGATGGGCTTTCTGCTCGCGGCGCCGTTTTTGATCGCGGCGCTGGGCGCCCCCTACCTCCTGCGCTCTATCCCGGCCTATCTGGCCATGCCGGCGTCAACGCAAGTCAATATTGGCGTCGCGGTCTTCGCTGTCATGGCGCTGGGCGCGGCATTTTTCCTGAATGTCTACAACGGGCCAACCAGCGCCGCGCTTCAGGACGTTCTGCCACCGAGCTTGCGCGCCGCTGGCGGCGGGCTGGAGCTGACGCTGGCGCATATACTGGGTGACATATACGCGCCAGCGGCGGTGGGCTTGCTGGCTGATGCGCTAGGGACGGCGCTAGGGAGCAACCAGATTGGCCTGGCGCTCCTGATCACTTGCCCGTTCACGCTGATTGGCGCGGGAATCGTTGGCATCTGGGGCAGCCGCTTCTATCGCGCGGATGTCGAGGCGCTCGGTGTCCCGGTGGAGGCGATGGTCGGGGCCTGAGCCCACTCGCGCTGGTTATGGCGCGCGCGCCGCGCCGGATGAGCCAGCCCATCCGGCGCGTCTTTTGACACTGTCAGCGGCCCCATGCTACACTCGCCAGCGTCGCCACTGACTAGGGCTGCGCGTGGTCACCATCGTGGGCCGGTCTGTCAGGGCGCTTCCAGCCTCGCTCCCATGCCCAAAGGATCAGCCTATGACCGCCATCTGCATCGCCAACAACAAGGGCGGCGTCGGGAAAACGACGACCGCCGTCAATCTCGCCGCGGGACTTGCCCGGCTAAATTATAAGGTCCTGGTGGTGGACATGGACGGCCAGGCGAACGCCACCTACGCCCTCACTGGCCGTGTGCATCCCGCGCCCTCGATCTACGACGTGCTGGTAGGCACGCGCAAGATTGATACGGTGATCTGGCAGACCAACGAGGAGAATGTCTGGCTGGTCCCCGGCGATGGTCGTCTGCAGAACGCCGATGTCGAGTTGGCGTCGAAGCCCGCCCGCGAGTGGCGGCTCGCGCGCGCGCTGACGGGGCTGGAGTATCACTACATCATCATTGATACGCCTCCATCGCTCGGTGTGCTGACTCAAAATGCGCTAGCGGCGGCGACCAAGGTGCTGGTACCGATCTCGCTCACGGAGTTCAGCCTGATTGGCATTGACAAGCTCGACGCAGTAATTGAAGACCTACGCGAGCAGCTCGACCTGCCCGACCTGGAGATCGCAGGGGTGATCGCGACCTTCTACGAAGACACCACGACCTCGCGTGATACCTGGGGCATTCTGGAGAAGAAGTACGAAGATCGCCTGATCGAGACGCGCATTCCCAAGAATCTGGATCTGGAGAAAGCGCACCGCGAGCATGAGAGTGTGCTGAGCTTCGCGCCCTCAAGCACGAGTGGCCAGGCGTATATGGAGCTCGCACGGGAGGTAAAGCGCCGTGTCGCAGCGCACTCGCGCCCGTACAACCGGCGCAGCGCCCAAACCTACTAAGCCCGTGGAACTGGAAGAGCCAATGACGGCTGCGCCGCCCGCGAAGCGTGCCCGTCGCAAAACTATCGTGGAGTCCGCGCCTGCCGCTGATCTGGTGTTCGTTGAGGACGCCGCTGAGCAAAGCGCGGCGACGATGAGCCCCGATACGCTGGCGCGTGCGCTGCGGGCTGTCGCCACTGAGCTGGAGCGCGATCCCGCGCTGGCGAGGCGTGTGACGGCGGCGGTTTACGGCGTGGCTGCCAGCGAGGATGAAAAGCACCCGCCATCCTCGCATGTGGAAGCTGTCGTGGAGCCTATCGTGGAGCAGACGCCAGCGGCTACTATCGGACGGACGTTTCACCCCAGCATTGTGACAGGGGTGGCGCCTGACCTGGGTTCTGGCGTGCCTGACCCCTTCGCGCTACGCAAGCGCCTGGGGATGGATGGCCTGCGCGATGCTCTGAAGTCGTTGCGGTTGGGCTCGCTGCGGGCCATTATTCGCGAGCATAAGCTGGATCCTGGCGGGCGCCTCAGCAAGCTCAACGACGTGGAGAAGCTGCGGGAGCGAATTCTGCAGGCCGCAGTGGAGCGGGAGTGACGGCGCCCATGTGGCGCAGGCGGGGCATCGAACGGTCCGCGTGCTTTGACAGCGGGCGGAGCCTACAGTATAATCATTGAGAACGTCTTGCGGAAAGGGATTGTGGCGATACCATGAAGCGAACATGGCAGCCGAAGCGCATTCCACGGAAGCGCGAACATGGCTTTATGAAGCGGATGAGCACACACGATGGGCGCCGGGTGCTCAAGGCGCGTCGCCTGAAGGGGCGATGGCGTCTGACCGTCGTCTAAGCGCTGACGGCCACTCATCGGACGGAGCGCGTCTCGCCATGACTCGTAGCTGGGCGTTTCATCACCCACCGGGCGGCGCGAGGCGCGTTTTGTTTGTCTGGTTGGCCTGCGCCGCGCGCCAGATCAGCGCTGGTCGAGCGGGGTACTGACAGTGGAACGTGAGGGCGGCCTCGACCGTACTAGTCCACGAGAGCGCTTCGGGCGCGCGACTCGTCTACGCTCGCCGGAGGACTTCCAGCGAGTGCGGCGGACAGGCAAGCGCCGTCAGGGACGCTATCTGACACTCCTCTTCGCGCGCGGAACCGCTGTGAACGGCACGGCGATTGCGCCCCCACGAGTGGGATTCTCGGTCAGCAAGCGGGTTGGCGACGCGGTACGGCGCAATCAAGTCAAGCGTCGGTTGCGCGAAGTGATTCGCCGCCGCTTGTGGAATGTCGCGCCGGGGTGGGATATGATAGTGATAGCGCGCCCTGGCGCGTCCACGGCGGACTACGAGGCGCTTCGCGACGAGGTTGACGCGCTGCTGGCCCAGGCGCGTGTGTTGCGCGAGCCTGACAAACAGGGCAAATCCACAAACGACACAACAAGCGAAAGCACAAACGGGAACAAGAGCGAGACGCAGTAGCAATGAGATACGTGGGCATGGCCCTGATCCGGGCTTATCAACTGACCATTTCACGGGTGTTGCCATCGAGCTGCCGCTTCGAGCCATCGTGCTCGCAATACGGCTACGAGGCAATCAGTAAGTACGGCCTGGGCCGGGGCAGCTGGATGGCGGTTCGGCGCATTAGCCGCTGCCATCCTTTCTACAACGGTAATCTCTATGATCCCGTCCCGTGATCAGCGGGCGGAATTCTGAGAGACGGCAGGGGGCGGAGCGTGTCGTGTAGCGACGCGCACGCCTTCACGCGCAATAATCAACATACACGACAAGCAGTGTCGAGAGCGCACACGCGAGGCGTGTGAACGGGCGGTCCCGGCGTGCGCCGAGTGGCGCGTCAACGGGGGGTAGGGCGTCGCCACCAGGCCGCCAGGGAGGACATCAGGCGTGGGCAGCATCTTCACGGGGATTGGCGATTTCTTTGGCGTACTCTTCTCGCCGATTCACACCGTCTTCCAGTATGTTTTCTTCTTGCCGGTCTTCAACATCTTGATGCTGATCTATCAGGGTGTGCACAGTTTCGGCCTCTCCATCATCCTGCTCACGCTGTTGATTCGCGGGTCGCTCTACCCACTCACGCGCAAGCAGCTCGCATCGAGCCGCAAGATGCAGGAGCTTGCCCCCAAGCTCAAGCAGCTTCAGGCGCAATATCGCGGCGATTCGCAGGGTATGATGGCGGCGCAGCAGGCGCTCTATAAAGAGCACGGCGTCAGCATGTACGGTGGCTGTCTGCCACTGCTGATTCAAATGCCATTCCTGTACGCGCTCTACTACTCGTTTTATCAGGTGTTGAATACCAAGGGCGATGTGCTCCAGGCGATCAATGACTTGATCTACCCATTCCTCCCGCATCTCACCAGCGCGCCCAATCCTACATTTCTCGGCCTTTCGCTGATTACTCCAAACCTCGCCCTTGCGATCACGGCGGGCGCTCTGACCTTTGTGCAGATGCGGATGGCGCTGCCCGTTACCCCGCGCGTGGCTGGAGCGGCGCCGGATACGACGACCCAGACCGCGAAGACTATGCAGTACATCATGCCGTTCTTTACTATCTTCATTGGCTCGCGGTTCCCCGCCGGCCTGGCGCTCTACTGGACCGTCTCGACGCTGTTCTCCGCTGTGCAGCAGTACTTTATCGCTGGCTGGGGGTCATTGTGGGTTGGTGTTCCAGGCATGGAGCGCTTTGTTCCCAAGCCGAACGCGGCGCTGGCCGTTCTTCCGCCGCCGACGATAAGTGGCAAACGGACTGGGGGGGGCGCTGAGAGCGCGGCTCCTACGCCAGAGCCGCCCTCGGGCGGAATCTTCGGCAGGTTCCGCGATGGTATTCGGCAGATCCAGGAGCAGGCCGCCGCCCAGGCCGCCGCTGACCGTGCGGCGGCGGAAGCGAAGCGCGCGGAGAGTGGGACGGTGGTCGAAGGCTCGCTGGTCGTCGAAGACGCTGAGGCGAGCAGCGAGACGGAAGAACAGGCCGAGCGAGCGCGGCAGAAGGCCGCGAGCGGCCGCCGGCCACGCGGCTCCAAGTCGGGCGTGACGCTGGTGCGGACACCTTCGGAGACAGGCGCGAGCGATGCGGCGCCAGAGACGCGCATCACTCAAGAGAATAGCGGTGGCCAGCCATCTACTGATGAGCTGCCCGAAAAACGCATCGCGCGCGAGGCCGCGCTGGCGAGTTCAGCGACCAATGGCGCCCGGACGGCTGGCGGGACCGGTTCCGCACGCTCCGGCGCGAAGGGTGGGACTGGCAAGTCATCCGGGCAAAGTGGACAGGGCGGGGCGCGCGGCAGTCAGCAGCCGGGCACGCGCAACCGAAGCCGTGGAAGCAGGTGAACAGGGTGGAGAGCGTTGAAGCCTCCGGCAAATCCGTCGAAGACGCGATTCTCCAGGCGTTGGTCCGGCTGGGCCGTACCCGCGACGAAGTCGAGGTGATGGTACTGCAGGAGCCGAGCCGCGGGACGCGTGGCATGGGCGCGCGCGAGGCGCGGGTACGAGTGCGCGTGCTTGAGCGCCTGCCTGCGCGCGGCGCGGCGGTCATCAGCCCAGAGGCGGCAGGGCGCTTTATTCCCAGCGATGGTGAGGAAGCGCTCGATGAAGGAGAAGAGCCGTATGATGAGGGTGACGAAGGCTTCGAGGACGAGGAAGGCGCGGGGCAGTTCCGCCTGGCGGAAGAGTTGACAACCGACGCGCTGGCGGATGTCATGCCTGATGACGCCACGCCGGAAGAGGTCGCCATTGAGGCGCTGCGCATGATCCTTGGTCATATGGGCGTCGCCGCTGAGGTGGAAGTGCGCCCCGCGACCGAAGAGGAGCCGCTGACGCTCAACATTCGCGGGTTGGACGAGCAGCAGGTCGCTGCGCTGATTGGGCGGAAGGGCGAGACGCTTTCATCGCTTCAGTTCATCGTCAACATGATTGTCTCGCGGCAATCAGGTCATCGGGAGCGCGTGATTGTGGACGCGCAGAACTACCGCACGCGTCGCGAGATGAATCTCCGCCAGATGGCGCACCGGGTCGCCGATCAGGTGCGCGCGTCGGGCGCTCCGATCATGCTTGAGGCGATGCCGCCGAACGAGCGCCGCATCATCCATATGGCCCTCGCTGAGAGCGATGACATCGCGACGGAGAGCACGGGCGAGGGCGAGCAGCGGCGAGTCGTGGTCTCACTCCGTAAGGGTATGCGCTCCTAGCCTTGCGGTTCTCGCGCCGCTGGAGCGCCCGCATGACTGACCTATCTACGGCGGCCTCCGGCATGCGGCCGCCGGTCTCCCAGCGCACGACGCCAGACGCGCTGATCGCTGGTCATATCACCCGCGACCTGACATCCGACGGTGGATGGCGGTTGGGTGGCCCCGCGCTCTATGCCGCGCGGACGGCGAGTATGCGCGGGCTGCGTGTTGCGGTGGTCACAAGCGCGTCCGCTGATGTGGCGGCCGCGGCGCGCGCGGCGCTGCCTGGTGTCGCGCTGCGCGTTATACCTTCTCCTCACGCCACTACATATGAGAACATCTACCACAAGGGGGGGCGCCTTCAGTTTCTGCGCGCCGTCGCGGAGCCCTTGAGAGCGCGCGATATCCCCAATGTCTGGCGCGCCGCCCCCATTGCGCTGCTGGCGCCGGTCGCGCGGGAGCTCGATCCGGCCATAGCCGTCGCACTGCGCTGCGCGACGCTCGGTTTGGCGCCTCAAGGATGGTTGCGCCAGCCGGATGAGGATGGCCGGGTGCGACCAGTCTCCCTCGACGCGCGCGCCATCGATCTCCTTGACGCTTGCTCCGCGCTGATTCTCAGCCGCGAGGACCTGACGGGGCCAGACGCGGCGCCGGATGCGCTGGCGCTCGCGGAAGAGACGCTGCGCGCATGGTCAGCACGTACAGCCCACCTCGTGGTCACGCGCGGACGCGAGGGGGCGGAGTTGTGGCGCAGCGGGCGGATGGAGCTATTCCCCGCATTCCCAGCGAATGAGGTGGATCCCACCGGCGCGGGTGATGTCTTTGCCATGACGTTTTTGTGTGCGCTTGCCGGCGGCGTCCAGGCCGAGACGGCGATGATGGAGGCCAATCAGGTCGCCGCGCTCTCGGTGGAGGGCATTGGCATGGCCGCGATTCCTTCGCCAGAAGCCGCCCGCGCCCATTTCGCGCGCCTCAACCGTGATATCTGAGTAGCCGCCGGATTTGGTAGTTGCAAGGATCCGCTTGCGTGAATAACATTGACGTTGATGTCAATGTTTTGCTATGCTCAAGGGACGGCGCGCGTCCATCGAGACCGTTATGTGATGGAGCGCGCCGGAGCAAAAAGGGAAGGGGCTTTGTGGTATGCGGCTAGCGCGGCGAGACGCCGCGCCTGATCTGGTCCAGGTGGCAATGGCGCCCGAGGCCGGCTCGCGCGTGGAACCTGTAAGTGATAGCTATAAGTGGATCGCGCTCTCGAATACGACGCTTGGCGTGCTGATGGCGACGATCAATTCGAGCATTATTTTGATTTCGATGCCCGCGATTTTCACGGGTATCGGCATCAATCCGCTCGCTCCGGGCGAGACGAACTACTTTCTCTGGCTGCTTCTGGGCTATATGGTGGTGACGGCGACGCTGCTGGTCACGTTTGGCCGTATCTCAGACATGTTGGGACGCGTGAAGCTCTATAATCTCGGCTTCGCTGTATTTACAGTGGGAAGTATCCTGCTTTTCCTCACACCTGGCACTGGCAATACCGCCGCGCTGGAGATGATCATCTTCCGCCTTGTGCAGGGCGTCGGCGCGGGATTTTTGTTCGCCAATAGCGCGGCGATCATCACCGATGCCTTCCCGGCGCATCAACGGGGCATGGCGATGGGCATCAACCAGATGGCCGCCATCATCGGCTCGTTTGTCGGGCTGATTCTGGGCGGTGTGCTGGCGGCTATTAACTGGCGCTACGTCTTCCTGGTAAGCGTGCCAGTGGGGCTGTTCGGGACGGTTTGGGCCTATCTCAAGCTGCGCGAGACGGCCACCATTCGCGCCAACCAGAAGCTCGACTGGCCAGGTAATATCACTTTTGCGATTGGCTTGACGGTATTGCTTCTCGGGGTCACCTATGGTATCGAACCGTATGGTGACTCGCCGATGGGGTGGAGCAATCCGCTGGTGATCGCGGCGCTGATAGGCGGCGCGCTGCTGTTGGCGCTGTTCGTCTGGATTGAGGTTCGCGTCTCTGACCCAATGTTCCGGCTGGACCTCTTCAAGCGACGTATTTTCACCTGGGGCAATATCGCCGGCTTTCTGTCATCCCTACAGCGCGGCGGTTTGCAGTTCATGCTGGTAATCTGGCTGCAAGGCATCTGGCTGCCGCTGCACGGCTATCGCTTCGAGGAAACGCCGCTGTGGGCGGGCATCTACATGACACCGATGCTGGCCGGCTTTGTCGTGTTTGGTCCGTTGAGTGGCTGGCTCTCAGACCGTATGGGCGCGCGCCTATTCATGTTCAGCGGCATGATGATCAACGCGGTCGCGTTCTTAGGCCTTACGCTACTGCCCGCCGACTTCGACTACCGTGCGTTTTTCGTCTTGCTGCTCCTGCTGGGCATTGGGCAAGGGCTCTTCGCCGCGCCAAATACAACGGTGGTGATGAATAGCGTACCGCGCGATCAGCGTGGTGTTGGGTCTGGTATGCGCTCGACCTTCCAGAACGCCGCCGCGCTGCTGAGCATCGGTGTTTTCTTCAGCATTGTCACGGCTGGGCTGGCCGCGGCGCTGCCTCCCGCGCTAACCAGCGGGCTTTCGGCGGAAGGCCTGCCAGGCGAGCTGGTCGCGAAGATCGCCCATCTGCCACCCACCGCCGCGCTCTTCGCCGCGTTCCTGGGCTACAATCCGATGGGGACGCTTCTGCCGCCCGCCGCGTTGCATGCGCTTCCGGCCGCCAGCCAGGCGAGCCTGTTGAGCCAGCGCTTCTTTCCTAACCTGATCGCGGCGCCATTCATGGAAGGGTTGCGCGCGGTGTTCTATCTCTCGGCTGCGATGTGTCTGATCGCGGCAGCCGCGTCACTCGTCCGCCCGGAGCGCGTAGGCGTCGGGCCAGACCCGATCGCTGAGGGCGCGGTGGCGGTTGGCTCTAGTGATACCGCGACTAGCATCATCGAGGAAGATGTCACGGCCGCAACACCTGCCAGCTAGCGCCTGAATCTCTCCGCGCAAAGCCGAGCGCCCTGCCAAGTGAGGGCGCTCGGCTTTTTCATGCTATAGCAGGTATTTCCGCAGGCAGGTCCGCGCCTATCGTCCATTCGTCGCGCGTTGCGTGTACAATCAGAGTTGATAAGAGCGTTGCGGCGTGTGTGCGCGTCGCTCGCGTTCTGGGAGCGCGCTGACGCTGGAAGGGGTCATGATGGGTTTCGGCCACATCGGGGAGATCATCGCTCTACTGCTTTTGGCGCTGATCGTTTTCGGCCCAAAGCGTCTGATCGAGATGGGCTCTCAGCTCGGCAAAACACTGCGCGAGACACGCGACGCGCTGAAAGATATGAAGTGGAACCTGACGGACGACGAGCAAGAGCCGTCCGCGCCTACCGCATCCGCAGTTGGTGGCGAGCGTGACCACTTACGTGTCGTTGAGAGCGCGCCGCCCGCCGATGAGGCGTAAGCGGCCCCGCATCGCCTCTCATCGCTGGACGGCGCTACAGTTCCAGCGCGCGCTCGAACTCCGCCAGACCCTTCTGCGGGCCGATGACGGCGAGCCGCAGGGCATCCGTGCGGAACAGCTCATTCGCTAGCCGCTGGATTTCGTCCGCTGTCACCGCGTCCAGCCGCTCCATGACCTCATCTAGCTCCAGCGGCTCGCCCGTGACGATCTCCTGCCCGCCCATCCAGGCGGCGACGGTTCCGGTGTCTTCCAGCCGTAGCGCCATACGCCCCTTGGTATATTCTTTCGCCCGCGACAGTTCCTCTGGTGGTAGGGGTTCGTCGCGCAGCCGCCGCAACTCATGGGCGATGGCTGCGATAGTGGGGGCGGCGCGCTTCGGCTCGACTCCAGCGGAGATCGAGAACGCGCCGGTGTCGTGGTAGTAGGATGGCGCGGAGCCGATGTCATAGGCCAGGCCCAGCCGCTCACGTATCTCGATGAACAGTCGCGAGCTCATGCCATCGCCCAGCGCCGCATTGAGCAGGGTGAGCGCGTAGTGGCGGGGATCGGTGTGTGAAATGCCTGGTGTTAGCAGGCAAATGTTTGTTTGCTCGGTTGGGCGTGTCTCCAGTCGCACACGCGGCGCGGATGGGGGAATTGGGCATGGACTCCAGGGCGGCGCGGAGGAGGCGGGCCAGTCACCTAGCCGTTCGGAGATCAGCCGGAGCGCTTCCTCCTGACTTACGTTTCCCGCGAGGCTGATGACCAGATTCTTTGGCGTGTAGTGCCGCGCTTTGTAGTCCAGCAGGATGTCGCGGGTAAGAGACTCCACCGTCTCGCGCGAGCCAGCCACCTCGCGACCGAGCGCCAGGCCCGGCCACATCGCTTCATCGGCCAGGACGTTCACCCAGTCCGCCGGGCTGTCGCGATACATGCTCAACTCTTCGATGATGACGCCGCGTTCTTTCTCGACTTCCTCCGCACTCATCAGCGGACGCCGGACCATATCGGTGATCACGTCCATCGCCAGGGTGAAGTGGTGGCTGGCGACCTTGGCGGAATAGACAGTGACCTCTTTGTCGGTCGCGGCGTCGAGTACCCCCCCAACCCCTTCGATGGCTTCCGAGATGGTCTGCGCGGTCGGGAAACGTTCCGTGCCTTTGAACAGCATGTGCTCGATGAAATGCGACGCGCCCGCGATGGGATCCATCTCGTAGCGCGCGCCTACGCCAAAGTAGAAGGCAACGCTAACGGAGCGCACATGCCTGATCTCGGCGGTGAACACGCGAATGCCATTGGGAAGGGTGACTCGCTGATACATGCTGTTTCCTTTGCCAGCCGCACACGATGTGCGGCATCCGGTTTCCGAGCGCATTATACGCACAGGCTGGCCGGGCGGGCCGCGTGATGTGCTACGCTGAATGGCCCGGCGGAGATGCTCGCCGGCGTGAGAGGGGAGCGACATGGCCCGCGCGACGGAGGATGCGCCACGGAGCGGAGCGGCGCTGGCAGCGATCTGGTCGCGCGCGCGGGGGTGGGCAGACGACCTCACAACCTACCCACGCAATGTCTATCTGCTGCTGCTGTTTACGCTCGGTAAGGGATTCCAGCTGAGCATCGGGCAGATAACGATCAGCCTCTACGCCTATAGCGTTGGCTACCGTCAGGATTTCGTGGGCTTGTTGATCGCCATCCCGGCGATTGGCTCGCTGGTGGCCGCGCCGTTTGTGGGCTACCTTGCCGACCGGCTGCCACGAAAGCCGTTACTGCTGGTGACTGGTCTGCTCAACCCCATCTCACTCGCCGCGATCGGCTTGACGTCGAACGCGCAAGTGATGCTGACCGCCTCGTTCATCAATGGTCTGCTCTCGTCGGCTTACTGGGTCACGAATATCCCGATGCTGACCGAGAGCGTTGAGCCGAAGCGTCGCGTAAGCGTCATGTCACTCAACACGTTTCTGCTGCTGGGGATCGGCGCGCTGGGCGCGCTCGTTGGCGGCGCCGTGCCGGAGATGGTGTCGGCGCTGACCGGCGCGCCCGCGACGTCGCCCGGCCCACTACGCTGGGGCGTTATCGCCGCCGCTGTCGCGGTGTTGCTGCCCACGATTCCACTCTTCTGGCTGAACGAGGCGCCGCGCGGGGCTGCTACAGCGGGCGCTCGACCTACCGCAAGCGACGCGGCGCAGGCTGGTCCAGCGCCCAGTGCGCGCCCGGTGCTGCTGCTGTTCATTCTTCTGCTGATTCCTGACGTGCTGTATACCGCGGGTGAGGGCGCGGTGGTGGCGCTGCTGCCGCTATTCCTGCAATTGCGCTATAACGCCAGCCCGGCGATGATTGGCGCGCTGGTGGCGGGCGCGGGGCTGCTCTCCGGCGTGACCGCGCTGCTGGCTCCCTCTGTGGTGCGCCGCTATGGCAAGCTGCGAGTCATCACCGGCGCGCAGTTGCTGAGCGTACCGGCCGCGCTGCTGATTGGCTATGCGCCGGTGCTGGTTATGTCTGCGCTCGCCGAAGGCATGCGCAATGTGCTGCGCGGCTTCTTCGAGCCGGTCTACGCAACTTTTGCGATGGAGCGGGTAGACGCACGCTATCGCTCGCGTCTGAGCGGCATGTACAGCGTAACCTGGAGCCTGGGGTTTAGCGCGGGCGCGGCGATGTCAGGTTGGCTGCAGCACAACGTCAATCTCTCGATTGGATTCTTGCTGGGGGCCACGCTCATCGGCGCTGCGCCGCTGCTGCTGATCGCCGCTTTTGGACGCGACCCGACGGTGGATTGAGCTACCTTGGTCGGTTATGGGATATCGCCATGGTACAATGGCGGAGGCTTTGCGGCGCGCGAGGAGCGCACGGGCGAGCAGTAACGAGCGGCGCGATAACGGAGTGAGTAGGCGCATGGATACGGTCGAGCGAGTGGAGTTAGCGGATCTGGCCGCGCTGGAGGCGGATTTCCCGGAGGGTGTGCGTGGCAAGCGCATTCATGCCGTCGGCGCGGGCGGGCACGGCATCTCCGCCGGGCTGCTCGTCGCGCATGCGCGGGGAGCGCTCGTGACTGGCTGCGACCACATCCCTACTCCACTTACGCGATGATGCGCCGCGAGGGCGTGAAGCTCACCATCGGCCACGACACCGCGCATGTGGCGGGCTAGACCTGGTCGTGACGAACCCTGCCGTCACGTTCCTCATCCCCAACCACCCAGAGCTGAGCGGCGCACGCGACTGGGTATTCCGGTTTCCCAGTGGCAGCCACTGCTGGGCCTGCTGATGCGCGGCAGCATCGGTGTCTCGGTCGCGGGCGTGCATGGCAAGGGCTCGACCACGGCGCTGCTCGGCGCGATGCTGATTGCGGCGTGGCTGGATCCAACGGTCGAGGTCGGCGACATCGTGCGCGCGTGGGATTCCAACGTCCGCCCCGGCAAGGGCGTATCTTCGTCAATGAAGCCGACGAGTTCAACTACAACTTCCTGTCGTATCACCCGCGCATGGTCGTGCTGACTGAGGTCGAGTACGACCACCCGGAATTCTTCCCCTCGTATGAAGAGATTCGCGACGCCTTCGTGCAGTTCCTGCGAGGGATGGATACCAGCCCGATGGCGCAGACATACCGCCGCCGACCATCGTGACGAGCGCCGACAGTCCCGGCTGCCGCGATACACTCGCGCAACTGCCCGCTGACTGGCCCGGCGTGATGCGCACCTTCAGTGTCGAAGACGGCCAGGCGGACGCGATGGCGCGTGAGATACGCGAAGGGGAAGAGACCAGCTTTGAGTTGATACTGGATGGCGCGCGGGTTGGGCGGGTGGCGCTGCGGCTGCCGGGCAAGCACAATGTCGCCAACGCGGTCGCGGCGGCGGCGACGGCCAGTGCGCTTGGCGTCAACACGGAAGTAATCGTGCGTGTCCTGGGTGAGTTCGAGGGGCTGAAGCGGCGATTCGAGATCATCGAAGATGGCGATGTGACCTGGGTGGACGACTACGCGCACCACCCTCACGCCGTTGCGCTGACCATCGCCGCCGCTCGCCAGCGGTTCCCAGGTCGCCGGATCGTGGCTATCTTCCAGCCGACACTCTATACCCGCCTCCAGCCCTTCCTCACGCCATTCGCGGAGGCGCTCGCCACTGGCGATGAGGTGGTCGTAGTCGAGATTCAGCCCTCGCGCGAGCGTGATACGGGAATCATCCATGGGCGCGATCTGGTTAGCGCGATCCAGGAGCAACCGACATTCGCGCAACGGCTGGAGTCCGCTCGCTACGGCGGCGATTTCGCGGAGACGGCGGCGCTGCTGAATCAGCTTCGGCGACCCGGCGATGTCATGCTGGTCATGGGCAGCGGGCCTGTCAATCAGGTGATCGATCTGTCCCGGGGCGCCGCCTCGCGGTAGCGCGGATCGAAGTCAAAAGTGACATGGCCGCTCCGGAACCGGATAGTTCCAGGGCGGCCATGGTGGGTAATGCGGGTTTAGCCTTCGGTTGTGGTCTCGACCTTGCCGTTCAGTCCGCCGCGATTGAGGGCGGCGTTAAGCGCGTCAGCGGCTTGCGGGGCCACAGAGACGAGGCCACTCAGCCGCTCCTGTACCTTCGGCGCCTGTGTCTGGTACTGCTCAACCGCCGAGCGCCGAACCTGCTCGCTCAACTCGCGCGCCCTGCTCTGGCCGCGCTGCGCCAGATCGCCCGTCTGCGCGAGCCACTTGCGGGCCGCTTCGCGGCCCTCCTGACGCGCCAGCGCCACGCCAACCGCCACGCCTAGCAAGCCGACGGTCACGCCGGCGGCGATGCCAATGATCTGCGCCTTGTTCATGTGAAACCTCTCTACATTGATTCTCTACACGACCGCGCGACACCTCGGCGCGGCCACGCGCGAACCATTGCCCGCGCGCATTTTGGGGCTTCCTCGCCCTCGCGCGCCACTCGCGTCATTCCCGAGCGAGTTGGCGCCCAAGTCCGCCACAATACAGACGAACAATGAGCCAATTATGTTGTACCACATCGAGCGGTGTTGACCTATTACTTGCGCGCCTGGCCTGTCACGCTCAGATCTCCGCGCCATCCGTCTGGCCGTCAGGGCGTTCAGCGAGCGGCTCGAGCTCTGGAGGCAGCGCGCCACCGAGCTGGAAACCAGTCATGACGCGCAGAATAGTTGATTGTTGCGAGAGGTCAACCTCGCTGACCTCGCTGACCTCGCTGACCTCGCTGGAGGAAGAATTGGACGGTTGCGACGTGTGCGGCGTCGGTTTGGCTGTAGCGCCAGACTGCGACGCTCGCTGGGGCAGCCATGCCCCTCGTGGAGGCGTTGGCGCTGGCCCCGTCTGAGCGCGGCTCCACCGCAAGGCTTGCGCCAGGTCTTGTGCGGTGCGGAAGCGGTTGGATTCCTCGCGTTGGAGCGCGGCGAGGATCACCTCCTCGAGCGCGGGCGGGGTATCACGCCGCCAGACGGTCAGCGGCGGCGCGTCAGCGACCATTCGCTTTGAGGCCGCCGCGAGCGGCGTATCGGCCTCGAATGGCAGACGGCCGGTTACCAACTCGTAGAGCACGATGCCGAGGGAGTAGATGTCCGATGCGCGGTCGCCTGCCTCACCCATCACCTGTTCAGGTGAAAGATAATCGGGTGTGCCGATGACTTGCCCTGTGGCAGTCAGTTTCGTTAGATCAGCGCCAATCTGGCGGGCGATGCCGAAGTCAGTCAGTTTCGTTAGTAATTCCAGAGAAGAATCGAGCAACATGACGTTCTGTGGCTTGACGTCACGATGCACGACGCCCTTCGCATGCGCCGCCCCTAGCGCCGCGCAGAGTTGTTCGCCGATGCGCCAGACCCAGTCCAGGGGGAGCTGTCCCTCGCGGCGGATGAGTTCCTTCAGCGTCGAGCTGAACATATACTCCATCGCCAGGTAGGGTACGGGCCGGTCGGGGTCATCGGCCCATGGCGCCTGCGGCCCCATGATGAGCGGCATAGTGAAACCGTAGTCGAGCACGCGGACGATGTTGGGGTGCGAGAGGGTCGCTGCCAGCCGCGCCTCTCGCTTGAAGCGCGCGGCTGCTTCGGAGGCGTGGGAGCCTGTCGCCTTGAGCACTTTGACAGCGACGATGCGCTGGGTATGCAGATCCCGGCAGCGAAAGACAATCGCCGCTCCGCCGACGCCCACTCGCGCCAGCGCCTGATACCGGTCCGCCATCATCGCGGAGCCTGCTTCAGCCTGTCTACTTCCCGACGAGGAGCCTGCATCCCCAACACCCATCAACATCTATTCCCTTCTAACCCGCTGGTCGCGTCTGTGTCTTCGACGTGCGATCCTCCCAAACCATCACCCGTGGCCGAGGCGCCGCGCTGGTCGCCACAACAATTCACCTGGCGACTGTCATGGCTTGATATATCTTTCTATCAGCTTAACACACGCATGGCTCAGTCTACCGCAGGAGATTCCACCGCCGCCGCGCACATAGCGCGCCCAGCCCCGCGCTATGTGCGCGGCGGCGGTCTATCGCGGAGCTACCGCGGGCGCACATGATCATCAGCGCCGTGATCGGGGCGGCGTGGCGTTCGCGCTGCCCCCCGACCCGCGCTCCGCGCGTCAGGCTCCGGGCAGCGCGAACGCCGTTACTGCGATCATAACGTAGAAGACGACCAACTGCGCGCCCTCCAGCCAGGTCGTCTCCCCATCAAGATTGACGAGCGCATAGACAAAGGTGGCTAGACCCAGCGTAATCAGCGCAACCGGTGGAAAGCTGAGCGTGATCGCGCTCAGCCCTGGCGTAAGCGCCGCAAACAGCAGGCCGATGAACACCAGCACAGGCGTCACGAAGAGTGGGACCTGAACGCTGGAGCCAGCGGCGACCTCCATCGCGCCTTCCATGTCCTTGTTGAAGGCCGATTTCGCGGCTTCAATCAGTTCTCCGAAGTTGGTGATGATGGGCAGTACAATCAGCCCGAAGGAGAGCGGTGTGAGCGGCGTATGCTGGATGAAGCGGTCGGACACGGTCACCATCGTGGCGCAAACGCCCGCAATGGCGGCGATTGAGATGATCACCAGTGTCAGCAGCCCCGCCATCGCGCCCAAGCCGCGTTGCGGGGTGCTGGCCTCGGCCTGCTCCTGCTTACGCTCGGACACCCGCGTGGCGATTTCTTTCCGTTCGCGCTCCAGCGCATGCTCGACACTGGGTCCCGCATGACCCTCCTCGTGCGCGTGATGCGCGGTATGATGCTCAATAGTCGCCGGGCCAGTTTCGGAAGCCTCTGACTCACCTTTGTCGCCTACTTTGAAGAACTCGACCAGGATGTAGGCGATGTAGCTGATCAACAGGATCACTGAGACGACGATGCTGACCAATTGTTCTGTGCTGGCGGTGCGAGCTTCATCTTTCGCGAAGGTTGTCGCCATCGTTGGCAGCGCGAGTCCAACGACCGCGAGACCGAGCATCGAGGCGAATCCGGCGGCCTTCTCCCGACTGAAACGCAGTCTTCCATGACGCAGCGCGCCCGTGAGTGTTGCGATGCCCAGCGTGAACAAGATATTCTCAATCACTGACCCGAGCAGCAGTCCGTGGACAATGGAGTAGTTCTCAGTCAGGAGATACGGATGACGCACCACCTGAAGAAGCAACCAGAACCCGACGGAGATCTCAGGCACGTTGTCGAGACAGGCGTTGAGCAGGCCAGAGAATATCTTTGGCGCTCCTGCCGCCAGTTGCTCAACCAGCGCGCCGTTTGCCTGCGCAAGTGGGATCAGCGCTACTAACGAGACAATGAAGAGCGCGTCGGTGAACTGTCCGGCAGTTGCGCCATGCGTGTTCAACCAGTAGAGGACGAACGCCGCTGGCGTGAGCGCTAGAAAGGGCATCCACCATTGAAACTTCACTGAACTTTCCCGCCTACTTCTCATACATCCCCATCTTTGCCAACAGAACTGGTTGTGGGGAATGCCGCCTCATTGTTGTGCCCGGCCCACACCATTTTACCAGACAGGCGCCGTCCTGTAGATGCTTCCGCCTACGCAATCTCTTGGAGCGCGCCTCGTAAATATCGCCGCGCAGGCGCTTGCGTGGCACGTCTACAATGGGGTCATTAGACGTTCGAGGTGTGAATAGGCGCTCGCTATACTGTTTCGGCGTCCGTGTGGTGTCCTAGTATGGCTGCGCGAGCCGGCGCGCTAAGTGTGGAGGCTGTGGTCGCACGACATGAATTTGATGTTTTACAACTCGACATTGTTTGGCGCGATTCTCGCGGTTGGGGCGTTGGCGTATCTGGGGGCCGTCGCCTTTGACCCATCGCATCCGCTGCCACGGCTCATCGCTGGCTATGTTTGCGGAGCGGCGCTCGTCCTGATTGGAGCTGGTAGCTTCTACTTCGGCGCCGCCTTCGAGCTCCCGCTCGCGTTCAGTGGCGTCTATTTCTTCGAGGCGCTGCACATGGAGTGGTTGGGACTAGGCCTGGTAGCGATGTTGGTTGGCGTGGTGATCATGCGGCAGGCGTATCTCCGACGGTGACTTCGGGAGGGTGGCCAGCCGTCTCGAGCAATGATGTTACGCGCTATTGCGGACATGGAAATACCCCGTTGTCGTGAGTGGCGCGTATAGTGTGTATAGTGTGTTGTAAGGAGCAAGCCGCCGCATGGCGTCGCAGCGTAAAGGGAGATGATCATGTCCCAGGGTGGAAGCGATCGCGCGCCAGTGAGTCCGCAGAGTGAAACCCAGACAACGGGCGTCGAAGATGAAACGGGAGCGCCCATAGCGATTGTGATCGCGGATGACCATGCGCTGGTGCGTGAGGGGACGCGGCGACTGCTGGATTCCGAAACGGGGCTAGTTGTCGTCGGTGAGGCTGGCGATGGAGCGAGCGCGGTCGCCGAAGTGGAACGGCTAAAGCCTGATGTCGTAATTATGGACATCGCGATGCCGGGTATGAATGGCATTGAGGCGACGCGCCAGATTAAAGCGCGCCAGCCCCAGGTCGCTGTCCTGGCGCTGACCGCGCACGACGATGATCAATACATCCTCAAGTTGCTCGATGCTGGCGCTGCGGGATTTCTGCTCAAAGATGCGCGCGGGCGCGAACTGGCGGACGCCGTGCGTGCGGTGCATCGCGGTGAGACGATCCTCAGCCCGGCCATCGCGGCACGCGCGGCGCGCCTTGCCTCGGAGCGGCGCGCGCAGACCGAATCCCGGCCACCTCTCTCGGATCGCGAGATGGAGGTGCTGCGTGAAGCGGCGCGAGGACTGCCGAACAAAGACATCGCCCGGCGCCTCAATCTTAGCGTGCGGACGGTGCACACCCATCTGGGGAACATCTTCTCGAAGCTGGGCGTCGGCTCGCGCACCGAGGCGGTGCTACTCGCGCTGCGCAGCGGCTGGATTTCACTCGAAGACACGTACCGGGACGATCCTGCCTCTCCTGAGGGTGTAGGTTGGATCGCTCCCATCACACGCTCCTAAAATGCGCTCACACTGACGCGCGTGTGGCGTCACTTTGAATGCTGTGAGAGAGGGCGACCCGATGGTTCCACAACCGATGACGCGCGATCCCTTCGCGAGCGCGCCTGAGCCAAGTTGGGTCGCTACCAGGTTGGCGGGAATCCGCCGGGTTGCGCTACCTCTCCTTATCTCGCTGCTCTGTCTCTGGGCAGCGATGGGCGCTCTACCGACGCGCCACCACGCGCCACAATCCGCCGTCTATGTTCTCGGCGCGGCTGTGCTTGTGGTCGCGATCATCGCTGGCGTCGTACGCCAGCGCGTTATGATCCGTCGCGGAGACGAACTATGGCGGGACGATGATTTGCCCGATGCGCTGGGCGCTCTCTATCTCGCGATCCTGGTACTCGTTGGGCCCAGCTACGCAATTATGTTCGCCATTTTGACGCCAGTGGTGGGCATCTCCGTGCGACTCAGAAACAGTAGCGCCCGGCATGGCGCGGGTGAGGCGCTGGTCGGCGCTATGTGGCGCGGGGCCTCGTCTTCGCTGACATTACTGGCGGCTGGCGCGGCCTATGCGGGTGTCGCCGCCTTGCTCCAGCCGCAGGTGCGCACGACGTTGCGCGCGCATGTGCTGGCGGCGCTAGCCGCCTCGGTCGTGACGCTTATCGCGCTCATCGTCATTCGCTTGACGCGCGTCCGTTCCATCAGCGAGCTTCCGCGCGCGCTCGCGGACTATCTTCAGAGCCCGACGCTGCTCTTCCAGGCGATGCTCCTCTGCTGTATTCCGCTGCTTCCTCTGACTGAGGCGCTGGACCCGGTGGAGATCGAGTTTTCCTGGGCGCTGCTGCTCGCTCCGATGGGAGCGGTGTATTATCTGGCGCTGACGAGCGCGCGACTGCGTATGCGTACCGCGGAGCTACAGGATACAATCGCTGAGTTGAACGCGACGCGAGAGCGCGAATCGGAGCTCATGAGCTACGCGGCCCTCATTACGCGAGCGCAGGAAGATGAGCGCCGCCGCCTGGCGCGTGATCTGCACGATGATACCGCTCAGGCGTTGATTGCGCTCTCGCGCGGACTGGAGGCGCTCTCCAATCATATCAATCCCGCTATCGCGCCAGGCGACGCGCGCTTCGTAGATGACCTCATCTCGCTGACCGGTCGCACGCTGGAGAGCGTCCGGCGGGCCTGCCAGGACTTGCGGCCCTCTGTGCTGGATGATCTGGGGCTTTCCGCCGCGCTCGATTCACTGGCTGGCTCGATGGAGCAGCGCGGTCTGCCATGCGGCTTCGTTGAGCGCGGCGGACCGCAAACCTACCCCACCGAAGTTGAGGTCGCCTCGTACCGTATCGCGCAGGAAGCGCTCTCCAATGTGGTGCGCCACGCGCACGCCTCTCGCGCGCAGATTGAGTTGACCCATCGCAGCGATGGACTGCGACTGGTCGTCACGGATGACGGCGCTGGCTTCGCGGCTCGTGACGCGCGTGAGGAACTCGCGCGTTTGACGAACGGGCGTGAGCCCGGCTCGGGTTTGGGGATGCTGGGCATGCGTGAGCGCGCGCTGCTCATCGGCGCGCATCTGACGGTGGAGAGCGCGCCCGGCGCGGGCACGCGCGTTACGCTCGATGTTCCCGTTACGCCTTCCATAGCCGCACGGAGCGTCAATACCCAGATTCCCTCTCTCGCGAGTTGAGCGCCCGTATCAAGCTCTTGGCATCACCGCTTGGCGCCGTATAATGAAGGGCCGCCGCCTCCAGCTGGGTGACGTGAGCGTTCCCACCCCGCTTGGCTGGCATGCGGACTTGTCGGAGATTCGGCGCCTCGCGCGGTGTCGCGCGGGCGGCTCGCGGGAACTGCCACAGGTCATGTAATCGCGCATGGGAAATGCGGGGTATGTGGAACAGTCCAGCGTTTTAGCCGAGCGCCGTCTGTGTGAACATCGCCAGGAGGTCCTTCTCCATGTCCCAGGTTAGCGATAGCGACTTCGCGCGCGTCGTCGCGCAATCACCGCACAAATGGGTCTTTCTCTTTGCCGAAGGCTCCGCTGAGATGCGCGGGCTGCTGGGCGGCAAAGGGGCCGGGGTCGCCGAGATGACCAAGGCTGACCTGCCTGTGCCGCCAGGCTTCACGATCACTACTGAAGCCTGCAATGAGTATTATCACGCGGGGAAACGTTTCCCGGAGGGGATGTGGCAGCAGGCGCTGGCGGCGCTCAAGGTGGTCGAGGAGCAGGCGGGCAAGACGTTCGGTGACCCTGCGAACCCGCTGCTGGTCTCCGTCCGCTCGGGCGCGCGCTTCTCAATGCCAGGCATGATGGATACTGTGCTGAACCTGGGACTCAATGACGAGACGGTTCAGGGCGTGATCGCGCTCAGTGGCGACGAGCGCTTCGCGTATGACGCGTACCGCCGCTTCGTGCAGATGTTCTCGAAGATCGTGCTCGACACAAAGGCCGAGGAATTCGAGCAGGTAATCGCGGCCTACAAGCAGCAGACCGGCGCGACGACTGACGCCGAGATTCCTGCCGATTCGCTGCGCCAGATGGTGGAAGATTTCAAGGACATCGCGCGCGCCGCTTCCGGAAAAGACTTCCCCGAAGACCCATATGAACAACTCCGGTTGGCGATCGAGGCGGTTTTTGCCTCATGGAATAACAAGCGGGCGACCGACTACCGCAACCTGAACAAGATTCCGCACGACCTGGGCACGGCGGTCAACGTGCAGACGATGGTCTTCGGCAATCGGGGCGCTGACAGCGCGACGGGCGTCGCGTTCACTCGCAACCCCGCGACAGGCGAGCGACGTCTGTACGGTGACTATCTGGTGAACGCGCAAGGTGAGGATGTCGTCGCCGGTATCCGCAACACGTCGCCCATCGCGCAACTCGAGACGGAAATGCCAGGGGTGTATAGCCAGTTCCAGGAGATCGCGCAGCGGCTCGAGGCGCACTATCGTGATGTACAGGACCTAGAGTTCACCATCGAGCGCGGGCAACTCTACATGCTCCAGACACGCGCGGCCAAGCGCACCGCCGCCGCTGCCGTGAAGATCGCGGTGGACATGGCGAACGATGGCCTCATCACCCGCGAGGAGGCTGTGGGCCGTGTCGAGCCAAGCCAGGTGGCGCAGCGACTTCTGCCTATTTTTGATTTGGATGCCGTCGAGGAGGCGCGAAAGGCGGGGCGGGGCTTCGCGCGCGGTGTCAACGCCTCTCCAGGCGCCGCGGTGGGCAAGGTGATCTTCGACGCCGACCGCGCCGAGGCCGCTGGCAAGATTGGTGGAGAGAGCATCATCCTGGTTCGCCAGGAGACCAGCCCGGACGATGTGCATGGCATGTACGCCTCGAAGGGCATCCTCACGAGTCGGGGCGGCACGGGCAGCCACGCATCGGTGGTGGCGCGCGGCGCGGGTCTGCCGGCGGTGGTAGGCTGTGATGCGTTGCGTGTGGACTATGAGCAGCGCCTGTTTACCGTTCAAAATTCAGATGTCGTCGTGCGCGAGGGCGATACGGTCTCGATTGACGGCACGACTGGCGACGTGTTTCTTGGAGCGATCGAGACCGTCGAGCCTGACTTCGAGCACGATACCGACCTTCAAACGCTGCTCGCCTGGGCGGATGATTTCCGTGATCTGGGCGTGTGGGCCAACGCCGACTATCCGCGCGACGCCACGCGCGCCGTCCAGTTTGGCGGCGAGGGCATCGGCCTCTGCCGCACTGAGCACATGTTCATGGAGCAGGAGCGCCTGCCGATCGTGCAGGAGATGATCCTGGCTCCGACGACGGCTGAGCGCGAGGTGGCGCTGGCGAAGCTGCTGCCCTTCCAGCGGGCGGACTTCGAGGGCATCTTCCGTGCGATGCGCGACCCGAAGACCGGGGCGGGTTATCCGGTCGTCATCCGCCTGATTGACCCACCGCTGCACGAGTTTTTGCCGAGCTACGAGGAGTTGCTCGTCGAGGTGACGCGGCTGGAGGAGCGTGGGAACGATCCAGAGGAGTTGGAGCGCAAGCGCACGATGATGCGCGCGGTGGCGGCGATGCGCGAGGCGAACCCAATGCTCGGCTTGCGCGGCTGCCGTCTGGGGTTGCTCTACCCGGAGATCAACGTCATGCAGACGCGCGCCATACTGGAGGCGGCTGCGGCGGTGGCGAGTGAGGGTATCAAGCTCCAGCCCAAGATCATGATTCCGCTGGTAGGTCATGTCAACGAGCTGCGCGAAGTGCGCCGCCAGCTCGAAGCGGTCGCTGAAGAGATTACCGCCGAGCTTGGCGGGCTGGTCGAATACAAGTTCGGCACGATGATCGAGCTGCCGCGCGCCGCGCTGACCGCCGGGCAAATCGCCGAGGTGGCCGCCTTCTTCAGCTTCGGCACCAACGACCTGACCCAGACGACCTTCGGCATGAGCCGCGACGACGCCGAAGGCAAGTTCCTGATTCAGTATGTCGAGGGGTTGAATGAGCCTGGGATGGAGCAGCCCGTCAAGATCCTCAAGGCGAATCCGTTCCAGACAATCGATCGCGACGGCGTGGGTCGCCTGGTGCGTATCGCCGTCGAGGAGGGCAAGCGGACGAATCCAAATCTTGAGGTGGGGATCTGCGGCGAACATGGCGGCGACCCAGAGAGCATCGCGTTCTGCGATGAGGTCGGGTTGGACTATGTGAGCTGCTCGCCCTTCCGCGTGCCGGTGGCCCGGATAGCGGCGGCGCAGGCGTCCCTCGCACGCAAGGCGGCCAGCGCGGGCGCCGAGCGCGACCGCTAACCGCTCATAGCGTGGCCTCGCCGGCGCCGCTCACTCGAAGAGCGGTGGTTGCGAGGCCACGCGACTGTGTGACGCAGGTTCGAAGCCCTCAAATACCACATCATCACGTCCAGAGAAGCGCTGCGCCATTGTGACCAGCGCTTCTTCGCTGCTGTCCACCAGGATGAAGCGGCGGTCCAGCGCGAGCGCCGCCGCGCCGGTTGTGCCGCTGCCGGCGAAGAAGTCCAGCACGGTATCGCCAGGGCGCGACGAGGCGGCGATGATGCGGCGCAGCACACCCAGCGGCTTTTGCGTTGGGTAGCCGGTCTTCTCACGCCCTGTCGGGCTGACAATCGTATGCCACCAGACATCGGTCGGTAGCTTGCCACGCGCTGCTTTTTCCGGCCCGACCAATCCCGGCGCCATGTAGGGCTCACGATCCACCTCATCGGTGTTGAACACATAGTTATCGGGGTCTTTCACGTAGACCAGGATGGTGTCGTGCTTCGCGGGCCAGCGTCGCCGGGTGCGCGCGCCGTAGTCATACGCCCAGATGATCTCGTTCAGGAAGCTCTCGCGGCCAAAGATGGTGTCTAACAATACCTTGCAGTAGTGCGCCTCGCGGTAATCAATGTGGAAGTACAGCGAGCCATCCGCCGCCAGCACGCGATACGCCTCGCGCAGGCGAGGCTCGATGAACGCCAGGAAGTCGTCAAAGTCGTCGGCGAAGGAGCGTACCGCAAGCTGGATGGTCTCGTAGCGCCGCCCCTGAAAGCCCGTCCGGTCGCCGGTCTCGGATCGGCGCGTCTGGATCTGCGCGCGGGCCTGCGCTTTCCCCGTATTGAAGGGCGGGTCAATGTAGATCAAGGGAATCGAGCCGTCCGGCAGCGTCCGCAGGAAAGGCAGGTTGTCTCCATAGATGATGCGATTCACGCGGGCGCGCTCCTTTCAGCGAGGGGACAGACATGCCGTGGCTGGTATGAGTCTACACCGCCGAATGGTTACGCCGGATGCGGGTGCGCTACGTGATACGATACATGCTGCGTGAACACGCGAGGAGAGGATACTACGTCTTATGACCGCCGAGCACACAGACACCCCCGACCTGACCGACATTGGCGCGCTGCGGGCGCTGCTGCGGCGGCATGGCGTGGAGCGCACTAATAAGGGGCTGGGGCAGCATCTGCTCATCAGCCGCAAGGCGCTCGACGCGGTAGTGGAGGCGGCGGAGCTGACGCCCGATGACAATGTGCTGGAGGTGGGCGCCGGGACGGGCGTGTTGACCGTTGAGCTGGCGCAGCGGGCGCGGCGCGTCGTCGCGGTAGAGATGGACCGCGTGATTCTGCCGATCCTGGAAGAGACAGTCGAGCCGTACCCCAACGTCGAAATCATTCCGCGCGACCTGCTGACCATCCGGCCCGAAGAGGTATTTGGGGAGGAACCGTATAAGCTGGTCGCCAATCTGCCTTACTACATTACCGCGCTGATTCTGCGCCACACGCTCGAAGCGCGTAACCGTCCAACGCGGCTGGTGGTGATGGTGCAGCGCGAGGTGGCGGAGCGGATGACCGCCGTACCGGGCGAGATGAACCTGCTCGGCCTCAGCGCGCAGTTCTATGGGACGCCGCGCATCGTCGCGCAGGTTCCCGCGACGGCGTTTTTCCCGCCGCCGAAGGTGGACTCGGCGGTGGTCCGGCTCGATCTCTTTCCCCAGCCACCGCTGGAGGGAGCCGCGCGCGAGTTCTTCTTTAAGCTGGCGCGCGCGGGTTTTGCGGAGAAGCGCAAGCAACTGCATAACAGCCTGGAGCGGAACCTGCATTTGGCGCCGGAGCAAGTGATAAGCTGGCTAGCCGCGTGCGCTATCGAGCCCGAGCGGCGGGCGCAGTCGCTCAGCCTGGAAGAGTGGCTGGCGCTGACCCGCGCGGCGCTGGCTGATCCGCCGCGCCCGCTTCCCCTGGTGACCCGCCGCGAGCGTCGCGAGCGCAACGCGCGCCCATCAGACCCATCAGCAAACGCATAGACGCTGCGGCGCGTACATGTTGCGCGCAACGGCGACAGATGGTGTACGGCGCTCTATACTCTGCGGTGAGATCGCGCCATCGGGAACGCCGCGATTTGACCATGCGCCGGAGCGCCAGCGAGAGAGAGCGATCATCGTGCCTGAATTACCCCTTGATCCAGCGCAGAGCCGAGACGCGACCGCTTCAAAGGCGCATGATACGCGCCGGGAAATCCACCATGAGCCGGCGGTTGAGATTGAGGAGGGCGTGTGGGTATTCTCCCTGCCACTGCCCTTCGCATTGCGCCAGGTCAATGTCTATCTCATCAACGATGGCGCGGGGCATCTGACGCTGGTAGACGCGGGCCTGGGGCTGCCGCGTGACGAGCAGGAGCTACGCGAGGGGCTGGCGAGCGTTGGTGTGGCTCCTGAGGCGCTGGACGCGATTGTGCTGACCCACGCTCACCCTGACCACATCGGGCTGGCGCGGGCGTTTCACGAGGCCTCAGGCGCGCCGGTGTATATGCTGGAGCGCGAGGACGAGCGCATGTTCAGCGCCTGGGGCGAGAATAGCGGGCCAGCGCTGATGGCTGTGACGCGTTCGTTCGCCGAGAATGGGATGGTATTGGAGGAGTCGCAGTCCGATCCACGGGTGAGCGGCGCCGCGCGCGAAGGGCTCTCAGACGCGGAGGAGCCGCACCGCGCGGTGTTTCCGATCCCGCCGCGCGAGTCCATCACCACGCTCGTGGACGGAGAGACGCTGACGCTGGGGCGCTGGCGCTACCAGGCGATCTGGACGCCTGGCCACTCGGACTACCATATGTGCCTGATGCGCGAGGATGGGCTGTTCATCGCTGGCGACCATATTCTGCCCAAGATTACGCCCAATATTGGACTGTACCCAAACTCACGTCCCGACCCACTGCTCGATTACGATGAGTCACTGGTCAAGGTGCGGGATCTGCCCGCCCGGCTGACGATACCGGGGCATCGCGCGCCGATCACTGATCTGGAAGGGCGTGTGAATGAGCTACGCGCGCATCAGCGGGAACGCTCTGATGCGGTGCGCGCGCTGGTCGCCGCCGCGCATCAGGAGGGGGCCGTCGCGGGAAACGTGGCGACCGCGCTCTTCGGAACGCGCCTGCGCACGGTGGATGACCGCCGCTTCGCGATGGCCGAGACGCTCGCACACCTGGAGCATCTACGGCTGCGGGGCCGCGTCAGGCGTGAGCGCCGCGACGACCTCTATGTCTATTGGGCGGCGCGGAGTTAGCGAAAGCCGCAATCTTGTCCGCCCTTCTAGAACACCCCCACTTCCGCTGCGATATGTCATTCGCGACGCTTCCATGGCGTGACAAATCCCGGCTGCGCCAGTCTTGATAGGACTTTGGTACTAATGTTCTTCTGCTTCTTTGTGTATTCCCTGCAGGAGCGCTGAATGCGCGAAAAGGGTGAATTTTCCTGGATTGCTTGCAATTGGTCGAAAAGCGTATCACAATTATACGGGCTTGGCGACAGGAAATCGTAGATGTTCGCTTGGCGCCAGCCCAGGCGGGTGCTATACTCGCCGCAAGCTGACAGTTGTGTAGCGGCCATCATTTTATGTGATGGAACAAGTTCAACTGACAGTCGAGAGGCGGCTCGTTCGCCTTGTTCGCCCGATGGAGGCGCGCAATGACGCGCCTCCCAAATTCAGGAGGAGACTCCCAATGCCAGTAGGTCGCCAGGACCTGATCAAGCGCGTCGCTGCCAAGTCCAACAAGAGCGTGAAGGAGAGCACGGTCTTCGTAAATGCCGTGCTTGAGACTATCCGCGAGTCGCTGGAAGAGGGCGAAGCTGTAAGCTTGGTCGGCTTCGGCAAGTTCTCCGTCAAGGAGACGGCTCCGAGCGTGCGTGTCAACCCGCAGACCCGCGCGAAGATCAACGTGCCCGCCCGCAAGCGCGTCAAGTTCTCGCCAGGTAAGGAGCTCGCGGACTCGGTCGCAGCCTCCAAGGCGAAGCCTGCCGCCGCTGCCGCGAAGCCTGCCGCCGCCGCGAAGCCTGCCGCGAAGCCGGCTCCCAAGGCCAAGTAAAGCTAGCGTCACGCGATAAAACGGTGGCTCAGGACGAACAATCCTGAGCCACCGTTTTATGTCTGCGCGACATCTCCGTATAGCGCCCGTCAGGCTTTGTAGCCTTCTACGGTCGAGGCGTCACGCGGCGCGGCGTCATTCGGGTTATTGCCGAACTCGCGCTTCGCCCGGCGCTGACGCAGCAAATCCCAGCACTGATCAAGCTGGACCTGGAGCGCGTGCAGTCGCTGGCGTTGCGCCTCATCCAACCCGCCATGCTCCGCAGTATGGAGCAGCGAGCGCTCCTCATCTACGAGTGCGTTGATGGAGCTCATCACATCCTCATCGCTCATGCGTGTTCTCCTCTGTCTTGCGCCGTGTAATAGTGCGGATGGTCATTCGTCCCACCCTCAGTCGCCGGCAAACGCCTGTCGCGCACGCGATATCGCTACGCGCCCTTCGCGTACCGTCCGCTCGATTATCTCGCGCGCCGTTGGGATGTCATGGATCAAGCCAATGCCTTGGCTAGCCCAGATAAAGCCTTCATCCAGCTTCCCCTCGATGGCCGCGCGCACATTGACCTCGCCCCGGATATAGGGCAGCAACTCCGCCAGCGCTTCGTCGCGCGTTGCCCCACGCCGTACGAGTTCCTCCTCAACGGCGAGAATGCGCTCTGTAAACGGCCCTCGCAGCACACGCGCCGGGCGTCCGATGGCGCGTTCGATCACCACCGTGTCGGACTCTGACGCGGCGACGAGCGCCTCCTTGTAGGCGATGTGCGCGATGCACTCCTGGGTCGCGACGAAGCGTGTTCCGAGTTCGATGCCCTCCGCGCCTAGCGCCAGCGCCGCCGCCAGGCCGCGTCCATCCGCCAGACCACCACTGGCCAGGACGGGAATCCGCACGGCGTCAACGATGCGTGGGACCAGCGTGATGGTTCCAATATCGTCACGTCCCAGATGGCCGCCTCCCTCGAACCCAACGGCGATGACCGCGTCGGCCCCTAGATCCGCGGCCTTGCGCGCCGCGCGGACGCCCGCGACCAGCACCATCACGCGCGGCAGTGGCGTCACGCCGCTCGACTGGATCGCGCGGATCATCGCTTCTGGATTGCCAGCGGTAATTGTGATGACTGGCGCGCCTTCCTCCAGCGCCACCGCAAGGAATGCGTCGAGTGGGCGGTGGCCGAGCGGGAAATTGATCCCATAAGGCGCGGGCGTCAGCTCTCTCAGCCGCCGAATGTCAGCGCGCAGGTCGTCTGGGGTCACCATATGCGCTACGCCGATCTGCCCCAGGCCGCCAGCTTCGGAGACGGCGGCGGCGAGCCCCGACCAGGCCAGGTGCGCTAGTCCGCCCTGCACGATGGGATAGCGCAGTCCGAGGAGTTCCGTGACGCGCGTCCGCATGGGCGCGGGGGAGGACTCATGCGATTCGGCGGGATTCTCATCCACGGGCGCGATCTCCTACGATGATCTGAAAACGGTTCGTGGGCGTTGATATGTCCATTGAGGTCATTATAGCCCCCTGCGCCAGGCTGCCGTTGCGGCGATTGACGCGATGTGGGGTAGCCCCGCGCCAGCGCCGTGTGCTATCGTGACTCTGCCAGCCGCGAGAGCGGCGCGCACACTCCTGGGGTGATGGTGGAATGGCAGACACAGCCGACTTAAAATCGGCTTCCGGGAGACCGGAGTGCGGGTTCGAGTCCCGCTCGCCCCACCAGGCTCAATCTGTCACAATCACATAATAGGCGTCCATTCTCGATCTTGAAGAACGGACGCCTATTATGTGTCAGCGGTGGGATGTGGCGTACGCTAGCGCGCGGCGGAGAGCTTCAGCGCCGTCGTGAAATTGCCCGCCAGCGTGTCGAACGAGTCGCTATTGTAGTTTTCGAGCTGGCCCGCGTCGCAGAGCATCGCGATCTCCGGGTCAATTGGGAGCTGGGCCATCAGCGGGGCGCCAGTCATAGAGACGAGGTCGGCGCCGTTGCTGGGACCGAAGATTTCGTTGCGCGAGCCGTCCGGCATCGTCAGATAAGCCATGTTCTCGACCAGGCCAATGACCTTGCCCTTCAGCGTCTGCACCATCTTGATCGCCTTAATGACGATTTCGGTGGCCAGCATCTGCGGCGACGAGACAATCACCACACCGTCCACGGGCAGCGACTGCATGACAGTCATCGCCTCGTCCGAGGTACCGGGTGGTAGGTCCACGAGCAGGAAGTCCAGCTTGCCCCAGTCCACATCACTGTAGAATTGCTTGATCGCGCTGGAAATCATGGGTCCGCGCCAGACAACTGGATCAGTGGAGTCGGGCAGGAACATGTTCATCGAGACGACTTTGATCCCACCGACCGTGCGCAGCGGCGCGATGCCCTCAGCGGTTTTGGTCGGCGCGCCGCGCACGCCGAACTCTTTGGCGATACTCGGGCCGGTGATGTCACCGTCGAGTATGCCGACCTTGAGGCCCTGTCGCTGGAGCGCCACGGCGATCAGCCCTGTCACGAGCGACTTACCGACGCCGCCTTTGCCGCTCATGATGGCGATGATGTGGCGAATCTTGCTATCTGACCCACCCTGACTCATCACGTTCAGCGGAATGCCGCGCCCGACCGGCGCTTTCACCGCTGGCTTGATGCCTTCTGCTTCCTGCCCATTCGCTACCAGGTTCAAATCCTTGAGCAGGGTGTCCACCGCCAGCCGGTGGGTACGCGCCCCGCCAGCGACGCTCTCACGCGCGCCGACCTGGCATGCGGTGCACGGCAGACCGTGCGCCTGAAAGACTTTTACCGTCTGCGGATATTGTGACACCACATCATGGATGACCATATCCGCGCTAATCTCAACCGCCATGCGCTTCTCCCAGCGGCAGTAGGTGGCGCCATCATCGCCGGACCCGACTCCGGGTCAATTCCGAGTCGCCAACTATGATTATAGCATGCTCCATCAGCCGGTGGCAGGGTTACGCTGGGTTGGACCATTTCTGCCGTGGTAAGGTTATAAGGAGAAGATTAACGCCAGTCTAACGTAACGGTGAATTGGCCGCTATGCCCGCGCCAGGACGCGCGGACAGCTTGTGCAGGGCGCCAATGCCCCCAAACTACGGCCTCGTACAAGGAGGTACCTTCATGCTTAGCGCCCTCAATGCGCCCGCCAGCGTCATCGTCGCCGTCAGTGCGCCGCTGCTCGCCGCGACGCTCGCGCTGATCGTCATCCAGCCACGCGGGCTGGATGTCGCCTGGTTCGGTGGCGGTGGCGCCATGCTCGCGCTCGCGCTTGGCCTGCTCTCCCCGCGTGCGCTGACCGGCATTTTCCATGACACATGGGACGCAGCCGCGACGCTCATCGCGCTGTTCATTCTCTCTGAATCGCTCGACGCCAACGGATTCTTTACCTGGGCGGCGCTGTGGCTCGCCCGGCTGGCGGGCGGCTCGGGTATGCGGCTCTACGCGCTGACACTGCTCCTGACGACCGCCGTCGCCGCTCTGCTGGCCAATGATGGCGCCGTGCTGATGCTGACGCCGATATTCGCGCGGGTGCTGATGAAGATTCACCCCGACCGCCGGCTCCAGCTTCCGTACATCTTCGTGGTTGGCTTTTTCGCCGACACGATGAGCGGGCTATTCGTTCCCAGCAACCTTACGAACATCATCATCGCCGACGCGAATGGGCTCAGCTTCGCGCGTGTGGCGTTGTGGATGGCGCTGCCGACCACCGCCGCGTTCGCCACCGCTGGCGCCGCGTTCGCCCTTCAATTTCGGGCCTCACTGACGGCCACGTTCGACGCGGGCGCGATGGGCGCTCCCGTCGCGGTGTATGGCTCTTCCGAGTGGGCTGGCTGGCGCTGAGTGGCCTTATCGCGGGCTATATCGCAGGCGGGCAGATCGGGCTCCCCGTCTCACTCATCGCCGGGAGCGTCGCGCTGTGATGCTAGCGCTGACGCAGGCGCACGGGGCTGCTCCGCCGCGCGATGGACATCCTGCGGGGCGCGCCGTGGAGCGTGCTTGTATACGCGGTTGGCATGTTCATCATCATTACTGCCGCGTACGACGCGCAGACGCTCAGTTTCTTGACACAGCCGCTCACCCGGCTCGTTAGCCCGGCCAGTGGTGAGCGCGGCGCAATGCTGGCGGCGTCGCTGCTGGCAACGCTCGCTGCCGCCGTCAACAATCTGCCCGCCGCGCTGATCGGCGTGCTCGCGCTGCATGTTGCCGCGCCGGTCAGCCGCCTCGCGATCTACGCGCTTGATTCTGGGGGTAGACATCGGCTCCAAAGCTGACGCCGTTCGGCTCGCTGGCGACACTGCTCTGGCTGGGCATCCTGAAGCGCAACGGCATCACCATCTCGTGGGGACACTTCATTCGCGAGAACTGGTGGGTTACCCTGCTCACGCTGGCGGCGGCCCTCGCCGGACTCTACGCCTCCGCCGCGTTGATTCCGTGAAGGCGGCGGGAGGCTCACAAGCGTTAAGCGTACGCCGCGAGCCGCCCGATGCTTCGATGGGCGCGTGAGCGCCACTATTCGTTCTGCTGCTGGGGGCGCATCGCGGGGAACAAGATCACCTCGCGGATGTTGTCCTGGTCAGTGAGCAGCATGACGAGCCGCTCCACGCCGCCGCCAAATCCGCCTGTCGGCGGCATGCCGGTTTCCAGCGCCTCGATGAAGTCCTCGTCGAGCTGCTGCGCCTCATCGTCACCGCCCGCGCGCTGGCGGGCCTGGTCCTCGAAGCGCGCCCGCTGGTCGCGCGGGTCATTCAACTCGGTGAAGGCGTTGCCCAGCTCCAGGCCGCCCGCGTACGCCTGGAACCGCTCCACCGTATCCACCGTGCCTGGCTTCAGCTTCGCTAGCGGTGAGAGATCGAGCGGGTAATCGTACAGGAACACCGGCCCGAAGAGCTTCGCCTCCGGTCCTTTGATGATCGCGTCCTTCAGGTCGTCAATCAGACGGCCACGAGCCAGGCGCGGATCAACTCGGAAGCCCTTGCGCTCCATTTCCTTCGCCAGCGAGGCGCGGTCAGGGAACTTCTCGTAATCAATGCCGGCATGCTCCGCGATGGCCTCGCGCAGCGTCACGCGGCCCCACGGTGGCGTCAGATCAATCTGCCGTCCCTGATAGGTGATAGTCGTTGAGCCAGTGACCGCCTTCGCGATGCTGGCGTACAGCTCCTCCACCAGGCGCATGATGTCTTCGTAATCGGCGTAGGCTTGGTAGCACTCCATCATCGTGAATTCGTTGTTGTGCGTGTGGTCTATGCCCTCGTTGCGGAAGTTGCGCGCGATCTCATAGACCCGCTCGAATCCGCCGACGATCAGCCGCTTGAGGTAGAGTTCCGGCGCGATGCGCAGATAAAAGTCGTGGTCCAGCGCGTTGTGATGGGTGATGAACGGGCGCGCGGTCGCGCCGCCATAGAGTGGTTGCAGGACTGGCGTCTCAACCTCGATGAATCCACGGCCATCCAGGAACGCGCGCATCGCCACGAGCGCGCGCGAGCGCGCCTGGAATATCGCCATTCGCTCGTCGCGATTGGCGATCAGGTCCAGATAACGCTTGCGGTGGCGCACTTCGGGATCGCGAAGCTTCAGGTCGCCGCCTACGCCCTTGGCTGGCAGCGGCAGCAGCGCCTTCGCAAGCATCTGGAAGCGCTCCACCTGAAGCGTCTTTTCACCGGTATGCGTCAGGAATAGCGTCCCCGTCGCCTCGATGAAATCGCCCCCGTCGAGCTTTTTGAGGAGCTTGAATGTCTCGGGTCCCAGTATGTCGCGCTTGAAGTAGAGCTGGATGCGGCCTGAGCCATCTTCGATATGCGCGAAAGCCGCTTTACCCATTTCGCGCAACTGCATGAGCCGCCCTGCCAGCGTTAGCGTCTGGCCTTGCAACTCATCGAAGCGCTCGATGGCCTCCCCCGCCGTGTGGTCGCGGTGGCTCTGGGTGGGATAGGGCTCCATGCCGGCTTCGCGCAAGGCGTCGGCCTTGGCGATCCGGTCTTCTCGCTCGTCCATACTAGGGCGTCATCCTCCTGTGGAATGGGTGTGACAGGCGCGTATGAGCGTGATTGTATCACGCATGAGCGCCTGCCTTACGGCCTGTGATGGCGAGCGGGCTGGAGTGTGCGGGGTGTATACTGAGGCCGGTGGGAGCGGCGCGCGCTATTCCCACCCTCACGGAGGTGTACGGGTCCCGGTGGGCCTCGCCGTCTTCAAAACGGTTGCGCGGTCGCTAGCGCGGTCGCGGGTGGGTTCGACTCCCATACGCCTCTGCCCAGATTTCATCAGGGTTTCCTGTGATATCAGGACTAACAGCTTAGGTGTTCTGACGAGAGCGCTGTAGCGCCGATTGATGCCAACAGTGATGCCAACGCGCACCCGGCAGTTCAGGCTCGTAGTCGCACAACGCAAGAGCCACCCGACGCTGGACTTTACGTCGGGTGGCTGTGTGTCTTATACCCGTCTACTCGGTGGTGGCAAGGTCTATGCTGGGATCGGGATCGAGGTCAGCGAGCAGGGTGTCCATCACTGCGACTACCTGTGATTGAATGCCGGGCAAGACGTGTTGATAGGTATTCTCGGTGATGCCAGTGCTGGAGTGGCCCAAGTATTCGCTCGCTACTTTGGTCGGCATGGGCCCGAGGAGCAGTGTCGCTGCGGTGTGCCGCAGATCATGGAAGCGGATACGTGGAAGACCAGCCTGCGCCAAGAATGGCCAGAACTGCCTGCGCAGCATGCTGATGGCGTCTAACAGTGTGCCGATCACGCTGGGAAAGACCAGGTCATAGTCTTGCCACGCTGATCCAGCCGCAAGCCGCGCCGCAGCCAGTCGCGCGCGCTGCCGACGCAACAGCACGCACATCGCGCTCGGCAGCAGGAGCAGCCGCTGCGATTTCTTGCTCTTGGGCGGGTCGAAGCTGAATCCGCCACCCGGGACGCGACGCGGCGTTGCGCGAACGTGTAGCGTGCCGTGCTCTAAATCTACGTCGCGCCACCAGAGCGCGAGCAACTCGCCTTCACGCATCCCGGTGGTCATAGCCAGGGTGAATAAGGCGCTCCTTCGAGTGGCCCTGAGCCGCGCGTAATAGGGTAATAGGTTCAGCACTTGATCGCATGTCAGCGTCTGTGACTCATGGTACGCGATGCGTGGCAACTCCACAAGCGCGCACATATTGCGGACGACCAGGCCGAGTCGCTCAGCCTGTTTGAGCGCTCCGTGCAGTACCGTGCCCAGGTGATGGACCGTCGTTGGCGAGCGACCTTTGTCGAGTGTGGACCGATAAAGCGCTTGAACCTGCTGCGCCGACAACCTGGCGAGTCGTGTCTTGCCTAGCGCCGGGATCGCGTGCAAGGTCAACAACTCGCGATATGCCTTGTGGGTGCGCGGCCGTAGTACGGGCTGCATCATGTCAAGCCAGCTCAGCAGATACTGCTCTACAGTCTGTACCTCAGAGACGATGGGCAGCTCCTTGTCCCGGTCCCTCAGGGCGGTGTTCAGCTTCTGCGCGACCTCTGCCCGTGTTTTGCCTTAGAGCAAACCTCAGAAAGGTGTGGCAGGCAGTCGGTGAGTAGGCTCGAACCGGCGCAGCAGCCACCGCAGTTCGCCTGTTCAATCTTTTGCAGATTTGCTCTAGAACGCCTTGCGATTGCCACCCTCCAACGTCAGGCGCGCCTGCCACCGCCCATCGGCGAGTTGGGTGATGCTCCCTTCGCCGTTGCCGCGCTTACCCGTCTTGCGTACCTTGCCCGTGTCTGTTGGGATAAGGCCTGCGGAATCGCTCATATCTGCTCTCCCTTGTCAGTTAGTGTTTCCTGCCGACGAATGTACTCCGCGACCACATGCACGATTTCTGCATTCAGCGAACGGTGGTTGCGTTTAGCCAGGCGCCGCATCACCTCCAGGTCGTCGACGGGAAACCGCACCGTCAGCGGCGCCATCGGTGGCGGTTGCGGCTCCCGTGTCTTGAGTGTCTTCATGGTTAGATTATACAACCGTAATTTGTGTTATGCCAATAACAAGGGTAAAGGCTGCGTGGTCGGACAAACCGCCAGGAGCCTCATTACGCGGCAAAATGGAGGGTCCTGCTAGCCGATCGCTAGTTGGCCTTCCCGCGCATCCCGATCTCGTTCGCCGCATCCCATCGCGTGGGGAGTCAGCGTGGGAGGTAAACAGGAGTCGGTGGTAGAAGTCAGTTAACACATACGAAAGAAACGAATTTGACGCAAGAATTCCCCACTATCGAAGTTCTTTCGTTTTATTCGTTTCTTTCGTATCCCGTAGAAACCACGCGGGCGAGATAGAAGGCGGACACTGCGGCCCTGAGCCAAGGTAGTCTGGCGCATGGGTCGAAGGCGTTCATTTCTCGCTTAGCATCGGAAAGCGCTGCACAGGCCTTCGCGGCGCCGAGAACTGATTACGCCACTATATGCCGTCCGCTTGCAGAATTTTCCATTGGTCTTTGTTCACGATCAGTTGATCGCCACCCACCCAGGCCATCTGGAGATGCACGTCATATGCGCCGGTAGGGCGAGTCACGCGCACGGTCAGATCGACCACATTCTTGCCTTGCTCGAACATCCCGTCGGTGAACGTGTAGGTCGTGATCGCGCCGCTCCGCTGATCGAGGGTACGGGCGGCCGCCGCCAGCGCGTCCGCCGAGCCAACGGTCATCACGTGACCATCCACACTCAGCGCCGCATGCTGATCGACGTAGGTGTATGCCGCGGGATAGTCCTGCCGCTGGAGGGCCTGATAATAGCGGCCTGCCGCGGTAAAAGCATCTCCGACGGAGACTCGCTGCTGCTCCTGAACGGTGATGCCGAGCCACAGCAGACCGAGCAGCACGATCGGCAGCGCAATGACAGCGACCACAATCCCGATGATCACATTGCGGACTGTTTCGCTTCGGTGCGACGTGTGGGGCTGCGCTGCGCGTGGGCGCTCCTGGATAGGCGTATTCATACGGTCGCTCCTTCCGCGTCGCCATCAGGCTGAGAACTGGTCCGCCACTGCGCGGACCGACCAGCTCAATCAGCGCCTGTTAGGAGAGCAAGCCACACGCGCATCACAGCGACCCCACACGAGCTGCGCGAAATGACACACACCACTCACGACATCGGGGCTGACGTGGGCTGGCTGTAAGGGAACTGGGCGCATGCGTCATCTGCGAAACGACGTGGAGAGCGTACGAAAGAAACGAATTTGACGAAAGAATGCCGCTGAGAGAGCGCTTCTTTTCTCAAATTCGTTTCTTTCGTACCTCCTGCTCGCAAAGTCGCGCATAGATGGCTGCCATTCCACGCTGCGCCGTCCCCGACATGTCGGGCAGGATGTGCCCGCCACTCGTGTGGCCATAGTGAAGCGCCTCACTGCGTGCGGAACCTCACGATGTCCGCCCGGTAGCCGCTCATCGCCGCCTCTTCGCTTGCTCGGCGTGCGATCGGGAACGCGCTCGGTCAGCGCTTCGGCTCGTGGGGCTCGTTCGCCGTGTCATCCTCCTCACGCTGGGGCGCCACCACGACAATATCGACAATATCGGTGAACTCCACGCGCACGTTGCCCAGGTCGTCCAGAGGAATCAGCACCTGATTGATGGCGTGGATGACCCCATTGTCGGCCAGCAGATCGGACTGCATGACGGCGGCGCCATTGACCGTGATCCGCGGCGTGGTCGCCACCCGCACGTCACTGCCTTCGAGGGTCGTCACCGACGACGACAGCCTGGCGGCGTCGGCGGACGTGAAACGCCCGGGAACGATGTGATACGCCAAGATTGCGGTCAGCTTCTCTGGATCTTCAAGCAACCGATTGACGACGCCGCGCGGCAGATTGTCGAACGCATCGTCGGTGGGGGCGAAGACGGTGAATGGGCCGGACTCTTTCAGCGTGTCGCGCAACGGCGTGCGTTGCAGCGCCGCGCCGAAGGTGGTGAACTGCGTCTGGGTAGTCATTGTGTCAATGATGTTGGCCATGTGGAGATCGTTCCTGTCTGTGCCCCTGGACCAACCATGGTTGGTCCAGGGATATTACGCGGCCCTGACTGGCCCCGATGCTGCTTCGCGCAACTTGCGGATGAGCGCGCTGGCCTCGATCTGTCCCAGATCTGTCCCAGATCTGTCCCAGACAAGTGCGCGCCTGTCGCCTTCTGGCTTCTAGAACAATTCGCACATCCCGTGCCGTGGCTGAGCGATCGCGGCGTCGATAACCGGCTACCAGGCCTCGATGGCGAATACGCCTTGGTAGGCCGCAGATCCATGGAGATGTGGAAGGATCTCCCTGTCCCAGAGGAGGCGACCCCGGTCAATACTGACGCGCGGTCTCGCCTCAAGCGCTGGCCATCCTCAAGCGCTAGGCTAGCAGGCGAGAGAGATCGCGCGATATACAGCGATAGTACAGCGGAGGGGTTCCTAACCGTTATGACCGTTTGAATCGTTACACGTCCAGGCGGCGTCTGGTGCGCGGCGCCGAGGTATGATCGTTCTGCCCAACCGGTTTTGGCTCCGTGCCAACCGCTATGACGTCCCCATCCTGTTGGGAACGATGACGCGCGGATCGTCGATCTCGCCGCTGAGCGAGATCGGCTCCCGGCCAACCTTGCCCCGCGCTGGGAGACGTTTCATCGTGGAGCTATCCGTCAAGACCCGGCCTTATGGCTATGGGCTGGGATCGGCTGTCGCGAGCGCCGCGAAGCCCCCCAGGAGGATATCAGGGGGATATCAGGAGGATACACAGATGCATGCGGACTGGATGATCGCCTCGCCCCGACGGGTCAGGCTGGCGGGCTATGATCCCGGCGACACCGGCGGCCTGAGCCCGGACGACGCGCAACGGGAGCTTGGCACGCTCCTCCCCCGCTTGGCGGAACAGCAGGAGTTGCTCTATGGCGCGGGCCAGCAAAGCGTCCTGATCGTGCTCCAGGGGCTCGATACGGCCGGCAAAGATGGGGCCATCAAACACGTGACGACCCCCCTCAACCCGCTCGGCTGTCGTGTGGCCAGCTTCAAGGCGCCCAGCGAGGACGAGCGCAGCCACGACTTTCTCTGGCGCATTCACCAGCAGGTCCCGCCGCGCGGGATCATCACCATCTTCAACCGCTCGCACTACGAAGATGTGCTGGTGGCGCGGGTCCACCAGTTGGTCCCCGCCGCGGTGTGGCGGGGGCGCTATCACGAGATCAACCAGTTTGAGCGCATGCTGACGCGCAATGGCGTTCTCGTGCTGAAGTTCTTCCTGCATATTTCGAAGGGCGAACAACAAAAGCGGCTACTCGCCCGGGAAGATGATCGGGCCAAAGCCTGGAAGCTTTCGGTCGCCGATTGGCAGGACCGCACCTACTGGGAGGCTTATCAGGCAGCGTATGAGGACGCGCTGGGTCGCTGCGGCACGCGGTGGGCGCCGTGGGTGATCGTGCCCGCCGATCACAAATGGTATCGCAACTACGTCATGGCGCGGCGGATCGTCGAACAGCTTGCCGAGCACGAGCGCCGCTGGCGGAAGGAGCTCGAGGCGCGCGGGAGCGTTGAGTTGGCCAAGCTCGCTGTGTTTCGGGCGAACGGAGCGTGGAACGCCTAGCGGGCGGTCTAGACCTCCGCTGGGCGTCCGTTCGTCCGTGCGTTTCCATGAGGGCCAGTCACGCAGGTGAGCGGGGGGTTTAACACCCATACCTGCACGACACCACGGCGCATGGACGCTCGGCGAGCGGCGCCGCTGGCTGAACGACGCCTGACGATGGGCGCATCCCACAGCCACCGTGACGCTGTCGCCCACTGAGGGCTGGGTGGCAGGAGACGGCGAATGACGCCTCGGCTTTTCGCACTTTTCGCGCAGGTATCTGAAATCACAGAAGGAGGAGGGGCTGGATACTCTGGCTTCGACACTCGCGCTGGAGCCTATGTGTGGTACGGGTTGTATGAGCAACGCATCGCGCTGTCATCTCGTCAGGCGTCCCGCCATTTCGCGGTGTGTCGGTGCGCGACAAGCGCGACAAGGGTCGGGATAGGCCAAGAGTTTAGAAATATTCAGGGGTTCTGAGGGGCACCTTTTTTGGTGCAACGGCTGCGCGAAACGTGCGCGAAGATGTCAAATGTTCTCATCACGTCGCTGTACCCACTCCCACTCCTCTGCCGGGCAAGCCACGATCTACTCCGCGACGCACGCCTTACCCGCGCATTCCATCACATCGAATACCTGTTCATTCCTATTGACCCTCTTTACGCGGCGTGGCGCCATCTGATCGCAAAGTGGTTGCGCGCGTCTTCCAGCGCGAGGCTTTCGCTGGGAAGTCCCCGGTCAACTACGGTGACGGACGACACGACGTTAGCGCCGAGTCCCTGGCAAAGCTCATGCTGCCGAGCGTGGAGGCAGCGCACGCATTGACCCTGGCTGCTAGTTTGTCGCGCCTGTTACCCGCTGTCACCCGCAGAGAATGGCGATAGGAATCAGCAAATCCCACACATCCCTGGGCTCTTCCGCACTTTTGGTGAAGCCCGTTTGCTGAACATTCAGCCTCATCAGGTCTGGGTGGCATAACTCAGCAATAGCGCTTGCTTTTGGGACAAGCCGCGATGAGTTCTGCCATCTTGCCAAGCATTCATCACCATAAGTGCGGGAGAGCCCACATCCCTGGACATATACCAGGCGCGATGCGGGATTGAAGGCGCCTTCTCCCAAACCACACGCAACACCGGCATGCGCCGAGCACGCTACATCGGGCAGCGCAAGACGCATCTCCAGCATCTCTTGTCTGCCCTGGCGACGAATATCCTCCGGCTCGTGTGTTGGCTCGACGGAACCCGTTTGCCAAAACACGCACCTCACGTTTTGCAGACCTCGCTGCCTAGTTCTTAGTTCCTAGTTCGCCAACAGTATCGAACTCACGTTAAATAGTCACCACGACTTTTCAGATACAAGGGGTGGCTGCAAATCTGTGCGAGAATGAGCGGCCCCCAATGCAGGCTAGCAGCGACTCAGATGTCCCTTTCACAATGCCCGTAGGGGCACACGCTATGGAACCACATGCCCGCTATACAGATAGGACTTGGCCACCTCTCGGAATGCGGCAAGCGCTGAGGGAGACGAATCGATTCGCCAGGTTGCGTCTGAATTGGTATCGAACCATATGACAGCGCGCACCTTAGGCATAGCGGCAGGAATTTGCTCCATCAAGCTGTTGGTGATCCAGGCTGCCTTGTCGCCACCCTCTTCTGTCGAGGCCGTCTCCGCAATCATTATCGGCTTAGCGGTCACAGTGGTGAGTTCGTGATACGAAGCGCCGAATATCTGCTCTGCGGTGCGCCATTCCGATCCGTGAGTCGAGCCGTAGTTGTAGCCATCGAGGCCGACCCAATTGACGTAAGCGTCGCCTGGGTAAAATTGACTCAGCGGGATCATGCTCCTTCCAGGCACAGCGGCGTTTGGCGACCAGACCCAGGAAACATTGTCAGCGTGCTGCTGGCGAAAAATTGTGACGATATGCCTCCACGCCGCGACGTACTCCGCCGGGGTGTTGCCATTGATTCCGACGCCCCATGGATACCAGTCACCATTCATCTCATGGCCAAAGCGCAAGAACATCGGCTTACCCCAGGCGGCGGCCGCCGTCGCCCAAGAGCGGATGAAGGCATCATGGTCGCCGTTCACAATCGTGCGAAGCGCGAACTGGGGCTGGTTTACTCCGTTGGGTGGGTTCCACGGTTCCCAGGTGACCATAGGAACCGCGCCGCGGTCCACGACCGTGTTCATGCGTACAGGATCAAAGGGGCTCCATTGTGGATCCACCCAGTTCTGATACCACATCACGATGGCAGGCGATCGGCCAACTTCCGTAATGTACGCGTCGAGAAATCGCGGGTAATCGGGCGCGGAGTCGATATAGGCGCCGAGCGCGATGGTGGCGTTGGTGGCGTTGGTGGCGTTGATAGCCTTTGCAGCGGACCGATTACCAGGCACGTACATAGCGGACCCACTACTCATCTCATACTTAGCGGATGTGTTACTAGCCAGATGCGTAGCGGCCCTGCCACTGACCATATACATTACTTCTACTACAAGGAAGATCAGCGCGAGGAGCCAGATGCCGGTCAAAATATGCCCCCTACGGCTTCCGCGCCACTGGCTTTTGATCAAGAATCCTCCAGAAGTCATGTCGTGAGAACCGCTACGTCGCGGCTGGTTCGCGGTTAAGCCACAGCGGTAGGCTACTCCGGCAAGATGCGGCGAGCCTGGTGAACTACGCGGATCGCGCTAGATCAGACATCCAGATCAGATAGCCGGTGCGTCAGCGTCGGGCAATGGGCGTGTCAAGCAGTTCATCGAGCAGACTGAAGATGGAGCTACGAAAACGCTCATAGGAATAGGCGGTGTGTACCCGCTCCCGGCCAGCCTCACCCATTGCCTGACACCGAGCGGGATCGAGCAGGAGGCTCACAATCGCGTGTCCTAAATTGGCCATGTCGTCATGCTTCACAAGCAAGCCCGTTTGGCCGTCCACAACAACCTCAGGAGTACCACCATGCGCACCGGCGACGACTGGCTTGCTGTAGGCCATTGCCTCAAGGAAGACAATGCCGAAGCCTTCTCGCTGGCTAGGAAGGACGAAGAGATCTGTAGCGCCAAGCAGGGCATGGAGTCGCTCATCTGGCACTCGCCCTTCGAATCGCACACACTCAGCTAGACCATGCGCGCGTGCAAGAATCTCTAGACGGGCGCGGTCATCCCCATCGCCAACGATAGTATAAACCACTCTCGGAATGCGCCCACGCACAATAGGAAGGACGGCAATAACCTGATCAATACCCTTATAGGAGTCCGCTGAGCTGAGTCGCGAGATCGTCAAGAGGCGAGCCTGAGCCCCTGCCGCACCGGACCGCCAATCATGCGCTGCGGCGAGAAAGGCGGGATCGAGCGGTGGTGGAATGACTCGGAGCGCTTTCTCCGCGACACCCTGAAGCGTCGCGACCATGGTAGCAGTATAGGAGCTTACCGACACCACCCGGTCTGAGCGACGCAAGGCCGCGCGATCGATACTGTGCAGCGGCTTCCACACCTCGACACCGTGGATCAGCGTGAGGATAGGCGTGTGTGGGCGTAGCATACGACCGAAGAGGGCAAGCATTCCAAAGTCGACATGACCATTGATGAGCAGATCATATGGCCGAGCAAGCGCTGCCAGAGCCTCGACCCCAAAGCGCCACCTACTACCATCACATCCTCGAAACGAATGGACAGCAAACTCTGAGCTTCGCCAGCCCACAGGGTCAGCAAGGGATACAATGTCCAGATCGACCCCATGCTCGGCTCCATACACCGCAAGCACACGACAGAGTATGCGATTGTGCCGCTGAACGCCTCCATAATCGGCGAGGCCTGGCAGGAGGATTACAATGCGACGTCGGCTGTTGGGTCGGTGCCCGGATCCTCGCCGCCTTGTCGTAGGGATCGCTCTCAGGTCCTGCGGAGCCTTTACTTGTGTCATGCCCCTGCCCTCTGTGGCGTTTCTAGCGTACGCTAATGAATGCGAGAGATGATTGGCTCCTGGACAACTGCCGTCTCATACCATGCCTGGAACATCAAAATGCTCCACAGGGAGTCGTGCCAATCGCTGGCGCCTGTGATGTGTTCCGCCCATCTGGTGCGAATCGATGTGATATTGAAAAAGCCCTGCTCTCGCAGCCGGCGCTCGTCTAACAACTCCTCAGCCCATTCCCGTAACGGCCCGCGCAGCCACTGGGCGATGGGGGCTCGCAATCCCATCTTCGGCCTCTCGATCAGGCCCCGAGGCACATACTGATGCAGAATCTGGCGAAGTAGCCATTTGGTCTGCCCTCGCCGTCGGGGTGACCCTGGAATACGCGCGGCAAATTCAATGACACGGGGATCGAGCAATGGGCAACGCACTTCCAGGCTTGCCGACATGCTCGCACGGTCAACCTTCACAAGGTTATTACTCGGCAGGTAGGTGAGCGCATCCAAATACATCATGCGGCGTACGAGACTCTCAGATGTAATGGATTGGCGCGAATCGACCATTGCTGTCGAGGGTTCCGCCGTGCCTGGCAGCAGCTCGGCAACATCAGGCCAATAGGAGACAGCGTTCCAGTGCATCGCCATTGGATCATCGAGTTCGAGCATTTCGGCGAGACGTCGCGCCTGACGCGGATCTTCGATTCGTCGTAGCCCCGGCGCGAGAGATGTCCCCGCGCCGAAGATCGCGCGCCATGCGTGCGCTGGTATCGCGCGGAGCGCCTGGGCGCCCGCTCGACGCAGTTCCCGTGGGATATGGCTCAGCACGCCCCACAGGCGCTCGACCTCATAGTAGCGGTCATATCCGCCGAACAACTCGTCGCCACCATCGCCAGATAGACTCACCGTAACCTGTTTGCGCGCAAGCTCCGCGAGGAAGAGCGTCGGCAGATTCGATGGGTCAGCAAAAGGCTCACTATAAATCGTAGGGAGTCGAGCAATGGAGGCGATGGCCTCTGCTGGCGTCACATAGAGTGTGGTGTGCTCCGTTCCCAGATGCGCGGCGATAGCCCGGGCGTATTCCGCCTCATTGAATGCTGTTTCATGGAAACCGATCGAGAATGTTTTGATGCGCTGACTGCTCTGTGCCTGCATAAGCGCCACGATGAGCGAGGAATCAACTCCGCCCGACAGGAATGCCCCTAGCGGGACATCCGCAACCATGCGCAATGCCACGGCGTCGCGCAGCAAGGAGTCGAGATTGGCCGCTAGTTCTCCGTAGTTGTTAGTGAATGGGTCCGCGTTGCCCTCTTCGACGACCGAGCGCAGCGACCAATACGCGACCGGTGGCGTTGTTGGATTGCTAGCCTCATCAATTCGCAGCATGGTCCCTGGCATAAGGGTTACCACATTGGCATAGATGGAATAGGGCGCAGGCACATACTGGTGGCGCAGGTAGAGAGCTAGGGCGTCTTTGTTGATCTCGCGGGTGAAGTGGGGATGCTGACGGAGAGCGCTGAGCTCCGAGCCGAAGAGAAACGTTCTCCCCAACCATCCATAGTAGAGAGGCTTCTCGCCCACACGATCGCGGCCCAGCGTGAGTGCGCGTTCCCACCTATCCCAAAGCGCAAACGTGAACATCCCGTTGAAGCGCGCGAGCGCTTTCTCAACGCCCCATGCCTCGAACGCGGTAAGCATCACTTCGGTGTCCGATGCGCCGCGGAAGGCGTGTCCGGTGTGGGCCAGTTCGCGCCGCAACTCGCGATAGTTGTAGATTTCGCCATTAAAGGTCAAGACAAACCGGCCCTGCGAAGAAAGCATCGGTTGATGCCCATCCTGTGACAGGTCAACGATGGCTAGGCGGCGCGAGCCGAGCGCAATGCCAGCATGCTCGTCTACCCAGATGCCTTGGTCATCTGGTCCACGATGGGTCAGGCTGATTGCCATGTCTTCCGCGATGCCGCGCAACCGCGTGGCTGGGCTGGCTTCCGACGGATGCCAGAAACCGACGATTCCACACATGACACAAGCCTCCACCTTATCCGGCGGGCGGGAATGACCCACCATTGACGCTCCTGGTATTCAGACTTCTTGGGCCGTGTCAAACTGAGGCGGTTTGGCGCGAGATTCATCTGGTCGAGCGAGGGCGCCTCGGGCCACCACTGGAATCATGCAGACTGACTCGACACAGACAGCGAACAGCCAACCAGCGCATAAGCCGGTCAATCCATTCACACGACCACCGACATAGGCGGCGACGAACTCCAGCGCACAGCCCACGCCGATAAAGTACGCTGTGCTCAGGATCCGCCTGTGCAGACGTCGAAGGGTGACGTAATGGTCGCGAATGATCAGCGGGAAGACCCCCAGGGATAGCAGTCGCAAACCCATGGTAGCCTGTTGGGCGTAGGCGTCGCCAAATACCATGAGGATAAGCTGGGCGCCTGCCAGAATGACAAGAATGGGTAGCGCGGCAAGCAAAAATGAGAAGCGGAGTGTGAACCGCACTTTTTGCGCGAGAGCTCCTGGATCGGCTGCGCCTACCGCATAGAGCACAACAGTAAGCGCTCGCGGGCCTACTGCGACCAGATTTGCGATCATCCAGGCGATGTAAAAGGAGGCGTTCAACTCCGCCCCAAGGAGCGCGGTGACCAGCAGCGGGAGAACCAGACTTGCCCCTTGCAGCGCGAGGTTCAGCGCATGATGTTTGAGCGCTGATCCCCAATGGGCTTGCAATACGCGCCATTGCGGTTTGTAGGAGCCCCCAGCTTGTAGCGGCGCCCGACCATACCACGCCAGAACTCCGACCGAGACGATCATTCCGAACACCCAGGTCGCGAAAATGATCAGCGTGGGCGGATTGAGCAGCCAGATACCCGCCAGGATGAGAAACAGGAGCTTCGATATGGCTAGTACGACGTTGCGCACCAGCTGAAGTTCTCCACGCAGCAAGCCGATCACCGCATTGTCTAGGACTAGACCGAGCGAAGCGAATCCTGCTCCAACAGCGAAGATGCTCACTGTGCCAAAGCTCTGTCGCAGTATCCCCAGGTCTGGGGCGACGAGCGGAACACCAAGGGTGATGACGAAGCCAAGCGCTGCCCCGACCGATCCACTCACCAGCAGGGCGGTGGTGATCATCGCGCCGCTGCTCTCGCGGTGGTGCGGCAGTTCGCCGATGAGGAGTGTGCCAAAGCCGAGCGCACTAAACGTGCTGATAAGCGTCATTGCGGAGATTGCCGCGGCGCTCAGCCCGACCTCTTTCGCTGCGAACATGTGGGCCGCAACTAACCAGTACATTGCTCCAATGACCGACGTAAGCCCTGTGCTACCGACCATGGCAGACGCATTTTTCAGGATGGCGCGCTGTGCCACATACCAGCGATAGAGCGCAGCGGGTATGTGAGCAGGCGCCCGAGAGATGTAGGTACTGTCATGTCGGGCCATAACGATCCTCCAATGGTCCCGAGCAAACGCGGCAACTTGGGAAGCGCGCGGTGGCAGGCGTTCACGGCAGGTTTGCCGGCCATCTCGCGCTATTGCCGCGCATGCCGCACGCTACGTGACGTCTGCAGTCGCATCAGGCAATCTGGCCGACATGCGGCCAAGCGAACCTGCGCCGCTCTCCCCTGTACTGTGTAAGCGCAGGGTTACTTGCCGATAAGGTGTGCGCATGTCGCTTGCGCGGAAGAGCACAGCCTGGATACTTCCAGCTGATATCTCCTTGGGAGACAACACGACTGTGGTCTGCCACGTTGCGCCCGGGCGGAGGGTGATGTTCCACTGGTGAACGGTGACATCCTTTGACGTCAAGTTGAGCTGGTATTGCGTGACACCTGTCCTCCAATTCGTCATGCCGAGTTGGATCGCAGGCGCGCCTCCCTGGGTGACAGGCTGGATCCAGAGTTGAGTCGCCGTTGCATCTTGCACAGAGTTTTGTTGAAGCTGCCCGCTCGCTCTAATGACGACTGCGCCTACGGTGATGAGAAGCGCTGCTCCCAGCATCAGGGCCTGCGGCACGGCCAGACGTCCGGCCCAATTAGATAGCGCAGCAGGGGAGAGCCGCGGGAGTCCGTAGAGCCGGAGGCTGGCTCTTCCTTTCGCCGCATCGCGTCTCTCCCGACTATAACGTCGAGCAGCTGCTATGCCTCCCATGCAGACCGTTACGCCCGCAAGGAGGGGCGCCCAGGTACTCGTCCGTAGCCCCCAGGGCGTCAGATTGAGCGCGATGCCTCCCAGTATGGCGATAGCTAGGCTCAGCCCAAGGCTGGCCACGAGCCGCTCTACACGCTGGAGCGTGTCGGCTGGAAAGAGCGCCGCTGCCGCAACATACCCTGGCAAGACGAGTACCAGCAACAACGAGAGGCCGACCCGCGCGATTCCCCCGCTTTGGGTGAGGCTTGCAAATGCGGCGACTAGCGCCGCTCCCGTCGCCGCTAGCAGGTCCCCATACTTGCGGAATGTGAGCATGCGCATCTCCTGTCTCTGGTTTCGTTCGCGCATTGGTGGCGTCACTTCCTGGCTCCACATGATCTATAGCATCCGTTATGACCGTGGCCATATCCTGAGCCAGCTCGCTGGTTAGGCTCTAAGCATTAGGTTTCAGGATGGCGACATCGGCAATGCGTGGCCAATCGAGCCCGCTTGGTTGGACTGCGCGAAGAGCCGCACGTAGCGGGGCATGACCTCCGCTGCTGTGAAACGTTCCGCACTGACACGCGCCTGCGCACTCAGACGCCTACGCAGCGGCTCGTCTTCGGCGAGGCATTGCATCGCCGTCGCGAGGGCATCTACATCTCCCGCTGGCACAAGCATTCCTGAGACATCATGCTCGATCATGTCGTTCATGCCACCAGGCATCGTGCCAATAACTGGACATCCCTTGCTCATGGCCTCATGCACCACATTGCCAAGCGCCTCTGGCAAGATGGACGGCGCCACACCAAAGAGCGCCCGCTCCCATGCCGCCATCACAGTCGCGTGCGGCACATCGTAGAACACCTGCGGGCCTGCGGGAATTTGCAGCGACTCGGAGGCGCGCGTACCCATGAGCACAAGCGGTGGGCGCTGAGCCATCCGTTGGTACGCTTCGAACAGTTCGGGTAGTCCCTTCACCCGGCGGAGTGCGCCGACAAAAAGTATAAATGGATCGGAGGGTAGCTGTGCGAGAATAGCAGCGTCTGGCTCCTGCCCCTCGAATGGCTCGTGGAAATCAGGTATAACTTCGTCTATCAACACGCTGCCCAGCGGTTGCCTGGTTTCCTTTAGCAGGTGGCGTTTCATGACATCGTCCACGTAGCCGCTACAACTTTGCAGCGCGGAAATTTTGCGGCGCAACAGGCGGCTCCCGCCCAGCACTCCAGCGGTGGCAGCGATGCCCTTCGGCGCCCCGTAAGAAGCCGATGCGCACCTGAGGCACTTCGTCACGCCAGGGCCATCGCAGACGGCGCCATAACGTACCATCGTGCGCAGCGCGCAAACATATCCATAGTCGCGCGCTGAGAGTATAAGCGGGATATCCAGGCCAAGCATTGCGGCAGCGCACGAGTAGGAGATCCAGCCATAGGAGTACACCACATCGGGCTGAAGACGTGTGATGATCGAGCGAATTCGCCAGGTGGCTTCTGGATCAGGAAATGGCGGCGGTGTATGCCGGTACGGATTGGAGGACAGCCAGCGCATCCGACTGAGGAGATCACGTACCCGGTAGACCGTCACCCCGCCATCGTCCTCCAGCGCGGGCGCATCGCGCTGCCACGCCGTGACCACAGTCACCTTGTGACCACGACTATGCAATTGCTCGGCGAGGTGTTGTATAGCCTGGGTAGCGCCACCAATCAGCGGCGCGTAGGAATCGCTCACAAGCATAATATTCTGCTGCATGCGCGTGCCGCTTCTTTCAGCCTCCCCCATGTACGCTGGGCCTTCGGCCAATTGGTTGAATGCGCGTTCGGTCGGCGTAGTTGAATTCCCTCGATGGCCAAGAATGAGATGGCCTACGGACTGTATGATCGCCATACACCTCCTCCTTGTTCGGGTGAGCTATCGGCTTTTGCCTGGTGTGGCGGAAGCCGAGCTGACGTCGTAGATGACGATCGTACCGTTGTCGAAAATGCGGCTCATGCTTGGGACATGAGCAAACTTACTCAATCCCGCCGGTGAGATCGGGCGCCGATAGTTGTATTCGTTTGGGTCCGATTCGAAGTAGTAGCCTGACCACGGAAGCCCCGTGCTCAGACGACTATCAATCACGAGATACTTGATATGGTTATCACCGAGGAAACGCTGCATGGCCGCGTCGAACGTTGGCGAATTCATGAGCTGCTGTATCTCCTCACTATCAAGAGGGTGGCCGATCGGATTCTGTGCGCCGTAGGTGGCTTGATAGAGTTTGTTGGTCAAGTCGGTATACATGACAGTGCGCGGGTCGAGATGAGTACGCGCCCATTCAGCGGCCAGCATGCTTTGTTGGTTGTTTGAGCGCGCATCCGAGGCAACATGGAATGGACCAGGTTGCAAGTCATAGGGCGGCATGCCTATCACCAGACCACCGAGGAAGAGGACCGCCGCTGCCGCGGCGAACACACCGCGCCAGGCGAGCGGAGGAGGCGCGTGCGCATGTGTCCACGTCTGCGCACGCGTTTGCGCCCAGTGGAGCGCGCGTTCCAAAGGAGGCCATTGCGGGCGGTCGAGGTTTACGAGGGCGACGGCCAGCACAAAACCCAACGCTACGAACAAGATTTCAGAGAGCCGGTTCGAGGTTTCCACTCCCGCGTTTGTGAGCCGCAGGACCAGACTGAGCGGATACCCCAGCGCTGCTATGCCAAGGGTCACGGCGAGCGCGCTTGTACGATAGCGTCGCCAGACTTGCCACAAGCCGAACGGTAATGTCACCAGGATGAGCGCGACTGAGCCGTATCCCAGCAACCGCGACCAGAGCGGATCAATCTGCCCGGTTGCCGTTTGGAACAGCGTGCGGGAACTCTCTTGAGCGGCCAAGAGCTGGAAGAGATTTATGGCGTCGTTGATAAGGATTGGGCCGAGGGTCACCAGCGCCTGGCGTCCAGCCGTGAGCAGCCAGACCGCAATCAGGAACAAGGTTACAAGCGCCAGGTCGCCGACGCTTCGCCGCGCATGCGGCGTATGCGCTTGCTGATTCCGCATCTGTCGGATCGCTGCAAGTTGCGCGCGCGCTTCATGTAGAAACGACCGCCCAGTGCTTTCCCCCGCGTACCAGCGCAGCGCCTGGTTTTCGAGTTGACGCCACCCAGGGCGGCCGAGGACCTGAATCACAAACCAAACGACGAGCAGCGCGAGGAGCGCGTATGACGTCATATGATGGGTTACGACGAGCGCAGCGGTGAGGGCTATCGCGGCGATGGTGAAGAGCGACGTGAATCCGCGTCGCAGGCGGTAGCGGCGTATGGCGAAGTAGAGCGCGACAACGGCTAGCGGCAAGGCCAGTGATTCGTAGGCGAGCTGCGCATCAAAGTAGACGAAGTTTGGGTTTGCCATATAGAACAGCGTCGCGAGCCCTGCGAGCCGCGCGGAACGCCCGACCATTTCATACACCATGAACAAGGCGAGCACGAGCATCACACGCGCGACGCCAAGCACCAGCACTCCAGATCCAAAAAGCGAGAGTCCGCTGAGACTGCTCACTGCGTTAGTGACTATTTCAAGCCCAGGGTAATATGAGCTGACGTCATAGAGCGGGTTTGGCGAGAAGAGATGGTGCGTCTGGGCGATATCTAATGCCGTGCGCAGGTGCAGAAACTCATCGTGCAGCGAGGGGGAGATTGGGCTGAGCAGCACTTTCACAAGATAGAGCGCCACGCCGACGAGCGTCACGAGCGCCATGCGCTCCGAGCGCGACACGTCACGCGCGAGGAGTCGAAGAGCTATCGGAAGGTAGAGTACGAGCAGACTCACCCAGTAGAGCGGCGCTGACCATACCGCTCCAACTTGCGCGGCGTTATTCGCCGTCGCAATCAGCAACAGACCGAGCGAACATGTAAGACTGATAGTCGGCAGCCAGCCCCATGTGACGCCCGCCAGCCGCACGCCAGGGCGCTCCAGCTCCTCGACAGTCACGGCGGGCGCGCCAGTCGCGCGAGCACTCGAGACGGGCGCGTTCGTCGTGCGCGTCCTATATCTAGCGTTCTCATCCCACTGGCTCAGCGTCTCCGCGAGTGACACAGGCCATTCCACTGAGGCGCTCGCGACTGGCGCGGCGAAATCCGCTTGCGCATCCTGCAATCCAGCTCCATTCCCCCTCCGTGCTCCGGTATCGAGTTTCGCGAACTTCTGCCGCAGGTCAGTGGATGAAGGCGACGCCGGTTCTGAGAGCAGCGCGCGCGACGCCGGTCGCGAGTGTCGGCTGGGCAGCGTGGTCACAGGCGGCATAGATGATGTCACGCTCGCGGACGGATGGTCGGGCGAGGCGGTCCCCGTCTCGCTGGGTGGATTGCTGATCAGCGCATCCAGCGAGACGCTGGGAAGGCCACGCCACGGTACATACCCGAACGACCGCGCGCCCTGCGCCTGAAGCCACTGCACCCAGCGGATCGCGCGGCCCATCTCGGCATCGTCCAGCGCAAAGCCGCTCTCCGCAATCGCGGGCGGCGTCATATCTAGCGGCGCTGGCGCGGGCATGGGGAAAGGCGTGGACCGCGAGACGGGCGCGGGAGCTGGCGATAGCGTAGCGGTCGCGGCGCCCCGTGTCGCGGTGTTAACCAACGTATCCGGGTCGCTATCGCCCGGCTTCCAGAGCATGCCCTCGGTCTCCTTGAACATGCTGTGGAACCCAGGCGGCAGCTCATCCCGGCGCGCTGGCGGCGGGGGCAGCGGCGCCGCGGGGGACGCCGCGCGCTCTGGATGGACGGGTGCGAGCGCGCCGGTATGACCCGTATGGCCCGTATGGCCCGGCTCGCCCGTCACCAGAGGCTGGTTGATACGCCGCTCCGCTGGCTGGGTGGGACGCTGCCCGGACGCGGACGCGGGGCTTTGCGAGACGCTTGCCCATGGCGCGCCGGTGTCGCCCCCTCCCGATATGACGGCGGCGAACGGCGGCGCCTCGCCCCAGAGCAGCGCGCCGAGCGCGATATCGCCCGCGCCCAACCGGTCCGCGAAGAGCGCGCGGGCGGCGCGATGATCGGGGTCCAGATCCGTCGCCCGCCGCAGGAAGGGCTCCGCGTCGGCGTCGCGCCCCTCATCATGCGCGACGACGCCCGCGATCAGCAGCGGCTTCAGGCACGAGGGCGCGTTGGTCAGCGTGCGCCGCGCCCAGGCCTCCGCGTCCTGGTCGCGCCCCACCCGCCAGAGCGTCTCCACCAGCCCCACATGCGACTCCAGTCGCGTGCTATCGGCGTTCTCGGCGATCAGGGTCTCCCATTCACGAATCGCATGCGTGAAGAGGTCGCCGCGCAGATACAGCCGCGCCAGCCCGACGCGCCCCGGCTGATAGGGCGGCTGGCCGAGCGCGGCGGCCATCTCACGGTAGGTCGCGCGTATCGTCGTATCCTCGGGACGGATGTCGCAAGCGCGGCGATACCACGCGAGCGCCGCCAGTTGATCGCCGTGCATCTGGTGGACGATGGCGCGCGCGCAGCAGGCCCGCGCGTCCTCCGGGTCGCCCGTGAGCGCCCGGTCCAGCGCAGCGAGCGCCTCACGCGGCTTGCGCAGGGCAAGATAGATCTCCCCCAACACCCGCTGGACAGCGAGCGCGCGCGGGTAGAGCGTCGCGATTTCCTGGCAGCGTGGCAGGGCGCTCTCGGCGCGGCCAGCCGCAATCTCGGACTCGATGCCGCGAAGGCGATCGGTGAGTGAGATGTGCGCGGGTTGCCCCATGTCTTGTCGCTTCTCCTGGCTGCCCAGCGGCGCGTCATGCGCGTGGCGCCGCCGCTACTAACGGCATTAGCCGTCCTGGACTTCGAGCGCGCTGGCCACTACCAGCCCGTCCTTGCCGGTCAGCAAGGCTCCAGCCACCCCATCTATCGCCAGCAGGCGCTGCAATATGGTTTCCAAGGTCATTCCCCTCCTGGAGCGCGGGTGAATTAGCTGTCGAGCGTCTGCGAGAGCGCGACGGCGCGGTTACTAGGATTCGAGCGTGCCGCGGTAATCGCCCTGGCGAAAGCGCGTGCCACCGAGCAAGCGGTGCAGCGCTGGGTGTTCGGGTCGTTCCGTGGTACAGTTCTCAACATCGGTCAGCACATCCGGCAGCAACTTCGGCGCGTTGCGCGCGACCACCCGATATTCCGCGTGGTCGCTCATGCGCTCGTGTATTCACGCGCTCGTGCGCCGGTAGTGTGCTTGCCATACACCCGTCGGCTTCGCAGGTATGCCAGCGGACCATAGAGCATGCCGCGAAACTCCAACAGAGTTAACTCGCGAGGATATCCCGTTAGCTTGTTTGAATGCATACTCGAGTGTGGGCTCAGCATGAAGCGCAATCCTTGAGGAATCTGCCGCAGAAAGTCGGGCACGATTCGAGGATTGCTCATGAGCGTTTTTAGATAGTAAGCGGTGAGCCCTACGCCGTAGCTATAGATCTGCCGACGTAGCCCATCGTAATCCGCGCGATGGGCGTGATGTACTATCGCTGAAGGCTCGTAGAGCAGCGTATAGCCGCGCAAGATCATCCGCAAAAGCACCTCGCTATCCACTCCTCCCAGCGCTGGAGTTCCATTGCCAAGGGCTGGGTCAAAATTACCGATCGCAGCGAGCGCGCGTCGACGAAAGGCCATGTTGTTGCCTGTGCCGAAAATCCCCGCGCGGAAAGGATAGAGCGGCGTGTGAGGGTGGTGATTGCTCATGTTGTACAGGCGTCGCTCGAAACCTGGGCTGAAACCGCCGTATTGCTCAAACCACACCTGCGCCTGTGATGTTAGCTCCATAGGCATCACTAACCCGGTGACGCATGAGATCGGCGCCTCAACCGCGCAGCTGAACGCACGGGCAAGTTCAGCCAGCCAGTGCGTGTCAGCAATGACATCATCGTCGGTGAATGCTACGATCTCCCCCTCAGCGAGGGTGAGTCCTCGATTGCGTGCGCTCGCGCTACCCGGGCTATCCTCGCGGATATACCGCACGGGCGCGTCGGCGAACTCCCGTGCGACGACCTCAGCAGTCGCGTTCGTTCGAGGGACGTTGTCCGCAATGATGACCTCGTACCGCGTGCTGGGATACACATTAGCCAGGATAGACCGCACGCAGCGCGCCATGCGATCGGGTCGCTCTCGCGTCGGAATAATGACGCTCAGAAATGGCGCATCAGCGAGGAAACATGCTCGCCGCCGTAGGCACTCCGGTAGGGCGTACGCTGGCAACCCGGCGGAGTCAAGCATTTGGGCTGCCTCCAACCCATCGGCGCGCAGGTGGGTATTAATTCGGGGAGCCAGTGTTGTCCAAATATGCCTGGCGAGCATACTGGCGGCCAGCCCTTCGCGCGGCACATCGAGCTCGACAAGGCCAAGGGGCGCCGTATGGAGGCGCACGAGCACGCGCGCGCGCGCATATTCCTGACCGTTGGTAGGGTCGGTAGCCGAAATATCGGGCAAGGGCTGACTAAGCTCCACCTCACACATGTTCACCGCCTGAAACGCGCCCACGCCTCGAGGCAGTGTATCTTGGTGGGTAGCTGGCTCTATGTTTGTCATCATAGATTACTCCTCGCCTTGGCGACCCATCCCCTGAGGATGGAGCAGTATGTGCTGCAATCTACCCTGCTCATGCATGTGCCTGGCTCATGGATGCAGCGCGCACACCTGCGTATGACTTCCCTGAGAGTGACTTCCCGACGTTGTGAACGTGAGGCTGAGGCTGGATACTGTAATGCTGAAGGTCTGCGCACCCCTTTGCACGGTAGGTCCGCTCTCAGTAAAGCTGATATCGTTCTCTCCTTGGTGAAGCTGAACAGCAGTTATCACGAAAGGTTGGCTATGGATGACCGTAAGGTACGTGACCGAGGCGCGGGCATCGGGTGTCGCAGCGCGCGTGGCCGTTTTTACCCTGTTGACCGTGATGGTCAACGTGTTCGGGTACGGCTGTGAACTCCATTGGCCGCGAAGTGTGGCTGTGCCGCTATGCGCGGCATAGACTCGCACGATGCCGGGGCCTGAGCCAGAGAGCCAGTACCAGACACCGGGTCCGCTATCGAGGTTTGGGGGCCACCATCCGTCGGCGACCGCGAACCAGCACTGGCTCGGAGCGGTCTGCTCTGCGGTGAGCCGCTGTCGCAAGGGCGCAAGGGTGAACCCGCTCCCGCCAACCGTGAGCGGGTTTTCAGGGTTGGCGCTGTCTGCGCCGAACTGACTGTTTGCGCAGTCGGCGCCATTGAGCACGATGGTGTGCGGAGTGGGCCCCTGGAGCACAAGCGAGAGGGCTGGCAGATAGTCGAAATCGAGGAAGCTGCCCTGCAGCCACTCCATCGAAGAAGCTGATAGGCATGGACTTCGGCTGGCCGCGAGCGCGGATGCCAGGCGCCGCTCGCCCGCGAACCACATGACGCTCTGAGTGCCCAGCGCAACGAGCATAATCATCGCCGCCCACTGGGTAACAATCAAGCGGTGACGCCGATCTGGACGAAGCATGTCAGCGTAGTCCGGACCGTAGCACAGTCCCTCGAACGCGATCACGCCAAGCAGAGGTAAAATTGTGAAGATGGCCATGAGGCGGTAATTGTCACTATAAGCCCAGAGCGTGGGCGCCGCAGCCCACAGGGTCACCAGCACACTCGCTACGGCCAAACCCACGAATTCGAGCGCGTAGATGAGCGACATCAGCCGTGGTCTGCGAAACCGGCGAGCGAATGGGGCCGCGCAAATGAACAAGAGCACAGCATAGACGCAGAGCAGGGCTAGCAGTGGGAGACCGAGCACAGACGCGCGAAAGCTGTGCAGAAGGGGCTGCACTGCCAGCATTTGCCTGTTGTAGCTATCTTTGCTTGAGCTGACAACGAAGAAGATGGCGTTTAGCACTGTGAGCAAGGCGAGCACGCCGGCCCATGTCCACTTTGCCCAACGTACCTCGGGATGTAGGCCACCAATTGCAGCGGCGAGCACGGCGGCAAAGCCGAAAAGGGGAATACTGAGCGGATTGGCGAAGAATGCTCCAAGGGCAAGCGCTGCGAGTACCGGTACATGGATCAGACGATCCCGCGTCACCATCGCCAGCACGATTGGAAGGCATAACTCGATCGCGGCAAATTCCTCGTTCTGCAGATACATCTGGCCGAAGACTGTCACGAATCCATACATCAGCGCGACCCAGACGAAGAGCACTGGCGCGTTGGCCCGCAGAATCCACCAGGAGACCGCCAGCCCAGTGATGGGCACGAGAATATGTGTCAGCCCAAAGACAACTTGCCAGGCATAAGGATTGCCGCTCACATGGCTGAAGAGCAGCACTGGCAGATCCATGAGCACGTCAAGGTACCGGTCATGTGGGGCGATCGGCGTTTGCGATTGCAGCGTTTGGAAGAGATAGTTGCTGCCTTCCCATGATATGGCCGCACCTGAGATTGCCAGCGCAAGGAAGGCAGGCAGGCTTATTCCAAAGAACACGCGTGCAGCGTTGCGCTGTTCTGCGCTTCCCGAGTGTGGCTGGAGCCAGGGCGCAGCGGTCGCGGTTGTTGCGCGCGGCTGAGCGCCCACTTCCTGATGGCGCCGCTCCTGATGACGCATCATGTGCAATCCCTTCTCGTGCGGTCGCAGTCCTACTGCTGGGCTGGTCGGTCCTGTCGCGATGTCGGCTGCCAGATGCGCCCACGTGGCTGCGGCTCTCCCACGTGAAGAATCTCGAAGAGCGCATCGAAGCGCGCGACTGACTCACTCCAGGAGTGCGGATCGGCGAAATGTCTGCCACGGAGATCGGCTACTTGCGCGAACGCGGCGCGAATGGCGTCGGGATCGTGCGGGGGCACAAAGATGGCGCCCTCATAGCCTTCTGTCGCTTCGATGAGGCCGCCAACCTGGCTCACAATGACCGGTATGCCGTGACTCATCGCGACGTGCAGTGGTCCGCTTGCCGAAGATCGGTGATAAGGAAGAACAACGGCGTCAGCATCCGCAAAAAACACGCTCACCTCCTCATCGCTGACATAGCGATTGATGAAGGTGATCCGGTCCCGATACCGACTCTGGGCAATGAGTTGCCCTGGTAGTGTCCAGCCTTCCCAGGTCTCGCCGACGATCGTCAGTGTGTAGTGAGCCGCTTCCTCCGCAGGTAACTCCTCAAATGCATGGATGAGGTCCTCGACTCCTTTGAAGGGACGGATTACGCCGAAGTAGAGCAGGCGGGTTGGCCCTGCAATCGGTTCATCGTTCATGGCGACAAGACCGGCGAGCGGCATTGATGCGTCGGACGGAGATGCTGGCCGCTGATACTGGTCGTAAGGACCATGGGTGATAACTGCTGCCGGCCGTCCCGCCAGCGGGTAGTGCCTGGCAAGCGCCCTACGGTCAAAGTCGGAGTGGACCACCACACCATTTGTCAGGCGCATGAGCCAGGGAGCGACTGCTCGCACATAGGACGTGGCTAACGGGATACGCAGTTCACCAGTATCCTGTACTTCGTGAAACTCGATCACAACACGCGCGCCGACCAGCCGCGCCAGCAGAGCAAGCGCGAGGTAGCTATGCAGCACTGTCCCCGTCCACCATTGGAAGACGACCACCTGCGGTCTGCGGTGAAGGAGGAACACACTCGCGCGAAAGATGCTGGGGAGCCAGAACCAGTCAATGCCATCGAACACTGGGATGGTCTTTGGCAGCCTCAGCCGCGCCAGTCGTACGCCCACACGAGCTTGGCCCGGATAGAATCGTGTTGGGAGCAACTGACGCATCAGAATGACTGAGACGTCGTGGCGCTCTGTCAGGGCTTCGGCGAGTCTATGTGTGTAGTAACTGATTCCGCTCAGGAACCGCGTTCCTGAGCCGACGACACAGACGCGCATTCGGGGTTGGTCCAGACTGTTTTTCACTGCGCTTTCCTGTCGCTGCTATGACCAGACTACGCCGACACGACGGGATAAGGGAGCCTATACGAGATGCTGCCAGGTCAGCGACTCTGCTCCGGCGCTGACCACCTCAGTCGCCTGCGCGCCGAAGAGTGTCGCCCAGACATTGAGGTGACGAGGCGAGCTCGCTGGTTGGTAGGGCAAGGCGGCGCAACCCCGGCCATCGTATTGCGCGACGTATGTCAAGCGCTGACTCGCGCGGACGACTGCTGGCATGTCTAGATGCAGCGCCAGCGTCATGCGGATGGCCTGGCTGGTTACGTCCGTCTGCTCAACCGCGTCCGCTCCGCTTGGTAAGCCTGAGCTGGCCGCTAGTCGGGGGAATCCGCCATGCTGTAACTGGTGCGTCCAAAGCCAGGTCATGCCGTGTCGCGCTTGCGCGAGCGCATGGTCATCGCTTCGCGCCAAGCCCCACATCCATAGGCCCTCGATGGCATACAGGTGAGGATGGAGCATGGTTATACCTGTCGCTTGTTGCGTCCTGAACCAGCCGTCCTTCGCCTGAAGTCTCTTGGTATGCGCGACCAGCCTTTCCGCCACTGCGGTAGCGCCCCTAACTCCGAGGCGGTCCGCATGTAGCAGGCACTGTACCGCTTTACACATGTGCGCTTGGCCAGTGGTAGACCAGTTCGACGCACGGTTCGTCGTGGGTGTAGCGCGGCTGAGCGTCCGTGGCCCACCGACGCCCTTCAACTCGCCGACAAGTTTTGCCGCAAGATCGAGGCCGCTGGTCATGTAGCGCTCCTCGCTGACGCGCTCGCCAAAGGTCAGCAGACCGTTCGCGATCATGGCCAGATCAAAGAGGTAGACAGTTCCTTTATCCCAGCCGTCGCGGGCGGCATAATTGCCCCCTTGGAAGCGCCTGATCAGCCATTCCGCCGCTTGGCGCCCAACCAGCGCCTCATCAGCGCCAAGGGTCGGCCGTCCAGCTAGATAGGTCAGCACGTAGCCCGTGATCTCAGGATACTCGAAAGCATGGACACCGGTCCGAGCATCACGCCAGGCGACGAAGGCGCCGTTGGCGCGTTGACATCGACCGGAGGTAAGCCAGCGGCGGAGCTGGGCGCTCAAGCCCTCGCTTGACGTACTTGCTCGCGTCTGAGGAGCATGTCGCTGGTCGTGAAGAGAAGTCGTGTTGACCTCTTGTGTGCTCTGACCCGTTGTCATCGCGTACTCCTTGTGTAATCCTTGTCGTCGCATGTGCGCTTGCATGTTTTGAGATAAGCCGTAGCTATCGCGATCGAATAACATCCTGGCTCATTCGACTGTGAACGCTTGGGTGGCTGCATTGCCGAGGGACCCGCCAACTGACTCAGCCATGAGCGCTGCGGCCGGCGTCAGGCCGCGTTGGAGCCTGCCAGGCGCCTGATGCGCCGCGATGGCGTCCTCGTTGCATAGCGCGGTGGCGATGTATTCAGCCGCATGCCCGTCTCCGTACGGGTTGATGGCCAGCGCCATAGTTTGATAGGCTCGCAGATCGGTGAGTAGGCGTGTCGTCTCTTCGACAAGCGCTGTGTAGCGGGCGCCGACCAGGCGCACGGTACCCGCTGCCACACCTTCCGGCCGTTCCGTGGACTCCCGCGCCACCAGCACGGGCTTACCAAGTCCGGGGGCCTCTTCCTGCAGGCCACCGGAGTCAGTGATGACCAGAGTGCACTGCTTGAGGAGCCAAACGAGCGGCTGATACTCGAGCGGTGGTAGCAGGCTGATGTTGGGTATGTTGCTGAGATACGCGAGCGCGGGCGTCCGGACATGCGGGTTCATGTGGACAGGCCACACGATGTGGACATCTGGAAATCGCTGCGCGATGGTCCTCAGGGCTCGGCAGATTTCGTCCATGCCCTGGCCGAAGTTTTCCCGGCGATGTGCCGTCACGATGATTATCCGTTTAGCGCCAAGTAGGATTTCGCCTATCCCCGTGCCGCGCGGATCGAATGGAAGATGCAGAACCCGATGAAGCGCGTCAATGACAGTGTTGCCTGTCACACGGATGTTCTGACCGGGCACGCCCTCGCGCCGCAGATTGTCTGCCGCCTGCTGTGTTGGTGCGAAGTGGAGGTCGGCTAGAACGCTCGTAATACGTCGATTGACCTCCTCCGGAAACGGCTGCTGTTTGTTGTGCGTGCGCAAGCCGGCCTCAATGTGGCCAATCCGAATGTGGGAGTAAAAGGCGGCCAGGCTGGCTGCCATCGTCGTGGTCGTATCGCCTTGCACGAGCACCCAGTCTGGGCGCTCACGCGCAAGAATTGGTTGAAGGCCTCGCATCGCTGCCGCAGTGATATCGGCGAGAGATTGCCCTTCCCGCATGATGTTCAGATCATGGTCTGGCACGACGTGAAACAGGTTCAGCACCTGATCGAGCATCTGCCGGTGCTGAGCGGTGACACAGATACGTGAGTTAAATGCTTCTGGGTGTCCTGCCAACTCTCGTATCACCGGGATCATTTTGATCGCCTCGGGGCGTGTCCCGAAGATAGAGACAACCTTGATCATGAGCGCCTGCGTCCTTTCGCCAAGCCATCTTCACCGGAAGACCTCAATGAACCTTTCGCTCAACTCTCCGTATCGATCGTGTGGGCGAATGCGTCCATCAGTGGCTTGAGGTCATCCATGGCAATGTTGGCTCCAGGCATTGAACCGCGGTGAGAATTATGATGAGCTTCGGTTGCAGCCAATGCGGCTGACGACTGGCGTTCGCGCCAAATAGTCTTGAGTACACGCCAACCGTCGGGAAGCGCCTTCAGATAGCCCGCACCGTGTATGCGCGCTGCCTCAAAGCTCGGCACCTCCACGATGTGCAGCTGGCGCTGCAACGCCCGGATGTTCATCATGGTCTCGATTTCGAAGCCATCCCCGTCGAGTCGAAGCAAGTTTCCCGCAGTCCGCCAAAAGGCGTTATACCCATAGCACAGATCAGTGTAGCGCCCCCCATAGAGTAACCGTACGAGCAGAACGAAGACCGCGTTCCCCACGACACGGTGCCAAGGCATATCATCGGTACCACCTCCTTGCATGAAGCGCGAACCCTTTGCGTAATCTGCACCGGCTAGAAGAGGTCCGACGAATGCAGGGATCTCGCCTGGGTTAGAGGAGCCATCGGCATCGAAAGTGACAATGATCTCCCCGGTCGCTGCAGCAAACCCAGTTTGGAGTGCGGCTCCTTTCCCATGTCCGCGCTGCGTCGTGATGATGCGGGTGCGCGGCAACAACGCACGCGTGACGTCAGCGGTGCCGTCCGTCGAGTGATCATCGACCAGGATGACTTCGTGGACCCAAGCGGGAATGTGCGGGAGCACAAAGGGCAGATTCTTTGCCTCATTAAAGGCGGGGATGACAACGCTGATGCGGGCTCCTGTAGACGTTACCGTGTGAGGAACTGTGCCCATATATCCGTACCTCCTCGTCCCATTCCTGTGGTCTGGATTCCTGTAGTCTGGATCCCATCAGCTGTCAAGCGGAGCTGCGATCCCAGCGCCTCTCAATGGTGCAGCGCGTGCAGCCAGTTGGTGAAAGGAGCTGCTCGTTATGAGCTCGCGCATCGTTCCTTCCGGCACAGTTCCATCTGATATGCAATCGCCGTCGCCCAGCTTGCGCTAGGGCTAGTGTGATTGATACAGACAGAGGCGTCGGAACAGAAGAACTGCGGTTGATTGAACAGAGTTTGCTTGCAATTAGAGCAAGCAAACTCTGTTCAATACATTCCTTGTTGGGACTTGAGTGGTGTAACATCCATTGTAATGTCTTGTATAGTGTGAGGTACTCCCCAATGTCAAGACAGCGTACGGCCCAAACGATGTTAATGAAGCGAGGGGCATAACCCCTTCAAGCCCTTCAAGTGGCCACGCTGTGGACGGACCTGAGCGGGTGTCTGATAACCCAAGGCCTGATGTGGCCGTCATGGTTGTAGAAGTGGAAAGAGTGGTCGAGAGCGCTCAGCGCGTCGGCGGCCTCCTGGTAGGCGTGAAGATAGACCTCCTCCCATTTGAGCGAACGCCACAGGCGCTCGACGAAGACGTTGTCCAGCGCCCGCCCACGCCTGTCCCAACTGATCTGGATCCCCGCCTGCGTCAGCCGACTGGAGTAGACCTGGCTGGGGAACTGGACGCTTTGATCGATGTTGAAGATGCGTAGCTGGCCATGACGCAAGGCTCCTATCAGCGCTTCCAGGCAGAAACTGGTATCGAATGTGTTCCAGAGTTCCTACACCAGGACGTAGCCGCTGTACCAGTCGTGCATCGCCACCAGGCAGAGAAAGTTGCGTCTACCCTGTTCTTCAGGTGAATCTACTCGCCCCGGAAGACAGGAAAACATCAGTGGGCTTGAAGTTGACCCGCTTTGGTGGTTCTTCCGAGGAGTTGATGACCGAGGATTGGATCCTATGTGGCAAGGTGGAACCAGTCCGTTCGTTGACGGAGGCGCTTCATGCCGGCGCATACGCTAGTGCCCGATCTTGGCAGGCTCCATCTGCTCTCACTTACCGTTGAGCGCGATGTCATCACAAGGATTCGCGAAAGGAGCGATAAAACGTGCCGGCGACCGAAAAGCCAGTAGGGGCGACGATCGGGTGGACGATACTGGAGACGACGTGGCCTTTCATCACCCCATGGATGCGTCTGCGTCAGGATCGCATACACATTGAGGGTCAGGGCGACACCACCTATACCTACCATGACCACAGCGGCTCGGTTGTGATCGTCCCGCTGACCGGAAGCGGGGACATCGTCCTCATCCGTCAGTACCGCTACCCTGTAGACGCATGGTGTCTCGAGGTGCCTGCCGGTGGTGTAGCGCCCGGTGGTGTAGCGCCACGAGACGAGGCGCACTCATCCATCCTCGAAGTCGCACGAATGGAGTTGCGGGAGGAACTCGGGGCGACAGCGGCAGATATGCGGCATGTCGCCTCGTATTTTCCAGCAAACGCTGTGAGCAATGAAGTTTGTCACATCTATTTGGCGCTCGGAGTGGAGTTCACGCAGCGACAGCGACTCGAGTCCACTGAATACATCCACATCTGTCCGACACCAGCCCACGAAGCGCTACACCTCGCACGCACTGGGCAGATTCAAGATGGCTTCAGCGCATTGGCGATCTTGATGTGTGAAGAGTTGCTGCGCGAGCAAGGTGTGCTGGAGACACAGGCATGATGCGCCTATGTGCGGGACTGTTTCACGTCGTGCCAGACCACGATCTGAACATCACGCGGGAAGGATAATCGATGGTCAAGCCCGAGATCGATACTGTTGGCGAATTCTGACCAAGGAAGGCGAGTATCTGGGTACGCGGCATGCGGCAGCGGCGGGCATACCCTCGTGCTCAGTGAGCGAAGGAGCCAGCCATGTGTCCGCATCCGACCACCATCGACCCTGTGCCCGACGAGACTAACTGTGTCGCACGTGCCGCGTTCCCCAAGGGCAACGTCTATCTCCAGATGCGCGACGTGCTCGGCGCAGTCTATGACGATACCCAGTTCGCTGACCTGTTCGCGAAGCGTGGCAGGCCCACCGAGGCGCTGTGGCGGCAGGCGCTCGTCAGTAGTGTCCAATAAGTGCTGGAAATTCGGTGCGGGGATAGGCGGTTGGTAGCTGGCCTCACGTGAGGCCAGCTACCAACCGCGCGACCAAAACAAAGCACCCGGCGCTCTGGGTAGACTGAACGTAACGAATCAAGCCGTTCAGGAACCAGCGGAAGACTGGATGACTGCGTATCAGGTTACCATTGACAGCGAGACGTTGCACGGCCTGCTCAGCGGCACAGCGAGCGAGAGTGGGCTGAGCAAGCTGTTGGAGCAGGTGCTCAATCAAGTGTTGGAGGCACAGGTGAGCGAGCAACTGGGCGCGGCGCGTTATGAGCGCAACGAGGACCGCCAGGGCTACCGCAACGGCGTGCGCCCGCGCAAACTGACCACGCGAGTCGGCCCGCTCACGCTGCGTGTGCTCCAGGTGCGCGACGGCGAATTCTCGACCGAACTCTTCGCGCGCTATCAGCGCAGCGAGCAGGCGCTCGTGCTAGCTCTCGTGGAGATGGTGGTGAACGGCGTCTCGACGCGCAAGGTGACGCAGATCACCGAAGAGTCGTGTGGCGCGAGCTTCTCCAAGTCGACCATCTCCGCGCTCTGCGCCCAACTTGACCCGCTGGTCATCGCCTGGAACGAGCACCCCTTGGGCGAGCAGGCGTTTCCCTTTGCACTGGTGGACGCGCTCATCTTGAAGGTGCGTGAGGACGAGCGCGTGCGCGCCCTCTCAGGCTTGCTGGCGATTGGGGTCAATGCGGCGAGGTCGCGCGAGATTCTGGGGCTCCAACTCGGCGACAGCGAGTCGGAAGCCAACTGATCGGGGTTCCTCGGCTGGCTCAAGCGGCGCGACCTCTCCGGCGAGGATCTGGTGGTCTCCGATGGCATGGCGGATTGGTCAACGCGATCCAGCGCCACTTCCACGGCGCGACCTGGCAGCGCTGTCAAATGCACTTGACCCGCGACGTCATGGACGCGACCCTCAAGGCGGTGCGCGATGAGATGCATGAACATCTTCGCTCACTCTTTGAGGCCCCGACCTCGCTACGGCGCGCACGCTCCTTCACCAAGTGGTCGAGTTCTTCGCGGAACGTGCGCCCAATGCCGTAGCCGCGCTGGAGGCGGCCTTTGACGATGCGACAGCTGTGCTGGCGCTGCCTGGACCCTACCGGCGGCGATTGCGCACCACCAATAGCGTTGAGCGCCTCAACGAGGAGATCCGCCGTCGAGAGCGTGCCATCTGCATCTTCCCGAACCGTGAATCCGCCATCCGCTTGCTCGGCGCGCTCCTGTTCGAGCAGCATGAGCAGTGGACAACCGGTCACCACTATCTCGATATGACCGCCTACTGGCAGTGGCGTCAGGCGCATGCTTCGATGACTTCGATGACTCCGATGACTCCGATGACTCCGATGACCTCACAGGAGACGCCTATGTGTACTGCCTAACCGTCTACAGTTACCAGTCTACTGGAGCGACCAATTTCCAGCAGACTCTGGATATGATCTTCGGCCACGGACGCCAAGTCTCCTGGGAGCGTATCAAGCACGTTTTACGGAGAGCTATTGCCACGTTTGGTTTGGAGATGAAATCGATGGTTTATGCACTGGTGAATGATGCCAATTGATGCCATCGATGATGCCAACCTGCAGCGATAACATGAGTATGCGTGAGATTCTCTGGCCTGTAAATGCCCATGAATTGGCGCTTGGAGATATCGTGATGCGTTCTGAGTCACGGCGCAACTGACTTCAAAACGGTTGCGCGGTCGCTAGCGCGGTCGCGGGTGGGTTCGACTCCCATACGCCTCTGCCATTGTCCAACGTCCTGCGAGCTACCCAACCGCAGCATCACGCATACCGTGGCTAAGGCGATTACCTGAGAAGTTCGCATGAGGCCGCGTTCTGCTCATCCCGTTGGAGCAGGCGTGGCTACGCGAACAGCTCCGTGACCGCCTCGCGGAAGGTTGCCGTGTGGTGGTCTATGTCCTCGGGCGTGGTTACCGGGGATACTAGCGCCATCATGTGGAATGGCGTCATCAGGATGCCGCGATTGAGCATGTAGAGGTGGAGGTAGGCGTCGAGATCGTGGTCCATCGCCGCCGCGGCCTCGGCTCCGTTGCGCGGACGCTCGTGGACAAAGAGATACTCGACTCGGCAGCCGATTCGCACGGCATGCCAGGGAGGATCCTGGTCGGTGATCACCTCTACGACGCCGCGCTCGAAGCGTGCGCCCAGCTCGATCATGCGAGCGAACGCCTCGCTGGTCAGCACATCGCCCAGGGTGGCCCGCATCGCCGCCGCTGAGAGCGGGTTCGCGGCGAGGGTGCCGCCGATGCCGCCGACGTCGGCGGCGTCCCAGTTAGTGTGCGCGAGGACGCGCTCGGCCACCGCTTCTGTCATCCCGTAGGCGCCGCATGGCACGCCCCCGCCGATGGCCTTGCCGATGGTCAGCAGATCTGGCTCCAGCTCATAGGCGCGGGTGTAGCCGCCGGGGCCAGCGCAAAGCGTGTGTGTCTCGTCAATGATGAGCAGCGCGCCGTACTGTCTGGTCAGGTCGCGCAGCGCCGAGTGGTAACCCGCATCTGGCAGGACAATACCGACGTTGGTCATCGCCGGTTCGGCTAGCACGCAGGCGACATCGCCATGCGCCAGCGCTCGCTCCAGCGCGTCAACGTCGTTCCACTGGACGACGCGCGTGGTGAGCGCCGGATCAACGGCCGGGCCGATATTGCCAACGCTCGGCGTGACATGCCCTGCATCGTCTACGGTGGCGAATGTCTCATCCACGGTGCCGTGATAACAGTGGTCGAAAACCAAAATCTTGGAGCGGCCGGTGATCTGGCGGCAGAGGCGAATGGCGAAACGGTTGGCGTCGGTAGCCGAAAGGGTGAACTGCCAGTAATGAAGGCCGAAGCGGCGCCGCATCTCATCGCCAACCCAGGCGGTATCCTCACTCGGCAACATCGTCGTCAGGCCGCGACGCGCCTGCCGCTCCACCGCCGCGACCGCTGGTGCGGGCGCGTGCCCGGCCATCGCGCCGGTATCGCCCAGGCAGAAGTCGACGTACTCCTTGCCATCAACGTCTACCAGGCGCGCTCCTTCCGCTGTCGCCGCGACGATGGGGAAGGCTCCTGGCCAGCGTGTCATCCAGTTCATCGGGACTCCAGAGAGGAGTGAGCGGCCCGCCTCCTCGTGAAGCTGTCGCGAGCGTGGATGCTCACGCTCGAACGTGGCGCACTCCCGGTCCATGAGTGTCGCCAGCCGCTCGCGATTCAGTGTCTTCATCGCCGCTTCCCTTCCGCTTAACAGTGAGGCCAATGATGTGCGTTCAATATCCGGCGGTGAGGCCGAAGTCTATGGAGATGCAGGCGCCGGTAATTGGGGCCGCATCGGGACTGGCGAGATAGGCGATCAGCGCGGCGATTTCCTCTGGTCTGATGAATCGCGCGCGCTCGCCCTGTGGGTAGTGCGCCAGGAGGCCGCGAAGATAGCCCGCTGGATCACCCTTGCCGAAGGTGTCCGCTTGATAGTGGATCATCGGCGTATCCACGTCGCCTGGACAGACCGCATTCACTCGTATGCCGCGCTCGGCTAGCTCGACCGCCAGCGCCCGCGTAAGCAGCGTCACGCCACCTTTGGAGGTGGAGTATATGGCGGCGCCTTGGTTGCCCATCAGCCCCGCGTCGGAGCTGAGGTTTACGATAAGCCCGCCCGTGCGCTCCAGCGCGGGAATCGCGTAGCGGCAGACGAAGAATGTCGCCTTCAGGTTGATGTCCAGCACGCGATCCCATTCGTCTTCGGTCGCCTCGTCTGAGGGGCCTTCTGTCCACACGCCCGCCGCGTTCACCAGGCAGTCGAGCCGCCCTGCCCAGTCTATGACGGAGCGCACCGCACCCTCGCAGTTGGAGACAGCGCGGAGATCGGTGGGGATATCCAGGAGTTTGCCAGCGCCGTGCGGGTCGAGCGCGGCGTGGACCTCGCTGAGGCGCACGGCGTCTACATCGCAGAGGCCTACCGCCCAGCCGTCGCGCAGAAAACGCGCTACGGTCGCTCTGCCGATGCCGCCCGCAGCGCCGGTAATGAGCGCCACACGGGTCGTCGCTTCCGGGAGATCGGTGGTATCGTCGCTCGCGCTCACGCTTCTCCTCGCCCTTTATGTTCCTGGATCGTATTGCCGCCATCAACGACGATCAGCTGTCCGGTCACGTAGCTTGCCGCCTCGGATGCGAGAAAGGCGACGACCACCGCGACTTCGTCCGGCCGGCCAGGACGCCCGAGCGGTGTGGCCCGTCCCGCTTCGATCTCGGCCTCGGATGAGGAGCCAGTCTGGATCCAGCCGGGAGCGACGGCGTTGGCGGTGACTCCTGAGCGGCCAAGCTCGAGCGCCAGCGTGCGCGTTAGACCAAGCATACCGGCCTTGGCTGCCGCGTAGCCGCTATCGCCGGGAATAGCCACCACGGGACCTGTCACCGATGACATTTGTACGATCCGCCCGTAGCCGCGCGCGACCATCCCCGGCGCGACCGCTCGTGTAAGCAAGAAAGCGGTGGTGAGATTTAGCGCGAGTGCGCGTTGCCAGTCCTCAGCGCGCATTTCCAGGAACGGTCGCGTGGTCGCCGCCTGGCCTGACTGGAGCATACCGGCGTTGTTGACAAGCGCATCAATCTTGCCAAAATGGCCCAGTACGGCGTCTACCAGGGCCGCTACCTGCTCGTCTGATGTGAGGTCAGCCACATACGCCTTGACGTTGGCGCCATCCACGGCGAGCTCCGCCGCGCGCTCATGAATTCGGTCGGTGGTGGACGTGATGGCGACGCTAGCCCCCTGGCGGGCTAGCTCGCGCGCGCAGGCGTAGCCGATGCCCTCGCGGCTGCCGCAGCCGGTCACGAGGGCGACGCGCCCCGCGAAATCTCGGCCACCCGCATCATAGCTGTGCGCCGCCATTGCGATGCTTTCTCCCTGAGCGTATACGACGGGCGCCCCAACCCGCCGGCAGCTCCTCCATGACAGTCTAACCCAACGTTCGCTCAGTGACATTCGACAGCATGGCCAAGAAAATAGAGCGGTCTTCTTCGAGCCGTTTTACCGCTGATAGCTCACGTCAGTGTGGTTGGCGTCAGGCCTGCAGCCGCTTAACTCGATAGCTGTGTGGATAAACCCAGTCTGGTGTCGCGTGTAGGGCGTTTTTGTTGACTGAGAGAATGTGAATTCACTGGCGCCTGGCTCATGGTGGCGCTCCTCACGTTTCCGTGGCCTTAGGCCACGCTGGCTATACGCCCGTGAGCGCCATTGTATCTGTGTGGTGGCCGTTGCGCCAATCGTCCATTGCAAAACTTCAGCGCCTGTGTACGCGGAGGCGCTGAAGTTTTGCATATTCGCGAGGCTTGTGCGCGCTGCTATGCCTTGGCTGCAGCGGCCAGCCAGAGCGCGGGCGATGTCCAGTTGAAGCACAACAAGGAGGGTGGCTGCTTGGGGTTGGGATGGAACGCCAGCAGGGATACGGCGGCGTTGTCCATGTTGATGAGCGGGACGCTGTTGAGTGGAACATGCATGTAGTGGGCGACGATCAACTTCACGAGGTCGGCATGCGTCACCAGCGCGACCCATTCGCCCACGCCATCAGCGTGACGCCAGCGCTCCGCCGCGCGGACTGCGCGCCGCTGCACTGCCTCGAAACTTTCCACGCCGCTGGGCGCGTAGGTTGGCTCGGTGACAAAGCGAGCCCACGCTGGATCGCTCTTGTCCAGTTCTTCGTAGTTCTGGCCGCTGAAGCGTCCGTAGTCTGTATCCAGCAAATCGCGGTCCTGCTGGATGGTGAGGGTGCGACTCGCGTTGAGGTATGTGGCGGTCTCCATGGTGCGTTCCAGCGGCGACGCGATGATGGCCGTTAACGGCAGGTCGCGTAGCCCGTTGGCGGTCGCCTGGGCCTCGCTCCGCCCCTCCTCATTGAGCGGGATGCCTGGGAGTTGGCCTGGGAGCAGATGTTTGATATTGAAATCCGTCTGGCCATGACGGACGAGCACGAGCTTGCGCCAGCCCGCGTGCGCCTGATGGTGAAGATCGCGCCCATGTGAGCGCCCTTCTAGCCTGGCCTGTGACTGTGATCCACCAAAAAACCTCATATCGAAAAATCCCCCTCCGGGAGCCACTAGCCTCGATGTTTGCCAGATGCATGCTGGCTTCGGGCTGGAGGCGTAGAGGCATTCTAGCAGGGAGCGGATGAGCCCGCAATGGGCGGAACGGTGCATCCTGGCGCCACACGTCACACAAGCGGCGCGCGCTTTCGGAGCACGGGAGGCGCTGACACGCTCGTGACATGCGGGGGCGGAATCGTGCCTTGGCTGAGAATGGGCGCAAGTAGCCTAAAGGATGGCGAAGTGAACAGGCGCCACATTTCACGTCCCATGCGCCTGACGTTCCTCGCCAGAAAAGCGAGTTTCACATGGCCACTTACACGCCACCAACCGCCCCACAGGTACCAGAAGCCTCACCGGCTCCGAAAAGCGAGCTCCCGCGAACCGCTCCGCTGGTAAAGCCCATGGAGCGACATATGGGGCTGCGCCTGACGCTCGCGGCGCTTGCGGCATTCCTCGCCGTAACCGCCATTGGGGGCGCGCTATTCGCCATTCCCACGCTGCCCAAGGAATATCTCCTGCGCGGCCCATTCACGGATTACACTGTCCCTGCGCTCGCGCTTGGCGTTCTGGTAGGTGGCAGCGCGCTCCTCGCGGCTGTGCTGGTGTTGCTGAGACCTGCGGCTGGCGCGTTGATCGCCATCCTGTCCGGCGCGATGATCGTCAGCTTCGAGTTGGTCGAGATCGCCATCGTTGGCCTGACCGCCGTAGATCAGCCAGCGCAGCCGGTCGCCTGGCTCCAGGAATTCTATCTTGCGCTCGGCGGCGTGATCATCGCGCTCGGCGTGATGCTCTGGCGCCGGACACAGCGGCAGGTTCTGCGCCCTGCATTCCTTCCCCGCCGCTAACCCTCGCCGCTTAACCCTCGCCGCTAAGAGATGGTGTAGTCAGCGAAGTAATGCACATGCGCGCTTGTGGCTCTATAGCCTCAAGCGCGCATGTGTTTCGCCGGGCGCAGTTCGTCTCAAATGGATGGAGTTGCGCCAGTGGCTGGGGCGCTGGGGCCACTGGCGGCAGCGCCTGGCTCCTCTTCCTCCTCGAAGGCGGCACGCAGTTTGTCCTCTTGTTCCTTCGGCAGGTTAGTGGATATCAACTCCATGGGGATGTTTTTCATCGCATCCAATACGCGATCCATGACCGCGTTGCTGGTGAGCAGGAAGAGCGCTGACGTGCCGGGGACGACTTTCGCTTTCACCTGATTGATGAAGTTGTCGTCGATTCCCATATCGGCCATCGAGCCAGCCAGCGCGCCCAGGCCAGCGCCAATGGCCAACCCTATCACTGGGATGAAGAACAGCAGCCCGAAGAGAAAGCCCCAAAACGCGCCGCCCAGCGCGCCAGCGCCCTTCATGTCGCTGAGTTGACGCGTCTTTGGCTTTTTCTTGTCAGCCGGCCAGGTCACGATCGCTGCGTCTTGTACTGTGATGAGCTGCTGCCTTTGCAAATCCTGGACAGTCGCCAGGGTACGCTCGGCCCCATCCGCCGTGGGGAACTTCAACGCAATCAATGTGCTCATGAATAGCCGCGCTCCTGAACGCAATGCGCCGCGCCTCCATGCTCTTGGAGTATCCGCTCCCGGTCACTCTGGCCGGGCGCCATGCGCGCGCAGATAACCCTAGAGCAAGCCGGGCGCCATGCGCGCGCAGATAACCCTAGAGCAAGCCGGACGCCGTGCAATTTCTGGCGTAGGTGGTGGGAGCGTGAGAGAATTCTTGGGAGTAGAGGCTGGGGCGGATATTCTGTGCGCTCAACCGCCTACGCTGGCGCGGTAGGCCCACGCGCCTTTAGTATCGCTGTAGACACTGAACGGGATCGCGCTGGTGTTGTCGCCGTTCTTGTCGAAGGTGAGATCACCGGTGACGCCGTGATAGGTCGCGGAGGAGACACTAGCCAAAACCGCGCTGGGGGTCGGGTTCTTGCCCGCGCTGATAGTAGCTTTGATCGCGGCGATCTCATCCATCGCCGCGTCATAGGCCAGCGCGGCCTGCGGCAGCGGCTCCGCGCCCTGATTCGCTGCCTTGTATGCGGATACGAAGGAATTCGCTCCCGTTAGCGTGGAAAGGTCGCGCGCGGGCAGTAGCGCCGTTGTGGAGCCGGAGATCAGCGCGCCGCCGACCGCATCACTCCAGCTAGGGTTGTTGGCGATAGCGCCAGCGGTCAGCAGTTGAAGCTGCGGCGCTCCTGCGAGCGACAGCGCGTTGCGTAATTGCGCGCCTGCCAGTGTGTCGCCCGCGTAGAAAACGGCGTCTGGATACGCCTGGACTATTGCCGCCACCACCAGCATTGAATTGCCAATCACGCCACCAGATAGTGACTGGCGCCCCGCAATGGAGCCGTGTTTAGCGGTCAACTCGGCGCTGAACGCGGCGGCAAGCGCTTTGCCAGATAGCGACCCATCGTCGACAACGAAAATGGAGCGCGCGGACAATCCGTGCGGGCCTGACGCAATCGCGAGGTCCGCCGCCGCTTTGCCCTCCGCGTCGCTCGTCTGGGGAAGCCGCAGGAACGCCACCGGCGCGCCTTGTGGATGAATCTGCGCGTAGGAGAGGCCCTCCGCCTTTGCGCGGTCCGCTAGGGTGAGGCCAGGCAGCGTCGCGCTCGGTGTGATCGTCACGACGCCCGCGCGCTCGATGACTGGCTCGATGGTCAACGCGCTCTCGCTGGAGAATGGGCCGACTACGCCCATCACCTGTCCGCTCGCGATGTCCGCCGCGACTACCTGGCTCGCGTTCCCAAGTGATTCATCAATATGGCTGACGGAGAGTTGAAAGCCGCCGCCAAGCGAGGCGTTTTGCTGGATCGCCAGATCTACCCCACGCTGCATCGCCTGGCCTACTGCGCCGTCAGCTCCGGTCAGCGGGAACACGGTGAGGAGGCTGAGCGTTTGCGTCGCGCCGCTCCCACCGCCGAGCGCACAGCCTGGGAGCATGAGCGCCGCGAGCAGTCCTACGGCCAGCAGGATAATATGGGCGCCGCGCTTCGCACGCGGGTGTGCGCCCCACTGAACGCTGGCTGTCATACTAACCCTCATCCGCCGCGCTCACTGATAAGAGATGAACAGCGGCTGCGGGAACAGCGCCATGACATCCCTGGGTGACTGAAGCGGCATATCGTATGAGGTACTGCCGGGGTACTGGTAAAAGAGCTTGTAGCCCCCATATCCCACCATGTCGCTCTGTACGAACTCTTGATAGTCGCCAATCTTGTTTGGGACGTAGCCAAACCCGTCGGACTGGAGGACGACCGAGACATTCGGGTTGCGCGCGATTCCGTTCTTGTTCGTGAGGACCGCTGGGTTCCACTGATGGATGATCAGCACCTTTCGGGGGAGGCGCTGCTGTAGGGAGATCTTCGCGAGATCGTTGATCGCCCAATTGACCTCACTGGCGTCCATCCAGCCCAGGCAGCAGGGATAACCAGCGGCGTCAGCGTAGCCTTGCGGTGTGTTTGGGAAGTGAAACTCTGTATCGAGCGCTAGCTCGGTAAACGAGTATTTCTCGAGGTAGCTCTGGACATAGGCGGTCACCGCGTCGGAGACCGGCTCCACGCCAAGTTGCAGGTCAAAGAAGAGCAGCATATTATGTTTCTGGCAGAACTGGATGTACGCCTGAATCGTTGCGTCATCGGTGAATGAGGCGCACCAGCGTGGGAAAGCCGAGCAGGGCTGGATACTGTTCACCACGAGGTCAACCGCTAGTTGGGTTGGGTGTGTTGGATCGAGCGTCGCGTATTGCTGTGCTAGCTGCTGAAGCTGTGGCAGGTAGGTATTCAGCATGTCGAGTGTGGACGCGGGGCCGTTGACGGGTGATCCGCCAACGATGCCATACGCCGCGACGATACGATGGTCGGGCAGTGGCGCTCCCACGCTGGGGTCAAAGACCGGTTGAGTCACGGACGCTGTGACGCCTAAGGAAACAGCATTCCCATCAAACTGCGTCGTGGCCTGAGGCGAGCCGCACCCAGCTAACAGCGTCGTCACGAGTAGCGCGACGAGCGGAAGCCACATGATGCGCGAAAGCCACATAGGGGGCTTGTACTCCTCGTAAGCCGGACAATGGATATCCCTGACACTCATGCCGGCCGAGAAGTATGGAAGACGCCGGTCGTTGGCATGCGATGACTTGAGCGTAGCCTACAGGCTGTAGACTGGTCAATCACAGTAGCGGCAAGTACCATCATATCGCGATAATATCGCGATTTGCGCGCCTCGCCATTGAGTTTGCGGCGCGCCGTCGTGTATGCTGGCGCTACGGTGGGAGGCAAGGCGTCGCACATCCCACACGGACATTCAGCTGGAGGGAGCGCTGTATGGCGGCGGTTCAGGATGAAACGGCGGCTGGCCTGGTAGCAGAGCAAGCGAGTGAGCGGCATGTGCGCGTCGCCATCGTCGGCGCTGGATTCTCCGGGCTTGGTATGGCTATTCGCCTCAAGCGCCAGGGCGACAGTGACTTTGCTGTGCTCGAGCGCGGAGCCGGTGTAGGCGGGACGTGGCGCGACAATACGTATCCTGGTTGCGCGTGCGATGTTCCCTCGCACCTCTACTCTTTCTCATTCGCGCCGAACCCTAATTGGAGCCGCTCCTACTCGCCCCAGCCGGAGATATTCGCGTATCTGCGCGATTGTGTCGAGCGTTTTGGAATCGGGCCGCACATTCGCTGGAATACCGAAGTGACGGAGATGACCTGGGATGCCCCGGCCCAGCGCTGGCGTATCGCGACCAGCCAGGGTCCGCTGACCGCCAGCGTGCTCGTGCTCGGCGCTGGGCCGTTGAGCGAGCCAGCCATGCCCGCAATACCCGGCCTTGATCGCTTCGAGGGGGCCATCTTTCACTCGGCGCGCTGGGATCACACGCACGATCTGACCAGCGAGCGTATCGCGGTGATTGGCACGGGCGCGTCGGCGATTCAGTTCGTCCCGCGAATCCAATCATCCGTTGGGCGTCTTACGCTCTTTCAGCGTACCCCGCCGTGGATCATTCCGCGCGAGGACCGGGAGATACCTGGCTGGCGGCGCGCCCTCTACCGCGCCGCGCCGGTCGCGCGACGGCTGACGCGCGACGCGATCTACTGGCAGCGCGAGGTCAGCGCGCTGGGGATGGTCTATCAGCCGGGGATTCTCCAGCGCGCCGAGCGCCTCGTCCTGCGTCACATGGAACAGCAGATCGCCGATCCCGTTCTGCGCGCCAAGCTGACACCGAACTATCGGATGGGCTGCAAGCGCATTTTGCTCTCGGACGATTTTTATCCCGCACTGACCCGGCCGAACGTTGAGGTTGTCACTGAGGGTATCCGCGAGATACGCCCCGCATCCATCATCACCAATGACGGCGCCGAGCGCGAGATCGAGACGGTCATCCTGGCGACTGGCTTTCACGTCGCGGATGTTCCTATTGCGCAGCGCATTCGTGGTCGCGACGGGCTCCGCTTGTCGGAGGTTTGGCGTGATGGCTCCGAGGCCTATCTCGGCGCCACAGTTTCCGGCTTCCCGAATCTTTTCTTCCTGATTGGCCCCAATACCGGCCTCGGTCATTCCTCGATGATCTTCATGATCGAGGCGCAGATCAGCTACATACTCGATGCGCTACGCTACATGCGGCGCCAGGGTGTAGCGGCGCTTGATGTGCGGCCTGGTGTGATGAAGTCGTTCAATGAGCGGATCCAGCGCCGCATGCGCAACACGGTATGGACCTCTGGATGCGGAAGCTGGTATCTGGACGCGCGCGGGCGCAACACGACGCTCTGGCCCGGATTCACCTGGGAGTTCTGGCTGCGCGCGCGTCGCTTTGATCCCGTTGGATACCAGCACTCGGTCGCGTCAGACCTCATTCCTGCCCAGTGAGCCCTAGTGAGCGCGGACGCTATACCTCATCATCCACCGCGTGCAATGCGGCGGCAGGGCCGTCTGGCTGGTGGTGGGTACGTATCAGCGTCACGGCTCGCTCGCTCAGCCCGGCTCGCGCCGCGAGGTCGGCTCCGATGCCGGCGTGGTGGATGGCGTAATAAAACGGGCGCCGGAACCACTGGCGCGGTGTCCGGGCCAACCAGGCCAGCGCGCGCGGCGCGAATGCTCGCAGCAGCACGACGGCCGGGCGTGCGATGAACGGCACGCGCCCGCTTCCCTTGCCGCTATCATGCAGCAATGCCGCTGCCAGCAGGTCGGGGTCTTCGCAGTGGCGTTCTCGTAGCGCGCGGTAGACAGTGAGGCTGTGTCGCTGGTCGTTGAGCGTCATCGTCGCGAACAGCTTCCGCCCAGCTTCTGGTAGCGTGGTGGCGAGAATCGCCCGGTCGTCATCATCGAGTGGGCGTGCGGCGAGCGAGCGCCATACTTGATAGACACGGTATCGCGCCGCCTCCAGCGCGTTAGGAGCGCGGTTAGCGCGCGTGGGCGATGGGGACATATCCAGGCGTGCCATGCCAATCTCCGCCTACAGGTTGTACACGAAGAGCGGATAGGCGGCGCCCGCCACGCGCGACGCAAGCATAGCGGACCAATGCCCCAGCCAGTAACCTGGATTCAGGAAATCAAGTTGCACGATCTGGAGCAGATACGGGACGAGGAAGAAAAATACTAACAGCAGGAGTTCCATGTACGGCTGAAAGTCGCGGAAGCGCACCGCTGGCCCGTTGGGCAGCAGAGCGAAGAGCATGTTATAGCCGTCGAGCGGGTGGAGCGGAATCAGATTGAGCAGCGCCAGCAAGATATTGGTGGCTGCCAGCAGGAACAGGAATTGCTCGATCCTCAACTGCCAGGCTGGCTGCGCGTGGCTCAGGCAGAGCTGGAGCATCGAGCCAGATTCACCGCCGCAGCGGTCCACAAATATGGAGAGTAACGAATATCCCGGCATGAAGTGCAGGACGATGCTGAAGAGCAGGCCCATGACCAGGCTGAACGCGGGGCCAGCGAGCGCGACAAGGAACATGCCCATATCTGGGCCGACTCGCATCCGGCGGGTATCTAGCTCGACTGGTTTGCCCCAGCCAAGGCCGACTGGCGTGCCGCCCAGCGGGATACCGAAGCAGAGGGTCATTGCCACAATCGTGCCCATCGTGGCCATCTGGCGGCGTGGGTTCATGCTGAGACGGCCCGCGCCCCCAGGCGAGCCATCGCCCAGGAGCGCGGCCATCGCCGCGTGCGCCGCCTCGTGCAGCGTCACGGCGATGATAAAGGCGATGAAGGTCTCGACGATGACAATTGTGTTCATGCGTCGGTCAGGCTTTCGCCGTCTTTGCCTTCTTCGGCTTCTTCTTTTCCTTCGGAGTCGGATTCTTGCCGCCCATAGCGCGCCTCCAGCTTCATAAAGCGTACGAAAACGGGCGCCCCTGGTCGCTTCTCGCCTTCCAGAGTCTTTAGCGCCGGTTCGACGGCCTCCAGTGGATGAGGAGGTCGCGCCGCAATTATACGAGAAGTCCCGCTGTCCGTCCAGCGTTTTAGCCGCCTGTCGCGGGGTTCGCCGTCGCGCTCAGACGGCTGGAGCGGTCGCCTCACACTCGATAGGCTCAGCGCCCCTAACGGAGGAGACGATCGCCGACTCGCGCGCTTGCCTGTCTACACCCCACAAACCAATCATGATCAGCAGACCGGAAAGCGCCATCAGCGCGCCGCCGCCCAGCCAGATCGTGTCAATTGGCCCAAAGCTCATGCCCTGCCATGTCGCGTGGAAACCGCGCAGCGTGACGCTCGCGAGGTAACCAATGACTGCGGTAGAGGCGAGGATCGCCAGATTCATAACTGGCTGGAAGATGGACATCACGCGACCCATCAATTCCTTTGGCGTCTCGCGCATCATGAGCGGACCGGCAGCCACGTTTAGCCCCGCGTTCAAGAATCCGATCGCCAGCATCAGCGCAAGCGCGGGCGCGATGGAGGTCAATCGTGACAGGACCATCACGATCACCCCCATGAGCGCCATGCTGACCCAGAGCAGGCGCGCCAGTCCAATACGGCTCGCTACCATCGCCAGGAGTATTGAGCCGATGATCGCGCCCAGGCCGTAGACTGCGCCGATAAACCCGTACATGACTGTTGAGGCGCCCAGGTTATGCGTGGTGAAGAATATATCGAGCGCGTTCAGCGCGCTGGCGCCAGAGACACCCACGATGATGGCGACCAGCAGCGTTACCAGCACCCGGCTGGAGAAGTAGAAGCGCACACCCTCCCAGAACTCGCGCAGAAAGCTACCGCGCTGTTTCTGGCCGGTTGATGCCGCTCCACCTGTCGCGCGCATGGCGTAGATAGTCAGATACGAGATGGCGAATGAGAGCGCGTTGAATAGCAGCGCCCACTCAGCGCCAAAGGCGACGAACACCGGCGCCGCGATGGCGGGACCCAGAATCATCGCCAGCGAGCGGCTCGCCTGCGTAAGGCCGATCGCCTTTGGCTGATCGGCCTCAGGCACAATCGTTTGGATCGTTGCCGTCATGGAAGGGCTGAAGAACTGTTCCGCCGCGTTGACGATGAAGACCACGCCGTAGATGACGCCGAGCGTCCAGAACGTCGGCAGATGCGCGCCTGAAATGAAGGGCAGGCTGATCGCGCCCGATATGAGCAACATGAACGCGATGATGACTGTTCTCAGCCCATCCATCGCCAGCATCATCCGTCGTTTGTTGGCGCGGTCCACGAAGACACCCGCCAGCGGGCCGACCAGCAGCGTTGGCACGGCGGCGCCCAAGAGCACGCCGCTCACCGCGAGTGGCGCCCACGGCTGCCCGGCCGCCAGCTTTGTCGCGATCCAGATCGTCAGCGTGGTGATGAAGAGCATGTCGCCGATAATCGAGACCGCTTGACCGCTGAAGAGCAGCGCAAAGTCGCGATTGATGAGCAAACCTGGTTTTTTTACCTTCTGTTCAGGTGCAGCGCTGGATGCTGTGATAGTATCCATGGTGACTCTCCCTTGCGTTGACTGGCTAGCGTTCAACACGATCCATGCTCGCGGGTGGTGGGGAAGCGCGTGAGGCTGCCGCAAACAGCTTCGCGCGCGCTCTTTTTTACGCCCTCAAGCCCGCATATCCCGCGCTCGCGCGGGGACAGCCCCGCTCAGCCCCCCTTCTCTTCCTTTTCCTTCAGCGCTTCCCGTACATCGTCCGGCGCGGCCAGCACTCCGCGATAACTCAGCCGTTGGATGACGCGCCGTGCGAGGTCTGCCGATACGTCGTTAGCGAACGAGAGGTAGCCGATGACCGTGAGATCGAGCCGCTCGCCCCGATCGGCCATCTCCTGCAACTCACGACGCGAATAGCTCACCGCGCCCGCGACGACTACTTTGCGCGCCTTTCCGCCCAGCGCTCTGTCTTGCTCCACCCCTTTCGCCTCTCCACTTGGGATAGGCGGGATAGGCGAGATAGGTGGGACAGGTGGGATAGCGGGTTCCGCGCGCTCCTGCTGGTCGCCATCTTCCTGACGGCCGAAGCGCGCATCGTAACTCATGACGTTCAGGGTAATCTCACGCTCGCCTTCAACGCCGCGCCGTACATTGTAGGGCTTGAAGAGTTCCATCGCGGTCTTGAGCGTGCGTTGATACTCGTCTGGTGTCATCCAGAGCGATTCGCCGCTTAGGGTCAGCATGCTCGAGTTCCAGTCGGTGACTTTGCGCGCGATGAGTCGAGACATCGCCGTCTTGAATCCCGAGATGACTGAATCGAGGATGTCGCTCATCGTCTTAGCGACTTCATCCGGTGGCGCCTGCTGGAGGATGCTCGGCGGCACACGCAGCCCGCGCGCGACCGCCCGGTAGTATTTCTCCAGGATGCCGCCACGCTCGCGGGTTTCCACCAGCCGCACCAGCCCCACGCGCTCCAGCTCGCGCACATGGTAATGCGTCTTGGGCGCCGGTTCGTCCAGCTCCTCACCCACCTGCGTCGCAGTCATCGGCTTGCGTGCCAGCGCCTCGATGATACGGATGCGCAAGGGGTCGGCCACTGAGCGGAGCTGTTCAATCGTCTGGAGGTCGTAGGTTTCAGGTATCTGTTCCATCGCGCTTGATCTTTCAGTCTGTCTCGCTCGTTCAAATAATTCTGAACGAGCAAAGCATACTCACGCGCGATGGCATTGTCAAGGGGCGCCGGGGGCAAAAATTATGTCTGGAGGTGCGGAGCTATTCCAGCACAGTGTCGAGCTCTCGGAGGAACAACTCGACATCCGTCACCAGCCCCATCGCCTGCGCTGTGCCGCGATCGGCCAGTTTGGTGACGACCGCGGGATTGATGTCCACGACGACGCACTTGACGCGCGCCGGGAGCATGTTGCCAGTAGCGATGGCGTGCAGCATCGAGGCTGCCATCACGCACACCTCCACGCCGCGGCACGCCTCGCGCATGCGTCCCTGCGCTTGCATCGAGTCAGTGATGACGCTGGGCATCGGCCCGTCATCGCGGATCGAGCCTGCCAGCACCAACTCCGCCCCGCGCTCCAGCGCCGCCGCGACAATGCCGTCACCCAGCAGCCCGCGCGCCCGCGCTTCCTCCAGCGAGCCCGCCGCCCGCACGGCGTTGATCGCGCGCAGGTGGTTGCGGTGGCCATGCTCGACGGGGACACCCGTCGCCAGGTCAACGCCGAGCGAGGTGCCGAACATCGCCGCCTCGATGTCGTGGGCGATGATGGCGTTGCCGCCGAAGACCACCTGGATATATCCCTTGCGGATCAACGCCGCCACATGTTGCCGCGCTGCTGTATGCACCACCGCCGGCCCCAGCACGAACAGCGTTCTGCCGCCGCGTGCGCGGGCCTCGCGCATCGCCTCCGCCACGTCGGCGATGGCGAGCGCCTTGGCGCGCTCCGAGGAGACGGCGCTTTGCATGAAGCCGAACGCCTCGCGCTGGCGCGGGCGCTCCAGCGGCTCGACGCGCATACCCTCGTAGCCCACCACGATCTGGTCGCCCGCGCGCGCCTCGTGCATTGGGCAGGCGCGCGCGGAGTGGCGCTTGCGGTCCACCACGATCGCCACATCCATCTCGATGCCCTCGACCTCCACCCATTGGCCGCCAGTGCGGACGAAGGTGGGCAAGTTGGTCGTCGAGTAGAAATCATCGGGTAGTACGCCATCCTTTGGCGCGGGCTTCGTTTGCGCGTCGCGCTCAGCGTAAGGGACCGCGCCGAGGCGCTGGAGCTCGCCCATCAGCGCCGTCAGCGCTTCCTCGGTGTCCGCGCTGACTTCCATGCGGACGTAGCTCTCTTGCGTTTCGCTCTCGCCTACCCGCATCTCCTGGACGTGGAAGTGCGCGCCCGCGTCCTCGATCGCGCCCCACACGCGCGGCAGGATCAGCGAATCGATGATATGCCCTTCCAACTCGATTACCGTGCTTGCCATACTGTTCATCTCCCGTCGCATCCCGTCGCATCCCGCCGCGCGCTGACTTTCGCGCAGTGTAACATGCGCATGGCCGGAGCCGTCACACACATGGGCTGTGTCTGCCTCACCAGCGCGCCGGGGTGAGCGCGCGCCTGGTCGTGATACACTTTGTGGCGATGGCGGCGGCGCCGAGGCCTGCCGCGCGATGCGTCAGACGCGCCATACCTGGAGGAAAATCCGTGCCAGATGAGACGACCTCAGCGACGGAGCTGAATAGTGCGGGGGCGCGCCAGCGTGAGCCGCACACTGATCTGCTGGCCTGGCGCGAGGAGTTCCCCATCCTCGCCCACAAGACCTACCTCAACAATTGCTCGCTTGGCCCGCTTTCGCGCCGATCGATGGCCGCGCTCGACCGCTTTCAGGCGCTCTGGAATGAGCATGGAGCGCAGGCGTGGTATCAGATATGGATGAGCGAGCTCGCCGCGCTGCGCGAAAAGGTCGCCCGACTGATCGGCGCCCAGCCACACGAAATCGCCATCGCGCCCAGCGTCTCGGCCGCGCTCGGTGAGATTTCGAGCGGCCTCGATCTTGGTGACCGCAACAAAATCGTCATGGCGGACATGGACTTCCCTACGCTGGCCTATCAGTGGCTCGCTCAGGAGCGGCTTGGGATAAAGGTCGAGTTCGTCGAAAGCCTGGACAAGATCACGCTGCCCGCCGAATTGTTCCGCCCAGCGATAGACAGCCACACCGGCCTCGTCGCCACCTCGCATGTCTTCTACCTCAGTGGCTACATCCAGGATGTCGCGGCGCTGGCGAAGATGGCCCATGACCAGGGCGCGTTGATGCTCGTGGACGACTACCAAGGCACAGGGCAGATACCGATAGACGTAAAAGCGGCGGACATAGATTTCCTGGTGACGGGGACGTTGAAGTGGCTGATGGGTGGCCAGGGCATGGCGTTCATCTACGCCCGCGAGGAGTTGATCCCGCGCCTGCGCCCGGCGCATACCGGCTGGTGGGCCTCGCGTGACCAGTTCCAGTTCAAGACGCGCGAGTTCACTTATCGCGACGACGCGCAGCGGCTGGAGGCCGGCACGCCGCCGATGCCCAGTGTCTACATCGCCAGCGCCGCGCTGGATATCGTGCTGGAGATAGGCGTCGAGCGCATCCGCGAGCGCACCCGCTGGCTGGCGGACGACCTGGCTCGCAAGGTGGTGGAGCGCGGCTGGACGCTGCGCAGCCCGCTCGACGGCGCGCAACGCAGCTCGATCGTCCTGCTGGAGCTGGAGCGGCCTGAGGAGCTGGTGAGCGCGCTCAGCCAGCGCGGGATCATCGTGGACTCGCGCCCCGGCCTGCTGCGCATCTCGCCCAGCTTTTTCAACACCGTCGAAGAAAATGACTTGATCCTCGCCGCGCTGGATGAATTGATCGCCGCGCGCGCCTGAGTCGTCAGAACCAGACCAGCAGCGCGATTCTGTGAAGGAGGGCCTAGCCATGACGCTGATCCTACGTGAAGAGGATGTGCGCGACACACTGACAATGCCCGACACGATGCGCGTCGTCGAAGCCATGTTCCGGCGGCAGGGCGCGGGCGAGGTCATCAATCAGCCGCGCGTGCGCATCGTGCTGCCGGAGGGGCGTGGCGTTTCGCACACCTTGCCAGCATGGGTCCCCGGCCAGGCTGGCGATCCCGATGCCGCCGGGCCAGGCTTCGTCGGGCTGAAGACCTACACGGTCGTTGGCGGCGTGGTGCGCTACGTTGTGCTGCTCACGTCCGCGGAGGATGGGCGGCTGCTAGCGATCATCGAGGCCGACCTGCTCGGCCAGATGCGCACCGGCGCGGCGTCCGGCGTGGCGACCGGCTATATGGCGCGCGAGGACGCCCGCGTGGTGGCGCTGCTCGGCGCGGGTGGGCAGGCGCGCACGCAGGCGCTGGCGATGGCTGCGGCCCGTCCGATCAGCCTCTTCCTGGTCTCCTCCCGCGACGCCGCGCGCCGTGAGGCGTTCTGCGCGGAGATCGCCTCCGCCACCGGCGCTGAGGCGATCCCCACTGAGTCGGCGGAGGAGGCGGTGCGCGCCGCTGACATCGTCGTCACCGCTACCACCGCCAGGGAGCCTGTCATGAGCGGCGAGTGGCTGCGGCCTGGCGCGCATATCAACGCGATGGGCTCCAACTGGGGCCATCGCCGCGAGGTGGATACCGTGACTGTCACCCGCTGCGCGCGCATCGCGGCTGACGATCTGGCGCAGGCGCGCATCGAGGCTGGTGACCTGCTCATCCCGGAGCGCGAGGGCGCGTTCAGCCTCGATGAGGCGCAGGCCAGCGGGCGGCTGGTGGAACTGGGCGCTATCGTGACGGGCAATGTTCCTGGCCGTCCCAGCGCTGACTCCATCACACTCTTCAAGTCGCTGGGCATTGGCGCGGAGGACATCGCCACGGCGGCGCACATCTATAAGCTGGCCGTCGAGCGCGGCCTGGGTCAGGAGATCACGCTCGTACCGTAGCGACGCCAGATGTTTGAGGCGTTGAGAAGGGTGGATGCTGAGGAATGGAAGACTATACTCCCGTGGATGACCGGGCTACCGAAGCCGCCGCGCGTCGCCGCATCGAGCGCTGGGATGGCCTTGCGGAGCAGTACGACGCCTACCGCCCCTCGGCGCCTGATGTACTGCCCAACATGCTGGCGCAACTCGCCGGAACGCCCGTCCCCGCGCACGTCGTGGACCTCGGCGCGGGGACGGGCCTCTCAACGCTGATTTGGGCCGGTCGCGCGGAGCAGGTCACGGGAATCGAGCCGAATGACGATATGCGCCGCCAGGCGGAGGCGCGGCTGGCCGCCATCCCCGGCGATGAGCGGCGCGGCGTGCGCTTCGTCGTCGCGACCGCCGAGCATACAGGCCTGCCCGACGCCTGCGCGGACATCGTCACCGTCTCGCAGGCCTTCCACTGGATGGAGCCAGTCGCCACATTGGCCGAGGTCGCGCGCATCCTGCGCCCCGGAGGGGTCTTCGCGGCATATGATTATGACTGGCCGCCCACCATCATGCCCGAGACCGACATCCTGTTCCATGACTTTATGCGCGAGGAATGGCGGATAGCGGAGGCGCACGGCGTCAGCCCCGAGCCACCCGGATGGAAGAAGTCCGGCCATCTGGAGCGCATGCGCCAGAGCGGCCGCTTCCGTCTGACGAAAGAGATTGCGCTGCACGGCATAGAGCGTGGTGGCGCGGACCGTTTCATAGGCCTTACGCTCTCAAATGTCACCACTCGTTTGCTCGCGCTTGATGAGCTGACGGCAGATGCGTTGGAGATTGCCGAGTTCGAGCGCGATGTACGCCGCGCATTCGCCAGCATGAACGGAATCGAGCCGCTCTGGTACGTCAGCTATCACATGAGGGTTGGGGTGAAATGAGCCAGCATGCCGCGCGTCTCCATCGCGACCAGTCGCGCCGCCACGCTTCGCGGAGAGGCTGGCTGGCCTCGGCGCTGGCGCTCGTTCCGCTGCTGGCGCTGCTGGTGGCCGGATGCGGGACGCAGGCTGGCGACTGGCGGCTGCTCAGCCCGGCGGGCGTCCATATCTTCAGTATGGCGGCTGACCCGAATATTCCCGCGCTGGTCTATGCCGGCGGCGATAATGGATCGGTCTATCGCGCGCGCGCCGACCAGACAGGTTCTCGCGGCCCCCGGCGCGGGCATCCCGGGGAATACGGTGGTGGCCAGCCTGCTCCCCGATCCGAAGGTCCCTGGGCGCATCTTCGCTGGGACGACGGCTGGCTTCTACCGCAGCGAGCACTACGGCGACCAGTGGAGCGCATTCGGCGCCGGACTACCCGCCAGTTCGACAGTCCTCGCGCTGGCAGCCACGCCCGACGACAGCCTGCTGCTGGCTGGCCTGGATAGTCATGGTATCTACCGCAGCGCCAATGATGGCGCGACATGGTCGCCCGCCTCAAATGGCTTGCCCGCGAAAGCGACCGTTACCGCGCTCATCTGGGACTCCGCGGAAAAGCAGTGGTGGGCGGGTTTACAGGGCGCGACTGAACACAGTGTCTATGTAAGCTCAGACGCTGGGCAAACATGGGCGCCCGCCGATGGTCTTATCCGCGCCGGGGCCGACATCAACGGGTTCGCGACTGGCCAGGGGCAACCTGGATATGCTGAAACGGTCTTCGCCGCAACCTCAGCCGGAGTGTATACAAACACTGGCAATACGGAGAGCTGGCGAAGGATCTCGAACGGGCTGCCATCCGGAGCGGCGTTCGCGGTCACGGCGATTCCGGGCGAGCCGGGTGGGGTGGTCGTAGCGATTGGCTCCAGTGTGTACTCTTCCACCGACTCTGGGGTAAGCTGGGCGCCGCTAGCGCCGGGGCTGACGAATCCCGTGCAGGGGCTTGCCCTGGCGAAGGACGGGCATGGCGCGTGGGTGTACTTCGCCGCATCTGGCCAGCTTGCCCGCTACCCATCAGGCGTACCTGCGGGCGGTTCCGCGCCCGTCCTGCTGATCGTCGCCATTGCGCTTGCGCTTATCGTGGGCGGCTATCTCCTCATGCGCCGCAACCGCCGCTTTGGCTACGCGATGGGCGCAGGAGCCAGCGAAGCCAACACGGGCCGCGCCGCCGAGGCCGCCCGCGCGTGGGAGCGCCAGCGCGGTGGCGGCTCGCCAGGCGGGCCATCCGGTGAGTCGCCCGGCGCGAGCGCGCGAAGTGAGACGGGAGCCAGCGCCTCACCACGCGCGCTCGCGCCCACCGATCTGACGACCCGCGAGCGGACCGGCGCGCCCGCTGATCCTGACAAAGCCGCCCACAACGGGCATGGCGACCCCAAGCGGCGAAGATAGCCGCGTCAAGCGAGATGGGGTGAGAAACCAACGGAGGTTCCATGATGGCGCAAGCTGGACGTGAAGTGGTCATCGTCGAGGCGGTCCGCACGGCGGTGGGCAGGCGCAACGGCGCGCTGAAGGACATGCACCCGGTGATGCTTGCGGCGCACGCGCTGCGCGAGCTTGTGCGGCGCGCGGGCGTTGACCCGGCGCTGGTCGAAGATGTCGTTTGGGGCTGCGTCAGCCAGGTGGGCGAGCAGGGGCTGAACATTGGACGCAACGTCGTCCTGGCCGCTGGATTTCCAATGGAGGTCCCGGCGACGACGGTGGACCGCCAGTGTGGCTCTGGCCAGCAGGCGATCCACTTCGCCGCCAACCTGATCCAGTCGGGCGTCTGCGATGTGACCATCGCGGGCGGCGTCGAGAACATGTCGCGGCTGCCCATCGGCTCCTCTCTCGTCAGCGGCGGCAATCCCTTCCCGCCATCGCTGCTGGAGGTCTACCCGATGACCCACCAGGGCATCTCGGCAGAGATGATCGCCGAGCAGTGGCGCATCCCGCGCGAGGAGCTGGACGAGTTCAGCTTGCGCAGCCACCAGCTAGCCGCTGTTGCCCAGGACGCGGGCTACTTCGACCGCGAGATCATCCCCACGCCGCTGCCCGATGGCTCCAGCTTCGCCCGCGATGAGGGCGTGCGCCGCGACACGACGCTGGAGAAGCTGGCCGCGCTCCAGCCAGCCTTCAAGCCCGACGGCGTGGTGACGGCGGGCGGCAGCAGCCAGGTGAGCGACGGCGCCGCCGCGCTGCTGCTGATGACGCCGGAGAAGGCGGCGGCGCTTGGCCTGCGCCCGCGCGCGCGCATCGTCGCCCAGCGTGTCGTCGGCGTGGACCCGGTGACGATGCTGACCGGCCCGATTCCCGCCACGCGCTCGATCCTGGAGCGCGCCGGGCTGACGGTGGATGACATTGACCTGTTCGAGGTCAACGAGGCGTTTGCCCCGGTCGTCCTCGCCTGGAAGCGCGAGCTGCAGCCCGACATGGAGCGTGTCAATGTCAACGGCGGCGCCATCGCCCTCGGCCATCCCCTCGGCGCGTCCGGCGCCCGCCTGATGGTCACGCTGCTCCACGAGCTGGAGCGCCGCGACGCCCGCTACGGCCTGCAAACGATGTGCTGCGGCGGCGGGCTTGGGACGGCGACGATCATCGAGCGGGTGTAGTGGGCAGTCGTGGGCGAGTCGGCTGGCGAATGAATTCGCGCCTGAAGGGCCTACCGGCCCACAACGTCCGCCTGCGCGGACGCCCGCCTGGAGAGGATTGACCCGCGAGGCGGGTCTTGTGGCGGCATTTGCCGCCTTGAGGCGCGATTTCAATCGCCTGCGTCTTGCTTCGGATGAGGTTCTGTCACACCCCGCGCTTATTCCCATACATCAGCGTGTGCAACTGGGGTAGGACGAGCGCTGCGCCCATCGCCTCGTCGCGCATCGTGCGCTGGGCCAGCCAGTCGAGTTTGCGCAGCAGGGCTTCGGTGTCATCCTCGCCAGTGGTGGCGCCGACCTGGAGTGAGAAGGGGACGTCAGGGTAGCGCAGGTGGACCGCGCGGGCATACTGGTAGTCGGCCTCGTCAAAGATGACGACCTTGAGGTTGGCCTGGGGCAGCGCGGCGAAGCGGTCGAGCTTGGCGTAGTCGGTGGTCATGCCGGAGCTCGGCGGCTTGGGTGAGATCGTCACCACATCGCAGTCCGCCACCCAGGGACGGTAGACCGTACCTTGTGTCTCGATGGCCACCTTGCGTCCATCCGCATGCAGTTGAGCTACCAGCGCGCCGAGGTCATGGATGGCGGGGTTGCCGCCGGAGAGCGTCACCCACGGCGTGTGGCGGCTCAGCGCGTCCAGCCGTGAGACGATCGCATCCACCGTCAGCCACTCCGCCCCGGCCTGGACCTGTTCCGGCTGGACGGCGTAGAGGGTGTCACACCAACGGCACTTATAATCACAGTAGCCGGTGCGGACGAAGAGTGTCTGCGCGCCGATCATGCGGCCCTCGCCCTGCAAGACGGGGCCGAAGATCTCGATGATCGGGAAGGTCTGCGCCGCGCCGTAGCGTGCGCCGCGCGCTCCAGGGATGGGCCCGCGCTCTACCGTTGCCATGTGAGGCTAGGCCTCCACCGCGTCGAGGCCGTCCACCGTCACCTCAGCCCAGGAGCTGGGCGTCTCACTGACGCGCACGGCCACCACCTGCGGCAGCTCTGCGCGTAGCTCGCCCAGCATCCACGCCGCCAGCAGCTCCGCCGTCGTCCGCGCCACCGGGACCGTCTCGTTGAGGTACTGGTGATCGCAGAGCGCCTCTACCCGCCGCTTGAAGACCTCCTTGATGCGGGTGAAGTCCACCACCATGCCCTCTTCCGCGCGCCCGTCCACCGGCTGTGTCCGCCCGCGCGCCACGACCGTCACGCGGTAGGTGTGGCCATGCAGCCGCTTGCACGGTCCGTCTGAGTTCGGCAGGCTGTGCGCGGCGTCAAACGTGAACTCTTTGGCGATCGTCGCGGTGGGCATCAGACTTCAGGCTCCTCAAGTCGCATCATTCTATGACCCGCGCCGCGCAGTTCCGCATCTCCCCCTCTCATATGGGAGAGGGGGCTGGGGGTGAGGTCCGCGCGCGGGTTTCGCCTGAGTGTATCACGGGAAGGTGGCGTGGCGCCGGTTATTCTTCGGCTGGCCCGGCGCGCAGCCGCTTGCGCTCGCTGGTGACGCGCTTCGATTCCAGCCGCCGCTCGCGGCTGGCCTTGGAGGGACGCGTCGGCGTGCGCGGGGCCTCTTCGCGCTGCGCTTCCTCCAGCCGGGCGGCCAGGCGCTCGAAGGAGGCGTCGCGGTTACGTGCCTGCGAGCGCCGCTCCGTCGCTGTCACCACCATTCCCGATGGCCGGTGCGTCAGTCGCACGGCAGTTGCGACTTTGTTGCGATGCTGACCGCCCGGACCACCCGCAACGAAGAATTCGATATTGCAGTCGCGCTCCAGTGACTCCCGGTCGGTCGGCCAGCGCGGCATGGTGGCGGTCATGACGGACATGCTCCCTAAACTTGGCGGATCTACGCGGCTACTCGCGCGCCTTATTGGCGCGAGCGATGGCGTAGAGCGCGGCCTCGGTGATCGCCGCGCCTAGCGCCAGCGCGCCCAGCCCGATGAAGCGCGGGTCCCGCTTGCCCTGCGCGACAGCCAGGCCAACGGCCAGTGTATCACTGCCGTCAACCAGCGTGCGCGCCAGCAGCCACGGCAGGTATTTGCCGCCATGCGACGCCGCCGACCACATGCCAATGCCCATGACTATGTCGCGCACGCCCAGCGAGCGCATCATCGAAGCCGTAGCCGCGTCCGGCGGCGCGAAGCCGAACAGCCGCGCGAATGCCCCCGGCGCGACCGCCGGCAGCGCGCCGAACGCTACCATCGAAAGTCCGATACTTGTCGCGAGCCCCCGCGACTGCTTGTCGGTCAATAATTCTTCCAGCGCCACGCGCAACCATCCTCTCTACCCAGCGGCGTCTCGCGCCGCGCGCACAGCTATGGATTCGTACGATCCACGCTTTCAGATCGTAGCGCGCGGCGGGGAGGCTGGCCCGTCCTCCTGATTGTCGCTCGTGAGGTCGCTCAGTACCTCGCGCCACTCGGGCAGCGTGGCGAGCGCGGTGAGCGGGCGCGGTGGCTCGGGCGGCTCCGGCGGGCTTTGCAGCGTTCCCTCCCACCATCCGACATCATGCCAGGCGCCGAGTTTGTAGCCCACATGCCGGTAGACTCCGACAGGCGTCATGCCCATCGCCTCGTGCAGCGCGACGCTGCCGGGATTTGGCAGCGCGATGCCTGCGTAGATGTTCGCGTAGCCCTGCGCCCGCAGGAGCGCAAAGAGCATCGTGTAGAGCGCGCGCCCGGCGCCCTGGCCCCGCCAGCGCTCGTGGATGTAGACCGACACATCCGCCGACCATTGATACGCGGCGCGGGAGCGGTGCTGGCTGGCGTAGGTGTAGCCCACGACGGAGCCCGCGTCCTCGCTGACCAGCCACGGGTAGGCCGGAAGCGTGCGGGCGATGCGTTCGGCGATGGCCACAGCGGTAGGTGGCTCGAGCTCGAAGGAGATGGCGCTCCTGGCGACCACTGGCGCGTAGATCGCCGTAATTTGCGCCGCGTCTCCCGCCCGCGCCAGACGGATGTGTGGCATGTGGCGTTCCCTCCCGCTCGTGGAAGTCAGTTGAGGATGGTTCCAGGCTCTGTATCCAGCAGCGCCGCCGCGCCTATTAGTGGCGCGCGCTCGCCAAGGGCGGCCGGAACGATGCGCAGCGTCATATTTCGCAGCCGCGCGTCCACTCGCGCCTGAAGTTGCGGCAGCAGCGCCAGGCGCGCCAGCGCGATGGCTCCGCCAACGGCGACCACCTCTACCCGCGTCAATTGCGCCAGATTGACCAGCCCCAGCGCCAGCTTCTCCGCCAACGTTTCCCACACCAGCGGATCATTCAGCGCCGCCAGCGGCGCGCCGTGGCGCATCTCCAGTTGCCGCCCGCCCACAAACGTCTCCAAGCAGCCCACCTGGCCGCAGAGGCACTGGCGTGTCGCGCCATCGAGCAGCTGATGTCCCATCTCAATTGAGACGCTTACTCCCGGCGCGCCGTTTGGCCCCGCCAGATGGATCGCCGCGCCGAGACCGGTCGAGAGCGTCAGGTAGGCGCAACGCTCGGCTCCCGCCAGCGCGCCGTAGCGCAACTCGCCCAGCAGGCCACAGACGGTATCATGCGCCGCCCGCACACATAGCCCTGTCCGTTCCGCCAGGTCAGCCGTCAGTGGACGCCCCTCGTACGCGGGCAGGTTCGGCGCGACCGCGACGCCGGAGCCATCGCGCAGTATCCGCCCGCCGATCGACATCCCCACGCCGGAGACTGCGCCGCCGCGCTCGCAGGCGCGCGTCTGTGCAGCGACGATGGCGTCCGCTACCCGCGCGATCTGCGCATCATAGTCCCGCTCGGTACGGAAGGTGGTAATCTCCTCTACCGTGACGGCGGGCGTCGCGCCATCCTGGCGGGCGACCAGCGCGACGCGGGTGTTCGTGCCGCCGGTGTCCACCGCGACCGCCATATCCGTCAGCGGAGATTCCACAGGTCCGCCCTCCCCTGGCTAGGCGCGCGATCAACCCTCTAGCGCGACGCCGAGGAACGCCGCCAGTGTCCGCACGACCAGTTCATGGTCCTCATGCTGAGGCAGGCCCGATACGGTAATCACGCCAACCTGGCCAGTGCCGCGCACGATGGCGGGGAACGCGCCGCCGTGGGCCGCATAGCGCGTGGGGTCCAGCAGCGCGCTCTCCTGAATTGTCGTGTTCCGGCTGGCATAGCGCCGCCCCATGTAGTAGGAGCTATGCCCGAAGCGATTGACTACCCGCGCCTTGCGGATGATCCAGTGGTCGTTGTCGGGCGCGGTGCCAGGCAGCGCGTAGTGAAACAACTGGTGGCCGTTGCGGCGCACATCCACGGTGATCGCCTTGCCCTCGCGCCGCGCCAGCTCCACCAGCGCCATGCCGACCGCGCAGGCGGTCTCGTTCGAGAACTCGGTGAACTGCAAAAGCTCTTCCTGTCGCAGCAGTTCTTCCAGCGTTCGCTCTATGTCAGCCATACCCATTTCTCCATGCGCGCGGTGGCGCGGACCCGTTCGTGCCGTTCTCTCTTGGCAGTGTAGCACGTTACGTAGCGAAAGCTGGGAGGCCATGCGCGGGAGTAAGCGCGAGATGATGAGGAATGGGACGTGGTGGAGATGACGCGCTGCGTGGACCGCTACGCTGGGCGGCGGCGCTTGACGCTGGAGAGGGGAATATCCGGCCCGGCGCTGGCTCCGGCGGTGGCGCGCGATTGCTGGGCGGAGGCTCGCGAGCCGCCAGCAGCGTGTCTTGCTCGACAGGCAGCGGTCCTGCTCCTCCACGGATTCAGGCGGCGTATTCATCCCGCAAAACACCTGGTATATCGGCTCGCCAGCCCCCAGATCGCTCTCAGGGAACCAGCGCTCGCGATAGTGCGGGCAGCCGCGGTGATGTCGACGCCAGTTGATGTTGGTGATTGGGTTGTCGCGCAAGGTAAATTCCGCTACCGTAAGAACCTCCCAAACGCTATGCGGCGTCCACGCGCCGACCCTGGCGGCGCACGGCGGTATTATATGGCCCACTTTCCCCGCGCGCAAGGCGCCTAACAGGTTATTTCGCGCGTACAATAAGAGAGAGCGCGTCAGATGGACCGGCGCGAGGAGTGGCTTATGAGCCGGATACAGCGAGAGGAGGTGGCGGATGCAAGAGCAGCGCGAAGATGTAACGCCGGAGACTGGCGTGTCGGCAGAGAGCGTGGTTCTGCCTGCGCCGCGCGTAGATGGGCGCCAGCCAGTTCCCTGGGGCCTGCGCCAGACGATCGTGGGGGTCCTGCTGACGCTGGTTCCCTGGCTCGTTTTCAGTCTTGGATCCTCTGCGCTGACAGGCTCGTCAACCGCCACAAGCCACACGGTGATCTCGCGCCAGACCGACATCATTATGGGTGTCGCGGTGTTCATCATCTCCGCGCTGCTCGAAGCGATCTTTCTCGTTGCGCCGCTCACCATCGTACTACGCCTGCGCGTCCCAGGCGCGAGCTGGCGTGAGCGGTTGGGCTGGCTCGGCCTGCGGCGAACGGCGCTCGGCCCGGCGCTGAGGGTGATCGTGATTGGGCTGGGTGTTGCCCTCGCGGGTAGCGTGCTCTATAGCTGGGTGGTTACAACGCTGAATCTGCCCCTCCAGACCAACACCGACGCGCTGCTGGCACAGGGGCGTACCCAGCCGTTCACTACGCTCGGATTGCTGGCCGCAGCCGCCCTGGTCGCGCCGTTCTGCGAAGAAATATTCTTTCGCGGTTTCGCATTCGCGGGCTTCCTTAAGGGTATGTCGCTTCTGCCAGCGATCCTGCTCTCGTCGGCGGTGTTCGCGGTGGCGCACGCCGATCTCGGCTCGCTGGTCCCGCTGTTCATCATTGGCCTCGTGTTAGCTTGGGCGCGCTGGCGGACGGATTCCCTCTGGCCCGGAATCGCCATTCATATGGCCAACAACACCCTCGCGGCGGTCACACTCATTCCATTGCTGTTCAAGTGACCGCCGCGCTCAGGATACTCAGGCGCGCGGGTGTGGCCCGGTGAGCGCATCGCGACGGGCGCGCAGGTCGTGGACGTCATCCAAGACTAGCGCGGCCTCGTCCAGCTTGACCCCGCGCGCCGCCGCTAGCGCCAGCAGCACGCGGGCCTCCCTGCTCCATGCTCCGCCACCCTTCACTGCCACCAGAAATTCTGGCGAATAGCTGGCTCCATCGATCTCGAACGGTATGGTGATCATCGCGGTCGCGTTCATTGTGTGTCTCCCTGGCTGGCCTTCCCATCGCATCTGGTTGCGCGGGAGCGCTGGCCAGCATATGGCCGTGTCGTATGACTGTGTTGGGAAGTTGTCTGCGTTTGTGGGCTGGCGCCAGGCGGCTTGAGCCTAGCCCGCCAGCCGCGCCACTGGGGGGCGGCAGGTTTCGCATGGGTGGTAACCCGCCGCGTGCGCTTGCGCCTCGTCGTGGAACCTCACCCGATTGTCTGGTGGGGTATCCTTGGCGCCATGACAAGTGGGATAGCAATAATACCGCGTCTCGTCATTGCCGATATAGCGCGCCCCGCTGGCGGCCAGCCGCTCCAGCCCATCTACGTCCACGCCTTCGTAGGTGAGGATCGTGCGCTTGGCTTCCGGGCCGCCCATGCTGTAGTTCCCGATATGTCCATCCGTTCGCACGACGCGATGGCAAGGGAATGAACAGCGGGATGGGGTTGCGCGCCAGCGCCGTGCCAACCGCGCGGGTTGCGCCGGGATGGCCGATCTCGCGCGCGATCCAGCCATAGGGCCGGACCTCGCCGCGCGGAATCTCGCGCGCCTTCATCAAGACCACGCGCTCGAAAGGCGTCAGCCGGGCCAGGTCGAATGACAGACCCGCATGGTCGTCACCGGCTAACCAGGCTTGCGCGCCACGCGCCAGCCGTTCCGGCGGCTCTCCCGGCGCTACAGGCCGTCCCAGTAGCGCCCGAGCATCGGCGCGGAATTCGCCTTCGCTCGCCGCCCGCAACGCGAGCGACAATCCATCCAGGCTCCAAGCGATATAGACCGGCCCCAGCGGCGTCTCCACGGTGGCGTATTGATCGGCGAGGCCCACACGCGCCAGCGCGCCATCGGTGACATTGGTGGGAGCTGCCACCGCGCCTAGCGCCCGCAAATCGGCAATGAGCTGGCGCGCACCACGCAAGCCGCCCTCACGGCCAGATCGTGTAACCTCACTCATCGCATCAGCTCCGTTTCTTCGCGATACGCTTCGCGCGCTTGTTCGCGCTCGATCGCCCGGCGCAGCTCCGCCGCGCCCCGGCTCGCGTGCGATTTCACCGTCCCCACTGGCATTCCCGTTACTTCAGCGATCGCCCCGTAGCTCATTCCCTCGATATGGCGAAGCGTCAGCGCAAGCCGGTGCGGTTCAGGGAGCGCCAGCAGCTGCGCCGCTAGCGCCTCTAGCCGCTGCCGCCGCTCCAGCGACGCCTCGGGCGCGCCTTCAGGGTCGTCATCGGGAATGCGCGCGGCGGGAGATTCCCCCATGCCGGATAGCTCCCGCTCGCCGCTGCTCTCCAACGCATCGAGTGACATTGTTCCGGCCCTCCCAGTGCTCCGCGCAAGATTACGCGTCAGGTTCACGGCGATCTGGAAAAGCCAGGGACGCACGCGCAGCGCGCGCCGCCGCTCTGGTGGGTAGTCTGAGAGCGCGCGCCATGCGTGAACGAGGGTTTCCTGCGCCAGCTCCTCGGCGTCGCTCGGGCTGCCGGTCATCCGTAACGTGAAGGCGTAGAGGCGGTCCTGCCAGGCGCGCGCCAGCGTCTCGAATCCCGCGTTCAGGTCACGCGCCAGCGCCGCCGCCAGCGCCGCGTCGCCATCAGGCCCATGCGGAGTCCGGGGCTCGTAGTTGGAGCGTGGGAGTGAGCAAGATGGCGTCAAGCCATCTCCTGACCACATGCTGCGATTCTCCTTCACTGGCGTAAGCGGTGGTGGCTCCAGTCAGGAGATTAGCGAAACCGCAGCCCACGCCTATGAGTGAAACACCGGAGCGGGCTCGGTGGTTGCGGTCTCTTTGTCGCGTGCGATTGGCTCCGCGATTGGCTGCACCGTGACGAGGTTATCGTGAAAGGTCGCTCCACCCGCCAGGTCGCTCAACTCGTCAGAGGTGGTCCAGTTGATGTTGCGCTCATCGGGAGAGAGGCCAGCCCAGCGGCCTTTCGGCGCGATCGCCACTCCGCGCGGCGCGCTCTCCGTCACGATCGCCCGCAGCCGGCAGGAGCCGCGCGCGTTGCTCACCTCCACCTGCGCGCCGCTCTCGATGCCGCGCGCCACCGCATCCTCCGGGTTGATCTCGATGAATGGCGCGCCTTCCCGCTTCAGCAGGCTCGGGACGTTCGCCATGCTGCTGGAGACGAAGTGGTGCGACGCGCCGGAGATCAGCGCCAGCCGCTCGTCTACGCCCGGCTTCCAGCCAGCGTACTCGCCCGCTGGCGTCCAGTCCGGCAGCGGATCCAGCCCCTCGGCGGCCAGCGCGTCACAGCGTAGCTCGATCTTGCCCGATGGCGTGGGGAAGCGCAGATCGGCGAAAGGGACGTCGCCGCGCTCCTCGAAGTTCAGCGGCGCGTAGCCATCCGCCTTCAGCCGCTCCATTGTCACGCCGCGCAGGAAGGGATTACTGGCGCACGTCGCGTCGAGGATGCCTGCCAGCGCGGTTTCAGCGTCCTCGCGTAGCCATGACTCTTCGTAGCCCATGCCGGCGGCCAACAGCCGCATCACGTCCCAGTTCGATTTCGCTTCGCCCAGCGGCTCGATCGCCTGTTCGTTGTAGGTGACGAAACGATGACCATAGGCGCGGTGCAGGTCCGCCTGCTCGAGCTGGCTGGTCGCTGGCAGCACGATGTCCGCATAGCGCGCCGTATCGGTCATGAACAACTCGTGAACGACGGTGAACAGGTCATCGCGCTGAAGTCCCGCGCGCACGCGCTGGCTGTTAGGCGTTGAGGTCGCCGGGTTGGCGTTGAAGACGTAGAGCGACATGATCGGTGGGTCACTGACTTCGCCTGTGAGCGCCGCGCCTAGCCGGTTCATGTTCACCACACGCGGCTGCGGCGCGCACTCGCTCGCGTGTCCCACCGCCTCAGTGTCCCACTGCGCGTAGCCGCCCGCGCTGTAGAATAGGCCGCCACCACGGACGCCGACTTGCCCCACGATGGCGGGCAGACATGCTAGCGCGCGCGCCGTCTGGCCGCCGTTGCCGTGGCGCTGCACCCCATCGGTAAACTTGAGCAACGCGGGCTTCGCCTCGCCATAGCGCCGTGCCAGCGCGATAATGGTGTCCGCGGGCACGCCAGTGATCTCTGCCACACGCTCCGGGGAATATGCGGCGGCTCGGTCGCGCAGGTCGCGCCACCCGACGGTGTTGGCCTCTAGCCAGGCGTCGTCGCTCAGCCCCTCGGCGAACAGGACATTCATCAGCCCCAGCGCCAGCGCGCCATCGGTCGCAGGATACGGCTGGATATGCTCGTCAGCGGATTTGGCGGTCAGTGTACGGCGGGGGTCTATCACTACCACGTACGCGCCACGCCGCTGGGCGTCGCGCAGGAACGGCATCAGGTGCGGCCCGGTCGTCGCGGGGTTGTTGCCCCAGAGGATGATCAGTTTGCTATGGATCAGGTCGCGCATATCTGGCGCCCAGCGCGCGCCGTAGGTGACGCTCACCGCCCGCTCGGCCGCCGCATCGCAGATCGTGCGGTCCAGGCCGCTGGCCCCCATGCGGTTCCACAGCCGCTCATCGCAGACCCCCGCGTTCAAGACGCCGAGCGTGCCGCTGTAGGAGTAGGGCAGAATGGCGGCGGCGCCATAGCGCGCGATGATCTCGCGCCAGCGTGCGATGATCTCGCTGATCGCCTCATCCCACGAGATGCGCTCCCAGCCCCCAGCGCCCTTCGTCCCGACGTGACGCAGTGGATACAGCAGTCGGTCTGGGTGATAGACACGCTCCAGATACGGCCGCACCTTGGCGCAGAGCCATCCCTGCGTGATCGGGTGGTCGGCGTCCGCTTCGAAGGCGATCGCGCGCCCGTCACGCACATGCGTGATGGTGGCGCAGGTGTCAGGGCAGTCGTGGGGGCAAGCGCCACGGAAAACCCGTAGATCGCTGGTGGATGGCGTGGCTGTCATGACGCGTACCCTTTCACACTCTTTCGTAGCCCATCGGAATCGTATTGGGCGCTGTGCGCGACGCGTAGCGTTCAAAGTATCCTATCGCGCCGCCAGTTGTGGGGCAAGAGCCAACTCGCGAGTCCAGCGCAGGGCCATCACATCCCGCGTTTCGTGTGATAGCATGCCACGGGACATGTCAACAGGCTAATGCGGTTAGTGGATAGATCGGGGAAAGTGGTCATACCATGAGAGAACAGATGGACAATCTGCGGTTCGACCGGAGCTTCCGTACCCCCTCATCAGAGGGCTACCATGTCATGCTTGGAACCGAGCGCATCGCCACCGCCGACCTGCACTTCACCTCGGCGGATGTTCGCTGTACGCTGGTCGTGGAAAAAACCATGGAGCGGGAAGAGATCGCACATGTCATCGAGCGTATAGACGAAGACCTCGTCCTCTCCGCTGATGTGCCGCGTGAGGACTTCCTCGTTACCGTGTTCCAAGGGACGGAGTTCGGCTTCTTCAGTGACGAGTTCCATGCCGATCAGGATGAGGTCGTCATCGGGGAGGATGATGGCGAGGACGAAGACGTCTTCGCTGGAGACGAAGAAATTGGCCGGAACTAGCGGTTCCAACGCGCGCCCTCAGACTTCCTAGGGGATACGTCTGGGGGCGCGCAACTCTTCGTAAAGGCGCGACTGACCCTCGTCATGGGCTCTGTCAGGCGGGTGGTTGGAACCAGGTCTGGAACTGCGCCATCAGTGTCATGTCGCCCTTGATCTTCAGCTTGCCGCTGAGGACCGCTGTCATCGGGTTGAGCTCACCGCGGAGCAGTTTCAACCAATCCTCGGAGTCCACTGTGACTGTGGCGTTGGGATTCTCCGCCGCCTCTTGCGCATAGCTGATCGTTCCATTCGCCACGGTTAGGCGCCATGTTCCCGACTCCGCGCCGGTAAAATCGAACTGAATGGTCTTGTTGACCGTAGATGCGCGATCGGGCAGAAAGGCCGTCTGGAGTCCCTGGAAGGATTCAGGAATCGTCGCTGGCTGGTCCGCCATGGGTATCCTCACTCCTCATTCGCTTGCGTCGCCGTTGGGAGGCGCCATCGCATCACCGAGAGCGCGCTCACTCGGCGCGTTCCGCTGGCGCCACGATAGCACACCAGGCTTCGCTCCCGCCATATTTTCGCCCTGTCCGCACCGGTTCAGTCCAGCACGTCGCGGCGCGCCGTCAGGATGATGGCCACGCTCGCGAAGAGCGCGCTCCACAGCCCGATCACCAGCAGCGCATGACCAGCGCCTACCCAGATGAGGGGCAGCGGACCGAAGCCGCTGACGGCGTGCGCCACCGTGACCGCGCCGTCAGCGCTTTGGATGGTTACGTGATAGGGCGGGGCGATGTAGTCCGGAAGGCGGTTGAGTAGTGGCCCCAACAACAGACCAGACACCTTGAGCCAGATGGTATTTCCGGTGAGACGCCCTACCAAACTCAACGGTATCGTTAGCAGATTGTCCGCCGCGAACCAGCTCAGCCCGACCGCCAGTCCGAAAGCCAGCGAGCGACCTACCACCGACGCGCCGATGCCCAGCAGCAGCGTGGCGCCCGCGTTGATGAGCAGATAGAGAATGAACATCCCCACGTCCGTCCAGAACTCGCCGGTTAGCGCGCGCCAGGTCTGGGACACGCCACCAGCCGTGACGGAAATGCCCACGGCGAATGCCAGTTCGATGAGTAGTTCCACCATCATGAAGGCCACTACGACCAACGCGAGCGCGAGCGCCTTCGCTCCCAACAGCTGAAGCCGCCCAACGCCACGCCCCAGCAGGATGCGAATCGTTCCCTGCTGATACTCTAGGCCGATGACGTGCGCCGCGAGTATCAGCGCCAGAATACCGCTGAGAATGCGGACGATGGCGATATCTCCTGTCACCATTTGCGCATACGCGTCGAGCGGCGTGACTTGGAGCTGCTTGGCGACATTTGGCCCCGTTGCGAGCAGGACCTGTCCGAACATGACCATCAGTGTCATGACGCTGGTTATGACCCAGAACGTTCGCAGCCCGCGTAGCTTGCGCAACTCGCCGCGCAGCAGGCCTGCAAAGCTCGCATGTGGGGCGGCTGCTGTGTGAGCGCTCGCGCCGGAGATGATCGCGCCGTTTGAGGATAGAGCGCCGCTCATTTGGCGCCTCCTTTCCCGTTCTCATCGCTCGCCGCATTTGTCATGCGCGCATTTGTCATGCGAAGGAATACTTCCTCAAGGTCGCGCGTGTGGGGCGCGATGGATTGTGGTGTGAAGCCAGCCCGCACCAGGAAGAGGTTGAGCGCGCCACTCTCACCCTCCGGCGCGGGGGTGATGAGGCTCCCATCACTCTCCTGTCGCGCCTCCGCGCCCCAGGGCTGTGCGTGGATCAGCGCCAGCGCCTCGCGTGCCTGGTCCAGGGTCACGAGGTAAGCTCCCTGCCCGCGTGTCAACTCTTCCACACTTGATTCAGTGATGAGCCGCCCCTGAGCGATGACCGCGACGCGGGTGCACATCTGCTGAACCTCGCCTAGCGCATGGCTGGAGACGAACACCAGCTTGTTTTCAGATGCGAGTCGTCGTAATAGATTGCGCATCTCGACGATTCCAGCGGGATCCAGTCCGTTGGTTGGCTCATCCAGTACGAGGATATCGGGGTCGCTCAGGAGCGCCAGCCCCAGCCCTAGTCGCTGCTTCATGCCCAGCGAGTAGGTCTTCACACGGTCGCGGTCACGCCCGCGCAACCCCACCAGATCGAGCGTCTCGTCAATCCGCCCCTCGGAGACGCCGCCCAGCGCGTCTCCAACAGCGCGCAGGTTTTCTCGTCCAGACAGCCAGGGATAGAGCGCGGGCTGCTCCACCAACGCCCCAACGTGCGGGAGCGCCCGCGCGCCCTCTCGCCCCACATCCATGCTGAGAATCTCGGCTGATCCAAAGGTGGGACGGATGAGCCCCAGCAGCATGCGAATCGTCGTTGTCTTGCCCGCTCCATTGGGGCCAAGGAAGCCCAGCACGTCGCCGCGCCTGCCCTCCAGGCTCAGATTGCTCACGGCGAGCCGCTCGCCGTACCGCTTCGTCAAGTCATGTGTCCGCAGGATGACCTCACCGCCGCGCTTAGCGGATAACTGGCCCGGACTTACTGGAAGGGGCGCCATCGGGAATCCGTCCTTTCGCGATGCAATCATGGGCGTTCGCAAGGCATAGAAATCTACGGCGGAGCGCCTGGCCTGTCAGAAAGCAGGCGCTCCGTCTTCTTGATTTGAATGGGGGAATCGGTGAGGGGGTGGTTACGCCAGCGCGGCGGTAGTGTCTGGGCGCGTGGGAGGCGTGTTGAGGCCGCGGAAGAGGCCGTACGTGGCGATCACCGAAGCGAGCAGCATCACAGTGAACTGAACCACTAGATTGACCCCGGTGCTTTGACCGAATTCAAGTGGACTCGCCAGAGCTGTGAGCGCTTGTGGCGCGACGGCCTGGATTTGCAAGCCAAACGCCGCGACGCCTACCATCGTAACGATCATGCCAAGTATGGCGACAACCGCAGCGTTCAGCGCGAAACGGTAGCGTCCAGTTGTGATCTCGCTGCGGCTGACCGCGATGGAGACGGCGGTCACGCTTGCGATAGCGGCGAGGATGAGCAGCCCAACCCACGAGCGGCCGAACCCAATCACACTTGGCGCGTTAGCGCTCTGGGCGTGCTTGGCCGGAGAAATGACGTTGAGAATGGTCCATGTCCATCCCAGCCAGATGGCGAGCGAGAGCGGGGGTACGGCAAACAGCGCCAGGATCCCCCATCGCCGCTCAGCGAGCGCCTGGCGGATGGCGTCCCAGGCGATGGGCAGGCCGCCCACCAGCACAGCCAGCAGAGCGAGGACCGCGCCCGCGATGATGGCGTCATGGGCCAACCCGATTCCGGGGTACACGCTTGGTATATTGGTTTTCATGATATCTTCGGTCAATTTCTGAAAGCCCATGCCGGTGAGCACAAGCGCGATATACGCGCAGAAAATCGTGATCGCCGAAGAGCGCATGCGGCTCATGAGCCAGCTCCTTCGCAACGCCTCGATGCTGAGGCCTATATCATCTCCATGCGCCGCCGCCGCGCCCAGCAGCAGGTCGCCCAGCGCGGGAGCCCATAGGCGCGTGACTCCTCGCAGTCCGCGCGCGCGCCAGGCGTCCAGCAGCATCGCACGGAAGACTTGCTCCATCTCCCCCGCGTATTCCTGGCGGAAGGTTAGCGGACACAGCCGCAGCAGCGCGCTCCAGACCAGCAGCGTCATGCGAACGGGGCGCGGAAGGCTCCGCCTATCAATCGGGGAGTGTGTTGGAGAAGTTGTGGAGGTCATTCGCCGCCTCCCATCTCGAGCGCGCCTGGCGCCGGGAATCCAAGCCCGCTCGTCTGGCCGCCGAATGATGTCGCCCGCGCCATCGCTACCAGCCGCTCCAGCCGCCGTGTCTCCGCCAGGGCGACCTGGCGCCCGAAGGTGGTCAGACGGTAATAGCGGCGTCGCTCGTCATCCAGCACGGGATCAGGTCGCTCCTCGGCCTCCTCGATCAGTCCAGCCGCCAGCATCTGGCGGATCGAGCGGTAGAGCGTCGTTGGCCCCAGTCTCAGCGTTCCCGCTGTAGAGCGCTCAACCTCGCGCAGGATGCTGTAGCCATGCCGCTCGCCATCCGCGAGGCTGAGCATGATGTGAAAGACCGCCGGCGTCAGCGGCAGCAGCGCCTCTGGGTCCACTGAGCGCCGTGATCTCTCGTGATCTTGCCCCATCCGTCGCGCCTCCCTCCAAAACAAACATGCCATAGTAACTATAGTCACTGTGGTAATAGTAGCGCGAGGATTGGCGCCTGTCAAGGCGTGGGCCGCTGGTTGTGGATCAGGCGAGGCGCAGCGACTCGGCGAAGCGGATGATAGGACGGTAGATGTTGTCCAGGAGCGGAAGCAGCGCCAGCGCGACGATCACCCCAACCAGCGCGCAGAGCGCGCCACCAATAATGTCGTGTGGATAGTGCACTCCGTCGTAGACTCGGGCGAATCCGATTAGCGTCGCCGAGACAAGCGCGACCAGCGCGATGACGGCGGGGATTGCGATGAAACCGAAGGCGCGCCCCCACGACCATCCCGCTGCTTTGCCCTCCAGCGGCTCGCGCAGCGCGGCCAAGAGCAGCCAGAACATGGCCACCGTCAGCGCCAGCGCGATGGACATGGCGACCGCCTCGTGGTCGCTCGGGAATGATGCGTCTTTAGCGTGGGAAATGAGCAAACGCACAGCGCTTGGGTTCGAGACAAACGGGCGCGGCTCATAGATCAGCTTGCTGAGGAGGATGTTGAGCCCCAGCGCGATCGAGGCTGCCAGCGCCGCGCTGATCGCAAACCGCTGCCCAACCCAACGCGCGCGCTCACTCAGCGCCTCGCCGTAGCGCGCGCGCAGCCAGCGCAGATACGGCGACCAGCGCGCCACGGACAGCCATACCAGCGCCGCGAGCAATGGCAATAGCAAGATCAGGTCGTTCGCGCTGAAGATCATCACGCCATCCAGCGACGTGTTGTGTCCGGCGAGACCATTGATGTCGCGGAACACTTGCCAGTTATCCGCCAATTCCTTGGCGATGAGATGATTGACCTCGGGCATTGGAGAAAATGTCCTCTCGTCGCGGACGCTCTCGGGAATCGAGCGTGGGTGGATGCGCCCCTCTGCCGCGCTGGGCAAGTCGCGTGTGAGAGGCGGACATGGATGCTCATCATACGCGCCATCTGTGAGAAAGTCATGAGAATACGCCTGCCTGTCACATGCGCTTTGCTCGAAGCGTGAAGCGTGCTTTCTGTGGTGTTCGCGATTCGCGCTGCGCCTTCTCCATCCTCTTCAGTGTGACGCGCGTCACATTACTGGCGTTGTGCGCTCTGGTACGCTTGGTTGCGATACGGACGAGCGGTGAGGTACGTGTCGGGCCGCTCATCATGAGAGGGTATATGACGTCAGGTTTTCGGACATGCGCTCTGTTTATGCTGCGGCGCTCGATTATCCTTTTCACAGCAACCCTGACGCTGACGCTGCTGGCGGGCTGCGCGAGTGGCGCGACCGCCAGCGCGACCAGCCGGACAGCCACCGCGTCGCCCGGCGCTCTCACCGTCACCGCGACAGTAAACCCCTACGATGTGACTCCGACGCCAGGGCCTTTCGTCTGCGCCAATCCCGCGGGATCGAGCGCGCGGTACGCCTACTCGCCGCCGATCACCAGCTCACCCTGGTCCAGGGTTGCTCACCTCAGGAGATTCCCGCGCGCCCCAACAGAATGCTGACCCCGTGGGCGTTCTCTCCGTCCGGTCAGTGGCTCCTCGCGGGCGAGTCCTCCACTCTTAACCCAGATTCAGGGAATAAGGAATCCCTGTGTGAGACGGTGATCAATAGCGATGGCTCGGGCGCGACCCAATTTTTTTCCGGCATCCCACTGGGCAATGGCTTCAACGCCGCGATCTTCTCATCAGACGGGCGCTACGTCGAGACTAGCTTTTACCTGCAAGCGACGCGAACAACAACTCCGATCATTGAGCGACTGGGTGACGTCTCTCTCCTCCATACGCAGGGAATATCGTTTTTTTCGGGATGGACCTCTCAGCCAGGAGTTGCCGTTGCGGAGCAGTCGAGAGCTTTCAACAACTATCTCCAACACCCGGCGCTCTACAATGTGGAGACACAGGCGCTGACGCCGCTCCAGGCTGGTTCCGACCACTATATCTGGGCTCCAGTGGTCTAGGCGATTTTCCCTCTGGTGCAATGACGCGCTCTGGTGTAGCATGTTCTTTTGGTGGCGCGGGGTCAGTCTGTCCGCGCCCGCGACGCTATGCATGTATGGAGTGTGATGCTGGATGACGACCGAGCGGGATGTGGCCTCGTATGGCGCGGAGGGCGCGGAGCTGGATAGCGCTGTACGGATGGTGGTCGAGGTCGCTGTTGACCCAACGACCGCGTTCATTATCTTTACCCAAGAGATTGGCCATTGGTGGAAGCCCGGCCCGCTCAACTGGAACGACGCCAGTCGCGCTATCGGCGTTCGCATCGAGACAGGGCCTGGCGGCAGGTGGATCGAGATCCACGACCGCAAGACCGGCGAGGGCGTGACACAGGGGCGCTTCGTCATTTGGGAACTAGGCGCGCGGCTAGTCTTCCTCTACCAGGATGCCGGGCATCTCCTCGATGGCACTGAGGTGGAGATTCGCTTCGAGCCTGTCGAAGGCGGTACCCGCGTCACATTGGAGCATCGCGGATGGGAGCGTGTGGCGCCTGAGACGCTGAACCGCGCCCGCAACCTGAAGCGCTGGGGCTGGGGAAACATCCTCAATTGGTATGCTGACTGGGCTTTCTGGGGTTCGCCCCGCCGTCTCGTCGACCAGCCGCGCCTGTAGGCCACTCCGCTAGCGCAATCCCGCTGGCGGCGAGTTGATGAAGGAGGTTCATCTATGGAAGGCGCGCACAAGCGCGACTCACCGCCAGCGGGCTTCACCGTCAGGCCCGCGCGTCACGAGGACATCCGCGAGATCATCGCGCTGATGGACGCGCTCGATGTGGCGTTTGGCCATGTGGTCATGACGTATGAAACCGAGGACATCGAGGACGACTGGCGCGACCTGAACTCAGATGACTGATACCTGGGTTGTCGTTGCGCCAGGTGGCGCGCTGGCTGCGTACGGGCTGGTCAACGATGAGGGGCAGGGTCAGTTTGCCGCCGACGGGTATGTTCACCCAGACTGGCGCGGTCAAGGCCTGGGCTCGCTCCTGCTACATCGCGCCGAGACGCGGGCTCGCGAATTGGTTGGCGGGGCTCCCGCTGGCGCGCGCGTCACGCTCATGAACTCGGTTTTGGCGGAAGATGACGCCGCTCGCGCGCTACTGGAAGGCGAGAACTTCACCCTCGTGCGCGTCTTTTGGCGCATGCGCCTGGAGATGACGGAGCCGCCACCCGCGCCAGAGTGGCCGGTTGGCTTTCGCGTGCGAACCTTCGAGCGGGAACGCGACGAGCGCGCCGTGTACGAGGTGGTAGAGACAGCGTTCAGCGATCACTGGGGCCACACGCCCGTTACTTTCGAGGAGTGGAGCGCCCGCATGGAGCGTGACTCGTGGGATCCTTCGCTCTGGTTTCTGGTCGAGGCGGATGATGGCGCGCTGGTCTCGGTCGCGCTCTGCCGCATGCGGCCCGAGCAGGGATGGATTCGCACCGTCGCCACGTTGCGCGAATGGCGGCGGCGTGGCCTGGCGCGCGCGCTGCTACTCCAGTGCTTCGGGGCATTCTGGGAGCGTGGGCAGCGCGTTGCGGGCCTTGGCGTTGATTCTCAAAGCCTGACGGGGGCCGCTCATCTCTACGAAGGCGTTGGCATGGGCGTCGAAATGCGTATCGCCACATATGAGAAGGAGCTACGCCCCGGCGAGAACCTTGTTGTGCGCAGTCTTCAGGAATAGTTGGGACGGCCAGTGACGCCAGTCCGGCGCGTATCCGCTTGAAGTTGGCCCTCTGGCGAACCGCCTGGGCCGCCGGCTTGCTGGATGCGGTGATAGCGGGTAGTCCGCAGTGGCAGCAGCCCGAAGCGGATCTTCAGCTTCAAAATGCGCATCACCGACTGATCGATGCGGGCGACGCTGATGCGACCGCTGCTGATAGCGGCTTTTAGCGCGGTGATCATCCCCGCCATCGAGGACGTGTCGAACGCTCCCTCCAACAAGTCGTCGCCCGCGATGACAGAGAGCACACCCGCTTCGGGCAGGTTATAGCGAATCGCGATGCCTTGCATATATAAGCTGTCAGTCATCACCACACCATCATAACCAAGCTGGCCGCGGAGCACGCCATTAACGAGCTTGGGCGAGAGCGTCGCTGGCATCGTCGGGTCAATCGCGTTGACGATCACATGCGTCACCATGATCATGCCTGGATTGTGCGCCAGCAACGCGCGGAAGGTTGCGAAGTGCTGCGACTGGAGCTGCGCCATCGAGGCGTCAATGGTTGGCAAGGTCTTGTGCGGGTCGAGCGTGACATCGCCAATGCCCGGCCAGTGCTTGAGCGTCCCGATGACGCCGTGGCTCTGGAGCGCGTCGAGATAAGCGCCCGCGAAGGTTGTGACGGTTGCTGGTGTGTTCCCATACAGCCGTGTCGTTTCGACTGAGCCGTTTGGCCCGCGCACATCTACGACCGGAGCCAGGTCAGTGTTGATGCCCATCGCGAGCATTTCTTGCGCGGCCTGATCGCCGGCCTGGGTCGCGAGCTTAGGATTACCAGTGTCGCCGAGCGCTTGTGCGGAGGGGAGCGGCGGGAAGAAGTGATTGTAGCCGAGCCGATCCACTAGCCCACCCTCTTCGTCCATTGTCACCAGCAGCGGAATCTTGGCGTGCGCTTGCATGCTCGCGATGTACGCCTGGAGCTGTTGCGGTGACTGCATGTTCTTGGCGTAAATGATGACCGCTCCGGCGTGCATGCCGACTACCATGTTGGCGATGTCTGGCGTCCAGGTCTGGTAATACGTTTCGATCAGGAACATCTGGCCGAGCTTTTCGTCAAGCGTCATGCCGTTCAGGTCGGCTTGCGCTGTCGCCTGTATGTCGGCCGCATGCTCGGCGGCGAGGATCGCGGCGGTGCTAGTGTCAATCGCCGGGTTATAGACCCAGTGAGAGGTGGGTGACACCGTCGCGCCTAGTGTCGCCGTGGCTTGCGCTGAGGCTGATGGCCGTGCGAGGCGCGAGGCGCTGAACACCCCCACAACACTGATCAATACCGCGCAGAGCGTCAACCCCGCCACCACAATCAGCCAGCGCCGCCTGGGGTCGAGTTGTGGCGCGATTGGTGGCTCCGTCCTGGTCTCCATCCGCATGCATAGCGCTCCCACATCATCCCTGCCGCCCAACCACGCTGGTCACGGGCGTATGCCGAGTCTGAATTGTGTCTCGGCTCTCATGCTGGAGGCGAAAACACGGCGTCCACCGCGCTCGCCGTCCACAGAATAGTAGACGCATGAGAGGCGGTGGACGCGACAATGGGGGCGACTTTCGCCCGTATGGCTCTGCGTGTAACGGCGCGGGTGGCCTATCCGGCGACGGTCAGTCGCAACGCGTTGCCGGAGGGATCGCGCGTGATGATAGCGCCGCTCGGCTCGCGCTCATAGGTGACGCTGGCGGCATCCAGCCGCGAGGTGACCGCGTCAAGGTCCGCGCGCTCTGGCAGCAGCATATCCCAGATGCGGATGCCAACCGCGTCAGCCGGCGGTTGTGGCGCGCCCACTCCAGCCCAGGTGTTGAGGCCGAGATGATGGTGATAGCCACCTGCGGACATAAAAGCCGCACTGCCGCCAAGCTGGATCATCAGGTCAAGGCCAATGACGTCGCGATAGAATGCGACCGCCGGGGCCAGATGCGCCACATGCAGGTGCACATGCCCGACGCGCGTGCCAGCCGCCAGGCCTGCCCACGGGCGTGAGTCCGCGGCGGCCTCTTCGAGCAGCGCGCCAAGGTCCAGCGCGATGGTGTCCATCATCAGCTGGTCGCCTTCATGTGGCCATTCCGCGCGCGGCCGGTCGCGATAGATCTCCAGCCCGTTGCCGTCAGGGTCGGCCAGATACAGCGCCTCGCTGACGAGGTGATCGGACGCGCCTTGCAGCGGATAACGCGTAACTGCCAGATGATACAGGCTGCGCGCCAGATCAAGCCGGCTCGGCGTCAGGATCGCGACATGGTAAAGCCCCGTCGCGTGCGCGGGCTTGCGCCGTGCGCCTTGAAGTTCCGTCAGCCGCAGAACAGGAGTTGGATTGTCACCAATTGTCAGAGACGCCTCGCCGTCCGCCGCTGGCCCCAGCCGCCTGGGTGAATCCCAGCGTTTCGGTATAGAACGAGACGGAGCGCTGGAGGTCGGCGACAATCAGATGCGCCGGACCCAGTGTCGTCGCGTCTGGCAATGGTGTGGTTGAGCGCGCCGATGTGACGTGCTGGAAGATTTGAGCCATGTTCAGCCCCTTTCTGGGCTAATACTTTACTTTCTGAAGTAAAGGTAACACAGAAAGGGTGGATATTCAAGAGTGACTTGTGCGCGTGTCAGCGAGGCCTTGCCTGGGCCGCCTCCGCTCACGAGTGGGGCAGAGGATAACCATCTGCCGTTTGGCTGCTGGAGATCACCTGCTTCAAGCCGCGCCTCCAGCAGATATTCGTCTTGTCGCTCGGGGATGCGCAGCGCGATGAACGCTCCGATCATGGACTGCGCTTCCACCGTGACCGACCACAGGCTCCAGCCCGCATCGCCAGTGGCTCCTCCCGTCTGGCGCCGCCACCCTCCCGCTTCGAGTTGCTTGTTGAAGTGCGCTCGTAACCGCCTCGGGTTCGAGCGCCGCTGACATGCGCGCATACGAGCGCCATGACGTATCGCTGCCGCCGCCACCTTCCGCGGATAAGCGCGCGCCACGCGGCGCTCTAAGCTGTGGCATCGTCTGATGTAGTCGCATGCCGGATGAGGCCGGCGCGTCCATTGCGCTCTATCCGGCGCGTCCATGAGCGTGATGACGAATGTCGCGCCGCTTTCCGCGGGATCCTTCACGGCCACGATGAGCATCTTTCCGCGCTCGTCCGAGATATACCGCGATGGAATGAACGGCGACGTGGAAGGAATGAACCCGCCCCGTCCCATGAAGAGATCCGCGGCCCAGCCAAGCGCCGGTAATTGTTCGTCATAGAATGCGAACGCCTCTTCCGGACGACTGCGGCATATCGAGGATCATGCTGGCTGGCTTCCCGCCGCGCATCATCGATCCAACCACCCGCGCTCCAGGAGGAAGCGGCAGCTCGAACGCCAGTTCTCCTGGTTTTAACTCGATCTCGGCCTCTTCCGATTGCTCAGCCAGAAACCGACGCGCCAGGTCCAGTTGCGCGCGGAGCTCATCCTCCGCTGGGTGCGATTGCGTTTCGCCGCCCATATCGCATGCTCCTTGCTACGAGAGCTCTTACGTGACTCTCACCGCTACCATACCGCTTCCGTCTGGTTGCCCGCAATCTCATCCGGAATTACGACAAAGCCCCCACGCTCATGAGGAGGCGTGGGGGCTTTGGCTGGGCATGTGTCGAGGCTAGCGGGTGTTGTTAAGCATCGGCAGGTTCGAGACGCTCCAGCGGTTGTTGGCGCTCTTGACCTGGAACTGCACCATCGAGATCGCGTCCGTGGGGCAGCGCACGATGCAGAGGCCGCAGCGGATGCACTTCTCCTCGTCAATGATCATGTCGGCGCCACCCTCCCAGGTGGACCCGGCGAGCTGATGCAGCGGATCGCCTTTCACCATGCGCGTCAAGCCCTGCATGCTGATGCAGTCGTAGGGGCAGATGTCCACACAACCACTGCACAGGATGCAGATCGAGGGGTCAATCATGATATTGAGCTGGCATTGGAGGCAGCGCCGCGCCTGCGTGATCGCTTCTTCAGGCGAGTAGCCGGTCTCCGACTCCACGGTGATGCTGAAGCGTTTCTGCAGCGGCAGCGAGGGGATGACCTGGTAGGGGATTGACTCATAGTCATCCACCATGCCCCGGCGGAAGTCTGGTAGCTCGATCTCGACGGGCTCCTCAGAGGGGCCGTCATCATGGCCGAGGTAGCGGTTGATAGAGGTCGCGGCGTCGCGCCCGTCGGCGATCGCTGAGATCAGGTTGCGCGACCCTTCGGTGAAGTCGCCGCCAGCGAACAGGCCGGGATGCGAGGTCATCCAGGTATCGCGGTCCACCAGCGGGATGCCCCAGCGATTGACCTCCAGGTTTAGCTCCTGGGTGGGGATCCACGAGGTATCAGCGTACTGGCCGAACGCAGAGATGACCTGGTCGCACTCGACGACATAGTCAGAGCCAGCGACTGGCAGCGGGCGGCGGCGGCCACCGGCGTCTGGGTCACCCAGGCGGTTGCGGACCATCTTCACGCCGGAGACATGTGTGCCATCATTCGAGATGATTTCGACTGGCGAGCAGAGATACTGGAACTCAACATGCTCTAGCATCGCCTCGTCCACCTCGTACTCGTCCGAGGGCATCTCCTCCTTCGAGCGGCGGTAGAGGACGTAGACCTTTTCGGCGCCGAAACGGATCGCCGAGCGGCAGCAGTCCATTGCCGTGAAGCCGGCGCCGAGGACCACGACGCGCTTGCCGACATAGACCGGCTCACCGAAATTGACTTTCTCCAGGAAGGGAAGTCCGGCGATTACGCCGTGCAGGTCAGATCCGGGCACAACCTTATTATCGGGGCCGGTCAGCGGATTCGAGAGCATGCAGCCCGCGCCGATGTAGACGGAGGCGTACTCATTCATGAGGTCGGTCAGCTGCACATCCTTACCGACGATGGTGTTGAGTTTGACCTCGACGCCCAGCGCTTCCAGGTACTCGTCAATTTCTTCCTGTGTCACCTCGCGTGGCAGCCGCCAGACGGGGATACCGCCGACCATCATGCCGCCCGGCGCGGGGTACATATCGAAGACCGTGACCGCATAACCCATCTCCGCCAACTCGCGCGCGCAGGCGACGCCCGCCGAGCCCGCGCCGATGACGGCGATTTTCTCCGTCTTGGTGATGGCGGGCCGCTCTGGCAGATGGCGATACTCACGGTGGTCATGGGAGGCGCGTTTCAGCCAGCAAATGGCGACCTGCTGCCCGTCCACCTTGTTGCGGCGGCAGACCGGCTCGCACGGCCGTGCGCAGGTGCGGCCCAACACACCCGGCACAACGTTGGAGCGCCGGTTGAGCACATACGCCTCATCGAAGCGTCCCTGCGAGATCAGCCCGATGTAGTTCGACACGTCGGTGCGAGCCGGACAGCCGACCTGACAGGGAATATTGGTCTTGTACCAGTCGGGATCGGCGATCTCTGTCTGGTACAGAAGATCAAGATCCGCATCCTGATCGAGCATTGTGGTGTGACCCTTTCGTGACGCTGGATATGCGGAATAATCGCGGGCTACCGCCGATAAAGCGCCTCCTGAAGTATACATGAGACCCGCCTCAGCGCGCTACCGTAGGGCGTTTTCGCTCCACGCCGTAAGGTGAAACCCGGTCATGGGTTTGTGACGCCTTTGTGTTCCTGCAGAATCGGCGCCGCGAAGCGGATATATTTGTTGATGATCTCGTGATGCGCCTGCTTTGGAGCGGTACACTGGTTGTCGCGCTATCCGTGAGGCCTGAAACATCTGTTTCGCTTGAAACATGCTCGATGGCGCTTGACAAGACTGGGCAAGATCCATATACTTCTGCCCAAGATGAATACCCACCACCTAAACGCTGACCACAACCGCATCTCGAACCCCACCACCTTTTATTATTATTGGTGGCTCTGCCCTCCGGCTTGACGGTGGGCCGTTTGCGCTGGGTTCGAGAGCGAGACGGCAGCGGGTCGGAGGGAAGCAGAGGAGTTTGACTCCTCTGCTTTTTTGTTTCCCCGCGAACCCTTCTCGCCTAACCCTTCCACTGGTTGTCCTGTTGTTATCCGGGCGGTATGCTTTGATGATAGGAGCGCCAGATGGGTGGGAAATCGGCTGAGGGTGTTAGGCAGGCGGAGAGAGACTTGCCTCCAGATGAATTCATCACTCGACCGAAACCGAAGATCACCTGGAACTGAGAGGACTGGCATGACGACCGTCACACGCGATAGCGCCACCCCTGATGAACGATCGCGGCTCGCGCAGCCGCGCAACCCCGTGGAGGCCACGACGCCATCCGCGCCGTACCGACTGGCGAGCCGCGAAGCGCATCCAGAGAAGACGATTGTGACGGTTGGTGGTGTCCGCATTGGCGCGGGCGACCCGATAGTCATCGCGGGTCCTTGCTCGGTCGAGTCCGAGGCCGGAATCATCGAGGCTGCGCTGGCCGCGCGCGAAGCTGGCGCCCAACTGCTGCGCGGTGGCGCCTTCAAGCCACGAACATCACCCTACAGCTTCCAGGGGCTGGGCCTCGACGGCCTGCCGCTGCTGGCGCACGCACGCGCTGAGTCAGGTCTGCCGATCGTCACCGAGGTGATGGAGCCCGCGATGGTCGAGCCAGTGGCCGAGGTCGCCGATATGCTCCAGATCGGCAGCCGCAATATGCAGAATTTCGCGCTGCTGCGCGCCGTCGGGCGTTCCAGGCGGCCCGTGCTGCTCAAGCGCGGATTCGCCGCGACTATTGAGGAATGGCTGCTGGCGACGGAGTATATCCTCTCTGAGGGCAATTCTGATGTGGTCATGTGCGAGCGCGGTGTGCGCAGCTTCGACCCAATGACCCGCAACTTGCTGGACTTGACCTGCGTGCCACTTCTGGCGCAGCTAACGCACTTGCCGGTGATGGTTGACCCCAGCCACGGGGCTGGGCGCGGCGATCTCGTCCCCGCAATGGGCGTAGCCGCCATTGCCGCTGGCGCCGACGGGCTGATTGTCGAGATGCATCCTCATCCCAACCAGGCGCTCACCGATGCCGATCAAGCGATCACGCCAGGGGCGTTGGCCGCAATGATCGCGCGCATCGAACGGGTGAGCGCCGCGCTGCGCGACTAGCGCCGGACGCTTCTGTCCAGCCGTTACGGCGCACGGTCATTTCCTCATCTCCCATACCAGATACGGCTCCCATACCAGATACGGGGCGCCTGTATCTGGTATGTCATTACGAAAGTCCCGCATAGGCGCGCTGTTTCGTGTATTCTGACGTTATTACCGTACAGCAGGTCAAGGGTTCGCTGTGTGAGGATGGGGGACGGGCCGCGCTCTGCGCGACATCCCTTGTGAAGCCAATTGCGCGTCAAGCGCAATGTTGAGAGAGGGATAGGCGTTATGGGCCGTCCGCCAGAGCGCTCAGACGACGATCGTAGCGGGTGGGGTTCGGGACCTGCTCCGCGTGGTTGGCGGCCCGAATCGCGCCCGGTGCGCGTCGCTCGAACCGTGCGTGACATGTTTACACGCGGTCCACGGCGACGCCCAGCCACAGGCGCGCCAGAAAATAACGCGGCGCCTGGAGCGCCTGTTCAGGCTACACCAGCCTGGTTGAACAGCCCCCCCCCACCACATATGACTGTGGCGGGGATGGAGCGTGGCGCGGCTACGCCTCGATCCGCTGGGGGGCCGAGCGCATCCGGATCTCGCTGGGTGGGGCCATCTCCGCGAGACTCGCGAGACTCGCGAGACTCGCGAGACCAAAAAGGTAGAGACGCGCCAGGCGGTGAGCGCGCGCGGGGACCGTTCGCGCCGCCCGACCGCAGCGCGGCCTCTTCCAGGGGCGCTTCTGCCTATGACGAGGGTGGCAAGGGCGCCCCACTCGCTCACGACCCGAATGTAGCCCCGCCACGCTGGCATCAGCCAGACTGGCTTCCACCCACGCCTCCATCCGCGGGCCCTCCGCGTGGTCCGTTAGGTGATCCTGACTTCCTGGATCCCGGAGATGGAGGTGGGTATACCGGTGGGTATAGTGACTTTGATCCTCCATTTGGCGCGTCAGGCGAGTACGCTGGCTATGCGCCGTACTCAGGCGCCCCTCAGCCGTATTCGCAGAATGCCCCAGAATACGTGCCACCCCTGACCGCTAAGACGCCAGCCACCGCGCCATCTGGAGCCGGCTGGGTCCCACCAGCGCCATCGTACGATCCTGCCGCGGACTCGTATGGCTCATACGGCGCGGGATATGCTCCGCCGAGCGACCTGGGGAGGGGACCAGCGTCGCTGGCGCATGCTGGCGTTTCAACGTCAGACGTTCGTACAGGCGAGTATATGCCTGGAGGCACAGGCGAGCCTGCCTGGGCACGTCCGCCTGAGCCGCCGCGCTCACCAATAGGGGCGCCCGCCCCTTACTTTTGGGAGATAGCGGCACGGCCCCGTCCGGTGTCACGCGTGGCGACACTGGCGCGTTGGACGTTGACCGCAGTGCTCCTCTGCGCTTCCCTGCTTTCGTTCGCCTACGCGGGTGTTAGCGTCTATGCGGCGTCTAATCTCGCCTATGCTCCTCAGGTGGTTCCAACCTCCACGCCAGCCACCTATGGCCTAAAGTATCAACCTGTCAAATTTTCCAGTCGCACAGATCACGTTGTTCTGAGAGGCTGGTTTATTCCTGGAGTTGGCCCAAAGGGCGCGCTTACCGACGCCCGCACGATCATCGTTGTGCATGGCTCGCCTGATAACCGTACTGATCTGGGGATGGGATATCTCGACCTCAGCGCCGCGCTGGCGAAGCATGGTTTCGCCGTGTTGACTTTCGATTTGCGTGGTACGGGACAGTCGCAGGCGGAACCGCTCAGTATGGGCTACTTCGAGAAGCGTGATGTGCTGGGCGCGGTGGACTTCTTGCTCAGTGGTGAGCAACCGTATCCCAATCTGGGGCGGCCGAAGGCGATCGGGGGGTGGGGCGTTTCGATGGGGGCCGCGACGCTCCTCCTGGCCGCCGCGCAAGATACCGCGATTAAGGCTGTGGTATCCGATAGCGCCTACTCCGACGCGCTCCCATTGTTGGAGCGGGAGATTCCCAAGCGCTCAGGTCTGCCATCCTGGTTTACACCAGGTGTTCTGCGCGCTTTTCAAGCGCTCTACGCGATTGATTTTGCGGCGGTCCGTCCAGTTGACGTGGTCGCGAAGATCGCGCCGAGGCCGATATATTTCATTCAGGGGGCCGCTGATACCTACGTTCCGACGTCTGACATGAACTTGCTCGATCAGGCGGCGAAGCAAGGATCAGGCGCGCGGGTGAGCATCTGGCTTGTGCCGAACGCGACGCACGCCCAGGCGTTTAAAGTCGCTGGGCAGAAGTATGTGGATAATGTGGTCGCGTTCTTCACAGCCAATCTACCTGTCGCATGATTGGAGCGCTCGCAGAGCCTCGCATTTGGATTTCTTTCGGAGAGGAGCGATCCCGCCATGCGTGAACCGCGTCACGCGCCAAGTATCAACACAGGATCTCCCGCGAAGACAATTTCCCTTCCATCACCGCTGAGGATTGTGCTGAGCGCCCTCCGGGGTGTGATGGAAGGCGCGCTGCCGCTGCTGATTCTCGTGGGCATACTTGCGCTTTTCTGGGAAATCCTCACAATCGTTCGGTTTGTTACCGTGCCTAACGGCTTTCTTTTTACTACGCAACAAGCCGAAACGATTATCGCTGAAGGCGGACTGGTGATCTCGCTGATCTTCTTTCTCGTCGCCGGTATGCGTACGCTTCGTGGTGTCCGTGACCGGCACTACGAAGGCGACTATATTGAGTCCACAGTGGCGCTCGTGGTTCTGGCGATCGCAATCCTCGTCTTGTTGGGGGCAGTCTGGATGACGATTGGAATGCCGCAACATCCCGCTCCCTAAGCCAGGTACGACACGTTTAGACTGGGCGAAGCGCCTACCGCTTGTGCGGTTGGCGCTTCGCCCAGGTGTTTTAACTCAACCGCTGGAGCTGGTCGCGGGCTGGACCACGCATGAAGTCCACGAACTCGTCGAGGGCTTTAGTGCGGAATGTGGCGGCGGGCGTGAGCATGGAGAGCTGGCGCGTGATGGGAAGGCCTGCCAAAGGGAGCTCACGCAGTGTTCCAAGCGCGAGCTCCTTGCGGATAGTCCAGCGCGACAGGAGCGCGAGGCCCAGTCCGGCCTCGACGGCTTCTTTGATCATTTGTGTACTGCCAAACTCCAGCGCGCTGTCCGCTGTGAGACCTGTCTGAGTGAAGAAGTGGTCAGAAGCGGCGCGCGTTCCTGAGCCTGGCTCGCGGACGATCCACTGTTCGCAGGCGAGGTCGACGGGCCGCAGTTCTGTGAGGAGTGATTGGGATGTTGGGGAGAAGTTGGGGGGCGCGACGACGACCAGCGCGTCTTCACTCACTGGCTCGGCCAGGACGCTGGGTAGGCGCACCTCCCCTTCCACGAGTCCTACATCGAGCCGGTTGACGGCCACCAACTCGGCGATTTGCCCGGTATTCGCGATCATGGCGGTGGGCCTCACCTGAGGATGCAGCGCGCGAAATGTAGCGAGGAGGTGTGGCAGTGCGTATTCGCCAAAAGTGAAACTGGCGCCAATGGAGAGCGGTCCGCTGGCCTCACGGATCAGGTCGTCCAGGCAACGCCGCATCTGCGCCTGAATGCTCAGGATGCGAGTCGAGTGGTCATAGACAATCTCACCAGCTTTTGTCAGGCGGACAAAGCGGTTTGTCCGCTCCAGAAGCCGGGCTCCGACCTCACGCTCCAGCGCCTGTATGTGGAGCGTGATAGCTGGTTGAGTGAGATGAAGTTCCGCCGCGGCGCGAGAAAAGCTGCGTTTTTCCGCGACAGAGACGAAGATCTGAAGATGCGCATGGCTGATAACAGTATCTACTTGAGGGGGCATGGTCGTTTCTCCTGAGTCCACCTTACCGATTCCCACGTTAGCATATCACCTATTGTAATGATAACAACTATTCATTTTACTTATCATATAGTGGCCCGTATACTGCCAGCAGCCATGATTTCCAGGCTATTTCTAGGTGTGAGCAGGATAGGGGTAATTCAGGCATGAGTAGCGAGATAATCGAGAAGGCGCCATTGGTAGCGCCACTTCAGACGCAAGCACAACCTTCGGCGCGAGGTCGGTGGGGTTTTGTGGGTGGCGTCATCTTCACTCTGGTCATTGCGACGCTGGGGCTTGGGCTGTCGCAGCTTCCGGGCTTCGCGCTGGTGGGTCCGCTGGCCTGCTCGATCATTATCGCGGTGTTGTATCGCCAGGTAGCGGGGTATCCCGAGACGCTGCGACCGGGGATCGCGTTCTCGGCGAAGCGGCTGCTGCGCTTCGCGATCATCTTGTATGGGCTGAAGCTGAACATTGATATTGTGTTGCATCAAGGGCTGTTCCTGCTTCTACGCGACGCGGGAACTATCGTGTTCGCCATTGTCGCCATGGTCCTGCTGGCGCGGCTGTTCAAGGCGGACGCATCACTTTCGCTGCTGCTAGGGGTGGGGACGGGGGTCTGTGGCGCGGCGGCTATCGCGGCGGTGTCGCCGATCTTGCGGGCGGATGAGGAAGATACCGCGATCGGCGCTGGCATCATCGCGCTAATGGGAACTGTGTTCGCCATCGCCTATACGCTGATCCGGCCACTGCTGCCGTTGACGAATATGCAGTACGGGGTCTGGTCGGGTGTGAGTATCCACGAAATCGCGCAGGTGGCGCTGGCGGCTGCGCCGGCTGGGCATGATGCGCTGGCGATCGCGCTCTTGGCGAAGCTGGGCCGGGTGTTCTTGCTCGTGCCACTGAGTTTCATTTTCGTGTTCATCATGAAGGCGCGCGGCACGCATGATCCCAAGGCAAAGATTGAGTTTCCATGGTTCCTGATTGGCTTCATCGCGATGAGCCTGGTTGGCAGTTATATCCTGGGCAAGTGGATTATCGTGCCAGCGGCGGCGATGACGGCCATCTCGAACGGGAGCGCTTTTATCCTTACGGCGGCGATGGTGGGTCTGGGGCTTAATGTCAGCCTGGCGCACCTGCGCACGAGGGCGCTGCGTCCGCTGCTGGTGATGACGCTGGTGTCGGTTTTGCTGTCCGTGGTAACGTTCTTCACCATCGTGTAGCTGGGCGCTCCACACACCAGAAGGGCGGGAGATGCGCTCGTGGCTGGAGAGAAGCGCGCGGCGTATGTGATAGAGTGGAAGACATGGTACACTGGCGTACCATATGAAGCCGCGATGAAGCTGCGACGGTCAGCAAGAATCAGAGCGACAAGGATTGACCCCGTATGGCACGCATCTCCACCGCGCCGGTCAGTGGCACGCGCGATTTCCTGCCGCGCGATCTGGCTCCACGCAACCGTGTATTCCGGCTGCTGCGCGAGACGTTCGAGCGCTATGGCTATGAGCCGCTGGAGACGCCGTCCATCGAGAGCGCGAGCGCGCTGGAGGGCAAGTACGGTGAGGAAGGTGAGCGCCTGCTCTTCCGCATCCTGAAGAACGGGCGCGACCTCGAGTCGGCGGCGAGTAAGCTACTGGCGGAAGGCGAAGGGGCCGAGCGCTCGGCGGGACCGCTAGCGCGGCGCTTCTCGGAGATGGCGCTGCGGTATGACTTGACCGTACCGATGGCGCGCGTGATCGCGGCTCGCCAGAATGATGTGATGATGCCGTTCCGCCGCTACCAGATGCAGCCGGTGTGGCGAGCCGACCGGCCACAGCGGGGGCGCTACCGCGAGTTTTATCAGTGCGATGTGGACTGTGTAGGCAGCCGCTCGATGCTGGTGGACGCGGAGATGGCGGCGATTCACTACGAGGTGTTCTCGGCCCTGGGGTTCGATAATTTTGTGACGCACATTAGCCATCGGGGGCTGCTGGACGCACTGATGGAGGTCAGCGGCGTCACGCTAGAGCAACGGGGCGCAGCGCGGGTGTCGATAGACAAGCTGGACAAGATTGGCCCTGACGGCGTGCGGACCGAACTCCAACGGGCCGCCTTGTCGGAGCGCTCGATTGACGCGCTGCTAGAGGCGATAAGCGTCTCAGGGACGCCGGAAGCCATTCTGGCGAGCTTGCGTCCCCTGGTAAAAGGGACGGAGCAAGGCGAAGCCAGCGCGCGTGAGTTGGAGGAAACATTCATCGCGATGCGCGCAATGGGAGTTCCCGAAGCGCGCTATACGCTGAATCCCTCGATGGTGCGTGGGGCTGACTACTATACTGGCGTTATTTACGAGACCAAGCTAGAAGGCTCGTCGCTGGGCACACTCGGCGGCGGCGGTCGCTATGACCGGCTGGTGGGCATGTTCTTGGGGCGCGACATTCCTGCGGTAGGTATCTCGTTCGGGGTTGATCGCATCATGGTGGCGATGGAAGACGCAGGGCTGCTCGAAGGCGAAGCGGTGACGACCACGCAGGCGCTGGTGACACTGTTCAGCGCAGAGACTGCGAGCGCGGCGCTGGCGCTGGCGGCCGCGCTGCGTGCGGGTGGCGTCCAGACGGAGACGTACCCTGAACCGAAGGGGCTGGGCCAGCAGCTTTCGTTCGCGAACAAGCGCGGGATTCCGCTGGCGTTCATCGTCGGGCCGGACGAGGCGGCGCGCGGCGAGGCGACGCTCCGCGACCTGCGCAGCGGTGAGCAGCGCACTGTGAACCTGGTGGATGCGGCGGAGGCGGCGCGGTCGGCGCTGGAGTAGGAAATGGCTACTGAGTCTGGCCTAGCCAGAGCTGGTCGTAGGTTTGCCAGTCAGAGGGGCTGGTGACGGCGAGACGGTAGATGGCGACGCCTGTAAAGGGCTGTGTCTCTGTGTCGCTGTTGAGGCCGGCGATGACGCCGGTGAGCGCGGAACGCATATTCTCGGCGGAGTCGTGGAACCAGGCGTTGTCGCCGGTGTAGGTGGGGACTCCGATCAGCACTTGTGGGGGATGGTTGGCGGTGCGTACTGCGGCAAGGATGTGTTTTGTCTCCTGCTGGACAAAGATCTCATAAGTCTGGGATGTGGGCATGCCGCTGTCATAGGTCATGACCGCCATCTGATCCACATGTGCGGCGACAGCGGCGTAGTAGTAGGAAGTCCACCACTGACCGCCACGCCCGGTGCGATAGAGGAGGTCAGCCAGATGGGCGTTGGGCGCCCACTTCTGAGCGGAGACGGAGATCAGCGCGCCAGGAGGGAACGCCGCTCGCGTCTCGATCAGTAGATCGAGGTAGTGGGCATTGTTGTTGCGGATTGGCTCGATGTCGTAATGCACGCCGTCGAATCCTTGTTTGCGGACGAATCCGTTGGCGGTAGCGACGATTGCGGCGCGCACGGAGGAGTTCGCGAGGTTGACGGTCTCATCCGCCGGGGCGCCACTTGCGGCTTCGAGCTGGCCAATCCAGGCGAATACCTTGATGCCAGGGATGCGCTCGTGGAGTGCGGCGGCCAGGTTGGCGGCATTGGGCGCGAGACTAGCGGGGATGGTTCCGTCGCTGTCGAGAGGGCCGACATGGGCGTAGACGGAGGCGATTCCCTCGCGCTGTAGCTGTGATGCGAGCGCGTCATACGCCGCTGAGGTTTGGGGCTGCCCGGACCAGGCATGTTCCAGCCAGACGGCGTTTTGGTTTGTGTTGAAGTGCGGCCCGGCATAGCTCGTGACGGTGGCGGTCAAGCGGTGGTAGCCGTAACCGCCTGCCAGCGCGCCGACAAGTGTGATCGCGACGAGGGTAAAGAGTGCAATACGGATGAGACGGCTGAATGGCCGGCGGGGAGAACGCGGGACAGGCGCGAGCGCGGGTGGGAGTGGCTGCGTTCGTTCCGAATCGGTCGTCTGGGCCATGTCGCTACCTCATTCCCTGATTCCCAATTCGCGAGCCACGCGCGCCGTCGCGTCTGGCTTGCCGAAAGAGCGCTTCTGGCGCCAGTTTCCACGCTGGCTTTTGGTCGCACGCTACCGCTGATTGCGTTCATCCAGCGCTTCATTCGCCAGCCGGTCGGCGAGGGCGTTCTGGGCGCGTGGGACGTGATCAAAGGTGACGGTGGGTAGCGCTTTGACCAACTCGCGCGCCTCACGCCAGAGTGGCTCCAAGTCGGGATGCCGCACCTTATAGGTTCCACGCATTTGGTTGACGATGAGATCGCTGTCCATGTATACGCGCACGAGCGCGGGATGGTAATGGGCGACCGCTTTGAGTCCCAGGATGAGCGCACGATATTCTGCCTGATTGTTGGTCATGACACCGAGATAGAGTTTACCGCGCGCCGCTACCTCGCCATCGGGCGTCTCAATGACAATGCCCGCTGAAGCGTGGCCGGGGTTGCCGCGCGAGGCGCCATCAGTCCGAAGGATGAGGTAGGGCGGCGCTTCGTGTTCACCTGTCTGTGTTTCCGCTTCCATAGCATCCTCTTCAGGCTCAAGTTCCTAGCGCCAGGAGCGCTCGATGCGCGCTGGAGTATTGTACCCTGTCTGGGGCGAGCGGCGCCTGTCAGCGCTTGATCCGGCGTGACGTTGTGAGCGCGATCAGCCAGTTTCTCGCTCGCGAGCTAAAGCCGCCTGGCGCTGTAGACCATCAGATACCTGGGGGATGTCTCTCCATTATCTGAGGGTGAGAAGTACAGTGAGGTCGCACATAACCGCTGTTCGACATGCATGACGGTTCGGCTGTCAGCGCATGAGGCGACTCGACAGCCTGAGGTGGCATAATTTGGTAAGCTACCGTTGAGAGCGCGCGGCCAGCGGCTCCGTCGTTGTGGATCAAGAGCTTGCAAGAAAGGGCGTATTGAGATGCCCACATTTGTTCATCCGACAGCGGATGTGTCCGACCAGGCAAAACTGGGCGAGGGCACGCGTATCTGGAGTTATGTGCAGGTGCGCGAGGGCGCTGTGATCGGGGCCAATTGCAATATTGGCAAGAATGTCTATATTGACTTCGGCGTTTCGATTGGCAGCATGGTCAAGATTCAGAATAACGCCTCCGTGTATCACGGTGTGACCGTCGAAGATGGCGTGTTCATCGGCCCGCATGTTTGTTTTTGTAACGACATGTTGCCGCGCGCGATTACCCCCGACGGCCGGCTGAAAGGGAAAGACGACTGGGAGGTCGGGCCGACTGTGGTGCGGTATGGGGCGTCGATTGGCGCGGGCTCAATCATCCTACCCAACGTAACGATTGGCTCGTTCGCGCTGATTGGCGCGGGGTCGGTGGTCACGCGCTCTGTGCCCGATCACGGCCTGGTATATGGGAATCCCGCCCGGCTGCACGGCTTTGTCTGCGCATGCGGTAGACTGCTAGCGGGCGTCGAGACGCCGCCGGAAAATGGCGAGTTTCCACGCTGCGAAGTTTGCCTGGAGGCGGAGCCGGCGAAGTTGGTGGAAGCGGCGAATCCGATGGCAACAGCGGATGTAACAGAAAGCTAACGTGTCGTGATACCGAGCGCATGACGCAATGACGAGGCAGGCGCGGATGGGGAGGAATTGCATGACGCCTGCCAGGCGCATCTCGCGACATTTGATGGCAAGCCAGTAGACAGTTTCGGGACAAGCTGCTTCTCATTGGTCGCGCAATCAGCGCTGAGCTGGTTCATAGTGACCGCCGAGTAGCAATGCGTGAGATCGGCCTGTGCGCATCTCAAAATGCTCTCTGTTGAGAGATAGAAAAGACGCATCTTGTAGATCTCTATGGTGGGATTACAAGCCAGCGTCATGAGTCGCAAACCTCCATGATGAGCGGCTCATTGCAATACGTGATTGATGTGCCTGATTCTGATGCGGCGGCTGAGAAATAGCATCGATGAAATGATACGCTCAATCCAGGCGAAGACGCCCTTCAACCCTGGATGTCGCAGGCGCTCATTGCGCGCTGACGGCGTTTAGCATTCCGAAGCCGTCAGTGCACAATGAGCCTATCTGTATGCCCTACATCCCGACCATGGCGATGTTCAGCTTGTGAAGCGGGTCGGTACCTGTCCAGCCAAGGACGATCTGGCGGTAGACACCATTGTAGGCGATGGAGGGGCCGCCGAGCGCCCACTCACCGAAGGTTGTTTTGGAGTTGTCCATTGGCCAGTTTGGGAAGCCCTCTGTGTACTGCACATTTACCGAGTGGTTGGCGTCGGTACCCGTCCAGGCCACGAAGTAGCGCGGCATGTTATTGATCCCAAGGGCGAGCATGCTCGGGCCAGAGCCGCTCCACTCCGCCAGCGGCGAGGAGGAAGGCTCGGTCCAGTGGACGCCGTCCGCGGATGTGGCGAAGCGGAGGCGATTCGCGGGAGTCGTACCCGTCCATGACATGAGCAGTCCCTTCGTGTTGGGGTCGGGAGCGACCGATGGGCGCGCGATACTGCTGAACTGTCCCAGAATGGTCTTCACGCCGGGTTTGAAGGTAGTGATGTCTATTGGCAGAATGTTCAGTGAGTGGTTCGCGTCAGTGCCCACCCATGCCAGCCAGAGCTTGCCACCGCTGAATGCGAGAGCGGGGGCTGTAAAACTGGTCTCGTTCCACAGGGTCAGCTTTTGCGGTGTCGAGGCGCATCCTGTGCACGATACGTTGAGCGAGTGTTTGGTATTTGTGCCAGTCCAGGCGAGGGCGACGCCCCCGTCCACGACGGTAGTGACGGCGGGCCGTACGAATGACGTCTCGTCATAGGTCGTTTTGGCGAAATATGTGACGCCATCATAGGTTTTCACTGTGTTGAGGAGATGGTTGGCGTCGGTACCCGTCCAGGCTATGACGATCCCAACGCCGCTGCCTGGCTCACCTGAGACGATGTTTGGATACCATATCGATGGCCCATCAATGCTCGTCTCTTTGAGGATGACTTTCTTGACGATTGTTGGCGGCCCGAAGACGACCTTTGGCGCCGCTCCACTGGTTGGAGTGACAGCGACCAGTCCCGTGACCATGCCGAGCAGGGTCAACGCGCTTCCGATGACGATGCGCCAGCGCATGTTTCGCCTCCTTGTCCTGGCGCCAGCGGGCGGGTCCTTCTCGCGTGATTCTGAGCGGACGCCCGCTGACGAGTCCATGAGTGACAGAAACACACTGGTGGCGCATATGGGTCTCGCTGGGGTTGCTGAATATCTCACTGCGCTCACAGTGATCGCTGGCGTCGGGCGGACGGCGTGATGGGGCGCAGGCTATGGGGATTGTGTTGGCAGTTCTTGAGTCAGTGAGCGGAGCAGATGGGCAGAAAGATCGCGGTATCGCACGTCGTCCGCTGATGTCGCTGGAGGTTGGCGTGGGGGCAGAGGGCGTGAAGCGAGGTGAGATGGAGCGGGAGACGGGACTCGAACCCGCGACGCCCTGCTTGGAAGGCAGGTACTCTACCAACTGAGCTACTCCCGCGTGAGTGTGGCCGAGTGGCCTCTCTCGTGAGCTATTTTATCACATGTGAAGCAAGACGCGTGGAGATGCGCGACGCGCGCGAGATGGCGTGTCACGAAGGTGGCTATCTGCCCGCGAGCGTCCTACCAGGGGAAGGGTGTGGTGAGGAGGGTGATGGCGGTGGCGAAGGTCATAAAGACGCCGAAAGGGATGTAGGCGCGGCGGCTGGCGGCGCCGCTCGCCAGCAGGAGGAGGGCGATGACAAAGCCGCCGGCGACGGTGATGGCGATGGCGGTCGTGATGGCGGGCCAGCCTACCGCGACGCCCATAAGCGCAGCGAGCTTGACATCGCCAAAGCCGAGCGCCTCCTGGCGATAGATCGCCCAGCCAAGCAGGTAGAGGAGCAAGAAGAGACCGCCAGCGAGTATGCCAGCAAGCAGGAGCGACGGCAGCGCGCTGCGGTTGAGGAGCGCGGCGGCGCCGAGGATCAGGAGCATCGGCGGGAAGATGGCGAGGTCGTAGATCAGCCGGTGCTCCAGGTCTACAACAAAGGTGAAGGCGAGCGCGGTGAGGATGACGACTCCTAAGGTGACGAGCGCCCACGCGGGAAGTGTCGCCGCGTGACGGGAGACTGGGTGGCCAGGATTGAGAAAGGCGTGAGCGAGGAGCAAAGGGAACGCCAGCGCCAGTGTGATTTGGGTGAGTGGGCGCCGGGGTGAGGCGCGCTTGCCGCATGTTCCGCAGACGCGGGGCGTCGCTAGCTCGCTGAGCGCGAGGTGCGACGCGGGAGGAAGCGGAGCGCCACACTTGCGGCACTGTGTGGCGCTCCAGACCGGATCGTCTACGCCAATCACTCGATCCGCCAGCGTATTGACAAGGGAGCCGGCTGAGAGGCCAGCCAGCGCCGCTACCAGGCATGCTCCGGCGAACGCTACGATCTCGATCCCGGTCATTGAACTCTCTGTCTTACTCGGCGGGGCCTGTCAGGCGCCCATACGCATCAGGCTTCGCTGCGCGCTCTTTTCGCCTTACTCCGCAGGCGTGGGCGCTACCGCTGGCGTGGTGGCAGGCGCTTCGGCTTCCGCTACCTCGATCCTGGGGGCCTTGATGGTGACTACTGACTCGCTTGCTGGGCTTATCATTTTCACGTTGGCCGGAAGCTGGATGTCTCCAACGGTGAGCAAGGAATTCATCTCCTCGAGGGAGGAGATATCGAGCGTGACGGATTCAGGAATGTTCCCGGGCAGCGACTCGATCTCGACGGTATCGAGCAGGTGAAGCAGCAACCCGCCGTGGATTTTGACAGCGGGAGCCTCGCCAGTGAGATGGATAGCGACGTGGGAGCGCATCACCTGATCGAGCCGCACCCGGCGGAAGTCGACATGCAGGACCGCGGAGGTGATTGGATTGCGCTCGATCCGGCTGAGGATCGCGGTCTCCGCGCTGGCATTGGCGCCGATGTGGATACGCAGCACACCCGCGCCGTGGCGCTTGAGCAGGCCGTTGAGCTCAGCAGTGGGGAGCTGGATGGCGATCGACGGTATGGCGCCGCCGCTGATATTAGCGGGGACAAAGCCTTGAGCGCGCAGGTTGCGCACCTGCTTCCCGGTAATTTGACGCTCCTGGGCCATGATAGTGAATTGTTCTGGCATAACGCGAACCTCCTGATGGCGCTCCCATCGTGGGAGGCGCCTGACAAGCGTCGCGTGACGCATCTAAGGCGCCAGACGGTGTTTGGTGGCGGAGGCTCACGTGAGTGGCGCCGGACTCATTGTACACCGTGAGCGCCGCGCGGTGCGCGTTCCATGATGACTGGATAGTCTGGGCGGATTCTGGAAGTAGTAGAACGACAAGCGAAAGGTCGAGGACAGGATCAAGCTACTCCGACCGTCCGCCTGTTCACGAGCGCCTTGGAAATCACGGTGATCCGTATGGTGTCTATTTCTTCTCTGTTCCGGCCAGGGCAACGACAGCCGCCGCGCGTAATTAGAAGTATTTGTTCGCGACCCCGGCGTGAACGGGCTTGATGCCGAAGGCTATGTTGAGCAGTTCTGCGTCACCCGCTGAGATGCCTTCGAGCGCGTCAACCGGCGAGCGTACGCCCTGGGGGTTGCGTGGCGCGAGGGGCGCGCCTCTCGTCTGGATGTGTGGTGAGAATATTTTGTTCACCCCCGGCGCGGAGCGGGCTGAGCGGACTGTGGAAGGATTGATGAGCGCGTGAGACGGATTGTGTCCAGCGCCCGCTATTTGGCGCTGCTTGGCGTGTTTGGGCTGGGGCTGGTCGCGGCGGCGGCGTTTCTCTGGGGATTGGTCGAAACAGTCGCGCTGATCTTGCGTCTAGCGACATCGTTGCCATCAGAGAAAGCGGATGCGGCCGCGCTGATTGGTTTGCTGCGGGAGATGGATATCTTTCTCATCGCGTCTGTGCTCACGATCTCCGCTATCTCGCTATATGAATTGTTTATCGGTGATCTGGATGTGCCTGAAGGCCTGGTCGTGCGCGATATGGACTCCCTGAAGTCTAAGGTGCTTGGGATCGTGGTGGTCGTGCTTGGGCTAACATTCCTGGAACATGTGGTGGAATGGATAGACCCGCAGGCGACGCTGTTCTTTGGGCTGGCGATCGCGGCAGTGGCGCTGGCGCTGACGCTGCACTATCGGAGCAGCGCCAGCCACTAATCGCGCCATCCGCCGAGACTCTCCATTACCACTCCATGCCGGCGGCGAGCAGGATAGACCGCCGGGTTAGCTCGCGCGCCAGGGATACTTTGTACTGGTTGTGCTCCAGCGGGGTGGCGTCAGCGATGGCGAGGTCAGCCGCTGCGCTGGCTAGCTCCGCAGTAAGCTCCTGGCCGGTGATATGCGCCTCCACTGTCTCCAGGCGGTGGGGGGTGTTGGCGACGCCGCCGAGGACGATACGCGCATGGGTTATCACGCCGTCACGGATAGCGATCTGGGCGGCGGCGCTGACGAGCGCATACGCCCAGGCATGGCGGTCCATCATCTTCAGGTAGACGCCGTGCGCGCCCTCAGGCTGAGGTGGAATGGTGACCGCGACGATCAGCTCGGATGGCTCCAGCGTGGTCTCGTGGCGGCGCTCGTCCGTCGGAGGGCGGAGTAGCGCGTCGAGCGGCATGGCGTGCTGGCCGCTGGAACCCTGGATGATCACGGAGGCGTCGAGCGCGAGCAGCGCAGGCGCGAGGTCGGAGGGATGCGCGGAGACGCAGGCGCTTTGGTCAAAGATCGCGTGATACTTGTTCTGGCCTTCACGCGCGTAGCACCAGTTTCCGCCTTTCTGCCAGCACGTGTACGGGCCGCGGAAATACCAGCAGCGGGTGCGCTGCATGAGGTTGCCGCCAACCGTGGCGACGTTGCGGATCTGTGGCGTGGCGGCGTCGAGCACGGCGGCCCGAAGGATGGGCAGGCGCTCCGCCAGGGTATCGTCGCGCTCGATGTCCGCGAGGGTGGTCAGCGCGCCGATGCGAACGGAACCGTCGGGTTGGATGGCGATTCCGCGCAGCTCGCGCGCGGGCTTGAGGTCAATCACGCGGGTGGGCGCGACGAGATCGCTCTTCATCAGCGAGAGCAACTCGGCGCCACCCGCGATCACCACGGTGGATGGGCCGCTGGCGGTGAGCGCGGCGACAGCCTCATTGGCGCTTTGGACGGTGGAGTGGTCGAACGCGCGCATCTATCGCTCCCTTAGCATATCGAGTATCCGGTCAGGGGTTAGGGGTAAGCTGGTGACAGGCTTGCCGAGCGCATGGGCGACGGCGTTGGCGATGGCGCCAGGCGTCGGAATGATCGGTGGCTCGCCCGCGCCTAGCGCGCCCAGCGTGTTCGCGACCTCATTGGGCGTGTTGAAGAGCACAAGCTCGATGTCAGGTATATCGCGGATGGTGGGTACCTTGTAGTCGCCAAAGTTGGGGTTGACGCTGACACCGAGCCGGTGGTCTACGATGCGCTGCTCGTAGAGCGCCATGCCGATGCCCTGGATGATGCCGCCCTCCATCTGACTGCTAAACGTGAGCGGGTTGACGATGCGTCCGCAGTCGTGGGCTGCGACAATCTTGAGGACGCGCACCTCGCCTGTGCCGATGTCCACCTCCACTTCGGCGAACTGCGCGCCGAAGGTGCGGACGATGACCTCTTCGGCGTTGGGGCCGCGCATGCCGCGTGCGGTCACTTCATGCCCATCAAGCATGCCGAGGAATGAGCCAACCGTCCCCATCTCTTTGCCAGTTTCGGTGTTGATGATGGCCCCATTCTGGACGTCGAGTACATCTACAGGCGCTTCGGCAAGGTGGCTGACAATCTCCAGCATCTCCTTGCGGGCCTCGGCGGCGGCCATTCGCACGGCTGGGCCGACGGAGGCAAGGGTCATGCTGCCGCCACTGGCGGGGGAGAAGACGCCGAACTCCGTTTCGCCCAGCTCCACACGGACCGATGAGAGCGGGATACGCAACTCCTCAGCGGCGATCTGCGCCAACACAGTGCGCGTGCCTGTGCCGATGTCCTGTGTGCCGGTGATGATGACGGCGGAGCCATCGGGCAGGAGCTTGGCGATGGCCTGTGCGGGCGGGCCGCCGTCACCGCCCCAGAGCTGGCTGGCGAGACCGACGCCGCGCCGCAGCATGCCCTGGCGGCCGCGTGGGTAGCGGCGCTCCTCGGCGTCGCGCGTGTCCCAGCCGATGCGCTCAGCGGCAAGGGTGTAGGCTTCCAGGAGCGTCTTCGTGGCGTAGGGGCGGTCGAGTACCTGGTAGTTTGGCGCGTAGTTCTTGCGGCGCAGCTCGAGCGGGTCCATGTTCAGCGCGCGGGCAAGGCCGTCGAGTGCGACTTCAAGGCCAGCCGTGCCTTCGACAACACCCGGCGCGCGAAACGATGCTTGCGTTCCCAGGTTGGTGCGGGCGGGGATATCGGTGGCGCGCACATTGGGGCAGAGATACATCTCTTTCGGCGACATGGAGACTGGGGAGAACCATCCTCCGTTGGCGCCGACATTGCCCGTCGTTTCTAGATCGAGCGCGGTGAGTGTCCCGTCTTTGCGCGCGCCGATCTTGTAGCGCTGGATACTCGGGGGACGGTTGCCAGCCGCGAGGTTTTCCTCTGTGCGGCTCAGCATGTATTTCACGGGGTGGCCCAGTGTGTACGCCGCCCAAGCGGCGAGAAGTCCCGAGTTGTGCGCGCCGAGCTTGCTACCGAATCCGCCACCCATGTAGCGCTTGATGACATGTACCTGATTCTGCTGGAGTCCCAGCGCCGCGGCGACCTGCTTGCGCGCGCCGTAGATGTCCTGCGTGGAGCTCCAGAGGGTGAGCGTGTGACCGTCCCAGCTGGCGGCGCCGCCGTGTGTCTCCATGCTGTTATGCAGGTTGGCTTCTGTCGTGAAGCGCGTCTCAACGATGACTTCCGCTTCGGCGAAGCCTTGCTCGATGGAGCCGCGCTCGTAGACCTTGGGCCAGCCCTCGCCGATGGAGTTGTTTTCGCTGTCGCTTCTGGTCTTTGGCGCACCCTCCGTCAACGCTGCTTCTGGATCGGTGACGAAGGGCAATTGCTCATATTCGACACTGAGTAGTCGCGCGCCATCTTCCGCCTGTTCACGGGTTTCCGCGATGACCAGCGCGACCTCCTGGCCTTGGAAAAGAACTTCCTCTGCGAGAATAGGCCGCTGATTGCTGGGATTTAGCAGACTTGAGGCGTTGAAGCGAGTGAAGACCGCCCGGACGCCGGGCGCGCGCTCGGCGGCGGTGGTGTCAATGGCGGTGACGCGCGCGTGTGGGTGCGGAGAGCGAAGCCCAACCGCGATGAGCATGCCGGGGAGTGACACGTCATAGGTGTACTGGGCGCCGCCAGTGACGCGCTCGCGTCCATCTACGCGCGGCGTGGGCTTGCCGACAATCTTCAGGTCGGCGTTCGCGCCCCAGACAGGTGGCTCTTCGCCTTCCAGGACGACGCGCTGCTCTAAGACTTCGCCCTCGAACTCGAGATGGGTCGTGACGATACGTATCGGCATTCGGCTCACTATCCCTCGTGGTGATCGCACATGGCTCAAGAGGCTGGACGAGATGGGAAGACGCTAGCCCTTGCGGCTGGCGAGCGCGCGCGCGGCGGCGCGCAGCTTCGGATAGGCGCCGCAGCGGCAGAGATTTCCAGACAGGGCGCGGTCAATTTCCTCATCGGTTGGATGTGGGTTGCGCGCGAGCATCGCTTTCATCGCCAGCGCCTGGCCTGGAGTGCAGAAGCCGCACTGGAGCGCGTCATGTTCGATGATCGCGTCCTGCACGGGATCGAGTACGCCATTGGGCGCGATGCCCTCGATAGTGGTGATGTCGCGACCCTCCATCTCGACCGCGAGGAGCAGGCACGCGTACATCGCTTCGCCATCCACCAGCACGGTACACGCGCCGCATTGGCCCATGTCACAGCCTAACTTCGCGCCTGTCAGGCCCAGGTCTTCGCGCAGCGTGTCGAGGAGTGTCCTGCGCGGTTCGACGTCCCGCTCATAGACCTCACCATTGACAGTCAAGCGGATTTGCTGAGACGGAATGGAGGCTTTGTCAGGCTCGTTATGGGTGGGTTGCGCGGGCGCGGTGGTGGGTTGGTCTGGCATAGCGCCTCCTGAGTGAGCGACGCGAGTTATTCTCGCGGTGAATGCTTTTGGAGTGATGATGGCGTGAGGAGCAGATTGCGCTGGCTGGCCGCTAGAGCGACAATGAGGCGCTGACTCCGTGGGGACTGTAGCACACCTCGCGGCGGCGTGACAACTCTAGCAGGCGAGCGTTATAATGAGGCGACGGGCTGGCGCTATGGCGCTCTTGTCCCACAATGCTTGACACACGAGAAGCCACACCAGTACAGTACGGGCGCGCAAAGGCGACTGCGCATTCGACAGGGAGGTAGGCGGCGTGCGCGATATCAACCGCTCTCGCATGGCCGCGGCGGCAAAGAGCCGTCGCGCGACACCCGATGAGTTGCGTGAGGCGCGCAACCGTGTCAAGGAGATAGACGCCGAGTTACGGCAACTAGAGCTTTCGCCTGAGACGAAGCGCGGCGAGGAGCGGGAGCAACGCTACGAGCGAGCCCTGCGGCTGCGGCAGATGCGCGAGCAGTTCACCACGCAGTATCCGGTGTTGGAGCAGCGCGGAACGAATAGCATTGTGATGGCGGCGGCGATGACGATTATGTCGTTCCTCGCCTGCGCTTTCTGCGCTGGTGGATTTTATTTCGCATACAACGCGCTGACTTTTAATCCTGGCCCGAGTTCTGTCGCTACCACGTTCTGGTCGGATGCTCAGACCCAGAATTATCAGGACGCATATAGTATGTTGAACCCGACGCTGAGGGGGCAGTTAACGCTCCAGCAGTTTTTGACCGATGCGCAGCAGGCAGATTCGGATTATGGGATTGTAACAGCAGCGACGCTGAAATCGCCGCTAGGCGATCAGACGACCAATGCCAAGCTGGTATACCAGGTCACCCGCCAGAAAAAGGGCGGACCTCCTATTATCTATACCGCGACGATACAGATGACGACGATCGGCAATGTGTGGGGCATAACCGATCTGGGCGCTTCGATCTACCCGACACTGGGCGGCGTCAAGCCCGTGCCTGCTTCTGCGACACCGTCCGCGACGCCATGATGCTGGCCGGCCAGGCATTCTAGCGGTTGCGCTTGCCCACCATCAAGCGCTCGTGATACGCTACATCGCGGTATGTTATCGGTCGTCTCTGTGTGATGGGCGTCATCCACAAGCGAGGCGTCGCGGCGCATAACCTGGAGAAGTAGAGGACTGGTTTGGCTGCGAGCCTGCTGACTGAGACTGGCGCAACGCGCGCCCAGAAGCGCGACAGTATCTGGAATTTTCTGACCCTCGGCGGTGATATCGCCTTTTTCACGCTCGCGCTGAATATCGCGTCGGCTTATACCATATTTCCGCTTTTCGCCAGTCACCTGGGCGCTGATAATACGATTGTGTCGCTCATTCCGGCGATACGCGCGCTAGGCGTATTCGCGCCGCAGCTGTTGATCGCGGCGCATGTGGAGCGGCTCAGACGCGTGAAGCCGATGATTTTGACCCTCACCATCGGTGAGCGGGCGCCAGCGTTGATTATTGGGGTCGTGGCGGTGGCGTTAGCGACGAACCACGCGGGTTTGACGCTGGGTATTTTCCTCCTGATGACACTGATCCCGTCGCTGAGCTCGGGTCTGACATTTCCCGCCTGGTATGACCTGATCGGGCGCGCGATTCCTCGGGCATGGATGGGGCGCTTCCTGGGAATATGGATGGGAGTTGGGGGCGTGTTGGGCGCGCTTGGCTCACTGGTCGCCGCGGCGCTGATCGCTGCATTCGCGTTTCCGCTGAACTTCGCGTTGTGCTTCCTCTTGTCGTTTGTGGCGTATGTCGTGTCGTTCGTACTGCTGGCTATGGGGCGGGAGCCCGCTCGTGGCGCGGAAAGCACGGCGACTGAGGTAACGCTCACGCAGGAGACTGCGCCGGTGCAACCAGGCCTGAGGGCGCAATTAATGATTCTGCGCACTGATCGCGCGTTCGCACGGTACTTGGTCGCGAATGCGATCTCCGGCGTAGCGACGATGGCTGGAGCGTTGTTCGCGGTGGCTGCGGCGAAGCAAGGTGGGCTGAGTGACGCGGCGGTTGGGGTGGAAGGGGTCGTGCTGACGGTTGCTATGACATTGGGCAACTTTCTGTGGGGCTTCGTGGGAGATCATCTCGGACATCGCGCGGCGCTCGTCTGGGGTAACGTCTGCGTAGGTATGTCGGCGGTGATAGCGCTGGGCGCTCATGGCGTGGTGTGGTATGGAGTGGCGTTTTTCCTGCTCGGGCTGGGTGTTTCTGCGACCCAGCTTACGCAGCTAACGGCGACGGGGGAGTTTGGGCCGGTGGACCGGAGAGCCTCGTATATCGCGCTGATGAGTGTGACCTATGCGCCGTTCGCGGTCGGAGCGCCGCTGCTGGGTGGGTGGATGGCCGACCGTTGGGGCTATGGCCTGGTGTTCGCGCTTTCAGGAATATTCGGATTGCTTGCGGCGATCGCCTACGTGCTCTGGGGGCCACGCGGAGCCGCGCGTCACGATGTAGAGCCCCTCATCAACAACACAGGGCTGACGGTTACTCAGGGAGAGTAGCGCGTCAACCCTGTGTTCAGGTTCGCTATCGTCTGGTTTTGCGGTGATATCGCCGCTTATATGTTTTTGAGCGCTGGAGCGGGCGCGACCTTGGAACGTGTAGCGGCGGAAGAACGACGGTTGCGAGGAAGATTCGTGGCGGCGGCGACGATCTCATCGAGACCACTCTTGAGCCGCTTGCCGAAGCCATGCCGCTCCAGCGCGCGCCAGAGACTGAGAGGGCTGATTTCGGAAGGCGCGGTGACGGAGCGCGGGCCAACGCGACGGAGGTTGAAAGCCTTAAGCTTGGGCGAGGTGATGACGAGCTCCGTTACCTGTTCATCGTGGAATTCGAGCACAAGATTGGGCGTTGGGCCTGACGGACGCTGACGGGCCCAGTCACGCAAGGTGTAAATCACATTCTGAGGCAACGCTTTGTTGCTGTGCGTCTCAAGGAATCGCACGATGTCATCAATTGTGGAGCCCTCTTCTATTCCGCGCCGCAGTGATTCGCGGGTGAAGACGAAGCGGCTTGCGCGGCCTACCTGTTCGAGTGTGGCGTGGCGCGCCAGCCAGTAGAGCGCGGGCATGTGTGGCTCCAGGAGGATGGCCTGGAAGTTGGGTTGTACAGTGAGGGAGCGAGGCGATGGCTGTTGGGAGGCGCTGAGATCGCTGGTTAGCGCTTCGTAGCCTAGCTCGGTGAGTGTGAAGGCGTCTGGGTTCACATCTTCGTGCGGCGCGGGCGGCGCGTCGCGATCGTAGCCAAGTGAGACGAAGCCTAACTCGTAGAGCGTTGAGCGGAACATTCCCGTGATGATCTCGCCGTCTGTTTCATCCCAGTGGGCGCGTAACTCTTCGGCTAGCTTGAAGCCGGCTTCTCCGGCGCACCGTTGAGATGGGCGCAGGATGTACGGATCAGCGCTCTGGAGGGTGGCGCGGAAGGATTCTAGAGAATACCAGACGCCTGGCTGGCACTCGCGCAGGAGCCGGCCTACAGCCTCGCGCGCAAGGGGAAGCTCCAGATAGAATGTGAGCCATTCATGATAGCCAGCCCCCGGTAAGTCAATCCACCAGCGGTCAGTAGGCCAGCGTTTGAACAGCCGCCGGGCTTGCATGACAAGATCGTGCTTGCCCCATGACTCAATACGAGGGGCGAGTGACAATTTGGCGCGCTGCTGCGCGCGCGAGGGCGGCGCGGAGACGATGCCCAACTCGCACGCCTCTTGTTTGAGCATTTCGACATACGCGTGCGCGTTCTCTTCACGACCGCGCGCGCGATCACCGACGAGCGCTGGGAGCAGTCGTTGCGCCGCCCGTTTGGGCAGCGCGCCTGATCGTGTCAGCTCGATATCTTGCTGGGCGGCGCTGGCGGTCAGTGCGACGAGATCCCAGAGAAAGGTGGGGTCAGGTGGCCGGACAGCGCGCGGAGTGTGAACTTCACGCAAGCCAACGGTTATTTGAGGGCGTTTCTCCGCTTTACGCAGGTTGGTGAGCGTCTCGCGCGGAATGAAGATAATGCGCTGACCACCGCTGAAGGTGTCGAAGATCAGCGCATACTCTTCAAGAGTATGGAGCAATCTGGATAGTGCGATGTCGTCTAGTTTAAATCGGCTTCGCACCTCAGTCAAGGACGCCCTGCCATCCTGAGCGCGCAGCCAGTCATAAACCGCACGCATGAGCGGGTCTACACGGGCAAGCGCGTAACGGACGGCTTCAGCTTGCGTCAGGTTTTCCGCCATTGCGGCGCGAACTTCATTCCGGGAATAGAACGACTGCATCATGAGTCCGAACCGTCTGCCGATCTGGTCGAGATCGCCCTGGCGGTAAGGTAGCAGAAGTTCATCCAGCGTTTTTTCGGAGCGGTCGGCGTTGGGCAGGAAGAGCTCACGCCCGGTCGTGTACAGTCCTGTCGCCAGTTCGGTTGGGACATAAACGATGTCTTTTTCTTCGACTGGCGCCTGGGGATTACGCGGGGCGGCATATCCATAGAATGTGGCGCGCTGACCCAGCAATTCCCCGTTTTGTGTGCGTGCGAGTTCGGAGAACACCAACCGCTGGTCGAGCAGTTTCGTGACGATGGACAGCGCGGTCTTGGGAGGCAGACCGGCGCGTTCAGGGATACCTTCAATGATTTGCCAGTTGCGCGCTGAAGGGCCAACGATCGAGAAAAGCACACGACGCTCGTCCTGGCTAAGGCGCTCCCATACAAAGCGTGACGCGACCGTGTCACGAAGGAAGCGCTCGAAGCGCTGGCGGGACTCAGCGTCGTCACGTTCAGGTGGCTCCACTCCCCACCAGGGGGCGAGCTCACGCAAGGCTGCGATGGGCGAATCCCCCAAGATCGAGTACAAACTCTTCATCGTCGGTATCCTCCGCATCGCGTGTCCTGGCTAACGTATCCGCCGGCGGCGGGCTTGTGTTCACGCGTCCCCATGTCACACGCTCTCCGTTGTCGAGCGCTAGGTGAAACGCGGGCTTTTGGCCCATGTCTCAGCTCATGCGCTGTACTGGTATCACCAGGATGGTGTAAGCTCTTTCTTTACTCCCTTCTAGCTATAGGAATGGTCGCTATATGTAGTGAGTATGGTTGTTGGTGTGAGTGTGTTTCTTCGTGCGAGGAAGACGCGGCCCACGCTGCGGAGCAGCCTCCTAGTTCGCGTTGGTTTGAAGGCTGCTAATATGCCCGCCGTGGCTCTCGATGTAGCGAATAACCTCACGCGTGATCTGGCTGGGTGTAGAGGCGCCGGATGTGATAGCGACACGGTGTTTGCCCTCCAGCATCTCAGGTGTCAAGTCGGCGACCGACTCTATACGGATGGCTGGTGTCCCGGCGAGCTCTTCGGCGACCTGGGCGAGGCGATTCGTGTTATTACTCCGCGGGTCACCAACGACAATCGTGAGATCAGCGCCTTTGGCCATTGTCGCCACCGCCTCCTGTCGCACTTGTGTGGCATGACAGATTTCATTGTGGACTTCCACTTGGGGGAAGCGGGCGCGTATCGCCTCGATGAGGCGCGAGGTGTCCCACTGGCTGAGCGTGGTCTGATTGGTGACCATAACGCGTTCGGCTTGCACGACTCGTTCCGGCAGACGATCGAGGTCGGCCTCGGTTTCGACGAGGGTGACGTGTTCTGGCGCTTCGCCAATGACACCTTCAGGCTCAGGGTGGCCTTTTTTGCCGATGTAGATTACCTCGTATCCCCGCGCGACAAACTCTTGCACGAGGTCGTGCGTCTTGGTGACATCGGGGCATGTGGCGTCTATAACATGAAGTCCGCGTTCACGCGCTCGCGCCTTGGCACGTGGTGAGACGCCGTGGGCGGTAAAGATGACAGTCCCGCACTCAACGCGCTCAAGAATCGAGACGCGGTCGGGGCCATCCAGTGTAGTGATGCCGAGGTTAGTGAGCTCATCCACGGCGAAGCGATTGTGAACAATTAATCCTATTATGTAAATCGGGCGTGGTATCGTCAGATCTTTCGCCGCTTTACGGGCGATCTCCATCGCGTCCACGACGCCGTAACAATATCCACGCGGTGTGACTTTTATGACGTCCATTGCGAGCGTATCACCTTTCGCTTGTCGCGCCACGAAATGACGCGCGCGACTGCTCTGGCGACAAGACCTGTGTGAGATGTTCTTACAGAGCGGTGGTCAGCGTGTCGCGAGCCGGAAGATCTCTTCGGCGGCTGACTGATCGAGGCGGACAAGGGTTGCTTCGAATGGTTCGGGCGTGTGATCGTTGAGCCCGGTTGAGCCAGCCTGGTCCTCCACGCGCTCAGTGATGGCGTGCGCACTCCGTTCGCCGGACATCCCATTGATTGGTTCCAAAGGCCCGATCCTTTCCGACGCGCTGGGCGTGCGCCCAGAAATTGGCGCCGCGCGGGCGCCTTTTCGGTATATTGTATCACTCCTGAAGATGTGACGCCGCTGATCCCCGGCGCCGCTCGTCATTGGTTAGGTAATCCGACCGCTCGCGAGATGTGGCTAGTATAGCATACACCTTTTCGTTGCATAAGCGTGCCTATGCAACATCAATCGAAGGCCCATGCAATCTGCTATACTCACCAAGACTTCGGCTTGACGCGGTCAGTTTGTAGCGACTCGCGTCGCTCATGAGCTGTCGCTGATATATCGCGGAGGAGACTGAATGCTGAATCTTGAAGGGCGGGAGCTGGGCGGCTGCCGGCTGATACGCAAGATTGGCGAGGGTGGGATGGGCGAGGTGTATCTCGCCGAGCAGATACGGGTGGGCAATCGTCAGGTGGCGGTAAAAGTAATGCGGCCAGATGGGGACGCATACGATACGCAGGCGGTGGATGACGCGAAACGTCGGTTCGAGCGTGAGGCTGTGACTCTTGGTAAATTAGAGCACCCCAATATCCTTCCAATTTATGATAGTGGCGTCGAGGATGACTACTTCTACATTGTTATGCAATTCGCAGCGGACGGTTCGCTGGCGGACTCGATCCGGGGGCGTTCGCGGCGGAAGCTCACGCTGCCGCTCGTCGCGGCGCTGACCGTTGATATCGTGTCGCAAGTGGCGTCGGCTCTGCAGTTTACCCACGACAAGGGCGTGGTACATCGGGATGTGAAGCCCGCGAATGTGTTGACTCAGGAACCCCCTGATGGTCACTGGCGGATGTTGCTCGCTGATTTCGGCGTTGCGCGCGGGCTGGACAATACTTCGCAGCGGACGCAAGTCACCGGCACTTTCACCTACATGGCGCCTGAGCAGTTTCACGGGCAATTCTCACCGGCGACCGACCAGTACGCGCTGGCGGTGATGACCTACCAACTTCTCGCCGGGCGACCACCATTCGAGGGTGAGCTAGGCGCGGTGATGCGCGGTCATATGAGTGAGCAACCGCCGTCGTTGCGCGCGCTCAATCCAGCGATACCGATGGGCGTCGAGGCGGCGGTGATGCGGGCGCTCTCGAAGGAGCCGGGTCAGAGGTTTCCGAGCGTCACCGCGTATGCGCAGGCGCTCCAGGCAGGCCTACGCCAGCAGGATGGACCGCCGACGCTTCCCACAGATTTCGCGCCATCACCAGTCATACCAGTTGGCCCCGCGGCGCCGCGCTGGCCATCGGGCGCGTCAGCGAATGGGCCAGCGAAGACGCCTCCTAAGCGTGACGGGTTGGGGCGCACGTGGCTGATGGCGCTCGCGGCGGCGGTGTTGATAGTGGCGGTGATCGGCACAGGCGTGTATGCGAACAGCCAGCATCAGGCGACTATCATCGCGCAGGAGACCGCGACGGCGCAGGCGCAAGCGACACAGACGGTGGCTGCGCCAACCGCGACAGCGAGCGCAACCGCGACGCAGACGCCCATAACACCAGGTAAAACTACGACCGCGGCGCCCGTTAGCACACCAGCCCCTGCCAACGGGCGTGGGCGCGTTGGTGTTCGACAGCGCGGCGCCGACCTGCGACAGCAACGATCCTGTGACGTGGAACAAAGGCACTGGGGCGCTTACGTCCTGTCCAGGTGGGTCACAAGTGGCTCTCTCCTCGGCCACACAGGGTACGCTCGCCTGTCTGACGGCTCAGGGTCAGACCCAAGCGAATGGCTACATCACTGCGATGGTCAGCCCGCAGAGCGGCAATGTGGCGCTTGGCTTCCGTCAAGGTGTCGGTGATACAAGCGGCTCAGGGTATGTTGTTACCGGCTACTATTTGGCGGTGAACTCGCAACTGAGCCAGTATGTACTCTACAGCGTGGATCATGCTGGCGTGGTTTCTAAGATCGCGTCAGGCGCGCTGGCCGCCCAGCCGCCAGTTGCGTTCCAGATGGGGGCGCTGTTCAATGGGACAACTATCACGGTGTTCGTGAATGGGCAGGCGATGCCCTCAATCCAGGACAGCGCGTACGGTAACGGATGGGTGGCGGCTTGTTCGGATGGCTCTTCGACTTTCAGCCACGTCAAGCTGTATGCCGCAGCGTAGTAAGTAGATTTGCTGAGCGGCGCTTATCATGAGCGCCGCTCGGTCAGATCATTTGGAGACGTTGAAGCGGAATTCGATGATGTCGCCGTCGCGCACGATGTACTCCCTGCCCTCCAGGCGGACGTGACCGTGCTCGCGTGCGACTTTCATCGAGCCGCCGTATGTCATCAGGTCATCGTAGTGGACGACCTCAGCGCGGATGAAGCCCTTCTCGAAGTCGGTGTGGATCTTGCCGGCGGCGACGGGCGCTTTCGAGCCGCGCGTGACTGTCCAGGCGCGCACCTCATCCTCGCCAGCGGTAAGGAACGAGATGAGGTTGAGGGCCTTGTAGCCGGCCTGTATTACGCGGTCGGCGCCGAGGGCTGGGAGGCCAAGCGCCTCCAGGTATTCGGCGGCCTCGGCTTCGGGTAGCTCACCCAGTTCAGCTTCGAGCTTAGCGGAGACGGCGATGATCTCAGCTCCCTCCGCCTGGGCGCGCTCGCGCGCCGCAAGCACATGCGCGACCTCGCCAGTAGGCGCCGCGACGGGTTCCTGGGAGGCCAGCGCATCGGCGGCGGCGGCTAGCGCGTCTTCACTGACATTGACGACGTACAGGCGCGGCTTGATGGTAAGCAGGAAGAGCTCGCGCAGGATGACTTCCTCGATGGTGCTGTAGGATAACTCGGAGACTGGCCTGCCCTCATTGAGATGCTCGCGCAGGCGCTTGAGAAACTCCAGCTCTTCCTGGAATTTTTTGTCGCCTGACTTGGCTTTGCGCGCTGTCGTGTCCAGGCGCTTGTCCACAGTGGCGAGGTCGGTGATCGCCAGCTCGGCCATGAGGTCATCCAGATCACGAATGGGATTGATACTGCCTGAGGGATGCGGGGCCTGCGGATTATCGAAGCAGCGCAGGACAATGGCGAGCGCGTCGGCGCTGCGGATGTGGCCGATGAACTCAGCGGAAAGCCCTTCACGGCGGGCGCTATCGGTGGCCTGGCCGAGGCCCGCGACATCCACGAATTCGATGGTCGTCGGGACGATCTTACGCGGATGAAAGATCTCCGCGAGGCGGTCGAGGCGCTCATCGGGGACCTGAACGACCGCGCGGTTCGCCTGAACTGTGCTGGTTGGATAACCGGATATCTGGGCTCCCGCGCGGGTGAGCGCGTTGAAGAGCGTGGTCTTCCCTGCGAGGGGAAGCCCGATGATGCCGACGGTAAGACCCATTGTGCGCGCTCCGGTGTATTGAATGAAGAAACAAGGGCGCGATCGCATACCGCGCGCTCGTGATGATTGTTCAAGCCGTCTTCACATCCTTGCGCCCCCATCCCTGAGAGCGATGGTGGCCTGTGAGACCGACACGGACGCAGGCCGTACGAGTATATCACGCCAGGCGAGCCAATGCGTGCAATCGCTCTTGTGTTAGCGAGCGGTTTTGCGCTACACATGATAGGTAAAGAATGTGCTACAGTGCCAGCACACTTCACTTGAGTTTCAGGACAGACGCTTTCACGGTTATCTTGGATTCCCTGGTCGCTATGTCGCGACACCAGAGGAGCGCGATTCGTCGCTCCCAGACGCCTCGGCGAGATCTCTACGATTTCAGCTTGCGCGATGTAGCGCGGGAGGGCGTTGATGAACACCAGAGGAAGTTTGGCGCCGGATATTTTCCTGAACGACGCTTGGGCGTCGTCCCCTTTCGCCTCTTCATGCCGCACATCTCCTGAGCAAGACCCGCTGAACGATACCTGTTCGGCTCGCTTCGTGACATCTCTTTTCGTGAGGTCCAGCGTGTATGGCCGCGCGCGGGCCTTACGTGACTGACGCGCGCCTCCAGCGCTGGCAGGCTTGCTGGCCGCGCTGTACGCGATAGAAGCCTAACGGCTGACAACGATGTCGTCTATGTAGCGTGTTTCGAGTAGCGCGAATGGTCTCGATCGGCTCCTGCTGTGAACAGGAGGATCTTTTCCCCGTCTGGCGCTGAGGGATCTCCTGGGCTGACCTCTGGTATCAATGGAAGCCAGGAGTGTCCTACACGGTCAATGGTGGCTTGGTTGTTACCACCGCTCCACAGGCGTGAATTTCCGCAGGCTCTGCGGTAAGCAGGCAGTATTGCACGCAGAAAGGAGAGCGGCGCTTTCTCCCTGGCCGGAACGCTGGGGTTTCCGCGCCGCAATAGTTGATGAAGCAGCCAGTTCGAGTCGTTGTGAATGGAGTGGAACGCACTGGAGAAGTTGAGCCCAGAACCCTGCTGGTCACGTTTCTGCGCGAGAACCTCGATCTGACCGGCACCCATATCGGGTGTGACACTGGTCAATGCGGCGCCTGCACGGTGATGCTGAACGGGCAGACAGTGAAGAGCTGCATGGTGCTGGCGGTTCAGGCTGACGGCGCTGAGGTCACGACCGTTGAGGGGTTGGCCCAGGATGGGAAGTATCACCCCATCCAGGAGGCGTTCTGGGAGAAGCACGGGCTCCAGTGCGGCTTCTGTACACCTGGGATGATGATGGCGGCGGTTGGTATCCTCAAGCGCAACCCGAATCCCACGGAAGAGGAGATTCGCGAGCAACTCGAGGGTAACCTGTGCCGCTGCACGGGCTATCAGAATATCGTTGAGTCTGTGCAGACCGCGGCTGCTGCGATGCGCGCCAGCGCGAGCCAGCCGGTGGGCGCGGGCGCACCGGGCGGAGAGGAGGAGTAGACGATGGCTGTCACTCGTATGTTCGGCGCTTCGGTGAAGCGTCGTGAAGATCCCCGCCTCATTACCGGCCAGGGTTTGTACACGGATGATTTCAAGTTCCCTGGTATGGTGCAGATGGTGATGCTGCGGAGCCCGTACGCCCACGCGCGCATCCTTCGGATTGATACGTCGAAGGCGAAGGCGCACCCAGGGGTGGTAGGGGTGTTCACCGCCCAAGACCTCTCAGGCGTCGCTCCGATGCCGTGCGCCTGGCTGTTGCCTGATTCCGACCTCAAAGTGCCTGTGTATACGGCGCTGGCGTCGGATAAGGTGCGCTTCGTTGGTGACGCGGTCGCGATTGTGGTCGCGGAAAACTCCTATATCGCTGACGACGCGCTGGACCTGATCGATATCGAGTACGAGGAGCTGCCATCGGTCACCAATCAAGAGGATGCGCTGAAGCCCGGGGCGCCGCAACTCTATGATGATGTGCCGAATAATCAGGCATTTCACTGGAAGTTCCGTAACGGTGATCCCGATGGGGCGATGCAGGCCGCTGAGGTGCGTATTAAGCAGCGCTTTATTCAGCAGCGGTTGGTGCCCAACGCGATGGAGCCGCGCTCGGCGATCGCGGACTGGAATCCGGGAGCGGGCGAGCTGACGTTCTATAACACGACGCAAAACCCACACATCGTACGTTTTCTGATATCCGCGACGCAGGGCCTCCCCGAGAACAAAGTGCGGGTCATCGCGCGGGATGTCGGCGGCGGTTTCGGTAGTAAGATCCCGTTCTACGCGGGTGACGCCCTCACGATCTTCGCCTCGCGCAAGCTGGGACGGCCAGTACGCTGGACGGAAGACCGGCGCGAGAACTTCGTCGCAACGATTCACGGACGCGACCAGATCATTGATGTGGAGATGGGAGCCACGCGCGATGGCAAGATGACCGGGCTGCGTGTCGTCAACCACGCGAACATGGGCGCGCACCTCTCCACCGCTGGCCCAGGCGTGCCGACCTGGCTTTTCGCCTTGATCGTGCCAGGCTGCTATACGATCCAGAATTACGCCTGCGATGTGTATGGCGCGGTGACGAATACGACGCCGACAGACGCCTATCGTGGCGCAGGACGGCCTGAGGCGGCGTATCTGATCGAGCGGATGGCGGACCTCCTGGCGCTCGAACTCAAGATGGATCCCGTTGAAGTACGCCGCAAGAATTTCATCCAGGCGAGTGAGTTCCCCTACATGAGCGGGGGCGCGCTCACCTACGACAGCGGCGATTACGAGAAGACGCTCGACCTGGCGCTGCAGATGGTGAACTATGAGGGCTTCCGCCAGCAGCAGGCGGAGGGGCGCCAGCATGGCAAGCATCTGGGCATCGGCTTCTCGACGTATGTGGAGGTCTGCGGGCTGGCGCCATCGAAGGCGGCGGGCGCGATGGGCTTCCAGGGTGGTCTGTGGGAGCCTGCGACGGTGCGGTTCCTGGCTACGGGCAAGGTCATCGTGCTGACTGGCACCAATCCGCATGGCCAGGGTGAGGAGACGACTTTCGCCCAGCTCGTGTCGGAGGAAATGGGTGTGCCTGTGGAGGATGTCGAGGTCATCCACGGCGATACCGGCGCCATCCCGATGGGCTGGGGTACCTATGGCAGTCGCACGACGGCGGTGGGCGGCACAGCGATCTTCAAGGCGACACAGAAGGTGATCGAGAAAGCAAAGAAGCTTTCCGCACACCTGCTGGAAGCAAATCCGGAAGATATCGTGCACGATCACGGGAAGTATTACGTGCAGGGTAGTCCGGCGAAGATGAAGACGATTCAGGAAGTCGCTCTGATGGCGAACCTGGCCTGGAACATGCCTGAAGGCATGGAGCCGGGTCTGGAGGAGAGCAGCTTCCACGATCCGACCAACTTCACCTTCCCCTTCGGCGCACATGTTTGCGTGGTTGAAGTGGACGAAGAGACGGGCGAAGTCAAGATTCTCCGCTATATCGCTGTGGACGATGTGGGCAAGGTCATCAACCCGATGATCGTTGATGGTCAGGTGCATGGCGGCGTAGCGCAGGGCATCGGACAGGCGCTGTACGAGCATGCAATCTACGACGAGAACGGCAACTTCATCACCGGCAGTATGCTTGACTACGCGGTGCCGAACGCGACGCAGATTCCGCACATCGAGACGGCGCGCACCGAGACGCCATGCCCGCACAATCTGACCGGCGTGAAGGGCGTCGGTGAAACCGGCACGATCGCGTCGAGCCAGGCGGTGGTCAACGCAGTGTGTGATGCGCTGTCGCCGCTGGGGATCAAAAACCTTGACATGCCGCTCACGCCCGAGCGCGTTTGGCGCGCGATCCAGGCGGCGCGCAGCGGCGGGACGACGGGCGCCTGAGCCGGGATAGCGACGAGGAGGTAACGATTCATGTTTCCCGCCGAATTCGACTATGCGGCTCCTGCCAGCCTGAGTGAGGCGATTTCCTTGCTTGGGGCCAGCGATGGCGAGATTAAGGCGCTCGCTGGCGGGCAGAGCTTGCTCCCGCTGATGAAGCTGCGACTGGCATCACCGGGGACGCTGATTGACCTGCGGAATGTGCCGGAGTTGCGCGGTATTCGCTCGGATGGCAGCGGTGTCATCTATGGGGCGATGACGACCTATTTCCAGGCGATTGACTCACCAATCACGCAGAGCAAGGTCCCGCTCGTGGTCCAAACGCTGCGGCAGGTGGGCGACCCGCAGGTGCGCGCACGCGGCACGATTGGCGGCAGCCTGGCGCATGCTGACCCCGCTGGTGATCTGCCGGCGGTGGCGCTGGTGTTGAACGCGCGGATGCACGCGGTAGGGCCAAGCGGAGAGCGTGATATCTCTGGCCGCGATTTCTTCACGGATATGCTGACGACCGCACTCCAGCCATCAGAGCTGCTGGCCTGGGTACGGTTTGAGGCGACGGACACGCCGCGCACGGGCACAGCCTACGTCAAACACCGCCATCCCGCGAGCGGGTACGCGGTGGTGGGCGTGGCCGCCGTGGTGATGCTCGATTCCAATGGCGTCTGCCAGGAGGCGCGGGTAGGTATCACTGGCGCGGGGTCGCATGCCATACGGGCGACGGGCGTCGAACAGGCGCTATCGGGTCAACCGTTCACGCATGCTGTCGCTGAGGCCAGCGCTCACGCCGCCGAAGGCCTAGACCTGCTGAGCGATTACTACGCTTCAGCGGACTACAGGGCGCATTTGGCGCGGACGTTGACGCTGCGAGCGTTGCACCAGGCGGGGCAGGCGGCGCAGCGGTAAGCGTCGCGAGTTCCTTTCCGTATGTGACCGTTCACTTTGTAACACACGGCTCCCGATCCCCACCAGGGAACGGGAGCCGTGTTGTTATGCGGGTATGATCGGGCTGGCGCCGGCTGGTAGGCGCCAGCCCGGCGTGGTTACAATCGCTCCAGCGGGGTAAAGCCAAGGGTGGTGAGCGCATTGTGGAGCGTTTGGGCGGTGGCGCGGACGAGTGAGGCGCGGAATGCCTTTGCTCGCTCGTCCGCCTCGCGCAGGACGGGCGGTGTGTGGTCGTAAAAGTCGTTGAAGTGGGTAGCGAGGTCAAAGGCGTAGCTTGCGATGCGGTGTGGCTCGAGGAGGGAGGCGGCCTCTGCCAGCGCGCGCGGCCAGGCGTCTATGTGGCGCAGCAAGTCCCACTCGCTCTGTTCGAGCGTGTCCGGTAAGGTGGTGAGCGCATCGGGCAGCGAGTAGCCGGATTCGGCGAGACGGCGCAAGATGCTGTGGGCGCGGGCATGAGCGTATTGGAGATAGACGCCGGTATCACCATTTGAGCGCAGCGCCTGGTCAACGTCGAGGGTGATCATCTGTTGGAGGTCGAAGCGCACCATGAAGTAGCGGATCGCCGAAGCGGCAAGCGCGGCGGCGGTTTCGCGTGTCATGCTCTCGCGTCCGCTGTCGGCGTCACCCTCTCGCGGGGTCATCAGCCGCTCGATGGCCAGGTTGATGAGGTCATCGGCTTTGATCTCAATGCCTTTGCGTCCGGACATCGCATATGACGATCGGCCATCCGAGGTGTCCACGCCAAGGATAGCCGCGGCGGCAGGTGAGAGCGCGACGACTTCGTACGCCAGATGCTTTGAGTTTTCCGCCTGTTCGGTGTAGCCGAGGCGCCGTAGGCTCTCGTATACGACCTGCTGCGGATAGGACTGGCGGGTGTCAATCACATTGATGACGCGGTTGGCGTGACCGAAACGAGTGCGCTTGGCCTCTTTACGCGCCTCTTTCGCACTGACCGCCGCGCGCATCGTCCAGAGTTCCTGGCCGTTGGCCTGAGCGCCCCATGGGATGAAGTGGAAACGGACGCCGATGCGCGGATCGTCTGCGAGCCCAAACTTCCAGAGCTGGTAGGCGATGTCTTTGCCGGTGTAGGTGGCTGTGCCATCGCTCTTTACAAGAATCTTATCGGCGGTACGATCACTCTCGTCTGTGGTGGTTTCACCATCGCCAAAGGGCAGTATCCAGCAATCTTTGGCGGGGCCGGCATCGGGCTTACGGAGGACGCCGCTGTCGCGCAGCATATCGAATGTGCGACGCCAGAGGCCAGCATTGAGAATGGCCGATTCCCACGTGAGCAAGTCGTAGAAGACGTTGAGGCGCGACATGGTGCCGAGGTGGGCTTTCACGATCTTCGTGGAGAGATCTGACGCGCGCGCGGCGAAGTCGGGTTCGCCCGTTGTGGTAGCGGAGCTCGCCTCGATGCCGTGCAAGACGGCGCGGCGCATCTCCAGTAGTTCAGGGCGGTCGTCGTAGGCTTTGCCGGTGGCGACGTAGACACGCGAGCAATAGTAGTCAAATGACTCATCCGGGAGTTGCTCAGGTCCACCCTCGATCTCCAACTCGCCACGTTCCAAAAGGGTGAAGCCGACAACGACATCGGCGACCTGGACGCCGGTGTCGTCTATGTAATTCTCGACTTCTACCTGATAACCTTGTGAGCGAAGCGCGCGGGCGACAGTATCGCCGATGCAGGAATTGCGTAGGTGGCCGACGTGCGCGGCCTTATTGCTGTTGATGTTGGTGTGCTCGATGATAATCTTGGTTCCCGCACCCACACGGCTCTGCCCGAAACTGTCGCCCGCTTCTCGGATGCGCGCGATGATCTCCGCGCCGACCTCGGGGCGGTCGAGCGCGATATTGAGGAATCCGGGCGCCGCGACGGTAATCTCGCGAATGATGGGGTGCTCCATCGAGCGGAGGCGGGTAGCCAGGGCTTCGGCGATGACCATTGGTGGCCGTCCGAGGCGCGTTTTCGCTGACCATGGCATGGCAGGCATGGCATAGTCGCCGAAGCTAGCCTGGGTGGTGGGGCGCACATCGAAGGGCAGCGTGTCCACCTCGACACTCAAACCCTCGTCACGGATGTATGACGCCACCGCCTCTTTGAGGAGCGCGGTGAGTTGGGTGATGAAGTCCTGGGGAGTGGCGTCATGCGAAGTCATGCGGGTTGTTCTCCCGGTTGGTCAATGGTTATGTATCAGCGCGCTCCTGGAAGGCGCGCCCAAGCAGTATATCTCTGAGACTCAGGCAGCGTCTATGCGCGAGCGGAGATCAGTCTTCGCTTGTTTGCGCCTCGGCGGCGCTGGGCGCATGCGCTTCGCCTGCCTCGCGATACATCGCCAGGGCGAGCGCTCGCTGCGTGGCGTGATCGACGATGGGGGCTGGATAGTCCATACCGATCATGGCGCCGTAGCGCCGCTGCTCGTCCAGGCTGAGCTTCCCAGGCTCGTGGATGACGGGCGCGGAGTGGCCGCGCCAGTTCTGGTGGCATACGCGCATCACAGATCCCACAGCAACGGACGTGCTAATCGCCGCTAATTGCGGGCTACCTTGAACCAGGCCAGATGATAGCGCGACGCGCGCCAGGTGGGACAAGGGCCCAGCAGGCGCGCGTCGCGTGAGAGGTACAGCTTCGGGATTGCGAAGCAACAACCAGCGATTACTTGAGTTGTTGCACCTGGATTTTCCAGGCGCCTTCGCTGTTGACATCGAGATAGACCTGGCCGCCGGTGTGCTCCTCGGTGAAGTCTCCCGTGTTACCCGACTTGCAGATTGTGTTGACGGCGAGATCGGCCATGGAGCCATCGCTGTTATAGACTGTCACGATCACATTATACTGGCCGACGTAGAACGAAGATGGTGTGCAACTCCAGACGATCCGCCAGTCATCAGGGGCGGTGAAGATTGACGTTTTTTTGATGCCGTTGCCGCTGAAGGTCTGAATGGTTGTCCATGTTGGCACACGGGTGTTTGTTGGCGTGGGCGCTGGCGTGTTGGTGGCCTGTGGAGCGTGGGTGGCGCTGTTGGAGCTACCTGCGGATGCGCTATCACGGCTCGCGCCGCCTTTGCTCATCGCCGCGCTGATTCCGCCGCACGCGCAGCATGCGAGCACGAGAACGATTGCGACTGCGCCGATCCACTGATTGCGCGATAGGCGTGGCATTCGAGATGTGGGCGGAGGTGGACTGGCCCATGTCTACTGTGGAGGCATGGGTGGTTGTTGGGGATACCGGGGTTGCTGGGGATTGTCTGGCGTAGGTGGGGTGTTCTGATCCATAAGCTTACTCGATCTTCTTCCGCATAGGGCATAGGGCATAGGGCATAGGGCGGTCAGCGCGTCCGCGACTTCGTATGTGGCGAACATTTCGCCGGTACAATGGGTGTCAAGCAGCCGCGGGGTGATGCGGAAGTGTCAAGCCAGAAGTTGAAACCACGCCACCTCGACCCAATGTGGGAAAGCGGGGTGGCGTGGATCGTATATGCCGCGGCGTTGTCGCGTTAGGCGGCTTGGGAGGCAGCGAGGCCCTTGCGGTAGCGGGAGGCGGAGATTTCGCCGAGGGCGATGGCGGACAGGACGAGGAGCACATGCAGGCCTTGTAAGATGTACAAACCTGCGCCACCTGTGACCGCGACCTGCGACATGCCGATGAGCGCGAGCGCGAGACCAGCCCCGAAGGTGGCTCCAGTCAGGGCCAAGGTACCGCCTTTGACCAGCGCTTGCGCGACGCCGAGGAACCACATGAGGATCACAATCAGGACGCCAGTAAAGACGTGTGTAACGACCCACGGCTTTGGGCTTCCTGTAGCGATGTACGCCACATAGATGCCGAGTACCAGATTGATGATCCAGAGGAGGCGCAGAGCCATCGAACTCACGCGCACAGCAGCCGCCATGAAACACTCTCGACTTTCGTTCATTGATTATCGCGGATGGGCTTGATACAGGTACTTGTCTCTGATCATGCGCGACGCCATCCGCGCGAGATGCTGGCGAGTAGCGTTACATCCCGCAATTGAGCATACCAGATTGCACGGGGTGAATGGTCAGCGCCCAGCGCTGAGCCGGGTGGCGCCTGAAGAGAGAATTCGGAGTTTGTGCTGATCGCCGACACGCGCGTCGTATTTCTGGTGGACAGTGTCGCGTCGCTTGGCTTGTTCGCGCTCCTCTGGCGCGCTAGCCTGACGGCGCCTGACGCATGCGCACCACAACAGATGAGCCTGCAAGCGCTCTGCTTCACATCAGACTTCTCTTGCGGTGCAGAGAGCCCAGATTGGTGATGCCGTGGGTGTTGATCGAGAGGGCCTTCTTTTGTGATGGCTTCGCGAAGGATAGGACGCGGTGTGATTCCAAGCCTGAGGCGAGATGATTGTTGTGGAAAAGCTCATATCCAGTGAACGCTTGATTCGGGTATACTTTGCGCTTAAGCGATTGTCGCGCCGCATTCCGCTCCATCCTTATCGATTGCATCGGGTAATCATTATTCACCTTAGGGGTGGCAGAGCGCTCGAAGAACGAGCGACAAGCAGGCGGTTTTCGTCGCGTGGACGCTTGAGGTGAGAGGATGCGATCACACGATTTTCCGCGAACTTGCACAAATTGTCGATACCTGAATGCGCCCGACGCGAACTATTGTCAGCGTTGCGGGGAGCCAGTCTCTCCCGACATCTTGCGCGACTTGCAACGGATGTACGACGCCTTGAAGGAGTTGGATGCGGCGGTAGGGGCAGGCGCCGGCCAGACGACTGTCGCTGAGTTCCGTGAGAAACTGCTGGAGCGCTATCGCGCGAAGCGAAAGCCACAGCCACAGCCACCCACTCCGCCGGAAGGCGTGGCGCCTGTGACGGTTCCACTAGGCCCCAGCGCGCCAGTCGTTTCACCCATGACTCCGCCATCCGTCGTTGCGCCTGCCGCTCACGGACCGCTGTTCACCTGGCGCGCGTTTATCGCGGATCAGGCGATTGCTATCATGGCCTACTTGGGTGGGTTCTTGTTGTTGATCGCGACGCTGACGTTTGAAGTGAGCGCGTGGAGCGCGCTACCCGATCTGGCCAAGCTCGCGGGTGTTACCCTCGTGTATCTGGTCTTTGGCGCTCTCGGCGTGGGGCTGCGCCGCGTCGCGACGTTGCGCACGGTGAGCAGGATTTATCTGGGCGTCTTTGCGTTGATGACCCCACTGGAGGCGCTGGCGGTTTATCGGTTCGAGTTGCAGGCGCAAGGGTTCTCGCAAGCGGGGATGGTATGTCTGGCCTCGGCGTACGCCGCTATCATTTATGTGGCGCTCGCGGCGCGCACACGGTTTGCGACCTACGCCTATCTTGGCTGGGCGGCCGCGCTGGTAGCCGTCATCGCTATACCCGCATGGGCGCAAGCGCCAGATGGCTGGTGGCTTAGCGCGATGACGCTTGCCGCGCTCGCCCTGCTTCTCCCGCACGGGCTGGGATCGCGGCGTCCCGATGGCGCGGTGGCATGGTTGGCATCCCCAGCGATGTGGCTCAGCGCTGGCGCGTCGTGCGTGTCCGCGCTGATCGCGATATCGCTGCTCTTCGGCGAATTGACCATGGTGGCGTACATTCCGCCCGCAGGCATTACCTTGAATGCGGGTCCGAAGCTGGCGCTGGCTATCACATTAGGCGCGTTGACGGCGCTCTCCCTGGTCTGGTACCAAACGCTGCGCACGCTGGGCCGTCCAGTGAAATGGGAAGTTCTGTCAGTAGTCGCATGGCTCGTCGCGGCATTCGCCGCGAGCGCCAGCGCTTCACTGGCAATTGCGTTGGGCGCTGATGCGAGTATTCTGGCCTACACACTTGCCGCGATGGCGCTACTTGAAGGTGTTATCACGCTGGTCATACGCGCGCCACTCTCCAGGCAGGCGGGCGTGTTGGCCGGTATCCACGTCCTGACGATCGCGATGGTGATACTTGCGCTTAATGGATTGCCGCATTCGACGCCGAATTATCCGCTGATTACGGCTTGCGTGGCAGGGTTAGCGCTGGGGCTGATGTACGCGTTGAGCGGGCAGATGTCACGAGTCGTGGCCTGGGGTATCGTTGGTGGCATGTTCGCCCTGGCGGGCGCGTTACCCGTTTTCGCCGCCATTACACCACTCACACTTCTGTATTCGGCGGATGATACGCTTCCCAATGCAGCGCTCCAACTGCCCAGTCTATATGCTGGATTTGTTGTTGCTCTTGCCGCGGTCGGAATCGCTCTGCGGTTCGTCGCTCCGGCGGGGTCGCGTCCGCGACGTTTGCGCATAGCCGCGCAGGTTGTCGCGCTGATAGGTGGGATTATCGGGGCATTGACGCTCTTTGGCCATTCCGGGCAGTACGCCGCTGTGATCATGGGATGTACGCGGTGTTCGCGCTTGTGGTGGGCTGGATTGAGCGCCGTCCTCTCCCGGATGGTATTGTCGCCGCTTTCTTCGGTTCGATCGCCGCTGTCGTGTTCGTCTCAGTGGCTCCTAACGCGCTGGCCGTTGCGGCGATAGCGCCCGCAATCGCGCTGGCTGCCCTGGTGATCTATGGTGTGATGGGACGGGCGTATGCGCTCCCTGTGTACGTAGTGTCGCTTCTAGGCGTCGTGGCGGCGTTTCTCCGCCTGTCGCAGCCGCCTGCGGGGTTACCAGATGCGGTGGCACAGTTCGCGCTCGGTCCTGGCGGCCTGGTCGCGTTGGTGGTTGCGGGCCTGATGACCATTGCGGCGCTGCGTGAGCGGAGCGCGCTCTGGCAAATCGCGCCAGCGGGATTGGCCTGCCTGAGTCTGCTTGCTAGCAGTGACCTCTGGCCAATGGTAGTGATTACTCTGGGTCTCGCTGGGGCTGGCGCGCTGGCGCGCTGGCGGCGCGGGCCGAGTCAGGGTGTCGCGTGGCAGGGAGCGGCGTTGCTCGCGTCGCTTGGAACGGTTCTCTACACCATCTCGGGCGTTCACGGCGGCCCAGATCGCGCGGTGGTGATTGCGCTGGTGTTTCTGGTCTGTCGCCTGGCTGGTGGCGTGGCAGGAGAGGCAGCCCTGGCTGACGTTGGTCGCTACTCCTTATGCGCTGGTGGCGTTCTGGGAAATCGGCGCGCTCGCGCTCGATTCGCAAGTTAAACTGGCGATCACAGTCGCGCTGACTCTGGCGCTTGCTGGCGTAGGCGCGCTGGCGCGTGCACGACTTGGACGTCCCTGGGCGCTGGTGTTCTATGGGATGGCTGTAGCGGGTTCTCTCTTCACCGTGCCACGCGTGGTTCCCTACCCCGCGCAGGCGGGGCTCCTGGAAGCGGTATTGCTGCTCTACGCGGCAGTCGCGTTCGCGGTCGCGCTGCTGGAAGAACGTTCGTGGGCGGCGGTCGTTCCTGCGATCTATGCGGCGGAAGCGGCGGTCGCGCAGCCGGATGGACGAGCGCTGCTCCCACTGGCGCTTGGGCTGGCGGTGGCGGCATATGCGGTGTCACGGACGCGTGGCGCGCGCTGGGCGCTACCGCTCTATGGCGCGGCGATGGTTGCGGCAGTAGCGTCAAGCTGGCAGAGCCAGGCGATACCTACCTTCGAGCCGGTGGCGCTCGTGACGCTGGCGCTTGCGGCCTGGCTGCTTGCGGCGCTGGAGTCACGCCCGGACGTGATTGTGGTCGCATTTACGTTCGCTGCCCTGGCCGTTCCCGCTGCGGGACAGGCGCTGGATTGGCAGAAGCTGGCAGATCGAATTGACCTTCGCTGCGCTGGCGTGGATCGCGAGCCTGTCAGGATTCGCATGGGCGCGTATTCCGTGGCTACGGGAGCGATCTGGAGCGTGGCTGGAGATCTTCGCACGCTCGCCCGATGGGCGCCCTAGCTGGCGCGATCCACGTATAGCCGGCCGGCGCGTGAGCCAGGCCGTCGCGATGGTCATTGGCGCGGGCGCGGTCGTTGGCGGAGCGTTGGCCCCTGATGCGTTCGCGACGGGCGCAGCGCAGACACAGGTGGTGGCGGTGGCCTTGCTTTCGCTTACTGGATTGCTCGTTTTCGAGGGAGTACGTGCGGACTGGCGGCCAGCGTTGTATCTGGCGATTGAGACAGCGGCGCTGTTCGTGACCTGGGAGCTCCGTTGGTTTGGGGCGGACAACCCGCAGGCGTGGATCATCGCGCCGGGGAGCGCCCAGATCATCATTGGCGCGCTGCTCCCCGCTGACAAGCGACTACACCCTCCAGCGTGGTTGGCGCAAGTATTCACACTAGCTGGAGCGCTGATCCTGACACTGCCGACGCTTGCCCAATCCATTACTGAGCCGGTGTCGTGGCAGTGGGTGTATGCGCTCACGCTTGCGGTGGAGGCGCTGGCGTTGACGCTCCTGGCCGTGGGGTTACGCAACCGACTGCTTGCGCTGATAGGATCGGCGTTTGTGGGCGTCGCGGCGATTCGTGGAGCGATTATCGCCGTGAATCAGAACCTCCCAGCGCCGCTGGTGATTGGCGTGTTCGCGCTGGCGCTGATGGGGCTCGCCACATGGCTAAGCCTGCGTGCGCGCCATGGCGGTGGAGGAGATGACGGCCAGGATCACCCGGTGGCGCCGGAGCGATCACCATTCGCGGGGCAGCCACCGATTGTCGGGCCGTAGGTGTGTGACCGCGGCTGGCGCCTCACCTTTCACGCGCCAGTCGCAGCGCCTCAGCGACGCTCCACGCCTGGGCAGGGCAGCCGGCAGGGGTAATAGGCTCCGCCCCACTGGCGATCTCGCTGATTGTGCCGAGGCCAGCTTCATGGAGATGGGCTTTGAGTGGGGCGAGCAGTGTCGCTCGGGTGGCCTGCGCATCCTCCTCAGGAAAAAAGTGGGCGCGAGCGTCGGCGTAGGCTCCGAGGAGCCAGGGCCAGACAGTTCCCTGGTGGTAGGCGGCGTCGCGGGTGCGGCGGTCGCCGCCGTAGTGACCATGGAACGCGGGATCATCGGGGGCCAGCGTGCGCAAGCCGAGCGGTATGAGCAGCGTGCGCTCGATCGCCATGAGGGCTGATCGTCCCTGCTCAGGGGTGATGAGGTCAGGCGCGACAGCGAGGGCGAAGACCTGATTCGGCCTCAGCGAGCAATCCGTCTTGTCGCGCTGGCCGTCTACATCCACTACATCGTAGAAGTAGCCCCCCGCTGGATACCAGAAACGGGTGGCGAAGCTGGCTCTGGTTTGCGCAGCGAGCGCATCGTATACGGCGATATCACCGGAGGCATGACGTAGATGGCGCGCCCATCTGCTCATCAGGGTGAGCGCGTGATACCAGAGAGCGCTGATTTCCACAGGTTTGCCGCGACGAGGCGTGACGACCCAGTCATCCGCCTTGGCATCCATCCAGGTAAGCTGGACACCCTCAGCGCCCGCGCGGAGCAGGCCGTCGGCGGCGTCTACCTGGATGCCATAGCGCGTGCCGCGCACATGCCAGTTTATGACGTTATCGAGCGCGGGGAAGAACTCTGCGAGCAGGGGCCAGTCGCCAGTTACCGCGCGATACCGGTCGAGCGCGTGGAACAGCCAGAGCGTCGCATCTACGGTGTTGTATTCCGGAGGAGCGTCTGCGCAGTCTGGGAAGCGGTTGGGGATCATGCCCTGGCTCAGGAAGGCGATGAAACCACGCAACAGACCACGCGCCTCAGCGTGTCTGCCGGTGGCGAGGGTCAGGCCGGGAAGGGAGATCATAGTATCGCGTCCCCAGTCAGTGAACCAGGGATAGCCCGCGATAATGGTCACGTCCTGGTCATGGCCCGCGCTGGGCATGTGCAGTGGCGCGGGCCTTCGACCAACGATGAACTGGTCGGACGCCAGTGTCAGCCGCTGGATGAAGGTATCTGTGGGGTTACCCGCGCGCACGAGGAGGTTGCGCTCACGGGCGCGCTCGCGTTGGAGCGCCACCTCGACGATGGTCTCGTGATCCAGACCGCCTGGGCCCGCTCCATCGGGTAGTATGGGCGGCTGGTCGCTCGCGCTGAGAACCAGGCTGGCGGTAGCTCCAGGTTCCATTGTGAGGGTGAACGCTCCTGGGATGTAGACATCCTCATCGGCGTCCAGACCGCGCTCTCGCTCCGAGCGGTGCTCTACCTGCCAGACCCACTGCCCTGATGGCGTAAACCGCGCCGCGCCGCTGGTGATGCGACAAGGAAGCGCTTCTGGCCGCGCGCGGACGGAGCAGGCGTTGGGATCCGCCCCCACCTGGAGGGCGAGTGACGTTACCTCGAAGCGCCAATCGGAGGAGCCGTGCTGCGAGGCGTGGTGGTCACGCGACACGCAGTACGGCTCGATCAGGAGTTGGATGGGCGGCGCCGCCTGATCCGCGCCGTCAGCGAGATAGCGGTAGCGCACGTAGGTAATGTTCGCGCCGCGCTCCATCCAGACAACTTTTTCGAGTGCCTGACTGGGCGTGAGTTGGTAGGTGAAGCGTGGAATGAGCCCGTCGAGCGCGAAATGGCTCAGGTAGGGAAAGCCCTGTGGCGCGAAGTTTCCGCCGGGATGTTCGCAGACGCCAAGCGGCAAGGTGGCGACTGCGCCGAGCATGACCGTCTCGTTCAGTTGCGTGACCAGGGCGATTCGCTCCTGTGGTACACGCGGCGCAGCGATCAGATAGCCATGGTAGACACGTGTTGTGGCGCCAGCTATTGTTCCCATAGCGTAGCCACCCGCGCCATTCGTGACGAGCCACTCGCGCGTCAGCGCCTGATCGAGGCTGCCAAGTTCCTGAGCGTCTATCTCGAGCCGTGGAAGTTCCGCGGTAGCGGGTTCGTTCACCTGCGTCACTCTTTCGTATGTCATCACGACAACCACATATCCGCCTGCGTAGTGTACGCTGTCGGGGCGTACTTGCCGATAGTGGGGACGCTCTGCTATCGTGCAGGGCGAGCCTGTGTGGCGAGGCGGGCAAGGGCTGCGGCGAAGGGGGCGGTCATATTGGCCGGAGACACAGCATGGACAGATGCTATGGATGCGAGCGTCCAGGATACAGATCAGCGAAATGACGCGCCTAGCGATGAAACAGCGGATGGGGCGCGGGACTCACTTGTGGCGCGCGCTCATCGGGTGGTCGAGGATGACCTCTATGGGGCGATTCCCGTGTCACGATGGGCGCAGTCATTACTAGAGTTGCCGCCTTTTCGCCGGCTGGATGGCGTGTCGCTCTCAGATGTCCCTGGCGAGCTGCTGTTCGGTGGGCCGTTCCCGTCGCGACTCACGCATAGCCTCGGCGTCTACTATCTGACGCGGCAGGCGCGGCCCCGAGATCGCGCGCTGCAAGCCGCGGCGCTGGCGCACGATCTCGGTCACGGTCCGTTCTCGCATTTGTCCGAGCCGCTGATGATCGAGCGAATGGGAATGGACCATGAGCAACGCTCGGCGACGTTGCTGCGCGAGGCGGTCATGCGGTCGCAGGGGCAGACGGCGCGATTGCTGTCCTGGCTCGATCTGGATGAGGTGTGTGGGCTGATCACGGGCGAGGGGCGCGACGGGCGAGGCGCATTGCTGAATGGGTTGCTCGACTTTGATAATCTCGATCATGTCGCGCGGTTTGCGATGGCGTCAGGGCTACGGGAACCGGGCTATGATGGTCGGGCCCTGGCGCGCGGGCTGCGCACGATCGCTGATGGTGATGGGGCTGCGCGCGTTGCGCTGGCGGACGATCTGCGGGATGAGGCGCTGGCCTGGCAAGTTGATCGCGCGGCGGTCTTCCAATTTCTCCAGTCGGACAACGGGAATGTGGCGGCGCGTGGCATGCTGCGCAAGGCGCTCGACCTGGCGACGCGTGACGGCCTGCTGGATGACAGATTTTTCGACGAGACAGATCACAGCGCGTTGCGATTCTTGCGCCACATTGCATCGTCGCGTGCGCTGGTCGAACGGGTGTTAACGCGGGAGCGGTATGAGGTGATCTGGGAGGCGGACACGCCACCCGAGCGGGGAGAGCTGGGGTCGCTATTTGAGAGTTGGCGGCAGCGGCTCGAACTCGAAGAGCGGATCGCGACGGAATCGGGATTGCGAACGCACGAAGTCGTGGCGGTCTATGTGGTGTCGCGTGTAGCGCGCGCTTTGCCGCCGCCCGTCTCTCAGGCGCTCTCAGCAAGCGGCTCACCATCTGACGCGCTAGCGCCGGAACATGTCGTGCGGCTCCTGGCGCCAGCGGGAATTGGGCGAGATTACGTCAGGAGGGCGCGCATGTCGGCTGAGCGCGTTCTGGGTGCGCTCGGCGCGATCCCGCGTGGCTGGCCAGAACTGCGCTGAATCAACGCAACGTGATGCGCGTGTGAGCGTGTTCTGCTATGGTTGATTTAGGGGGAGTGGCGCGAGCGACGCGATAAGTTTCGGATAGGCCTGGAGGTCGAGCGTTGGCGCTATTTAGGCGTCGAGGAGGCGCGATATGGCCTGGGTTCAAGGGCTTTCGGTGCGTGTTCTGACGCACGAGCGCGTGCGCGTGGGGCGCAAGCCGGTGGTTGAGGCGATCATGGAAATTGTGCGGCGCGACGGTCTGGCGGGAGTCACCGTTACGCGGGCGGTTGAGGGCTGGAGCGCGCATGGAGGCGTCAGGACGGCAAGTTGGGTAGAGTTGAGCGATGACTTGCCAATCGTGATCGAGATTGTTGATCGCTCCGAGAAAATCGAAGCCGCGCTGCCTGACATCATCGCAATTAGCGGACATGGCGTAACAACACTCACCGATATGCGCTTGTACGTCGCTGATTGAGGCTTTTCCGCGCAGGCTGATGGCAGGGGGCATCGCGCTGGCGCCGCCCAGTGGTCACGTAGGGCGCCTTGGATATACGCCGCTCGGCTATACTGGAATCAGGCGAGGAGCGAGCGGTGTCCGGGGCGCCTCCTTGCTGGTGGGGAGATGCGCCGGGCGGCTGGGTGGGCAAGGTGGCAGACGCGGATGTGGGTTGTAGATTGCTCGAACTACCTCTATGAGCGCGTGGCGGCAAACGAGTGGGCGGCCCAGCATGCGATGCAAGCTGCGCAGCAACGCCCGCAGGCGCCGCGGGGATTGTGGCGCGGCATCTGGTGGCGCTTGACAGGCGGCCCGGCGCGTGACCGCGTCCGGCTACAAGCGGCTAGCGTGGTGGCGGCGCAAGAGGCGGCTCAGGAAGCGGAACTATACCGACGTGGTTTGCAAGGCGAGCAAGCGTTGATCTGGTTCCTGGGACAGCGGCTCGACAATCGCTATCTGCTGCTGCGCAATTATACGCCACCATCCCCTTTCCGGACAGGCGGAGATATCGATGGGGTGCTGATGGGCCCGCATGGGGTGACGGTCTTCGAGGTGAAAGCCTGGCGAGGGGTGTTTCGCTGTGATGGCGAGGAATGGCTGTTTCTCCCTCGCGACCGTTCGGCCTGGGAGCGCGGACGGAAGAATCCGATCGAGCAGGCGCGCTATGCCGCCGACCGCGTGAAGGGGACGCTAGCGCTGGCAGGGCTGCGGGATGTGCGGGTTCAGCCGGTGCTGGTCGTCGCGGACCCGCGCATGCGCGTGGAAATAGTAGGAACTCCAGCGATCGCAATCTATCAGCCGTTCAAGGATCCCACCTGGCTTGGCCTCGAACCAGTGGGGCATGAATACACGTATGATGAGCTAGACACGATCTATAAGGCGTTGATTGGGAGAGCGCCAGCGCCACGATAGGGGCGGCCTACATCTCGCCACCCTCTTCCTCTTCACTGGGGCCTTCCGCTTCTTCATCCTCTTCCTCCTCGTCATCGGAGAGCTCCGCCAGCGTGACGCCCATGCCGGGCGCGACTCGGGTCGAGGGCGTAGACCATTCCCTGCTGGATATAGCCGCCAACGAATGGGTCAGAGGAGAGGAGCATGGGGGTGTCGAGATCAACGTAGCGGAAGCCGCCCAGGCCAGCGACCAAGCTGGCGGACGCCATGATGCCGAGGCGCGACTCCATCATCGCGCCCACCATCAACTCGATATGCGCGGCGCGGCAGACGGCGGCGATGTCCAGCGACTCAGAGAAGCCAGACTTCATCAGTTTGATGTTGATGACATTGGCGGCGCCCATCCGCGCGATACGCATGGCGTCCGCCGCGGAGTGGACCGCCTCATCCGCCGCGATAGGCACTGCCGGCGCGGTCGGTAACGTATTTCAGGCCATCGAGGTCGTGGCGGTGGGTGGGTTGCTCGAACAAGACCGGCGTGACATCCTCCTGCGCGAGTGAGCGCAGCAGGTCGAGCGCCTCGGTTGGGGTGTAGCCCTGGTTGCCATCGAGCATGATGTCGCAGTCGGGCGCGCCCTCGACCACGGCCAGCACGCGGTCCAGGTCGTCATCGACATCCACGCCCACCTTGATCTTGAGCGTCGTGGCGCCCCGCTCCGCGTAGCGTCGCGCCAGGTCGCGCATATGCTCTGGCGATTCGATCGGGATAGTGATGTCAGTCTCGACTTCACTCATCGCGCCGCCGAGGTATTTGTAGAGTGGCATGCCCCAGGAGCGGGTGAGCGCATCGAGCATAGCCGCCTCGACCGCCGCGCGGGCGCAGGCCTGATGCTCGAAGTTGGCGGTCAGTCGGCGGGCGACCGTGCGCCACTGCGCGACGTCGTAGCCCTCGACAACGGGCAGCATGCCACCGATGGCTGCCAGCGTCGTCTCCTGGGTCTCGCCGCCGCTGGGCGGAAATGGCGCGGCCTCGCCCAGGCCCTCGACGCCGTTGGAAAGCCGCACGCGCACCAGCACGTTGCGCGCGGCGGTGATACGGCCGGTGGCGATGGCGAATGGCTCCAGCAGTGGCACATCCAGCGGCTCGGCGCTCAACGCGACAATCGTCGTCGGCGTATGCTTGTTGTTTGGCACGGAAAACCATCCTCCCTGGCGTAGCCAGGCGTATCGACGGAGCGTCTGGCGCTATGTGCGCCCGTCCCATTCCGCGAAGAACTGGTCGAGAACGTGAGCATGAAGCGGTGTCGCTCTTCGGCGAGGTTGCGCGCGTGCGCTGTATTCAGACGATCTTTGAGCAGCAAAAGCTTCTCATAGAAGTGGTTGATGGTGGGCGCTGGCTGCGAGCGGTAGTCTTCGCGCGACATGCGCTCGCGTGGCGGGATGCTGGGATCGTGCATGATCCGCCCGCGTGTCGCTCCGTAGGCGAAGGCGCGAGCTATACCGATGGCGCCGATGGCGTCGAGGCGGTCGGCGTCCTGGACGACCTTGCCTTCGAGTGTGGTCATGGGCGGGCGCTCTCCACCAGCGAAGGACATAGTGGCGATGATATCCATGACGCGCGCGGTGGTTTCGCTGCTCGCGTCCGTGCGTGTCCAGCCAGTGACGCACGCGCGCCTGGCCAGTGACCTCATCGCCAGCGATTTTGTCATCGGCGATGTCGTGCAGTAGGGCGGCAAGCTCGCAGATGAATACGTCGGCGCCTTCCTCGCTGGCGATGGCGCCCGCGAGGCGTTGAACACGCTCGATGTGGCTCCAGTCGTGGCCAGAGCTATCATGCGCGAGCACTGCACGGGCGAACGCCTCCGCTTCGGCGAGCAGGCGCGTTTGCGAGCGCCACTTCTAGCGCGTCTCGATTGTCGGTTTCATTGCTCACCGGCTATACCTCCTGGCGCTTGGCGGCGGCGATTTCGCTGGCTAGCTCGCGCTCACGTGTGGTGAGCGCGTCCGGCTGGAGCGAGATACTCAACGCCCGGCTGAAGCCCTGGCTGCATGGCCTCAGCGGCTTCGGCGAAGGAGATGTCGCGTCCAGCGGCTTCGCTCAGGGTGGTGGCGTGCGCTCGGAGTTGGGCGGCCAGCTTGTCACGCTCGGCCTCGTCGGCGAATGACGAGGTAGCGGGTGACGCGCGCAATGTCGCCGCGCAGAGGCAGCGAGCCGTGCTGTAGCACGCGCCCATTGGGGCGAGCCTGTGCGCTGCCAATTAGCTTTCGACCACCGGCTGTGATCTCGTAGGCCGAGGGGACTTCGAAGCAAGCCGCAGAGAGATTGTGCGTGCCGCTCGCCGAGGCTGGCTTCATCTCAGCATGTACCCCAAGCAGCGTCAGCCCTTCCACCAGCCCCTGACTGAGCTTGCGGTAGGCGTCGAGGATTGGGCCGTCAGCGCGTGGGTCATTGGGTGAGAGGGTGACGCTGTAGGTCAGCTCGTCGGTATGCAGGATCGCCCAGCCACCCGTCTCGCGTCGCACGACATCATATTCGTCGCCGCGTAGTCGCTCAATATCCACGCTCGCGAGCGGCTGGCGGCGGCCAAGCGAAAGACACGGAGGGTTCCACTGGTAGAGCCGCAGCACAGGCAGGGACGACGCCCTCCGCCACAAGGGTCATGAGGGCTTCGTCGAGCGCCATATTCCAGGCGCCGTCGTGAGGCGCGTCATCTACGAGCAGCCGCCATTCGGCGACGGGATAAGCGTCGCTCCGGGTGGATGCTGTGGCGTCCGCTGGACTCTGTGGAGATGTCATGATGTCACGCCTCTTCGCTGGTAGGCTACCATCGCCGCCGGGTATAGGTGGACCACGGCGGCTAACAGTATCGCACGTTGAGGCGGGGAGTGGCGCTATTTCTTGAAGAAGAAGTAGATCGACATCGCGATTCCGACGGCGATGACAAACCAGCGAACAGAGCGTGCGGGAACAACATGCGCCAGAGTGGCCCCACCCCAGCCACCAATGATCGCGCCCACCGCCATCAGGATCGCCTGCGGCCACAGAATGAGGCCGAGTAGCGCGAAGGTGATAACCGCGACTCCATTGATGACGCTGGCGAGGACGACTTTAAGGGCGTTCATCGCGTGAATGTTGGTCATGCCGAGCAAGGCGAAGCCCGCCAGCATCATGATGCCGATTCCGCCACCAAAGAAGCCGCCATAGAGTGAGATGATGAACTGAATGACGAGTACAGCGATGAGCGCGCCGGTCGAGGTATGGGGTATGCCTTCCTTCTCCTGTACGGTTTCGGCCACGTCTATGGCGCTTCCCTGTGCTTGCGCTGGTTTGCCGTCCGCGTCTTTGCCGCTACCCTGAGCCTGCGCCGGTTTGCCCCGTAGACGCCGGATCGCGGCGGCAAGGTTGTTTCCGGCGGCGAAAATCAGAGTAGCGATCAGCAGCAGGTATGGGATCATCTTCTGGAAGAGGGAGGGCGGTGTTTTCGCGAGGATGATCGCGCCAAGTATCCCTCCAATCGCGCTGATGACGCTGAAGAGAATGAGTTCCCGCCGCTCATGCGCGAGGTCTTTGCGGTACGGAGGGATGCTGGCGATTGAGCCAGGCACCAGCGCGGCAGTATTCGTGGCGTTGGCGTTAATCGACGGGACACCTGTGAAGAGCAGTGTGGGGAAGGAGATGAAGCTACCTCCGCCCGCGACGGAGTTGAGAGCGCCAGCGAGGATCGCGGCGAAAAACAGCGCCACGCCCTGAAGGAAGGTCATGATGAGAACCTCGTTAGCCAGTTGTGCTGGTCTTGCCATGCGCCGTCAATTTATCTGATTCCACCTCGCGTGGGCTGGGGACTAGCCTGTCAGGACCGGCGCGGAAGCCTGAGGGGCGGTACGCATATGGTAGAGCCAGAGCGGGCACTTGGTCAACGTGGGCGAAGCGCTGAGTAACTCATCCGTTATACTTGAGCGAAGGGAAACGAACGTTTTCCCTGGCTGACGCTGGCGCACGCGGACGCCGTGCGCGGGCGACGAGGAACGAGGAGAGCAGGCATGCTTCCGCCAGAGAATGTCAATCCGCCGCCCAGACACGCCGCGCCGCCGCTGCCTATCTCTGAGCGGCCTGAGCAGGCGGACCGGCCCAGGCTGGATGCTTCGCTGCGTATGGAGAACATTCTGCTCAAAGAATTCGACTATGCCGGGCTTTCGGCGTATCAGGTCTACGAGAACCGTGAGCGTATCTTCAACTTTTATTTCACACTGATGGGAGCTATGCTCTCAGGCCTGGGCGCGCTCTATCAGATCAGTATCAATACACATACGGACTGGCGACCTCTGGCGGTAGGTCTACTCATCGCGGGAGGACTGCTCAGCGCCATCTTCTATGTACGGCTCATTCACCTGCGTCAATCGCTGCGGGATAGCATTATCACGACCTATGTGATCAAGGAATTTTACATCCAGCAGTTCATGGAAGATATTCCGAACATTGAGCAGGCGTTTCGCTGGCGATTGGCGACTATCCCTTCGGGAGAGCGGCCTACCAGTGATACGTCGTTTGTGCTGTATCCGGTGGCGACGCTGTGTGCGATCAGCTTTGGAATCGGCGCCCTACTCGCCGATCAATTGTTTACTGGTGGGCAGGCGTTGCTGGTTCCTGGTCTGTCGTTTTCGCTGGAGCCGTGGGTGGTTGGTGTAGCGGTAGGAAGCACTATAGCGATGATCGAGTGGCTGTTTCATCGCTCCCAACTCGGCGTCGACAAGGAACTGAAGATCCTGGAAGGGCAAGCGCTGAAGCTGGGCATCACCCTGGGTGAGGCTGGGCAGCGGCAATCCGCTTCGCTCCTGAGCCAAATCTTGCAGTGGCGACTGCCTGAGTGAGGCGCGGGGATCAAGTCACTGGACACCGCTGACTTCCGCTGGGGATTCCTCCCCAGCGGCGGCCTGACTTTCCTCGTTGGGAGCCTCTTCGGGCGCTTCCTGGCTATCAGCGCCACTGATGACCTGGGCGAGCGCGCCAGCGGTCTCACGAAGCGGCTGGCCGGTACCACCCCGCCGCCATTGAAGTAGCTCGGCGGCGATACTCAGCGCGATTTCGTCTGGTGTCTCGGCGGCGAGATCGAGGCCGATCGGCGCGTGGACTCGCTCGAGTTCATCGCGTGGTGTGTTCGCGCGTAGCAGCTTGCGGAAGATGGCGCGGACCTTGGATGGGCTGCCAATCATGCCGATGTAGCCCGCACTGGTGGCGAGGGCGGCTCGTAGGGCCTCCTCATCGGCGCGATGACCGCGCGTGACGATGACGATGACTGTCATGGGGTCTGGGTCGCGCTCGGTGAGCCAGGGGGCGATCTCGGCGACAGCGATCTCGACGCTGGGCGGGAGGTCAGCGGAACGGGTGAATTCGGAGCGGTCGTCTACCATCGCGACGCGCCAGCCAAGCGGCCCTGCCAGCCGCGCGAGTGCTTGCGCGACATATCCTGAGCCAGCGATGAGCAGGCGCGGCTCGGGCCGCGCGGGCTCGATGAAGACCTCCAGCGTGGCGCCGCAACTGCCAACGCTCTCGCCGGAATCGGGGTCGAGGTGGTAGGTCACGAGTTCGGCCTGGCCAGACCGCAGAATGCGTAGCGCGTCCTCGCGGGCGCGGGTGTCCGTCCCCGTGCCGCCAAGGGAGCCGGTCAGCCGGCCATCCTGACGGACGAGCAGCTTGGAGCCGGGCGGGCATGGGGCGGCGCCGGAGACCCGCACGACAGTCAGTAGCGCGAGCGATTCGCCGCGACGTAACGCGGAGGCGATTTCATCGAACATCCCGCACCCCACTTTCGCGGGCTAGTTTACTTCGTCATCGTCTTCGTCTGACCACCGGCCCGTATACGTGCCGCCGATGCCCTGATGCAGCACACGCAGCGAGAGCAGCGCGCATCGCTGCCGCGCCGGGCCTATCTCGACGCCCAGCATCTCCAGAATGTCAGCGGGTCGAAGCGCGCGCAACTCGTCGAGCGTGGCTCCCTCGATGCGCTCAGTCAGCATCGAAGCGGCCGCCTGACTGATGGCGCAGCCGCGTCCGCTGAAGCGGACTTCGGTGACCCGTCCGTCCGTTACCTGGAGATCCAACTCAATGCGGTCGCCGCAGAGCGGGTTGGTATCAGCCGCGTGGATGTCGGGATGGTCGAGATGGCCATGATTGCGCGGATCGCGGTAGTGCTCCAGGATGTACTGTCTGTAAATGTCTTCCATTGCCATATGATTGTGTGCCTCACCTGAGCTTCAGCGCCCAGACTCGTGGGCTAGCGCGCTAGAGACTAGCGCGCGAACACCGCGCTCGCGCGCTCCAGCGCCTCCGCCAGAGCGTTAATCTCCGCTGATGTGGTGTAGACGTAGAAGCTGGCGCGCGCGGTCGCGGGAATGTGATAGCGCTCCATCAGCGGCTGAGCGCAGTGATGGCCCGCGCGGATGGCGACACCTTCGCCGTCGAGTAGCGTGGCGAGGTCGTGCGCATGGATATCGCCCAGGGTGAATGATACGACACCACCACGGCGCTCCGCTGGAGGGCCGTAGATGGTGAGGCCTGGAATCGCCGCCAGCCGCTCCATCGCGTAGGTGGTGAGGGCGCGCTCATGCGAGTGGACGCGCTCCATTCCCAGCGCGGAGAGGTACGCGACCGCCGCGCCAAGGCCTATCGCCTCGATGATAGCGGGCGTGCCAGCCTCGAACTTCCAGGGCAGATCGTTCCAGGTCGAGCCTTCGAGCGTCACTTCGCGGATCATGTCGCCGCCGCCCAGGAATGGCGGCATCGCCTCGAGAATCTCCGCGCGCGCCCAGAGGACGCCGATGCCACTCGGACCGAGCATCTTGTGGCCGCTGAACGCCAGGAAGTCGCAGTCTAGCGCGCGGACATCTACCTGTAGGTGCGGGACGCTCTGCGCGCCATCCACCAGCGCCAACGCGCCGGCGGCATGCGCCTTGGCGACGATCTCGGCCACAGGTGGGAGCGTACCTAGCACGTTGGACATCTGGGTGACGGCGACAAGGCGTGGCTTGCGCTGTTCGAGCAGGCGCTCATAGGCCGTCATGTCAAGCTCGCCGCCGTCCGTCACAGGAACGTAGGCGACGGTCGCGCCAACGCGCGCCGCAGCAAGCTGCCAGGGGACGATGTTGCTGTGGTGCTCCATCTCGGTGGCGAGAATGACATCGCCGGGCCGCAGGTTCGCGTCTACCCAGGTACGGGCGACGAGGTTGATGCTCTCGGTGGCGTTGCGCGTGAAGATCACCTCGCGTGCGCTGCGGGCGTTGATGAACTTCGCGACAGTCTTGCGCGCGCGCTCGTAGGCGCGCGTGGCTTCCTCGCTGAGGGTGTAGGCGCCGCGATGGATGTTGGCGTAGGAGGTCGTGGCGAACTGGTTCATCGCGTCAAGAACTGCGGAGGGCTTTTGTGAGGAGGCGGCGCTATCCAGGAAGACCAGCGGTTTGCCGTTGATCTGGCGTGTGAGGATTGGGAAATCGGAGCGTGGGGCGAGCGCTGCGATGTCGCCCACCGCCATCGCGTTCCGAGGCGCAGTCACATCTGGCATAGCTTTGTCTTCTTTCCGGGCGCAGCGGCGGCGCTCGCGCCTCGCGTCAATTGATGAACGGCAACGAGCCGGAGGCGCAGGCCCCGGCTCGTTGTCGTCATACCCTCTTTGATGGATGGTAAAGCCGGGCTATTCCGCGCTGTCTTCTTCCTTCGCCTCGGGACCGATCAGCCATTCGTAGCCCTTCTGCTCGAGTTCCATGGCAAAGTCGGAGCCACCGGTCTTGATAATACGCCCGCGATGCATGACATGCACCACATCAGGTGTGATGTAGTTCAGAATACGCTGGTAATGCGTGATGATCAGCACGCCGAGATTCGGCCCGCGCAGGGCGTTGACGCCTTCGGAGACGATGCGCAGCGCGTCAATGTCGAGGCCGGAATCGGTCTCATCGAGAATCGCCATGCGAGGCTCCAGCATCGCCATCTGCAGGATTTCGGCGCGCTTCTTCTCACCGCCGGAGAAGCCTTCATTGAGGTAACGGTTGATGAAGGTTTGGTCTACCTTCAGGATCTTCATCTTCTCGGTGAGGAGCTTGCGGAATTCGGCAGGCGGCATGCCCTTGCGCTTCGTGGCGGAGCCGGTGGTGTCGGCTGGCTTCGCGGGATCGAATCCCTCACGCTTGGCCTCGACGGCGCGGCGCAGGAAGTTGGCGACGGTGACGCCGGGTACGCTGCTCGGATACTGGAAGGCCAGGAACAGGCCCATGCGCGCGCGCTTGTCAGGCGAGAGTTCGAGGATGTTGTAACCCCGGAAGAGGATCTCGCCGCCAGTCACCACATACTTCGGGTGCCCCATGATAACGTTGGCGAGCGTGCTCTTACCTGACCCGTTTGGGCCCATGAGCGCGTGTGTCTCACCCTGCGTGATGGTCAGGTTGACTCCACGCAAGATCTCCTTGCCCTCGACACTCGCGTGAAGATCACGAATGACGAGTTGCGCGGCGGCGGTCTGGGCCTCGGTCGTGGCAGGCGCGGATGTAGTCTCCATAAACGCGAAAGTGACCTCCACTCACGCGGAACAAGCCGCGCGAGATTTTCGTATAGCGACGCTCTTACGAGCGCGCGAACATCAGTGTTGGCGCCGAATCATGCCTGGCGCATGCCGGGCTCGCCGCTCGCCGCGTTACGGCGCGTGATGGGTGGCGACAGGGTGATGAGCTGAGGCGCGGTAAGTCGCATACTGGCGCCAGATGTGGCGCCTGCCGCGTCCGCCTCTTGGAGCAGGTCGGCGAGTGTGATAGAGTCGAGCGTCTGGGTGACGGCGTCGCGCACCTTTGCCCAAAGGAAGTGTGTGGAGCAGCCATCAAGCCGGTCGCAGATGGTGTCCATTTCGCCTTCAGTGGCGCAGATCATCGGCGCGATTGGACCTTCCAGCGCGCGCAGAATCTCGCTCATGCGCATCGCCTCGGGCGGACGCGAGAGCTTGTAGCCGCCGTGCGCTCCGCGTGTTGACTCGACGAGTCCTTGCTGGCGGAGCGCGCGTACGAGTTGTTCGAGATACTGCTGCTGAAGCTCGAGCCCTTCTGATTGGCTGACTTCGGTTAGTGAACAGGGACGGGCGCCATAGTGGCGGGCCAGATAGACCATCAGCCGCACCCCATACTCGCCGCGTGTTGAGACTCGCAGCATCCCTGGCCTCCTCGTTTATTCCGACTTGTCTACTCGGATATATGATAGCATTCGCGCCGCCCGCGGGTCAAGCGCGCTGAACGGCGGCAATCGCGGGCAGGCCGTGCTATCATGCGCTGAGCATACGCGGCGCCGCGTAGTGAGTCGCCGCGCTCGATGGAGAGAGTTACACGCGATGACGCCATCAGATAGCGAGCTACAGACTGGCGCGATTAGCGGCCCACGTCCGGTACGCGCGCCGCGAGGAACTGAGATTTCCTGCAAGGGCTGGCAGCAAGAGGCCGCGCTGCGGATGCTCATGAACAATCTCGATCCAGAGGTGGCGGAGCGGCCCGATGATTTGGTGGTCTACGGCGGCTCTGGGAAAGCGGCGCGTAACTGGGAATGTTTCGACGCCATCGTGCGCACGCTGCGCGAGCTGGAAGACGATGAGACGCTGCTGGTGCAATCCGGCAAGCCAGTAGGTGTATTTCACACACATCCAGGCGCGCCGCGCGTGCTGATCGCCAACAGCAACCTCGTGCCGCACTGGGCGAACTGGGACGAGTTCCGCCGCCTGGAGGCCGAAGGACTGACGATGTATGGCCAGATGACCGCTGGCTCGTGGATCTACATCGGCTCGCAGGGTATCGTGCAGGGCACGTATGAGACCTTCGCGGAGGCGGCGCGGCAGCGGTTTGGCGGCACGCTCAAGGGGACGCTGACGCTGACCGCTGGCCTGGGTGGCATGGGCGGCGCGCAGCCGCTGGCGATCACGATGAACGAGGGTGTGGCGCTCTGCGTTGAGATTGACCCACACCGGATTCAGCGGCGTCTCGATACAGGCTATCTGGATGAGATGGTCACCGACCTGGACGAAGCGATGCGCCGGGCTGAGGCCTACAAGGCAGCGGGTGAGGCGCGGAGCATCGGCCTGGTGGGCAACGCCGCGGAAGTGTTCCCGGAGTTGGTGCGGCGCGGCGCGGCGATGGACCTGGTGACGGACCAAACCTCGGCGCACGACGCGCTGAATGGCTATGTGCCTGCCGGGCTGACGTTGGAGCAGGCGGATGCGCTGCGCCGCGAGGACCCAGCGGAGTATGAGCGGCGGTCGCTAGCCTCGATGGCTGAGCATGTGCGCGCAATGCTCGACTTCGATGAGATGGGCGCCGTGGTCTTCGATTATGGCAACAACCTGCGCGGGCAGGCGCTGCGGGCCGGAGTCGAGGACGCGCTGCACTTTCCTGGGTTTGTGCCAGCGTTTGTGCGTCCACTGTTCTGTGAGGGCAAGGGGCCGTTCCGCTGGGTGGCGCTGTCGGGCGATCCCGACGACATCCGCCGCACTGACGACGAGATTCTGCGCCTCTTCCCGGAGGACGCCGCGCTGGCCCGCTGGATCAAGATGGCGCAAGAGCGCATTCAGTTCCAGGGGCTGCCAGCGCGTATCTGCTGGCTCGGCTATAAGGAGCGCGACAAAGCGGGGCTGGCGTTCAATGAGCTAGTGCGACGTGGTGAGGTGAAAGCGCCAATTGTGATTGGTCGCGATCACCTTGATTCGGGCTCGGTCGCCTCGCCCTACCGTGAGACCGAGAGTATGCGCGATGGCTCGGACGCGATCGGCGACTGGCCGGTGCTCAACGCGCTGCTGAATACGGCGAGCGGCGCGTCGTGGGTCTCGTTCCACCACGGCGGCGGCGTGGGTATCGGCTACTCGCTGCATGCAGGTGTGGTAATCGTCGCGGATGGCACGGACGAGGCTGCTGTGAAGCTGTCACGCGTGCTGACGAACGATCCAGGCACGGGTGTGATGCGCCATGTGGATGCGGGCTATCCGAAGGCGATCGCGACGGCGCGGGAGCGCGGACTCAACATCCCGATGATGGAGAGGGAATGATGCGGGGGGGGCAGAAAATGAGTATTGGTACCCCCAACGGGATTCGAACCCGTGATCTCCACCTTGAAAGGGTGATGTCCTAGGCCGCTAGACGATGGGGGCGTGGGCTCCGCCGCCAATGTATTGGCGGCGCGCCACGTTAGTTTACGCCCTGGCGCGCCGCGGTGTCAAGCGCCGCGCGCCTGCCAAATGCCGCGTGAGCGACGGCCTAGTCGTCCGAGAGGGCCTCAGCGACGAGGGCGACGATGTCATCGAGATGATGCGGTTCGCGCAGGACAACACCCGCGCTTATACCATGCTGGCTGAGTTGGTATGAGGATGCGCCCGCAGTCACGAAGATCGCCTGCGTGTCATGAAGGCTGGGGAACGCTCGTAGGCGTTGATAGCTCTCGATAGCGCCAGAGTCGGGAGCGCTGGCGTCAATCACGATGATTTCTGCGGTTCCAGCGCGGGGCGTGGAGGCTAGCGGGCGGTTGTCGCTCATGTAGCGAACCGACCATGCTGGCTCGAATCTTGTCTGAAGGGCGTGCGTGAGCGCATGGGCAAGCGCTGGATCGCGTTCAACGATCAGCGCGCAGCGGCGAGCTACCGGCAAAAGCTCTGATTCGCTGTTCGCATCATTGAGGGCGAGCGCGCCTGTCGTGTGATGTTGCTGAGCGTTCATCGCCAGGCTGGGTGTCGCGCCAGTGACGAGCCACACCGCGTCGCGGCGTCTTGAATGGCGCACTCCACGGCTGGCGTGGCCACCGGCGGGTCGCCCAAAAGAATCCGCTCCCTTGCGCATTCGTGCCATCTCCGTCTTGAAACATCCGCGCGCTGAAGCGACACGGGTTGAACTGCGCGATGTCTCTTCCCTGAGCCTGGTTGTTACGGGGAGTATAGCATGGCAAGTCGCACGGCAGACCGTGGCAGTACTTCCGGGCGTATGGTGATTGGGTTGCGCTACGCGCGGAGCATGCGTTGGTAGAGCAGCTCGTGGCTTGCCGCCATGCGGTCGAGCGTGAAATGCGCGGCCACATGGTCACGGCAGGCGCGGCGGTCTATGCGCGCCACGTCTGGAATGCGAGCCGCCGCTGCGGCAATATCGCCTGGAGCGATCAAGGCGCCTGTCATTCCATCGGCGACGATGTCGCGCAGGCCTCCACGCGCATACGCGATGACCGGCGCGCCGGCTGCTTGCGCCTCGCAGGCGGCAAGGCCAAAAGGCTCTTCCCACTGGGACGGGACCAGAACGGCCAAGGCTCCGGCCATGAGTGACCAAACGCGTTCATGGGGCAGCGGGCCGAGAAACTGGATCGCGTCTGGCTCTAGCGACAGCCATGGTTGGATGCGCTGGCTGAAGTACTCTTGATCGTAGACGCTCCAGCGATGATGAGCCGGTAACCTGCGGCGCGCGCGATGGCGATCGCGTCGGCGGCGCCCTTCTCCGGCGCGATGCGGCCAGCGAACAGGAGATAAGGCGGGTCCGCGGGTTGCGCGCCGAATGGAATCGCATCCAGGTCTACGCCGTTGGGAATCACCGCGTCTATGCGGCATGTTCCGGCGTAAGTCCCGGCGCACCACGTGGAGACCGTGACGAGCCATGGCTGAGAGGGCGCACGCGGCATGTCGGTTGGGGCGAGCGTAGCCAGCGCGTCGCTGATAGTGGCATGGAGATTAGGCATGTGTAAGGTGTGCGCGATGGGGAGTGGTTGCGAAGCGCCAAGGGTAAAGGCCGGTAGATCGTAGGCATGGGCGTGGATGAGGTCGTACTCGCTGGCGTGCGCGGCGATGGCCTCATACGCGGAGGCGAAGGCGGTTTCCATGGCGGAATCGGAGGTAGGCATGGGCTGTGCTGACGCGCTGGAGAAATCGGCGGGGCGCAGTTGATCAGCCTCGACCTCAAGTTGGATGAGGCGCACACCAGGGAGGGTGGCGGGGTCTGAGCCAGCGGCGGCGTAAAGTGTGACCCGGTGGCCGCGCTTCGCCAAAGTGACCGCCAGATCGCGTAGCAGCGCCTGCGCGCCGCCGAGATACGGCTGGCGAATAGGCGAGACGAGTGGGGCGAGCAGTGCGACACGCAGGCGACGAGGCGTCATGTTAGCTCACCCACGATGGCGCGCCGTAGTCACCGATGCGCGACTGCCGGAGCGACCAGTTCACCAGTTTCGAGCCTTGCACGGTGAGTGAGAGCACATTGCCGCGTCGCACATCTTCGGACCACATCTCATCGAAGACGAAGTTACCGAGGCTGAACACGATGGGCTTGCCGCGATACGACGATGAGGGTTGGATGACGTGAGGGTGCGCGCCAACGACGAAGTCCGCGCCGGCGTCAATCGCGACGCGTGCCATCGCTTCCTGTTCAGCGGATTCAAGGGGGTGGTATTCGATGCCCCAGTGGGTGAAGACGATCAGAAAATCCACTTTGGGGCGCAGGGCGTGGATGTCAGCCGTCATGCGAACGGGGTCGAGCCAGGCGTGGCCGGGGGTTGAGTCGGTGGCGGCGAAGCTGTACGGCTCGATCTCACAGTAGGCCAGGAAGCCAATCGTTGTGGAGCGAATGGTTCGAATGATGGGTTGGTGGGCGGCGGCCAGGTTAGCGCCTCCGCCAAGCGGCGTGATTCCATGCTGCGGCAGGTGGTTCAGCATGTCCATGAAGGCGCTCTTGCCATAGTCACCGCTGTGATTGTTCGCGAGTGACATGATCGAGTAGCCCGCTGAGGTCAGCCGGGAGAATCCAAGAGGGTCAGCCTCGAAGGTGTATTGCTTGGGCTGGGGGCTTCCGAGGCGCGAGACGACACACTCCAGGTTGCCGACGGTCAGGTCGAAGCCGTTGAGCGCGTCCGCGACGCCATTGAATGGGAAGCGGTCGCTGGTCTGAAGTATGCGCTGGTTCACGCTGCGGCCCAGCATGACATCGCCGGTGATGGCGATGGTGACGGGGCGTGTATCGGGCGTAGCGGTTGGGTCAGGCGTGGCGGTCGCAGTTGGCGCGCTCTTCGGTACACTGGCGCGAGCCGCGTCGCACGCGGCGAGGAAGGAAGCGACGGGGCCTGCGGCGAGCGCGGCCGCGCCGAGCCGCCCGCTTCGGCGCAGGAGCTCGCGGCGCGTTACATGGTCGCCTGACTGGGTCATCGCATCCTCCTTGTTTGTGTGAAGTCTCGTAGCGCGCGACCGGAGTTACCCGTTGGAGAAGATCTCGATATTTGATCCGGATAGTGGGCGAGCGTCTGGGCCAACGAGGAAGAGCAGGATGCGCGCAAGCTCGTCGGGCGACATGTCCGGCTTCAGGTGTGGCGCGGCTGCGCGGAGCATCTCGGTGTCTACCGCGCCGGGGCTGACCGCTACGACGCGGATGTGGTGCTGCCTTCCCTCAACCGCCAGGATTTCGGTGAGACCCGCGACGCCATATTTGGAGACGTTATAGGCGCTGAGGCCGGGAAACTTCTCGACACCTTTGACGCCCGAGAGCGAGGAGAGGTTGACGATCACGCCGCCGCCGCGCGGGATCATCGCGCGAAACGCCTCGCGGCTGCAGAGGAATACGCCACGGAGGTTGACGCCCAGCACATGATCCCAGGTCGCGGCGTCGAGGTCCTCGAAGCGGGCCTGTGCGACGGCGCCCGCGCTGTTGACGAGGATATCCACCGGGCCGAGCGCGCCAGCCACACGGTGAAAGAGCGCGATGACACTTTCTTCGTCCGCGACATCGCAGGGGCAGGCGAGCGCGACGCCGCCGGAAGCCTGTATCTCGGCTACCGCACGATCCAACGCGGCAGTATCGCGCGCGGCAAGCGCCACCGCTGCTCCTGCCTGGGCGAAGCGCAGGGCGGTCGCGCGCCCGATGCCGCGACTGGCTCCGGTAATGAGCGCGACCTTGCCTGTCAGGTCGCTAGCGGCCATGGCCTGAAGGCTTTCATCCGGCATCGTTGCGCGCCTCCAGTGACGGCTTCACGCGGCGGCGTTAGCCACGGAAGGTATTGCTCACAATGAATATGAGATTCGCTGGGCGCTCCGCCATGCGCCGGGTGAGATAGGGATACCACTGCGAGCCGTAGGGCACGTAGACGCGGACATTGTACCCCGTAGCCGCGAGACGCTCCTGGAGGTCGCGCCGGATGCCGTAGAGCATCTGGAACTCATACCGCGCGCGGGGAATGTCTCGCTCCGTCGCAAAGCGGATCGCGGCATCGATTATTCGCTCATCGTGTGTCGCGATAGCGGGATAAACGCCATGCTCGATCAACTGGCGCATGAGTTGAACGTATGCGTTGTCCACTTCAGCTTTGCGCGGATGAGCGATGGTCGCTGGCTCCAGGTAGGCGCCTTTGACCAGGCGCACGCGAATGCCAGCGGCGATGAGACGCTCAACATCCTCAGGGGAACGGTAGAGCGCCGACTGGATGACGGTTCCAACGTTCTCAAATGTCGCGTGGAGATCAATGACCAGGTCTACGGTTCGCTGTGTGTAGTCCGAGGCCTCCATATCCACACGGACGAAGATGTTGTGACGCTGGGCTGCGGTGAGGACGCGTGTCAGGTTTTCGCGGGCCAGCGTCTCGCTGATATCCATTCCCAAGGCAGTGAGCTTGACGGAGATGTTCGCGTCAGCGCCTTCGCTCTGGATACGTTCAATGATGGAGATGTAGTCTTGGGCGGCGGCTCCCGCCTCACGGGCGTCGCTTGTGTTCTCACCCAGATGGTCAAGGGACACGCTGATGCGGCGCTGGTTTAGTTCGTGGGTTACCGGCATAGCCTCGTCGAGTGTTTCTCCCGCGACGAAGCGCCGCGCGACCCGCCGCGCAATCGTGTTGCGCTGGGTAAATTCGCGGATGGTGTCTTGTTTGGCCAGATAGAGCATGCTTTCTTTCAGCATGGCTGGTAGATCTCCTCAAGCGCGCTCATCACTGAGCGTTCGCGACAGTGCGATCAGAGCCGCGCTCGGCGCCGAGCGCAAGCCATTTGTAATTATACGCGTTCCCGCTTGCTCGCGCGCGTCGAACTCCTGCGTGTTCATCTTCTGGAAATAACGATCAGCGCGTCGCCAATAGTCCATGTTCCTGTGTAGCCGTGAGTAGGTGGCAGTACAATAGGGCCGGGATGTTCGGACTTTACCATTTTGAGGCCATGGGAGGCCGCTGATGACACACGTACGCGCTCCACAACGTCACTCGCAGCGCACACTCATGCCGTTCATTCTCGTGGTGGGGCCGCTGCTGAGCGCATTGACGCTAACCGCGGTGGGGTACGTGATGTTTCGCGCGCAAGCGACGGCTGGAGCCACTGGTCAGAGCGCGACAGAGATACTGTTTGGGCCTCTCGAGTACACGGTTATCCTCGCACTCGCTGGCGCGCTGGTCTCGCTGGTAATGGCGGCGCTGGGACTCGCGCTCTATGGCAAAGCGCGCAAAGCAACGGATGCAAAGGAGCTGGCCCTGTCGGAAGGTCTCGAGGGGCTCGCGGCGCTCGAACGGATCATGCTGCGTATCGTTGAACGCGGCGAGCGGCGTGAGGCGGCAGCTTCGGCATGGGCGCGAGGGCAGCGGGATGCATTCGCCCGGATGAGCGCTATGATGGGGCCGCGCGCGGCTTTGCAACGTGTCGCGAGTGACATTTGGGCGGGAATGTCACAACCTGGCGCGCCGCTCGACGCGCCAACAGCGCTACGGATGGCGCGGGAGAGCGCCGTCGCCGCGGCAGCGCTTGGCGCGGCCCTGGATGAGCTGCGCGCGCTCATGGCTACTTCACCTGCTGAAGTAGACGCGATCGAGGCGATTGATGACGCGCTGATTGAGGATCTCGTGGCGCTCGAAGAACTCACGCGGCAGACGCGTCACGCAATCATGAGCGCTGGTGTTGAGGGAGCCGCGATCGCGGGGAACAGAACTTCGGATGGAGAAGAACCGGTTGCTGTTCCATCCTTCGTGTCTGAGGGTCCAGAAGGACGGCTCTCTACCGGCTCAATGGAGCGCGCTTCAGAGGGACGGCGCGATATTCCGCGTCCGGCTGGCGCCAACTCGCGAAATCCGCAGATTGACGAGCGTCGGGCGCCCGCGAGGGATGCCGGGCCAGCGTGGCCGCCAAGTGTAGAGAGTCGGTCTTCTGCGGGTCAAGGGAATGGCGTGCGCGATGCGCGGCCAGCGGGATCGTCGGGGCAGTGGCCACGCCAGCCGGAAGATCCAGGCGGGTTGCGTGGAGATGATTCAAACGCGCGGCGGCGCGGTCCTCGTGATCGAGATGACAGCGGCTCGCGATGGCTGAACGACTGACAGCGCGAGGTGAGCGAGCTGACAGCGCGCGCCTTGACAATACCTGGCGTGGGCGGACTATTGTGTACCTGACACGGTTGCGCGTATGGCGCTCGCCTCATTGGATGCGGAGAGCCGCGCGCTGGTCTTAGAAACGCAGCGCTATTGGCGCTGGTTAGTTTCACACCATCACCCCACTTACCGGCGCCGCGAGAACGCCGGACAGGCCGCGCGTTGTGGCGTCAAGATAACGGTGAAGCAAGAGGTTGGACACCCACGTGTAGCGGCATGTCTGGGGAATGTAAGGAGAGGGCAAACAATGGCGTTCGAGCTTCCACCACTTCCGTATGACTACAGCGCCCTGGAGCCCGCGATTGACACGCAGACGATGCAGCTCCACCACGACAAGCACCATGCGGCGTATGTGACGAACCTCAACAATGCGCTCCAGGGCCTGACGCAGTTCGATGGGATGACGGTCGAGGATGTCTTGCGGCGCATCGCTGAAGTGCCAGAGAACGTCCGTATGGCCGTGCGCAACAATGGCGGTGGCCACTCGAATCACAGCATGTTCTGGCAGATCATGAAGCCCAACGGTGGCGGCGAGCCAACTGGCACGCTAGCGGACGCCATCACTTCGACGTTTGGCTCGTTTGAGCAATTCAAGACGACGTTCAATGACAACGGTGTGAAGCGCTTTGGCTCTGGCTGGACGTGGCTGGTGATTGACCAGCAGGGCAAGCTACAGGCGCTTTCGACTCCGAATCAGGACAGCCCAGTGATGGATGGTATGTTCCCCGTGATGGGCAATGATGTGTGGGAGCATGCCTACTATCTCAAGTACCAGAACCGCCGCCCAGAGTATCTGGGCGCGTGGTGGAGTGTCGTCAACTGGGACGAGATCGCCCGAAGGTTTCAGCAGGGCATGAGCGGCCGCTAGCGATCGCTTGGCCATTCCACACCTGAAGATGGTGTAAAGAGCGCGCGCTCCAATTATTGTGGCGCGCGCTCTTCCTGTTCATGCCAGGCCGTGGAGTGGCGATTAAGGCGCGCTGTCGGGCGATTGACTGTCGCTCGATGAGGTGCTGTCGTATTCGTCGGGCGTCGCGCTCCACGATCCTTGTGCTGCTGGTGGCTTGCCAGAGGGCGACGCCAGTCACCAGCAGCCATACGGCTAGTCCAGCGAGCGAGAGCGAGGCGGTGGGCGCCTGGACATTGAGAGGATTAAGAAGGAAGAAGACTGCGTTGGCGGCTTCGAGCGCGGCGACCATGCCACCAAGATAGGCCACCCAGCGGGGCAGGCGGGTGGAGGAAGCGAAGCGCAAACTCACCCGGGCAAGGAATATGGCCAGCGCGATGCCGCCGATTCCGCGCGAGAGCAGCGATTGCAGGGCGTATTCCTGGGCGAACGAGGAGGCGACGGCGGCGCGGGCTGTGTCGCTTGCCGCGAGTTGGAAGGTGGTGGCGGCCTGTGCGCTGGCGATGAATCCGATCAGCCCGGCGACGACGAACGCGCCGAATCCTACCCACCCGGAGATCAATGCTACAAGGCGGGGGTGGCGCTGAGCAGGCCAAAGCCAGGCGCTCAGCGCGCTGGGCAGGGTAAGCGCCAGCAGAAAGGGGAGCGTCTGAACGACGCGCGAGGTCTGATCAGCAGCCAGGTTTGCCATGAGCCAAGTGAGGTAGGGCGTGAAGTTGCGCGACTGGGCGATGGGGGTGATCGCCGCTGTATACGCTGGACCCAGCGCGAGAGACTGATAGAGCGGGGCGACCAGCAAGAGCAGCGCTCCCGCGACAATGGCGTATGCGCCGCGCAATCGAAGGCGCGCCAGCTCCACGGTTGTTTACCTCGTTTCAGAAAGGCCCGGCTGGGCGCATGATGTGACGCAGGATGTCTCATCTATGACTGTATCACTCAGCGGTGGCGCTTGCTGGTCGCTGCGCGGGTGAGTGCTATACTCCACATCAATACAGCGGCGGTGCGCTGATTGGCGCCGCCGCTCGACGCCTCTGCTTCACGCGGGCCGCGACAGTAAGGAGCGCACAGATGCCGCGAGATCTCCCTATCGCGAATGGGCGTACACTGGTCAACTTCGACAGCGCCTATACGGTGCGCGACATCTACTGGCCGCACATCGGCCAGCAAAATCACACGATGGGTGATCGCAGCCGGACAGGCGTGTGGGTAGATGGCCAGTTCGCCTGGTTCGACGCCGATGGCTGGTCTCGCGAGTTACGCTATGTGCCCGATACGTTGGTGACGGATGTCACGTTGATCCATGAGGGACTAGGCGTGCGCATCTCGTGCGCTGATACGGTGGATTTTGACCGTGATATCATGCTGCGCCGCTTGCGCGTCACCAATCTGGCCGATCACCCTCGAGAGATCAGACTGTTCTTTCACCATGACTGGCATCTCTGGGAGAATCCAGGCTCGAACACGGCCTTCTACCGGCCCGATCACAAGATTCTGGTCGCCTATAAACGGCACTGCTATTTTGTCGTGGATGGCGTGGTTGGCGGTGAGCTGGCGGGAGCTGCCGCCGCCGAGCGCCAGGGGGAGCTGGGGGTCTACCACTGGGCGACGGGGAAGAAGGAATTCGATGGCCAGCAAGGCACCTGGCGGGATGCAGAGGATGGCGAGCTGGGCGGCAACCCCATTGCGCAGGGCTCGGTGGATAGCTGCGCTGGCTTCTATCTCGGTACTGTACCCGCTGGCGAAGAGCGGCGCTGCTACCAGTGGCTCTGCATCGCGCGCACGTATCAGGCGGCGCGCAAACTGGATGAGATGGTCCGGGAGCGAGGGCCAGAGCGGTTTATCTCGCGCACAGAGGCGTACTGGCGGGCATGGGTAAATACGAAGCCACTGGCGCAGACTGACCTGTCCGCAGCCGCTCCTAGACCTGTACAAGCGCAGCCTGTTGCTGGTGCGGGCGCAGACGGACCGGCATGGCGCGATTATCGCCGCGACCGACGCGGATGTCTATACGTTCTCGGCGGATTCCTACGCCTACATGTGGCCGCGCGACGGAGCGATCGTCTGCACGTCGCTGGCGCACGCGGGCTATGGGGATATCACCGCATCGTTCTTCAACTTTTGCCGCAAAGCGATCACGCCGGCTGGGTATCTCATGCACAAATACACGCCGACGGGCGCGCTGGGCAGTAGCTGGCATCCCTGGATGAACGCCGACGGTGAGCTGGAGCTCCCCATCCAGGAGGATGAGACAGCGCTCGTCGTCTATGCGCTCTGGCAGCACTTCCAGCTTTTCGAGCAGGTGGAGTTCGTGCGTCCCTATTACCGCCCGCTGGTGATCGCGGCGGCGGATTTTATGATGGAATATCGCGAGCCGCACACGGGGCTGCCAGCGCCTTCGTGGGATTTGTGGGAGGAGCGGCGCGGTATTCACGCCTTTACGGTCGCGGCGGTCTACGGCGGCCTGATGGCGGCGTCGAACTTCGCGACGCTGTTTGGTGAGGGCGATCTCGCTGCGAAGTACGAGTCAGCGGCCAGCGAGATCAAGAAGGCCACGCGCGCTTATCTCTGGCACGAGGGTGAGAGACGTTTTCTGCGTATGATTCAGGTGACGCCGGACGGGCGGATTGATGCCCGACATGACGATGGACTCGGCGGTGGCGGGCCTCTTCAAGATGGGCATGTTCCCCGCGACGAGTGATGAGATGACCACTACGATGCAAGCCTTTGAGCAGCGCCTGCTCGTGCATACGCCGGTGAGCGGCATCGCGCGATATGAGAACGACTATTATCATCAGGTGACACAGGATCTCAGTCAGGCGACGGGCAATCCCTGGTTCATCTGCGCGCTTTGGCTCGCGCAGTACCACATCACGCGAGCGGCGACACTCGATGATCTGACCCAGGCGAAGCCGCTGGCTGGAGTGGGTCCAGGCGCACGCGCTGCCGAGCGGTGTGCTGGCTGAGCAGATTGATCCCTTGAACGGCGCGCCACTCTCGGTGTCTCCTCTGACCTGGAGCCATGCGGAATACGTGGCGACGGTGCGCTGGTATACGGGAAAATATGAAGCGCTTATGCGCACACCTGAGGCGTAATGCGCAGTGAGGGCTCTGCCGGGGAGGCGCAATGGCGCGGCAGATCGGGTTGGTGGCGGCTCCGCGCTCGCGACGCGGTGGCATTCTGCGGGCGCGCGATCAGTTCGACGTCTCGCCGCTGTTTTGTCGCGCGCGGGACTATTGCGAGCGCGCGGGGATGGAGTGGTACATCCTGAGCGCCACGCACGGTCTGCTTGCGCCGCAACAGGTCGTGGGCGATGGCGGCGCGGTCGTGCAGGCGCTGAGCGCGGAGGAGCGTCTGCGCTGGGCGTCGGATGTCACGACACGGCCTGGATGCGCTGCTCGCGCGCTCAGGCCAGCCACTTACGTTTACCCTCCTGGCTAGCCAGCGCTACGCGGACCTGCTGACGCGTGTGGCGCCTCAACTCCCGTTGACGACGCCACTGGCTGGGCTGGATACCTCCGCGCGCCTGCGTTGGTTTGATGAGCGGCTGCGTGTGCGCTCTCGACTGCTCACTCCGCCCTCGCGGCCTGACGACGACGATGAGTGAAGGGAAGAGCTAGCCACAATAGGCCCCTTGCCTCGTGTCTTGTGGCTGCGTATCATACGCTAGCGCTCAGCGCCAGGCGAGCGCTCCGGCGGGATGCGACCATGACCGGACGCGCGGCGTCACTTGACGCCGATCTGATGCGGGGAGGGTCATCGAGGCATGCCTACGGTAACGAGTCTCATCAATCTGAAGGGTGGCGTCGGCAAGACGACACTTACGCTATCTCTCGCGCATTTCCTCGCGGTCGAGCATCATCGCAAGGTACTGGTCATAGACCTCGATCCCCAAACCAACGCAACCGTCTGTCTCATCCCTGAGGATGACTGGAAAGTCCGTGATGAGAGCGGGCGTACGTTGTACCAACTCTTTCTTGATCATGTCAAAGGCACACAGCGATTCAACGCTGACGAGGCGATCGTTCGCAATGTGTCAAATGTGGGCGGCGGCGTACACGGGCTGGACTTGCTGCCGTCTAGCTTGCAACTGATCAAGATTCAGGACCGGCTCACGCAGGTCACTGACTTCGACAGCTATCAGCGAGGGCCGATATTCGCACTGCGAGAAGCGTTGAACGAGTTTCTGCCGTACTATGACCATGTGCTGATTGATTGTCCGCCATCGCTGGGCATTGTAACGCTCAACGGGCTGGCGATCTCAGATTCGTATCTAATCCCCGTGGTACCGGATATTCTATCGGTGCTTGGCATCCCGCCGATTCTCGACCGCGTGTCGCACTTCTCAGGCGCGATTCGGCGCAACGTTCGCGCAATGGGGATTGTCATTTCGAAGATGCGAGCGACGACCATCTTGCACAATGAGATGTCGCGGCGGCTGCGAGAGGATTTCATCGAGCGACGCTTCCCACTGGTATTCGATACGGTTGTTCCAGAGTCTACGCGCATCGCAGAGGCGGCGAACGTGATGGTTCCGATCAATACGCTACAACAGAAATATGGCGCAGGTGGGCCGTATGAGGAGTTGAGCGCGCTGACGAGGGAGTTTCTGACACATGTCTCACGCTGAAGGCGAAGGGGCAGCCGTCGAGGTGGCGCGAGTCGCGACATTTCTCCGGGCACTGTCGACGCGCGCTGAGCGCGATCCCCAGCTCGCCGCGTCCCTGGTGGCGTGTTTTGAGGAAAGTGGATTACTCTCGCTGGTTGGCGCCGGGCGCGCTGCGACGGAAAACGCGTGGCGCGACAGACGCGAGGTCGTGTGAGCGGTGGGTCAGGGGATGTCACAGTCGGAGTCGCTGGATCCGTTCGCTCTATGGAGGTCGCAGGGGAAGAGGTTGCCTTGCGTCGCGCGTTGGATGGCCTGGAGCTACAGGAGTTACGGGCTGTGGTGCGGGCGCAACGACTCGACCCAGCGCGGGTATCTTCGCGCTGGACAGCCCGTGAGCGTGTAATAGCGCTCATCGTGGATCAGGTGAAGGCGCGACTCCATCATGGACGCGCCTTCGAGCGCGTATAGCCAGCGTATAGTGCGCGGAGCGGGACAGCCCGTTGCGGACTAGCGCTGAGTGACGTTAGGTTGTATCAGCCTGTCGCTCACGCTTGCGCTGACGAAGGCCACCCATGCGCCCAATACGCTCGTAATGCTCAACGCCGAGCGTCTCGCGTGTTCGCTGGCCACCTAATCGACCGATGTCGGCGTAGAATTCCGGGCCGCGCCGCTCACGTACTTTCTTCCCGCCCATCGAGCCGATTTTCGCGAAGAAGTCATGGCCGTATTTTTCTCGCACCGCCATGCCTCCACGCCTGGCATTTTCAGTTCCAGCGCGTGGACCTCTGCGCCGGGGCGTCGATTCGGGTTGTTCCGTCGTCACTGGAGACACTTGCTGAGTCGCCTGACGTCGTTTTGTCGCCATGGTCGCCCTCATTTCTTGCCGTCAGCGCCGCCAATTCTTCACGGTGTCGGAGATGGTGAGTGGCTTACGTTCTGGGTTCTGAGATCGCGCGTATGGCTGGCGCTTACTGCACTGCTGACGCATCGTAGCAAACAGCGCGGGCGGTGTAAAGGGCAGGCTGCCGGTATATTGGCGCAATTGAGCAAACAGGTTCGGAACATCTCAGCCGCGACTCGGTGAGACGCGCGTGGCGACGCTGGACAGAGTCCGCCTGGAGCCAATTGGGCGAGCGTGTTGTCGCGACTGGAGCGGAGTGATACACTTTCCAAGACTTCACCGCTGTAGGGGATTCCTGGGAATTAATCGCGGTTTCATCCGACGGCGCCTAGTGAACGCTGGCCTTGAGGAGCCGTAAGGCGCTGCCGAATGCCGGGCATGCGCCTGACGCACGGGCGAAGAGGGGGACGTCAGTGAGCAAGTGCCAGCGCTGCGGGGACAATATCCCACTACAAGCGATCATGTGTCCGCGCTGTGGCGCGCCGGTCGCCGATTCGCGATGGGGTCAGTCGCCGATTGGGGCGGCGGGTGGCTTTGGACAAGGATTCGGCGGAGTGGACGCTGGCATCGTGGCAATCGCCGCAGCCAGCGCAGTCGCCACAATTTTCGGTGGGTGACCTCATCAACGACGATAATTTGCCAGATTGGATGCGTCAGGGGCCAGAGGCTGCGTCAGCCGGTGGATGGCCGACGGCTTCAACGCAGCGAGCTCCGCAGTCATCCGCCAGCCGCTCCCGTACCCCCGCCGAGCCGGGATGGGGCGCGCCTCCTCCAGGCGTTTGGCAGGGAGCCCCGCTAGAGTCAATGCAGACAGTGCGACAGCCGGTCGTAGGGCCATTTGGCGCTGGATCCGTAAATCCAGCCTGCCCCGATTTCCACAAGGAAATCCACCCGCTGGGTGGGGTCGGGCCCGCAAGTCCCTTCCCCCAAGCGCCTCCGGCGCTTCCAGGCGCCTTATGATCAGTAGCGGAACGGGCCGCCACCTGCCGCTCACGGATATCCACCTACTCCTGCCGTATCCAGAGTATCAAAATGGCGCGCAGCCCGCTCAACCAGGCTATGCGCCTTACGCGCAGGGCGCGTATCAGCAGTCTCCTGTTCCACCTCAACCTGTGTCCGCACAGCCCGGATACATCCCACCTAGCGCGTTTCCGCCAGTTGAGCAAGCGGGGATGTATGCGGCTGCTCCACAACAGATCCAGGTATGGGCGCACGCGGCCTGGTAGACCAGACTGCTCTGCCACCATGGCTGGCTGGAGCCGCATCACAAGGCCAGCCGCAAGGCCAGTCACTTGGTATGCAGGCCCGGTCACTTGTGGACGAGAAAGCGCTGCCAGAGTGGCTACGCCAGCAACCAGAAGAGCGCCCGCGCCCAACAGTGGCTGGTTGGTTAGGCGCCTCCGCCACTGAAGAGCCACTCCCCGCGTGGGTGACGCCCGCATTCCCTGATGCGGCGTCTGGACGTGGGCAGCAAGGTGCCCCGCCCGCCGGCGCCCCGCCCTCTGGCGTTCCGCCGCTCAACGATTAGCCCCCCAAGTTCCCGCATCGAGCGAAATGAACCCCTGGCAGACGCAAGCGCAGGGCTATCGCGTAGCTGCCCGCCCGTGTCTGAGGACCTCGCGCTGCCAGATTGGCTACAAGCGCAGGCGAGCGCTGGTGGGGCGTTGGGGAGCGCTGGACAAGACGCCGCGCATAGTCCGTATTCGCAGTATCAGTGGAGTGACGAATCGGCATATCGAGGCGTCACCGCAGGCCGCGCCGGACATCCATTAGGGGCGCTGTTGACGCGGCGCCAACCATGCGTACACCGAACGCTCCCAAATGGGATGATGAACCGCTTGCTAGTGATATCGACTCGGGCGGAGAGCGGGATTGGAATGCATCAGATGGTTGGGATGATGGCGATCAGCCTGTGGCTTCAGAGGATGCTTGGGGCACCGAGGCATCGCGGCGGGCGAGGCGTGACACGAGGCGCGCCACTCGCGCCCGACGAGATGCCTCCATGGTTGCGGCGGGGACCTGAGTACGGCGCAAGTTCGGCCAGGGACAGGGCGCATGGAATACGCCGAGGATGCTCCGCCTCGTCGAGCGGAGGTCGTGATCTCGGACGGCTGGGGTGACGAGCAAGGGTGGGATGACGGGACCGACGCCTGGGATAATCAGCGCGGTGGCTTGATGAGCGAGATAACGCTGGATGGGAGCGCGAGTACGACGTGGAGCCCAGGCGAGATGCGCGTGATGAGTGGGGTGACTCGCTTCTCGCGATCCCGACCCATACGCTGGACGTCACGCGCGCGAAGACGCTGGCTGGGAGCAGCGAGCGTCACCCTCCCCAGATTATGGAGCCAGCGCGAACTCGTATGGGAGCTCGCGGAGAGCATTCGACGCGCGAGAGTCGCGTGATCCTTACGCGAACGCTGATTATGCCGATTATGCCAATTGATGGAGCGACCGGTGGCTACGATGACGCCGATGACGGTCATGAGCGCAAGCGCAAGGGCTGGCGGGGTTTCTTCCGCCGTGGAGAATGAGCGCTGGCGCGGCAAGCGCGCCCCTGGAGTGTCTGGTGAGAGAAATGGGTGACGGCGCCAGTGGCTGACATGATGCGAGCGACTTCCCGTCCAGAGGAGAACGGTGGTCGGCGGTCAGCAACCCGGTCACTATTGCTCATAGATTGCGGCTCGGCATTCACGACAGTCGCGCTTCTCGGGACTGGCGGATAATCAAAGCCGTCTCCTCGCGCGCGCCGCGCGCCCGACTACCACGTCCGCTCCCCAGGCGGATGTGATGCTGGGCGTGATAGACGCAGTCGGCGCGGTAGAGCGCATTGTTGGGCGTACACTGCAACGTGATGGTCAGATTCTTACGCCGGAACAGCCGGATGGCTCAGGCGTTGACGCGGTCGCGTTGGTGACCAGCGTTGGTGGACCGTTGCGTCTCTTCAGCACTGGGCCCGGTCGCGATACATTGGCTGCGCTGCTCTATCGCGCGCTCGCTGGGCTATTCACACAGGTCGAGCAGCTACCAGTCCTTGGGGCGCCTCCCTACGACGATGAGACGCTTCAAGCGATAGCTGACGCGCAGGCGGCGGCGCCACACGCGATTGCTGATCATTGGTGCGTCACACGACGCGAGCCGAGGCCGCGCCGCGCTCGACAGCGCTGCGCAGACGGTATCGCGCTGGCTGATGCGCTTCGTATGACGCCTGCGGGATCGCTGGTACAGAAGAATTCCCACCCATTAGCGGCGTTGCCGGTCATTTTTAGCGGCGCTCCAGATGACGCGGCGCATCTCCAAGCGGTATTGCGTGAGAGCGCTCCGATATTTCATGCCGCGCAAACACTCTCCCCTTCGTCTTTGACGCCACTCAATCGCAGCGTTGGCGCACTGTACGAGAGAGCGGTGCTACGAGCAGTTCCAGGGTATGAGCGCCTGCGCCGGACGGCGTCCGCGCCACCTATGGCGACGATAACCTCGTTGGGTGGGGTCGCGCGATTTCTGGCGCAGCGGTACGGCATGAACGTCGCGATTGTGGATGTTGGGGCTAGCTCGACTCTGGTGACGGCCGCGACAGCACAGGGCGAATTTGTGCCAGGGGCCCAGCCATCAATGGGGGTGGGCGCAGGCGCGGGGCGCTTGCTGCGGGCGGCTGGCGTGTCATCGGTGTTGCGCTGGCTGCCGTTTGAGCTGGATGAAAATGGTCTTGCGGGAGTATATCCTCTCACGCATGCTGCGTCCCCAATCCATTCCGGCGACTCCCCAAGAAGTCGAGATCGAGTACGCGCTAGCGCGTGAGGCGGTGCGGTTGGCGCTGCAGGCGCCTGGCTCACGACTCATGGGTGTAAGGCCGCTCGATGTGATCGTCGCAACGGGCGGTGTATTCGCACATGCGACATTCTCCGGCGCATGTGGCGCTGATGCTTCTGGATACATTGCCATTGCATGGCATCGCGTCGCTGGCGCTGGATACCGCGAGCATCATCTCGACGCTGGGCATGGCTGGCGCGCTAGCGCCTGAGCTTGCGTCGCATGTTGTGGAGATGGATGCGCTCACGCTTCCGCTGGGGCCAGTCATAACCACTGGTGGCGCAGCCCCTGATGGGGAGATTGCGGTCTTTGCCACGCTGGAGATGGCGGACGGGCGTAAGCTCTCGATAGAGGCTCCCCAGGACGCGCTCATTCGCTTGCCGCTGGCGCAGGGTGAGCGCGCGCTCCTCGGTCTGCAGCCTCATCCGTCGGTAGATATTGGGCTTGGGCCGGGACGCTCGGCGAAGGCCACCGAATCAATCGAAGGAGGCGCGCTGGGGGTTATCATTGATACCCGGCGGCGTCCGCTTGCGCTCCCGCACGACTCCGCGACGCGAATCGCGCGTCTGCGTGAGTGGCGCGTTGCGCTCGGACTGGGAACGGAAACACGAGGATGAGTTATAGCTCGCTCACTTTTCCGCATGGTCGTCCGGTGATCACCTCAGTGGCGATTACACGCCAGCGGCCCTTGCCGGTGGGCGCGACTCCGCTGGTTTCTGTGGGCGAGCGAGTGACGCCTGAACAGGTTGTCGCTGAGCAGCGTGTGGATCAAGGGGTCAAAGGCGTTCTGGCGGGGCTCTCAGGGCGTGTGACCGCGATTACGGTCGGCCGGAGTGTCACGATTGACGGTGTCGCGACACTCCTGAATGGCGTTATTGGCGTTGGAGGCCCCGCGGCCGGGATGCTTTATACGATTCCACGCGGGGAGTCGTTGGCGGTCGCGCATATTCCGCATGGCTGCGTTCTCCTTCACCCAACGCGCGCGCCATTGATGTTGCTCCAGCGGGCGCTCGCGAGCGGAGCCGCGGGTGTGATCGCTGCCAGCGCGACGGCGCTGGAGCTCGAAGCATTCGCGCGGGCGGATCTCATGACGCTATTGGAAGGTCAGGCGCCGCCAACGCCGCCGCAGCCGTTGACGGTTGTGCTTACCGAGGGCGTAGGTGAAGCGGTGATAGATTCCACCCTGTGGCATATGCTCACCCGGCGACTTAGGCGATGTCGCGCTGCTCAACGGACTGACGCTGCCACAGCGTGCAGTTCGCCCAGAGATACTTGTTTTCGCTTCCCGAGGGCGCTGCGCCACTCCAACCGCCCCTGCCGTGCGCGCTCGCGGTCGGAGCGCTCGTCCGCGTGTGGGCAGGCCCCGCCCGTGGGGCGCGCGGACGCATCACGTATCTGTTCGGGCATGAGCGGCTCACGAGCGCTGGTCAATGGGAACCGTGCGCGCAGCTCCAGCTGGATGATGGCGCAACGCTGATCACTCCACTGCAACAACTCGACGTGATCGGGTAGGTGGCGAGAGCTACGAGTGTGACCCGCTCGTGAGCGCGTTTGCGTGGTTTTTTCGCTCCAGCGGGTAGGGGAGATGAAGCGGTGGATCCCGTGACATTCGCACACGCCAGCGATTTCTCGCTGGAACAGGTAACGCTGGCGTTCAATATTGGATTCACAGGTTACTATTTGCCGATGACCCAGACCCCGGTTGGCCTTGCTGAGATGATGCGGGAAAATGACGTACGGCTGAGCGCGTCGCTGGTGTTGCAGGTGGATGGGGCGCTGGCGGGAATCGGTCTGGTCGCTGTCCGAGGCGACCGTGGCTGGATCGCGGGCATGGGGGTTGGCCCTCAATGGCGCGGACAGGGGTTAGGCCGTCAGCTTCTCACGCGCCTGCTCGACAGCTTACGGGATGCGGGCGCGCGCACGGCGCAACTCGAAGCGTTGACGGTAAATACGCCAGCTTTGACGCTCTACACGAGTATGGGGTTTCGCCATACCCGTGAGCTGCGAGTGTATCAGGGGCCACTGCGCATGCCCGCTGGCCAGGATACGCTGGTTGACCACGTCGCAGGATTGCGACAGGGACCTGTGACGCCTCGTTTCGCGCTGGGTGAGTTCTCCCGGTTCCACCAGGTAGCTCCCGCGTGGCAACGTGAAGCGCGGACATTGTGGCGTATGCGCCGCATCCTCTCGGGACTCGGTTTGTGGGCGGGTGAGAGCTTGCGCGCGTATATCGTGTATACCCACCAATCAGGTGGATTCGTGGTCTTTGACGCGGGGTCTAGCGATGCTTCACCGGACGTGAGGCGAGCGCAGGTTGTCGCGTTGCTTGCTCACCTGGCTTCAGAGCAAGACGATGTGGTTATGCGCGCGATCAATACGCCGCCTGGTGATGCGCTGGGTGACGCGCTGGACTGGCTCAAGTGTTCTGTTGTGGCGCGGCAGTGGGAGATGGCTCGGACGCTGATCGCGTAGCGTTGACGCCACCACGAGCGGCGAGGGAAGAGATACATGACGCTGGAGCAACTGGAGACATTCGTCACGCTCTCCAGGACGCGCAGCTTCTCGCGCGCCGCGGTACTGCTCGATCTGGCGCAGCCGACTCTCAGTGGTAGAATCGCCGCGCTTGAACGAGAGCTTAGGCGCATCACTGTTTCACCGGCGGAGTCATGCGCTGGAACTGACGGATACTGGACGCGCGCTGCTATCGTACGCTGAGCGCATACTGGCGTTGAGAATAGAGGGGAAGCAGGCTGCCCAACGAGCGGCGAGAGGTGATTTGGGGCAGTTGATGCTGGGGGCGAACCCGACGTGCAGTCAGTATATCGCGCCCCGGCTGGTGGAGCGTTATGTGCGGGCGCATCCACTCGATCGGGCGCGTGTGCATACGCAGCTTAGTCCCAGTCTGATGGAGGCGTTGCTCGACGGTGTGGTCGAGTTGGCGCTGTGCTCTTTGGCGCGCGCAGATCCGCGTGCGGATGTGCTGTGGAGGTATAGCGCGCCGCTGCTGCTGGTCGCAGCGGCGTCACATCCGCTCGCGCGCGCTGGAGTGTTCGAGCGGGGGGATCTGGCGCGCTATACGATTCTATCCACACAGGCGGGTCCGACCCGTCTTGGTCTGAGCAAAATCGCGCCAGCGGGCGTCGAGGCGCGGATAGAGGCGACGGCGGGGGAAGTGATGCGCCAGTTGCTAATGCGCGGTGTGGGTATCAGCGTGCTACCAGCGATCGCGGTGTGGGATGAGTTGAAGCGTGGCGACCTTGTCAGTATCACGTTGAGCGATACTGAGCTTCCCACTTATGACATTGCGCTAGTTTCCTGGCCAGGACGCGAGCTCTCGCCCGCCGCCGCATCACTGGTGGAGATGGCGCGCGGCGTGGCGATACCAGACTTGCTTGGATGAAGGCGAGGGTGGGCGTCCCCCGGCGCAGTGTGTGTTTCAGCGCTGGGGCATGAGTTCACGCGGCGCGACGACGAGTGATTCAACACGCATCATAAGGTCATGGTGGGTAGCGTCAGCATCCAGAACGATCGTATCGCCTGCCTGCGCACGGTTGGTGAGTAGCGCCTCCGCCAGGCGGTCTTCGACCTGCGTCTGGATCTCCCGGCGGAGCGCCCGTGCGCCGTATTCCTGGCTGAACCCCTGATCAATGAGCGCGTCGCACGCTGGCTCGGTGACGCGCAACACAATCTGGCGCTCCGCGAGCCGTGAGGCGGTCTGCTGAAGCATCAGCGCCACGATCTGGCGGGCCTCGGACTTGCCCAGCGACCGGAATACGAGGATGTCATCCACGCGATTCAGAAACTCGGGGCGGAACGCGCCTTCCAGGTCTGGCATGATGGCGTGTCGCATCGAATCCGACGCGCCCCGCCATGGATCATCGTCGCCGCCCGCGTGGAATCCAAGATATTGCGTCTTCCGAAAACGTGCCGCGCCAAGATTCGTGGTCATGATGATGATCGTATGGCGGAAGTCGGTCTGACGTCCTTTGGCGTCCGCCAGCGACCCATCTTCCATCACTTGCAGGAGCATATCGTAGACTTGAGGATGCGCTTTTTCGATTTCATCCAGCAGCACGACACAGTAAGGTCGCCGCTTGACCGCCTCCGTGAGCTGGCCTGCCTGGTCATAGCCGATGTAGCCAGGAGGGGCTCCAACGAGGCGCGCGGCGTTGTGGCGTTCCATGAACTCTGACATATCGAGCTTGATGAGCGCATTATCATCGCCAAACAAGGTGGCGGCTAGCGCGCGCGCCAGCTCAGTCTTTCCGACGCCCGTCGGGCCGGCAAAGATGAATGAGGCGATAGGGCGCTTTCGATCACGCACACCCGCGCGTGCCGCGTCGCACAGCGCGAGCCACGGCGGAGATCGCTTCTTCCTGGCCGATCACGCGTCGCGCAAGTGTCGCTTCCAATTCGAGCAGGCTGTTCGCATCATCTGAGTCAGCCATGAAGCGTTGGTATACCGGTCCAGCGCGTGACTACGCTGGCGATGTCTTCCGCGCTCAACTCGCGAGTTGCGCTGATCCTCATCTTGACGCCACCGGGTTTCGCGCTCCCACAGGTGGTGGCGCATTTGCGTCACTTGATCGCGCAGGTTCGCCGCCAGTGTGAACTGGCGATCACTGATGGCGCGATCACTGGCGGCGCGCGTCTGTTCGATGCGCTCTCGCAACTCGATGATTGGCGCGGGTGGCAGTGAGCGCGCTACACGGCGTCGGGCGGCCGCCTCGTCGAGCAGGTCTATAGCTTTATCAGGCAGCGCGCGGTTGTGTATGTAGCGGTTGGCGAATCGTACAGCGGCTGAGATGGTCTCGTCGCCGATACGTACCTGATGGAATCGCTCGTATCGTGGTCGTAGTCCTCTCAGGATACCAATCGTCTCCTCGATGGTCGCTTCCGGGATGGTGATTGGCTGGAAGCGGCGCTCGAGCGCGGCGTCACGCTCCATGATGCGCTTGAAGTCATCCTGAGTCGCGGCTCCGATGATTTGGATTTCGCCACGTGCGAGAATTGGCTTGAACAGATTGGCGGCGTCTATGGAACCTTCGGCGCCTGCCCCGCCGAGCAACGCCTGAAGCTCATCTATGAAGAGAATAACACTCTGCGCGCGCAACAATTCATCCACGATGCGTTTGAGGCGTTCCTCGAAGTCACCTCGATATTTTGCTCCAACGGTAAGCAGACCGACATCCAGAGAAACGACGCGCATGTTGTGCAAGGCGGAAGGGACGGCGCCACTGGCGATCCTTTGCGCCAGCCCCTCAGCGATGGCCGTTTTGCCGACACCCGCCGCGCCAACGAGCACGGGATTATTTTTGCGGCGACGGGTAAGAGTCTGCATGGTTTGAGCCAATTCGCTTTCCCGGCCAATCAGAGGATCCAGCGCGCCTTCCGTGGCCGCCGATGTGAGATCGCGGCTGACGAGATTGAGGGTCGGCGTAAGGTGGTAGCGACCCGTGTGCGTAGCGGCGAATGCGCCAGGACCAGTGGCGCGAATCGCCTCGCGTCCCGGCGCGAGCCCGCTCGTAGGTAACGCCGTAACTCTCCAGCACATTCGCCGCGATCGAAGTGGGATTTCGGAGCAATCCAAGTAATAGATGCGTCACCGTTACTTCACCATGACCCGCTTCGGTCTTCAGCGGCAAGCAGAACCTGTGTGGCTTCGTCGTGAAAATCGACCTTTTCTGGCTCTCCAGATCGCACCGCGCAACACGGGCTCCATGATATTGTGTAATTCGTGGCGCACGCTCGGGATAGGAGCGCCGAGTGACGCGAGCAAGCGTGGTGACCAATGGGTCGGCGCTATCTAGCAGGCCCGCTAGAATATGCTCAGGGCCAACCATCCGGCTGCGCAGCTGGATCGCGCTATCGCCAGCGAGCAACAGAGCGTTACGGGCCTGTTCATCATAGCGATCGAACCGGCTCATTGAGCGTCTCTCCCTCATTAATGCCCGCTGTATCCTCCGTGTTTCTTTCGTGAGGCTGGGCCTGAAGGAACGTAACGCAAGGGCGGCGCCACGAGCGGTGACGGGTGGCGTGGAGCGATGTTACAGCGTGGCGAGCGCGCGCGTAAGCGTGATTCTGATCTCTTCCGAGGCCAGATCACGCCAGGCGGAGCGCGCCTGGCGTAGCTTGCGCGCGCTCGGCGTCCAGTTGGCCTATGAGTTGGTTCCATGCCGGCGTCTGGTCGTGTCACTCGTCATTTCCGCAAGTGTCCGCATGGTGACTGTCGTGTCCTGGAGAGCCCCAAAGCGTTCCTGGAACCCGATGAGCGCCTGGCGTAGTGGCTCGATACTCTTTCCGAGCGCGGGGGTGAACATTTCCAGTGTATAGCGCAGCCGTTTCGCGGCGATCCGTGCTTGATGCATCTCAAGTGTGTCGCCGAGGTCTATTGCTGACTCATGTCGAATCAAGGCTTCATAACGGCCCCAGAGCGTTCCGCCAGCATATCCCCTCACAAGGGCGCACTGCTCCGAAGCCCCTGAGTCGTCGCGTGTCACATCGAACCGTTGCAACCGCTCAAGCAGCCGCGCGTACTTCGCGCGCTGTATCTTGCGCCGAGTGTCCGCATACGCATCCTCGCGACGCCGCTGGAGCTGGGCGATCGCATGCTCGATCGCCTCATTAATCACCCCATTATTAATGGCAGGAGCAGGTCCACTGTCATCTCGCTGGAGCTGTTCGGCAAGGAGCTCAAGGATAATATCAAGGTCGCGGACCGTGCCCAGGCTGCGTGCAATGCCACGCAATCGCGTGCGGAGCGTGCGAAGCTCTCGTGGTTGAAAAGCGTCCATTCCTTCCATCTCGAGGAGCACCGAACGAATGCGCCGGGTCGCCACGCGCATGTCGTGTATCGCGTCGGGGTCGCCCTCTTTCATGACACGCCGCTCGGAATTACGCATTGCGCGTAACTTCTGCCGCACATAGTGTCGCGTCAGCGTATCGAGCGGAGTGTAGCCATCGAGCGTCCAGCGGGCGTGGAGCAGCAGCGCCAGCCCGCGTTCGAGCTTTGAGCGCGTTTCTGGCGTCAGTGGCAGCTGGGCTGTGAGGCGCTCGCGTAGCGCGTCGAGGTCCTTGCGGGCTCCCGACCCTTTGAGCTCCAATTCTAATTCCAGAATACTCTCGCGTCTTCCCTGTCGCGAGAATGGCCCCGGTATCGAGAGCCAGCTCGCCGATGACTCGATTGCCGCGGCGGACCGTCCACAGCCTCCGCTCAACGGTCACGTGGAGCAGTGGTGCGAGCGGCTCGTAGCCACGAGAGCCGCGACCTTGCTAGCTATCGGTTCGGGCCATGATTCCGGGTCCATGCTCAGGGGTGGCGTCAGTGGGGCCTCCCACTCCTGCCGCACATGAACCTCATTCTCGCCTGTATTCGGGCCTTTGAGGGTGAGGGTAAGCGTTGAGTTGGTGGCGCGGATACGCAGCGCATGCATCTGACCAGTGATGCGTCGATCAGGTGTGTCGAGCAGCGTGTCAATATGCTCCTCGAAGCCAGCGGCGAGAAGCGTATAAGGACGAATATCAAGACCATCTATGATCTTTGGACTCAGGTCCTCGGTGATGGCGAATTTGGCTTCGACTTCCACGAGTCGCGCTCCTTTTGCCGGCGCCATAACCATGATGCAGGACTTCCTGAACGCCGCATGTCCACGATGGGGTATGGCATGCATCACACCTTACTGTATGGTGACGGGCTGCCGCGACGCAAGCTGTTCAGCTGTTGAGGAACATGGTAGGTTGCGCTGACATGCGTTTCGGATGCCAAACTGAACCATGTGGAAAGAAATGATTGGAGACGCCGATGTCGCAGTTGGGTGACATGCTGAATCCGCTCCGCTGGATGTTCACTTCCACATTCGACTCACAGCAGCTTTCCATAGCCTGGATCGAGCCTGACTCGCGGTAAAGCTTAAGAACGCTGTGGCAGTAAGCGCATGCTTTGGGCAATAGCATGGCAGGCGCTCGATTTCTGAATCTGTTGGTGACAGCGCTACTTCTATGCCATCAATGGATGCCGCCGCCAATTATTACTCACGTCACTTTCTTGGACAGTTCATGGGATGGCAGCGCGCGTGGGCGTGTGAGTTGGCGCCGCGTTTGCAGCAGCGCCATTGGGTGGCGCTGGCCAGCGGCGCGAGACAGGCGCGTGATACCTGTAGCGCATATCGTGACCACCGCGTGCGCGCCAGGGTCTACGCTGACGGTACCGGCGGGACGGTATAGTGTGGCACGCGGGAGGAGCTGACGCAGAGAGGCGTCAAGAGAAGGGAAGTTGGATGCGCAATGAGCAGAGAACCCACACAGTTACAGCCCTGGGAGCCGTTTGACTCTCTCTCGTCGATGCGTGATGTGATGAGCCGATTACTGGAGGAGAGCCTCATAGGCGCTCCACGCCTGGGTACTATGCTCGGCCGGACGTTCCCGCTCGATGTGTTTGAGGATGATAGCCAATACATCATTGAAGCGACACTGCCTGGTGTGCGGCCTGATGCGCTCCAGATTACCGCGACGGACTCAGGCATTACCATTCACGCTTCCGTGAAACGAGAAGATCGCGAAGAGGGCAAAGGTTTCTATGTGCGTCGCGAGCGCTTCGAGGGTGAGATGACGCGATCGGTGACGTTGAGCGCGCCTATCGACGCGAGCAAAGTGAGCGCCACGTATGAGAACGGTGTTTTAAAGCTCACCGCTCCTAAAGCTGAGACTGGCAAGCCAAAGCAGATACAGGTGCAGGTGCGCTAGGGAACGATGCGTACCTGCTCAGCAACCGAACTGCGACGCTTTGGGACGTCTGTCGTGGCCTTGCATGACTGTAGAGGCGCTTGAGGCGCTTTCAGAGAGGAGGCGTCGCGATGCCAACGAGTGAGGGAGCTGGACCTCCGCGCGACGAGTCGGAGGAGCGCGCCCACATCACGCCTGATCCGCTGTCTGCACTGGAGGCGGAGCGAGCGCGCGAAGACGCGCTGCAACGGGCGGGTGAGCGCTGGATGGATTCCGTGACGTCGAGGACGCATGGACGCGTGGAAGAGGAGACCCGCCTGCTGACCGAGCGGTTGACTCGTGAGGAGCAGGAGCGACGCCGGGCGGCTGAGCAATCCTCCTCTCTAGCTACGCCAGCTACGCCAGCTATGCCTCAGGGAGCCGCGCCCGAAGCGCCGCAGCGGGTAACGGGGCGGCGTTTGCCTGTCGCCGCGCCGATCCGGCGGATTCTCATCACCCTCGATGGGTCTCTGTTCGCGGAACGGACACTGCCCTACGCTGAGGCCCTCGCGCGGATGACCGGCTCGGAGATCGTGGTGGCCTATAGCACTGACCGGGCGGACCTTGCGCGGCTGGCTGGCGCAGATCCCACACGGGCGATGGGCGACCCGATCGTAAGCGAGTTGGAACGGGCTCGGGGGCGCATTACCGCAGGTGGTTTGCGCGCTCGCGCTCGTATTGTCTACGGCCCTGATCCCGCGGCGGGCATTGCTGCGCTGCAGCGCGAACTTGACGCTGACGTCATCGCGCTGGCCTCGCATGCCCGCCAGGGGATTGACCGTGCGCTATTGGGGAGCGTAGCGGACGCGGTGGCCCAGAAGAGTCGTGGCTATACACTGGTGACGCCTCCGGGAGCGCCAGACATGCGTGACAAGCGCGTGACGTTCAGCCGTATCCTTTTGCCACTCGATGGGTCAGAGCTCGCGGAGAGCGCGCTTGCGCTGGCGGCGACGCTTCTGACACAGCCTCAGGTGGATGAGCGTCCCCGGCGGTTAACCCTCCTGTTCATCGCCGAGTCGCACGCCCAGGATGCTGATGGGACCGCCTATCTGCATGAGATTCAGGAGGCGTTGGAGCGAGAGACGGGTGTCCAAGGGACGGTATTTACGAAGGTGGCGCTAGGCTCGCCACCCGGAGCGATCGTGGCGGAGGCGAGTGGAGCGCATGCGCCTATCCCATCAGTGGCGCGATACGATCTCTTGCTCATGGCGACGCATGGTCGAGGGGGAGTGAGCCGGTGGTTCTACGGTAGCGTCGCGACCTATGCGCTCACACATGGCGACACGCCCATTCTCCTCGCGCGCTCGCAACATGTGAGCTAGGGCAAGCCGTCAGGATTGTGGTTTGGGCGTTGAGGCAAGGATGCTTTGGTTGTCCTGACCTGGTGGCGTCGCCGCGCTGGCGTCGCCACCAGGTGTGTCGTCTGGCGCTGAAAAGCCACTCCTGTTGAGCGGAAGCTCAACGGAGAACACACTTCCCTGATTAAGCCGTGATTCGAGCCAGATGCGACCGCCATGGCGAGCCAAGATCTCCCGACAGAGGTACAGGCCGAGGCCGGTGCCGCTGATGCTGCGATCGCGTGCGTTGTCCGCCCGAACGAAGCGGGAGAAGAGCCGCCCTTGTTGCTCCTTGGGGATGCCGATGCCAGAGTCGTGAACGGTGATAAGCGCGTGCGCGCCATCCGCGCACGCGCTCACGTTGATAAGCACATCGCCGCCGTCTGGACTGTATTTGATCGCGTTGCTCAGAAGGTTGCCCAACACCTGCTCGATGCGCCGGGCGTCAATTTCCGCGACGACATAGTCTTCGCTCGATTCAACAAGCAATTTGTGACGCTGTGTCGTGACTTGCATGCGCCGGCTGACGCGCCGGGCAAGGGCGATCAGATCGGTCGGCTCGAGACGGAGCTCCAGGCGGTCAGCTTGCAGCCGTGCGACATCCAGCAGATCATTGGTCAGCTCGACGAGTCGTGATGTCGCGGAGTCTATCGCGTCCAGCGCCTCACGCTGCCAGTCTTCCAGCGGCGCGCCGAGCTCGCTCACTGGGCCGCGCGTTAGCATCTCGGCGTAACCCTTGACGGCGGACATAGGCGTCTTGAGTTCGTGCGCGGCCATCGCGATGAACTCGTCCTTCAGCCGCTCTGCCTCTTTGAGTGAGGTGACGTCCTGAAGCACAACGATGGCTGTAAATTCTTCATCGCCCGCCTCATTGATCTGTAGCTCATTGTGAAGCGCTCTCCCCAGCAGAGAAGAGTTGACCGTTACGGTGTTCAGGAGAACGGGGAGGTGAGCGCCTCCAGGCTGACGAATGATCTCCTCGTGGTGTTGGATCGCTTCACCAGTCTGAACGGAGCGCACAGTCGCGAGATCTTCATATGCGAGCGGTTGCCCAGTGGGATTGAGCGCTTGTATGCCGTTTGCGTGGAGAAATTCCGCCATTGGCTGGCCAGGTAGCCATGGAGCGCCCCAGACGTTGAGCGCGGCGCGGTTGGCCAGGATTAGGCGTGCGTCGGGGCCGTGCGCGAGGTACACGCCACTGGGCAGCTCATCAACGATTGTCTGCAATAACTCGCGCTGGGCGTCAGCATCTTCACGCGCGCGTCGTTCCACAATTAACTGATGGGCTTCGGTAACGTCGCGCCATACGAGGACGGCTCCGATTATGGAGTCGGTCACCGCTGAGTCGCTTGCATCGCGCGAACGCGCGGGCGATGTCGTGGCGCGCACGGCAGCGGCGCTGACTAGGTATTCTCTGTGCTCGTTCTTGGTCGTTGTTATCTGGAGAATGGGTTCTGACGCAGGCGCGGGGCTTTCCAGTGGGCCTTGTCCCGTCGCTCTCGCCACGAGACGCTGGAATGTAGCGGATGCGCCATCCAGCCTGGCCGCGAGCTGGATGCGCAGTTCGCGCGCCGCGCGATTTTCGCGAATGACTTCGCCATCCAGGTCAACGAGTGAAACGCCATCGCTGATGCTGTCGAAAATAACATCCAACTCGCGCGCGTGTGATTGGGAGGCGCTGTAGAGGCGGGCGTTCTCTAGGGCTGTCGCCGCCTGAGACGCCAGGCCGACGAGCAATCGCTCATCTTCTTCGGTGAATCTGTCGGGTTCGGCGTGGCCAAGCAGGAGACCTCCGCGCACATGGCCAGATCGGTCGAGCAGCGGCGCGCCGAGGAAGCTCCGGACGACAGGATGGTTCTGTGGAACCCCAACGCTCCTGAGATTGCGGTGGCCGCCCTCGCCCCGCGCGTAGGATTGTGCGGCGACCTGTGCGGCCGCCAGCGTTTTAGAGCGGCGTTGCGAAGGTGTATCAGGCTGCCCATGAGATACCCCATCTGTGGGTTGCGCATGCATTGCGGCCAGCGCATCAGGCACGCGCACGGTGCGGGCGTGGCGGAAGATTGGAGCGAGTAAGCCCTCGCCGCCAAGGGGTGTCCGGCGGAACATCTCTTCTTGTTCGGGACTGACGCCAACGACGGCCGCGAGGTGGAACAGATCGCCACGAGAGGGGACGAGTGGTTGGCCTTGCGAGTCAACTGGGCGTAGCGTGAACGCGGCGAAGCCCGCGCCGGTAAGTTCACAGGCTGTCTGGGCGATGAGTTTGAGCAACGGCTCTTCATCTAACTCACTCGCGAGCGCTAGTCCGATTGATGTGAGTGATGCGAAGCGGCTGACCTCACGCTCGGAACGCGCGTTCCTGTTGGCCGCGAGGCGCGCCAGCGCGAGGATAAAGATGAGTACAGCGGCGTCGGTCAGTAGCCTTGCTATATTGGCGACGCCAGGCGTCTTGAGGGTGAAGGCTGGTGGAATCAGGATGAGATAGATACAGACCAGCGCAAGCAGCGCCGTCGCAACGCCATGGCGCAGATTCCAGTAATACGCGACGAATGCGGCGAGCGGGAGATAGATAACGCCAGGATTTGGCGCAGGGAGCACGCGTTCCATGAGGGCGATGAGCAACGTTACCGCAGCGACACCACCTACGACGACGATTGCGCCTGAATATGGCGCCTGTCTGCCACTCGCGACAGCGCCGCGAATGCGCTGCCCATGTGGCGAGGACCACAGCGCATTCATGGCGTGACGGAACGCGATGTTCCAGCGTTGCGCATGCGCGCGCGCTGACTGGAACGCCGCGCTCTGACGGAGCCGCGCGACCCGAGTGCGCGGCCATCCCCAGCGCTGCGTTCCATCGGGAGATGATGAGGTATGGGAGGTATCGGCTTTGTTGGTGTTTGGGGATGAATCGTTCATAAACACCTAGCTCAATCGCGCATGCTCGCAACGCACTGGAAGCGCGCGGTATTCCAGATCCTCGCAGGGAAGGGCGCCAGCTCACATGTGTATCACCAATCCATTATACGCCAGTTGTGACCGTTGCCACATCGTACCGATGAGAGCGCAGATCCCTCGTGATCGCATGATGAAGCGCATGGTCATTTATGCTGAGATATCCGCGTGATAGGCCTCGCTCGATTGTGACCTGTTTGTGAGCGTACGCACGTATACTCGGACCCTATAAGGGTCGGCGCAGGCGAAGCGCGCTGTCTCCGTGAGGGATTGAGAGCGGTTTGTATGGCGGATGGTGAGATCTCAAAGACAGGCCTGACGCCAGCGACGGATGGCGTAAAGGCGCAAGCGATAGATATGACCAGCCACAATCTATGGGAGCAGACATTCGATGCCGTATCCGATCCAATCAGTATCGTAGATGAGAATTACCGTGTCGTAGCTGCCAACGCCGCGTACAGGCGGATGTTTGGGTTGCCAGATAGCGCAATAGCGCCCCATCAATGTTTCGCTGATGAAGGCGGTGATCGGGCCTGTGAGGGATGCCCGCTCGATACGACCATCCGAACGCGCGCGCCGCATATGTTCAGGCAAGAACGGCTCGTGAAGGTGGTGGAGGGCGATACCCCGAGGTGGGAGCGCCGCGTCTATCATCGGTGGACCTACCCAATCCTGAGCGAGGATGGGTCAGTTACCCGGGTCGTCGAGATTCTCAGGGATGTCACCGAGCAGGAACGCCTCCGTGAAGTGACGACTGAAGCGGAGGCGTTGCGGCGCGCGGACCAGCTCAAGGCTGAATTGCTTGGCTCGGTTAGTCACGAGTTGCGCAGCCCACTCGCTACGATCAAGGGCTACGCGGAAACGCTGGCGCATCACGAACGGCGGCTTACTCGTGAAGAGCGTCTGGAGTTTTTGGGCGCGATCTCTGGCGCCAGTGACCGGCTTGGCCATGTGATCGAGCGTCTGCTGCTGCTCTCGCGGTTGGAGTCGGGTGATGAGGCCCTGGAGCGGACTCCCGTGGATATGGGGCGGTTGGCGCAGGAAGCGACGCTTGCCATTCGCGATAGCGAGCGGAGTCGTGTATCATTGGTCATCACTAGTTCGTCAGATATGGAGCATGAGCCAGCGCCACCGCTTGCGCTGGGAGATCCTCGGCGATTGCGTGAAGCGCTTGACGCGCTGATTGATAATGCGCTGAAATATACTCAGGATGACGGACACGTTGAAATCCAGGTTCGAGGAGCGCGCTCGCCAGCGTCCGTTGCGTCTGATACGGGGAACTCGAAGGGCGAGAACGTGCAGGTATCGGATAGCAGGCGCGGGTGGCGGTATATCGAGGTGATCGTCAGTGACGACGGCCAGGGTATACCGCATGAGAGCCAACCCTACATCTTTGACGCCTTTCATCGCGTTGAGACAGGGTTGACGCGCGCTGTTGAGGGCTTGGGCCTGGGGCTGGCGATCTGCAAGCGTATCGTGACGATGAGTCAGGGCCAGTTGTGGGTGGAAAGCGCGCCGGGCGCGGGTAGCGAGTTTCATATGCTGCTTCCCGCGTCCGAAGCGGATGATCGTGAGAGATAATTCGCTTTGTGAGATGGCGCACGTGTCTGTTCGCCTGAGGGAGGTACGGATCGATGCCTGTGAAAAAGACAACCATCCTGGCGGCGGACGATGATCCGCAGTTGCTACGGCTGGTAACAAAGAATCTGGAATTGAGCGGGTACGAAGTACTCAGCGCGATAGATGGTCAGCAGGCGCTCGACCAGATTGAAGCGCGACAACCGGATCTGGCGCTGCTGGATCTGATGATGCCCAAGTTGGATGGTTTCACAGTCTGCGAGCGTGTGCGGGAGTTCTCGGCGATGCCGATCATCATCCTGACCGCGCGCGGGCAGGACCAGGACAAGATACACGGGCTCGATGTTGGCGCTGACGACTATCTGACCAAGCCCTTCAGTGTTGATGAGTTGCTGGCGCGTGTGCGCGCGGTCCTGCGACGCTCGCAAGTGAGCGTGCATGTGGATAATGGCCGGGGGTTGCAAGCGTCCGCGACCGTGGGAGACCTTAACATTGATTATGGACAGCACCGGGTCATGCTGGCGGGTCGTGATGTAGACCTTACGCCTGTGGAATACCGTACGCTTGCGTATCTCGTGCAGAACGCTGGGCGCATTGTGACGCAAGACATGCTCCTGGAGCATGTCTGGGGCGAGGAGTATGTGGGCGAGAGTCACCTTCTTCAGGTGAATGTCAACCGGCTGCGCCGCAAGATCGAAGTTGATCCCTCTCATCCACGCTACATCCTCACGAAGACCGGTGTCGGCTATATTCTTTCGACAAAGCCAAACGAGAGTGATTGAGATGCTGCGCGACGCTTAAAATCGGACTTGCTGTCACCTCAATAGTAAACTGATGTGAGCGCGCCCCGCTGTTCGGTCGGGGCGCGCCGAGTTTATGCTCCTGTCTCACCTTCCGAGTGGCTGTGTGTGAGAAACGCGTGACGGCTGAGTTGACCAGTGTGATATTGGCGTGAGACTGCAAGCGTAAGGTGTCACTAATGGGTCGCCAGAGACGGTGGCGGCTAAGTAGGCTCTGTGTAGCGCGTCATGCGCTCCCGGAAAGTGAGACCAATCATGGTCAATTATGATCATGGGGCGCTACGTGGAAGTCTCTCTGCTGGCGTCTCACCGCATATGGTTGGGCGCGACCGCATGGAAACGATGAACGGCAAGGAGGAGCATATGGCGCCTCTCGGTCCCGCGGAGGAGGAAGACCGGCTGCGGAGCATCGCGCCAGACATCACCATGGTAGCTCCAGTGGAGCCGCGTGGATGGCGTGAGCTTTTGCGCCTGGCGACAGGGCTCGCGCAGCGCCTCCCGGGCGAGATGGGGCGCCACATCGCTGAAGCGGCGGAAGCGCTACACATCCAACCCGCGCACGTTGATCGTGTGGTGACGGTTGCGGCGGACTCCGGGGCGCTGGCGATTGTCGAAGGGCGGTTGCTCGCGCTTGGCGGGCGTCCCTTCCTTCGCGAGCTCGGCATCAAGCCGCAGGTCGCCGAAGCGCGTGTCGCCGATCGTATCGAGCGTTCAGGTGATGTCGCGCTGTTCGTTGTGGCTGTGGCGCGCGGGCGGATTCTTGGAGTGCTAGGCGTTCATAGATAATGCGTGCCTGGCTGTATTGCCTGGCACGCAGGAAACGCCTGGGGCGGAGGTCACATAGCATGTTCTCAAAAATCCTCGTTCCTCTGGATGGGTCGGATCGAGCCGAGCGTGCGCTGGCTGTCGCTGGACAGCTGGCGCGAGCGTCGCATGGGGCGGTGATCTTAGTACGGGTCGTGAACGACATCGCTGACACAAGCGCGCTGCTGGCGACCGCTCCGCTACCGCGTGTTGACTATCTGGATCGAGATGAGCGTGAGGCGCGTCGGTATCTGGATGAAATCGCTGCTTCCGAGGCGCTTCGCGGTACGCGGGTTGAGGCGCGTGTCGAGTTTGGCATTACCGCTGAGGTCATTCTGGACAGCGCGGCGGCATGGAAGGCCGATGCGATCGTTCTGTGCAGCCACGGGCGCACAGGACTGACCCGGTGGGCGTTGGGGAGCGTGGCGCAACAGGTCGTACGGCGCTCGACTGTACCGACCGTATTGCTCCGGGAGCGTGGTGGACTTCCGCTGGGGGCGAGGGAGAATGGCGGACACGAGTTTCGGATTCTGATCCCGCTAGATGGGTCAGAACTTGCGGAGGCGGCTCTGGCGCCCGCGATCTCGTTTGGCTCCTTGCTGACGGCGCCGAAACTTTTCGAGGCGCATCTGGTCCGCGTGATTCCCTTCATTCGCACCCCTGAGCATGACGCGCTGCGCGAACAGGCGGCGCTCGAAGCGAACGCATATCTGGAGCGTGTCTCAAAGCGGATGAGCCTCTATCCAGGCGGCGACCGAGTGCGCGTGACGACCGCGATTGTGTACGACCTGGACGCCGCTGCGGCGCTAGCCCGCATTGCGGAGATGGGATCGGGCGTTGTGGGAACAGCGGTTGTGGATGGCTGTGACATGATCGCTATGGCGACGCACGGGCGATCGGGCCTGGCTTTGCTAGCGATGGGAAGCGTTACAGATAGGGCACTGAGCTCGACGGTGCTCCCGGCGCTGATCGTGCGGCCTCAGATCACGCAGTTGCGTGGATATGTCGCTTCACGCGTGCGGGAGGAAACGGCGCCAGAGGCCCTGGAAGAAGATGCCGCTCATCCATGGGAAGCGCTTCTGTAGCTCCCGAACGCTGGCCATAGCGCCGGAAGCAAACAGAGCGAGGGGCATCAGTTCATACACTGACGCCCCTCGCTCTGTTTGCCAATTAAATGGAGGCTGCCGTGCTTTGCTGAACCCAAGAGACGGCTCTGTGACACCACGAAGGGGCGAGGTGAGTTTGGTGTGAGCGCTGCCCGGTACTCTAAATGGTGGCGAAAGAAAAGGGGCTCTGATTGACGCGACGAGCGCGCCAGTCAAGGAGTTCCACCTTCGCCTCGATGCAGGAGGATACATCACCTATGGGTATCGCACAGAACATTCAGCCACGTGCGGCGACGCAGATTCCCGAGCCTCCACTCGCACGATTTCTCTTCGCCGATACGCGTATGGCATGGCTCTGGCTTATCGTCCGTGTGTACGCGGGCTATGAGTGGTTCACAGCCGGCTGGGACAAGCTCACTGGATACACCATCTTTGGTGAAAAGGCGGGCAGTCCCTGGGTATTCTCATCTACAACAGGCGTCGCGATTAAAGGCTTCGTCAAGGGCGCGCTCGCGCAGACCGGTGGTGACCATCCAAACGTCGCTGGCTGGTATGCGTGGTTCTTGACCAACTTCGTTCAGCCTTATCCGGCGGTGTGGGCGTATCTCATCACCTTTGGTGAGTTGCTGGTTGGTCTGGGATTGATCGTTGGCGCGCTGACGGGTGTGGCGGCCTTTTTCGGTGTGGCGATGAATCTGAACTACATCCTAGCTGGCGCGATCAGCACGAATCCCTTGCTTGGTTTCCTGGGGTTGTTCCTGATCCTTGCCTGGCGTGTCGCTGGATACTACGGCGTTGATCGCTACCTGCTCCCGCTGCTTGGTACTCCATGGACGGGTTCACTAGCGCGAAAGACGGCAGCGTCAAGCGCGACAGGCGCGACACCGACACCAACAACCGCCTGACGCTAACAATCGCGTAAGGTTATGAGCGAGATCATGCTTTCGTGATCTTCGCTGAGAATGGTAGGACCGCGACGCAGGAGCTAGGATAAGCCAGGCGTCGCGGTTCTGCTATGGAGCGTGAGGGAATGCTGGTCGCTCGATCACGTGAAATTGGAGGGTAGCAATATGACAAGCGAACAGGTAGGACAGAGAGAGACGCGCATCAAGAAAATCCTTCTCCCGCTGGATGGATCGGCATTCGCGGAGCGGGCGGCGCCTGTCGCTCAGCAGATTGCGGCGGCGCTTCACGCTGATCTCCTCATCGTGCGAATTATTCCAACGCTGGTTTGGGCGTATGCGGCTGCGGGGGGACCAACGAGCGCGGATGTCTACGAGCGGCTGCTGCGGGATGAGGAGCTTGAGGTCGAGAGTTATCTCTCGCGGATGATAGCGAGTGGGGAATCGCTCGGTATCAAGACGCTCACGATCGCCGCGCGGGGTGAGGTGGCAACCGCATTGCTCGATATCATGAAAGACGAGCAGGTTGATCTGGTTGTGATGAGCACGCACGGACGGACGGGCGCCGAACGGTTCGCGCTGGGCAGCGTAGCGGACCGTGTGCTGCGTGGCGGCTCTGCTCCTACACTGCTGTTGCGTTCGTTCAACGATCGCGCCGCGCAAACGCCAACGCAACTGTCGCGCGTAGTCGTGACGGTAGATGGCTCTGAACTGGCTGAGTCCTCGTTCAACATGATTGAAGCGCTGGCGGGTGGCGTCTATAAATTCGGTGACGTTGCTACGTGTTCTGCCACTAGAGGCGGGAGCCGGGCAGACGCAGGACGCCCGCAATTACCTGTATGACGCGGCGGTCCGGCTGCGGGAGCGCCTTGGCGCTTCTGGTGTTGAGGTCACGACTGAGTTGGAGTACGGCCCGGTCGCCGAGCGGATCCTGGAAGACGCCGAGCAGCGGCGTGATCTCATCGTGATGGCGACACACGGTGATACAGGCGCTCGCCGGTGGGCGTACGGCAGCGTGACGGATCGTGTGCTGCATGGCGCGAGGACGCCGTTGCTGGTGACACGCCTGGCGGATGCTAAGCGCTCGTAGCTTTCACGCATCGGGTTCGGGCTCGATCGTGAGCGTTTTGTGCGGACGCCACTCCTGATCCGCGCCATTCCACCGCATGATACCAAGAAAACGACCATCGGTGGAGTAGGCGCGGATCAACTCGTTGTCAATGGGTGGCGGCGCGGTGGAACGGCGCGCGAAACGAATGCCCTGCCCGGTGCGCAGTCGCACATTGTTCTCCTCACCGAGGATGGCGGCGCGCCAATCCAGCAGCGCCTCATCGGCGGCGAACATGCGATCACGCCAGCTTCCGTCCGTGAGCGCGGTGTCCAAGCTCTTCTAGCGTGATCGCCTGACTGAGGGTGAAGGGTCCGCTGCGGGTGCGGACGAGGCGCGCAAGGTGCGCGCCAGGGCCGAGCCGCTGGCCGAGGTCGTGGGCCAGCGAGCGAATGTACGTCCCTTTGCCACACTCGACATCGAGCGTAAGGTCGGGTGAACTCCACGCGATCACCCTCAGATCATCTATGCGAACCCGGCGCGGAGTGACCTCGACCTCAACGCCGGCGCGGGCCAAGGCGTAGAGCGGAATCCCACCCCGCTTGATCGCTGAGTAGATGGGCGGGAGTTGGTCTTGCTCGCCGAGGAATCTTGGAAGCGCGCGCTCGATTTGCTCCAACGTCAGATGGACGGGGGTTTCGCGGGTGATATCGCCCTCACCGTCATAGGTTGTTGTCTCAACGCCAAAGCGAATCGTAGCGCGGTAAGCCTTGCCACTCTCGCTCAGATATTCCGCAATGCGTGTCGCCTGCCCAAGCAGCACGGGCAAGACGCCAGTGGCGTCGGGATCGAGCGTGCCGGCGTGGCCCACGCGTCGCTGGCCTGCCAGACGGCGCACGCGCGCTACGACATCGTGGGACGTCATTCCCGTCGCCTTGTTGATGACCGCAATGCCATCCATAGATGCGCCTCCGCCAACACGTTGTATCGTTCGCTCCTCATGATGCCCGCTCGCAGCATACAATATAGGTCAGGATAACCTCGCTTTGTTCGATGGAACCAGAGATGATTAGCTCCAGATTGGAACAGGAGAGCCGCGATGGTGCAGTTGCGAGCGATGACCGAAGGCGAGTATGGCGAGTACATGCCCAAACTGATGCGTGAGTATGCGGCGGAGCGCGCGGAAGCCGAGGATATGCCGTTGGCGGAGATGGAGCCGCAGGCGCGCGCTCAGGTCAACGGCCTGTTGCCAGACGGCTTACGTACCCCTAACCATGCGTTGTGGATAGTGGAGGACGAAGGCAGGCGTGTAGGCGTGCTATGGGTTCACATCCGGCAAGCGGAGCGGCGGGCATTCATTTACGATATCGCCATCGAGGAGCATGAACGCGGTAAGGGGTATGGGGCAGCCGCGCTGGTCGCGTTAGAGGATGCGCTCCGGCCACAGGGCATAGCGCATGTTGCCTTGAGCGTCTTCGGACAGAACGCGATCGCGCGCAGCCTCTATGACAAGATGGGGTATCGTGTGGCAGCGACGTACATGCTCAAGCGCATCGAGTGACCTGGCTGGCCCATCGTTCGAGTTGATGGGAGTACACTATGGGATATGCGCGCGCACTCGCCGCATCGCAAAGATGACCACTGAAACCCAAGAGGAGGCGATTGATGGCGCGCGCCGGTGATGCGCGGGCAGGCGCGAAGGGCGCGCGCTTATGGGAGAGCGCGCGCTCATTTGGACTGACCCGCCGCACGGCGCTGATCATGCTGGTCATCGCGAATGCGCTCTGGGCCGGAACCTATGCGGCGGGGAAGATTGCGCTCGCGGACCTGAATCCTGTTGAGCTGAACGCGCTGCGGTTCACCATCGCGTCGCTTGTGCTGCTTCCAGCGTTAGCGCATGGCTGGCGTCGTATTCCCCGCGACAGGAATTCACTGCTGACGCTGGCGGTGCTGACGCTGCTTGGATTCGTGCTGAACAAGGCGTTTGAGTATTTTGGGCTGTCGCTCTCGACTGCGTCAGATGTCGCGCTGTTGATCGCGACAGAGTCGCTGTTTACGGCGGTCCTGTCATGGACGGCGCTGCGCGAGCGTGTGACGCCCTCAGGTATCGCGGCGCTGGTGATTGGGCTCGTGGGTGTGTACCTCGTCGTTGAGCGCGGTTTCATGCCCGTGCTGGGGCTTAATGGCGGAAACACGCGCATCATCGGCGATTTGCTCGTGATTTTCTCTTTGCTGCTGGAGTCGGGCTACACCATCTTAGGGAAGCGGACGCTGACCCAGATGCCGCCACTGCTCTTTACCGCCGCGACGCTGACAGGAAGCCTGTTCGTTTGGATCCCGGCTGGCGCGGTGGCGGTCGCGCAGTCGGGCTGGCCGCATATCACTACTGCCGGCTGGCTAGCGACGATCTACATGGCGTTGATCGCAACGGTTACCGGCTACTGGCTGTGGTTTCGCGCGCTCTCAGTGGTGGACGCCTCGACTGCTGCCCCGACGCTCTTCATCCAACCGTTGCTGGGGGCGACGCTCGGCGTTTGGTTGTTAGGGGATGTCGTAACCTGGGCAACCTGGGCTGGCGGCGCGCTTATCTTCGTGAGTCTGCTGTTGGTGATGCGCCATGAGCATGTGGGACGGCCTCGTGGCGGCCAAGTGGATATCAGCGAGGTAGTGGTCGAGTTGGGTGAATCGGTGCCTTGATTGTTCGGAATCGTTTTGAGGGATTGCGCTATGTATGTCGCTACCGCGCATATCACGCTCCACTTGTTCGATAGCGGGTCGCTCAAGGACAAGCGGCAGGTGGTTCGCTCGATCTTGGCGCGCGCGCGCAACCAGTTCGAGGTCGCCGCCGCTGAGGTGGGGAGTCAGGATATGTGGAATCTCGCGGAGATTGGGATCGCAAGTGTAGCTGGTGATAGCGGCCATGCGCTCGACGTGGTGGAGCGCGTGATACGTTCAATTGAGACTTCGCGACCCGACCTTGAGATTACCCAAGCGTCGACTGATGTCGTTTCGGTCGAATAATTGGTGTGTGATTCACTTCGTTGTTTGCCTGACGGGGGAAACCGATGGAGATGAGCGCGCTGTTGCGCTTCGCTGAGTCTCAACGCGACCAGTTTCTCGATGACCTGCGCACGTTGGTCAATATTGACTCTGGAACCTATACACCGGATGGCGTCTCATGGGTCGCGAACGAGTTACAGACCCGCTTCACGGCCTCAGGCGCGGAGGTGGAGCGCATCGCAGGCGGTGAGTACGGGCCGCACCTGGTGGCGCGCTGGCGCGGGGCAGGTGTGGGCCGAGTGCTGCTCATCGGTCACATGGATACGGTTTTTCCGGATGGTGAGGCGAAGCGCCGGCCATTCCATATTTCTGGCGGGTGCGCCTACGGCCCCGGCGTGATGGATATGAAGAGTGGGCTGCTGACCGGCCTCTATGCGGTGAGGGCGCTTGTTGCCGAGACCCCATGGGCGGAGTTGGTATTTTTCTGCAACAGTGATGAAGAAATCGGCTCTCCATCGAGCCATGATCTGGTGGAGCGGTTGGCGCGCGAGGCTGACGCGGCGCTCGTGCTGGAGCCCAACTCGCGAGTAGACAAGGCGACCATCGCCCGCAAGGGTGTGGCGACTTACCGTATAGACGTGGAAGGACTCTCGGCTCACGCGGGCGTGGAGCCGCACAGAGGCCGCAACGCGATCCTAGAGCTGGCGAACCGGATTATCGCGATCCAGGCGCTTAATGGGACTATTCCCGGAGTGACGCTGAATGCTGGCGTCATCCACGGAGGGGAGCGCCCGAACGTTGTTCCGGACGCGGCGCATGCGCTGGTTGACGTGCGCGCGGCGGACTTGGATGGTATGGAAGCTGTTGCGCGCGCGTTGCGTGCGGTGATCGAGGCTCCTTCAGTAGTCGAAGGCTCGAAGGTGAGGCTGTCAGGCGGTTTCATGCACCAGCCATTTACGCAGAGCGCCGCGAGCGAGCGGCTCTTCACGCTCGCGAGCGAGGTGGCGGCAAAGCTAGGATATACCCTTACGGGCTCACCAACCGGTGGTGGCTCGGATGGCAACACGACGGCGGCTGTTGGGACGCCAACGCTCGATGGCCTGGGGCCCGCTGGCGGCATGGCGCACAATCCCGGTGAATACATCGAGGTGGCGTCCATCGCGCCGCGCGTGGCGCTGCTGGCTGGCATCATTGCGGGCATTGGCGCGGATGGCGCGCGTTTGCGCGGTCAATAGGCCACTCGAAGCGATACCGCGCTCCGCTCAGAGTAACGCTACTGAGCGGAGCGTACTTTCTGGCGAGACGAGCGGGCGGCCCGAATCCTCTGGGCTATACTGGCGGCATGCGGGTTGCGCGATAGTCTCTTGACCCGTGCGTTCGTGAAGACTCTGTCGAGTTGAGAAGGATTGTAGGCGTGACGAATGTGACTGATCCCGCTGGGGCGGCAGGTGGCGTGGCTGCGGATGGGGCGATGCGTGTGGATCAGCTTGGCTTCCCCGAAACCCTCAGCGATACGAGCCTGGCGGCGACGATCGGCGCCGCGCTGAAGATCAAGCCTTCGCAGACTCTGGCCACTCTTCAGTTGCTGGACGCTGGCAACACGATGCCGTTCATCACGCGCTATCGAAAGGAAGCTACCGGCGGCTTGGACGAGGTGCAAATCCAAGCGGTGGCAGATCAGGCGGAAGCAATGCGGGCGCTGCACGAGCGCAAGCGCGATGTTCTGCGGTTGATCACTGAGCAGGGCAAGCTTACCAACGAGTTAGCGGCAGCCATTATGGCGGCTGCTACGCTGCAATCAGTCGAAGACCTGTACTTACCGTACCGTCCGAAGCGTAAAACGCGCGCGAGTGTGGCGCGTGAGCGCGGGCTACAGCCCCTGGCCGACCTCATCCTAAGCCAGACGCGCATTCCTGGCTCAGGGGAGCAGGCGCTGCGAGCCGCCGCCGAGTCATTCGTTAACACTGAACTGGGGGTGGCGTCCGTTGAGGCGGCGCTGGCAGGCGCGCGCGACATCTGCGCTGAGACGATCATGGAGGATGCGACGGTGCGCGGCGACGCGCGCAAGCTGTTTCTGCGCGAGAGCGAGGTCTCCGCGCGACTAACCGTAGACGCCGAGCGCGCGGCGGAGAAGGATCCGCGGGGCGTCTACCGGCTCTACTACGATTTTCACGAACCGATTGCGCGCATGGCTCCGCACCGCACGCTGGCGCTGAACCGCGCGGAGCGGGAGGATGTCGTACGGGTGGCGGTGGATGTCCCGTATGAGCGGGCGGCGCCGCTGATTCACCGCGTCTATCAGCCTGACTCACGCTCACCGTTCGCTGGCGAGTTGGAGAGCGCCATCGCGGATGGCTACAAGCGGCTGCTGGCGCCTGCGCTGGAGCGCGAGGGGCGGGCGGAGTTGACCCGGCAGGCTGAAGAGCATGCAATCACGGTCTTTGCCACGAACCTCCGCCATTTGCTCTTGCAGCCACCGCTGCGCGGAGTAGCGGTCCTGGCGATTGATCCTGGTTTTCGGACGGGATGCAAGATCTCGCTCCTGGGCGCCAATGGCAAGTTTCTGGAGTCCGCCACGATCTATCCGCATGAGCCACAACGGCGCTGGGATGAGGCGAAGTCGGCGCTGAAAGCGCTGATCGCGAAGCACAGTGTAGGAGCGATTGCGATTGGCAATGGCACTGCGTCACGCGAGACGGAGCAGCTTGCAGCGGAGACGATTCGCGAGCTGGAACAGATGGGCGCGCCGGCTGGCTCTATTGGGTATGTGATGGTGAGTGAGGCGGGCGCGTCGGTCTATTCCGCGTCGGAGGTCGCCCGGCAGGAATTCCCGACGCTGGACGCCACACAGCGCGGCGGCATCTCAATTGGGCGGCGCTTGCAGGACCCGCTGGCCGAACTCGTCAAGATTGACCCAAAGGCTGTGGGTGTCGGCATGTACCAGCATGACGTTGACCAGCGCGCGCTGGCGGCGGCGCTCGACCGTGTGATGGTCTCGTGCGTCAATTTCGCTGGTGTGGATGTCAATGTGGCCTCGGCCCAAGCGTTGCGCTACGTGGCGGGCATCTCGGCGCGTGTGGCGGAGGCTATCGTGGCCAGGCGCGAGGAGAACGGCTCGTTCAAGACCCGCAAGGACCTGCTCAAGACGCCCGGCTTGGGGCCAGCAACCTTCACGCAGGCGGCGGGATTCCTCAAGATTGCTGACGGGCCGGAGCCGCTGGACAATACATTCATTCATCCAGAGAGCTATGAGGTCGCCCGGCAGGCGCTGGATAAGCTGCCGGGCGCGAAAGGCGACCGCGCCGCTGATCGGGTGCGCGCGTGGCGGCTGCTAGTGAGCATGGGATCGGGCAGCGGCGGCTTTCAGGCGGCGGTCGCAAAACTGGCGCAAGAGTTGGGCGTTGGCGCGCCAACTCTGACGGATATTCTCGAGAACCTGGAGAAACCTGGTCTTGATCCTCGCGATGGCTTGCCAGCGCCAATTCTGCGGCATGATGTGCTCAAACTGGAAGACCTGGCGGAAGGCATGATTCTGCAGGGTTCCGTACGCAATGTGGTGGATTTCGGCGCATTTGTGGATATCGGTGTCAAGCAAGACGGCCTGGTGCATGTCTCAGAAATGGCGGACAACTTCGTGCGCGATCCGATGGCTGTGGTTGCGGTAGGCCAGATCGTGACTGTTCGTGTGATGAGTGTGGATGCCATACGGGGCCGCATCCAGTTGAGTATGCGCGGGGTTAGCTGAATCTCCTCAGCGTCTACGCCGAACGGCTGACCGCGCGCGTGCGGCGCCCTGCTATAATGGTCACCGGATAAGCGGCGTTTTTCGGATGGCGCGCGCTACAGTGTGTTGACGATAGGGGAGCTGTGTGGAGAGATCGGTCTGGGTGCGGTGGATCAACCTCGGCCTACTAATTATCCCGGTAGTCATCTTCCGTGAGAAGCTGGGGCTAGAAGATGGGCCGTCGCTGCTTCTGCTGGCGGCGCTAACCCTTATCCCCCTCTCGAGTTTTCTGGAGAGCGCCGTAGAAGAGCTCGAGGAGCTTTTCGGCCAGTTTATTGGGGGACTGCTGCATACGACATTCGGTAACGCCGCGGAGCTTGCCATCGCGCTCACATTGCTGCTCTCCCTTCCGGCGGGTGACAAGAATGGCTCCCAGATCGTGCTCAGCTCGGTGGCTGGCGTGGTCATTCGTAACTCGTTGCTCATCCTCGGGGTCGCTACTATCGCGGGCGCGTTGAAGAATGGCCGGATGAAGTTCAGCCCGGAAAACGCAGGGGAATACTCAAGCTTCTTCGCGCTGGCTGTCACTGGTTTGTGTCTGCCTACTGTCGCGTTTCTTGTGGCAAAATCGAATGATACGGCGTTCGATCCAGCTAACCTCAGGGTATTTGGCCAGTACTCCATTAGCCTCTGCGTAGGTGTGGCGCTCCTGGTCGCGTATATCGCGTACATCCTGTTCGCTGTGTTCAGACTGCGCGCGGGCGAAAATCTGCTCGAGAAGGCGCAGGCGCGCCGGGAAGCCAAGCGACGGCACACGTTAAAACCAAAAGGCAAAGCCTCGCTGGAAGGCATGGGGGTGAATCCCCTGGATCCGCCGCCAGGGGTGGAAGCGCTTTTTAGCGACGAACGACAACAGGCTGAGGCGGAGCTAGCCGCGCGCGCTGACCAGAACATCAGCGTCATGACTGTCATGACCGCTGAGGAACCCGCGCCGAACAAGTCCGCCAAGGCGCGATACGCTGAAGAGAAGCGGAAGGCAAGGAAACTCCAGGTGGTGGCGCGCGCCGCCGAACGGGGAGTGGAAGAGGCGACGGGCGAAGCGGAAGGCTTCCTTCATCAGCATAAGTGGCTGCGCATCGCGCTCGCGCTGGGGATTCTTGCCTTAGCAGCGGCTGGTGTCGTGTTCATGTCAGAGGCGTTCGCGGGGTCCGTTGAAGTCATCGGACGCCAATATGAGCACTATGTCAACGGGTTTTTCCTGGGGCTGATCCTGATTCCGGTCGTGGGTGGCGCTGTGGAACTCTATGGTGCGACGGGTATGGCGCGACGGAACCTGATCGAAATTACGATGGGTGTCACCGCAGGCGCGTCAATTCAGATGGTAACGGTCGTTGTGCCTGTGCTGGTGATCGTTGGCTATCTGACAAACCATCCGTTGCTGCTCAACTTCAACCCGCTGGAAGTGGTCATTTTCGTCGCCGGATCGTTCCTGTTCATGCTGCTCAGCCGAGATGGCGAGGCGACAATCCTTGAAGGTGTGCAACTGTGCTCGCTTTGGGCATTGCTGGCGGCGACAGCCTACTTCCTTCCTCCCCACCCTTAGTTGGCTGACCTCCGAATACGGCCTCGTATAGGAGCCAGAGCGCAGAGACAAGTCTATCTGATGTCCTGGAGATGCCGTTCATTTCGCGAGATAGCGCCCGATGAGAGGGTCGTAGCGGGAGCGTTCTTCTGGGGTGAGGGTGGAGCGATCGGTGATCAGGGCGGCTGCCAGCGCCGAATCGCAGCCGCAAGTCGAGCCTGAGCGATCCGCTGGCATGGTGCGGGCGACTTCACGAATGATGCGCTGCGCGTTGGCGAGATTGTGTGTCAGATTGGCGACGACCATCTCGACGGTCACTGGTGTTTCGGTCTGATGCCAGACATCGTAATCGGTGACGCAGGCGATGGTCGCGTAGCAGAGTTCAGCCTCACGGGCCAGCTTGGCTTCGGGCAGCGCGGTCATGCCGATAATGTCCGCTCCCCACTGGCGGTAGACGCGAGATTCCGCTTTGGTCGAGAATTGAGGCCCCTCGATACAGAGATACGTGCCTCCGCGATGGATGCGCACGCTGGGCAGCGTGGCTGATGCTTCTACGAGCAGTGCGCTTGTCTCAGCGCAGAATGGCTCGGCGAAGCCGATATGCGCGACGACACCGCCTTCGAAGAATGTCGCGGGACGCGCTTTTGTGCGATCAAATAATTGGTCTGGGATGACGAGATCAAGTGGAGCGAAATCTTCACGGAGGCTGCCAACGGCGCTGACGGAGATGATGCGCTCAACGCCGAGACTCTTCAATGCATAGATGTTGGCGCGCGATGGGACTTCGGATGGGCTGAGTCGGTGGCCACGCCCGTGGCGGGGCAAAAACGCGACGCGTGTATCATCGATGACGCCGAGCGTGATGCTGTCGCTTGGCGCGCCAAATGGCGTAGTAACGGTGATCTCTTCAGTATCTCGCAACCCGTCCATCGCGTAGAGTCCGCTGCCGCCAATGACCGCCAATCGCGCTCGCTGCTCCGCCATGTCATGTGCCTCCCGACGCCCGTTTTGTTCTTATACGCGGGCTTGCCACCGCTGATAGCGCTTCGTCCGCGCTCACTGGCCGGTCATACGTCCTCTCGCGCCAAAAACGTCACCAGCGGGGCGCACCACAAACCGTACCTGTACGATCAAGTCGCCGCCATTCGTGCGGACCGCGATATGGCAGACATATGGACCAGTCGCGAGGCCTGTGGCGTCTATGCGTACAGCGAGACGCGTGACATGCTCGTCAATGTCGCTTGGGATTCACGGTCATTGCCGCGATATTCGTTTCGGCGTAGCCTTTGAGCGCGCCGCCGCCGCGATTACCAATGTCCAGGTCCATTGTGGTCACTTGATTGACCAGGAGATATCCGGCGTCGAGGCGCAGTGGCCAGACAGTCAAGCGAGGACCCGCCGTCGGGCTACCCGTTCTACGTGATGCGCCTGGCTGAACGTGCGTTGCAACTGCATCGATGTGCGGTCCATAGGTTGGCATGGAGCCCTGAAGTGGTGTGGGGCCACCTGCGGGACGCTGGATGGCAGGCCCAGCTGTGCCGCTGCTTTGGCGCTGTTGGTCGGCGGACGAGGGATACGTTCCTGATTGGTAGGGAGCGACTGTTGGTGGAATCGAGGGAACGCTGGGATAGAGCGATGGTGAGCTTGGCGCTGTTCGCCCCTGTTCAGCGGATGGCGCCAGACCAGACTGTCTTCTGGCCCATTCCAGCGCATCGCGCATCGCTTGCGCGTGGAGAAAACGATCTTTGGCGTACAGGTTGAGGGCCTGAGAGATCACGCGCTCCACGGGCTCAGGCACTTTTCGGTTGAGCGCACGAATTGGGGTGAGCTTGTGTCCCGCGACACGCATAGGGGCCGCCTCGGGAACCCGCCCGGTCAGGAGGTGGTAGAGGGACGCGCCCAGCGCGTACACGTCAGAGCGCGCCTCTGAGCGCGAACTGTATTGTTCAAGCGGCGCATATCCATCAGTGCCCAACTGCATCGTGTCTGTCATGCGGGCGGGATGTAGCCTGCGCGCGATGCCGAAATCAATCAGTTTGACGCTTCCATCCGGCAAGAGCATGACGTTTGCCGGCTTTAGATCGCGGTAGATGATCGCGGGCTCTCGGGAATGCAGGTATGAAAGGACATCCGCCAGCGCCATGCCCCAGCGTGTGACATCTTCCCAATCGAGCGGCTCGCGCCGGTATTGCACCATCTCGTCTTCAAGGTTGTGACCTGGCACGTACTCCATAACGAGAAAATAGCGCGTGTCCACGGTAAAGAACTCAATCACGCGCGCGAGCGCATGGTGATTGAGAGATAGGAGTATCTGCGCCTCTCGCATGAAGTCATTGATGGCTTGCTGGCGCTTCTCAGGATCGAGCTGGGATTCGCTCATTTCCTTGATCGCGCGTTCAGCGTCATTCGCGTAGGTGTCGCGGGCGAGGTACACGGCGCTTTGACCACCCTGCGCGAGCTTGCGGATGATAGAGTACTGGTTTTTCAAGAGGTGTTGCGAGGGGAGAAGGCCCGTGCCCATGCGTGGATGCGCGCTACGCATTGGCGCGCCACATGTTGGACAGAAGCGTGCGTCAGCGGGCGCCACGCTTCTACACGCGGCGCAGCGCACGTTTGCCTCCATAGGTCACTCTCCGGTATAGGCTCTCGCAAGCGTCAGAATCGTGGATCACGCCCGCAGTAGCAGGGATTCCGCGGCCATTGTAGCATAGCGCGCCTGCCTGGGCATCCCTCTCTAGGCCAGTTGGCCATCTGTTGAGCAAAGTCCACGCGGCGCAAACGCGGCGCCATGCCCCTAGCTTTCGCGCGCCATTTCGAGTGGTTGGCGGCGTGAGGCGTCATGGCGTGTGCGAAGCTGGCCGCAGGCGGCGGCGATATCATCTCCGCGCTCCGCTCTCACGCTGCTGGAAACACCTCCCGCGCGCAGGGTTTCGCGAAAGGCGCGTATCGTCGCGCCTGATGGGGGCTTATAGCCAGCGGCGGTTATGTTCACGGGGATCAAGTTGACATGCCCGAACTGGGCGAGCGGGGCCAGTAGAAGCGCAAGCTCTCGCGCATGCTCGACCGAGTCATTCTCGCCCGCGAGCAGCACGTATTCAAACGTGACCTGGCGGTGTGTGCGCGCTACGTACGCCTGGACGGCTGAGAGAACCTCCTCGATGGGGTATTTGCGTGTGATCGGCATGGTACGAGCGCGCATGGCGTTGTTGGGCGCGTGCAGGGAGATGGCCAGGTTGATCTGGAGCGGCTCTTCCGCCAGTCGGAGGATGGCGGGAACCAGGCCCACAGTGGATACCGTCATATGGCGGGCGCCAATGCTGAGCCCTTCCGGCATATTCAGGATAGCGATGGCTTTGAGTGTGTTCGCGTAGTTGTGCAGTGGCTCACCCATGCCCATGAAGACGAGATTTGTCACGCGATCAATGGTTTGCCCGTCTGGAGCGATCCAGGGATGCGCACGCAGCTCGCGGGCGACGAGGAGGACTTGCGCGACGATCTCTCCCGCTGTGAGATGCCGCTCGAATCCCATCTGGCCGGTGGCGCAGAATGTACAGCCGAACGCGCAACCAGCCTGTGTTGAGATGCAGACGGTCGCGCGGGCGCGGCCTTCGGCGCTGGCGGGATAGAGCATGAGCACCGTCTCGATGCGCTTGCCATCTCGTAACTCCAGCAGAAGCTTGCGGGTGCGTCCATCCTTCGACATGACTGACGCGCTGGTAACGGGACCCGTGATACTCGCCTCTCGCGACAGGCGATCGCGCAGCGATACGGGCAGAGTAGGCATGCGCTGGAAGTCATCCACGAAAGCGTGATAGACGCTGTCACAGACCTGGCGGGCGCGATAGGCAGGTTCTCCACGCGCGACAAGCCAGTCGCGAATCTCATCGTAACTGAGGCCAAGGAGGTCGGTTGTCTCGATCGGTGTAACGGGTTGCGTCACGTCACTCATCTCGTGGAATTACTCTTTCAGCGCTCACAGACCGAGCATCGCCGCGCTGAGTCCAGGATGCCCGCGCAGTGTTTCGGCGCTGGTGAGCGCGCGCTTTCCTTCCAATTGTATCACCCGAAGGGCAAGCGCCCCTTCACCACAGGCGCAGGCGAGCGGGCCGTCGGGCGCGCCTGGCGGCAGGAGGTAGCATGATCCTGGCGCGTCATCACTCATGCGCGGAATAGCGACCGCATCGAGCACTTTCAGCAATTTGCCGTTCCATATGGTATAGGCCCCGGGCCATGGCGCCATCGCCCGGACTACTCTGGAGAGCTCACTAGCTGACCGATTCCAGTCGAGGCGGCCATCTTCCTTGCGTAAGGGCCTCGTCAAGCTGGTACGGGTCTCGTCCTGAGGAATCAGCTGCGCACGGCCCTCAAGCCAAACTGGCAGCGTCTCGATGAGCAGGCGCGCGCCCAGCTCCGCCAGGCGATCGGTCAGCGCGCCGGTGGTGTCATCTGGTGTGATAGGTGTCGCGCGACTGGAGACGATCGCGCCAGTGTCGAGCCCTTCGTCCATCGCCATGATGGTGACGCCGGTTTCCTCGTCGCCTGCGAGGATGGCGGCGGCGATGGGAGACGCGCCACGCCACCGAGGCAGAAGCGAGGCGTGGACGTTGAGACAGCCACGGGCGGGAAGGTGAAGGACCTCAGGTGGGAGTATCTGCCCGAATGCCGCGACGACGATGAGATGAGGCGCGAGCTCCTCGATCAGGCGCTGTGCCTCTGGTCGCCGCAGTGAGCCGGGTTGATACACTGAAAGAGAAGTGGAGAGCGCAAATTGCTTGACAGGACTGTACGTCACCTGCCGCCCGCGTCCGGATGACCGGTCCGGCCGGGTTATGACGCCCACGATATGAATGCCATCAGGCCAGACCACGCCGGGCGCCGATGATTCGACAAGCGTTCGCAGGGATGGGACCGCGAAGTCGGGAGTGCCCATGAAGATGATGCGTGCAGGTATGGTGGGATCAAGCTCGAAATCGGAGGACTGTCGCATTTGACCGAATCTCCACAGTTGCGTGAAACAGCGCAACGTTATCACAGATCACGCCGCGCCAGACGCCGTATGTGGCAGTATACGCGCAACGGCTGGCGGGTGAGACGGCGCCACGATGAGGCAAAACAGGAGCGTTTGACATGGCGCAAGCTAAGAACGCATGGTCTAGGGAGCGGTTGATCGCGGCGGCTCGCGCCGCGGCCAGGCAGGCCTACGCGCCATATTCACATTTTCGCGTTGGCGCGGTTGTGGTGGTTGAGACAACTGACGGCTTGCGAGTGGTATCCGGGGCCAACGTCGAGAACGCTTCTTACGGGCTCGCGCTGTGCGCTGAGCGTGCCGCGATGGCCTCCGCATGCGCGCTCGAGAGCGCGAGCCGCCCTGAAGACGCGCTGGAGCGGCGGATGACAGCGCCGCGCATTTCGTATGTCGCTGTCGCATGCCTGGACGCGCCTGCGGATGGCCCTGTGGAGGAGCGCATGCCGTGCGGAGCCTGCCGCCAGTGGCTAGCGGAACTGGCTCCCGATGCCGTGTATTTTGTTGATGGCGTGGAAGGCGCTCTGCGGTTGCCTGATCTATTGCCACACCCGTTCAGGCTGCTCGGTAACGTATGAGATCGGCGAGGGTGATGCGCTATAGCCCATCATGGCTGTATCATCGTGCCAGATTCTGTTGAGTTAAAAAGCGCACGGAAGCGCATATGCTCAGTGATGCCACAAGCAGGCGTATCCTCCCGACATGCGAGGAGGGGTCGCGCCACACGAGCCGATCTGGCATACTCCCTCTTGCGACCGGTGGCGATGCAGAGAACACAGAGGCGCGGAGGGATGAGAATGCTGGGCTTCGAGCATGACTCGCGACCGAAGGAACGTGAATTAGCGCGTCAAACGCGCGAAAGCGAAGAGTGGACAGACGCCGCCAGCTCCCCTGATACCGAGAGATCCAGGCGAAAAGTGACGGCGCGCCCTGTGACACGCGTGGACAGCCAGGTTGTTGAGCGCGCCACATGGATGATGAAAGCGCTTACCGTTCTGGATGAGCCGCTCGATGTGATCGCTGAGGAGCCAGATGAGCGCGCTCTTCTCGATGGCGGTGACGACGAGCCGGGTAGGGCCGTTACCGTTGTATCAGGGGACGCGACCAGCCTCCTTCGCACGCTGCCACCGACACCCCCCAAGCGCAAGCGGCGGCACTGGGTTGCTGGTCTTGTGACACTGACCCTCGTGAGTGTGCTCGTGGGGACCGCGTTGACTGTAGTGACACCACTTGCGCACGGGGAAACAGAAGGCGTGGCTGTGGGTGGCTCTGGTCCGCTCGGTCTTCCGATTGCGTTTGACCAGGCTAATCAGGCGCCAACAGGACACTGGGTGGCGGTGATTGGCGCGCAGCCCGCGCAGGGCGATATTGGCGGAGGCGCGGGACCAGGCGTCAACGCGCCAGGTAGCGCGGGCTTGCCTGTATCAAAGCATGTCACCATCAACAAAACGCCGCCGGCTGGCCCGTCGACGGGCCAGTATTCGCCCGTTCCTTTTAGGCCATGGCCTCCCACTTATGCGTTCACACCTTTACCTGGATATCACTCGATCACGGTGTATGGCTCGGGTGGCTTCTATTGGTGGGCGTTTGGGCAATGCACATGGTGGGCGCAAGACAAGCGGCGCGATGAGAATCTCACGCATATGGGAAATGCGCAATTCTGGGCAGCTGGCGCACGGGCGCGCGGCTACCAGGTATCATCAACGCCACGGGCGGGCGCTACGGTTGTCTTCCAACCAGGCGTGCAGGGCGCGGGGGGCGCTGGCCATGTGGCCCACGTTGAAAAAGTGTACCCCAGTGGCTGGTTTTTGATCTCCGAGATGAATTTCTATTGGAACGGCGGCGGGTGGGGCCGGGTGGATTATCGCCTGGCGCACACTGGTTGGGGTGTGCAGTTCATCTATTGAGCCTATTGCGCTGCGAAGTGAGTCATATCCCCCAGCCCAGGCTGGTTCGTGGAGCACCGCTGGGTCGCGCTTGACGCGACCCAGCGATTATAGCGTATGATACATGCTGGTATACACCACCAACTCGATACAAGAGGATGTGACACACCTTCATGAGTGATCTCAGCGTTCGAATCGAGGCGCTCCGTCGTCGCGTACATGACATAACGGTGCATCTTTGACCTCGCCAGTAAGAAGAGCGCGATTGACGCGCTAGAGGAAGAATCGCTGGCCCCTGATTTCTATGGGGATCGTGCGCATGCGCAGCGCCAGATGCGCGAGTTGAGCCGTCTACGTGATGAAGTTACCGCTTGGGAAGGCCTCGCTTCACAACTAGGCGACCTGGGCGAGCTTGTCAGCATGCTCGACAGCGAGCCTGATGAGCGGCTTGTCCGCTGAGGTTGTTCGCGAAACCGACGCTGCGGAGGCGGAGCTGGAGAAGCGGCGGCTGACTTTGCTCCTGAGTGGCGAGCATGACACCAAGCCCGCGATTGTCTCCATCCACGCTGGCAACGGGGGAACCGATGCGCAGGACTGGGTGGCGATACTTCAGCGCGCTTACATGCGTTGGGCCGAGAGTCACGGCTACGCTGTCGAGCTCCTGGACACGATGGAGGGCGAAGAGGCTGGCCTGAAGAGCACAACCTTCAGTGTGACCGGTCCGTACGCATATGGTTATCTGCGAGGCGAGGCAGGCGCTCACCGTCTGATCCGCCTGTCGCCATTCGACGCGGCGCATCGCAGGCAGACCTCGTTCGCCAAGGTCGAAGTGATGCCAGATATCGGGGATGAGCCAATCGAGATTGTTGTCCGGTCAGACGACATCGAGGTAGATACATTTCGATCTACGGGCAAGGGCGGCCAGCATCTGAACAAGACCGACTCGGCGGTGCGTATCAAGCACAAACCGACGGGTATTGTCGTAACCTGCCAGAATGAGCGATCACAGATTCAGAACCGCGAGACGGCGATGCGCGTGCTGAAATCACGGCTCTATGAACTAGAGATCGAGGAGCGGGAACGCGAAGCCGCGCGGCTGAAGGGTGTCCATGTCGAGGCGGATTTCGGTAGTCAGATACGCACGGTTACACTGCATCCCTACACAATGGTGAAAGATCACCGCACAGGAGCGGAGCAGACGGACACTGTCGCATATCTGAACGGTGAAATGGACCGCTTTATCGAGGCCGAGCTAACGGTGCGCGCTGGCCAGCCCGTATAGCGCGCTTGATGCTTGCGCGGCAGTCGCGACGAGTGGATGCGCGATGTCAACGCCACTGCTGTTTGTTATCACAGGCAGGCCGGCTACAGGCAAAACCACGCTCGCGCGCCAGGCTGGCCGTGGACCTGCGCCTGCCACTGATCCACAAAGACGGTCTGAAAGAATCCCTGTACGATACATTCGGCGCGTCGAATCGTGTCGAATCGCGGCGTTTAGGGATGGCGACCTATCAACTTCAGCGGGTAATCGCGGGTGAGTGTCTCCATGCGGGTGTTTCGCTGATTTTGGAAAGCAATTTCAGCGAGGCGCATGATGGAGCGCCGCTTAGGGCGCTGGCGCATGAGCATAGCGCCCTGATTGCACAGGTGTGGCTGACTGCGGAGTCGCGTGCGCTGGTGGAGCGCTTCGAGCGGCGGGCGTGCTCGCCGGAGCGCCATCCCGGCCATATGGAGCTGGCGAATATCGTTGAGTTTCGTCAAGCGTTGCTGGAGCCAGGCGACGCGCCGCTCGCGCTGCCCGGCCCGATTCTCGCGATGGACACAACCGATCTCCGCACAATGGACTATGCGGCGGCGCTAAGTTTCGCCCGCATGGCCCTGGGCGGCGCCATGGGTGTGGGTGGATCGTCTTAGAGCGGGGGACTCGGTCTCCCAGTGACAATAAGCTTGAGCGGAGGAGGAGAGCGCGTCGTGCCACAACTCCGGGCGATTTTCCCAAGGACGGCTCGTGCGCTGGCGAGCGCGCTTCGCCGTGTCACGCTCGTTCGAATGGCGCTAGCGCTTGTCGCGACGTATCTGGCGTTGCAGACGGTGACGATTGCGGTGCTCTCGGCGCTGTCGATTCGCCGCAAGCGCGCGCTTGATGGCGCTCGATTTCCCGTGATGCGATTGCCATCAGTCGTGGTAGGGGACAATCAGCTTCGCATCTACAGTTATGGCTCGGATCTCTTCGACGCGATGCTAGAAGCGATTGACTCCGCTCGTGAGTACATCTTCATTGAATCTTATATCTGGAAAGCTGACGCGATCGGCGAGGAGTTCAAGCAGCGGCTGGCGAAGAGGGCGCGCGAGGGGGTGCGGGTCTATGTGATCTTCGACGAGTTCGCCAACCTCGTTGTGCCAGCTGTGTTCAAGACATTTCCGCCTGAGATACACTTGATGCGCTTCAAGCCAATCAATCAGGTCTGGCATGTGTTTGATCCCAGGCGCTATTCGCTCGACCATCGGAAAATTCTAGCCGTTGATGGGCGAATTGGTTTTCTGGGGGGATACAATATTGGCGCGCTCTATGCCGAGCACTGGCGCGATACTCACGTGAGCGTTGAAGGGCCTGCGGCGCTCGATTTGGCTGACTCGTTCGTGGACTTCTGGAATGCGCATTCCCTGAAACGCGATCATATCCAGATGCGGTTTCCGCTGCGGTTCGACCCAACCATCGCGCTACGCGATAATAACGCGCTGCGGCTGACTTTTCCGATCCGCGACATGTATATGGCGGCGATCAATCGTGCGCAGAAGCGCATCTTGCTCACGAACGCGTATTTCATCCCTGACCATGTGCTGCTGGAGGCGCTGGTTGACGCGGCGCAACGGGGAGTGGATGTGCATATTCTACTTCCATGGACATCGAACCATATTTTCGCTGACTGGGCGGCGCATGGATATTTTACGCTCTGTCTTGAGGCGGGTATTCATATTTGGGGCTACCGCAACGCCATGATCCATGCAAAGACTTGTGTGGTGGATGATGCGTGGCTGACGATCGGCACATCCAACCTTGATCGCCTCAGCGCGGTGGGAAACTATGAGTTGAACATCGAAATCTATAGCCACGATCTTGCCTGCCAGATGCGCGAGCTGTTCGAGCGCGATCTCACAAACGCGGTAGAAGTTGATGCGGCGAGCTGGATGGCGCGCCCATGGTATCTTAAACTTAGCGAGTGGGTTCTGGCGCCGTTTCGCATCATGCTCTAGCGACAATAGGCGCCCGCCATCACGCGCGGTGGGAGATACGACGGGTGAAAATCTATATTTCGACGGATTTCGAGGGCGTGGCAGGGATCGTGGACTGGGACCAGATCCTTGTCGGCAGTCATGATTATGAGTTGGGGCGCCGGCTGCTGCTTGGTGAGGTGAACGCGGCCATAGATGGCGCGCGGGATGCGGGCTCCGATGCGTTTCTCGTGAATGATTCGCACAGCAGCATGCGTAATCTTGACCCTGAACAGTTGCACGGCTCGGCGTCACTGCTGAGCGGGAAGCATAAGCCGCTCTATATGATGGAAGGGCTTGACGCTTCGTTCGATGCGATCTTTTTCATTGGCTATCACGGATCCATCGGCGCGGAGCGTGCGATACTCAGCCATAGCTATAATCCCCGCGCTATCTGGGAGGCGCGCATCAATGGGGAAGTTGCGGGTGAGACGGCGCTGAATGCGTTGGTCGCTGCGCATTATGCCGTTCCCATTGCGCTGGTGACGGGTGACCAGGCGACGGTCGAAGAAGCGGGGATGCTGTCACCGCCGCCGCTTGGCGTGATGGTCAAGCGGTCAGTAACACGCTTCGCTGCGGAGAGCCTGCATCCGGCTGTCGCGCGCGAGCGTATCGCCACCGCTGCGCGAGAAGCGCTGACCACCGCACAGCCCGCCAGCACGCCCGTGTTTCCTTCCCCGACGACGATTGAACTGACGTTTCTGACGGCGGACATGGCAGAGATGTGCGCCTGGATCCAGGGTGTGGAACGCATCCAGGGAGCGTCGCGGACAGTGCGCTTTAGCGGATCGGATTTCCTTGGACTGTTTCGGACGTTTGTCACGATTGTTATGCTGACGAGAGGTCTCGTCGAGTAGCCAAGTCGCGCGCACGTTACATATTCGGCGGATTGGTCCACGGAGTAGGTGAGGGCGCGGGGGGCAATCCCTCTTGCTCGAATCCCCAGTCCAGCATTGCGCGCATATCCACGATGCGGATCCGCCACGACGGATCGCGTAGCACAGCGCCTACAATCAGATGGCCATGGCGAATGGCGGCGAAGGCCATGCAAAAGCCCGCTGGTCCCGTGTATCCAGGCTTGACACCTACCGCCCCTGGATACGGTGAGAGCGCGCCCGCGAGCAAGTCATTGCCGCTCACGAGTTGATAGGCTTTGTGCTCGCTCGTTGCGGGAATACTATAGCGTCTCGTAGAGACGAGCTGTCGGAATGTGGGATTCCGGAGCGCGACGGCGGCAAGTACGGCGAGGTCGTGCGCGCTGGTGTAGTGTCCTGGCGCGTCAAGGCCATGGGGATTCTCGAAGTGGGTGTTAGTGAGGCCTAGTTGCTGTGCGCGCTGATTCATGAGAGCGACAAACGCTGGCACGGAACCAGCGACGCCATCAGCAATAGCCACTGCCGCGTCATTTCCAGAGGGTAGCACCAAGCCATAAAGCAGGTCGCGTAGTGTGAGTTTTTCGCCAGTACTGAGCCCCATGTAGCTGCTGTCTGGGTTGACCAGCGCGTGCGCATCCGCGCCTACCGTAATCATCTGATCGAGCGGGAGGCGTTCGAGTGCGATCAGCGCGGTCATGATTTTCGTGCAGCTTGCCTGAGGCAGCTTCTCACTGGCATCTTTCGAATACAGGATCAGTCCGGTGTCGGCATCGAAGAGGAATGCAGCGCGCGCTGCGACTGATGGCTGTGCGCCGAAGGGAAAACTCGCAGTCCCGTTTCGCGACGCTGGCGCCGTGGACTGCGCGGGTGGTGTGGCTGCTGAAGCGATCTGGGAGAGTAAAAGCGCCATAACGAGTGTTGAGACGACCAGATAGGTTCCCCAAAGGAGCCCAGCACGCGCGGACTGCGCAGGGGAATGGGCTTCATCGCTATCGTCGTGTGTCTCTTCTGTCATGTTGCGCACTTTCACGATCGCGATTCCGTTCACGGGCCGCGAGAGCATTGTATACAGGCAGCGCCGGCGTGCGCCAACGAATGCGTCAAAAATCCCAGGCCCTTTGCCGACCAGCTACCGTGCGGTGGTGTTGAACTGTGGGGCTGGCAGGAGACCGAGCAAGAGTTTGAGCAGAAGGATGCGACGAACGGAGTCGTCAATGCGGGATTTTGAGAGCTGCCCACTCGCTATCGCGGATTTAATGGCATTGATGACCTGAGCGGTGGATTCGATTGAGTAGGTGCTACAGATGATGTCGTTTCCCGCCTCTACCGCGTCTATGGCAATCTGATCGAGGCTATACCCTGAAAGTGCGTGCATGTAAATGCCGTCAGTTATGATGACGCCGTTGAAACCAAGTTGGTTGCGCAGGATGCCAGTCAGCACTGGTTTCGACAGAGAGGCTGGGCGGGTTGGGTCTACCGCAGATAGCACGACGTGGGTGGACATGACCGCATAGACATTGCCTGAAGCGATGAGCGCGCGATAGGGAGCCCAGTCAACTTGGTTGAGTTCGGATATACTGCGGTTGAGGGTATAGAGTGTTGCGTGTGGGTCCACAGGCACGGCGCCAAGCCCGGGAAAATGCTTGAGCGTGCCCACAACTTTACCACTGGCCTGCAACCCATCAAGATAAGCGCCAGCCATCGTTATGACGCGTGATGGTGTTGTCCCGAAGCTGCGGGCGCCGATGTCTCCACCACTCGTGTTCAAGACGTCAACATCGGGCGCGAGATTCAAATTAATGCCGACGCTAGCGAGGGTTGTGGCGTCTTGTGCTCCACGTTGCTTGGCGTAGTTAGGATTATTGGTTGCTCCCATTTCAAACGCGGAACTGAGCGGGCCCTCAATTGTATACATGCGGTTGACGCTTCCGCCTTCCTGATCCGTCGAGACAAGCAAGGGGACGGATGAATCAGACTGCATACTGGATATGAGCGTCTTGAGCTGGTCGCCATTTTTGATATTGAAGGCGTAGATAATGGCCGAGCCGACATGAAAGTGTTCGATTTCGTACGCTAGCGCAGGATCCATTTGGGTTTCGGAGAAGCCGATCATGATCATCTGCCCGATTTCGTCATCGAGTGACATATGCGAGATGAGGCTGTTGACATACGCGACCTCCGCACGTTGACGGAGCTGCGTGGAGAGTGAAGTGGCTTTAGGATTAATTGACCGTTGAGTAGCGATAGGCGATGGTGAGAGACTCGCGAAGAATGTAGTGGGCGCTGGGCTGAGTGGCGCGAGAATGTTGCCCGCGATAGCTATCAAGAGAATGAGAAATACCGCAAAAGATACGAGCGCAAGATTCCAGTGGTTTCTTCTTTTGGTGGGAGCGCGCTGAGTGACTGAAGACGATTGATGTTGACGACGGTTGGTTACATCCGATGGATCCATCTCGATCATCCGCCGCACTCCTTCGCTACAATCCCTGGCTTGCGTTCCGCATGTACTAGCCTTGCGTCAATTTGAGCTGTCTGGATGTTCCAGACGAGCGCCTCTATCCCCAGTAACGCTTGCGGCGACCAGGCCAGTGAATGGCGGCATGCTCCGCTTGACGGCTCTTCATGCGCGGGCTATTTTACGCTTATTATAGCAAGAGCAAAGTATGCGGCGATTCACATTTTTGAACTCCACGTGCCGTGACTTCCGAAAAGAGGGCGGGAATGTTGCGTGGGAGCCTCAAATGAGAAAGGGACAGCGAGAATTGGAGGCGGAAGGTGACCAGCCAAATGGCGCTCTGTCAGAGCCACCGAGCGCGATAGACACCTCAGAAGAGGCGCGTCGGGCGATGGGTGCGTATGATCCTGCACGCTATGAGCGTCCATCGGTGACTGTGGACGTCGTGATTCTTACCATGCGACGCCGGCGGCTTGAAGCGCTCCTGATCAAAAGAAAGCACTGGCCATTCGAGGGGCTCTGGGCAATCCCTGGAGGGTTTGTCAATCCGGCTGAATCGCTCGAGGACGCGGCGCGGCGTGAACTCGAAGAAGAGACCGGTGTGCGTGATGTGTATCTAGAACAACTCTATACGTTTGGCGATCCACATCGCGATCCTCGTACGCGTGTTATCACCGTGGTTTACTATGCGCTCATTCGAGCGGAAACTCTCAAGGTGGCAGCCGGTGATGACGCCGCGGAAGCGGCGTGGTTCCCTGTGTATCACTTACCCTCGCTGGCGTTTGATCATGGCAATATTCTGGAATACACCATGCAGCGGCTGCGTGGCAAGCTTGAATACACGATGATTGGGTTCCAGCTCCTGCCGCCAGAGTTTAGTCTGAGTGAGTTGCAGGAAGTATATGAGGCTATCCTCGACCGACCGTTAGACAAGCGCAACTTTCGCAAGAAAGTGTTGACAACTGGTATCCTTGAGCCGACAACTCATACCCGAAAGTCGGGGCAGCACCGTCCAGCCGCGCTCTATCGCTTCCGCCCAGGCGTGGAGGCCTGAGTTGAAACACGCCAATTTGTCTCGCTGGATGGAGCAGATTATTTGGAAACGTCAATGGTAGGGATTATCACGAACGTTTCCTCATAGTTGTCAATGTTATGGATATCGTTTAGGGGCCAAACCACAAATTCAGCTTTACCGATGATTTCATGCTGCGAGATGGGGCCAAAATATCGCGAATCCTGGCTATTCGTGCGATTGTCCCCCATCACGAAGAATTGGTCGGGTCCAAGATGAACAGTCTCGGGCTCTAGATTTTCTGGATATCCGTATGGCGCTGGAGCAATGTAGGATTCGTTCAGCTTGACGCCATTGATGTAGACATTTGTGAGCGTTAGCCGCACGGTATCTCCGGGCAAACCAATGACTCGTTTGATGTACCGCTGAGTGAGCGCATCTGGCGGATGGAAAACTATGACATCACCACGCTGGGGTTGCCTGAATATGTAGGCGAGCGAGTTGACCAACACGCGCTCATTCGTGTGTAGGCCTGGCTGCATGCTGGGGCCATCGAGCGGAACTGCCTGGGCCGAGTAGCGCAAGCCCAAGAACAGGACAATAGTGATGAGTAAGGTCGTTGTTACTTCTCGAAGGAGCGCCTGCTGTCGAGCGTTATCCAGATTATGCCGACTCTCCATCTGTTGGTTGAGGCCAGTGGGCCGTGAAGTCTCAGCAGTACTGTGCAACTTGCCTTGTTGTCTGTCCGCAATCTCAGTCATCGCGATGAACTCTCTCCTTCAGTGATATTGCGATACGTCGCTTCGGGAACGCGTTAGAGATGTCGTGCGACGCGAGGAGGGCTATGACACTCAATTATACTCAATTATACGTACATCAAACGAACAAGAGATGTGAAGTGCTACACATTGGCCAAACGCGAGGGCGAGGCGGACCTCAAATACACGGAGACTCGCCTCGCCCGTTGTGGGGTTAAGCGCTTTGTTTTCCCTGGCTACCGTTCAACGCGCGAAGGGGCGCGCGAAGGGGTGCGGCCGCTGTCCATCGAGCCACCACCGTAGCCGCAGAACGGGCAGACATTCCATTTGAGCTCAAGGAGATGGTCACAGCGAGGGCAGGGGCGCCGGAGCTTGGTGCCACATGATGGGCAGAGTTGGAACTCACCTTCCACGCGATAGTGACATGTGGGGCAGGTTTGCCGCTCAGTCATCTCAGCGAGGAGCGATTCCTCTTCAAGCTGACGCTCATACAATTCGGCCAGGGTCTGGCGAGGGCGCACAATCAGGTAAATGAAGAGGCCGCCGATGCTAAATACGGCGACGAGGAGTGTCGCTGTGATCTGGAGGATAACGTCCTGTGTGCGTGAGCGCACATCACGCCATGTCCAGAAGATGAGAGCAATCCAGAAGATCGCGACGAAGGCGAAGAAGAAGAATATGGCGATACCAATCAGTCCAGATAATGAACTGATGGATGCGGCTTGTTGCGCCACAAAGGCCGGAATCACTGGCTCCAGTGGAACCCCCACTCGTTACCACCTCTCTCAACTCCGCGGGCGGCCCGCGCGACTGCGCTTCATGCCCACGAGCGTCTGGCTTTCCATGCAGGCGCTGTTCCACTTCCAGGCGTAGTGTCCTGGGTGGTGTGGAACTTCGTACCATTTTGGAACGCGCGAATGAAACAGTCGGCTACAGCATAGCAGGTATATACCATGTCAGGCAACGACAGCATGACTAGGAGCCTACCGAGCTATGATTCCGTAGGCGGCTTTTGGCCGCATGGTCGCACGTGCCACACTGAACTGAAAAGAAACGCGCTCCCTCTCCAATTGTTGGAGAGAATAGCGCGACGGTGAATTTGCGAAAATGTCCGATATGGCCGTTTGGTGGGTGGTACTGGACTTGAACCAGTGACCTCGTCGGTGTGAACGACGCGCTCTGCCGGCTGAGCTAACCACCCAGGCATAGTGATTGAGAGGTATCGATGTACATCGCCGCTCAACACCATTCGATCGTATCACATCACGTCCTGGGCGTCAACGATGTTCCTAGCTGGAGAGCGGCGTAAGCATTGGGGCGGTTCTGGTGGGATGTATGCTACTATCGGAGTGCCAGCCATGATTCATATGCTCCCAATGCAACGGTCGTGGTGGGCCGAGATACTCCTCGAATCATTGCGAAGGAGCTTGTGATGCAGTTTGTGATTCCCGAGACGATGCGTGCTATCGTATATACCGCGTCAGGGGACCCCGAGGTGATCCAACTGGAGCGCATATCAACGCCACACGCCAGTGAAGGCCAAGTCTTGATCCGGGTGGCCGCCGCTGGTGTGAATTATGCTGATATTGCCCGGCGCTATGACCGCTATCTGGAGCGGACCGCTTTTCCGTATGTTCCTGGCAGTGAGATTGTTGGCGAGGTAGTGGAGCTTGGCCCGAATGTCACAGAGGAGGGTTGGCTGCGGCTGGGCGCGCGGGTAATGGGGATGTGTCAGAGTGGTGGATACGCGGAATATGTTGTGACATCACCGCGATTGCTGGCTCCTGCTCCCCCTCAATTGCCAGACGCGGAAGTCGCGGCGCTCCCCGTGCAGGGATTGACGGCATACCATCTGCTGAAGACCTCCACACAGATGCAGCCCGGGGAGAGTGTGCTGATTAACGCTGCGGCGGGTGGTGTGGGGACGCTCGCGATCCAGATGGCGCGGCTGATGGGCGCTGGCATGGTGATCGCCGCAGTTGGATCGGATGACAAGGCGGAACTACTTCGCTCACTGGGTGCGGACGCAATCATAAACTACTCGACGGAAGATTTGACTGAACGGGTGCGCGTGCTCACAGGCGGCAAGGGAGCGGATGTTATCCTTGAGCCTGTCGGGGGCGAGGTCTTCAATCGAAGCCTCGCGGCGCTCGCCCTGTTTGGCAGGCTGGCCACGTTCGGGCAGGCGAGTGGCCAACCAGGGATCGTAGATACCGCGCGCTTGATGCGGCGCAATGCGTCTTTAGTCGGTTTCTGGCTGGCCGTGTTGCCGGCGCGCATGATTGGCGAAGGCGTGCAAGCGATGGCGGCGTGGCTTGCGGATGGGGAACTGCGCATTGTCGTCGGCGCGACGTATCCGTTGGAAGAGGCCGCGCAGGCGCAGCGAGATATGGAGGCGCGACGAACGCGAGGCAAGCTCGCGCTGGTCTATGCGGTGATCCTGTTCTCTTTCCTCGAGGGTAACCCTACACACCTCGCTGGCACGCTTAAAAGGCTAGCGAGGTGTCACTCGTCTTCATCCTCGTCATCGAACTCTTCATCGAGATCGTCTTCCCAGTCTTCATCCTCGTCATCGAACTCTTCATCGAGTTCGTCGTCTTCTTCGAATTCGCCTTCTTCTTCGAATTCATCCCTCTTCTTCATTCAGATGGAGTGTCTCGTCAGGGTTAATTGCTTGCGCGAGGAACGCGGTGGCGTCGCCAGCGATTGCCAGCGTGCGTGCGCCGTAAGATGGTTCAGTATGCGTCGTGGTCACTGTACGCCTCCTCAAAGCGGAATCTTGTTCCAAACGTCGCGAACTCTTGGGGCTGTATTTAGTCAGCGGCGGGTATGTCCGTATCACCGTTATTGGTCTCGCGATATTGTGTCCCTCCCAGGCGCACCGCGTCAACCCGAATTTTGTTGTGCAACCTACCTGACAGAGGCGCGTGTTCGTTTACCGGGTAGAGTGGCGGCCGCGCCGGACGGAACCAGGGTTGGGCGTCTGACAGCGCGGGCACGTATCTTGGATTGGCAGCAGGCTGAGACGGCAATTGGGACACTCAGCGGCGATGGCATGGTGGCAACTTTGGCAGTAAACAGCGTCTGGAGCGGTGAGTTGCCCGCATGTCTGACAGATATGTAACAACGTTGATGGAATGCCTGTCGCCGCACGGCGACGGCGTAGCAGTTCAGCGGCTTGGAGTTGGGGGGCGAGTGAGTCAGTCACCGACTGATGCGCAAGACTGCCAGGAGATTGATCCGCGCGTGACACGGCGGGCTGGCGAGGGGCGCTGGCATCAGGTAATGGAGCGTTGGGGAGCGTCGAGCGCGGTTTGGACTCTGGAGCAGCGGGCCGCATCTGTGGATAATATGGCGCTTCATCTTCCGCGTAAGGCGAGCGGGGCGCGTACGCCGCAAGTGGGGTTGGTTGCGCTCCCTCGAGAAGTGTGTGGCGTCGCTGGCGGGGACGTGGGCGGCGTTGGGATGGGCAAGAGCCGCAAGGAGACGTGTGGTGAGAGTTCGACAATCGCGCCTGGTTCCAGCGGTGTCTCCTGGACCCGCTGGCCGCTGACATGGAGACCATTGGTGCTTCGTAGGTCGGCGATCCACCAAACCCCTTTGGACATGCGCATCTCGGCGTGGCGTCGGGAAATATGTGAATACGGTAAGACGATGTCGTTTGTCGTAAGCCTGCCGATCGTGACGTTGTCGGATTGCAGGGTGAACTGTTGGGCGCCATCGGGAGTCGTGATTTCGATGCTGGTCATCCCCAGCTACCTTCCACCAGCGACGGTCCGCTCTCACGGCTTGCCGGTTGTCTCAGCCCATATTCGCTAGCGACTCCAGACGTGATTCGCTTCAGTGAATTACCACCTCTGGATCTTGTATCTATCGTAGTCATGTGGCGGCCTGGCGTCAATGCCGAAGATCGCCGTGATGTAGCCTCCGCAAGTTCTCCAGAGCAGGACGCTACTTCGCCTGGGCGATAGCTTCCAACGCTTCAACGCTCTCCAGAGAAGAGGTATCGCCGAGAACGCTTCCAAGATGGCGCGCACGTATCAGGCGGCGCAAAACTTTACCATTACGCGTTTTGGGAAGCTGTGTAACGAAGTAGACCGATTCTGGCTTCAGCGCCGGACCAAGCGCCTGAACAACCGCAGCCTTGATTTCCCCTCGTAGCGCTTCGGAAGGGTCAATGCCTGGCTGAAGAACCGCGAATACGATGACCACTTCGCCTTTGACAGGATGCGGCGCCCCGATTGCGGCGGCTTCACTGACGGCAGGATGGGTGACGGCGGCGGATTCGACCTCCGCAGGACCGAGGCGCTTACCGGCGACTTTGATGGTGTCATCAGAGCGGCCAAGGATATACCAGAACCCATCAGCGTCCACCACCGCCCAGTCACCATGTGTCCAGACGCCGGGAAAACGGTTCCAGTACGCGCTCTCGTAACGTTCGGGATCGCGCCAGAAGCCGCGCGTCATGCCGGGCCAGGGCTGGCGAATGACCAGTTCGCCGACCTGCCCGCGTACAGATGCGCCGTTATCATCTACCACATCGGCGGCCATGCCAGGGATAGGGCCGGAGAATGAGCATGGCTTGATCGGTGTGATGGTGGCGCAGCCGACGATGCCTCCCGATACCTCGGTCCCGCCGGAGTAGTTGATGATCGGTCGCTGGCCGCCGCCGATGACATTGAAGCACCAATGCCAGGGAGCAGAGTTCCATGGCTCGCCTGTTGAGCCGATGACGCGCAGTGCGCTCAAATCATGGCGCTTGACTGGTTCGTCGCCATGGACCATGAGCGAGCGGACGGCAGTGGGCGAGATGCCTAGCACTGTTACGCGATGACGCTCTGCTAGCGCCCAGAGCCGGTCGGGGCCTGGATAATCCATGGCGCCGTCGTAAATGACGAGTGTCGCGCCGAGCATGAGTGTTCCACTGACCGCCCACGGTCCCATCATCCAGCCCATATCGGTCATCCAGAAGAGCGTGTCATCGGACTGGACATCAAAACAATGCGCCATGTCCTGCGCGCCCTTGAGGGGGAAGCCGCAGTGCGTATGAACGGCTCCTTTCGGGCGTCCGGTGGTTCCAGAGGTGTAGATGAGCATGTAGGGGTCTTCGGCGTCCGTGACCTCGTTCTCGAAGGTGGTAGGCTGGCTGTCGAGCGCGTCGTCCCACCAGATGTCGCGTTCTTCGCTCCACGGAACAGCGCCGCCAACGCGACGCACGACGAGAACACGCTCAATCGCGGGTGCGTTCGCTACGGCGGCGTCGGCTGTTTCCTTCATCGGCACAACTTTGCTACGGCGGTAAAAGCCATCGGCGGTGATGAGCAGCTTCGCTCCGCTATCTACCAGTCGCGAGGCGACGGCGTCGGCCCCGTAGCCGGAGAAAATGGGGGTGAATATCGCGCCCAGTTTGCCGCATGCGAGTGTCGCGGCGACGACCTCCGGGATCATTGGCATGTAGACACCGACACGATCCCCCTTGCCGATGCCAAGCGTGCGCAGCGCATGCGCGGTCTTATTCGTGAGATGAAGCAGCTCGGCGTAGGTGTAGCGGGAGACGGCGCCTTCCTCGCCCTCCCAGATGAGTGCGATACGTTGCGCGGCCTCACCAGTCGCGTATTTGTCGAGCGCGGTATCCACGTAGTTGAGCTGTCCGCCGATGTACCAGCGGGTCCATTGGGGACCACGCGAGCTATCCATGACCTGTGTGTAGCGTTTGCGCCAGACGAGGCCCAGATCATTAGGGACCACATCCCAGAACCACGTGGGGTCCTCGGACGCGCGTCGCAACAGTTCATCGTAGCTGGAGATACCATGCCGCTGCATGAATGAACGCAGCCGGCTGCGTTCGATGTAGGTATTCGTGGGGCGCCAGGCGATTGGCTCGACAAGTGATTGCCAGTTATCCGGACTGGCGGACTGACCGGTGGTTGGTATGGGGGTGTCGGTCATGATAAATTGGCTCCTTTTGCCGGGCGTCCGCCTCATCGCGGGCGTTGCTGCCCCGCTCGCCATTCTAGCATGCGTTGGGGGTGGTGTGCGTTAGCGGTCGCGGGGCCAGCCGGCTGTGACATCGAGCATGCCATCAACGACATCATCCCAAGACAGCCTGGTCAGCGCCCCATCGCGCACGACTATCTGGCCACCGACGATTACTTCACGGATAGCTTGGGGTGTCATTGCGTAGACGACGTTCTTTTCGTAGCGCCAGGGAGGCAATAGCGAGGGATCGCGCATGTCCAAAAGTGTGAAGTCGGCGAAGTGGCCAGGCTCGATGCGGCCCGCTGGCAGACCGAGGGTGTCAGCGGAGCCAGCTGTTCCCATCTCAAGCGTGGCTTCGGCTGGCATGACGTTTGAGTCGAGATGGGTGACCTTTTGGAGCAGCGCGCACATCCGCATTTCATCGAAGACGGAGACGCGGTTGTTTGAACAGCCGCCATCGCTGCCCAGTCCAATGGTGACACCAGCTGAGAGCATGTCAGGGATACGCGTGACTCCATCACCCAGGAACATATTGCTGGCTGGATTGTAGACCAGTCGAACGCCCTTTTCGGCCATCAATTGGATGTCGTCGTCGCTGAGCCAGACACCGTGAATGATCGTCGCGCGGTCGAGCGCGACGCCGAGCGACTCAAGCCAGCGTATGGGGGTTAGGCCGTACTGCTTCATGATCTGGTCGCGCTCATAGCGGCCCTCGGCGACGTGGATGTGGAAGCGGACATCGAGTTCTTCGGCCAGCCGCGAGCCAGCCTGGATCATTGCGGGGCTAGCGGCGTGCGGCGAGTGCGGTGCGGGGCAGATCGCGACGTCGTCGGCGCCACGATACTCCTGCCACAGCTCACGCGTGCGGGCGACTGCCGCATCTATGGTTTCTTGGTATTGCGGAGGCGCGCCAACCCAGTCGTACATCGTGCGGGCGAGTGTGATGCGGATACCGACATCGCGTGCGGCGCGAATGACGGCGTGGTCGTTCAAGTTCGAGCCACTGTGGATATAGAAGAAATCACACACAGTGGTTACTCCGGCGCGCAACATTTCGGCGAAGGCGAATCGCGCCGCATGATAGATCACTTCTTCCGTCATGCGTGGCGTGTATCCGTAGAGCGCCCGATCGCGCCATGTGAAGAAATCGCAGTCGTCAGCGATACCACGCAGGAGGGACTGGAATGAGTGGTTGTGGGCATTAATGGTTCCCGGGAGCATGAGGCGCTGAGGGAAGTTTTCAACCGCTACATCATTGGGCGCTTCATCGCGGGAGACAATGCGCTCGATCCGGCCGTCATTGACGACCACGATCCGTTCCTCTTCCCAACGCCCACTGCGCCAGATGCGCTCAGGCGCCAGCGCTCGCCTGACTGGCTCTCGCATACATAGCCTCCGATATCGCATGACAGATACCACCGACGGGGCGTAGCGTATCACAACCCTTCAGGACGCGATAGCAGGCTCCGCGTATCAGCGCGAGCGAGCATGCGAGACACGACGGGCGGATAAGAGAGTCAGCGCAGCGCTTCCCAGCGCAATAATCCCGGATAGGAGGCCAACGATGGGGCCAGCGACTGGCAACGCTTTGAGCACGCAGAGAACGAGGACGCCAAGCATCGCTGAGACGATCAACGAGGGTGGGCGTGATCCACGAGAACCACTGAAGAGCGCGCCACCCAGCCAGGTTCCCAGGCCGACTGTGCCCACTACCCAGGCGAACCAGGCCGCGATGGCGATGGCGAGCGCGAGCGGTATTCCCAGACAGGTGAAGACGAGCGCGACTGAGACGAGGCCTGTGGCCAGGGCCAGAAGCGCTCCGACAACGCCACTAAGCGCAAAGTGGCGAGAAATCGTGTAGCGCACATGGCCAATCATTTCCGGCGCGAGCGCAGAGAGGCCCAGGGCCGCGCTTATCCAGAAAAGCAGGCTTAGCCAGAATGAGCCGACATCTATGGACCCATTGAATCCGGGGGTCTGGGTCAAATCGCGAGGTATTTGGATGTCGCCGCCGGTATTGTTGACGATTGCGCTGGGGGCGGTTATCACGGAGCCGCCAATCGCGTGCGCCGCGCCATAGACCCGGCCTCCAGGCTGGACCGAGATATTGCCGCCGATCACCGTGATATCACCCGTCACGCTGCCAGAGATCACCGCATTGCCACCAATGACTTGGATGGAGCCGCGAACTTCACCATGAGTTACGGCATTCGCCCCGACGACCAGCACATCTCCGCAGATGACTTCAGTGGGTGGGACAACCAGATCCGCGCCCAACGAACTAGCTCCTGAGCTATCGCAATGAAGGGTTGAGGTAAGTTGCGGAAGCCCTCCGCTCGCGTAGCCGCTGGTGTGTGACAGGCCCGCCCCGTACACTGTGCCAGCGCGCCAGTAGTCGAGGGCGCTTGAAACGAGGGAAGCGCCGGGAGGCGACGCATTTCCGGTGGTGAGAATGGTTAGAGAGAGCCAGGCGATCAATCCGCAGGCGGATGCCAGTGTGAAGAGGAGTCTCGAGCGGTTGGTTAGTTGAGCGCCAGCCCCCGAAAACGGAACTGTGAATCGCGAGGCGCGCTGAGGCGAAGGGAAGGGTGCCTCGCTCTTTGTGTTGGGAATTGGTCTCATAACGGTCGTGGGCTTGATCATTGGTCAATGCGCGTGCGCTGGCGTCTGAATCGGCGCCATAGCATGAGCATGGAAGGGGTCAAAGCGGCGAACATTGCTGCGTAGATCACGCCAAAGCCGCTGACAAACCCACCAGTCGCGCGAGCGATGAACGCCACGCCCCCCACGAGGATCAGCGCGGCGCTGATGATGGCCGCCACGATAGTCACGAGGGTCCAGGGCGCAACAAGCGCGAGCAAAGCGATGCCGACAGCGGCTGCCAGGATCAACGTGATATATACGCGCGCGATCACGCCTGCCTTGGCGCGAACGACGCGCGCCCGCGCCAAGCGAGGATCGGGCGGTGGGGGCGGCGTCGCGAGGCGCGCCATGACCTGCGCGGTGAAATCTTTGGGTGCGGTGGTTGACTGCGGGGAGCGCGGTGGCCGCATTTCTGGACGTGGCGTGAGCAGGTACAAAGCATCGGCGTCGTCGTCGAGCCGGCCCCTAACGCGCTCCTCCCGCTGCCGACTGCTGATCTGCCTCATGTGCTTCCTCGCTGGCAAGGGTCATGTCGAGTCCCTGCGCTTTGAGCGCGCGCGCGACAAGCTCCCGCGCACGGTGAAGCCGAGCCTTTACGAGCGCGGAGGTGAGGCTCAGCATCTCAGCGATCTCTTCGTAGGAGAGATCGTACCAGTACCGCAGCACAAGAACCGCGCGATACTTCACGGGCAGTCCGCTGAGTACTTTCTGCATCTCGTCGGAGGCTTCCACCTGAAGTGCAGCTTGTTCTGGCCCTGCTCCCAGATCAGCGATCCATTCCAGAAATGGCGCGTTCTCCAATGGCAGGGCGATAAATCGCCGCCGCCTCAACTGGTCTATGGAGAGGTGCGATGCGATCGAGAGCAGCCAGGTGCTGAAACGCCTGCCCTCCTGATAGGTATGAAGTTGTGTATACGCGCGCACAAAGGCCTCCTGCGCCACGTCTTCCGCCTCGGTGGGATTACCGAGCATGCGATACGCGACGTTAAAAACAGGGTCTTTGTACTTTTCGACAATCGCGGCGAAGGCTTCCTGATCGTGCCCCAGGGCTCGTCGTACCAGGACGGCGTCTTCGGACGTGTCAATCGGATGTGCTTGTATGGCGCTAGCGCCTTCCGCTCGACTCCCGACATCGGAGTGACCGAAAATATGACCAGCGACCAGGGCGGCCCCATCATGTCCCACCCGTCGCCTCCTTTGTGGTTTATCATGCCATCGAGCCGGTTTATCGCGGTGTACCCGACTTCGCTGGCGGCGGCGCGCGGATTCCAGAGTCCGCCTGGTCAATCGCGCTTGCCGTCTCACTACGGTATACGTTTCCCATGAGTGTGGGTTACGCATGGCGCGCAAGCTCTTATGAGTGTCTCAGCATCTTGCGCGATGGTGGCGGTGGCGCCTGTGGAGGAGTGGCGGTCGTAGCTACCCCTTCTGAAGTATAAGCATACCAGAGGCCAGCGCGCGCGCGCAGTGGCGGTCGTCACAGTCAATCGCGCGCGCGTCACGCCTGCGTCACGTGTGCGTGTTGCCGTAGGCGGCTGCTCGTGTTACGCTGTCTTTCGCATCTAGCGCACTGGCCTCTCTACGCGGCGCTCGCGCTACAAAGTGGTCTTCCGAGGAGGGTTGGCATGCGCAATGACGCGAAGCATGTGGACGGTGGCGCGGATGATGATGACGTAGAGCGTTGGCGTGCGACGGTCTATGAGCCAGCGGCGCGGCGTTCCGGCGAGCGTGAGCCGCGCTTCACGACCAGTTCGGGAACCGAGGTCAAACCGCTCTATACCGATGACGACCTTGCGGATTGGAACTCGAAGGAAGCGCTCGGATACCCGGCCGAGTTCCCGTATACGCGTGGCGTGCAGCCGACGATGTATCGCGGCAAACTGTGGACGATGCGCCAGTACGCGGGATATGCGACGGCGGAAGAGTCAAACCGGCGCTATCGGTACCTGCTCGCTCAAGGTGGTTCAGGTCTATCCGTTGCGTTTGATCTTCCGACCCAGATGGGGTACGACGCCGATCACCCACTTGCGGAAGGCGAAGTTGGCAAGGTTGGGGTCTCCATCTCCAGTCTGGAGGATATGCGGACGCTGTTCGCGGAGATTCCCCTCGACCGGATCACCACATCCATGACGATCAACGCGACTGCGGCGATTTTGCTTGCGCTCTATATCGCTGTGGCCAAAGAGCAAGGGGCGGACGTCAGGAAGCTGTCGGGCACGGTGCAGAATGACATTTTGAAGGAATATATCGCGCGGGGAACCTATATTTATCCACCGCGCTCCTCCATGCGGGTGATTACCGACCTCTTTACGTATTGCGCGGAAAACGCGCCGCGATGGAACACCATCAGCATCAGTGGGTATCACATCCGCGAGGCGGGGGCCACAGCCGCGCAAGAGATTGGCTTTACGCTGGCGAACGGTATCGCTTACGTGCAAGCGGCGGTTGACGCGGGTCTCGACGTTGATCGCTTCGCGGGGCAACTCTCATTCTTTTTCAACGCTCATAGCAACTTCTTCGAGGAAGTGGCGAAGTTTCGTGCGGCGCGCCGTATGTGGGCGCATATTATGCGCGAGCGTTTCGGCGCGAAAGATGAGCGCTCGCTGCTGCTGCGCTTCCATACGCAGACGGCGGGGTCAACGCTGACCGCGCAGCAGCCCGACAATAATGTTGTGCGCACTGCATACCAGGCGATGGCTGCGGCGCTTGGCGGTACGCAATCGCTGCACACGAACGCCCGCGACGAGGCGCTCTCACTGCCAACCGAGGAATCGGCCTTGTTGGCGTTGCGTACACAACAAGTGCTGGCCTATGAAACGGGCGTCGCGGATACGATTGATCCGCTTGCCGGCTCCTACTTTGTCGAGTCGTTGACGAATGATTTGGAAGTGCGAGCGTGGGAATATATCCACAAAATTGATGAGTTGGGTGGGAGTGTTCGCGCGGTCGAGCAAGGCTATATACAGCGCGAGATCGAGGAGGCCGCGTACCGCTACCAGCGTGACCTCGAAGACAACCGGCGGGTCGTGGTGGGCGTCAACCGCTACCAGGCCGCTGAAAGAGCCCAGTCTTCGATCTTGAAGGTGGATCCAGAAGCGGGTCGTAGACAGGCGGCGAGGGTTGCGGAATTGCGCGAGCGACGCGATGCGGAAGCCGTTCGTGTCGCACTGGCGCAACTCGAGGCGGCGGCGCAGTCAAGTGACAATCTCATGCCGCACATTCTCACCGCTGTCGAAGCGTATACAACGCTTGGCGAGATAAGCGACACCTTGCGCAGCGTGTTTGGAGAGCAGCGCGAAGAGCGGCGCTTCTGAGCTCTGTTGGGTGGCAGGCGCTGTCACCGAAGTTGGGCATGGCATTTGTTCGCTGACTCGCGCGTTGTCTGTGCCGAAGCGCGAGCCTGTATCCTGCTATCCCCGTTCTGTTATTTGGGAGCGATGAAGCGCAGGAACTCTCTTTTAGAGCGCTCTGCATTTGCTATCCGCCGCTGAAGAGGAGGCCCGCATGAGTGCGCCTACACCGGGAACGATGTCTACGCCGTTTGCAGTAGCGGCGCCCCAAGCCCAGACACTGCCTGTCGTCATTCTCAACCCAGTAAGCAATAATGGGCGGGCGGCTAGGCTGCGTCCGCTTATTGAGCGGGCGCTGGCGCATGGTCGCGGTGATCTGGTGTTGACTCAGAAACCCGGGGACGCGGACCGCCTGGCGGAAGAAGCCGCGCGGGCAGGGCGGTCTGTGGTGGTGGTTGGAGGCGATGGCGCGATTCACGAAGCGGGGAATGGCTTGTTACGCGCGGGGGCGCCAGTCACGCTAGGTGTCGTGCCAGCGGGGAGTGGGAATGACTATGCGCTTCGAGTAGCTCGGATGCCTACCGATCCGGCGGCGGCCCTGGAACTTGCGTTGACGGCGCCTCCTGCGCGTGTGGACGCTGGCCAGGTCAACGACGATTATGTCCTCAATGCGATAGGTGTTGGCATTGACGCGAACTGCACGGCGACCGCCGAGCGCCTGAAGCGTTACGGTCTGACAGGGCGTGCGCTCTATATGAGCGCTGCGCTGCGTGAGGTGTTGTTTCACTATGATGGTTGCCCTACATTGGACGCCAGTTTCGATGACGGCCCGGTGAGAAGCCAGCCATATGCGGTCGTCGCGATGAGTATCGGACCCACGTATGGCGGTGGATTCAAGATCAATCCAGGCGCGGACCCGCAAGATGGGCTGTTTGATGTGTGTGTGCTTGATAAGCCGAAACAATCGCGTGCGCTCCGTCTGCTGCCAATGGTTGAGCGAGGTCAACACGTTGGCCAGCCGGAGACCCACATGTTTCGTGCCCGGCATATCCTGCTTGAGTCAGCAAAAGAGATCTACGCGCAGCTTGATGGAGAATTGATGTTGTCGCGCCGATTTGATGTGACGATACTGCCTGGAGCTTTGTGGCTGCGGCGTGGGGTGTGATGCGCCGTTTCTCGGGGTCGGACGGAGAATAATTTCAGGGCGCCAAGAGGCGTGCAACTGGCTGCGCATCGCTGAGTGTTTGGATATCGGTTCATCTTGGTGGGGAGAAGAGGATAGCGGTGTCAGACGCGATGAGACGTGAGGGCTTCTCGACAGAGCAGATGGCGCAAGCGGATGAAGTGATCGCTCTGCGCGAACGTGTTCAGAATCTGCGCGAGCGCGTGCGCGCGGCGGATTACGCTTATTATGTGCTGGACAATCCGATCATTTCCGACGCCGAGTACGACGATCTCATGCGCGCTATTCGGGCGCTCGAAGAGGCGCACCCTGAACTTCGTGAGGCCGACTCGCCAACACAACGGGTGTCTGGTGAGGTGGCGGCTGGCTTTACGAAGTTCAGACATCTCACGCCCATGCTGAGCCTGGCGAATGTGCGCGCGCCAGAGGAACTGGTCGCCTGGCGTGACCGCGCGCGGTCATTATTGCCTGAGGCGGAGTTTCGTTTTGTCGGCGAGCCAAAGATCGATGGCCTGAGCATGAATCTCGTTTACCACAATGGCGTGCTCAGTGTAGGGGCGACTCGTGGAAACGGCGAGGTCGGCGAGAATGTGACCGCCAACATCCGGACGATTCAGGATATTCCCCACCGTCTGAATGCTTCAAGCGGAGCCCCGATACCGACGGTGCTAGAGGTCCGCGGTGAGGTCTATATGTTACGGGAGGACTTTGAGCGGCTGAATAGCCGGCTGGCCGAGGAGGCGCTGGCGCAAGGGGTGACGCCGCGACTGTTCGCAAATGCACGGAATGCGGCGGCTGGCTCTTTGCGGCAGAAAGACCCAGCGGTGACGGCGAAGCGATCGCTATCTTTCCTGGGATATCAGATTGGATATATCAAGGGCGCGCCGGAACCTGAGACGCAATGGCAGACGCTGGAATGGCTCCAGATGTGGGGGTTCCCAATCAGTTCGCTAGATACACACCTGGAATCACTCGATACAGCGCAGGCGTTCGCTGACCGGCTGAGCGAGTTGCGTTTTCAGGTGCCATACGATATTGATGGCGCTGTCCTGAAGATAGACGAGCGATGGCAGCAGATCGAGCTGGGCGCGGTTGCGCGCGATCCGCGCTGGGCGATTGCTTACAAATTCGCGCCTGTTGAGGCGAATACCAGGCTTCTGGATATTGTGGTGTCGGTTGGGCGCACGGGGGCGCTGGTGCCAAATGCGCGGCTGGCTCCAGTACTGATTGGTGGGGTGACTATCGCGAACGCGACGCTCTTCAACGCTGATGAGGTGGCGCGCAAGGATCTTCGCATCGGCGACACGGTCGTGGTGCAGCGACATGGCGACGTGATTCCTGGTGTCGTAAAGGCGTTGGTCGAGCTGCGCGATGGCTCCGAGCGGCCCTGGACCTTCCCAACAGAGTGCCCAATCTGCCAGACGGCAGTCGTGCGCAATGAAGAGGAGAAAGTCACCTATTGCCCGAATGTGGAGTGTCCGGGCAGGCGGTTAGAAGGCCTTCAGCATTTCGCGAGCCGCGGAGCGATGGACATCCAGGGCCTGGGCGAGATGATCGTTTTGCGTCTAGTGGAAGCTGGGCTTGTGCGAGACCCCTCTGACTTTTACCGTCTTACCCGCGATGATTTGCTGAAGTTGCCTGGGTTCCAGGAGCGAAGCGCGACGAACTTAATCAGCGCGATTGAGGCTAGCAAGCGGCAGCCATTATCCAGACTCCTGTTTGGACTGGGTATCCGCTATGTGGGGGAAAAAGCGGCGGAGACGCTGGCGACGGGCTTTGGATCAATGGATGCTTTGCTGGCTGCCTCAGAAGCGCTCATCGCTGAACTTCCGGGAATCGGTCCACGGATCGCGCAGAGTGTTTTTCAATGGACGCAAGACCCAGCCACCCTCGCGCTCGTTGACCGGCTTCGAGCGAGCGGCTTGACGCTCGAGATGCAGAAAGAGGCGCTAGCGGCGGGTGACTTGCCCTTGGCGGGGCAGACGTTTCTGCTGACTGGTTCGCTTGAGGGAATGACGCGCGGGCAAGCCGAAGCCGCGCTTGAGGCCCTCGGCGGAAAAATCGTCGCCAGCGTTTCCAAAGGACTGGATCACCTGATCGTGGGCGCGGCTCCGGGCAGCAAGCTCGCGAAAGCAGAGAAACTGGGCGTGCCGATCCGCGATGAAGCCTGGCTTACACAATTGCTAGCAGCGCATAATGCGCTTCCTGCTGAGCGCCGGCGCGTGCGGTAAGGCGGTTCGTCACGCGTCAACCTACGATGCTGAAGGATCGCGCTATAGCGTCTACGGCAGATTCATCGCCAGCGAGCGCGTCCAGGCTTATCTGGTATTCGTAGGCGCCGTGAACGATGAAATAGTCAGTGTGGGTGACGGTAAATGCCGATTCGTTGCCAGCTCCTTGCTGTTGCGTAGGCTTATCTCGATATGCTGTTAGTCCAGAGAGCGTGACAGGAGTGAGAGTTGTGTCTTTCGCGAGTTGCGTGGCGACTTGCGGGCCTCCGGTGTCGCTCAGCTTCAGCACATCAATGGTGAGCGATGAGATGATTGAGCCAGTGGTTGAGCGTGCGCCAGAGCGCGTGATGATGACGATGAGAGGCGCGGGGGCGTCTGACTGCTGCTTGACATTGACCTGCCATCCCGTGGGATAGGACACCTTGAAATGGTATTGTTGGTTCGTGTAGACGCCGGCTGGCAGACTGGAACCTCCACACGCGGCGATTAGCACGACACAGAACGCCAGCAGCCCGGCTCCACAAGCGCGAGCCAGCCATCGAGAGGTGTGCTGAATAGGGAATTGGCTCACAACCTTTTTCCTTCTCATATTCACGAGACAGAGCGTTAATCAGGCGACGATAGTATAGTTTGAGCGCACGAAAAGGGTCAATGTGAATGGGACATGCTGCTCGCGCGTGAAACTATCTGGGGATTATGCGTCGGGTGCTCGTTCGGGCGTGGTCGCTTCGGCCTCCGCGAAAAGTTGCGAAAGCACGCGCATGGTTGTCTCAGGGGGGATTTCGTCATATTCGGCGAGGGTGCGAATACGGCGAACCAGGTGATGAAACATTTTATCAACCAGACGCGCGCCGAATCGTTCAATAACCGCTCGATCCTGTTCAGGAAGATGAGCCAGCTGCGCTAAGGCTTTCGCAAGCTCTTGCTCCTCGGATTTGTCTACATGTCGCCTGAGCGCGGCGATGCCTGGCGCCGCCATTCGTAGCGTCTGCGCCTTCGTGTATTCGCGCAACATTTGTTCGATGATGCGCTCTGCGTCTTCCAGATCAGACTGATGACCGAGTAATGCTGCGGCGAATGCTGGGTCGTCAAGCGCGCTTCCCGGCAAGTCGCGCAAGGTGTCAAGTGTGATCAGGGTTACCCCTGAAAGCGCGCCGACATCGGCGGTGACATCGGCTGGAACCGCGAGATCAATGACGAGTAGCGGACGGTTGATTTCGCGTGGGGCGATCATCGCATCGCTAATGACAGGATACGGAGCGGCAGTTGCGCAGATGAGAAGATCGGACTCTGCGATCGCGTCGCTCACCTTATCGAGTGACAGCGGGGTGGCATTGGTTCGTCCCGCGAGCGCACGCGCTGACTCGATATGGCGGTTCGCGATATGCAATCTGGTTACCCCTTCGTCGCGCAAGAGCTGAGCGCTGAGCTCGTTTGTGCGACCGGCGCCGACGAGGGTGGCTGTTTTGCCCGCGAGGCTACCGAGCTTGGCGCGCGCCGCATGAACGGCGAGGCCTGCGATGGACGCGTCAGCCCGGCTGATGCCCGTCTCAGTCCGGATGCGTTTGCCTGCCTGAAGCGCCCCTGTAAACGCTGCGCGTAGTTCTTCGCCGGTGGTATGCAGCGCCTCGGCAATGGCGAATGCGTCTCGCACCTGGCCCAATACCTGTGCTTCACCAATCACCATTGAGCGCAGGCCAGCGGCCACGTGGTAAAGATGGGCGACGGCTTCAGGGCCACGAGCTGTATAGATCGCTTCTTCAAGCTCGATCGCATCCAGCGTGGCGGGCATCCTGCTCGCGGACGCCGCGCTAGCGGCGCGCGCTGTGGTTTCCTGAAGGAAGCGTAACGCGTTGGCGATGGCAGAATCCGGCAGCGCGGACGCAAGGTAAATTTCAGTGCGGTTGCAGGTCGAGAGGATGATGACTTCATCTATCTCACGCTGAGCGCTCAACGTGGTTAGCGCTTCAAACAGCGCCTCGTCATTGAAGCTGAGGCGGCCTCGCGCCTCGACGCTGGCTCTGCGATGGTCCAGCCCCAACACTACTAGCATTGCGTCGCCATACCGCCTTTATCAGTCGCACTCGCCGACCGCTCCGTGATAAAACGAAAACGGGAGAGCGGAGGGCGATCCGTTAAGCTTTGGGGTTTTTGAGCGTTGTATCATGAACTCATGAGTCCCTGATACACTCTTGGGTCACGCTTTCTATACTATAGCACTGTGATACAGTCGCGCATCAGGCATTTACCCGATGTGGCGATGCCCAGAGATGTTCTAAGGCGCCAATCAGTGAGGAGGATGGAGATGCGTTATACATGCGGATGCAACGACGTGTGTATCTTGGATTAGGATCGAATCTTGGTGACCGTATCGCTGGGCTGCGCGCAGCGATACGCGGCCTTACTCCCCACATAACGATTGACTCCGTGTCATCGGTCTGGGACACAGCGCCCGAGATCGTGGAGGATCAACCACGATTTCTGAATGCGGCAGTGGCTGGATGGACCGAATTTGACCCATTCACGCTTCTTCATGCAATAAAGCGGTTGGAGCGGGCGATAGGGCGTCAATCGGAACTGCGTTATGGTCCCCGTTTCATCGACATAGACATTTTGCTCTACGCCGACTGGCACGTTGATAGCAAAGAACTCATTATCCCGCATCCGCTGCTGGCGGTACGCGCGTTTGTCTTGGTTCCACTAGCTGAGATCGCGCCAGATATCAACCACCCTCTTCTGGGTGAGACGATCGCTGACTTGCTGGCGCGGACGGCACATGCCGATGTTCAGCGTGTGGACTTGCCACTCATCTGAGCGGTTCTCTGAATTGTCGGGCGGTGATTAGTCGGCATATAATGCGTCGGGCGTAGTGGAAGTTGGGGGAAGCGCCGCTTCCCCATAATGGCGTCAGAGGTTTCGCGCACCGAGAGGACAGAAGCTGTGGCGCAATCGCGTGTATTTCAAGGCGGGTTGGAAGAGTTCGGGCTTGTGGATTTGATCCAGACATTGGGTCTCGATGCTCAAACCGGCGCACTCCATCTGCGAAGTGACGGGGAGCGTTCCGGTGTCGTCTATTTTGATAATGGACGGATAGTTGGAGCGCAAGAGCAGGATCGCGACGCGCTGACGCTTGGTAATGTTCTTCAACAGCTTCAAATGGCGAGTCAGCAGCAGATGGATCATGTCTATCAGATGCAGGTTCGCGACGCGCTCGGCAAGCGCATCGGCGAGCGCTTGATTGACCTTGGCGTGATCACGCCCCAGCAACTAGAGCGGGCTCTGCGTACGCAGACGCTCTGGACCGTGCGCGAGCTTGCGTTATGGAAGCGCGGCGCGTACGCCTTTCATGCGGGTGAACACATGCCATGGGATGTGACGCCGCCACATACGGAAGTTACCGCCGCAGTGATGGAAGCGTTGCGTTATCTGCACGAGTGGGAGTCGCTCGAGCACGTACTGCCTGATGGCATGCGAACCTCCCTCTCGATGGCCAATGATCCGCCGATTGACCATTCGCTGCAGTTTCACCCTGCGGCATGGCGAATCATATCGCGTGTCAACTCGCATCGAACGGTGCGGCGCATTGCGACATCACTTCGCACGCCAGAGCTCGATGTGGCGCGAATGGTAGGTATGCTCGTCCGCGAAGGGTTGCTTACACCACGGCATCAAGGAGGGCGGCCTGGGCTGCCCGTTGAAGCGGAACGGATGAACTTAGAGCGGTTTGATTTGTTCACGTTGCTCATCACCATGGAGCAGGTCTGGATCAAAGCGAAGTCTGAAGCGGAGAGGCTGATCGCCCTGGCGCGATTTACCAACCAGACTATGGAGGCGCTTGAGGATACCTACGCAGCGAGTGGGGTCGAGCTTGCGCCAAATACGCTCGAGTCACTGCTAGAGCGTGAGGGTATACGTGGAGTCGGCGATCACTTGTTCACTATTCACCGGAATCGCATTGAATTGGACGCGTTTGGAGAGTATTGCCACATGGTATTCGACCCGTTGGCGCGCGGTGGGAGTAGTGAGCCAAACCGTCTCTTCGTCGAGTACCGTGATCAACTGGAGCGGGCGCTCGAAGTGGCGTTCCACGCGATCAATGCCCGCATCGTCTCATCTGAAGAGCGCGTGCAAAACCAAGAGGCATGGACCGCGCTTTTCCAGACGTTCGCCGGCGTGGTTTAACAACCGTCTGTATTGGTCACGACGGGTGACCGCGTGTGCGCTATAATCAGGTTTTTAGAATGAGGCGCGTGATGAGAGAGCAAGAAACGGCGTCAGTCCCGCAGCGATCGCTCGCGACCCGCAGGCTGGAAAGGGATAACGCAGTCCTCTTCGTGGGTAGCGCCCATCTGGGACCCAGCAGCGCAGCATCAACCCATGGTGATGGTGATCGATGATTCACCTAGCGGTTCGCCGTGTGGTCGAGATTTGCCTTGGCCGGCAAGGTATTTCAACGGCGTCATTCGCCAGCGGAATCGATGCAATGGCGGCTTTCTCTCGTGGCGAATTTGCACCGCCTAAAGTCTTGTTGCTCGATGTTCGCATGCCACGTATGAACGGCTACGACGTCGCGAAACGGTCTGAAGAGTAATCCATCGTTTCGCGATACGCGGCTGTTCATGCTGACCGGATATGACGGCATGATCGATCGTGCATACGCGCGCCTGCTTGGAGCGGGATTCATCTCAAAACCGTTCAAGTCACATGATTTGATCACGATTGTCTGCGAAGCTCTTGGCATGCGACTCCCAGATGATCGTTGGCGTTGAGGCTCCGCGACAGAGATGCTTGTGAGGTAGATTGCCATGGAGGAGTCGCGGCTTGTCGCACATGAGGCGGCGCGCCAGGAGTCTGGCTCACTTGCCGGAATATCTGAACTGCCAGGGATCGCGAGCGTCGAGCGTCAACTTGAAGAGCGTCTTTCACGCATCCTCGATGGCGAAAGTGAGCATACGGACTTAGCAGAGCGGCTGCTCTTTTGGATTAATAACAAGCCTTACTCTGCCGCACTCACCTCGTTGTGGGAGGCGTTGCCTGCAATACCCAAGACGACGCCGCTGCCATTCAGCCCTTCATGGCTCGTTGGATTGTTCCCGCTTCGTACAGACCTGGTCACACTCATTGACCCGCGCCCGCTGTTGGAAAATGGTATGGGGGAAGCGACAACGCGCGGCACGCTTGTGCCCCTAGGAGGCGAGCAGGCGCTGCTGATCGGCGAGACAGGCCGTCTCATCGCGTTCGTGGTGGATCGCATTGGTGACATAGTCAAGGTTTCAGGAAGTAGCTGCACCACTCCATGAGGAGGAAGCGGCAGAGCGGGGCATCTCGGTGGGCTACTGGAAGGGACATATCCATTCGATAATGACGGCCATGAGTCCACGATAGCGCTGAATCTCACCGCTCTCTACGAGAATGTTATTGGCAAGCTGGAAGTATGGTCTCGCGATGCCTGATGAAACAAGCGTTTTCGAGCGATTTCTCGACGAGATGACGTTACTGGTTGATGCTCTCGTTGAGCGTCTTGTCGTTCTTGAGAGCGCAGTCAGATGGGGATGCCCGCCTGGCTCTTCAGCGCGATGTTGTCCGATTATCCGTAGCTGTGACAGATTTAGCGGTCGCTTTTGAAGTGACTGATATCGCGTCGTTAGGTGAGTCCGTAGCGCGGGTGGCGTCCGCTGGAATTACTGCGGATACGTCAGAGCCGGTAGCGCTCCTCGGTGCGCGTGACACAATCGCCTTTTTGCGGTGGCGGCTTGGCGAAATGCGGCGCGCTGGCTCTATCACGCCACTTACTCCACGCTCTCTCGCAGTGACTCAGTCACTAGAGGCAGCCTTAGCCAGTGGTGTAGCCGGACAGGAGCACTTACCTCCGGCGCTCTTTCGATAGGCGACGACCAGTTAAACGAGCTTTCACCAGATGAGCTTGAGATTGTCCGCTCGTTCGCGACGGCTGGGCTCCGCCCCAGAGATGAGAAGATAGACGCTCGTACCCTGAGTGAAGCGTCTGGGACGCGGGCGCGGGAACATGAGCAATGGGCTGGGACCAATCCCGAAGATCGTGATGTGATACCGGTCGAGATGAAGCGGCTCTTTGTCTCGGAAACCGAGAGTGACCTGCAAGAACTCAGCGAGCTGATCGCATCATTTGGGCGTGATGCCAGAAGCCCGAACGCAGCTGCCAGCGATGGCCCGTATCGCGCATAAGATCAAGGGGTCTGCCGCAACTATTGGTTTTCCTGAGTTTACGCAACTGGCCGTCTACTTCGAGCGAGCGGTGTTCGCGTTTCAGCACGGAGAATCCGCTTCAGAGAGCATGATCGTAGTCACGCTGGGTCGTTTCTTCGAGCTCTTCGATACCTGCCTTGCGGCTGCCGCCGCGCTGGAATCTCCCGATTCGATTGTCGTCGTAGAGGCCCAGCAACTTCTCGACGTCGCATTCAAGATATCATCAAACGCGCTACGCCATTCGCGACAGAGCACGGTAGATGCGAGACTGAGTGCCAACGACATACGTCAAATCCGCGCGTAGCACGGATGGCGGCCAGTCAGCGAGTCGCGAAACTCTGCTGCAAGTAGCCTCGACACGTCTTGACGCGTTGATGATTCATTTGAGCGCGCTTGCGGTGAATCGTGGATCACTGGCCGCGATGCACGCGCGTGTCTCGCATGCGCAAGTCGACATGGCCAACACGATTGAACGTCTGCATGAGAAGAGCGCGCAAATTGTTGATGCGTATCCTCTTGCTAGCACGTTTCTCGCGTTGACGAGCGCACGCTCTGGCTATAGCCTCGCTCGAGACGACTGAGTAGCCGCATCAGGGCGAGACGCAGCGCCCTCTCCGGGCAGTTACGTGACTCGTGGAGCGATATAGAGCTGGAACGTTTACAACGAGGTGGATACCGCGCTACGGGCGTTAGCAGAGGCCGTGGCGGATGTAGAGACACTCAGCGCATCCTTGTCAGGCGCGTTGATGCAGATGGGCCAACTCATTGAGGGGCAGGAAATTGTCAGCGCCAATATCCAGCAGGACGCGACACGCATGCGATTGGCTCCGCTGGCAGATCTCACGCCCCGTCTGGAGGTGCTGGTCAGTTATCTAGCGTCCGCTTTCGGCAAGCGTGTGCGGTTTACCATCGAAGGCGAAATGACAGAGATTGATCGCTCCTTGATGCGGACGCTCGCTGAGCCACTCAATCAGCTTGTTCGGAATGCTATCGCGCATGGCATCGAACCCCCTGATGAGCGACTTGCGGCTGGCAAGCCGGAAACAGGAGCGGTCTGGATACATGCGTACTACGCTGGCTCGGAAGTTGTGATTGAGGTCGGCGATGACGGGCGCGGCGTAAATTCGCATGCGCTGGTTGCGCGAGCGATTAGCAATGGCGTGCTGGATGTGGATGAAGCGCGCGCGCTCGCTGCGGAAGCCGCGCTCGACTTGATGTTCCAGCCGGGTGTATCTACGCTTGATCGCGCAGGCGCGCTGGCGGGAAGTGGGATTGGTCTTGACGAGGTCGCCACACTCATTCGCGGGGTCAAGGGTGATATTGTTGTCGCTGACACATCCAATAAGGGTACCGTATTCCGTATCCACGCTCCGATGACGCTGACCGTGTTGCCGACGCTCGAGATTTTCGTTGCAGGGCAAGTGTTTACGGCGCCGTTCAGCACCGTGGTTGTCTCACTCACGGACGTGACTGGAAACCTGCGCCAGATTCCGCGGGATCAGAAAAGTGACTCACACGACTACGTAGCACTAAGCCGGCGGATTATCGGCTTATGTTGCCAGCAGAGACAGCGTCGCTGTTGGTCGGACGGCGCGCATGCGGAAGTCTCGTTTCCGTCCGGATCTGAGATTCCTGCGTATTCCCTCGCGGAATGTCTCGGGTTGGTGCAGTGATGAACCACCAGGCGCGGCGATTGTGGTGAAGCGTCGTGATCAGTATGTCGCGGTCCTGGTAGACGCGTTTGGGGCGATGCGTGAGACGATGGTGCGTCCCCTTCCCGCATATCTGAAACGTAAGCTGATACGCGGAGTGACGATTCGCTCTGAAGACGGCGCGATGGCGCTGCTGATTGACATCAGCGAGCTAGTCGACCAACTCCTAGCTGGCGTTGTCACGCCTCCCCATCCCGCCCTCACCCACGTCTCACGTCCAGCGCCGGTAGCGCGGGTGCTGATCGTGGATGATTCCGTGACCATCAGACGCACGCTCGATCAGATGCTCACTGGAGCGGGTTTTCTGACCGCGCTGGCTCGTGATGGGTATGAAGCGCTGGAGATGATGGAGGCTGAGATACCGCGCGTCGTCATTCTTGATGTGGAGATGCCCCGCCTGAGTGGCTATGAGTTGCTCGGTGTCATGCGTAGCTCTCCAAAATATGCTCGGACGCGCGTCGCCATGCTGACATCTCGGGCCGGCGCCAAGCATGAGCAGCAAGCGCGATCGCTTGGCGCGGATGAATACCTGGTTAAACCGTGTCCACAGGATACGCTGATTAGCGTCGTTAGTCGCTTGCTCATCGAATTCGGAGTCATCATGACACCAGACCCACGAGTGGATATCACCGAACAAACCTGGGCAGACTATCCCGCCCAGGCGAGTCGCTCTCGCTCCACGCGCGACGCTGGCAATATTGCTTGGTCGCGCTATCTGGCGGCCTAACCAGGCGGCTGGGGATCAGTGGCGGAACGAGTCTGCCAGGGTTGGTCGCCCAGCTTGCCGACCCACGTCTAATAGGTCGGCTGGCATCGCAAGCGCGGCACGGTTGTGTCGTGGTGACAGGGACGAATGGCAAGACGACGAGCAGCGGGCTTGTCACGAGTGTGTTGCGGTCGTCAGGCATGCGCATCTGGCGAAACAAAGAAGGCTCCAACCTGGCGCGCGGTATCGCGACATCGTTGCTCCGACAGGCAGGGCGAACCGGGCGGCTGGCAAGCGATGGTGACGGAGCGTTCGTTCTTGAGGTGGACGAGGCTGCGTTCGCGCGTATCGCCACAGACTTGAAGCCTCGTGTGACGCTGGTGACAAATCTCTTTCGCGATCAACTCGATCGGTATGGAGAGGTGGATACAGTCGCCGAACGCTGGCGTGTCGAGCCTGAAGCGGCTACCGCCGTCCACGATTCTGGCGCTGAATGCCGATGATCCGGCTGTGGCGGCGCTGGCGGACGACAACCCTGGCGCAACACTGTACTATGGGGTGGAATCCACGACAACGCATGAGAACTCCGACGCGCTGACGCAGGTAATAGATACGCGAACGTGCCCGCGATGTCGGGCAGTGTTGGCTTTCGCTCCACGGTTCTATAGCCATGTTGGCCACTGGTCGTGCGCGGGTTGTGGATTCTCCCGGCCTGCGCCACAGGTCAGCGCGCGCGTGGTCTCGGCTGGGATCGAGCAGGCGCGTTTCATGCTGAATACGCCTGTAGGCTCGGGCGAGGTCACGATCACGCTACCAGGGCTCTACAATGTGTACAATGCGCTGGCAGCAGCTGCAGTAGGCGTAGCGATGGGCGTTGACTTCCAGGCGATTGTCGAGGGTCTCACACGCTTCACCCCTGCGTTTGGGCGCGCGGAAGTGATTTCCGCCGGTGGCCGCAGTGTGCGCATCTTGCTGACGAAAAACCCGACTGGTTTGAACGAGGTACTGCGCGCGCTGGCTAGTGACGTCAGCGCGGGTCCCAAGCACCTGTTGATGCTGCTCAACGACCGCGCCGCTGACGGCGAGGATGTGTCGTGGATCTGGGATGCTGATTTCGAGCAGCTCGCCGGAACGACCGCATCATTGACGGCGAGCGGCGGCCGGGCGTATGACCTGGCTCTCCGGCTGAAGTATGCTGGAGAAGAGCCTCAACACGTCGAGCAGGATGTTAGCGCTGCGCTCACATGGGCGTTGCAGCGGACGCCTGTGGGAGAGACTCTCTATATTATTCCGACCTATACAGCGATGCTGGCCGTGCGCGGCGAGCTAGAGCGAAGGGGCTACGCTCCGCGCTATTGGGAGCAGCATGATGAGTAATACATCGGGATTCGAGTTGCGATTGGGGCATTTGTATCCTGACCAGCTCAATATGTATGGCGATCGTGGCAACATCATCACGTTGCGTCAGCGGTGCGCCTGGCGCGGCATTACGCTGCGGCATACTTCAGTAGACATAGGGCAGCCTCTTGATCCAAGGGCGTATGATCTGCTGTTTATTGGTGGCGGTCAAGACAAAGAGCAGGATGAGGTTGCGCGAGACTTGCGTGACGTGAAGGCCGGTGCGCTGCGAGAAGCTGTCGAGAGCGATACGCCAACGCTTGCGGTGTGCGGTGGCTATCAACTTCTGGCTCGCTACTATCGTCCAGCGGAAGGGCCTGAACTCGAAGGTATTGGCATTTTCGACGCATGGACGATCCATAAGGGGAAGTCCGTTCCGCGATGCATTGGGAATATCGCGATTACGTGGAACGATAGTACGCTGGTGGGCTTCGAGAATCACGGCGGGCGAACGTATCTGGGACAGGGCGCGCGCCCGCTAGGGCGGGTGCTCTATGGGCATGGAAACAACAGCGAAGATCACTATGAGGGATGCGTGTACAGAAACACCATTGGAACGTACATTCACGGCTCATTGTTGCCAAAAAATCCGCATCTCGCGGACTACCTCATCCGCCTGGCGCTCGAACACCGCTATGGAGCTGGTGCGGGAGACGCGATCACGTCGCTAGATGACAAAGATGAGTGGCTTGCGCATACGAGTATGTTGCGGCGGTTGGGCGTTGCCCAACGCGCGCTCGCGTAAGGCGTGTGGGGCTGGCTTGATCTGCTGGCGCGTCGAGGCTGGCTTGATCATGCTGGCGCGTCGAGGCTGGCTTGATTGCTGGGTTGCCACACTCTTCAGATCTTCCAATCCTCAAAATTTGGTGACGCCAGATGATTTGAGTCGCGCATCCCGCCAAAAGTTGCGGATATCTGTGATACCATAATGCTTGGCGGATTGCCTGGAGCGCGCCACTCTTCGTTGCGAACGGACTCGCGGCGTCCACACGACTGAAATCGATACCATCGGCGCGCTATGGTGTACTCCGCAATCCATGCGTGAGCAGTATCCCGCCGCAATGGGGCAGGTGGGTATCACGAACTCGACTTGAGGAGGTTGTGGAGATGAAGGCCGTTGTCATGGCAGGTGGTGAGGGGTCACGCCTGCGGCCGCTGACGGTATCGAGGCCAAAGCCGATGGCGCCGATCGTGGGCCGCCCCGTCATGGAGCACATCCTCAACCTGCTCAAAGCGCATGGCATCACCGAAGTGGTGGTCACAGTGCAGTATATGGCTAGCGCCATCGAGGATTACTTTGGCGATGGCTCCGCGCTGGGTATGCAAATCTCATATTCACGCGAGGAGACGCCGCTCGGCACGGCTGGCAGCGTGAAGAACGCCGAGGAGTTGCTGCAAGAGCCGTTTCTGGTTATTAGCGGCGATGCGATGACAGATTTTGATCTGAGCGCGATCATTGAATACCACCGCAAGAAGCGCTCGCTGGCTACGTTGACGCTGGCGCATGTGGCGAATCCGTTGGAATACGGTGTCATCACGACCAATGACACTGGGCATATCGAGAAATTTCTCGAGAAGCCCAGCTGGGGTGAAGTCTTTAGCGACACCATCAACACGGGCATTTATGTGCTCGACCCGAAAATCTTCTCGTATTTCGAGAAAGACAAGCCCTTCGACTTTAGCCAGGAACTCTTCCCCATGATGCTGGCGAAGGGTGATCCCATTTATGGGTATGTCGCCGAGGGCTACTGGTGCGATGTCGGCAACCTAGCCGAGTACATGCGCGCCAACGCGGACGTGCTCCAAGGGGTCGTGAAGATTCCGGTTCCTGGTGAGGATATCGGTGGCGGCGTCTGGGTGGAAGAGGGTGTTGAGATTGCGCCCAGCGCTCAGATTTTTGGGCCGGTCTTCCTTGGTCACAATGTCAAGATCAAAGATGGCGTCGTCATTCACGGTCCCAGCTGTGTTGGCCATTACACGATTCTGGACGACCACGCGCAGATAGACCGCAGCGTCGTCTGGAACAACTCCTACATTGGTGAGCGCGCGGAATTGCGCGGCGCGCTGGTGGGCGCCTCGACGAGCGTGAAGAGCCGCGCGGTGATGTTTGAAGGCGCGGTGATCGGCGATCACTCGGTGATCAACGAGAACGCGATTGTTCAGCCGGGAGTCAAGATCTGGCCGAACAAGGAGATCGAGACTGGCGCGGTCATCACCAGCAGCATTATCTGGGGCTCCGCTGGCCGGCGCGCGCTCTTTGGTCGCTACGGCGTGACTGGCCTGGTCAATGTGGACATCACACCGGACTTCGCGGCGCGGCTGGGTGCGGCGTATGGAGCCGCGCTGCCGAAGGGCTCGGTGGTCTGTGTCAACCGCGATGCTCACAAGACACCGCGGATGATCAAGCGCGCGATCATCTCGGGCTTGCCGTCAGCGGGCATTCATGTCCACGATCTGGAAGATGTGCCCTTGCCGGTCGCGCGGTTCTACGTGCGTACGACGGACTCGGCGGGCGGTGTGCATATCCGGCTGTCTCCATATGACCCGCGCATCCTGGACGTGAAGTTCTTCGACCAGAACGGGCAGGATATCAGCAAGAACACTGAGCGTAAGATCGAGAACCTGTTCTTCCGCGAGGATTTTCGGCGGGTCTACCTGGATGACATTGGCACGATCCAGTACGCGCCTGACGCGAAGAAGCGTTATACCGACGCGTTTCTGCGCGCCTTGAACCTCGATACGCTCAGGAAGCGGCGCTACCGCGTGGTTGTGGATTATGCCCACGGCGCGAGCGTGGATGTGATGGCCCCGATCTTCAACGAAATTGGAGCGGACGTTATCGCGCTCAATGCGACGCGCGACCCGGCCCGGTATTCGCGGACGGGTGAGGAGTTTGATCGTGACATCCAGGTGCTAGCATCCATTACTGGCACTCTGCGCGCGGATCTGGGTGTGCGGATTGACACTGGTGGTGAGCGCATCTACGTCGTGGATGATCAGGGCGAGTTATTGGATGGTGGCAAGCTGCTGGCCGCGATGACACAGCTTACGTTGAGTCGCAGGCCAGGTGGCATCGTCGCGGCGCCGGTGACAGCTCCAAGCGTGATCGAAGAAGTGGCGAAGCGCAATAAGGGCAGTATCCTGTATACAAAGGTAATGCCTCAGGCGCTTACCAACGCGGCTGTCTCGCCTGGAGTGGTGATGGTTGGCAACGATACTGGCGGTTTTGTGTTCCCGGAGCTCCATCCAGCGCTCGACGGTCTGTTCGCGCTGATCAAGCTGCTGGAGTCGCTGGCTCTCCAAAACATCAAGCTTTCCGAGGTGGTGCGCCAACTCCCGCCGTATCACCTGATTCGCACGCAAGTCAATTGCCCGTGGGAATATAAGGGGCGGGTAATGCGCATCCTGAGCGAGCAGTATCGCGAGCGTTCGGAAGAGCCGATTGACGGTGTCAAGATTGACATTGGTGGCGATGGATGGGTGCTTGTGCTGCCAGACGCGGACAGGCCGCTTTTCCACATTCTGGCGGAATCACGCTCGCGTGACTCCGCACAGGCGCTGGCGGATAAATATGCGCGTGTCGTCAGCGGGCTTCAACACTGACGGCGATTGCCATACGCGCTACGCGCCGCCTGCTACTGATGTTTTTAGTGGCGGGCGGCGCGCTGTTGTTTGCTGGGGCGCTATTCCTTGGCCAGCGAGCGTAGCGCTTGGAAGATCAAGTCTTCCAGACTGCCGGCGGCATTATCAGGGAGCGCACGCGCGGCGGCGGCGGCCTCCACAGGACTGTAGCCCAGGCTGGTGAGCGCCGCGACGACATCTGCGCGCGAGGCGGTGGGAGCTTCGCTGGCGCTGGATGTGGCGAACTCTGGGACTGGGCCTTTTTCGAAGCGTGGCTTGAGCTCCAAAACGATGCGCGAGGCCAGCTTTTTGCCTATTCCTGGGGCGAGCGTTAGGCGGGTCACGTCTTCGCGCATGACCGCCTCGCGGAACGCCGCGCCAGACATGCTGGAGAGCAGCGCCAGGCCAACGCGCGGGCCAACACCGGTGACCGTTAGCATCTGCTCGAAGAGGTCGCGGTCATCGGTGGTGGCAAAGCCGTAGAGGGTGAGCGCGTCCTCGCGCACCAGAAAGCTGGTGTGCAGCGTTACTTCGTCGCCAATTGTCAGGCCGCTGAGTGCGCTCAAAGGCGCGAGGACGCGAAGTGTGACCCCGCCGACCGAGATCAGCGCGCTGTCGAGGGTTTTGCCCGCCAGCGCGCCCCGCACCGCGACGATCATCCGCGCCGCCTCTCTGTTGATGCGGTTGGAGCGAGTTGGGGAACCCGAAGGGTGTTGAGGTGACAAATCGCGATGGCGGCCGCGTCCGCCGCGTCATCCGGAGTCGGGACCACATCGAGGCGAAGCAGGACGCGAACCATCTCACCTACCTGTGCTTTTGTGGCGAGCCCGTAGCCGTGAACCGCCTGCTTCACTTGCATGGGCTTGTATTCATTGACCGTGAGGTCGCGTTGCGCCGCCACCAACAGCGCCACGCCGCGCGCCTGGCCGACGGTGACGGCGGTGGTGACGTTCTTGGCGAAGAACAGCTCTTCCACTGCTATCTCGGTGGGGGCCAGCCGGTCAATGATGCCCAGGGTCTCTTCATAGATGTGACGGAGGCGCTGCTCCATACGGGCTGTAGACGGAGTTGTCACACAGCCACATTCAATGAGGGTGAGGTTTCCAGCGCACGACTCGACGACAGCATAGCCCAAGCGCGCCGTGCCTGGGTCTATGCCAAGCGCGCGTCGGATTTCCGCAGCCATGCTGTTTCTCCGTTATACGGTGGGCGCTCAGCCAGCGTAGCGTTCCGCGTATTCGTCGGCGATCTGCGCGTTGGTGTAGACGTTCATCACGTCATCGAGCTCTTCTAGCCGGTCAATGAGCCGCAAGGCCTGGAGCGATTCTTTTTCTCCCAGGTCAATCTTGGTCTTTGGCACCAGCTGTGTTTCCGCTCGTGTCACCTTCAGTTTTCTGATTTCGAGCGTCTCTCGCACTGTCTGAACCTGGGCGGGATCAGTGTAGACGATAAGCGTGTCGTCGCCATCGCCATACTCTTCGACGTCTTCAGCGCCTGCATCAATGACCTCGAGCGTCAGTTCGTCCAGGTCGCGCCTGTCAATGGCTACCTCGATGACGCCCTTGTTCTCGAAGATCCAGTCCACACAACCTGATTCGCCGAGATTGCCGCCATTCTTGCTGAATGTGGTGCGGATTTCGGCGGCGGTGCGGTTCCGGTTGTCCGTTACCGCCTGGACCATGATCGCGGCGCCACCTGGCGCATAGCCCTCATACACCAGTTCGTCGAGTTGCGTGCCTTCGCCACCGCCGAGCGCGCGCTTGATGGTGCGATCAATGTTGTCCATGGGCATGTTCGCGTCACGGGCGCGCTGGACCGCCATGCGGAGGCGGAAGTTCGCGTCTGTGTCGCCGCCACCTCCCTCACGCACAGCGACAACGATCTCGCGACCGAGCCGTGTGAAGAGCGCGCCGCGCTTGGTGTCGTTGACACCCTTTTGCCGGCGTATCTGATGCCACTTTGAATGCCCAGACATGGTTGTATCGCTCCCTTCAGGCGTCGCCGCTGATCCTGAGAGCTTCAATCTCCCTCCGCGCTGAAGCGCGGAGGCATAAGCGCGGCGGCGTAAGCGCAACTCGCTCAAGCGCCGGTGTCCCTGACGGTTTCAGGTCTTGGGGCGGCGCATGCAGGCGTCACTATCAGCGGCGTAAGGTCGCGGTATGTCACGGCGGTTGTCCGCTGGCGACGCGCGTAGCATTGTATCATCTGTCACATGCGCTCGACTACCTTGCTTTCAGTGCAGCGGTGGTATCAGGCTATTTGAGCAACGATCCGATATTGGCGTCAAGCGTTGAGATGTCGAGCGCTCCAACGACCTTGGTCCGGATGACTCCATCACGATCAATGAAGAAGGTTGATGGCGTGTCGGTTACATTGTAGGCGGTCACTGTCTGGAGAGACTGGTCGCGCACAACGGGGTAGGTGATTCCCACCTCTCTCACGAAGGCGCTTGTCGTGGCCGCGTCGTCAGTGACATCTACGCCAAGGACCACGAATCCCTGTCCTTTGTATTTGTCATAGCTTCGCTGCAGCGCAGGCATCTCGATTTTACACGGCTCGCACGCCGCGTACCAGAAATTGAGCGCGACCGCCTTGCCTCTTAATGAGGCGAGCGTGACCTTGTTGCCTGAAAGGTCAACGACCGTAATCCCAGGGGCGTAATGCCCTACGAGCGGCGCCGCCGGGCCCGGCGTCGCATGAACGCCACCCGTAGTCGTGGGCGCGGGAGTGAGCAGCCCTTTAAAAAGTAGCGCAATGACGATAATGGCGACTGCGCCGATAATGAGCGTGCGCGGACGGAGAAGGCTCCGCACGCCAGCACCTGGCGCGGGTGATGGGCTTGTCATGGTAATTGCTCTCTCGCTGGGCCACCTGCCTTGCGCAACTCGCGGCGTGTCGCACAGCGCTTCCTGCTTCTGTTGGTGTATGTTCGCGTTCTGGATGTGCGAGCCGCTGGCGGATGGCTTGCGGCTCGCACATTGCGGCGGGCTACATTGCGCCTAGACCCATGACGTGGAATCCATTGTCCACGTACACGATGTTTCCTGTGATGGAGCTCGCGGCTGGGGAGAGCAGATAGGCGGCGACATCACCGACATCGTTCTGCTCGATGTTGCGTCGTAGCGGAGCTACTTGCTCGACGAGTGTGAACATGTCGTTGATGTTACCGACGCCACGGGCGGACAGGGTTCGCAGTGGCCCTGCGGAAATGCCGTTCACACGGATGTTTTGCGGGCCGAGATCCCATGCCAGGTAGCGTATGGAGGCTTCGAGCGCGGCTTTGGCGACGCCCATCAGGTTATAGCCAGGTACGACGCGCTCGCTGCCAAGGTATGTGAGGGCGAGTACACTTCCGCCACCTCGCGCTTGCATCAACGGTTCAGCGCGGCCAGCCATCGCCATGAGGGAGTAGGCGCTGACATCGAGCGCGGTCAGGAAACCCGCGCGGGATACGTGCGAAACGCGCCCTTTCAGGTCATCCGTGGGCGCGAACGCCACACAGTGGACGAGGATGTCGAGCCCGCCGAATTCCGATCCGACGCGCTCGAATGTCGCGTCGAGATCGCTGTCACTCTGGACATCACATGGCAGCACGAGCGGTTGGTCCAATGTGGCGGAGAGCTTTCGCACGTTCTGTTCCATGCGCCCCTGGTACGTCAGCGCGAGTTTAGCGCCTTCCGCCGCCAGTTTCTGGGTGATCGCCCACGCGATGCTGTTATGATTGGCCACGCCGAATACCAGCGCGGTTTTCCCTTCCAGTGCGCCCACCGTGAAACCTCCCTTTTTGAGATCCGTGTAGTCAGATTGGCGCGCCCCAAGTCACCTGAGATGTGATGAAGCGCGCAATGAGTTGCGCTATGGTGGCCGCATTCTAGCACCTTGGCATAAGCGCGGGCAATTCTACGCGACTGGACGCGCTGTAAACAGTGAGCGCGCACTGTGTGCTAAATATCTTGCATGAACGAGCGTCAAGGTAGGTGTGGGCGCTTCGGGCGCTTCCATTGGTGAATTGTGTATCTTTGTGTGGTACCCTCATCGTGAGGGCGGGCCTGTGCGCAGTCGCGTAGAGTAACTACAGGTGTTCGAGTCGTAAAGACTGGAGTGGCGCATACTATGTCTGATGGCGCTATGACTCATGGCGTGGCCATTCCTACTACCACCGCTGATTCACCCGAGCGTGACGCGGTTTCGCATGCGCGCGATATAGCCCAGCGTATTCGCGCGAATGTGGGGAAAGTAATCGTTGGCAAAAATGCCAGTATTGACTTGCTGCTCATTGCGCTCCTGAGCGAAGGACATGTCTTGCTCGAAGATGTGCCGGGTATGGGCAAGACGGTGATGGCCCGCGCCCTGGCGCGCTCGATCGCGGCGCCGTTCTCCCGTGTACAGGGGACTGCTGATTTACTGCCTTCGGACATTGTTGGGGTGAGTGTGTACAATCCGCGGGAAGCAACGTTTGAGTACCGACGCGGCCCGATTTTTGCCAGTATCCTGCTGGTGGATGAGATCAACCGGGCGACGCCACGCACCCAGTCGGCGCTGCTGGAGGCCATGCAAGAGCGCCAGGTGACATCGGATGGCGAGACAATGCCGCTGCCCGCTCCATTTCTGGTGCTTGCGACGCAGAATCCCATCGAGATGGAAGGCACCTTCCCTTTGCCTGAGGCTCAGCTCGACCGGTTCCTGCTGCGCGTGCGTACGACGTATCCCTCGGTGGATGAAGAGATGACGATGTTGTATCGCTTCAAGGACGAGGAGCCGTTAGATACATTGGCCCCAGTGACCAATGACGCAGAGGTACATTCACTTTTGCCCGTCGTACGGAAGATACGGGTGAGTCAACCAGTGGCAAAATATCTGCTCGATCTCATTCGTGCGACGCGAGCGCATCCAGCGGTGCGACTTGGCGCCAGCCCTCGCGCCGCGCTGGCGTTGTTTCGCGCCTCGCAGGCGCTCGCTGTCATCGAGGGGCGAGACTACGTGCGGCCCGATGACATCAAGCTACTGGCCGCGCCGGTGCTTGGGCACCGCTTAAGCCTGACATCGCAGGCCGCGATGCAAGCGCAGGATGCGGATCAAATTGTCCGTGACCTGGTAGGCGCGCTACCTGTTCCTGTCGAGCGCGCGTGATCGCATCTCTGGGGCGTGGTGAGACGTATACGAGGGCGCCGAGGAAACGTCTGTCATGAGCGATGATTACCGGCCAGGGGGCGTGACCACTCCGCCCATATCAACTGGCGTTTTCGGGCGATCGCCAGGAGTCGCCAGCGCGTATCGCAGAATGGACGAAATGCAGGCGAGGGCGCGTATTCGCCGGATGCTGAATGATCCTACGCTCAGCGCGCGGCGCCCACTGTATATTGTCGCTGGGCTGTTGATCTTCGCGTCGATACTGTTGAGCTATTCGCTCCTTTTCGTCGCTGGATTACTTGTCCTGGCGATCGCTGTTGTTCCAGAAATCTGGTATGCGTTTGGTTTGCGCGCGCTGACGTTCCAGCGTGCGCCAGAGGTGGTGCGAACTAGCTTTGCGTCGGTAGTCGAAGCTCCGTTAGTTGTGGATAATCGCAGCGCGCTGCCATTGCCGTTTGTGGAGACGAAGGACAACTTTCCGGACGATGTGCCGACTCTTGGCATGAGCCTGGATATCTCACCACTCCCTTTGCGCGCCGAGCTTGTACAGAGCATGGGATTATGGGCTTTCCAGCGACTTCGAAGGCGGTTTTATATCCGTGCCGCGAAACGGGGCGCGTTTACGTTTGGCCCGACAACAATCAAGGTGTCTGATCCCTTCGGAGTTCTCACGCGCGAGGAAACGCTCGGAACGGAGCGCACGCTTATCGTCCATCCGATCGTGGCGTCACTCGGTCGCTTCGGGCTATCGCCCCAGGCGCCGTTTGGCGATCGGTCCTCGCGCGTGAGGCTGCTTGAAGACCCACTGCGGGTTTCAGGTGTGCGTCAGTATATGCCAGGCGATGATCCCCGTCGCATCCACTGGAAGGCGACCGCGCGTACGGGCATTCCCCAGAGCAAGATTCTTGACCCATCAACACAGCGGACGCTGATGATCGCGTTGGACGTAAGGACGTTCATGTCCGTGCAGATGGGCTTTGACCCAGCGCTCAGTGAATTGGCGATCTCGGCAGCGGCGTCTGTCGCGACCTGGGCGTTTGAGGAAGGCTATGCGGTGGGCGTGCTCTCCAATGGGACGCTTACCACAATAGGCGCCGCAGAAACATTGATGACTGATTCGCGAGCGGTTATGAGTAGCGAGCGTGCGCCTGGGGTCGTGCCGCGCCTTCGTCTCGATCCATCAGCCCGCCGCGAGAGGCTTACGCTGATTCTTGATGGTCTTGCCCGGCTTCTGCCCTACAATGGCGTCTCGCTAGCAAGCTATCTGGCGAGCGAGCGGCGGACTCTCCCAATGGGGGCGGCGCTGGTCTATATAGGGCTGGATTCACTGGTAGATGTGCCAACGCTTATTGCGCTGCGTGAGCTTCGAACACGAGGGCGTGACGTGACGCTGCTGCTGACCTCGCGCGAAGAGGATGATGCCAGCGTTTTGGGTGATGACGTCGCGCACAACCTGCACTCGAGTATGCTCAAAACGCATTACATTGGAGGCCGCGCCAAGTGGCGAGGAGATCGAGAAGGAGGCGCTGGGCGACTTGCCCTATCGTCGGGCCAGCGCCCCGCTTACGCCTGATCAGCGCAGTAAGGAGCGGGCGCTCATCGTAGAGCGGCGACGCCTGCGCCAACGGGTAGGTGAGTTTGCGCCCGATAGGCTGCAGGAGAACGTGGTTCATGGAGACGGGGAACACGATCTTGAAGAAGATGAGAGTGCGCGTCCACCTGCCGCCAGCTAAGATGGTGCGTGCGGCGCTCCTTTTCGCCTCGCTTGTTCTGCTCGAAGCGGCTCCCGTGGGCGCATGGCTCTGTGTGTACGCGGCGGCGCAACTTGGCGATGTGCGGCTGACCGCCGCGCCGTTTGGGCTTGTTCTGGGGGTCTTGTCGCTCTTCGCGGTGGTTCGATGGCGTTTCGCCCGATTTGGGCCGATTGTGGTTTCCGCTGCGCTAGTGTTCTCGGCGCTGGCCTCGATCCTGGCGCTTGCGCGTTTCTCTCCGCTCATGTACGAGAGCCAATCACTTTCGCCCCTTGCGCTCTCTTGGCTAAGCGACCTCTTCAGTCTGAAGTCAGACTATTCAGGACTCGTTGGGCTGGTAGCCTTAGTGGTGTATTTAGGGTGGCGTGGCATTTCGTTGGGCGCTCCAGCGCCAGCGTTATCTCGTGTTAGCCGGCGTTTCAGCATTGGCCTGGGAGTGCTTACCCTCGCGATCTTTGGAAGCCTGGCGTCGGCGCCGGGTTCCAAGAGCGAGGTGTCAGCGACGCTGCTGGCGCTGCTGGCGCTGGAAGGATTCGGAGGATTGACCGCCCTCGCGCTTTCGCGCCCGCTCGCTGGCTCAGGGCGAACGGACGCAGTGATGCCTGGCGCGGAGTACTCGACCCGGTGGCAGGTTACCGCAGTCGCCATCGCATTCGTGATCGTCGCCTTTGTAGCGCTGATTGGGGGCGCTCTCAACCTGAGCGCCGCGCAATCACTCTTTACCTGGCTGGCTCCAGTCGCGTCTGTGATAAACCGCTTTGCCTCTTGGCTCGCGCAGTCGCTCGCGTACCTGCTCTATTTGATTTTTGTTCGGTGGCTATCCCTTTTGTTTCCCAAGAATTTGCCCAGCGCGCCAATCAAGATTCCTCATCCGGTGACAAAAGGGCCGCTTCACCAGACGCAGCTAGATCCCGGCGCGTTTAGTGGTGTTGCGGCGCTCATTTTGGGAGCGATTGGGATCATAGCGATTCTCATTCTTCTGTTCTTCTTCGCGCGTGCGCTGTTGAAATCGCTCAATAAGCCTACCGCTGAGGAAGTGGAGGAGGAACGCGAGCGCCTTGACGCCAGTAGCTTGTTGAAGCAGCAAGCGCTGGATGCTCTCAACCGGCTTCGCGGTTTGGGAAGGCGCGCTCCAGCGCGTGATGACGTGCGGCGTGGGGGCGTTCGCTGGCTATATCGGGAGGTAATGCGCGCGGGCGCTCGCGCGGGTTATGCGCGGAAAGCAAACGAGACTGCGGACGAATACGCGGCGCGACTTGCGGTGGCGCTGGATTCGAGCGGACGTCTGGCGGGAGCATCAGTCGCTGGTGATCTTGCCTCGCTCGCCCACACATACGATGACGCGCGATATGGGGCAGTAGATGACGACCCGCCAGCATCGGATGAGGTCGCTGCGAAGACCCGCTTGACGACACAACGCATCAGCGCTCTGGGTCAGGAATCAACTCAACGCAGGCATTGATTTACGGGGGGCAGCGCTTACTCACTAGCGCTTACGGCGCGCCCGTTGCCGATGAACTCCTTGACCCGCTCAGCAAGTTCGTGGTTCATGCCCTCGATTGCGGCGATGTCCTCGACTGACGCCCCCGCAATACTCCGCGCGGAGCCGAAGTGACGTATCAGCGCCTTCTTGCGCTTGGGGCCGATGCCTGGAATCTCATCCAGAACGGACCGGAATGTTCCCGCCGAGCGTACATTGCGGTGGTAGGTGATGGCGAAGCGGTGGGCTTCGTCTCGGACGCGCTGAAGGAGATATAGTCCCTGTGAGCCGCGTGGCAGAATCAAGGGGTCAGGCCGTTCGATCAGGTAGATTTCTTCGTGCGTGCTGATGCTGCCATGATCTTCCTTGGCAATCCCGATTACGGGCGCTCGCACCCCCAACTCCTCGATGACAGCGGCTGCGGCGTTGAGTTGGGGCCTGCCACCATCCACGATGATGAGATCGGGTAGGAGCGCCCACGGATCGCCGAGCATGTCGGGGCTTGCGCCTTCTTCGTTGATTGGCTCATCGTCACCCAGACTGGTGTTGTCTTCGCTGCTCGGTATGCTCGCTGGCGTCATGAAGACGCTGGAAGCGCCGGCGAAGTATTTCCGCGAGGCTGGCGGCGTCGTTGGCTCCCTCGACTGTCTTGATGCGGAAGCGGCGATATTCACTGTTCTTGGGCTTACCATTTTCCATAACGACCATCGAGCCAACGCTGTTGGTGCCTTGCGTATTGGAGATGTCGTAGCACTCGATGCGTCGTGGTGGCGCGGGCAGGTTAAATGCGTCGCGAAGCTCGTCGAGGGCGAGCGAGGTCTTCTGGCTGTCGGAGAGCCACTTGATGCGCTGCTGCTCCAGCGCCTCACGCGCGTTCTGGGCGACCATTGTGACCAGGCGGAGCTTATCACCGCGCTGGGGGACAGCGATTGTCACCGCGCCGCCACGCTTTTGCCGCAGCCAACCGCGCAGCGTCTCGCTATCCTCTGGCTCATGACTGAGGATGACCTCGCCTGGCACATGCTGGGCTGAGTCGTAGAACTGCTGAGCGAACATTTGGATGATCTCAGATTCCGCTGTATCGCGTGTTCCTTGCAGGATGAAGAACTCGCGCCCTGCGAGACGACCGGCTCGGAAGAAGAAGACCTGCGCGCATGTCTCGTCATCCTGTCCGGCGATGGCGATCACGTCCTGATCATCGGAGCCGGTGGTGTTGATGATCTTCTGCTTTTCTAGCACACGCTCGACGGCTTGAATACGATCTCGCAGCGCTGCCGCCCGCTCGAACTCCAGGTTCTCTGCGGCAGCGTTCATTTGCGTTTGCAGGTCGCGCAGCACTTCATCGTGTTTGCCTTCGAGGAAGAGCATGGCCTGGTGAATCACGGCGTCATATTGCTCGCGGTTCGCCATACCGACGCATGGCGCGTTGCAGCGGTGGATGTAGTACTGGGTGCATGGGCGTGGCAGGCGCTTGAGCTTCCAGTCTGGCGGGGGAGCATCCTCCTGGCCGCGTGGCGGCGCCCAGGCGCTGGCGTCGAAGCGGCATGTGCGATACGGGAAGATTTTGTTCATCAGGTCAAGCGTCGCGTCCACCGCGCTAGAACTGGTGTAGGGGCCGAAGTAGCGATTGCCGTCACGGCGGAAGCTACGGACGCGGTAGACACGCGGGAAGTCCTCGGTAAGCGAGACTTTGATGTACGGATAGTTCTTGTCGTCACGTAACCGGACATTGTATTTCGGCTGAAAGCGCTTGATGTACTCATTTTCGAGGATCAAGGCCTCGAGCTCGCTGCCGACCACAATGAATTCGATATCCGTAATGTGTGAGACCAGCGCACGATTTTTGGGGCTCAAGTCGGATGAGTCGGCGAAATAGGAGCGCACGCGCTGGCGCAGGTCGCCTGCCTTGCCGACGTAGAGGACAACGCCTTCGGCGTCCTTGTGGAGGTAGATGCCAGGCTTGTGGGGCAGCGATTGCAGGATAGCTTCGAGTTTCTCAGATATGTCAGGCATGGCGTCCTCACCGGTGGAGCGTGTATGATCCAGGCTGTGTCGGCATTGCGATCCGGCGGATTTATGCGTGGTGAATTGACCTCCGCCCAGCGCACGAGTATTATACGCTCAGGAGCTACGCGGCCACGACTGTACATGGCGCCGTGTGGCGGGTATTGCGCGCCTCGTATGCGGGACATTAATTGTACGAGGCATGAGGGAGACGAACTCGATGCCGAAGACTGTGGATAAGCGTGCGGAGGCGCGACGGCAAGCGAAGATACAACAGGCGCACGCGACGCCTGTAGCGGATCGCCCTGTCGTCAGGAGCGCTTCGACCGCTTCTCGCGGCGCTTATCGCAAGAAGCAACGCGGTTTTCTGAGCCGCTATCCATGGGCGACAACCTTCGCGGTCGTATTGGCGCTCGGCCTCGTGACCTTCTACGGTTACCAGAACAAGCTGGGGCCGTTCGCGCCGCCGGCGCCTGTGCAAGCCACGTGTGACCTCAAGACGCATCATTGCGATAAAGCGCCGATCATGACGATCAACACCAGCAAGACGTACATCGCCACGATCGAAACAGCCAAGGGCAATATCGTTATCCAGCTCGATGCGAAGAACGCGCCGCTCGCGACCAACAACTTCGTCTTCCTGGCGCAGCAGCACTTCTACGATGGGCTGTACTTCTGGCGTGTCGAGGTTCCTGGCAAGCCCAGTGTGCTCGACGGCCAGCCTTCGACGCTGTCGCTCATTCAGGGCGCCACAGTCGCGAAGAACGGCCAGGATCCCACTACTATCCCTGGTTACAAGTTCAACGATGAGAAAGTCGTTGGCAATTACGTGGCTGGAGCGGTCGCGATGGCGAACGCCGGCGCCAATACAAATGGCGCGCAGTTCTTCATCTGTACGGGAGACAATAGCGCACTTCCAAAGAGCTACACGATCTTCGGCAAGGTGATTTCTGGCTTGGACGTCGCGAAGACGATTGTGGCGGATGACGTCATCAAGACGGTGACGATCCAGGTCAAGTAGCTCAGCCCAACATTCATGAAGCCCCTCGCAGCTTTGTGAGGGGCTTCATTCTGTTTACGCGCTTCGTAGGGTGATGAGGATAGAACCGTCATCAGTTGACGTGACGGAGGCGACGTCATGGTAGGCGGGGACGAGATCTACCACATCGCGTAGATAGTCAGCGACGGCGCTTGCGAGGGTGAGAGGGCCAAGGGATGATTGATCGCCAATCTTCGCGGCTGCGAGCGCCTGCCCGACGTTTGCTCTGAAGGTCGCCGCGCCGCTGGAAACACGCGATATCGTTATTCTGGGGGTTTCGACCTCTGGGAGGTCGCCATGCTCGCGCATCGCGGCGACAGCGCGCAGGATAAGGTCTGCTACTGATTCTTCATCCATCCGCTGTTTATCTTTCCCGTCTTACACTGATGATCGTGATGAGGCGTATCATTGGGCGCGTCGCTGCTCGCGCGACGCGCGCCACAAGAGTTCTTCTCTCTGCCCGGCGCGCTCCCGCAGGACTTGCTCGATTGCAGCGAGGTGATCAAACGAGTCATCGGTTCCGACGGTGATTGTACGGTTGTCGCGACGGTCACGGAACGCAAGCGAGGGCGTCCCTCGCGTGCGCGCGCTGGTAGCTCCCCTTACACCCATCCGGTTGGCGATACGCGCGTATTGGCCCATAGCGAAGAATTGAGGGCCTACGGCTCCCTCTACGGCGGTATCGCTTGGTTGAGCGATGCCTTTCAATGTAATGTCTGCGATATCTTCCAGCGGAATCTGAAACAGGCGGTGTGGCTCGGACTTGATGAACAACTCTGGTGTGATAACCAGCCAATAATCACTGGCACGCCGAGCGCGCAGCAACGCTTCAATCGCCAGCCAGAGACCACTCAGCGCCAGCGCGCCGACGAGCAGGATAACGACCGTCGCTGCCGATTGTTGGACCGCTCCGGCCCCGATAAAGTCTGATGGGAACATGATGAGTACGACTGGGACGAAGAACGCGAATCCAATGAGGGATAGCAGGCCCCACTTGGCGGCGCCAATCAACACACGATCGCGGCGAAGCGGCCACACGTTCCACTCACTTGGCGCTGTACCCATTCTCACGGTAGCCATCACGGCATCGGCTTCCATGATTCTCCAACCCCCTCTGCGATGGTCGCTATCGGCGCACTGGCTTTCTAAATTATACACGAACAGGTGAAAGGAGCGCCGCTTATACATTCGCGCCAGTGACTCGCCTTGATGTGATACACTGAAGCTTGGTGAACACACGTTCTAGCAACAGGTGTCTCATACGCCTGGAACCGTTGCTGGGGGAAGTTGTGTGACGGAAAAATCACACCCGTCTGATTCGTCGTCAGCGATTATCGCATGGTTGCGTGAGCGCTCACAGTGGCGCCCTGGCACGGCAACGCCGGTGGATTCGCTCGCGCACTTGCTTGGCTTGGAGGTTGCGACGTTTGATGAGGCGTTGCATCCAGGCGTTTGGGGCTATTTGGAGCCTGGTGAAGACCTCGTTTTCCTGCGCGTTGGATTGCCTGAAGCGGCGCGCCGCTTTACGCTGGCGCATGAAATTGGCCATGCCGTCCTCCATCGCGAGAATGGACTCGCCGCCGGGATCGCGGGCGCTCACACTCACCACATCCCTGGTGGTGACGAACCGCTGGACGCTTGCCAGGCATCAGATGTTGAGTCGCAAGACCTCTCTGATGAGACGTTGCATCCTGGCCAGGTGTACAGCGCTCGCGCGGTTGTCGAGCGGGAGGCGAACGCTTTCGCTGTCGAGCTTCTCATGCCAGAAGCTCCGTTCCTTGACGCGTATCTTGCGTTGTGCGCCCGCGCGCGATCTCCTGGCGTAGCAGGAGGCGCATCACGTCTCGTAGCGAAGCGTTTTGGCGTGTCAGAAGACGCCGCGCTCCGACGACTTCAGGGGCTTCTCGTGCCGGCGAATAATGGCGAGGAATCCACCAGCGAGCCGTTAGTTCCATCAGTGGCCGAAGATATGGATCAGCGGGCAGCCGCGCGCCTGGACTCGCCCGCTCTGGTGATGGCGGGACCGGGTTCGGGAAAAACATCTACGTTGGTTGCGCGCATCGTGTATCTCATCGACGAGCGGGGCGCGAAGCCAGATGAAATTCTGGCGCTCACATTCTCCCGTAAGGCGGCGGAGGAGCTTCGCGAGCGGGTGAGCAACGCGCTCATGCGTACTGACGCGCGTTCGGCGCCATACATGAGCACGATTCACCACTTTTGCCTTGATTTGCTCGGACGTCATGGGCATCTCATTGGATTGCCTCCAAGCATCCGGCTCGCATCCGAAATTGAACTCTATTTCCTTTTGCGGCAGGTGATGCGGAAAGCGCATCTACGCCATCTCTCCTCTCCATATGCGCCTGATCTCTATGTGCGTGACATTCAGCAGGCGATCTCACGCGCGAAGGATGATCTCCTGGACTCTGCGGACGTGACTAGAGCCGCTGAAAGCGCCTTGCGTCAAGCGGAGGATGATTCACAGCGGGATGCGGCGGAGCGCCAGCGGGAATTCGCCACGATCTTCGATATCTATCAGCGCCTCCTGATGGATCAACGGACCGTTGACTATGGAGATGTCATCGCGCTCACGGCGAGGTTGCTCGGTGAGCGCCGTGAAATTGCTGACGATGTCTGTGCGCGATGGCCGTACATGCTCGTAGACGAATATCAGGATATCAATCGCGCGATGGGCTCGGTCCTCCGGGAACTCGTATCCATGGGAAGCGGTTTGTGGGCTGTTGGTGACGCTGACCAGGCGATCTATCGTTTTCGCGGCGCCGAACCGGGCATTGTCCACCGATTTGGCGAGACATTCGCAGGAGCGCATGTTGTCTCGCTGGTTCGTAATTACCGCTCGCGCCGGGATATCCTGGACACAGCCAGCGCTTTCGCTGAGCATGCTTGGAATGCCCTGGCGCGTTCGCCCCTTCAGGCGACCCGCGATGAGACGGATACCGCACGTCCAGTGGTATCTATCGCCTCATCTGAAACCGATGAAGAGGAATTGGCAGGATTGGCGCGGGCGATTGAAGAGCGTCATCAGGGTGGACGCGCGTATCGCGATCAGGTTGCGCTGCTGCGTACGCGGCGTCAAGTTGAGCAGGTCGTCGCCGGGCTGGGCGCTCGTGGTATTCCCACCTATACACTGGCGAGCGCGATGGATCGGGATGTTGTACAGCGCTGTGTCGCGGTGATGAGCCTGTTGAGCGAGCCATCGGGAGCAGGATTGATTCGCGCGGGACTTCAGCCAGAGCACGCGTTCGAGCGTGATGACGCCATCGCGATGTTGCGCGAAGCCCGCCGCCAGCGAAGGTCGCTGCTCGATATGCTGATGAGCTCGAGCGAAGTCGTGGGGGTCTCGCGCGCGGGGCTAGTAGCGATGCGCCAGCTGGGGCGCATGCTGTCTGTACTTCGTTCGGCCACGTCGGTAGCGACTGGGATCTGCCTCTACTGTTTCTCTCTTACCCGTATCGGCGCACGGCTGCTGACGGATCGCGAGCGTAATGTGGTTGATGCCGCATCACTGCGACGGTTGCTCGATATTGCTCGCATGTTCGATAGCTGGCGGGCGGTGGACGCCAGCGCACAAGGCGCGTTGGGCGGCGCAGCGGATTGGGACGGTTTCGCTGAATTTCTTCGCGCCGCATCGCTTTTGCGCCTCGATACCCTGGACGAGATTCCTGGCCAGGGCTCCGACGCGGTCCGTGTGATGACCGCGCATGCGAGCAAAGGACTGGAATTTCCAGTGGTATATCTTCCTCAGTTGGTCAATAGGCGCTTTCCGCTCACGAGCCGGCCACCTGTCGTGGCGCGTGTGGGCCAGGCGCGTGATGCTCTTGTGGAGGAAAATGAGGGCCTGTCAGATGAGGCGTCACTGTTCTACGTTGCAATGACACGCGCCCGTGATGAACTGATTCTCAGTTATGCGCGGCGGTATGGACGCGCCTTTTATACTGTCTCGCCTTTCCTCGACCCTATCCAGCAAGCCATGGGCGAGCGTGTGGCACGTGAGCATTGGGATGTAACATCAGAAACAGCCGATGCCGCGCAAGTCGTTGTGGATGAGTCTGTGACGCTGCCATCACGGTTAGATGACTCGGGCGCGCTCTTCGAAATCTCTGAACTGGAGACCTATCAGCGCTGTCCGAAGCAGTACGCGTATCGGTATGTGGACAAATTATGGTCGCCTGCGGCGTTGATGTCGCTATTCAGCAGGGCTACCCGACGAGCGTCGCAAGATGTCTTTCGCGCGTTCTCCCAGAGTCGTCAATGGGGTAGCGCGTTTCCGACTCGCGATGATGCGCTCGCGATGGTGGAGGAGCGCTGGCGCGCCACACTCGAAGAAGAGCTAGCAAACTCGGGTGGCGCGGAGGTCCTGCGCAATATTGTTCTCGAAGCCTACTTACCTACGACAAGCGCAAGCGACGATCGAGAGTCTTTGGACGAGCGCTTATCCAACGAGAGAGCGAGTCAATTAGGTCAAGCGCGCTGATTGAAGAAGCGCACGCCCGGCAGGTCACAGTCAACGTCGGTGAGTTGGAGATTCGGGGAGAGATTGAAACTATTTCCGCTTCTCCAGATGCCCTCGACGGTGATGTGGCGCCATTGACTGGGCAGTATCGCGGAGCCTTGAGGGGTCGTACACTACCGGGGTAACCGGTCTAACGCCTCTCCTTCGCTGCGCGATTTGTTCGCGGAGGTTGCCGCTCAACAGGAAGTGTCGGGCGAGAGACGTGGGACGCGTGATCGTGCGTAATCTCGCCACTGGCGCCGAAACGCCAGTCAATTTGTCGGCGCGGCAGCGTGCGCGGCTCACGCGCGAGGCGCAAGAGGCTGTGGCAGGCATCATGCGGCGTGACTTCCATGCTAACCCCGATGAGTGGCAGTGTCATCGCTGCCCGTTCGCGGCGGCCTGCCCGGAGTGAGATGTGGCATTCACTGGCTGAGCGCAAGCAACCGTCCCGATGTGTATACACCTTCCCTGCGATAACTGTTGACGATTGTGGGCGGCGTTGTGTTGTGCGCCATATGTGACTGTCCGCACAGACTGATCCAAGGGACGTGCTATAACTGGCGGTATGGATACCGGGATAGCCTGTCACCCTGGCCTCAATTTTTTCGGGCTGGCTGTCGTACACCTTTCAGGCTATTGACGTGTGGCGCGTGATTCCTGACACTAGTCAGGCGTTGACTACAGTAGCGGCTCGCCCCAGGCGCGGCGGCGTAGCGACGTGTGGCTCAATTTGGCTGAGAGGAGGCTCCTGTTGGAGCGTAGGATTCTTACGGTAGCGGGCACTGCGACAAAAAATGTGCTCCATGCGTTTCTTCGCGCGCTACGCGCGGTGGCGGTCACCTTCGTGATTGTCGCGATAATAGTGGCGCTTGCGACTGAAGTGATCGCGGCGGTACTGACTCATACCATCATTCCAAACGGGTTGACTCATCTGGCCGCCGCGGCGCTCGGTGTCGCATTCGGTTACGCGGCTGCCATTACAGTCGCGATCGAAGAGATGCTGCGCGCAATGATCAAGGCGATCGAGCTTGCGATCGAGGAGACGGAGAAGATCGCGAAGGAAGCCGCGAAGGAGGCCGAATTCCTCGCGAAAAAGGCTGAGGAAGAGGGGGTGCGATTCTCACGCGCCGCAGTCGCTGAGGCGGGGCAGTTTGGCCACGGCGCCCTAAGCGCGGCAGGAGCGCTGGAGCATGGCGCCGCTGGGGTACTCGGTGGTGTCGTGGGAGGAGTTGCGCATGAGGCGCAGTCGCTGGAGCGTGGTGTGACGGGCGTTATTGGCGGAGTTTCGCATGGCGCGCAGTCGGTAGAGCGCGGCGTCGTGGATCACCTGCCGGGACATCACGTCAGCTAGACAATCAACTGCGTTTTCGGAACGTACGCGTACAAGTTTTTCAAAACGAGAGTCCTGGCTAAATTGAGTTGGGGCTCTCGTTTCTTATGATCGTTAGGGAGTAACGCAATTCGCCAGGAAGTCCCACCCCAATTGCGCGGGGGTGAGGCGGGATGTTACGTTGACTATCGGCAACAGAGCAGATGACCGCATTCTCAGGCCTGAGTATGGACGCGGGAGCATTGCCGAGGGGGCGACGAATGCGTAGGCGGCGGATTGCGCTGGGCGCTCTCCTCGTGGCGCTCGTGGCGGCCTCCGCTGTGTATGTGTTCGCTGGACTGCGTATCTATGCACAATACCAGACGGCGTATGGCGCTTATAGGCTCTCATGTAATGGGTTTCTCGCGTGGAGCCCGCCACCGTCGCTGTTTGTTGGTCTCTATGTCAATCAGCCTGCGCTCGTCACTGTCAACGTGCGCAGTTCAGTTCCCTCCCTTGCGAAAGTGACTGTTTCGATACCTGGATTTACATCGCCGCAGGTGATCGAAGTTCAGAGTGACTCGACGTTTCAGACGTTATCATTTAAACCGCCACTTCTCTCACGAGCGGCGCTCGATAGCTTTGTGGGCGCTGGTCAGCAGAGCACGCAAATCATTGCTACGGCTCAGATTTCTGGCCAGACGATGTGTCAGACGAGCGCGCGTCTCACGTTGTTCTCACGCCAGTGGATGCGCTGGCGCGATCCTGTGACTGGGGCTGATTCGACGCCGTACATCGCTGGATGGGTCACGCCACAAGCGCCTGCTATTGCGACACTTGTTGGCAAGGCATCCCAACGGCTGCATGATCATCCTGAGTTATATGACAATGTTCCCGCGCTCTATGGCTATGACCAGGGACGCGCGACCGCATCGCAAGTACGCGACGAGGTAGATGCGCTGTTTGATACGCTTCAGAGTGTCTACCATCTGCGATATTCCTCAGATAACGCGACCTTTTCGAACGGCTCTTTCCAGATTGTCCAGCAGCCAGATGATGTTTTGACGAGCGCTTCTCCGTCAGGTATGTGTGTCGAGACGACAGCGATTCTCGCATCGGCTGTAGAGCGTCTCGGGATGCGCCCATACATTGTCTTCACATCGTCGCATGCCTATCTTGGGGTAGCGTTACACGATGGCGCGGGCGCTGAGATAACGTATTGGGAGACATCAGATCTGAATGGAAGCGCGCTTGGGTCACAAGCCAACGTTGACGGGGACGCTGAATATCTGTCCGATCTCTCCACGCATGCCATAACGGTTGTGGTAGATATCGCGTACGAACGTTCGCAGGGCATCGAGCCCATCGAGTGAGCGAGAGGCATGTCACGTGGGATCCACTGACTTTCCGACGTGGTTCGGGGCCAGCATCTATGGCGGCCTGGCTTGCGCGGTACTCTCAGCGCTCGTGATCGCTGGTTGGTCGCTCTTGCGGCGTCGAGGCATGTCTGGTCAAGTTGTGGCCGCGTTGCTTGTCTGTTTGATCGCCAGCGCTCTCGATGCCGCGCCGATTGTGTGGGCGCAGGATCGTTTGGGTGTCTACGGGCCAAGCCTAAGCGGAGGTGAGGTGGTTGCCGCACTCGCCTTTACCGCGCTCAGTGGTTGGTCGGCGCCATTGGGATCCATGATTTGGTACGTCCTCTACGCTGTCCCGAACGGCGGCTCCTATTCCATCCCGGGCCGGATTCGGGCGCTGTCAGCGCCACAGTTGTCGAACCCAGCGCGCCAGAGACTTGCGCTTTCCAGTGGATTGGCATGGGGCGCGCTTGCGCCTGATCCGCCAGCGCCAGATTCGCGACTTATCCCGCTTGCACATGAGGTTGTTCTCATCGGGCGCGATCCAGGCGCTGATTTGACACTGGTTGATGATCGTGTCTCCCGATATCATGCGGAGCTCCGCTGGGAGAACGGGCAACCCTGGCTTGTAGATCTGTCGAGTTTAAATGGCACAAGAATCAATCACCTTGCGGTTGTGGGCAGGTCCCTTTTGCGTGACCACGACCTGATTGAATTCGGAAATCACTTTTATCGGTTTGTGATTCCGATTGCGCTCGATTCCCGTGCCGTTATGCCCGGCGAAGGCCATGAGATTGCGCCTGCCCCAGAGTTGGAGACGCGCAAGACCGCAGGCATCTCTGGCTCGTTTGGTTTCAGCGCGCCCTCGCTCGCGCTGGTATGGAATGGCGGCGCCTCGCAAGCGAGGCGATGGACGCTCAAGGCGCCAATCACGACGATTGGGCGTGACGCTTCATGCGGCATCGCGCTACCGGATGATTCTGTGTCGAGATTGCATGCCCAGATCACGCGGCAGCCAACTGGCTACTTTATTGTTGATGTGGAGAGCAGTAACGGTGTTTTCCTCAACGGTGATCAGGTGACAAGTCCCGCACAGTTGTTTAGTGGCGATGTGTTGCGGCTCGGCGAAGTCATCCTTACTGTACGGGATGAGACAACTGGTGAAACGGGCGCATCAGTAGGACGCGATGACGCTAGTAACACGTCTGACGCAGTGTCGCTCCATATGCGAATCGGGACTCGTGACACCAGCAAGCCTCGTTTTGCGCCTCCCCGGCTGGCTCCTGAAGAGCGTGAGGAGCGCAACGATCCCTGAGGTTAGGCGCATTTTCCTGAAGTTGCGCGGATACTGATGATGCAGGTGGCCTCAATGGCGATTTCGTTGGAAGCGTTAGCCTGTTAGGCTTTTTCCACGCTCGCTTGAGGGGATGGACGGGGAGCAGGCCGCGTGGCAAGACCCCGCAGACGCCCAACGATATCAGGCAGACGTTGAAGAGTCGTATGGATGTCTTCTTCCTCGGAGCTGTGACCAAGTGTCAAGCGCAGACTTCCGCGCGCCTCTGATGCGCTGTATCCCATAGCAGTCAGCACATGCGACGGTTCAATATCACCGGATGTGCAGGCGCTGCCGCTGGAGGCGGCGATGCCCACGAGGTCAAGATTAAGCAGCAAGGACTCACCTTCGACGCCCTCGAAGACAAAACTGGCGCTGTTGGGCAGGCGGTGTGTGGGATGGCCTGTGAGCCGTGTGCGCGGGATGCTCAGCACACCTTCGATCAGCTTATCGCGTAGCGCCACGAGGCGAGGGGCTTCGCTGGTTCGCTGTTCCATGACAAGATCGAGGGCGTATGCGGCTCCGACGATGCCTGGCACATTCTCCGTACCAGCGCGCCGGTTGCGCTCCTGGGAACCGCCCAATACCTGTGGTTGTATACGAGTTCCCTGTCGGATGTAGAGCATTCCCACGCCTTTCGGCCCGTAGAACTTGTGGGCAGAGAGGCTGAGCATATCAACATTCAGACAGACGGCATTAAGGTCAGTGATGCCGCCTGCTTGTACGGCATCACTATGAAACGGAACATGATGCTCGCGACAAATCTGGCCGATCTCAGCGATAGGTTGAATGGTTCCCACTTCATTGTTGGCGAACATAATTGTCACAAGCGCAGTCTCGTCCGTGATGGCGGAGGCGACATCGGTGGGATCCACCTGCCCGTGCTCATCAACGGATAAGTAGGTGATTCGGTAGCCCTCGCGCTCGAGTTGCTGACAGGTATGCAAGACAGCATGGTGCTCGATTGCGCTGGTAATAATGTGATTACCGCGTCTGCGCGGGGCGTACGCGACTCCTTTGATGGCAAGATTGTCGGCTTCACTTCCGCCGCCTGTAAAGACGATTTCAGTTGGCCGGACGCCAAGCGCACGCGCGACCGCCTCGCGAGCATCATCAATCGCTTCAAGGCTTAGCCTGCCGAGTCCATAGACGCTGCTGGGGTTACCGAAGCGCTCCGTAAAATATGGGAGCATACGCTCGACGACACGCGGATCGACAGGTGTTGTCGCCGCGTGATCGAGATAGATGGCGCCATTTGGGAGCGTCACCGTCACCACCTCCTGTTGTTCTCAAGGGCGCCCGCGCCAGGCTGAGACTTTGTTCGTTTATCGGATTGGCCTAACAGGCGCGGCGCTCAGGCGTCCAGATGCGCTTGCGTTGAGCATAGCATATGCCTGGGGCGCTTCGGCGCTAGCGAAGTTGACGCTCTTCGTGTGGCTGTGTTAATATTGATACGGTACCCCCGTAGGGTAATTGAGAACGTGCAAATTGGGGCGGCGCGCCCAGGAGGATGTGATGTCCGGCGTGTATATTGAAATCACCGATCAGACATTTGAGCGGGATGTCCTCAAATCTGATAATCCCGTTATCGTTGATTTCTGGGCTCCGTGGTGTGGCCCATGCTTGATGATGGCTCCCGCGTTCGAGTCGCTAGCTGAGGAGTATCAAGGCAAAGTCGTATTTGCCAAGCTCAATACGGATGATAACCTTCGAGTGCCGTCAGAATATGGCATTCAGGGAATCCCGACACTGATCCTCTTCAAGGGGGGTAAAGAGTTTGACCGCCTCGTGGGACTTCAGCGACGTGGCGACCTTCAGAAGCGGATCGAGAATGCGCTGGGAGCGCGGGCTTAGAGCGTTCGTGGCTAAAAAGGCCAAGCGACTCTGACATGCCGTGGATAGCGCGCCGGAGAGGCGAATGGCGACACTCCAATCTAGTCAGTCGAACAACGACTTGCAGATGCGCTTACGGCGCATCGAAGGCCAGATTCGTGGAATCATTGGCATGCTTGATGATGGCAAAACGTGCGAGCAAGTAGTAACGCAGATTCTCGCCGCGCGCGCCGCCATGGATAGCGTTGCAACCGAGTTGCTACGATGCCAGGTTGATGAGGCGATGAGTGGCCAGCCTCCAGATGAAGCGCGTGAGACCGTTTTGCGCGCGATGAACCTGCTGACGCGGGTGCAGTGAGCGGCGGCTCATTCACGCTTTGAGCGCAGATTTCGTCAGAGACTGCGGATAATCGCTTCTACGCAAAATAGGTCGCGCTGGTGAGGTATGATACCTTCGGCGCGGCCTGTTTCGTTGTGTTTCCGAGCGCGGCGAGAAGCCTAGTCGTGTAAGCGCGTCAGCTATCGCCAGCTTCGTATGGGATTCCTAGACGTATGGGTGATGCGCGGTTGATGTGCCTTCGACAGCTATGGAAGCGGGTATGCGATGCTCGGTGAGCGTTTGACACGTGGCCCAATGAAGTTGCGGGCTTCTTTGCATGAGACGATCTGGGGGGGCCAGCGGCTGCGTGATTTGGCGGGCAAGAGCTTGCCAGAAGATCGGCTGATCGGTGAGTCATGGGAGACGGCGATTGATTCTCTGATTATTGAAGGGCCACACACTGGTGAGCCGCTTGGCGCGGCGGTCGAGGCGTTTGGCGCTGCGTTGCTAGGCTGGCAGGCGGTAGCTGTCTTTGGAGTGCGTTTCCCGCTTCTTGCCAAGTTCCTTGATGCGCAACAGTGGCTTTCCGTCCAGGTTCATCCCGATGACACCTATGCGGCCGCTCATGAGGGGGGCAGACTCGGAAAGACGGAATCCTGGTACATCCTCGACGCCGAGCCAGGCGCGCGGATTGTCTACGGGGTGAAGCGCCCTGTGAATCGCGATGACGTGCGCTCCGCTGTCGAGCATGTACAGTTGGAAGAACTACTGCTGTCTGTTGAGGTTGAGGCCGGGGATGTCATTTTTGTGCCGGCGGGCACTGTGCATGCCATTGGCGCTGGAGTAGCGCTTTTTGAGTTGCAGGAATACTCGGACATCACCTATCGCCTGTATGATTATGGGCGTATTCAGGCAAACGGGCAGCCACGGGAGTTGCATGTAGAGCGGGCTTTGGACGTCATGCGGTACGATCCATCGCCAACCGTCAAGGCGGCGACCTGTGTTATGAGCGCGGACGACACATCCGAGCGCCGGACATTGGTGGCATGTGAGTATTTTGTCGAAGAGGAACTGCGGTTAAAGGGGCGATTCACCGGATCGGCCACGGATGCGAGCCTTCAGATTCTCACCGTCCTCGAAGGTGAGTGCGAATTGCAGCCCGCTGACGCGCCTTCACATGCGCCTCGGACTTGGTGATACTGCGGTTCTTCCCGCTGGCATGGGAGACTACGTGATCGAGGGACGGTCGCGGCTCATTCGCGCATATGTGCCAGAGCCAAATGATCAGTCGTTGACCCAGTGGCGGGCGGCTCAGTCTGGCGCAAAATCTAGTGTATAGGCCATTTCGAGCGCGCGCTGATAGTCTTCGCTGGTATCCACATCAACGTGCGCGAGGTCGTTCGCGAGCGATTCCCTAGGTACACTGCGTCGCGCTCTCTGGCGATGATCTCGCGCGCGCCAACATCGCCAGAGAGCGCGCGCAAGTCGGCGAAAAGTCGCCGTGGAAGATACACTGGATGCCCTGCTTGACCGTTGACGCTTCCCATGATGATGCGGTCTGGCTCGCGCTCCGCCGCTAACAAGACATGGTCAATCGAGTCTGTATCCATAAATGGTTGATCGGCCAGCAAAACGAGGAGACCTCTCGCCTCTGGTGAGGTGGAAGAGGCCGCCAGTGCGAGCGACGTTCCTTGCCCACGTTCAAAGCGCTTGTTGATGAGAGCCCGATACCTACCCGGTGGAAGCGCCTCTTGAACGGCGACAGCATCACGACCCAGTATGACGAGGACTTCGCGCGCCTGGCTCGCGCTTGCCGCAAGCACGGACCAGGTGATAACAGGCTTGCCCGCGAGCGGTAGGAGAAGCTTGTGCTGTCCCATGCGAGACGACGTCCCGGCCGCTAGTACGACCACTGTGATGTCAATTCGATGGGCTGCGGTTTTGTTTGTGGTCATGATTGCGCCTTGTCCGCTCCCAGAACAATAAACGTTGGCACATGGACGTCACGGTCATTGATGGTCGCTGCCTCTAGGTCGTTCAGTCGTGGCTCAATCACGCGTTTTATCGTGAGTCCAGATTCGATGAGCAGGTTTATATACAGGCTGAGCGGTCTGTGAAAAGAAGGCGCAAACGTCTGTGGACGGACGGTTTCGTCAAAGTACTCGGTTATCTTGACGCGCCGCCGTTGCGGCCAGAGCGACATTGGCTCATCAAAGCAAGGATGGAGGATTGAGGCCACAAGCCTTCCGCCTGGCGAAAGCGCGCCAGCTGTGGCGGCAATGGCCCGCTCCAGGTCGGGAATATCCATGAGTGTCATATTGAGCACGATGCGATCGAATAAACTGTCAGGAATACGAAGTTCGCATATGTCTTGTTGGAGGTAGGTGATTCCAAGTGGCTTCTCACGCTCTTGTTGGAGACAGAGATTGAAGAGCCGGGTGGCTGGCTCAACTCCCGTGACAATCGCTCCGCGGCGAGTGAGTAATCTGGCGAGGTACCCCTCACCGCACCCGCCATCGAGTACCCGCAGCCCGTGTATCTCGCCCAGCAACTCAAAAATTGCCGGATTCAGCAGGTGTTTGTGCGCGAAATCACCTTCATCCGACCAGTCGGAAAGGTGATCCGACGCGGTGTCCCATGCGGCGATGATTTCGCTGTTGGTTGGCTTGCGCATGTGTTCACGCTCTCCTGGTTGCGCCGGTCTCCTGGTCCACTCAGTGGTGAGTGTATCATGCTTGGGGTACGGATGATGTGTGTCTGCGGATGCGCGCCAGCACAGTGAGCAATGCTTTTCGATCTGCGTTGGCGCGCAGGGATTATGAGTCTTGAACGTGACAGCAAATGAAGACCGGCAGCGGTACGCGCGTGCTGCTGCGACATTGAATGACGCCAGGCTAGCCGCCCAGTTCGCTAGAATCATTCATGGGCTCGCTTCCGTGCCCTATCCGGCAGGGCGGATTCTGAGCGAAGGCGAGTTGCTTCAGCGATCCCGGCGGGTTGGGCTCTTAGCGGGGTCTTTTAACCCGTTGACGAGGGCGCATGTGGCGTTAGCCGAGGCTGCCCGAGCCGCGGGCCGGTTGGATGCGATTCTCTGGACGCTCTCGGTCGTAACCGTGGACAAAGAGCGTGTGGAGCGAGCGTCACTGGTAGATAGGCTGCTTCAGCTACATGCATTCATTGGCGCAGGGCCTGATGCGCTGGCGCTAATGAACCGCGGGCTGTACGCCGAGCAAGCGGATGTGGCTCGCGCGCTGGTTCCACAGATAGAAGAGCTTGTCATAGTGGTCGGCTTTGATAAGATCGTTCAGATACTTGATCCGCGATACTACGATGATCGCGACGCAGTGCTTGATCGCCTATTTGCCTGCGCGACGCTGCTGGTGGCGCCGCGCGTGGATGAGGATGAAGCGAGCTTGTACATGCTTATCCAGCGCGAAGAAAATAGGCGCTATCGAGATCGCATCGCGTTTTGTCCCGTATCGCGGCGGTTTCGTCACGATTCCTCATCCGAGTCACGAGCTATAGCGGGGAAACCAATGGCCGGCCATCGATTGCGGAGGCTACTCCCACCTGAGGGTAGGGCGCTAGCCCAGGTGGCTGGCGCATATTGGCACGGAGAGCACGGCGTTGGGCGTGGACGGCGACGGCGGGATTCGTATCCATTGCGGCAAGAAGTCATCGAATGGCTCATTACTCTTGATCCAGCGCAAACGGCTGACGCTCCTGGACTCGATATTCTCATCGCTGCGCGAGGGAATCCATCGCACGCGCAAGGTGTGACTGCCGCATGGTTAGCGGCGACTAGCCAAGCATCTGAGGATAGAGGAGATGGAAATTGATAGCGGATTGGGCCACTGTCAGGCGAATTAGTGAGCGCGCTTGCTCTTTTCGGGGGCGGGGAACCGGATGGTTTCCCAGGCATGACGCCACGCATCGCCAATAATCAACGCCTCTTCTTCGGTCTTCCAAGTCAGAAGCTCATCGGTATCGACATCGGTTACGAAGCGCCACACACCATGAAATCTATACGCTAGCGCGAAGCGGCCAGCGCGGCGGCCATCAAGCAGACGCGTGACCAGCATGCTGTGATCGCCAGCAATGAGGATTATCCGGCTGATAGTGGTGCTCCTTTCATAGCTGATCGGATGGCCGATAGATTTCTCGCGCCTGCGTCCTTCGTATAGCCACAGTCTATATCACCTTGATCCTTTGGTCTAATAATACAGCGCAGGCGTTTCCCCAGCATACAATCTACGTCACCAAATCTGCGACAGGAACGGATTCTAAGCACCAAGTGCGAGGAGCCTGCGTCAATAGTGCAAATCCGATCCATGGGCTGGTTACACGGGTGCGCTGGCGCTCCGAGCGGTTAGTTCTTCGCTTACCGCCCAAAGGCGCTGCTGCGCTTCACGATCGTAAGAGGCAGACGATGATTTCACTGGCCTGAGCTTGGCAAAGTATTGGCCTGTTACCGTGGCGACTTCGGGGGATGACGCAAGGTGGATACTAGTCTGGGCTCCTTGCTCCGGCGAAATCGCGAACGGTCGGATGAGTGTAAATACGGTGTCCCACCACCCGCCGTTGCTTTTGCCAAAGTTTGTCGCAACGAATCCTGGGTGTAAGGCGTTTGCCGTCACGGTGGTTCCATCGAGTCGCCGCGCCAGCTCGTAGGTGAACATGATATTCATGAGCTTAGATTGACCATAGACTACGAAGTTCTGGTAACGGCCACGCGTATGGTTTAAGTCATCAAATGGGATGCGCATGCCAACGTGCGCCGCCGATGCGACAGTGACGATGCGGGCGCGATCACTGGCTTTTAGCGAGTCGAGCAGCAGGTTTGTCAGAAGAAACGGCGCGAGGTGATTCAACGCCATCGTCATCTCGATGCCATCCACCGAGATCTGGCGCTTAGCGAAGACTGCTCCGGCATTGTTTACCAGCACGTCCAGACGAGGGAACCGCGCTTGGAACTCCTCCGCCAGTCGACGCACCTGAGCCTGGGACGAAAGATCAGCCAGGAATGTGTGAACCGCGCTGTCTGGCGCTTGGCGCTTTATTTCCTGAGCAGCCCGCTCAGTGCGACTCGTATCACGTCCCACGATGACGACAGTGGCTCCGCGCTGCGCCAGCGCTCGGGCGGTAATTAGGCCGATTCCATTCGTCGCTCCTGTGATCAGCACGATCTTGCCGTCCATCCTGTCAGTTGTGTCTCTCATGTTTTGGAACTCCTGGAGTAGTTGTGTTGAACGCTCGCTGCGCCATACAGATTGTATCCAAGCCCAGCCACATAGGCGCAAGGCTGTGTCTGTGGCATTGTGATTTGTGGCATTGGATTTGTGGCATTGGATTTGTGGCATTGTGATTTAGTGAGGTGGCGCTCACACTCACGAATAGTGAGATAACTCTGATGCCGCGCAAGCCTCGCGGAAGGCGGTGGCGAACCTCTCGCGCCGTTCCGCCTCACCGACTGTCACGCGCACCAATTGGTTCAATCCGTCAAACGTGGGCGCGCGGATAAAGATGTCACGATCTGCAAGCTCACGTACGATCGCACGCGCTCGATCGGGTGAGCCTGTATTTATCGCTACAAAGTTTGCTGCGGATGGCAGCGGCGACAGGCCCAGACCACGAGCGAGCGTGGCGTATTCATCCCGACCGTGCGCCACTTCGCGCACAACCATGGCCAGGTAATCCTGGTCTTGTAGCGCCGCCAGCGCACCTGCTTGCGCGATGCGATTCACGCCAAAGTGGTTCCGCACTTTGTCGGACATGCGCGCCACGTCCCTCGAGGCTATCGCGTAGCCGATGCGGGCGCCTGCCATTCCGTAAGCCTTGGAGAATGTGCGTAGACGGATTAGGCGAGCATCGTCTGAATGCGCAAGCGCGCCGATTGTGTCAGGAGCGAACTCGGCGTAGGCTTCATCGAGTAACAGTGCGCAGTCGTCTGGTAAGCGATCGAGGAGCAACGCAACGTCATTTCCTGGGCAGTAGGAACCAGTTGGGTTATCAGGGTTCGCTAAATAAACGATACGCGCCTTCACGCGGCGAGCCGTTTCGGCGAGTTGGTCGAGATCATTGCGGTACTCCCTATAGGGCACAGGTACAATTTGCGCGCTATAACCAGTGACATGGTACGCGAAGGTGGCATACGAGCCGAACGATGCGACTGCGCGGTCACCTTGGTTCATGAGGATACGGATAAAAAGGCCTAACAGATCGTCTATGCCCGAACCTACTATGATCTGATCTGGCTCGATGTGCTCACGTGTCGCGATAGCGTTCCTGAGATTCGCATTATCCGGGTCACCGTAGAGTGCGACATCACCGAGTGCGGCGCGCATGGCGTCAAGCGCCGATGGGCTGGGACCGAACAACGATTCATTAGCGCCCATGCGTATGCTGAAGCCTCGCCCACGCTGCCTTTCTAGAGCCTCGGGTGCGATGAATGGAATCGTAGCGGGCAACGCGGCTATAAGATCGTTAAAAGGGAGGCGCGGCGTATTTGGCATGAGCAGTCTCTCTGAATATCTCTTACGAGTGCTTTCCTATAGTCAATGACTACAACAATAAATCACGCGATAGCGCTCTACTCCGCCGAATTACCTTCAGCAGACCCAGGCGGCAATACTTCTCGCGTCTTTTCGCTTTCCGCGCCAAGCAAGGCCATCTGGATATGTTTCACCTCTGTCATGTCAATCTCAAGCGATCCGACTCGGCGTGCGAGATACTGCAGGAAGTTCAGTAAGTCGTCATCAGATAGTGGGCGTCCACCTCCGCGGGGTGAGGATGTTGAACCAGTGATCCCTTTCGCGTCAGTTGTGCTGGTCTCACCAAAGAGAAGCCGATCGGCGAGTCTGGTAAGCTCCCACTGAAACGCGAGAAAACGCTCCCGGATCTCGGGGCGAAGACGATTTATCTCAACACCATTGATCCAGCGACCTATACCAAGACGTTCAAGGCATACCATCTGCTGACGCCCACCAGATGTTTCGACTGGATAGACTCGTGTCAACTCGCGCAGAATTGGGTCGCGATGTACACGAGCGCGTTGAGCCCGATCATTAACGTCACCAAGAAAGACAAAAGAGAGCATCTTGAGTGGAAAATACACCCCATCAGAGGCGATTAGCGCGACAACTTCCAGGTCACCCCATTCAGGCAACTTGCGTGACACTTGGCGTATCGCTCGATCTGAAGATTCGTGTGACGCGTCTCCTGCGTCTCCCATTATGAAGCGACTCCCCTTGGTCAAAAGGGCGGTCCATTTTGAACCCCCCTTTCCTGTGTCGTTCGCGCGAACGTTACCATCATAGTGTATCCCACAGAAGCATGGGCTGGCGACCAGTGCGTGCACGCCGGCGAGAGGAGTGGATCAGCGATGGCTCGCGATATGAGTAATCGCTCTACGCCAGAAGGCTCATCAGATGATATGGTTTCATGGACACGGGATTGGGGACAGTTACTACGCAGCGCTCGGCAAGTCGCTGGCATCAGCCTAGCTGGCTTAAGCGAGCGAACAGGACTCTCTCGTGGATACCTCTCGAAGCTCGAATCAGGCCAGGATGGCGCGCGCAATCCCTCGCGCTCTACGCTTGTCGCGCTAGCGCGCGCGCTGCCCAGTTTTCGTCCGCTAGCTTATCAGTTAGAGCCGGTGGATAGCGCCAACTTAGGCGTGTCGTTGGCGCTCGCGGAGGAGACTCCGCGTCCTCCGCGCATGCTGATCGCGGCACAAGGAGAAGCGGGAACGAAGCGGTGGAACCCATACAACTGGGTTGGCGTGAGCTCGAAACGCTAGTCGCCTTATTAGCTCTGGAGCGTTCAGCCGTCCCGGCCCTGTTACGGCCCGCCTGATCGCTCGCGCCACTGACCGATCTGCCGATTCAGTGATTTCAACTCTCGAACGGCTCACCCGCACTGGGGCATTAGCCGTCCATCCACCCATGCGACCAGGCGGAGACCCAACCTATGCGCGTGGCCCCGCTTTCGAGTCACGCCTGGGTCTTTCCCGACTAGGCGATGCGCTCGTACTCGCGGCGGCGCTGCTGGCGCAGGCGACGCCGACGCGTCCAGCGAGATGGCGAAGCGAAACTGTAGACAATGATCGTGAATAGTGTGTGTCTGCTATCACACGATAGCCCAGATGATTTCCGAAAGATTCTAGTCGTACAATCCCAACAATATGAGATTTCGATGCATGTGTCTACGCGGGAGATGTTGGATAGTTCGGCAAAAGGAGACGCATATGGCGCGTGCCGCTCTTCGTCAAGCGCTGGGGCCAGCGCTGATCGCTGGTTCACTGAGTGTCATCACCACACTGGTTCTGCGCTATGTCGCTACTGTTACGATGCCCGCTGAACTGTTTGCTGACCAGGCGACAATACGTATTCCACTTCCTGTCTTCGAGACATTGCTGACAACTTTCGGCCCGACTGCAAAACACCTCTTCCTGCTAAGCGCGCTCATTACTGAAGCGATCCTAACCAGTATCGCTGGCCTGGCGTATGTAGCGCTGCGCGGTATCGTCACAGCACGTTTGTCAAAAAACGCTGGCGGCTCAGCTTTATCATGGTTTGATTTGCCCGCGATCGTCGGTGACTCTTTGGATCCTTTCAGCTGGAGCTACTCGCACCAATCATTGGAGGTGGTTTTTTCGGCGCTGACCTGCTTGGCGGAGTTTCCGCCACATTTTTCTCGCAACTCGCGCCAAATTGCGTGTTCGCTGTCGCGTTTGTCTGGCAACTTCGCGGCAGCCCAGCGCTGAGGAGTGAACAGTCCGAGAACCCCAGCGCCGTCAACACGCTTACACGCCGGACGCTGATTCAACAAGGTGTAACAGCGATGGCCTTGCTCGGCGCTGGGATTGGCTTATGGGAAGCGCTGACTTCGGGGTTAGGAGCTGTGCTCGGCGCGGGATCTGGGCGGGGAACACAGCCATCATTGTCGCTTGGACCTGTCCCTGACCGAATCATACCTCCGCCCACACCTGTCTATGGACCTTGGACGCCAATAGCAGGCCAGACGGGGGAGTTGACCTCCGCGGCGGACTTTTACTATGTATCAAAAAACCTGGCATCCGATCCGTCGGTCTCCGTCGCATCATGGAAGCTCACTATTTCAGGAATGGTTGACCATCCATACAGTCTTACCTACGAGAAATTGCGTGCGCTCCCTCAAGTGACCCAGTATCATACGCTCGAGTGCATCAGTAACGAGGTAGGGGGAACACTGATGAGCAATGGCGTGTTCGTCGGTGTAAAGCTCGCGGATGTGCTGAACGTCGCCGGCATTCAATCAAGCGCCAGTCAGATGATCTTCACGGCGGCTGATGGCTACAGCGATAGCCTGCACTTGGGTCAGGCGCTGGATGACAGCTCTTTGATCGTCTATCAACTTGATGGTGCGCCGCTTCCACAAGCGCACGGATTTCCCGCTCGGTTGCTCATTCCTGGCCTATACGGGATGAAGAATGGGAAATGGCTAACCCAGCTGACACTGGGAAGCTGGCTCCTACAGTGGATATTGGGAGCAGCGGGGATGGACTGCGGAAGCGCTTGTTAAGCTGATGTCACGCATTGATACACCACATGATGGGGACCTGCTCGTTGCGCGCCCGACATCTATCGCAGGAGTCGCATACAGTGGGGCGCAAGGGATCTCCCGTGTTGATATCAGTGTTGATGGGGGACATTCCTGGAGCTCCGCGAATCTCCGGAGGCCACTCGGGGCGCTCAGTTGGACACTCTGGGAATACCCGTGGCAACCCTCTACCGGACAATACATTATCGTTGTGCGCGCTATTGATCTGGCGGGAAATGTGCAGACACCGCTGATCGCGTCACCGCTGCCAGATGGTTCGTCAGGTTACCATGCCATAACGGTCACGGTTCGGTAGATTAGCACGACGCCTGGCGCCAGAGTTGCGTACTATCGCGACATCCCAAGCTCTCTACGTTGTCTGGGTTCCCTCCGCACCCGCAGAGATCTTGCGGAGTCAACGCTTCGACAGGCGAGCCACTTATTTGGTCCGCCTGTCGTGTTGGATGCGGATAAGAGCAGTCTCCCATGAGCGCAGGCTCCAACTGGGTTAGGCTCCGCGATCATCTTCTTCAGGCGAGACTGAGAGAAAGGTCTTGGGAGCGATGGCGAACTTGCGTCGTTCTTCACGCGAGCTGAGATGATCGAGATAGCGCTGCGTTGTGCGGATATCGAAGTGTCCCAGCCACCCACGAACATGCTCGACGGAAGCTGGTGGCCGCCCTGCTGATTCATTGCCTTTTAATAAAGCGATAGCGGCGCTATGCCGGAGCGCGTGTGGTGAAATTCCGCCGTCCTCGGCTGAATGATCCGAGGGATCAGCGTTTTCTTGCTGGAGCGCAAGCCACTGAGTCTCTACTCGATTGATGACGCTTCGAATCTGTTCCGGTCGTAAGCGGCGCTCATGCGTTTCGGCTGAAGTGCCGACTGCCTCAGAATGTGAACCGCGCGCAAGCGCTAGAAAGAGCGGCGTCGCGCGATCGGGCTCTAAAGCCCAGCGAACGGCTCGTTGAGCGGACATAGTCCAAAAGCGCCGTCGACTAACTCAGGCGCTAGTGGAAGTGTTCGTCCGCCGCGCTGGCCTTTCGTTTTCTCATCGGGCAGTGTCAGCCACCATTCGTCGCGCCCGTGCCGCCGTTCATGTGTCAGGTCGCCAACGTCCAGTAGGGAGAGCTCGATCGCGCGCAGTCCGGTCGTAAGCGCAAGAGCGACCAGAGCATAGTCGCGTTGAGCGGTATGCGCTCCAGTGCGTCCATCGCGCGCGCGGCGCGGGGGCTGGAGTGGCTTTGGTATATCGCCGTGCTCACCGTTTCGATGCGATTCAAGATCCGGACCAGTCTGCATCTCGCGTTCGGCACGCTGGCGCTCCGCTCTGGTACGTCCCCACGGGGTTCGCCTAGCGATGCGGGTTCATTGGGGAAAGCGGATCGCTCTTCTGATGAAGTGCCGCCAACCATTGGTGAGCGCGCCACAGCGAGGAATGCTGGCCATTCCTCTTCGCTCAGAATCTGGTATGGTCTACGACGTTCGATCGGCAGTCGCCGGAGCGCGAGTCTGGACTCGCTCCGGCGTCAAATTCACGATGGGTTGACGTAACGATGCGTAACGGAAGAACTGGCGAAGCGCGGTCAACCGGAGATTGACGGTCGCAGGCGCAAGTGAGCTGGTTCGGTTAGATGCGGGTGGCGTCTCATGCGCTCCATTCATCGCACCATCCCCAGGAAGGTCGTAGGCGCGCGGTTCGCACGGCCCCAGAGTCGCGCGAACCGCGCGGCTCCTGCGCTCGCAGGATTGCGCGCGGAACGGGATGCGTGTCCACGCTCGGCTCGCATGGCGAGCGCGCCGCGATAGGCGAGCAAGAGATCAGCGGAGAGCTCATCCAGGTCCTGTGGCACACCCAGTTGTCTCGAAAAAGTAGCGGACTGCCTTTGCATACTCATCCTGTGTACGTCCAGGATTGAGGGTCAGCAACCAGCGCGCCATTTCCGTTCGCCAATGGGCGGCCTAGCGCTGACTCTGGCTCGCTATTCGCGTCTCGATGTATCTCCTGTCCATCTGAGCGTGCGACGAGCGCAGAGCCTGCCTCTGGCGAGCGCTCCGTATGAGAGATATCAGCATGGTCATAATCCATGGTGACCTCGCTTCTCAGCGTAATCTGAGTTTACTGACCATCTTTCAACGACGTCAGCCATCTCTCGTCAGTGATGCCGCGCTTCCTGTTGAGCGTTCTCGACTACTTCAAGCAACCTTTGACGTGTGAATGGTTTGGCGAGCTGTCCTAACCGACTGCGGAATATCTGGTTGCGACATTCGGACTGTTGAAGACATGAGAATAATCTGGTGTCGCATGGCCAGCAGTTGGGGATCGGACGCTATCTCACGCACTACCGCCATTCCGTCCAGTAGCGGCATGACGACATCGAGCAATACGATATATGGTACCGCTGTCGCTCGGAGATGAATCAGCGCTTCCTTTCCATCACCCGCTGTAACGACCCGATAGCCATGCGCCGTGAGCACTGTTGAGATCATCTCACGGATCGACGCGCTGTCATCAACGGCGAGAACGGGCGCACGGTCTGATGTCGTCATAGATGATCCTTTGGCCGTCTCCAAGAAACGCGCCCGCGCCAAGAGCCTCTGAGAAGCGCGCTGTCGCAGTCATCGTGGCGCTTTTGCGGCGTCCGCGTCAAGCGTGTTGAGGTGAATGTATGAGACAACCAGCGCTTTGTCAAAGAAGCCATACTACCCTCGATCCCACCAGTGATCAGCGTCGTGTCGCCTGCGTGCTTCCACCGCTCTTCTCTTCGACATATCGCGCAAGGATGAAGACCATGTCAGAGAGGCGGTTGAGGTAGCGCAGCGCTTGCGTCTCACCAAGTTCGCCCTGATGCTCCAGCCGGGCGGTCAAGCGCTCAGCCCTCCTGATAATCGTGCGCGCGAGATCGAGAGCGGCCCCACTACAGAATCCCCCGGAATGATGAATTTATTGGGTATATCGACCTCGCTCTTCAGGTCGCGCTCTACATCTTCTAGCCAGACGACACGCTCAGCCGCGATGCGAAAACCGACCGCTTCGCGGTTTTCCGGCGGGGTCGCAAGCTCGGCCATGAGCAGATAGAGATCGCGCTGGGCCGCGAGGATGATCTCACGCACTTTGGGATCATCGGAATGGGCGCGCGCGAGGCCGAGCGCGGAGGTAGCCTCGTCTACCGTACCGAAGGCCTCTGGCCGGTTGTCATACTTCGGTACACGCTGCTCGCCAAGTAGGCTCGTGTAGCCCGTGTCGCCACCTCCAGTCGTCACTTTTGCCATGAGTACACCGTACCTTTCGTCACGAATGTCGTTAGTGGCGCCAGTAATGATCCAGGCAGTCACGCGCCCACGAATTAATTACACTGGGCTGGAGTTCTAAGCGGAAGTATAGAACGCGACAGCGATGGACACCTAACATCTACGAAATCTTGAGAATCCTGCTCTCATCCCATTGACAGCGCCATCTAAGATATGTACTATTTTCGTCAATCGTTTGATTAACTTTTCACGGCCAAATCAGAGGCGCGCGCATGCGCGATATGTGGAGTCCGCATGACGAAACACACAAACCCGTCTGAATCAACGACGAGGGAGAGCCGCTACACATCCGAGTCGGAGCGTGAAGCGCGCTCGAACCGGCCGCGTGAAGCGAGTGTTAACAAGCGCGCCGAGATCATCGCGGCGGCTGTCGCTGTGCTTGCGCGGGAGGGTTTATCAGAGACGACGACGCGCAAGATCGCCGCTGAGGCGCGCGTGAATCAGGCGATGATCGGCTACTATTTTGGCGGAAAAGACGAGTTGCTGCTTGCCGCGCTCCAGGAGATGATGCGTTTGACCGCTGAAATCGTCCGCTCCGCTATCCCAGCGCGCATGGCTCCGGAAAATGCGCTTGCCAGCGCCATTATCGCATTCTGGGAGCATGTCGAGCACAATGCTGATCTACAGATCATGCAGTATGAACTGACACTCTACGCGCTGCGCCGCCCCGATTCCGCCTGGCTGGCGCGCGAGCAATACGCGGGCTATATCGCCGTCGTGGCTGAGTTGGCGTGTGAGGCGTATGAGGCGGCGGGAAGCCAGTGCGCGCTACCCTATGATGACCTTGCGCGCTTCATCATCGGCGGACTGGATGGGTTGATCTTGCAGTTCGTCAGCGACCGCGATGAAGTTCGCGCGCGCCGTGACCTGCGCCATCTGATACGTGCGACAGTTTCACTGGCAAACGGCGCTTCCTCCAGCGTGTCGGATATATGACGAGAACCAGTCGAGCGCCAAGGAGGAAACCGATGCGGAGTGAGCAAGCGGCGCAAACTCCGCCAGCAGGCGCCGCGAAGGGTAGCGCCCGCCGCGACTACTCCTACTATCGGGATATCTTTCAAGGCCGGCGCATGCCATTTGCGTTTCTGGATCTGGACCTCCTCCAAGACAACATCCAGTTGACACTTGCGCGCGCGAAGGACAAGAAAATTCGTCTCGCTACCAAGTCCCTCCGCAGCGTCAGCGTGATCCGGCGCATCCTCGCGGCAAGCCCGCAGTTTCAGGGATTGATGTGCTTCACGGCGCGTGAAGCGATCTACCTCGCTAGCCTGGGCTTTACCGATCTGCTGGTAGGGTATCCCTGCTACGGAGAGCGAGATATTGAAGAGGTGGCGCAAGCTGTCGCTAGCGGCGCAAGCATCACCCTCATGGTGGACTCAATCGCCCATATCGAGCGCGTCAACGCGGTGGCGGAGCGCATCGGTACGAAGATACCGCTCTGCCTGGATATTGATATGTCGCTTCCGCTTCCCGGCTTGCGTTTCGGCGTCTGGCGCTCACCGCTACGAACGGCGAGTGACACGCGCCCGGTCATCGAACGCATCCAGGCGTCGAAGGGGGTGCACCTCGATGGAATCATGGGCTATGAGGCGCAGATCGCAGGAGTGGGAGACAACTTCTCCGGTCAGGCGCTGAAGAACCGGCTGGTTAGGATGCTGAAGGACCGCTCCGCAGGCGGAGGTCGCGCGGCGGCGCGCAGAGGTCGTCGCGCTGGCGCGTTCGCTGGGCTGCGAGTTGCGCTTCGTCAACGGCGGTGGCACAGGCAGCATGCGGACCACCGGAGCGGAGGCTGTAGTGACGGAGATCACGGTTGGCTCTGGCTTTCTACGGCCCCGGGCTGTTCGATCACTATCAGGAATTCCACTACCAGCCAGCGGCGGCGTATGCGGTCGAGATTATTAGACGCCCAGCTGATGGCGTCTATACCTGTCTAGGTGGTGGTTACATCGCGTCTGGCGCGGTGGGGCCGGAGAAAGCGCCTGTCGTGTATCTTCCAGCGGGCGCGCGGCTCGATAGCAACGAGGGCGCAGGTGAAGTACAAACGCCCATCCACTATTCCGGCCCGGAACGGCTGGGGCTTGGCGATCCTGTCTTTCTGCGTCACAGCAAAGCGGGGGAATTGTGCGAGCGGTTTACCCAACTGCTGCTCGTCTCGAATGGCGCGGTTGTGGATACTGTCACGACCTATCGTGGCGATGGCCTGTGTTTTCTCTGAGTCACGGCGCCTTTCAATGAAAAATATAGAGGAGCGATAGCATGGGGTCTCCATCCAAACCGTCACGAGGTAGCGAGTGGAGCAACTGGTCCGGCTCAGTGACGTGCCGCCCGCAAGAGGTCGTCAAGCCGAACTCAATAGAGGAGCTTGCGCGCTCGGTTGCCCAGCATGCCCGCGATGGGAGGCGGATGCGCGTGACGGGGGCTGGCCATTCCTTCACCCCGCTCGTGCGAACCGATGATGTCATGATCTCGATGGCTGGTCTCCAGGGAATCACGGGTGCGGACGAGCAGGCCGGAACCGTGACCGTGCTCGGCGGCACGCGGCTAAAGACGCTGGGTGACGATCTGCTCCGGCGCGGCCTGGCGCAGGAAAACCTGGGTGATATTGATGTGCAGACGATCACCGGCGCTATCAGCACCGGCACACATGGCACGGGAGTACGCTTCGGCAACCTCGCCACGCAAGTCGCGGCGTTGACGCTGGTGACCGCTTCGGGCGACGTACTGGAGCTTTCCCCAGAGACGTGATCCAGATACTCTTCAAGGCGGCGCAGGTGTCGCTGGGAGCGCTGGGCGTCATCGCATCGGTGACGCTGCGGGTCGTGCCAGCGAAGCGGCTACGCTACCAGACGCGCCGTGAGCGGCTCCAGAGCGTGCTGAGCAATCTGGAGCGCTACAAACAGGAGAATAGTCACTTCGAGTTCTTCTGGATGCCCTACACGCCCTGGACCCAGGCGAAGTTCACCAATGAGACCGACGAGCAGCCCACCAGCGCTAACCTATGGACGGAATTCAACCGGGTCGTGATGGAGAATGGCGTGTTCTGGGCGCTCTCAGAGGGGGCGCGCGTCGCGCCTCCGCTCAGCAAGACGGTCAGCGCCATCTCGGCGTGGGGCATCGCGCCGACCACGGCGGTAGACTACAGTCACCGGCTGTTCGCGACGCCCCGCGCGGTTCGCTTCCAGGAGATGGAATACAACATTCCCGCCGGAACACTTCGTGGCGGCGATAAGCGAGATACAGGAGCTCATCGCGCGGCGCGGCTATCACGTGCATTTCCCCATCGAGTGCCGGTTCGTGAAGGGCGACGAAATCTGGCTCAGCCCGGCGTACCAGCGCGATTCAGCGTACCTCGCGGCGCACATGTATAAGGGCATGCGATACGAAGAGTACTTCCATGATGTTGAGCAGATTTACCAGCGTTACGAGGGTCGCCCCCACTGGGGCAAGATGCACACGCTCGAAGCTGAGACGCTCGCCAGCCGCTACCCGCGCTGGGCTGACTTCCAGCGGGTGCGGGCCAAGCTCGATCCGCATGGTGTCTTCCTCAACGAGTATCTCCAGAGCCTATTCCGGGTGGATGGGACGCACGCAAGCGCCGGTAGCGCCGCACACGATGGGGCGAGCGCGTAGTGATGGCCATTGGCCAGTCAGTTGAAGAGGGAAAAGGCGATGAAGACGCCACAGCGCTATCGGAGCGCGGACAGCCCGCGTTGAAGCGTGGCGACGTTGGGCCTCCAGAACGCGATTGTGATCTCCGTCGCCGTGATGTCACCAGCGGCTTCTATCTTTTTCAATACTATCGGACAGGCGCCCTATGCTGGAGCCGCTATTCCCTTCTGTTATGCCGTCGGTTTTGTAGTCGCGCTGCTGGTCGCCAACCAGTACAGCGAGTTCTCGCGTGAGCTGCCTACCAGCGGCTCGGCCTATACCTTCGTCAGCGAGGGTCTGGGAACCGGCTGGGGCTTCATCACTGGCTGGATCGGTCTTGATCGCCATCGCGCTCGGCGTTCCGTACTCTTTCGTCCTGATGAGCGCGAATCTCTCGACGCTGATGGATCGCTGGTTTGGGATCCAGGTCTCCTGGAGTATCTACTACGTCATCGCCATCGGCATCGTCTTCGCGATTTGCTACATCGGCATCCGCGAATCACTGCGCGTTGATCTGACGCTGCTGGCCTTCGAGATTGGCATTTGCATCGTGCTGGCGGCGCTGGTGCTGCTGAAAGTCGGAAATGCGGGCGGGCTGACCGTCGCGCCGTTCAATCCGCGTCAGCGCCAATAGGTGGTGACCTCTCGATCGGCGTCGTGCTGGCGATCCTCAGCTTTATCGGCTTCGAGACGGCGGCCGCGCTGGGCGAAGAGACGCGCAATCCACAGCGCAACATTCCCCGTGCGATCTATGGCTCGATGATTGTCGTCGGCATATTCTACGTGCTGATGGCCTATATTGCGACGGTAGGCTACGGGCCGGCTCAGATGGCGACCGGCTTTGCGAAGGACGCGGCCCCGTTTGACACCATCGCGCGCCGGTTTAGCGGTGGGGCACTGGCCATTTTCGTGGATCTGGCGGGCGTGCTGTCGTTCTTCAGCGCGGCGTTGGCGATTGTCAACGGTGGCGCGCGCATCCTCTTCACGCTGGGGCGCGATGGGCTGATGCCACCACCCATCAACTGGGCGCACCCGACGCGCGGCACGCCAGGCGGAGCCATCGCGCTCCTCTGCGGGATTGGGCTCGTCAGCGGGCTGGCGCTTGGCTTTACCATTGACACCCTTTGGCGCTTTCAATTTCCTCGCGACGCTGGACGCGCTGTTCGTCCTCCTGATTTACGTGCTTGTGAGCGTAGCCTGTGTGCGCTTCTTTCTTCGCAAGCGTCGTGAGCGCTTCAGCATCGCCCGCCACGCGGTAATCCCCGTTCTCGGGACACTGGTGGCGGGTGGCATCGCATTGCTCGCGCTGCTGCAGCCCGGACCCGCGCCGCTGAGCTACATTCCCTTCGTGGTTGGCGGCTGGATAGCGCTGGGAGTGGTCGTCACACTCATCATGTGGCGGCGTGGACAACTCACTATCGCTCCCAACCTCGATGCGACGCCGGTGGAATCCTTCGAGTCAGCTCACTCCACAGTAGACCCTAGCGCGCATGTACGGCGATTCGCCAAGACATGTGTTTGTACTTGACGTTAACGTGAGCATCCGGCATACTACGTCAAACGGAGTCACGTCTGCTGGTGTGTGGTTGAGAGGAAAGCGCAATGCGGAATGGTTCTTCAGAGGCGAGCGTCCCTACTTCCGCGCCTAAGATGTATACCATCGGCGACCTCGCGCGGGAACTGGACATCTCGACGCGCACAATCCGCTACTACGAAGAGCGCGGCCTGCTCAGCCCACAGCGCACAGAGCGAGCGCAGCAGCGCCTCTACACGCCACGCGACCGCGTGCGGCTCAAACTCTTATTACGGGCAAGAGGCCTGGGATTCGCGCTGGACGATATCCGCGAGCTATTCGAGATATATGACGCCACACATGATGAGCGCCGGCAAGAGGAGCGGCTGCGCCTGATGATCCTGGAACGGCTGGGGCAGATCGAGTCCCAATTGCGCGACCTGACCGACTTACGCGATGAGTTGCGGGTCGCGCTCACGCAGGTGGAAACCCGTCTAGCTGGCCAAGAGGCGCTTCAATAATCGGGTAGCGTAGGAAAGTCGCCATTCGCTGATGAGTGGAGGCATGCAAGCATGGGGACAGCGCAGTCAGTCTTTCGCTCTGGACTCTTCACAGGGAAAACTATCGTCGTGAGCGGCGGTGGCACGGGTATCGGGCGCGCCATCGCGCGCGAGCTTGCCAGCCTCGGCGCGACAGTAATCATCTGCTCGCGGTCCGCTGAACATCTAGAGCCTACCCGCGCGGAAATCGAGGCTTCCGGTGGTCGCGCGATCGCCTTGACCTGCAACATTCGCGAAGCTGACGAGGTCGAGGCGTTTTGGGACAGCGTGATCGAGCGCGCCGGCCCAGTAGACGCGCTGGTCAACAACGCTGGCGGCCAGTTCATCAGCCCAGCGGAGATGATCTCGCCGAATGGCTGGCAGGCGGTCATCGAAACCAATCTGACGGGCGCTTTCAACATGGCGCGCGCCGCTTACCTGCACGGGATTCGCGAGGGCGGCGGTGCGATCGTCAACATCGTCGCTGATATGTGGCGCGGCTTTCCCGGCATGGCGCATACGGGGGCGGCGCGCGCAGGGGTGGTCAACCTCACGCAGACCCTCGCGCTGGAGTGGGCGGCGTCGGGCGTGCGCGTGAACGCGGTCGCACCGGGGCTGATTGACTCCAGCGGTCTGAAGACCTACCCAGAGGCCGTGCGGATGCAGCTTGGCGCCATCGCAAATGATATTCCCGCCCAGCGCATGGGGACCGAGGAGGAGGTCGCGGCGGCGGTCATCTTCCTGCTCTCGCCCGCCGCCGCGTTTATCTCCGGCGCGACGCTGCGCGTGGACGGCGCGGGCTCGCTCTACCGCTCTGCAAGGCTACACTATCCCCGAACACGCGCCCTGGCCTGCGTTCAGTGGTGAGGGAGAGGATGCGGAATGAGCGCTCTGCCCAGCGCGATCAAGCCGAAAAGCGAGGAATACCGCCAGAATTACGGAGCGATGCGCGCCCTGGTGGATGAGCTCCACGTGCGGCAGGCGCGCGTCCGCGAGGGTGGCAGCGTCCGCGCGCGTGAGCGCCACGTTGCGCGCGGCAAACTGTTGCCCCGCGAGCGCGTAGAGCTGCTGCTGGATCCCGACGCGCCGTTTCTGGAACTGAGTACGCTGGCGGGCTGGGAGATGTACGGCGATGAGTCGCCCGGTGGCTCGCAGATCAGCGGGATCGGTGTGGTCAACGGCGTCGAATGCATGATCGGCGCGAACGACGCCACCGCCAAGGGTGGCGCCAGCTACCCTATCACCGTCAAGAAAGCGCTGCGCGCTCAGGAAATTGCGGCCCAGAACCGCTTGCCGTGTATCTACCTCGTCGAGTCAGCGGGCGCGAATCTCCTCTACCAGGCGGAGTTCTTCGCCGATCTCGGCGGGCGTACATTCGCCAATCAAACACGCATGTCAGCAGTCGGCATCCCGCAAATCTCACTTGTCTTCGGCAACTCCACTGCGGGCGGAGCCTACATACCAGGCCTCTCAGACTACACGGTGATGGTCAAGCGGCAGGCGAAAGTCTTCCTAGGTGGGCCACCGCTGGTGAAGATGGCGACCGGCGAGGAAGTGGATGACGAAGCGCTTGGTGGCGCCGAGATGCATACCCGCGTGTCCGGTGTTGGTGACTATCTGGCGGAGGATGATACGGACGCCATCCGGCTGGGTCGTGAGATCATCGGCAGATTGAACTGGCGCAAACAGATACAGGCTCGGATGGCCACGCCGGAAGAGCCGCGCTACGACCCTGACGAACTGCTCGGTGTGATCCCTGGCGACCCACGCCACCCGTTCGACATGCGCGAGGTCATAGCGCGCATCGTGGATGGCTCGCGCTTTGAGGAGTTCAAGCGCGACTACGGGCCAACACTGGTCTGCGGCCACGCGCATATCAACGGCTTCCCAGTCGGTATCCTCGGCAACAATGGCGTGCTTTTCTCCGACTCCTCCATGAAGGCGGCGCAGTTCATCCAGCTCTGCAACCAGTCACGCACGCCGCTGGTGTATCTTCAGAATATCACCGGCTTTATGGTTGGGCGCAGGTATGAGGAAGAGGGCATCATCAAGCATGGCGCGAAGATGGTAAACGCTGTCGCCAATTCGACCGTGCCGCAGTTTACGGTGATCATTGGCGGTAGCTTTGGCGCGGGCAACTACGGCATGTGCGGGCGCGCGTATGATCCGCGCCTGCTCTTCACCTGGCCGAACAGCCGCATCGCGGTGATGGGTGGGGATCAGGCGGCAGGCGTACTGGCCATCATCCAGGAAGATGCGGCGCGATCGCGCGGCGCGGAGCCTGACTTCGCGCAGATCGAGATGATGCGCGAAATGGCGCGACAAAAGCTCGATCTGGAGTCATCAGCCTACTATGCGACCGCCCGGCTATGGGATGACGGCGTCATTGACCCGCGCGACACGCGCATAGCGCTAACAGTCGGCCTCTCCATGTCATATAACCGCGACTGGGTATCGGAGGGCGCGCCGCGCTACGGCGTCTTCAGGATGTAAGGGGGCGAGACCATGAAATTCACACCAGAGCACGAGATGTTCCGCCAGAGCGTGCGCCGCTTCGTGGAACAAGAGTTGAACCCACATGTGGATGAGTGGGAGGAGGCGGGCATCTGGCCAGCGCACGATGTGCTGCGGAAAATGGGCGATCTTGGCTTCCTGGGACTGTCATATCCCGAAGAATACGGCGGGCAGGGCCTTGATTTCTGGTATACTGCCGTCTTCTGCGAGGAACTTGGGAAGACCGACTGCTCGGGCGTGCCGATGGGTATCACCGTTCACACAGAAATGTGCACTCCGGCGCTAGCGGAATTTGGCTCGGACGAGCTACGGAAGCGATTCCTCGAACCCAGCCTGCGTGGCGAGTATGTCGGCTGCATTGGTGTCACCGAGCCTGACGCCGGCTCGGATGTCGCCAGCATCCGCACGCGCGCCGTCGCGGACGGCGATGACTGGGTCATCACCGGGCGCAAACTCTACATCACCAACGGGACACAGGCCGACTGGGTCTGTCTGCTGGCGCGTACCAGCGAGGAGCGTGGCTACCATGGCATGTCGCTGATCATCGTGCCGTCCGGAACACCAGGCTTCAGTGTCAGCCGTAAGCTGCGCAAGCTTGGCAACCTCTCCAGCGATACCGCCGAGTTGGCGTTCGATGGCGCTCGTGTGCCGCGCGCCCATACTATTGGGCCTGAGGGCATGGGATTCATCCTCCAGATGCGTCAGTTCCAGCGAGAGCGGCTCGTTGGCGCGATTTTGGCCTATAGCTCGATGGAGAAAGTCGTCCGCCAGACCATCGAATACACGCGCCAGCGCCAGACATTCGGCGCGCCGCTAATTGACAACCAGGTGGTCCACTTCCGCATGGCGGAGCTACTGACCGAAATTGAGGCGTTGAAGGCGCTGTGCTACTCGGCGATTGAGGCCATGGTTGAAGGGCAAGACATCACCCGCCTCGCTTCGATGGCCAAGCTCAAGGCTGGCCGCCTCGCGCGCGAAGTCGCCGATAGCTGTCTCCAGTTCTATGGCGGCATGGGCTACATGGAGGAGACGCCGATCTCACGCGCATTCCGCGACTCACGGCTGCTCTCCATCGGCGGGGGCGCGGACGAGGTGATGCTGGGAATCATCGCCAAGCTGGAAGGCATCCTTCCTGGTAAGCGGAAAGGGTAGCGCGCGTATGTATCGCATCGGCTCCGCTGAAGGCTTCTATGGCGACGACGTGACACGCGCGCTGCCAATGATCGAGCGCGGGTTGGTAGACGCCGTCTGCTTCGAGGCCCTCTCTGAGCTGACGCTCGCCATCCTACGGCGCGATCAGATGCGCGACCAGCGACTTGGCTACACCCGTGATATCGAAATCATCGCCGAGCGCATTCTGCCGCTGGCCTTCGCGCGCAAGATTCCGCTGATTACTAACGGCGGCGGCCTCAATCCACTGGGCGCCGCGGAAGTCACGCGCACGGCGGCGGAGCGCCTGGGCCTGCGCGGGCTGAGGATCGCCATCGTCACCGGCGACGACCTGCTTGCGCGCTTGCCCGACCTGCTCACCGCTGGCGAGCCGTTCACCAACATCGAGACTGGCGAGCCGCTGCGACTGGATGAGGCTCAGATCGTGACGGCGAACGCCTACCTCGGCGCGCGGCCCATTATGCGCGCGCTGGCGGACGGCGCGGATATTGTCATCACCGGGCGCGTCGCGGACCCCGCGCTCTACCTGGCCCCGCTCGCCCAGCATTTCGGCTGGGAGGCGGATGATTGGGACCGCCTCGCGAGTGGCGTCATCTGTGGACACCTGCTTGAATGCACCGGACAAGTCGTCGGGGGCAACAGCCTTGCCAGCATTGACCTGATGGGGCCTGAGGCGCTGGCAAACCCTGGATACCCCATCGCCGAGATGGAAGCGGACGGCTCGTTTACCATCACGAAGGTTCCGGACACGCCCGGTCGCGTCTCTCAAGAGACCGTCAAAGAGCAGTTGCTCTACGAGATTCACGACCCGCGCGCCTACGTCACGCCGGACGTGGTGGCGGACATCACCACGCTGCGCCTGGAAGACGCTGGCGCGGGCCGTGTGCGGGTGAGCGGCGTGACTGGCCGGCCAGCGACCAGCGCGCTCAAGGTCAACATCGCTCGCCTGGAAGGCTACAGCCGCGAACTGATCTTTACGCTCAGTTGGCCGCGCGCCTGGCGCAAGGAAGCGCAACTGCGCGGCATGCTGGATGCCGCATGGCGTGGCCTGCCCATCACCCGCGTCGAATACAGCCACCTTGGACTCGACAGCCTTTTCGGCCCGCTGGAGCCGCTACCGCCCGACCCGATCGAGCTCGTCACGCGCGTGATGTTCACTGCCGAAGACGCCGCGACGCTCAAAACCGCCGTGCGGCGCGCGATGGCGCTGGGGCTGTCTGGCCCAGCGGGAATGTCCGTTTCTGGCGGCACGGTTGGCGCGGCGCCTCGCCCGTTGCTCGGCTTGTGGCCCGCGCTGATTCAGCGGGAGCGCGTCGAGCCAGGCGTCTCCGCTACCATGCTGGAGGTGTCGTGATGCCCGCGCAAAATAACCCGCCTTTGGTACGGCGCGTCTATGACCTGGCGTACGGGCGCGCGGGTGATAAGGGTGATATCGCCAACATCAGCGTCATCGCGCGCACGTCCGACGCCTACGCTGAGCTCAAGGCGAAGCTGACCGCCGAGCGCGTGCGGGCGCGCTTGGGCTCGCTATCGCGCGGCTCTGTGGAGCGCTATGAACTGGACAACATCGAGGCGCTGAACTTCGTCCTTCACCGCGCGCTTGATGGAGGCGCGACGCGCTCGCTGCGCATTGACGGGCTGGGCAAATCGCTGGCGGGCGTCATCTTGTATATGCCGGTGGATGAGCCTTGATCGGGCGATAGCGCCTGACGGGATTGTGGGAGCGAAGAAGAAGCGAGGTCGCATGTGCTCGTGGGTAAGCCAACCCTGATCCGAAAGCTGCTCGTCGCGAACCGTGGCGAGATTGCGCGCCGCGTCATGCGGACCTGCCGCCAGATGGGCATCGCGTCGATCGCCGTATTCTCCGACGCCGATGCGCGCGCGCTCCACGTCATCGAGGCGGATGAGGCGATCCGCTTGAGCGGAGACGAGCCAACCGCGCCCTATCTCAACATCGCGGCGCTGATTGACGCGGCGCGACGAACAGGCGCGGACGCCGTTCATCCCGGCTACGGTTTTCTCGCGGAGAATGCTGGGTTCGCCGCCGCCTGTCGCGACGCTGGGCTGGTCTTCGCTGGCCCCACGCCAGACGTCATCGCGAGCATGGGCAGCAAGCGCGAGGCGCGGCGATTGATGGCGCAGGCGGGTGTGCCAGTCATTCCCGGTTATGACGGCGACGACCAGGCGAATGAGCGGATGCTTGCTGAAGCCGAACGCATTGGCTATCCGGTAATGATCAAAGCTTCGGCAGGCGGTGGTGGGAAAGGCATGCGGAGCATTGCCAGTCCCGACGACGCGTCGCAGGCCCTCGCCGCCGCGCGACGGGAGGCGCTCTCAGCTTTCGGCGATGAGACCTTGCTACTCGAACGCGCAATCGTAAATCCGCGCCATATCGAGTTTCAGATTTTCGGCGACCAGCACGGCGCGCTGGTTCATCTCGGCGAGCGTGAGTGCTCGATTCAGCGCCGCCACCAGAAGATTATCGAGGAGACACCCGCGCCGGGCCTTACCCCGGCGCTGCGTGAGCGCATGGCGGAGGCAGCGCTCACCGTCGGACGACTGCTCAACTATACCAATGCTGGCACAGTTGAGTTCATCCTCAGTCCTGACGGCGAGTTCTATTTCCTCGAAGTCAACACACGCCTTCAGGTCGAGCATCCCATCACGGAGTTCGTGACGGGACTCGATCTCGTGCGCTGGCAGATCGAAGTCGCGGAAGGGCGGCCGCTGCCGCTGTCCCAAGAACAGATCGCAAACACAGGGCATGCCATCGAGGCGCGTCTCTACGCAGAAAACCCCGCGAATGGCTTTCTTCCCGCTACCGGACGCCTCGCCCTGTGGCGCGAGCCTGAGGGCGCCAGGGTAGACGCGGCGGTCCGCTCTGGCGATGAGATCACACCGCACTACGATCCGCTGATCGCCAAGATCAGCGTTCATGCCGCGACACGCGAGGAAGCGGCGCGTCGTCTTGCCCACGCCGTCGAGCGGACGGTGGCGCTCGGCGTCCACACCAACGGCGAGTTTCTCTCGCGCGCGCTGCGTCACCCAGCATTTCTCCAAGGGGACACAACAACCGCCTTCATCGAGCGCTTTGGCGATGAGTTGATCGGTCCTGAAGAAACCGCTCCAGAAGACCCCACCAGCCCGGAAATGGCCGCGCTCTTCGCCGCGCTTACGCGCATGGCCCCTGGCGCATGCTGGGAACAGCCGCGCTGGCGCAACAACCCCAATCGCCCGAGGATCGAGCGATTCGCTCGCGCGAGCACGGCGCCCATCCCCATGCGCGCGCGAACGAATATCACCGTCAGCCTCACCCCAGCAGGTAGCGGCGCGCTATACGGGCTCCTGTGACTCGCCGCGTGGTGTATGGGAAGTCGATGTCCAGGCGCGCGCGCCTGTGGATGGGCGAATCACGGCGGAGGTAAACGGGCGGGCGCTGAGCGCCTTTGTAGCGCATGATGGCGCGCATGATATGGTGGGTCGCGGCCGCCGGGCGCACGATGACGCTGACCTGGCTGTCACCACTGCCAGAACCAGACGAGCGCAAGCCGTCCGCCGGCTCACTCGCGGCCCCTATGCCGGGGGTCATCGTCGCGCTTCTGGTCGAGATGGGGCAGCATGTGCGCGCGGGTGAGCCATTGATGACATTGGAAGCGATGAAGATGGAGCACACCATTCGCGCTCCCTGGGACGGAGTCGTCACCGCAACGCGCTTCGCGGCGGGAGAGCGGGTTACCGCAGGCGCGCTCCTTCTAGACATCGAGCCGGAGACAGAGGGAAGGCCTGAGGCAGACGAATAGCTCGCCCAGCGGAATACAATACCAACAGAGCGGGCAAGAAGCGCTGGAGCTTTCTAGCCAATACTATGACGGGAGAAACGAGCAATGATGGACGACATCGCGAAAATTGCCAGTATCCGGGCTGAGTTGCCCGTGACCGAGCGTTATGTGTACATGAATACCGGCACGAACGGCCCTCTTCCGAATCGTGCTCATGAGGCGCTGCTCTCCTATACGCAGCGAGAGCTCTCGGAAGGTCGCATCTCCTCCACCGCGTTTACGGAAATGCTGGATTCATGGCAGCGGACGCGGGATGCGATGGCAAGCGTCCTTGGCTGCGACGCCGGCGACGTCGCCCTCACCCACAACACGACCGAGGGCGTCAACATCGCGCTGATGGGGATAGACTGGCGCCCAGGCGACGAAGTCGTGACCGCGACCACTGAGCATCCCGGTGTGCTGTATCCCGTCTATCTGCTTCATCAGCGGTACGGCGTGCGCATCCGCATGACGGACATTGGCCAGCCAGGCGTTGATGCGCTCGACGCGTTGCGCGGCGCGCTCAGTCCCCGCACACGCGCCGTTGTGCTCTCGCATGTCTCCTGGTCCACTGGAGTGACGTTGCATCTCCCGGAACTGGTTGCGGCTACCCATCAGGCGGGAGCCATGTTCGTCTGTGACGCCGCGCAATCCTGCGGAATGGTTCCTTCGCGCGTGCTCGACCTTGGCGTAGACGCGTACGCCTGCTCTGGGCAAAAGTGGCTCTGCGGACCTGACGGGACGGGCGCGCTCTTCGTGCGGCGGGACCGCCTGGGCGATATCCAGTCCACGTTCGCTGGCTATCACACAATCCGCCATGGGATGAGCGACTTCGAAGGCTACTTCGTTCCCACCGCTGGCGCGCAGCGGTTCGAGGTCGCCACCATCAACCCCGCGAGCGCGGTGGCGTTCACCGCTAGCCTGCGCTGGATCACGGAAGAAGTTGGCTGGCAGTGGGCGCATGAGCGCATCGCGCGGCTCGGTCGCCTGTGCCACGACCAGCTCACCTCGATTGAGGGCGTGAGTGTCATAACGCCTCGTGACCTGATGGCTGGCCTCATCCATTTCACCGTGGATACGACGCCGCCCGCTGATGTGGTGAAGCGATTGGCTGAGGAAAACATCCTCATTCGGGCGATTCCTGAGCCGTCTGTACTACGCGCCTCGATCGGCTTTTACAACACAGAAGAGGAAATCACGCGGCTCGCCGCGAGCGTCGCGGCTATCGCGCGAGGGAGCTAGCGCTTTTGCGTCTCAAATCGGCGCGTGAATGTTCACATAGATGACCCCGACGCACACGACGCAGAGAGCCACAAACGCCACAATGTCGCGTACGCCGAGGTGGAGTCGCCGCAGTTTCGTGCGTCCCCGTCCACCATGATAGCCGCGCGCTTCCATGGCTATTGTCAGCGCCTCGGCCCGCTTGAATCCACCCAGAATCAGCGGGACGAGCAGCGGGCCGATATTGAGCGCGCGTGTGATGAAATTGCCAGAATCAATTTTGACACCTCTCGCCGCGCGCGCCTTGATGAGTCGCTCAAGCTCGCTGATGAAGATTGGCACAAATTTCAGCGCTACCACCATCACCAGCGACGCCTCGTTGACGGGCAATCCGATCCGCTGCAGCGGCGAGAGCAGCGACTCCACGCCATCAGAGACATCAACGAGTGGGGTTGTGAATGTCAACAAGTTGACGAAATAGTAGAGCAGCAGCGCGCGTAGACTAATGAGCGCGCTAGCCAGTAGCCCCTCGATCGTCACGCTCAGCGGTCCCCAGCTCCACAGCGTGTGTGGATTGGGAGCAGCGGGTTGATAAAACAGCACCTGGAAGACGTAAATCACTGCTAGAAACACAATCGCCGGGCGCAAGCTCGCCGCGATGAATCGTGGCGAGATGCGCGAGAGCGCCAGTGAGAGCAGCCCAAAGAGCGCCAGCGCGCCAAACGCCATAAACGTTGAAGCCAGCGAGATAATGACGATGAGCGCAACAAGCCCCACCATTTTGATGCGCGGATCCAGGCGGTGCAGGACTGATCCCGAGTTTATATACTGGCCAATCGTTACGTTCCGCGACAGTTCCATCATGGCGCGACCTCCCCACGGGGCGCTTGCGCCACACTCGGCGCTGGGAGCAGCCGCGCAAGCAACTCCGCTTCCAGCGCATCGAGGCCCAGACAGGTGGTGTCCAGATTGGGCACGACCGAAGAGAGCGCCAGCGCGAGGCGTGACACGCTGGAGAGGCCAACACCCAGGCGCTCCAACGCGGGAAGCTGGCGCATGACCTCGCGCGGCGTTCCCTCGAAGGCGACGCACCCAGCGTCCAGGACATAGATGTAGTCCGCCATGTCCGCCACATCATCCAGGCTGGATGTCATATACACGACGGTCAGCTCTCGCTGCCGCCGGAGCGTCCGGATGAGCGCGATGAATTCCGCACGTCCCTGGGGATCAAGCCCGGCGGTTGGCTCATCGAGCGCCAGTGTCTCTGGGTTCATCGCCAGCGCGCCCGCAATTGCCACGCGCCGCTTCTCGCCACCGCTCAGCGCGTAGGTGTAGCGGTTGCGGAACTCCTCATACGGCAGCCCAACCGCCTCCAGGCTTTCCTGGACAATCCGCCGTGACTCCGCCAGCGGCGTCTTACGCCTGATGAGACCGAACGCGACATCTTTACCGACAATATCTTCGAGAATCTGGCTGTCGGGTGATTGATAGACCACACCGACCGCGAGGCGCAGTTTCTCCAGGTCGAAACCTGGCTCGGCAGTGTCAGCGCCGTTGTAGAACACCATGCCCTTGCCGGGCTTGATGATCGCGTTCAGGCAGTCGAGCAGTGTGGATTTGCCCGACCGGGTTGGCCCGACGAACGCGACGAACGAGCCGCGCGGGATCTGGCTGTCTAGCCCGTTCAACGCTTGCTGCGCGAATGGCGTGCCACGCAGATGCGTAAAGGATAGCTTGCGCGTTTCCAGTACGGGCGCTTGAGCAGTCTTGGGATTCTCCGCTACGCGATCTCCGTCCGCGCCTCCAGCGGCATCTGGCGTGTCGCGGGCGTCACCGCTAACAGCCCCTTCACCAGGCGTATAGGTGCGAAGCTGGGTGGCAAGATCCTCAGCGATGATGGTGTCAGGCTGAACGTTAAAGCCACGCGCTTTCAGCCGCCGCGCCAGCAGAGTAGTGGGCGGCGCGTCCAGGCTCAGTTCCCGCAGACGCTCGACCTCGCCAAACACCGCGCGCGGCGGCCCTTCCAACGCGACTGATCCCTGACTCATGACCACCACATGATCGAAAGAAACGACCTCGTCCATGCGGTGGGTAATATAAATCGCGCCAATGCCCTGCTCGCGTGCGAGTCGCGTGACGGTAGCGATGAGTTGCTCCGCGACATTCGGCGGGAGCATTGCGCTTGGCTCGTCCAGCACGATGTAGCGCGGCTCCATCGCCAGTATCCCAGCGATTGCGACACGTTGCCGCTGGCCAACTGAAAGCTCATTGAGCGGCGTTGTGAGATAGGAGCTTAACCCCATCAACGCGATCGCGCTATCCACCCTGCGCTGGATCTCGTCGCGCGGAAGTCCCAGATTTTCCGGGCCAAATGCGACATCATCTATCAACGTGTTGGTAATGAGCTGGTCATCGGGGTTCTGGAAGACGAGTCCGACCAGCCGTCTCGCCTCCCAGCGATGAGCGCGGTCGCGTGTGTCCATGCCATCCACCATGATCGCGCCGGATTGGGGGGTAAGCACGCCAGCCAGCAGCTTGGCGAGCGTGCTCTTGCCCGAACCGTTCTGGCCGAGCAAACCTACGATCTGACCCGGCGCGATGGACAGCGTGACACCCGCTACCGCTGGGGGCGCGTCATGACTCTCGCGCCCATATCTGTACTGGGCGCCAGTGACTTCGAGCATATGAGGCGCTAGTGACTTTCCCGCGCGGGCCGCGCGGCATGGAGGACACGCCACAGTCTCGCGCGAGCGAGGACAATAGCCGCGCTCGCGCGATTTAGGAGTAAAACAGCGGATTAGTACGGCATTTCCTCGCGCTTCTTGCGATCAGGAGCGCGGAGAATCTGGTTGCGCGTAATGTAAACCGCCCGCGTGATCACAATTGTTAGAATCGTGGCGAGAACAGCCTCACCGATCGCTTGTGGCAACACAAGCGGCACGACAGCGAAAGGCAGATAGCCACGCCAGATGGCGATACCCAGGACGAGCACCGTGTTGGTCGCGGAGCCCACAAACCCTGCGGCGCCTGCGGCGACATCGAGCTGGATGCGCTTGAGCGCCGTAAAGACGAGCCACGGAGTCACGCCAACGACGACGCGCGGCAGCACTGAGACTAGCGGATCTTTGAATAGTGGTAGCGTTGCGCGCGTGAAACTCAACAGGCCAAACGTAAGACCCGTAACCATGCCTACAAGCGGGCCCTCGAGCACGCTGCCAAGGATGGTCGGGATATGTTCAATCGTGGCGGAACCCGTGGCGTTGGGCAGCGGAATAAAGCCGATGCCTGGTACAACACCCAGGATGATCGTGAGCGCGACAAGGACGGCGGCGGTCACGATCCGCGATGTGGTAAAGGTGAAAACACTGGCCTTTCGGTCAGCGGTCAACTGGCTCATGGCTTGTCTCCTCTAGATGAGGCGCGGCGGCGGAGAATGCGTCAGCGCATTCCACAGGTCAGTGAAACACCGCCGATAATAGATGACATGATACCGCACGGATGGCCATTGGCCTAGTCCTGTGTTAACAGGCGCCTCCATGGCACGCGAGATTGTCGGATTCACGCCATGCCTCGCGTGTTGTGATGTTGGTTCGCGTATCTCCAGAGGAGTCAAAGTATGCCTGAGCGATACGATGATATTTGCGATGTGCCGGGGATTCTGGTTGGACATGACACGCTCACCGACGCGGCAACGGGCTGCACCGTCATCTTCTGCCAGCGACCCGCGCTCGGCGCGGTGGATGTGCGCGGCGGCGCTCCCGCAACGCGCGAGACAGATCTCCTCTCCCCGCTCTGCATGATGCGTGAAGTCCACGCCATCACCCTTTCGGGTGGTAGCGCTTTCGGGCTGGAGGCCGCGTCGGGGGTAGCGCGCGCGCTGGAGGCGCGCGGGATTGGGTTCGATGTTGGAGTGACACGGGTACCTATCGTTCCAGCCGCGTCCCTCTTCGATCTCGATATTGGCTCCTCGACGGTGCGCCCTGACCCCGCCTCGGGCATTCGCGCGCTCGAAGCCGCCACTGGTGATCCAGTCGCGCAGGGTAGCGTCGGCGCGGGAACGGGCGCGACCGTGGGTAAGATGGGTGGCCCCGGCTTGCGCATCAAGGGGGGACTTGGCAGCGCAAGCGAGTTGCTGCCGGATGGCCACATCGTTGGCGCGCTTGTCGCAGTCAACGCCGTCGGTGACATCCATGATCCAGAGACGGGGGCAATCGTGGCGGGCGCGCGCCATCCATCTGGAGCGGGCTGGCTCAACGCTATGTCGCGGCCAGCAGTGCAGCAGACAAGCCCATTCGCGGGAGCGAACACCACCATCGGCGTCATCGCCACGGATGCGCCACTCAGCAAAGCGGGGCTGGCGAAGGTTGCGCAGATGGCGCACGATGGCTATGCACGGGCGATCCGTCCGGTTCACACACCCTTCGATGGCGACACGATCTTCGCTCTTTCGACTGCTGACACCGAGGTGGTAGGGAATGAGGCGCTGCTAGTGAGCCTTGTCGGGGCGCTGGGCGCGCGCGCGATGGAGCGTGCGATTGTAAAGGCCATCAAAGCCGCGACCGCGCTTGGCGGCGTTCCCGCGCTCCGCGACTTCGCGTGGGCGTTGTGATCGGAGGAATAACTATGAGCCAGGCGATGGAGCGCGCGGGACGAGTGACCCGAACAACACGCAAGCCAGGTGCAAGCGAAAATCGCGACGGAGCTCGGGACCGGCTGATGTCCCTGCGCGCGGACGTGGCGCGCTATGCGAAGAAGATGCATGACAGCGGCCTTGTGCGGGCGACGCAGGGCAACCTTAGCGCGCGCGACCCAAAATCCGGACTGATATATGTCACACCCAGCGGCGCCGAGTATGATTCGCTCGGCGCTGAGGATATTGTCGTCGTGACAGGTGATGGAGAACTAGTCGAAGGGAGTTGGAAACCCAGCGTGGAAGTCCCCGCGCACCTCGCGGTCTACCGGCGTCGCGCGGACGTGAACTGTATCATGCACACCCATTCCATCTACGCGACCGTGTTCGGCGTTCTCTATCGCCCTTTCCCGATGATCCTCGCCGAGTCGGCTTACTGTCTGGGCGGCGAGGTCCCTATCGCGCCCTACCAGGAATCAGGCACATCGGAGTTCGGAGAGCTGGCTGCCAGCTATCTGGGCTCAGGGTCAGCGGTCATCTGGGGCAACCACGGCGCGATGGTGGCGGGGCGTACGGTCGCGCTGGCGTATTCGATCGCGCATGCGCTTGAGGATAGCGCGCGTGTCTACTGGCTGGCCAGCCAGGTTGGCCAGCCTCGCGCGCTCCCCGAGGATGAGGTTCTCCGGTTGCATGCCTCATGGCTCGCCAGTTATGGCCAGCGCCCGCTCAATTCGCCGGACGAGCCGTAGCCAGCGGTACGTGGCTCCTATTCCGGAATAATGAGGATGGCTGGCCGCTCAATGACACCAACTGGTGTTTCGAAGCTCCACACTGGCCAGCCATCCACCACTGTCACGATCTCCGGTCCATCATCGGTAAGCAGGATGGTATCTTCCGACTTTACTCCCCGCAACGACGGATTCCAGGCGAAGGCTTGGCCTGGGGCGATGCGCCAATCGCCCGCCGATGTGGCCAGCGTCTCACGTGCGAGGTAGGCGATTGGGCCGCCCTGGTGGTGCTCCTCGATGGCGTCTGGCTGCCCCGCATCCGAGTAGGCCTGCCGCGCGAGCGCGAACATCTCCGCAAGTGAGCGACCCGGCTGCGTTCCGGAAATCATGCGCGCGTCAGCCTGCCCCACCGCCAGCGCTGTCTCGTGTAAACTGTCCGGCAGGTCGCCAAAGTAGACCGAGCGGGTGAGCGCTGTCACCAGCCCGCGATAGCGAAAGCAAAGCACCAGCATCACGTAGCGCTCGACCGTTTTCGCTGTGGGCAGAGGATGCCGGTAACGGGAGATGCGCTCATCGCTGCCCACCAGCGTGACGATAGGCGCGCCGCCCCGATGCCGGCTGGCGGCCATCAGCAACGCGGCGACCTCGTGCTCTGTCATCCCAGGGCGGACTGCGAGAGCCGCTTCACGCACCGCCGCCGCAGCTAGGCGCGCACCCGTGCGCATGCGCGCCTGTTCCCCAGGCGCTAACGTCGAACGCAGTATAACAAGCGCGCGCCGCAGATCCCCGTTCGCACCATCCCCCAGGCGGTCGGATGCTAGACGTTTGCCTCGCGTCATGCGCGCCAGCGCTGGGCCACGCGAATGCCATGGCTCGATGACGAAGGTAAATCCGAGCTTGTCGAGCCACTCTTCATCACGCAGGCGCGGATCCTCGATGGGATCTGTCAGAATGTAGACCTCCTGCGCGGTCACGAGTATACTCAGCGCCGCCTCATCTACTGATTCGTTCACGTAGGTCGCGGCGCCCGCGGTAAGCCAGGCCGTATTTACTAGAGTGGTGAGATGGAGCGCATCTACACCATGGCGCGCCATCAATTCGCGCGTAGCCTCCAGTTTCGCCGCGATCTCCGCCCGCCGTGCGTCGAGCGTCTCTTCCTGCGCTTGCTCGCTCATATCCGCTCCACTCTATTCCGCTGTGACTCGCCTTAAGACTGGCTAACAGAAACAACTTCATTTATGCCATCTGGTATGCCATCTGGTATCCGTTCGCGCCTATTCAAGGCGTGCGTGCGACGGAGCGCACATTCTCACGCCAATATTTACCGCGTAGGCCGCGAGCATAGCATCCGCGCTACGAAGCGTTTCACACACGTATGAGACCACGAACGCGGCGCGTCCTTCACCCCATCTTTCCAAATATATCTCCACCCCCTTCTCTTCACCCACATTTTCTATCACGCCCCACTCCTTTTTTCATGAGTTTCACCTGGCCAGGCTTCCCGGTCGCATCTCTAGAGATAAGCGTTCGCTTGTTAACAATATCGCTACGAGATATTGTTATGTTGATTACGTATATTACGCGCAAAGTGATGTTTGCGCATAATATACGTAATCAACAGCAAGCATGCTGAGCCGTTATGTCATGTTGAGAAAGTGTTTCATATATGAATCGTTTGTGCGCAAAGACGCTCGTTCTGCCCCGTGACGTAGTATGATTACAGCGCTCTGTGCGCGACTGGTGATACTTGATGTTACGGAACAGTTATATTGTTTGATTGCGAATATGTGGATTTCGCTTGCTACGAGGAGAAGATAGCGCTGTGGAACGGAATCTCAACACGCAAGCGCACGAAGAGCAGAATATCCATCAGAGTGAGCGCACAAATCGCGGCCATCAGCCTGACGGAGAGAGCAGCGCGCGTGAACGGCTGCTCCGCGAGGGCATGCGGCTATTTCTCCTCCACGGCTTCACGACAGTGTCTACACGGCAAATCTGCATCGCCGCCGGGGTCACGCAACCGTCGCTCTACCATCACTTCGGTAGTAAAGAAGGCCTGTATATCGCGGTAATCGAGCGCTGGTTTCTCGATGTCGGTGAACTGCTCAGGCAAGCGATCGCGCGGGAACTGTCGCTTCGTGAGCGTCTGCACCGCGTCGCGGTTATCTTCTGGTCGGGGCAGATTGGCGACTATCAGGCCATGCAGCACGATGCCCTCCAGCACCTTCCCAAGGAGCATCAGCGACTTCTCTACAGCGCAATACACGACTCCCTCATCCAACCGATCCTTGGCGTTATTCGCGACGCGGTCGAGAGTGGCGAGCTCCCTTCTGAGGCCAATGCGTATGCCCTCATGCAACTGTACTGGGCGCTTGTGGACGGCCTGGCGGGTCTGTACAACCGTGGCGATTCCTTGCCCCGCCCTGAGGAAAACATCGCGCCTATCGAGTTGTTCGTGGCGGGAGCGCGCGCCATGAATCGCGATACCCTGGCTGCTTGGCCATCCGCGCGCCCACATACCTCTGCTGAATAGTTTCTGCTTGTTCGGCGAAGCGGACTACGTTGAAGTAACGCTGAAGACGGATCGTATAGGCGCCCTCTTCTGTCATCTTGAGGTCGAAGCTGCAAGAATTCAGCTTTCGCGTCCTACAAGTCGTTCATGCAAGCGTACACCTTGTTGTCTGGTTTCAACGGACCTAGCAGCTAGCAGAGAGCGCGAACCTGTCCCAAGATGACAGAGGAGAGGGCATCTCCAAGACCTCTGGAACAAGGCGCCGTTCGTTCGATCCTTCACAAATCCGCGTGCTGTGCGAGACGAACGCGTGAAATCTGATCTACACCTCGCAACTTCGCGACATAACAGTGCGATGAATTGGAAACAGTCGACATGACAATAGTCCCGTCTTGTGTGCGTTTCCAGCCCGCACATTTGACCCCGTGCTATAGTCCAACTCGTGCCCGACGCATGAAGCGAAAGCCGGAGATGGGCTTCCGGTGAGGGCGCTGATAGGCGGTATTTTCGCCTACCAGCTCAGTTGGATCTGACGTAAACCCGACCGGAGTTAGGGGACGCTCTACCCGGTCAAGGAGGTAAATAGTCGCAGTTCGCAACTGCGATGGCTCCATGCCTTGGAGCCTCAGGAGGTTTCCTTTCGTGAGTCATGTCACTCAGTCGCTTCGTCGAGTAGTTTCGAATCTTCGATTCGCGCCCAAGGCGCTGTTCCTCACTGGCGCGCTAGCCGCAACCCTCGCTGGCGCAGCTGTCGCGCTCCCCACAACGGCTCAGGCCTCCAGGTGGCCTCCAGTATCACCGTGGATACTCCCTCCAAAATGGGTGGTACTGCTATGGCTGGGCCAATGGCGCATACCACTGCACCCATCACTGGTACCGCACCAATAGCGGACACCTGGTTTCAACCAACACCGCATGGGTGCCTAACTATGGCTCAACCCCCGCGCCGAAGTCTCACTCCGCGCCGAAGTCTTACGCCGCGCCGGCTCCCTCGCCATGTGTCAACTGGCGGCGGCGGCGTACAATCCTGGCCGAACCGCGATCATCAACGAGATTCGCTCGGTGTTTGGCCCGTACGCCAATTCAGGCCCTGGCCATCGCCAGTTGTGAGTCTGGCTTCAACCCGAATGCGCGCAACCCGACCCCGTTGGCCGCGCTCACGCTGCCGGTGTGTTCCAGATTCTCGACACCAGCACCTGGTACTCGACATCGTACCGCTCGGCTTCGCCCTACAACGCGAACGCCAACATCCACGCGGCGTACGAAATCTTCCATCGCGACGGCAACAGCTGGCGCGAGTGGGCGTGCCGCCCCTAAACACTTGGTTGATATGCGGGTGGCGAGTTTCTGATGTGCGAATGCTCGACCTCGCCGCCGCATCCTCGAGTGTGTCCGCCTAGTCTATCCTCTGCTGTTCCCTGGTGACCTCGCGAGCCTTCGCGCACTATCATGGCGCCTTCTCGCCTGGCTTGGACGCAAGCGCCCGAAGTTCGGGCTATCGCCAGGATGCCCCCATACGATGTGCGCCGCTCCAGACGTTTCGCTGGAGCGGCGCGCATCGTAGCGACCGCACTGAGCCTGAACGCAACGTTATGTCCTGCTCTACCCTTCCCGGAAACGCAGAAATACTGTAGCGAGTGGCGGCAGTGTCAGTGTGAGTGATTGCGCTTTGCCATGCGCCGGGACTGCTTCAGTCCAGAGATCGCCATTCGGCGTGACTCCCGCGCCGCCGTAGCGCTCCTCATCCGAATTGAGCCATAATCTGATAACGACCCGCGCGCGATGTTCCAACTCGATAGCCTTCTCGTGGTATCGGCGTGAAATTGCCCACGACGACTACGAGGTCCGGCCCTCATCTCCCCAGCGCGCGAACGAAACGACGCTTTGCGCCGCATCGCTGCCATCTATCCACTCGAACCCCTCCGGGCTGAAGTCGCGTTCATGCAACGCTGGCGACGCCTTCAGCGCGGCATTGAGATCACGAACGAGTTCCCGCAATTGCCGGTGGCGGGTCACCTCTACGTTTTGTTCGTCCAGTAGTCCCCAATCAAGAAAACCCGAATAGTTCCACTCCGTCCATTGCCCGAACTCTGATCCCATGAACAACAGCTTTTTCCCGGGATGCCCATACATGAACGTATAAAGCGCCCGCAGGTTAGCGAACTTCTGCCAGTGATCGCCAGGCATTTTGTTCAGCATGCTGCCTTTCATATGCACAACTTCATCATGCGAAAAGGGCAGCATGAATCGTTCAGAAAACGCATACACGAAGGAAAAGTTCAACTCACTTTGATGATACTTGCGGTGAACGGGCTCGCGATGGAAGTATTGAAGAATATCGTGCATCCAGCCCATGTTCCACTTGAGGGAAAAGCCAAGGCCACCCTCGCTGGTCGTTTGTGTTACACCAGGCCATGCGGTCGATTCCTCAGCGATCATCAGATGATGCGGGAAACGCTCGGTCACGGTCGCGTTGCAGCGCTTGAGGAATTCAATCGCCGCCAGGTTCTCGCGCCCGCCATACTGATTCGGGATCCACTCTCCCGCCTTGCGTGAGTAATCGAGGTAGAGCATCGACGCGACCGCGTCCACCCGTAGGCCATCAATATGATACTTGTCCATCCAGAACAAGGCATTGGCGATCAAGAAGTTCCGCACCTCATTACGAGCGAAGTTGAAGACCAGCGTACCCCAGTCGGGATGCTCGCCTTGGCGCGGGTCTTCATGTTCGTAGAGGTGCGAGCCATCGAAAAAGGCCAGGCCGTGCGCATCTTTCGGGAAATGCGCCGGTACCCAGTCAACGATGACTCCGATGCCGCGTTGATGCAGATAATCCACGAAATACATGAAATCTTGCGGGGAGCCAAAGCGGCTCGTTGGGGCATAGTAGCCAGTCACCTGATAACCCCACGAGCCATCGAACGGGTGCTCGGCGACAGGCATCAGTTCGACATGGGTATACCCCATCTCAATGAGATAGGGCGCAAGCTGGTGAGCCAGTTCACGGTAACTAACATTCCAATTGTCCTGGCCAGGATCAGGCCGCCATGAACCCAGATGTATTTCATACACCGACATCGGCGAGTTGAGTCCATTTCCGCGCGCGAGATTGCTCATCCAATCGCTATCGCCCCATGTATAACCGGAAAGTATCCCACACTTTCGACGCAGTACCTGGCCGGTGCTCGGCGTAGAAGGCGAACGGATCGGCCTTGAGTGATTGAAACTCCTCATTCCAGGAGAGAATCGAGTATTTGTAGTTCGCTCCTTGCGGAACGTCGGGTATGAACAGTTCCCAGATTCCGCTCGATCGCATGCGCATCGGGTGTCGCAGCTCGTTCCAGTAATTGAAATCGCCAGCGACACTCACCCGCCGCGCGTTCGGCGCCCAGACGGCGAACATCACACCCGATACGCCATTCACCTCACAGAGATGCGCTCCCAAGGCGTTCGTAAAGATTCAGATGTGAGCCTTCGCCAATCAGATAAAGGTCATAGTCAGACAGCAGCGGCCCGAACGCATAGGGATCGAGTATCCTGCTTTCGACGCCTGACGTCCATCGCACGCGTAGTCTATAGTCTGAAATGGGCTCTCCCGACCCAACGATACTGAAAAGCCCCGCGGCATGAAGCGCGCGCATCGGCCGTGAGCCTGACGAAGCGCCATTGGTCCCGTCTCGCGCCATCTTACTGTCTGGCTCCAGCCACACCTCTGCGGCTCCTGGCAAAAACGCGCGGACAATCCAGGCAGCTTCCCCTTCCAGCGACATCGTATGCGGGCCGAGCACATCGAACGGCGCTCCATGCCGGCCCGTCACGATCGCTTCGATCGCTCCCCGATCGAGGGGATCGCGGAGTGTCGTGCTGGTCACAACGCGCTGGTCTGCCATTCCTATCGCCTCACTTGTTACTCGTACGCGCATCCTGCGGGGACTTGAACGGCGCCTCACCGCTCGATTTGGCGTCACCCGTTCAGCAAGTCTGGGCGAGTCTTGCGATAGTAACGCTCATATCCTTGGGCGCTCATAAGATAGTTGGTCGCCAGCTCGTAGCGCTTCACCGCGCGTGCGCTTTCGCTGCCTATCTGAGATGGCGCCGCGTTCGCAACATCGGGGTCGGAAGCCGCCGCAAGGTCCGCCGCCAGCTCATGGTCATTCTTCCCAACGCGGATGCCGCGCAACATCAGCTCCCCCCAGGTGTAGAGTCGCGCACGCAACTCATCGAAATGCGCGTCGAGATCACCGGTCACCTCGCCATAATGGGGAAGATACAGCGCCTGAGGCCGCAGTGCTCGCAGTCGCTCAATGCTGGCCGACCAGTCCTCCAGGTTAAGGTCTGGGGGAGGCGTAGGTGGGCGGACATACGAGGAATTCTCAAGACGTACGCCTCCTACGTCGCCAGTAAAGATCACGCTGCGCGCGGGATCGTGGAACGCTACATGGTGGATCGCGTGGCCTGGGGTGTAGAGTGCGCGCAATGTGCGCTCACCCACCACCAATTCCGCGCCCTCATCAATAGGTGTTACGCGCTCAGCCGGAACTGGGAGAATAGCGCCCCAGAGCGGGCCCATCTGATCGCCGTAGATACGCGCCGCGCTGGCGAGCAGCTTATCGGGATTGATCATATGGGGAGCGCCGATGTGATGAACGTACACGCGCGCGTTCGGGGTATGCGCCAGCAGCGCGCCTGTCGCGCCCGCATGATCGAGATGCACATGCGTAATGAGGATGTGCTGTATCTCGCTCGGATCGTGCCCCGTCGCTCGAATGCCAGCGAGGAGCTTATTCAGATGACGCCGCCGACCCGACATCCACTAACGCCAGTCCCTGCGAACCGGTCAGCAGATAGCTGGCGATGATTCCTGGCTCACCTTGAAACAGCGTATCAATCACCCAGAGGTCAGGAGCTAGTTGTTGTGTGTGGCCCACAGGCTCCGTACTCATCTATGAACCTCCTCGTGTGTGCTCTTTTATCAAGCATACACGATATAGTTGCCGCTTGCTCACCCCGTCATGTGTAGCGCTCTATGATACCATGGGAAATGCCACAGGGCCGCCGGACAATTATCACGCGGAATCGGCCGCGCAACTTGTCATATTTTAAACCCATCATAAGGATACCGCCGTGAATGATGCGCCACCAGTATTTCGCGCGTCACGTTATGCCGGTAGCCTGGTGGCCGTCGGTGCGCTCAGCGCGTCCATAACCACCCTCATCGTGATGCTTCTCTCACGTGGATCTGTGTTCACATCACGAACGAGCGCTGGCGGCGCCAGTGACCCAGGCCAGCTATCCTGGCTTTTCGCGCTTGTCCTAGTCCCTCTCCTGACTGCGATGGGCGCGGTTGTTCTGACGTGGCTCGCGATTCGTTTTATCCGGGTCATGACATACCAACGCGCGCTTCGCACGTACTGCGATCTCGAACTGGGTCGAGCGGGTATCCACAGCATGCGTGCGCTACTGCCGCTCGAATCAGTCGCTGACGGCGCGTCTCGCGCGGGCGATGTGCGGGACACAGATGAAGAGCGCGCTGAGGATAATCCTGTTGGGGAAGCGCTGCGGCGATTAATGAGCATGCGGCGCGCTCTGCTCCTTGGGCCTGGGGGCGCTGGCAAAAGTATAACGATACTTGCGCTCGCCCGGAGATTGAGCTCACCACTGGCCAGCGCACGCGCCGCGCTGGGATTGGGACGCATTCCGGCGCTGCTGTCGCTTCCGGGTCTGAGCGGCGCCCTCACCGCTGGATCCACGATGGAGACCTACATCGCGAGACAGATCGCGCACTTCGGCGCCACTGGTTTAGCCGCTCGCGTCCCGCGTATGATGAGACGCGGTGGACTAACACTGCTCTGCGACGATTACGACATGCTCGACGCTGATGCGCGCGAGCTTGTGAATACGGCGCTTCAGGCGTGGAGCGAAACTCCGTATGGCCGCTGTCAACTCGTGATTGCCTGTGACAGTGACACCTTCGAGCGCGACCTGGATGGCCCCGGTCCGCTCATGGCGCTGCCTGTTGAGCGATTGAAGCCACTGCCCCTCTCAGATGTGACACACATGCTCGCGACATCGCAGTCAGGCATCCGTAGGCGTGGCGCAGCTGAGGAGTATGCGCAAGTCGCGCTGACGCGGCCAGTGGGCGCAATGCTCACCGTCCCCGCCGTCGCGCGCGCCCTCACAGATGGATTCGGAGCAGGTCAGCCGCCCGCATGGGGGTATGGCGGGCTCCTGCGCCAGCAACTCCTCATCAAGAGCGACGAGACACCCGCCGAGACACCCACCGCGCCGCTCGCGCCCGTCGCGCCTGTTGCGCCCGACGTGGCGCTTGTATGGGGGGCGCTGGCCGCCTCGCAGCAAACCGCCCAGGTCTTCTGTATGCCACTCGATCCAGTGCTGATGATGGGTGAGTGCGCCGCGCGCTGGCTTAGTGAACATGCTCCGCTCATGCCGACCAGCTTTGCGCTTCAGCATGAGCAAGCATTCGATCCCACGGCGCTTGAGTATGGCATGAGGCTTGGTGTACAGGTAGGAGTCCTGCGCCGTCATGTTGATGGTCTGGGCATCTCATTCGCGCATCCAGTCATGAGGAAAGCTGCGGCGGCCTACTGGCTGGAGGCGATGGATAATGGGCTTGGGCGGCTAAATAGCGCCCTCCTGACTGCTGAGTGGGTCGCGCCGGTGACGCTCTGGGCTAGCGCGCGCCCAGACGCAGTAGATATCGCGCAACGCATCTATCGCCTTTCACAGTCTCCTGAGAGTGTCGCGACACGCGCAGGCTTCTCGCGTGGCGCTGATGTCGCTCCAGCCGCGCTTGCCCTCGCTCTTGCCGCTGCGGTCGAAGGCGCCGCGCCCCAACTCATTCAGTTTGCGAGCGGCGCGGCGACTGACGCGCGCCAGAATTTCACCACTCAACAGGAACTCCGCGATTTACTCGATTCCGCCGCGATAATGGCGGTTGACGCAACCAGACGACGGTCGCTAATTGCGGCGCTGCGCCAGGTTAGCTTGCGCGTAGGCCCTTCATTCCACGCCAACATTTGCGCACTCATCACCCTCGAACAGTTCGACCGCCTGGCGCGCGCTCAGCTCACGCTTGTGCTGGGATTGATAGGTACGCCGGATGCGATGGACGAGTTGCTCAAAATCTTTGCTAAGACTGATCTCACAATACGCCAGGCGGCGCGTCAGGCGCTCATCTATGTGGGGGTAGAGGCTATCCCTACATTGCAGCGCCTCGCCAGTTCCGATGAACCTGCCACACGTAAGCGCGCCAGTGAAGCGCTTGCGTTTGTCACCGCATCAACACCGGAAGCCACAGAGGTAGCGGGAACGGCGGCGATTTCCGGCCTACGTAGCGCGGATGCCCGGCAGCGCCACGTCGCAGTCACGACGTTGAGCGCGATGCGCGCATCTGAGGCGCTCGGCGCATTGGTCGCGCGGCTTGATGATACAAGCTTGGAGGTTCAAATCGCGGCGGCGAACGCGCTTGGGCAGCTTGGCGCGCCAGCCGGCCTCGCGGCGCTCCGCAAACGCGCCCAAGCGGAAGCTCCCGCGCTCCGTCGTGCGATCGCCGAGGCGCTGGGGGCTTCCGCCGAGCCACAGTCCCTCGCGCCTTTGCTCGGTCTGCTTGCGGATCGAGACCGAACAGTACGCGCCGCCGCAGCTATCGCGTTAGGGGCGCAAGGAGACCAACGCGCTGCTGGCCCGCTTCGCGAGGCGGCGCAAGACCCCGACCCGTGGGTCCGGCAGGCGGCGCAGGCGGCGGTTAGGCGCCTGACAGGCGCCTAACCGCCGCCTGCGCCGCGCTACAGATAACGGTCTTTATAGAGATCCGAGGTTGCGCCGAGGCCCCCCTCGATTGAGTCCAACCAGCCGTGTTCAGGATTCACCTCAACACCTAACTCCTTGGCTTTGTCAGACGTGATGTAGGGTAAGAGATGACCTTGCAGCGGTTCTCGCCGCACCACACGGTCGAAATTTTCCTGTGATTGCCGCTGCAGCGCCTCTAGTCCCCGCTCGACAGCTTGAAGCATCACGACATCATCCAAACTGGCTTGCAAATGCTCCGTCCAGAGCGACACGCGCAGTTCGCTAGCCGCTTGGGGGTTCGCGACCGCGATATTGAGCTCAGCATCATTGAGGAATCCACGATTGTTCAAGTTCGCTGAGCCAACTGTGAGCCAGCGGTCATCCACGATGCCAACCTTGGCATGCACGTAGACCGGACGGTAGAGCATGCCACCTGGCGCATCCACGTCGGGATGTGAGGCTCCAAGCGTAAATATCCGCAATCGTCCCTCAGAGACTGCGTCTGACGCCTGCTCACTCAGCAGCGCGATGCCCGCGTCGCTGTAGCGCCGGCCACAATTCGGGTGATCCGGTAACACGAGGCAGACCTGTGCGCCACGATTCAGCGCGCCGGCGAGCGCCTCGATGAAAGCGGACATCTCTTCGCTCCGGCCGCCCCAAAGGAGCGAATCCAGTCCGCGATACACTTCCGGCCAGAAATACTGGCTCTCCAGATAGATGTATCGCTGCGCTGAGCGAGCCGCGCGCACATAGGCCTCATAGATAGTCTTGATGCCCTTAGGGGCGAAGGCATAGGTGTTTGGCGGGATTGTGCGCACAATTTGGGCGATCGAGCCACTCGCTTGTGGCGCGGGCGCGGGCGTCTCCAGCGAGACTGGCCAATCTGGGCCACCTTGTCGCTCGATCACGTCTGCCCAGCGCTGGACAATGTTGAGATGCACATCAGTGACTGCCGGGCCTTCGATGCGCATATGCGCGTCATGCCAGGGATGCATAGATACTGAGCGAGCCGAGCCACGCTCGGGTGTTTCCGGCGGATGCGCATGGGTATCCCAGCGGTCATAGTCTCCATCTGCTTGGAAGGTCAGATCTACCCCACCAGCGAACGCCACGGCGCCATCGACCACCGCGCATTTCTGATGGAGCGCTTCCAATAGGTGCGTGATCTTGCGGCTGCTGTCATCCAGCAGGCAGTCCACGCCAACCGCTTCGAGCGCCTTACGCTGTTCCTGTGGATCATTTGTAATGTGCACGCCGAAATTTGGCGCATCCCAAAGCAGTACCCCAACCTTCACACCACGCCGCACGGCGAAGCCCAGCACATCGCTTACGCGCAAGTCCCCATCAGCCCACAGCGCTATCGCCTCATCAGAAAGCCCATCCTCACTCAAGCTGGCAAGGAGTGCCGCTTGCTCTGGACTTCTATCAGGCCCCATTCGGGCATCATCTCCGCGCACCATGTACAGGTCCGTGCGGATATCCCATCCGGCAAGCAAGATGTAGTTCTTCGCGCTGAGGAAGGCGCGACACATGGCCAGCATCGCCGCCCGACCATCAACCAGGGGGTGAATGATAACGCCCTCGCGTGGAGGGAAATCTCCCTCAGCCCAGAGCGCATCGGCTGAATCGTGGGACGAAGTGGCTGAATGTCCGTCTACCATGAGGGAATATCTCCTGGACGATGAGGCTGGTTCGCCTTGGGCCATCCACTGGCGGGGCGCGCAGGCAAGCGCTTAGAGCGCTTGCCGCTTCTCTCCCGCTTCGCTCGCCTCCAGCGCTTCGAGATGGCTGGTGTCATTCAGCCGCGCGATAATAACGCTCTCGCCCTCATAGCGGAGCTCAAAGAGCGAGCAGTTTGCTCGCCAGAACTGCCGCCGCTGGTGGGACCCCAGCCCCAGCGCGCGCACCACCAACGCGCTGATGACACCGCCATGCGCGACCCATAGCACGGTTCCATCTGGATATTGCTCACGCGTACGCTGCAGCGCGCGCTCGACGCGATCACCCAGCATAGCGAAACTCTCGCCCCCTGGCGCGGACGCGTTCCCGGTTGGGTCGCACTCCATCGCATGGAAGCGCAGGCGCTCTTCGTCAGTCCACTCCGCATATGGGCGGCCAGACCAGGCCCCCATATCAATCTCGCGGAGGTCCGCGTCGAGCAGGACGGGCATGCGATGGTGAGTGGCGACCGCTTCGGCGGTTCTCCGCGCTCGCACGAGATCAGATGCGATGATCGCGTCAAAGCGCCAGGTAGCCAGCCGCCTGGCCAGCGCTTCGGCCTGACGTTCCCCCAGCGCGCTCAGCGGCGCGTCTATCTGTCCCGTCAGGCGTCCGTCTAGATTATGTTGTGTCGCGCCGTGTCGCGCGATAAAAAGTCGCATGGGCGTCTCCTTCTGGTGTGCTAGGAGCGCTTGCGACTCTTCTTTTTCGTCAGTGGCGTCTCTGGCCACTTCGTATGGAAATCCGTGACCCGCTGGAAAGCGTCAGCGATGCGTAGCAGCGTCGCCTCTCCAAGCGCTGGCCCCAGCAGTTGCACACCAACTGGCAGGCCCTCGCTGAAGCCACCGGGTATCGAGAGGCCACAGATCCCAGCGAGATTCGCTGGAATGGTAAATACATCGTTCAGGTACATCGCATAGGGATCAGACACTTTGGCGCCGATCTTGAAGGCGACACTTGGGCTTGTCGGACTGATGAGGGCGTCGAAACGTCCGAACGCCGCGTCGAAATCCTGTTTGATGAGGGTGCGAACGCGCTCGGCTTTCAGGTAGTAGGCGTCGTAGTAACCCGATGAGAGTGCGTACGCGCCCAACATGATGCGCCGTTTGACCTCCGGCCCGAACCCCTCCTCGCGCGATTCGGACATAAAATCAATCAACCCGCCGCTGAACCGCTTGGCCGTATGACCATACTTGACGCCGTCATACCGCGCCAGGTTAGCGCTGCACTCCGCGGGAGCGATGATGTAGTAGGCTGCGATCCCGTAGCTTGTGTGTGGGAGCGAGCATTCGCCAATCTCCGCACCCAGCGACTTGAGCGTCTCAATTGCCTGCTCGACAGCGGCGCGCACGCCCGGCTCGGTTCCCTCAACGAAATATTCTTGTGGCACGCCAATACGCATGCCCTTAATGTCGCCAGTCAGCGCGGCGGAATAGTCCGGGACAGGAGCGTTGATGGATGTGGAGTCAAGCGGATCATAGCCTGCGATCGCCTGCATCATGAGCGCCATGTCGCGTGCGCTGCGCGTGAATGGGCCGATCTGATCGAGCGAGGACGCGAACGCGATAAGCCCGTAGCGTGAGACCCGTCCATAGGTCGGCTTGAGCGCGGTCGTGTTCGTCAGCGCGCCCGGCTGGCGCACAGATCCACCTGTATCGGAGCCGAGCGACGCCATCGCCTCGCCAGCCGCCACCGCCGCCGCGGAGCCGCCACTACTCCCGCCGGGTACCCGTTCGAGGTCCCAGGGATTGCGGGTCGGGAAAAACGCGGAGTTTTCTGTAGACGAGCCCATCGCGAACTCATCCATATTGGTCTTTCCAACCATGATCGCGCGCGCCTGACGCAGTCGCGTCATGATCGTGGCGTCATAGGGTGGAACATAATGCTCCAGCATGCGGGACGAACACGTCGTCCGCACACCTTTGGTGCTAATGAGGTCCTTGATCGCCAGCGGGATGCCTGCTAGTGGCCCAAGTTCCGCGCCTTCACGGCGAAGCTGGTCTACCTGCTCCGCCTCACGCATGGCCAGCTGCTCCGTCACCGTAACAAATGCTCGCACCGAGCCTTCTACCTGCTCGATACGATCCAGGTGCGCGCGTGTCAGTTCCGCCGCGCTGATTTCGCGCTTTCGGAGCGCCTCGGCGGCGTCGCTGATAGTCAACTGCCAGAGTTCAGGCACGTACTGTCTCTCCTCATCATCAAATCTGCGCGCATGCGATCATCTCTGCGACTCGTTAGGGCTAGAAACGGCTCTTACTCGCCCTCTTCCAGCGCCGCGCGCACCCGGAAATAGTCATCCTCGAGCGCTGGCGCGTTCTCGAGCAGACGCTTTGTCGGCATTGAGGGGCGCGCGGCATCCTCTGACATCACATTCGACATCGGCAAGATATGCGCCGAAGCTGAAACGCCACTGGTGTCCGCCTCACTGATGACATTGATATGGCCTAGAATGGTCGAGAGTTGCTCACGGAGGCGGTCGCGCTCTTCATCGGACAGCGCCAGCCGCGCTAGCCTGGCCACATGGTCAACAGTGTCACGATCAATGCTCATCGCCTGTACTCCCTGACGCGTCATAGCGCATTATCGAACCAAGAAAGTCACGTACTCACCAGTCGCCGCTTCCCAGTGGACTTCGATCGTATCCACGCGCCCGGACGGCGATCCGCGCTTGAGGGCGTTCAGGAACGTGTCCAGTGTGAGTCGTGGCCCCTCGGCGATCACTTCCACTGATCCATCGTCGAGGTTTCGCGCGTAGCCCTGGACACCGAGCGTGCGGGCATATCGCCGCGCGAATGCTCGATATCCAACTCCCTGAACCTCACCGCGCACGTATGCGCGAAGCCGGACTGTGTCCATCTGTTCCCTGGCGCCTTCAGCGCTCCACCCAGCGAAGCGCATGATTACCGGCATCATAGCCTCTGACGGCGCGTCATCGCAAGCCACGTCTGCTCGCCGCTACGGCTCGCTTGGCGGTGATGATGGTTGGAGGCGCTCCCGAATCTTCTGATAGGTTGATTCCAGAAACTCAGGCACAACCTTGATATCCGCGATCACTGGCATGAAGTTCGTATCACCGTTCCATCGCGGGACGATGTGAAGATGCGCGTGATCGGCGATGCCCGCCCCCGCGATTTCTCCCTGGTTGATGCCGAGGTTATAGCCTTGTGGCCCCAGCGCCTGTTGGAGCGCGTCGAGCAGACGCTGGGCAAGCGTCATCATTTCTGTGAGCGAATCCGCGCTCATCTGCTGGATACTCGGCACATGCGCGTAGGGGGCGATCATGAGATGGCCAGTATTATATGGATACAGGTTCATCAGCGCGAAGCATGTCTCACCGCGGACAAGGATTAAATTCTCCTCGTCCCTGGTTTCCCCCGCTTTCACACAGAAGATACACCCAGATCGCGCGGCCGCACCGCCGCCGACATACGCCATTCGCCAGGGCGCCCAGAGTTGACGCATCGGTTGGTCTCTATCCTTTCCACTGCGCTGAGGCGCGCTCAAGGCAGATGTGGAAGCGGGATCACAGGCATCAGGAAGAATCCCGCGAGGAAGCATAAGGCGAATACAGCGAGCGAAATCAGCGCCCATACCCAGCCATTGAGGTCACTGCGCGCCGCCGCTTGCTGGCGTTGAATAGCTGGAGCGACCGCATGGGGCATGCCGAGCAGCCGCAGGTCCGTCGCGCCGACTGGTCGCGATGGAAGGCGCAAACGGGGGACCTGAGCTTCGTACGCGACATCGTCGGATGGTTGCGTGACGCTGGCATCGTCCTCCCGCGAGCTCGTCAATGCCTGGACTCGCCGTAGCTTGTTGTCGCGGTGGGGGAAACGGTTCCCGTTCTCATTCCATGCCAGCGCATCCCAGCGATGTCAGCCGCTCCCGCGGGGGCTCCAGTTGCGCGGTCCCGCGCGGCTCGCAGGGCGCTAATCGTGGCGGGAACAGGCTCCTCGCCCTCAATATTTTCTACCATGAGCGCTGCGTCGAGCGTCGCTAGCTCTGTTTCCAGAGACTCTGAGGTCGTAATCGCTTTGGGATGGTTGACCTGCAGCGCACGGTCGATAACGTCGCGCAGTCGATCTGGCATGTCCGTTCGATATGACCTGACGCGCGCAGGGCCACCATCTGACGCATTGGGATCAGTGATCAGTTGCCAGAGTATCGCCGCCGCTGCCCAGGTATCCAGGTGTTCGACGCGCTCCGAGAGGATCGCCGCCGTGGTATCTGGGTCTTCAGCGACTCCAGAAGTGTATGCGCTCATGGCGACATCATCGAAATACACGCCATCTGGAATCATGCCGACATTCGACACGCGCGCGACCGCGGCGCGATCCACGAGGATGGCGGATGGAGTCAGGTCGCCATGCGCGACGCCATGCGCATGCGCGTACGCCAGCGCGCGCGTCACCTGAAGTATGAGCGCGAGCGCTCGACGCAGCGGTAGCCCTGTGGAGAGGTAGTCGGCAAGGGGGCGTCCTTCTACGAACTCGTACGCAAGAAACAACCCATCACCTTGCTCGATGACATCGTAGAGCGAGAGGAATGCGGGATGCGCCAGCGCAGACGTCAGCGCTAGCGTAGAGCGGTACAGATCGGCGTGAGCCGCTAAGGGCGCCTTGATAGCGACAGGACGCTGCAACACAGCATCCTGTCCCTGATAGACCAGACAAAGCGCGCCTCGCGCCCGAAGTCCCGCGACCTGATAGCGACTCGCCAGCCAGGTGGCTCCCAACACATCTTCACGCGGATCCACTTCGACGCCACACTTATCCTTGAACCGATTCCCAACTCGACCAGGCCACGACGTCCAGCGAACGTCCGGCGGGTACTTGGCTATTATGCCACGCTACCCTCGATATTCGCTATCGCGTGTCCGTGTCACCCATTCGCGGCCTTATTCCCTAGCAGCCACGCGCCGGTTAACGCGCTCTGTGGCTCCAGGCTCGCAGAGACCAGCCGCGGCGCTTGACCACCAGTGGAAATCATGCGCAACTCCGCTGCCATCCTTTCCCGGGTCCACTCAATGAAGAGCCCGCCAGCTCCGCCAAGGGGGCCACCGAGGACGATCACCGCGGGATCCACGGCCAGTGTCAGGCGCGCCAGCGCCAATCCAAGCGCATCCGCTGATCGCCTAACCAGGTCGCGCAGCGCTTCGACTCCCGTGTCAGCGAGCGCCACAATTCGCGACGCCGTAAGTGATTCGACACGACCGCTAGTAGCCTCACTCACCGCCGCAAGGGCGATGTCATCCTGCGCCGCGAGACCAATCGCCAGTCGGATAAAGCCTTGTGACGAGCATAATGGGTTGAGATGCCCTACCGCCCCGCATGCGCAGCGTGGCCCATCGTCCACGACCTGCCAATGCCCAATTCGCCCGGCTTGACCGTGTGCGCCTAGGATGGGTTCGCGATCGTAGACCAGTGAAGATAACACCTCTCGCCCAAGGTGGACATAAACCATCGGATTCGCGCCTTGTCCCGCGCCATTACCTGCCTCCGCAAGCGCGGCGGCGTCCACAGCGGTTCGTAGCCATACCGGGGCGCGGAGGAGTTCGCGAAGGCGCGAGATGAATGAAATATCCGCCCATTCCGGCATGAGAGGGCCAGCCTGAATCACGTCACGCTCACTATCCACTGGCGTCCATGAAGCGATGCCGACTCCGTTGATAGTGTCACCAGCGCTTACCTCACGCACGATCTCGTCGAGGCGCAGGAGAAACGTGTCAGGGCTTGGAGGCGCCAGAAAGCGTGTTCTCAATTGGCGCTCGGGCCTGGTATTGCCCCATGTTACTGTCATCCACGCCGCTAACTCGCCGATCTCCACACCCAGATATCCGTGCTCGTCACTCGCGTCATCGTTCATGCCATCCGAGCCAATAGACTCCACATCATCCATCCTTTGCTTGTGGTCTTCCGCGATGCCTCATTGACGCCTCTGTTGCGCCAGCGATACACTGCCCCCAACTGACGCGCGCTCGTCTGGCGCCGCTGTCCCATCAATTACAAGCGCGAGCGCCGATCGCGCGGCGGAAAGGATGGACATTGATGGAGCCTGGGCAGGATCCGCCACTTCCTCCGCGATGTGATCGAACGTCTCGCCAATTATGACATCTATCAGGCTGGCGAAGTGGAGTTGCGCCATCTCCTCGAAGCGCGCGCGCAAACATATACACTCTACCGCCTCCCTCCCGCTGCCGTCCGGAAATGGAAGGCGCGATACCGCATTATGTTAGGCGATACGTACCTCGACTGCCAGAGCGCGGCGGAAGCCTACGCGCGCGCCTTGCTGCTCACGGTAGATGGTCAAGCCTCGGTTTCTGAACACGCGCCTGCTCCACGAACTCCTTGAGCATTTCGAGCGCCGCCTCCGCATCCGCTGCCAATCGAGCGATCTCGTCCTGTGACAGAGCGCCCGCTTCAGTGATGATCGCGGTGATCAGACGCCCAGGCGTCACATCAAATAGCCAGTTCTCTTCGCTCCATTTATGCCTGTCATCGCCTGGCGCGCGCTCCAGCGTCAGTGGATACGATGGCGGTGTGATCTTCAGCCGCTCACAAAGCGCATAGACCGGAATGCCAAGATCGGTTGCCACCAGCGCAGCTGGGATAGGAGCCAACCTTATTGACCAGCGCGCCATCACTCCGAACGCTATCTGCGCCGAGCAGCAGCGTTCGCGCGCGAGTCATGCTTACCCCCACCGCGCTATCGGTGACGATGGAAACCCGCGCCCCAGCTGCGGCCAGAGATTGCGCCAGTGCGGCTCCTTCGCCTCCAGGCCGTGACTCCGCAATGATGACCTCCATCGGCGCCAGCGGAGGCTTGTTCGCGTGCGGCGGCTATCAGCGCATACTCGACGGACCCTGAGCGGCTGAGTGTGAATACCGGCTCATGGAGCAGCGGGCGAATGCGCTGTGAAAGCTCCGCCGCGACGCCGGCCCATCCCTCACGTTGGCGCGACGCTTCGGCGCTCAACCGCCCAAGAGCCTCCACAATCTCGCCGCTCTCAGCGCTTCCCTTCGCAATGATCTGCGCCTCGCGCCAGATACCCGCAACGGTATTAGCGATCGCCGTCATGCTGGGCCGCGCCCACACCAGCGCCCACGCCAGCGCCGACAGGTCTTCAAGACCATTGCTCTCCGAAGCAGCCACGCTATCCGCGCGAAAATTGATCCGTGCGCTAATCCGCGCGGATTCCTCGTTCCGCGCACGTCCGCCAGAATGCCGGCGGCGCGGCGCGCGAGCCAGCTCGCGCCGTGAATGGAATCCAGGCGTAGCTCATCAACGAATCGCGCCCAGCGCCTGGGTGGATCAGGCGGAGCGCCGCTCAGCGCGCTCATGCGCTTCTCGCCATTGGGATAGACCCGCGCCAGCGCCTCCCGAAGTTTTGGAACGGTGGGCAGCGTCTCTATCTCCTTTGGCGCCATCCAGCGTGAGGCGCTGGCTTCCCAATCAGTGTGAATCTCGCCATCGTCACGCATCCGAAAGAGGAATGGATGGACCGTCCAGGTTACTCCGATAGAATCATCCGTGAATGTTAGCGGCTCGCCTATGCGCACGAGGTCAACGTCCTCTTCACCGAGTCCAAGCTCCTCGCGCATCTCCTCGCGCGCCTGTTCTAGAGGCGTGGCGCCCACCTCCAGATAGCCACTGATGGCCGCCCAATGACCACGATATGTGCGCACCCGGTCGCTGCGCCTGACGAGGAGCAACGTATCGAGCCCCAGGGGTGAGCGTTTCATGACGAAGCATGTGACAACTGCTGTTGGCAGAGCAGCCTGATCGTTTGTGGTACTCATATACGGATACGGACTTTCGTAGCCAATGACTATATGAACACGCCATGTCCGGACACGAATCAACATATCATGCATACCTTCCGTGACGCTTCCCACCAAAAAGCGCGCCTCCACACGGTCTGAGTCGCTGTGTGGAGGCGCGCTTTTTGGTGGGGTGGTTATACCAACCCTTGCGGGACGATATACCAGTACGCCCGATTGAACAACTGCTTTTCCATGTGATAGTACAGGCTTGGCCGGGGCGGGCGTGGCGGGTGCTCATAATCGAAGACTAGTTGGCTCGCCTGATTATGGCCTGTCTCCAGGAAGCACATCACTTCGCCCGTGTACATTTCTGGATGGGCGCTAGGATCCTCACCGCGAATCGCTGCGATGATGCGCTTCGCGACGACCTTGGCCTCAAAGTGCGCGGCTGATCCGCTCTTCGAGACCGGAAGATCGGTCGCGTCCCCAATTGCGTAGATGCCCGTCTGCCCCTTCACCTCAAGGGTTTCGCGCTCTGTAGGAATCCAGCCTTGCGGATCCGCTAGACCGGACGCCTCGATCATGGACACGCCGCGGTGCGGTGGGATCATGACCAGCAGGTCGTATGATATCTCCCCGCCCTCTAGCGAGCTCACAATCTTACGCTCAGTATCCACGCTCTCCGCATTGAAGAAGGTTTCATACTTGATGTCACGCTCTTCAAGTAGCGGCGTAGCGAGTTCAGCGACAGACTGGATCGGGAACACACGCGGCAGTGGATAGAGATACTGAATCTCCGTATGCGAGCGTATGCCCCGTTTCGTGAGCCACTCATCGAGCAGGAACACGAATTCCAGCGGCGCTGGCGGACAGCGATACGGTATGCCGCCAATCGCGAGGACGATCTTACCGCCTTCAAACTCGTGAAGCGCTGTGCGCAGCCGGAGCGCGCCATCGAGGCTGTAGAAGTCATGCCACTGGCCCGCGCCCTCCGTCAGTCCAGGGAGGTCTTGTGGCGCGAGCTTAGCGCCAGTCGCGATCACGAGGTGGTCGTACGGGACGACCTCGGTAGCCGATTCGCCGCCCGCCAGCACGCGACGGACTTGCACGCTATGCTCCGCGGGATCAATCCGCTCGACGGCGCCAATCAGAAGATGAACGCGGTGATGGAGGAGCGAATGTTCAGGCCGGGAAAGCTCGATGCCTTCCGCCGTATTGAAGGGAAGGTAGAGCCATCCCGGCATGTAAACGTGCTGGCCCGTCGCGTCAATCAGCGTTATCTGGGCTTCTTCATTACCCAGCGCGCGCGCGGTCACGTTGGCTACAATCGTTCCACCAACTCCGCCGCCAATGATCACAATCTGTTGGGGCATACTCCCCGCCTCCTTCCGAGAGGGGTTCTGTGGCCTCAGTGGGCCTTCCGCGCGACGAAGCGAGTGTACCCTTCATGCTGGAACGCGCCCAGATACTCATGATGGGCTTTCTCGATCCAGGCGGGAATATCTTTCGCGGAGCCGGGATCGCCAGACAACACGGCGAGGACTCCACCAACCGGCAAAGCCTTCATCCCGCGAATGAGCTCCATCAGCGGGCCGGGGCAGAAGCTCCCACGCGCATCTATCTCTTTATCAACATGAATATCCTGCTCGGCAACCATGTGACTAGCCTCTCTTCTCTCGTCCGGGGTCATGAGCCCATCGTATCGTGGTGGGCCACCTGTCGCCTTCAGAGGAAATCACGCTGGCTTGCGCGAGAATCAGCGCAACCCGACTTATTCAGTCCTCGCGAAGGCGCCCTGGCCGGAACCGTGTTAGATGAACAACGTAATCTTGCTGTCTTTGGCCCGCTCGATGAAGGTCGCCACACCGGTAACATCGTCCACGATGGGCTCGAGGTCAGCGAGCGTCATGCCATACAATTCCATGGTCATGCTGCACGCTTCGATGCGAACATCGCCAATTTCACGCGCCGCCTGGAGATTTTCCATCCAGGTTGGGGCATGCTTGGCTTGCATGGCTTCGATCATCGCGGGGCCATACTCCTCAAAGTCTTTCGTGACCGAGGTGTTGGTCAGATACGCGCCTTTGCGGAACGCGGTAATTCCCCACGTAGTCAGGAAGATTTCCACTTGGATATCCATGGCGGCAGCGCCTGTGGCAAGAATAGACGCCGCCAGCAGCTTATCTACGGTGCCTGAGAACAGGACCAGCGACATGCGGTCCGACATCATGCATCCTCTCTTTCGTCGTTTCCGGGTCTCCGGTGACGTAAACAGGAAGTATGTGACGGCCTTGTGAGAGAACCACTCGTAGTTCGGGCCATCTAAGCTTCCCTAGTTACAGGCTAAGGCTACTCACTCACATCTGGGTCACAGGGAACGCGACTGGCGTCACGCCCATATCCCGTGGACTCAAATCTGGCGCCAAGAATGGATACGATTGTTACTGGGAGCGTTGTCGTGGACGCGTAAGCAACAACGGTGTGACGGCGCTATGAATCACCTCGTCCGCGACACTTCCATATGCCCATCGCATCGCGCCTGTCTTGCCATGAGTGGTCATGATGACCATGTCATAGCTCTGTGACGCTCGCAGAATCTCGTCTCCAGGCGCTCCCCAGCGGATTGCGATGTCGCATGTGACGCCACGCTCGCCCAGCAACTTCTCCACGCGCCCCTTCGCCTCATCCAGATAACGCTTCGCTTCTTGCGAGGCTCCGGCGGGCTCGTCAGGGTCAATCACTCGCAACAACGTGATATGGCGCACAAGGGGTCCCGCTACGAGTGCGAGAGGCTCGAACGCCAACTCACTGATTGAGGAGCCATCCAGGGGAATGAGCGCGCGTTCGAGTGCTGGTCGCTCGACGAGCGTCCCTCTAGCGCGCACCAGTAATACTGGTGATTGCCCGTGACGGGCTACATAATCAGCCACACTCCCTAGAGCGACGCGCGCAAGGCCTGAGCGTCCATGCGTCGCCATGACTGTGAGCGAAACGTGCTCTCCCACCTCCAGACTAAGCAAATCAGCGCGGGGTTTACCACGTTCTACAACCGCCCGCACACGCACGCCAGCGGCGCGCAGCTCGTCGCTGATATGCCGTGACTCCACCTGCGCCGCCACCATCGCCGCCTCTGTAACTTCCTTGTACACCTGCGGCGCCAGCAGATAGCCAGAATCTCTCGCGGCCCATGCGCTCTGCTCGACGACGCTTATGACCACCACCGGCATACCGAGCGCCAATGCAACCCGCGCGACATAGGGAGCCGCGAACTCCCCCATGTCAGAGCCGTCGAGTGGCGCCAGAATACTGTGTGTCGAGGTCGTCTCAGCGGTTGTCATTGCAGCGCCTCCTCACCATCATCCAGCACGTTGCTCGCCAACAATTAGCAGAGCAGCGCGTGTTCTGGGTAACGCTATCCATGCCCCAGATCGATTATGTCACAAGCGATGGACGATCTCGCACAAGCGGCTCCCCGGCCCGCTTGAATACGTGGAAAGGATGAGTTGAGAAGGGTAAGTGACGAAGGCGATAAGAGCAATAAACAAGAGGAAGACAGAGAAAACGCGAACGACGGCAGCGCGCCCAGCCTACGCGCCCCAATGCGAAGCGCCTTACCGGAAGTCCGCTCTACTACCGCCATTCACGTACCATTATGGATTGAAGCTAGACGCGCGTGACGCTTGGTTGCGAGATGTCGAGTGTGACACGCAAGCAGCCGTCTTCATACCGTGCGGTATAGGGATACCCCGTATGCGACAGCACATCACGCATACGCACGTTGGTAGCCATCGTCACTGCGCTCATTGTTGTGTAGCCACGTTGAGCGGCGTAGCGCAGCAACCGCGCGAGAACCTTCGTGCTGATTCCCAGGCCTTGCCAGCCATCCTCGACCACGAACGCCAGTTCAGCCTCGGTCTCGGAGACTGGCTCATAGCGCACGACGCCGATAATGCGCTCATCTGGGCCTTCCCCGATTGTGGCGACCAGCGCCATCCGGCGGTCGTAGTCGAGATGTGTCAGCCGGCGCGCGTCTCGCGTGTAAAGCACTGGCGCAACGCGGAAATATCGCATAACGATAGTGTCCGCAGATAGCCGCGCATGGAACTCCTGCAAACGATTCACGTCGTCAGGCTGAATCGCCCGCATCTGTACGGATGCGCCATTGCGCAGGTGAATTGTCTCCGCCAGCGAGACAACGCCACGACGCGCGAACGCTGCCCAGGCTGACTCAGTGTCGAGTTCATCTGGCGCAGCAGGTGTTTGATTGAAGGTCTGTGCGGTACTCACAGTGGTCCGCTCCTTTCGAGTTGGTAGCGCGAGCGGGGAAAACCAGCGCTCCCCGCAAGTAGAGAAACATCGCTCTCCAATCAGTAAGTGTACCTCATACACTACTCGTATCGCCGCGTTGCGGGCTAACAGGGCCATGTTCCGCTCTCACGTGAGACGCTTGTGTCCGCATCAACCAACTACAGCGCCCACGAGACGGCCCATCCCAAATGTAATCACCGCCGCCGCCAGCCCCAGAGCGATCTGCCGCCCTGACGCCTTCCATAGCGGCGAGCCTGTCGTCAGGGTGATACCCGCGCCAATTACGAACAGGCCGATGATGCTCAGCAAGACGCTCGTGATTGTAGCAGTCCAGCCCGAGAGAAACGCGAAAGGGATCACTGGCAATGCCGCTCCAACCGCAAACAGGAAAAACGACGCGATGGCCGCTTCCCACGCTGAGCCGCCCAGCTCTGAAGGGTCTATCCCCAACTCTTCGCGCGCCAAGGTATCCAGTGCGGTGTTAGGGTCGGAGGTGATGCGCGCCGCCATTGCATTGGCGGTGTCCGGATCAAGCCCCTTAGCCTGGTAGATGAGCGAAAGCTCCTCTCGCTCTTCTTCTGGAGCTTGCTCCAGTTCCACGCGCTCGATTTCAATCTGACGCCCATAGAGCTCGCGCGCGCTCTGTACCGAGAGCCACTCGCCAATCGCCATCGAAAGGGCGCCAGCCAGGAGTCCCGCGAGCCCCGTCAACAGAACCTGCTGAGATGCCAGAGACGCGCCAGCGACGCCCATCACGAGGCTCAAATTCGACGTCAAGCCATCGCTCGATCCAAGCACCGCCGCCCGCAGCGCATTTCCGCCCGACGTGCCACGGTGTCTGCCTTCAAGCTGCGCTAACGTGGAACCAACAATGCCACCTTTTGTCGTTCTGAGGAGATAGGTGAACACCCGCTCGTGAGAGCGCTCATCAGCAGGCATGCCAACCGCTCTAGCTTCTGGCTGCGTGTCATATGCGTGACTGGCGCTCCGCTCACCGGAAGAGATGATCGGCAGTACCACGCCCACGCCAAATCGCCGCGCAATCCAGATCAGCGCTCTGGTTCGCCAGCTCAGCGTATCAGACGGCATCGCGCCACCCGCGTCCCGCAGCTGACCTGCCCATATGTCGGCATGACGTGCCTCAACTTCCGCCATGCGCTGGTAGACCTCGGCAAGCCGCTTGTCGCGTTCGATTTCTGCCAGCGCATGGTAGAGCGCCGAGCTCTCACGCTCATCGCGCAGATTCGCTTCATACCGCGCGATTGTTTGATTCGACTCTGCCATTTGGTCCCTCACTCCATCACTTCTATGTTCGCGCCAGTCAAAGAATGCGCCATATACACAGTCGCTGGAGGCGCTCACACAGGACTCACCCCCAGATGCGGGCGCGTCTCACACGCGTCACAACCACCCGCCCTTGTGAATATTCCGTGTTCGCTCTGCTCCTACGATGGTACAGTACAACTGCGCGCGGTCTGGCGCATGCGGTCTGGCGCCATACCAAATGCGTAACCACTGAAGTGGTAACACGCCAAGACTCCAAAGCAAACAATCGGAGCGGTTTCGATGAAACGTAACGCTACCCATCCTCCTGACGCCTTTCAGACGTTTCTCGATGCCATCGCGCGGCCAGTCGCATTCCCACCAGATGCTGGAGTGGCCGCCAAAGATACAATCAGCGTGATTCAGACGCACGCATCGGCAGTCCTGCTCACCAGGACACGCGCCTACAAGCTCAAGAAACCCGTAAATCTAGAGTTTCTCGATTATTCCTCAGCCGAGCGCAGGCGTCACTTCTGCATCGAAGAATGCGCCATCAACCAGGCCCTCGCTCCAGGAGTCTACCTCGGCGTCGCGCCGGTTATTTCGCAACCCGATGGGACTCCACGCTTCGGCGCCGTCTTTCAAATAGAGCAAACTCCAGCGATCGGTGACCGCATCGAGGAGGGCGCCGTCACAGATTTCGCCGTTGTCATGCGCCGCTTGCCTGAATCGCGCACACTCGCCTCTCTGGTCAATGCGGGCATGGCGAACGCTGACCTGCTCCGCATGGTCGCGCGCGCAACCGCCACATTCCACCTCTCAGCGGAAAACGGGCCACCCTTCGCGCCCTACGGTACTGTTGAAACAGTGCTGGCGAACATTACGCAGACGATCGAGCAGGCTGAAGCTGACATAGGCGGCACGCTCTCAGCGGATGCGCATGCGAGCGATACAGGGATACATTACCCAATTCATCGAGCGACGGCGCGAGCTCCTAGAGTCACGCTTACGTGCGGGCTGGGTTCGCGACTGTCACGGCGATCTCCGCCTTGAACATGTCTACGCCATGCCGCGAAAGAGCGAAAGCGGCCAATACGGCCACGAAGATATACGAATTGCTGATGATAGATCGCATCGAGTTCGACCCGCGCTTCCGCTACGGTGATGTCGCTGGCGAGATCGCCTTCTTGGTTGTCGAACTCGAGCGTGCGGGCCGTCCCGATCTGGCGCGGGCTTTCACCCGCGCGTACATCAAGGAAACCGGCCGATAACAGTCTGCTCGAAGCGCTGCCACTGTATCAGGTGTATCGCGCCCTGGTGCGAGGCAAAGTGCGCTCCATCCTCCTCAAACAGCCTGGGGTAGACGACAAGACACGCGCTAGCGCTCGCGAGGATGCTGAAGCGATGTATGGGCTCGCGGCGCATCATGCGGCAACCCCGATTGAGCCAGTCATTGCGCTCATCGGTGGCCTGATGGGAGTGGGCAAAAGTACCCTCGCACACACGCTGCATGATGAGTTAGGCTGGCCAGTACTCTCCTCAGACATCATCCGCAAGCGCATGGCTGGCATGCCGCTCACCGCCCGGTCAGCGCCACGGATCAGCAGGGCATATACACAGCGGACCTGGGATCGTCGCGTCTACGATCGCTTGCTAGAGGAGGGCAGCGCGCGCCTTGCGGAAGGGCATTCCATCCTGCTCGACGCCACATTCACCCGGCGCGATCGTCGCCAGATGATCGCCAATCTCGCCCGCGAAACTGGCGCGCATGCCATCTTTCTGGAATGTGTCTGCCCGCGCGATGTTGCGTTGAGACGTCTTGACGCCCGCTGGCGAGCGAAAACACAGTTCCAGAACGTCGGTGGCGAGCGCGACACGATCTTCGCTTCAGATGGACGACCAGAAATCTACGATCGTCAAGCGCAGCGCTGGGAGCCTTACGACACAAACGCAGAGCCAGACATGGACCATGCTGTCATTGACACAACCTGGCCATCACCTCGACAAACTGAGCGTGCGCTTACAGCGCTGAACATCCCCAGGCTAGCCTGCTGGCTAGACTAACTTGGACGCGCTCGGCTGCTCCAATCGTTTCGTTATCTCCTGAGAATATTTGTTTAGCCCGCGTTCGGCGCGCCCCGCCAAGTGTGTCTTCCTTCTTGTGTGTGATTGTCCGTACTTGTCTATAGTTGTCGGCTATATGAAATCCCACGGCGTGTGAATCACCCTGGCCTCAGGCTCCGCCTGCCCAGGAGCATAAAATAGAGATACCCTCGCCACGCTCCAAGACGCTCTTGCGCCTCCGCCGCTGCGACCTCTGGGTCAGGCGCGGCCTCGAACACCTCGCGCAGCCCTTTGGCCGCGCCAGAATCACCTGCCGGAAAGGTTCCTAGCCGCCCAAATCCCCGCAGCAGAACAAGTTGCGCGCTCCAGGGGCCGATGCCCGGCAGCGCCCGCAGCCGCTGCTCCGCCTCTTCATCTGACAGCCCAGTGAGTTCGTCCTCACTGATCTTTCCTGCCATCAGCCACTCAGCGCATCCGCGCAGCGCCGCCACCTTAGCGGCGCTGAGTCCGCAGGCGCGCAATTCGCCCTCCGCGCCGCCCAGCACATGATCGGGCGGGGGCGCGCCCATATACTCTTCGCCTTCGAAACGCACACGCGGCCCGTAGGCCATCACCATGCGGTTGAGCATGGTGATGGCCGCGGCCAAACTCACCTGCTGGAAGGGAATCACCTGGACGAAGGTCTCCCACAAATTCAAGAATCGTGGAGGACGCAATCCACTCAAGCGGTGTGCGAGCGGTCCGAGGACAGGCTCACGCGCAAGAAGTGTGTTCAACGGCGCCAAATCTACATCTAGGCCCAGCAGCCGTCGCAGGTTCGCCTCTACCTTCGCCTGCCGCGCATCGCTGAGCGTTGAGTCCCAAGCGCGCGATACAGCACGGTTCGTGGATTGGTTTGACGAGCGGCGATCAATGTGGCCTCGCCATCGAGCGACATCACGACGCGCAGCTCACCATCACGCAAGGGATATAGGATATTGGACGGCAGGCGGCGCGCCACCGCTGTGGTGAGCGCCAGATCAAACGGAGCGTGCAAACGAATTTCATGACTGAAGGTGCTGTCGAGCATACTAAGCGAGCCTCAATTGCGCCGTGTGTTCAGCAATCAAACGGCTACCGGTATACCGCGTACGTTCACTTCGCTCCCGCTGCTTGCCGTAGACTGCGAGAGTCGCGCGCGCCGTAGCGTCCCAGTCAAACTGGCGCGCGCGCGCGAGGCTGCGGCGGCTCATCTCAGCGCGCAGCGCCTCGTCGCTCGTTACGCGAAGCAGCGCGCCCGCTAGCGCATCCACATCCGTCGCGGGGACTACCAGGCCCGCGTCCCCGACCACCTCAGGCAACGAGCCGCCATCGCTCACCACAACAGGTAGTCCGTACGCCATCGCCTCCACTGGGGGAATGCCGAAACCTTCATACAGTGAGGGCGTGACGAGCGCTGACGCCATTGAATATAGCGCCGCCAGGTCGCCATCAGAGACGTTTTCGAGAATGTGCGCGGCGTCACCCAGCCGGGAACGTTCGAGCGTCTCAAACACGCTCTCATACAGCCATCCCTTGCGTCCAACGATCACCAGTTGCGCAGGTGCGCCAGGCGTCCCGATGATCTGGGCAAACGCCTGAATGAGCCGCTCGTAGTTCTTGCGCGGCTCGATAGTGCCCACCGCCAGGATAAACGGGCCGCGCAAGCCATACCGGCTCGCCACATCCGCTAGCCGCGCGGGATCATCCACACGCCGGAGACCCGGATCCACGCCCAGATAGATCGTCGTGATTTTCTCTTTTGGCGCCCCCATCAACGCGACCAGATCATCCGCCGTGCGCTGCGACACCGCGATGATGCGGTCCGCGCGACGCACCGCGCGCGGCGTGACGCGCAGGAGATAGTCTCGCAAGCTCGGAACAGAGCATTCCGGGTTCGTGAGGAACGCCAGATCATGGATCGTAACCACTGTTCGCGCTCTCGCCACCGGCGGAAGGCTGAAATCCGGTGAATGAAACACATCCGCTGCGCCGGCAAGAGCCTCGATCGGCAGTGGCGCGCGAAAGCGATGCCAGAGCGTGGTCATGCGCTTATTGCTGAGCGGTCCTACCAACGTACGAACGTTAGGCGCGGATGGAAACCCACGCGAGGGGCTCGGCTTATCAGCGGAAAACAAGGTGAAAGAGTCATCGTGATCTATTTGCAGCAGCGCGTTCACCAGATTGCGCGTGTAGCGCCCGATTCCCGCGCCCTGCGCGATTCCCGAGGTATAGTCCACCAGTATTCGCATCAGCGCGAAACCCCATTTCGCAACAGCATAAGGCGAGGACAAATGTGAAAACATCGCGAGAATGAGCACGATTCAGCGTTCTCGGTTCCCAAGCCGAGTATAGCACAGCCTCGCGGCCCATTAGCCAACTGCCCTAAATATTGGCCGCGCGCGATCCTCCGTGATAGACTGGCCCCCAGACGGATCGGCGCGACGGTGGCGCATGCGCCCGCATATGACGCCGTCGAAGTACTTGATTTCCAGAGGATCGAAGCGACATGGCGATGCGCGCGAGCGACATAGTTGAGTCTCGCCACATTGAGCGGCTGCGAGTGGAGATCGTCGAGGCCATCTCCGCCGCCTTGGCCTATCCGCCGTTCTTCGACTTTCGCACGGGCAAGCTCCGCTCACGCCCTATTGACCGCGCGAAAGTCGCCGAAATCGAACAGTTCATAGGCTCAGCCAACTTTGCGCCCATCGAGCGCGCATCGCCCTCATCGCCAGATACACGACGGTTCATCGAGCGACTCATCCTCCGCTACCTGGAGGTCAACCCGTCGCTGACCACGGCGAACGCCGCCCGCTATTTGCCCGTCATGCGCGCCCAGGCGCTACGCCTCACCAGCGAGACACACCGCCGCTTTGTCGCGCATCTAAGCGGCGGCGAGCGCGACTTCGGAACCCGGAGGCAGGCCGCTTCCTGGGCTTCCTCCAAACGCGGTGGACGCCACTCCGCCTCTGATACTGATCACAGCAGCCGATTACTCGAAGCGGCCATGCGACAGCCAGAGCGTGTCGCCTCAGGTAGCGCCGCACCACAGGCATTGAAGAGCGCGCCTGCCGACGCGACGGTAGCCGCGCCCGTCGTTAGCGGCCCTCCTTCGCTTCCTGGCATAGCCCCATTTGCGCCCTTCGGGGCAAACCCACGCGCGAGTTCCCCTGCCATCCCCGCCGATCTCGCGGACCAACCCACCGGCCCGCTCGCGTCCGTAGCGCCGCCACGCGCCAAGAGCAGCGAACAAGCGCCGATGCGAGAACTGCCGCCAGACCTGCTCAATCTCTACGGAGCATATCTTGGCGACATGGAGCCGGAGGCGCCCGCGCTCAACCGACCCGCCCAATCGCCGCCCGCTCAGCCAGCCCCCGTGCGCATGCAACCGGCGCCTCAACCACCACCTCGCTCCGTAGCGAGCCCTCCGCCCGCTGCGGCTTCTATGCCCATCGTGGCGCCTGCGGATGCGCACGGCGATCAACTTATCTTCTGGCAGTTGCGCTATCAACTCGAGGCGTATGTCCGCCTTGCCGCTCGCAGCTACGGATTGCCGGGCCACGGTGGTGACCCGGCGAGCGTACTCGATGAGCTGCGGCGGTCGGGATTCGTGGACGAGGCCGACCTGCGTATCGCGGAGGGTGTCTTTGCGCTAACCGACCGGGTGACGGCTCAAGGTCACGCGACGACCGCCGACTACCGACAGGCGCTCATGCTCTATCTGCTCTACCATCGCAGCCATGTAAGCGTCTGACGCTGCTCTTATTCATCCTCCGGCCATAATGACGGTCCCGTGCGCGGCGCTTTCCCGCTCTCATCATGTCCAGCGCGCTCACGAATGGTCGCGAGGACACCCTCTGGCAGGGGCTGCCCGCCGCCTATTGGCTGGCCGAGCAAGTCCTGTAGATCGAGCGCATTGACGATGCCGTAATTACTGGCATTGTTGTTGGCAATCACATGGACTTCGCTTCCCGTCAGCCGTTCAGCGATCCGCTGGATACGCTCAGCCCAGGGCTTCAGTTCGTCAGGCGAGTACAAGTAGTCATACCGCTGGCGGCTACTCGTCAAGCCCTTCCCATACCACGTCGCCCGATTCCGTCCGTGAAACCGCACCATCGAGAAGCTCGGATCGGTGATGAGCGCGACGGGCGGCACAGAGCCTGATCCTACCTGCGGCTCATCCACCGCGCAGTACGCAAGCCGCGCGGCGCTCAGCGCTTCCCGCGTGCGCGATACGTTTTCTCCTTCAAGCCAGGAGCGATGGCGGAACTCGACCGCGATCGTATCATTAGGCAACGACTCGCGCATGATGCCCAGATACTCCAGCCCCTCATCTGAAAAAGTGAACCAGGGTGGGAACTGGAAAAGGATAGCTCCCAGCTTTTCCGCGTCTCGCAACGGCTGGATCATCTCACTGAAACGCGCGAAGGTGTCGCTTTGTGGCGGCTGCCCTTTGCCCCGCTCATCGCGGTAATGCCACGTCAGTTCGCTATAGGCCTTCACATCGAAGATGAAGTCAGATGGCGTGCGCTCCGCCCACAGCGTGAAGTTTCGTGCTGGCTGTAAGCTATAGTAGGTCGAGTCCACCTCAACGACCGAGAAGAAGCGCGCATAATACTCGATGCGACGCGAGCGCATGTCCGCGCGCGTATATTCAGGCGGATAGAATGGATCGTGATCGGTCCAGCTTGCCGTTCCAACACGGATTCTGGTCATACGCTAGCCAGCCCTTTCCCACACGCCTCCAGAAAGACGGCGCGTACACAGGCGCTCGATTGGCGACGCGCGCTCGCTCGCCTTGACGCGCTTTTCGCGCCAGACGTAGGATACAGCGAAACCGAAGATCAAAGGAGAGTGGCGCGATGCTTACTAGCGCCGTGAAGCGCATAGACCACGTCGCGATTGTCGTCGCCAGTTTGGATGATGCGCTAACCTTCTATCGTGATACGCTCGGCATTATGCCATCCAGCATCGTTGATTTCCCCAGCGAAGGCGTCCGTATAGCGTTTCTCTCGCTGGGTGGCGAGAACGGCAGCCAGATCGAGTTGCTGGAGCCGACCAGCCAAGAGAACGGGGTAGGGCGCTTCCTCGCCAATCATGGTGGCGGACTGCACCATATCTGCCTCGAAGTGCCAGATATCGAGCAAGCGCTCGCGGACCTACAAGCGCAAGGCGCGCGCGTGCTGGACACCACGCCACGCAAAACCGCTGAGGGGCGTGGCGTTTTCCTCCACCCCAAAGGCGCTTTTGGTGTGCTCGTGGAGCTTGTCCAACGAGAGGACACCGCCTCAGTTGAAGGCGCGTGAACCGCCAACAATTGGCATTACAAACCGAACAATCCGCACACACTCCACGCCAGCGCGTGGTGACGTTGCGACTCGATGAGGAGTGAAAGTCCGTGAAAACTACCCGCGAGAAGATCGAAGAGCTCCGGCGGCTGAAAGAGCAGGCGCTGCAGGGTGGGGGCGCTGAGCGCATCGCCTCGCAACATAAAAAGGGAAAGCTGACCGCCCGCGAGCGCATCGAGCTCCTTGTGGACTCCGGCTCATTCCAGGAACTCGATATGTTCGCCACTCACCGCGCCACCGGCTTTGGGCTGGAAGACCAGCGCATCCTCGGTGATGGCGTCGTGACCGGGTATGGCAAGATTGACGGGCGGCTAGTTTACGTTTTCTCGCAAGATTTCACCGTCTTCGGTGGCTCCCTATCCGAAGCGCATTCCGAAAAAATCTGCAAGATCATGGATTTGGCGATGAAGAACGGCGCGCCTGTCATCGGGCTGAACGACTCTGGCGGGGCCCGCATTCAGGAGGGCGTCGTCAGCCTTGGAGCCTATGCGGATATCTTCCTGCGCAACACACTAGCGAGCGGCGTGATTCCGCAAATCTCCGCCATCATGGGGCCATGTGCGGGTGGCGCGGTCTATTCACCCGCCATCACCGACTTCATCTTCATGGTTGAAGGCACGAGCCACATGTTTGTCACCGGCCCAAACGTACTCAAGACCGTCACCCATGAGGATGTCACGTTCGACGAGCTTGGCGGCGCTACCATCCATAACGCGACCAGCGGCGTGGCCCACTTCGCGGCGCCGAGTGAGGTCGAGGTTCTGCGGCAGATTCGAGCGCTGCTGAGCTACCTACCCTCCAACAACATGGGTGATCCGCCGGCCATTCCCACGGATGACCCCATCACCCGCGCCGATGAGGCGCTCGATACAATCATCCCCGACAATCCTAACCGGCCCTATGACATGAAGGACATCATCCGCGCGGTCGCCGACCGGGGATCGTTCTTCGAGGTGCAGGAGCAGTTCGCCCGCAACATCGTCGTCGGATTCGCGCGCCTCAACGGCAAGCCTGTGGGATTCATCGCTCAGCAACCAAACGTCCTCGCGGGCGTGCTCGACATCAACTCGTCCGACAAGGCGGCGCGCTTCGTTCGCTTCTGTGACTGCTTCAACATTCCCATCGTCACGCTGGTGGACGTGCCAGGCTTCCTGCCTGGTCTGGCCCAAGAGCATGGCGGCATCATCAGGCATGGCGCGAAGCTGCTCTTCGCCTACTGCGAGGCGACGGTCCCCAAAGTCACCGTCATCACGCGCAAGGCCTACGGCGGCGCCTACGACGTCATGAGCAGCAAGCACATTCGCGGCGACATCAACTACGCCTGGCCCACCGCCGAAATCGCCGTAATGGGCGTAGATGGCGCAGTCAACATCGTCTTCAAAGACGACATAGCCCGCGCCAGCGATCCCGAAGCGCGCCGCGCGGAATTGGTCGCCGACTACCAGGAAAAGTTCGCTAACCCCTACGTCGCCGCCGCTCGCGGCTTTGTGGATGAGGTTATTGAACCCCGGCACACACGTGAGAAATTGATCGTCGCGCTCGACATGCTCAAGAACAAGCGCGACACGCTGCCGCCCAAGAAGCACGGCAATATTCCGCTCTGAACGCGCTGCGCCGCGAAGGAGACCAAGATCAATGCATGCCACCCGTTACACCGATCGCACCTCCTTCGCGGCGCGCGTCGAGTCTTACCTTTTCGCTCATGAGGCTGAGCACTGCCTGCCTATCGGCATCCTGTCCAATAGCAAACAGGACCCATCATTCCTCAGCGAGCCGCCGTATCTGGCTTGCGTAGAGGAGGAAGACGGGAGAATCGCGTTAGTAGCGATTCAAACACCGCCGCAGAATATCGTACTCTCGCTGCTCGCGAACGGCTCCGACGCCGCAGCTGCCTTTCAAGCGCTCGTCAGCGATGCGCGCGAGGCATGCGGAACGCTGCCCGGAGTCCATGCGCCAGTAGGGCTGGCCGAAGCGTTCGCTCGCGCATGGAGCGCGCGCACAGGGGATCGTCACCAGGCGGATGTGCGCGAGCGCATCTACCGCCTGCGCCAAGTCCAGTGGTCGCGCCCAACATCTGGCGCGATGCGCCACATCGAAGAGAGCGACCGTGACCTGTTGCGCGTCTGGCTGCGCGACTTCATGCGCGAAGCCCTTGGTCAAGAAGTATCGAGCGTTGACGGAATGATTGACAGGAGGCTGCGAACAGGGTCCTGGTGGCATGTATCTCTGGGAGGATGGGCAGCCAGTATCCGTTACCGGATTATGGCTCTCCTACGCCGCACGGCACACGGCATCCGCATAGGGCCGGTGTACACACCACCAAACCTACGAGGACGCGGTTATGCCAGCGCGCTGGTCGCCCAGACCAGTCAGCGTCTGCTCGATGAGGGCCGCCAGTTCTGCTTCCTCTTCACCGACCTGGCGAATCCTACGTCGAACCATATTTATCAGCAGATAGGCTATGAGCCAATCTGCGATGTCGCCGAGTATCTCTTCCAGAGCGCCACGTCCGCTCTCTAGCCGCCAATCACCACATAATGCAGCGCGACAATCGGCTCCACATACAGTCCAGCGAGCTGACTGCGATATTCCGTGAACTGCGGGCTACCGCGAAAACCGACGGTATGGTCTTCGAGCGTTTCCCATTCGATCGTCACGATGAACTTGCTGGGATCCTCGATCTGCCGGCGAGGCGTCACTGAGCGGCACCCCTTCGCGCGGCGGATGATCTCCGCGCCTTTGAGCAAGCCAGCCTGGAACTCCTCAGCTTTCCCCGGCTGAGCGGTATACTGCGCAATCTCTAGAATCATCGCTCGCCTCACTTTCTCACGATAGACCTAACTTAGGCCGCGTCTTGCGCGTCGCCCCAATCCTGCCGAAATGTCTGGGAAAGTGTCCTGATGACACTCGAATCAGCGATCAGCAACCCAAGCTCGCGATTGTCGTCGAGCGAGTTGGCGGAAAAGTTCTCCGATCCAACGATTGCGCGCGACCCGTCAGCGATCATCAGCTTAGCGTGCATGTAGACCGTTGAGATGTAGCGCACATGCACGCCGCCGCGCAGCAGCCTCGTGACATCCGCGTCCACGCCCGATGAGCCGCTCGGTTGTGGCAAGATGACCTCGACATCGACGCCGCGCTGAGCGTCGGCAATCAGCGCATCCTCTGACTGCTGATCGTACATCTCTTCATCCTCCACCAGCAGCGAGCTCTTAGCTCCGGTGATGAACGCCGACAGCCGGGCGCGCGCGTTCACTGGGCTCACAACCAGGTTGGGATCAGTGAGCGTTGGCTCCGTCCGCTGCCAGTCAGCGGTGAAAATGTTCATCGCCTCCTGAACGTCCGTAGTGTTAGTGTCAATAATGCCATATTCACGGTTCTTGTTGTACGAGCTGCCGCCCAAACCCGACTTGGTAAGATTCGCGGTCAGAACCTCCAGTGTGGCGCCATCCACGATGATCGCCTTCTCATGCGTGTAATGGTACGCCGGATCAGCTCCCTCCGCTTTCACCCCAGCCGCCTGAAGCTCCTGAAGCGTTTGCTGAGAATAGGTAGATCCACTGCCATACGGGTTCAATTCCAGCAGCACGCGCACATCCACCCCACGATTGGCAGCGTCTTCGAGTGCGTTGATAACGTTGCGGTCCGTCAGCAGATAGACTTCCACCCACACTGACCGCTGCGCCCCTTCGATGGCATGCAGCACGGGCGTCTCACCCGCATCAGGCTCGACGAAGACACCCAGCCCTGTCGCGCCTGCTCCGGTTGGCGCTGCGCCACACCCCGCACCGGAACATTGGCTCGTCGCGCTCCCGTCGGAGCCGCCGCTAACTGTGGCGGAAGGAGCCGCGCACGCGACCAGCGCCAGACACACCGTGAAATGCGCCAGCATCGCGCGCGCTCCCCAAACACTGCTCACCGACCACTTTCGTCGCATCGCCAAGCCTTCCCGTCCATGCTCGTTCATGCTCACCACGCTCACGACAAACAAATGCCGCCGGTCCGTGTAGAGTCTACACCAGACCGGCGGCATTTGCGCTCGTTCAGTAAGCGTCGAGAATTAGTGATGCAAAGCCAGGAAGAGCGGCGCCATCACCAGCGTGATCGTGCTGAGCAGCTTGATCACGACGTGTAGCGACGGACCGGCGGTATCCTTGAACGGATCGCCCACCGTGTCGCCCACGACGCTGGCTTCATGCGGTGCGGACCGCTTGCCCAGCTTATTGCCCTTCTCGTCCTTCAGGAAGCCCGCCTCGATGTACTTCTTGGCGTTATCCCACGCGCCGCCGCCATTGTTCATGAACAGCGCCATCAGGATGCCAGCGATCGTTCCGACCATCAGCAGCGCAGCGGCAGCCTCCGGGCCCAGCGCCACACCGATGAGAATTGGTGTGGCGACCACCAACACACCCGGCACGATCATCTGGCGCAACGCTGCGGACGTGCTGATGTCTACGCAACTGGCGTAGTCCGGCTCCTCCTCACCCAGCATGATTTTCGGATTCGCCTTGAACTGCCTGCGAACTTCCTCGATCATGGACTGCGCGGCGGAGCCAACAGCCCGGATCGCAAAGGAACTGAACAGGAAGATCAACATCGCCCCAATCAGCGCAGCGACGAACACGGGCGGGTTGGCCAGGTTCACCGAATAAGCCGACACCGAGTGGCGATACTGGTAGATGATATCCAGATACGCGCTGAAGAGCAGGAAGGCCGCCAGCGCGGCGGAGCCAATACCGTAGCCCTTCGTCAGCGCCTTGGTCGTGTTGCCAACGCCATCAAGCGCGTCGGTAATATCGCGCACCGACTCCGGCTGGTTGCTCATCTCGACGATGCCTCCAGCATTGTCGGTGATCGGGCCGAACGTGTCCATCGCCAGGATATAGCCCGCGCTCATCAGCATGCCCATCGTCGCCACTGCTGTGGCGTAGATGCCACCAGTACTCACAACACCCGTCACGCCGATGTTGGTGAGCGTGCCGAGGAAGTAGGATAGGCCGAGCGACGCGCTGATCGCCAGCACTGGCAGCGCCGTATTCTCGAAGCCGATGGCAATGCCGGAAATGATCACGGTCGCTGGGCCTGTGCGGGCGGCGTTGGCAATCTCACGCACGGGCCGGAATGTGCCGGACGTATAGTACTGCGTGATGAACACGAACGCGATGCTATTCGCGATACCGACCAAGCCAGCGAGCCCAAACGCCCACCATTTGTCAGTTACTGGCGAGAGGAGGAAATACGACGCGCCAAAGATGGCGATCGCGGAAAGCGTAGCCGTCGTATAGTAGCCGACGTTGAGTTGCCCCAGCGCAATCTCACCAGGATCACGGCCGCCCGCCTGGCCAGGCTCTCTTACGGCGCTCTTGCGCACCATCGCCAGCCCAACCAGCGAGCAGAGAATGCCCAGCCCCACAACGACGAGCGGGAAAATGACCCACTCCACACGCGCGGTCGCCGCGCCTCCGACTCCAGCCAGAGTGATCGCGACCGCCGAGCCCAAAATCATGGCGCCAATGTTCTCGGCAGCGGTGGACTCGAAGATATCAGCGCCGCGGCCAGCACAGTCACCCACGTTGTCACCAACGAGATCCGCGATCACAGCCGGGTTGCGCGGATCGTCCTCCGGGATGCCGGCCTCGACCTTACCCACCAGATCGGCGCCCACATCAGCGGCCTTGGTATAGATACCACCACCGAGTTGCGCGAAGAGCGCCACAAAGCTCGCGCCAAAGCCGAATCCGACAATATCTGTCGGCGCCACCAGTCGCGCCCAGTTAGGGCGCGCGAAGATGAGGTACAGTAGGGTTACGCCGAGCAGGCTCAACGAGATCACGAAGAACCCAGAGACGGCCCCACCACGCAGCGACACCATGAGCGCGTCACCCAGGCCACGGCGCGCTGCGCTCGCTGTACGAATGTTCGCTCGTACCGCCACCTGCATGCCGATGTAGCCAGAAAGCCCGGAACAGAACGCGCCAAAGAGAAATGAAGCCGCCGTGCGGACACCGACGCCAAGCGGGCTATTAATTCCCGTCGCGTGTGGCGCGCTCAGTGCGGTCAACATCGCCAGCACAACGCCAATTACGACCGCGCCGCCAGCCGCGAGAATGGTGATCGTCTTATACTGCCGGCTCAAGAACGCCTGCGCGCCGGTAAAAATAGCGTCTGATACCTTGCGCATTTCAGCGGTGCCAGTGTCCTGGGACGTCACCCACCGCGCCAAGCTAATAGCCACAGCCACGGCGAGCAGGCTTGCCCCGATGGGGATGGCCAACCACCACATGGTACTGTTCACGAGTGCCTTTGCCCTCCTGATTATCTGGACGTACCAGACAACGCTGCGCTGCGTTGACGCAGGGCCACGCGAACGTGCCAACACGTGGCGCGCGCCGCCGTATGGCCACACACGAAACCTGGGAGGGAGAAGCCCGCGCCAGAATCGGTGGGGAGTAAAAACGGCTGGCGCGCCTACAAAAGCGCTCGCCTGGGGATCCCGAGCAACGCGGTAAGCCACCCACGTGCCATGCAGGTTGTCTCAGACGCGGATGCGCCAAAGCGCATAACGTAGCGAGTGTAACATAGCCATGCCCCATTGGCAAGCCACCTCGAAACGCGTGAAGCCGCATCAGGAGCGGTTGCGGCGGCTCCTCACGGGGGGATACAATAGTCTGGCTTGTGGCGCCGCTCGAAGTGAACGTATCCCTCGCCAACCGTCCTCTTCAGCAGGCCGCCTCGTGTGACGCCGATATGGCGTGCCGCTCGAAGAGGAGCCATTCCCCGTGCCTGATTTTCCAGAGTTGATGTCCCGCGATCTTCCCGCTGGCGTCCGTCTCGTTGACAGCGGAGTGACCGCCGCGCCAGGATTCCGCGCTGGCAGTGTATCGTGCGGCGTTAAATCCGCGGATGGTACACCAGACCTCGCGATGCTCGTCGCTGACACTCCGTGTGTGACCGCCGGCACATTCACCACCAGCCGTACCGCGTCGCACACGGTCATCCTCTGCAAAGAGCATCTCGCCGCAACCGGCGGAGTCGCGCAAGCCGTCGTAGTCAACAGCGGTAATGCCAACTGCTCCAACGGCGCGCAGGGCATGCGCGACGCGCGGCGCATGGCCGAGCTAGCGGCGGCCAAGCTGGGCATTGACCCCAATCTTGTCATGGTATCTTCAACCGGTATCATCGGGCGCTTGTTGCCGATGGACAAGATCGAGACGGGTATCAGCGGAGTCGAAGTCGCGAGCGGCGGAGGGGACGCCTTCGCCGAAGGCATCATCACCACAGACACGCGCGTCAAAACCATCGCGGTCGAGTTCGAGGTCGCGGGGAAGACGATCCGCTTGGGTGGCTCGACCAAGGGCGCAGGCATGATCTACCCTAACATGGCCACGATGCTCTGCTACCTGACGACCAACGCCGCGGTAGAGCGAGAATGGCTCCAACGCCAGCTACTCAGCGCCGTGAATGACTCCTTCAACATGATCTGCGTCGATGGTGACATGTCCACGAACGATACGGTCCTGCTCTTCGCCAATGGAGCGGCTGCCAACGAACCGCTCCATGACGGCGCGCCTGACGCCGAAGTATTTACCGCCGCGCTCCGGCACGTCACGCGCTACCTCGCCCGTGAGATCGCTCGCGATGGCGAAGGCGCTACCCGCCTCATGACCGTGAGCGTTCAGGGAGCCGCCACTGAAAGTGATGCGCGCAAAGCCGCCAGAGCGGTGACATCGTCGCCGCTCTGGCAGTGCGCGGTGGCGGGCGGCGACCCAAACTGGGGCCGTATCATAGCCGCGCTGGGCGCCAGTGGCGCGGATTTCGATCACGAGCGTATCGCCATTCAGCTCGGGGATACGCAAATCGTGCGCGACGGCATAGCAGTAGCGTACGATCAGGCGGCTGCCAAGCGCGCGGTCAGCGGCGCTGAAGTCCTCGTTCAGGTAGACCTTGGCGCAGGGCAGGCGGAAACGACAGCATGGGGCTGCGATTTGACTCACGGCTACATTGACGAAAACACGACATACACACGCTAACGCGCGGAGGGAGAGAGCACATGACATCCACCGAGCCTGCGACGTCCACGACGGGAACCAGCGGTTCAGAGAACTGGGTCGAGCGAGAGCACAAATACTATCAGAGCACCTTCAAGCGCAACCTGGTCATGACACGCGGCGAGGGGGTCCACGTTTGGGACGCCGATGGCAAAGTCTATCTCGATCTGGTCGCCGGCATCGCCACCAATGTTCTCGGCCACGCGCACCCAGCGGTCGTCAAAGCGATCTGCGATCAGGCGCAGCAGCTCGTGCACGTCTCTAATCTCTACATCAACCAGCGGCAGGTCGAGCTCGCTGAGTTGCTCTACAACGTCAGCGGCGGCATGCGCGCCTTCTTTTCCAATAGCGGCGCTGAGGCCAATGAAGGCGCTATCAAGTTGGCGCGCAAGTATGGCCGGTTGAATCGTGGTGGAGCCTATGGAATCATCAGCATGGACCGCTCGTTCCATGGGCGCACGCTGGCGACCACAGCCGCGACGGGCCAGAAAAAGTATCAGGACACCTGGCAGCCGCTACCCGATGGATTCAGCCAAGTCCCGTTCAATGATCTCGACGCGCTCAAGGCCGCAACCACCGAAAAGACCGCCGGAGTGCTCATCGAGGCCGTTCAGGGCGAGGGCGGCATCTATCCCGCGTCAACGGAATATATGCAAGGTCTGCGCGCCTGGTGCGACGAGCAGAACCTTATCCTGATCTGCGACGAGGTGCAGGCAGGCATGGGACGCACAGGGAAGTTCTTTAGCTGGGAACACATGGGTATCCGCCCCGACATCGTGACGATGGCGAAAGGCCTCGCCGGTGGCGTACCGATTGGCGCAATGCTTGCCGCGCCACGCGCCGACATCTTTGAGCCTGGCGACCACGGCACGACGTTCGGTGGAAATCCAATCGCGTGCGCAGCTGGCGCAGCGACGATGCGTACCATTCAGGCCGACGACCTCGTTGTTCACGCCGCCCAAATGGGAGAATACCTCGATGGCAAGCTGCGCGAGCTAGGAACCAGACACACGACCATCAGCGGGATGCGCGGCCTCGGCCTCATGCGCGCCTTTGACCTCGCCGAGCCTCGCGCGCAGGACGTAATGGACAGCGCGCTCGAACACGGATTGCTCATCACCAGCGCGGGACCGGCGACTATTCGCTTCGTTCCGCCGCTCATCATCACCAGCGAGGAGATTGATGAAGCGATCGAGACGCTAGACGCCTCTCTGGCGGCGATGTAATCTGGCGCGTGACCGGACAGCGCGCGGCTGCGGCTGAGCCTGTCCCAGCGCGCTGTCTGGCTCACCAAGCTACACCATCAACCTGTAGTTCCTGGAAGGAGCGATTCCACATGGCTGAGGATGCCGGGCGAACCGACAATCAACCGCAATCCGAGCGCGCGATGCCGCCGCCGAGCGCGGCTGAGACCGTTTTGAATCAAGAAGCGTCCGAATCCATGCGTCGTGGACTTGATGCGGCGGCGTCGGGAAACTACGACGCCGCCGAAGAGGCGTTCGCCGGAACCGTGAAAACCGCGCCGCGCAACGCCAACGCGCGCTACAATCTCGCGCTGGCGCGCCAACGGCTTGGCGATACGGATGAAGCCGTCCTTTCCTATTTACGCGCCATCTACCTCGACCCAGGCTTGATCGAGGCGTACAAAAATCTCGGCCACCTCTATCGTGAGCTCGGCGAAGAAGAGCACGCGCTCGAAGCGTTTCGAGGCGCGATCGAACTCGATAATAGCGATGACGAGATCTATACAAACATCGGCGATCTCTACCTGGAGTTGGGATTTTTCGATGATGCGGCGCTCGCATACCGACAGGCGCAGATCGTGAACCCCGATAATACGCTTGCCGCCGAGCGTCTGCGCGAAACGCGTGACGAAACCACCAGGCAGGCGGAACACATCGCTGAGCTTGAGCGCGAAGTGGATGAGCATTCCCGCGACCTTGACCGCTACGAGCGTCTATGTGACGCCTACCTCATGGCGCATCGCGAAAAGGACGCGCTCAACCTGGCCAATCAGATGGTCGCGCTCGCGCCTACTGAGCCAACCGCCTACGAGACCCTGGCCTTGGTTCACGAAACAATGAACGATGCGGAAGAAGCCACCGCAACCTGGCAGCGCGTCACAGAACTCACTCCCGAAGACATCGAAGCCTGGGAGCGACTGGCAAACTGGCGTCAGGAAATGGATGATCTGAGTCGGCGCGATAGACGCCTACAATCACGCCCTGCATCTCAATCCCGACGCCACGAGCGCCCGCTTCAATCAAGCGGAGACGCTGCGCGAGGCCCAGACGTTACGATGAAGCAATCGCGATCTACCGCGAGCTGCATCCATCAGTTCATCGATTCGCCAGATGATGACGACCCATTGATCGGAAGCGTACAGCGGCCTGACGGCGTCGCTCAATCTTGCGGGACGGCACGCCGAAGCGCTCGAAGCCGCACAGGAGTTCATCGAGCGCTTTCCTGATGACCCGGAAGCGTCCTACGAAAAGGCTTCAGCGTTTGAAGGTTTGGGGCAGACCAACGAAGCGATAGCTGCCTTCGAGCGCGCCGTCGAGCTTGACCCACTCAATCCTGGCGCTCGCAACGACCTCGCCAGCGCTTACCTGGCCAGCGGACGCGCCACCGAGGCGGTAGATATGGCTGAGGCGGCGGTCGCGCTCGAAACCGAATTCGCGACTGGCTACGAGACGCTAGCGCAAGCATTGCTGGCGTCAGGTCGTACCGAGGAAGCCGAGGAGGCCGCGGAGCGAGCCGCCGAATTGCACGCCGCGTTGGACGAGGTGAACGAGTCGTAGCGCGCGCCTACGCTATACCGTCCGAAACCGGGGCGCCCACACCCACCGGCGGCGCCTCGTTCGCGACAAGCGCTGAGGGCTGGGCGCCCAGCCGCTCGACCATGAGCAGCGCGCGCTCCAGATTGAATGGCTTGGACTAGCGTCTCCCGCACTGCCCGCGGCAGTGGCGCACCTGGGGTCAATCCCGCGGACATCAGCACAACCGCGTGCCGCGACAGCAACGCGGGCTCTTCCATCAGTTGGCGACAGACCTCCAGCCCATCCATATGAGGCATCATGACATCCATAAACACAATAACCCGTTCGGACGACGCGCGGAGCGCCTCGACGACCCCGCGCCCGTCGGCCAGCGTCTCAACGGTGTGCCCTTCCATCGTGAAAGCGAATGTCAATAACTGGCGAATCGCGGCGTCATCGTCAACGACAAGCACCCGAGCCATGAGTCTCGCCCCTTTCGGTCACGCGAATCGCGTCTCTACATCCTCATCGCGTAGACGAGGTATAGAACTTACGTTCTAATCATACAGCCTTGTGGAAATGTTAGCAAGGGGCATCAGGACATTTGCCTGGAATTCTTCCTTGAATCGCTTCTCAGGCGCCAGAGGCTGTAGCTTCGAGCAACGCGGCAAGCGAACGCAGCGCGTCATCCGCGTCTGGGCCGTCCGCCGTTAAGGTCACGATCGCTCCCTGACGCACGTTGAGTGAGATAATCTGAAGAATACTCTTAGCGTTGGCGTTCTTCCCGGCGCACGTGACGGTAATCGTGGATGCGAAGGTATTCGCGACCCTGACGAAATCAGCGGCGGGACGCGCATGCAAGCCAACAGGATCAGCGATCACCGCGTTGACACTGGGCATGGCAGCCTCCTTCATGGGGCGACAGCATGAGATCGTGAGTGAGAGAGCACGGAGCTCCTGGCTCATCGCTCCTACGACAACGTAGCAAAACGTTTGCCAGGTTTCTTCTGTACCCACGACATAACGCGAAGTGGCTTCGCTTACGTGACCTGCCACTCTGGAGGTGTGCTGATGTACCGGCTCATAGCGCTCGATGTTGATGGCACATTGCTTGACTCGCAGCACCGCCTCGCTCCTGAGGTGGGTGACGCGATCCACCAGGCGCAAGAGCGCGGGGCGCACGTCTGCCTCGCCACCGGCAAGTTGCTCGCCTCAGTCACTGATCTGACCGAAACGCTCCATCTCACCGGCCCACAAATTACCTGTAACGGCGCGGCGCTCATGGATGCGATGACAGGCGAAGCGCTTCAATCCTGGCCAATTGATGGAGCAGCGCGCGAAGCCGCGATCGCGGCTGTCCGGGATTGCGCGCCAGGCCAAGCGCTCGCCTGGTACACCACAAACTCGATCTTTACGGATGCCACTCCTGGTGGTCTTGACAGCATCCTTGCCGCCTACCACGAGCCACCGCTCCACCATGTCGCAGGGCTAGATGACCAGCTTCCCCCCGCGTTAAAGCTTCTGATGACTGGCGATCCCGCCCATCTTGCCCCGCTACGCGATCAACTCGCAGCCCGGCTAGGCGCGCGCGCAACCGTCATGCGTACCACAGCCGATTTTGTCGAGATCGTCTCTCCACGAGTGAGTAAAGGCAATGCGTTGCGCGCTCTGGCGCGCAGCCTCAACATCGCCCAGTCGGAAATCGTCGCGATTGGCGATGGCGACAACGATCTGCCACTCTTTGAAGCGGCTGGAGTGGGCATCGCAATGGCCAATGCGATGCCCGAACTCAAGCGCCGAGCGCACGCCATTACCGCCAGCTCCAACGAACACGGTGTCGCTCATGCGCTCGCGGCGCTGGGCCTGGCAAGCGCCGGAGACGCATCCCGTCTGCGCTGGACGTGAGCGATTGCCGGGGTCCGACCATCACAGACGCCCACCTGCGCCATCCCCTCCCCTGAACGGACCATACATTCGTACCCGCTCGCTGAACGCCGCCAGTCGCGCCAGCACGCGCTCGGCTATCGTACCCGCCAGATAGTGGCCATCGGCCGTAAGCGTTCCGAAGGGAATACCCGTAAGAATCTGGATGCCCTCTTCGATCGTGTTGACACCGTAGATATGGAACTGCCCCGCCCGCGTCGCCTCGATCACCTCATCACGCACCATCAGATTGCGCACGTTGACCGCCGGAATGAGCACGCCTTGCTCCCCTGTCAAGCCACGCGCCTTGCAGATGCGGAAGAACCCCTCGACCTTTTGCGTGACCCCACCAATCGCTTGTATCTCACCTCGCTGATTGACTGATCCCGTCACCGCCAGCGCCTGATTGATCGGGGACATCCGCCAGAGCGGAGAGCAGCGCGTAGAGTTCGGCAGAGGAGGCGCTGTCTCCGTCCACGCCACTATAGAGCTGTTCGAAGCATAGACTGGCCGACAGGCTCAACGGAAACTGTTGGGCGAAACGTCCGGCCATATAACCACTCAGCACCAGGACGCCCTTTGTATGGCTCGGGCCGCTCATTTCCGTCTCGCGCTCGACCGTAACGACCCCAGCCACACCTGGGGAGACGCGCGCGGTAATGCGAGTCGGCGCGCCGAATGGATGGCCAAGGAGCTCGCGCACACTCAATCCATTGATTTGGCCCGTAACCATGCCTGATGTCGCGATCATGATGACCTTATCTAGAATCGCTTCATCGGTCTTTTCCGCAAACAGATTGCCTCTGCGCTCACGCGCCGCGATAGCGGATTTAACATGCGTGACATCCGTGGTCGCCGCGCCCGCTCGCCTCGCGAAGTAGCCAGCCTCCATGCAAAGATCGCCCACATCCGTCAACTCTGTGGAGAGGCGCATCTGATCTTCCGCCCATCGACTGCCTTCTTCAATAACCAGCGCCACCGCGCCGCTCGTGAATGGTGGGTACCCCAGCTGGCGAACCGCGTCGCCAGCAATCTGCGCATAGGCCTGCTCAGCGACAGCGTCCCGCGGCATCTCGCTGTCGAAATCAGCGCGCACTTTGAAGATCTGCCGGAACTCTGAGTCCAATTCCGACAGCAGGCCATAGGTAAGTGGGTCCCCAATCAGAATCACTTTGACGTCCGCGCGAATCGGTTGCGGACGAATCGTCGCACCCGGCGCGGAGCCAACCGTCATCGAACCATTCTCCAGCTCGATGCGGCTAAAGCGCGCCATCCGCTTGACCGCTTCCCAGGAGCGGTTTGCGGTAAGCAAGTCGTGCGCCTGTAACACCAGATACCCCCCAACGGCCTTATGCATCGCCCCTGGGCGTAGCATCAAGTGATCGGTGAAAGGCAGCCCCTCGCGTATGCCAATATCAATCCGCCCCATCAGGTTCGAGTATGTTGGGTTCGTTTCCTCGATCACTGGCGCGGTGTCATTCGGCTGATGCGCGATCATCACGTTCACGCTATACCGACGCAGCAGCGCGCGCACCGAAGGCTGCTCGCGCAGGTCCTCATCGAATGACAGCTCGCTCGCCGCTTCCGGCGCGCCATCTGGTCCACCATCTCCCGAATCGCCGCCCCCATTTGGCGTATCACCGCCGCTTTCGCGCAGCACGGTCGCGTGCGCAACAATATCGGCTCGGAGCAAGCGGAAAAACCGGACTGCATCCGACGAGGAGGCATATGTCGCGGCGATCAGCTCTGAGAGATGACGGATCGCGTTGTCAGCGACATCGTGGTCCATTGCGCGCACCAGAGCGCGCATCTCTTCTTCGGTGACGCGCACTTGTGGCAAGATGCGTCCAGCCGCCGCCTCAACTTTCCCATTGTTCGCCTGGAAACGTTTCTTCTCCTCATCGGGTAGCGCCTGGAACTCCTCTGGGGTATACACCTCCCGCTCACCCGCATGACCCTCCGCAGCTGGCTTGAGCGGCACAATCGCCAGCCCCGCGGGGGTACCCTGGAGCGCGAATCCATGCGCAAGCGACTCTTGCTGCAACTCCTCCAGCAGCGCGTCGCGCCGCCCGACAACCGGCTTGAGCGCCTCCTCACGGCGCTGGCTATACGCCTCTGACGAGAACGCGCGGCGCAACTCACGCCGGCACGCGGTGACATAGGTCTCCACATCGCGGGAGAAGATACGTCCCCTCCCAGGTGGAAGATCCAGCGCGACTGGCTCCTCAGGCTGCTCGAAGTTGTGGACGTAAACCCAATCGCTCGTGACGCGCCGCCCCTGCGCGGCCTCCCGCGTCATCGCAAGTGTCGCCGCTGTTCGCCCTACTCCTGGTACGCCCATCACAAACAAATTATAGCGTCCATCAGGGATCCCGAGCGCAAGCTCGATGGCCTCCCGCGCGCGCTCCTGGCCAATGATGGCCTCTGGCGCGATAAGTCGCTCTGTCGTATCGAATCCTAGTGTGGTCGGATCGGTGACGCGGCGGAGCGCGGAGGGCGGCAGCTCCAGCGGATGACGGGGCTGATCCATGATGAAATGTTCCTCACGATGAAATAGATACCGTTCTACTTGCGCTTCATGATAACACCCAAATCACTCCCGTGAAGCGCAAACAAGGCAGAGTCTGACACGAATCCGGCACAATACACGCGCGATGGCCCCAGACAAAACAGCGAACGCGCCAACCATCTGGGACTGACCCCAGATCACATCCCTCCGGTTGCGGAACGAGGCATACCCGTGATACAGTACGTCAACCAGTTGAATGCATCGTAAGCATGCGACATGCGGGACATGCCTTGCCCTTCCCCCGACAGAGATCTGTGGCCACCGGCTGAAAGCCACACACGGGATGTGAAGCGCGAATGTACCACCCGTTCTGGATGGCCTTCGAATGAGCGCAATGCGCTCCGCGTAGATGGCTGCGGACGCCCCCGTTATCGGGCATCGAGCGCGCCACGCGCTGCTACCTCATAAGGAGTTCCATCGTGCTGGCGCGAAACGTGGGTGGAACCACGGGAGGTCTTTGCGCCCTCTCGTCCCTAGATCGGACGAGAGGGCTTTTTGTTGGCCGGATTTCGATGAGCGCGGCTGGCCCGCGCGAATCTAGACGCGCCTGAGGATGGTTAGGAAGATGGATCACAATCACATCTGGGGAGGCGCATTCCGCCAGCATTCCGCTGGCGGCTGCACCACGTATCCCCACACGGGCGTCACAGCCCTCCATCTCCCGTCAAAACCATCCCCGCGCTCAGAACCTGGGCGCCCTTGTCGAAATGAAGGCGTCACATGGCGATTCACTCGAACGAGTCAGTTTCCTCCGGTGCGTCACACGCGCCAATGATCGCTGACCTCATACACGCCCAGCGCGTGCTGCCTTATGATCCAGATCTCGCGGCGCTATATCTGGATGGCGCGCTCCGTAGTCTACTGGCGCTCGTCGCCAGTCAGGAGAACTGCCACCCGCCCTCACACGTCCCATCGCTGATCGCATTAGACCACCAGCGGCCACATATCGCGAGGCGTTTGCGTCTCGCGTTGCGCGCCCCGCATGCTGAGGCGCGCCTTGCCCACTGCTGGGCCTTGATCGAACTATTGAACGCAGACGCGGCGCATGCGAACGGCCCGCGCGAGTCATGAAAGAATAGGCTATACCATGTCCGTCGAAGAAGAGCTCAACCTTTCAACAAAGTACACGCCGCTTCAGCGTATGCGGCACAGCGCGGCCCATGTCATGGCCGAGGCCATCCAGGAGTTGTTCCCCGGCGCGCGATTCGCCATCGGGCCAGCCATCGAGGACGGCTTCTACTACGATATGGAGCTGCCGCGCGCTCTCACGCCGGAAGATTTCCCCGCCATCGAGGAGCGGATGAGCCAGAGCGTAGCCGCCAATCATGCGTTCACGCAGACAAAGTGGAGCCGCTCCAAAGCCCTGAAATACTTCCGCGAGAAAGACCAACCCTACAAGATCGAGATCATCGAGAACCTGCCTGACGCCCAGGTTGGCATCTACCAGCAAGGCCCGTTCCTCGACCTCTGCCGAGGGCCACACGTCGAGAATACAGGGCAGATCGGGGTGTTCAAACTGATGCGCGTCGCTGGCGCTTACTGGCGCGGCGATGAGCATCGCCCCATGCTCACGCGCGTCTATGGCACGGCCTGGTTCACGCAGCAAGAACTCGAACAATATCTCTGGCAACTTGAGGAGGCCCGCAAACGCGACCACCGCAAACTGGGTCGCGAGCTGAACCTGTTCACATTCAGTGAGGATGTCGGCCCTGGCATTCCACTCTTCCTGCCAAATGGCGAGATCATCCGCCACGAGATGGAGAGCTACGTTCGCGAGACGCAAACGGCGCACGGCTACCAGCACGTCTGGACGAGCAACATCGCCCGTGTGCGGCTCTACAAGCGCTCGAAGCACTGGTATCACTACCGCGACTCGATGTTCCCAAAGATGCAGGAAGAGCGGGACGTCCGCGAAGGGGAATCAGCGGAAGAGCAGGAAGACAACAGTTTCGAGCTCAAGCCGATGAACTGCCCGTCGCACTTCACACTCTACAAGGCCCAGCGCCATAGCTATCGTGAGTTCCCGATCCGCTACGCCGAGTTCGCCACACTCTACCGCTATGAGAAGCAGGGCGAGTTGGCGGGCCTCACGCGCGTGCGCTCGCTCACACAAGATGACTCCCACATCTTTGTGCGTCACGACCAGATTCAGGACGAATTCGGCAAGATCGTTGATCTCGTGCGCGAGATTCTGGGCACGTATGGCCTGACGGACTACCGCGTCCGCCTCTCACTGCCCGACCTCAGCGACACGACGAAGTACCACGGCAACGTCGAGATCTGGCAGTCGGCCATCGCGGACCTCCGCGCCGCGCTGGACAGCAAAGCGCTGGACTATGACGCCGTCGAGGGCGAAGCTGCGTTCTACGGCCCCAAGATGGACCTGATGGCGCGCGACGCCCTGGGCCGCGAGTGGCAGCTCTCCACGATCCAGCTCGACTTCTTCCATCCAGAAAACTTCGAGCTGGAGTACACGGGAGAAGACGGCCAGGCGCACCGGCCTGCCATCATCCACCGCGCGATCATGGGCTCCACGGAGCGGTTCATGGGCGTCCTGATTGAGCACTACGCTGGCGCGTTCCCCGTCTGGCTGGCGCCCGTCCAGGCGATGGTCATCCCCATCTCTGACGAGAAGCATGGCGAGTATGCCGAGCGCGTCCTGCGGCGGCTGCGTGAGGCCGGGATGCGAGCGGAGGTTGACATGCGCAAAGAGCGCATGAACGCCAAAGTGCGCGACGCCCAGCTCCAGAAAATCCCGTACATGCTGGTGATTGGCGACAAAGAGGCGGCGGCGGAAGCGGTCGCTGTGCGGCTACGCTCCAATGAGAACCTCGGAGCCATTCCCCTCGAGGAGTTCATCGCGACAGCGCGTCGCATCGCAACAGAACGCGAGAAGACGCTTTGGCCGGAACGCGTCGCCGCTGAAGCCGCCGCTGAATAAGAAAACAGGAAACTACGCACAAAGGGGCCAGCGCCTGGAATGCCTGATTTGGCATTCCAGGCGCTGGCCCCTTGCCTCAGTCTTGCCTCAGGCCTATAACCCTGCCTCAGGCCTATAACCCAGCCTCAGGCCTATAAAGCCAACCCAAGCGCCATCCCAAGCGCCGCCGCAATCAGGCCGCCGGCGAGCGATGCGCCGATGTTCAGCCAGGCGTAGCTCACCTCACCGCGCCTAGCAAGCGCCAACGTCTCGAAACTGAGCGTGCTAAACGTCGTGTAGCCCCCAAGAAATCCCACACCTATCAGGAGTCGCGCCGGTAGCTGCGCGGGCGTCGCTAGCGCCGTTGTCGCGATACCAAGAGCGAAGGCGCCCGAAAGATTGATAATGAGCGTCGCGATCGGAACCGGCCCTCGCCACCAGCGCGCCACCCATTCGACCATCAAATAGCGAGCGCCCGCGCCCAGCGCCCCCGTCAGCCCAACCCCCAACGCGATCAACACTCCACTCACCGCGACCACCGCTCTCCATCGGCGCTCGCGGTCAGAGACGCGCTCGCGTTCCGCTCTGTCACAGCATCAGGCTCCTGACCAGGCATATCCTCCCAGCCTCCATCCACCAGCAACTCCTCCGAGACGGATGCGCTCGCCATCTCGCGCCAGCGCGCCCAACCCAAGCCTGCCATGCGAAAGCCAACGAACGCCAGCGTGACCCCACCCGTCATGCTGCCAACCACGTAAAGTATTCCAGCAAGCGTCTGCCCGTGCGCCAGCAGGAGGTCCGTCCCAACCATATAGGAGCTGAATGTCGTATAGGCCCCCAGAAAACCGGTTCCCAGCGTCAGGCGGACATCAGGCGAAATAGGAGCGCCATGCTCGAAGAGGCCGAAGAGCAGGCCAAGCAGTAATGCGCCGCTCAAGTTGATAAACAAAATGTCATAGGGAAAAGCCGCGTGCGCGTCCGGCAGTCTCGACGCGAGTTTCAGCAATGGAGCGCTCAGCGCATAACGGGTGATGGCGCCGCAGAATCCACCTGCCAGCGTCAACCAGAGTTTCCGCATCATACCTCCAGGTCGATGACTCAGAAGAACCCTGTAGAGACAAAGAAAGGCCTCTACAGCGCGCCCCACTATCAGTGTGGTCTGCGCGGAGTAGAAGCCATTAGTGACATGCCATATGTGGCGTCACGATTGAAGGCGAGCCTCATCGCCGGGCGTCGCTTCCGAGGAAGCGTCAACACCCTTATCCTACCACGAACGCGGAACGCCTGAAAAGAGTGTGGGACTCAGGCAATCCGCGCACGAAAGGAGCCTACGCTTTGTTCGCGTTGGCCGCGAAGCGCCCGCCAAGTATCGAAACGACGGCCAGTCCAGCGAATACAATCGCATGCGTGACATGACGGCTGTACGGTGTGCCTGAGAAGGTAAATGGGTGATAGATCCCAGGAATCAGGTAATACACAGCGAGCGCAGCGCAGACAATGGCGAGAACGCCGCCAATCAGCCAGGCAGACTTCATGAGATAACGCCTCTTTCTGTGACCAGCGGCAGGGCAAATTACCCCTCGCATCGAGCAATGCGGACGACTTGAGTTACGGGATCACGTGGAAGAACTGGAGCGCGAAGTAGGCGAACGTCAGCGTGCCAGCGATGACGCAATAATACGCGAATGGGTCGAGCCGGTTGGTCTCGAAATAGCGCATCAGAAACCGCACGCTCAGATACGCCGCGATGCCCGCCACCACGCCGCCCGCCGCCGCGATTGGCAACTCCTGAGGGTACGCCCGCAGCTTCGGGATTTCCAGCACTCCCGCCGCCAGGATAATCGGCGTAGCCAGCAGGAACGAGAAGCGCGCCGAGGCCTCGTGGCTCAAGCCGTTCGCCATCCCGCGACCATCGTCAGGCCAGACCGTGAGAAGCCCGGAATCAGCGCAAACATCTGCGCGCCACCGATGATTACCGCTTGCTTGAAGGTCATGTCGTTGATCGAGCGCCCGATCTCGCCAAACTGCGGCGCCTGCTCTTTTACAAGTTTTTCCTGCATGCGCTGACGTCGCCACAGCCGTTCCCCGGCCAGCAGCACCGCGCCGTTGGCTACCAGAAACGCTGACGCGAGAATTGGAATGCTGAAGCCTTTTTCCAGGATATGCTGAAAGAGCAGACCGACAATACCGGCCGGGATCGTCCCCACCACGACCAGGGCGAGCTGCCGCCCTGCGCCATCTGGGTCCACATCAGGCGAGAAGCGACCCGCGATGACTGTTCGCATGCCACCGCGTAGCAACGCAACCCAGTCGCGCCAGAAGAAGCTCAACAACGCCACCGACGTGCCCAGATGGAGCATAACCAGCAGTGGAAGAAAGGTCGGGCTCTGCAAAGTATCATTCCACTGCAGAAATACCCGATATAATGACCATATGTCCCAGGCTGCTCACAGGGAAGAGCTCCGTCACTCCCTGCAAGATCGCCATCACGAACACCTTGATGGGATCCATGTGTCCCCCGTCCTGGTGGCGCCGCGATACTGTGGCGCCAGCTTCGACCATGCCTACTCCGGCGGATTGATCGTAACCCATCCTTTCAGCGCAGTCAACGCGTAT
>CAWEJL010000004.1:0-572365 GCA_963809385.1 uncultured Chloroflexia bacterium | reverse complement strand
CACGCCCGAACAGGCCCCCGCGACGCCCTAGCGCGCGCCCCCGGAGGAGACCCCTATCATGCCCGATTCCACGACAGCCGACAAGGCCTACCTTGCCCGGATGGAGCGCGCCATAGACGAGATCTGGGGCATCGCTCGCCGCTTCGGGCTGGATCCCTACCCGGTCAACTTTGAGCTTGTCCCCGCCACCATCATGTACGAATTCGGCGCCTATGGCCTGCCCGGCCGCTTCAGCCACTGGTCGCGCGGCAAGGCGTACTACCGCATGAAGACTGAGTACGACTACGGCCTGAGCAAGATTTACGAGCTGGTGGTCAACACCAATCCCTCGTACGCCTTCCTCATGGAGCAGAACGATCTCTTGCAGAACATGGTCGTCGCCGCCCACGTCCTCGGCCATACCGACTTCTTCAAGAACAACGTCTACTTCCACTCCACGCCGCCCAACATGATTGACAAGGTCAGCGTCAGCGCCGACCGCATCCGCAAGTATGAATATGACCACGGCGAGGACGAGGTCGAGCGCTTCCTCGACGCCGTGCTGGCGATCGAAGAGCACATCGACCCGCACGTGACGCTGAAGCCACGGCCCAAGGCGGAGGAGGAGACCGGGCGAAGAGCGCAAGCGCGCCGCCGGCCCATACGACGACCTCTGGGGCGTAGACGAGCGCGAGCAGCGCCGCCAGCGCGAGGATGAGGAGCGCGAGCGCGCGCTCCACAAGCACCGCCGCTTCCCCGCCGAGCCGGAGAAAGACCTGCTGAAGTTCCTCGCCGAGCATGCCCCCAATCTGGAGCCGTGGCAGCGCGACATCCTGCTCATCGTCCGCGAGGAGATGCTGTATTTCGTCCCGCAGATGCGCACCAAGGTCGCGAACGAGGGGTGGGCCAGCCTATGGCACGCGCGCATCACTCGCGAGATGGACCTCACCGACGCCGAATACACCGCCTTCGCCCAGATGCACGCAGGGGTGCTGGCCACGTCGCGCATGCGCGTGAACCCCTACCACCTCGGCTACCATCTCCTCGAAGACATCGAGCGCCGTTGGGACAATCCCACCCAGGAGGAGCGCGAGCGCCTGGGCCGCCAGCCCGGCCAGGGGCGCGCCCAGCTCTTCTCCGTCCGCGAGACCGAGAGCGACGCCTCGCTGCTGCGCAACTACCTCACCAAAGACCTCGTCGAGGAGCTCGACCTCTACCTCTACCGCAAAGTCGAGGATGAGTGGGTGATCGTCGAGAAAGACTGGGAGAAGGTGCGCGACGGCCTCGCGGCCAGCATGACCAACTATGGCATCCCGCACATCGTTGTCTGGGACGCCGACCATAACGGCAACACCGAGCTCATGCTGCGCCACTACGCCGAGGAGGGCCAGGAGCTCGACATCCCCTACGCCGAAAAGACGCTCGAATACGTCTACCGCATCTGGTCTCGCCCGGTGCACATCGAGACTGTGCGCGACGGCAAGCCGCTGCGTCTGAGCTACAATGGCGAGAAGCATCTGCGCGCCTCGCCCGATGATGATGATTAGTGAGCCGCGCGGCCAGCTACACCAGGGGAGGAGGCGCGTGTCATGGGCCGGTTCGTGATTGGGCTGATCGTGGGCGCCATAGGGGCCGCCGCGATCTTTGCCATGAACTTGGGCGTCTTCACCCTGCTGGCGCCGCTCGTGGCGATGGCCTGTGGCCTGCTGATCGGCGCGCTGCTGGGCTGGCGCAATCCTCGCCCCGGCGACGCGCTGGTGTCAGGTCTGCTGACGGGCGCGCTGGCGGGGGTGTTGATGGGCTTCGGTCAGCTCGCCGGTGTGGCCAGGGTCGTCCACATCGCGCAGGCTCCCGTCTGGATGCGCGACATCTCGCAATACAGCCCCATGTACGGCTGGCTGACCAGAGGGATGGGCGGCTTGCTGGTCCTGCTCACGGCGTCGATCGCTGGCTTTTTCGCCGGACTGCTCGCCGCCTGGACGGGCTTTCGCACGCCTACCACCCCTGCGTGGAGTCCCGCGCCCGAGGACGTCATGAGCATCCTGCCCGGCCCGCCTGAGCAATAGCGCTTCCCTCGCGCGCCGTTCCTTACCCTTTGAAGCGGTAGCCCACGCCGCGCACCGTCTGGATCAGCTGGGGATTCGCCGGGTCGTCCTCGATCTTCTCGCGCAGCCAGCGCACATGCACATCTACCGTGCGCGTGTCGCCCGCGTACTCGTAGCCCCAGACGTGCTCCAGCAGCCGCCCGCGCGTGAGCACGATGCCGCGATGGCGCGCCAGGTAGGTGAGTAGCTCGAAGAGGCGCGCGGGCAGCTCGATCACCCGCTCGCCCTTGCGTACTTCGCGCCGCTCCTCGTCTATCGCCAGGTCGCCAGCCAGCAGCGGCTCGCTTTTCGCCGCGGTCTCCGCGCCCGCGCTGTCCGCCGCCTGCCGCGCGCCACGCCGCAGCAGCGCGCGCACCCGCGCGCGCACCTCGTTCCAGGAGAACGGCTTGGTCACGTAGTCGTCGGCCCCCAGCTCCAGGCCGGCGACGATGTCGCTCTCTTCCACCCGCGCGGTCAGCATCAGCACCGGGACGCGCGCCGTCTCTGGGCGCGCGCGCACCTGCCGCAGCACCTCCAGGCCGTCCAGCCGCGGCAGCATCACGTCCAGGATCACCAGCGCCACTGGCTGCGAGCGCGCCAGCTCCAGCCCGGTCACGCCGTCCGCCGCGGTCAGGGTTTCGTAGCCCTCCAGCCGCAGGTTGTACGCCAGCGTATCGCGCAGCGCGGCATCATCCTCGACGAGCAGAATTGGTCGCTGTTCCACGGAAAGACATCCTTTGCTCCCACCCGCTACCCGCCGCCACATGGTTGGCTCCCGGCCTTGAAGGGCCGGGGCACGCGGACGGCGCCATACATGGCGTTACGCCCCCGTCCGTGCGCCGGCCATGAATGGCCGCGACCCAGTCCGGCCATGCATGGCCGCGACTCTGGCGCCGCCGCTTAATTGAGCTCTTCGATCTCGCCCGTCACCATATAGATGACATCTTCGCCGATATTCGTCACGCGGTCGCCGATGCGCTCCAGGTCGTGCGCGATAAAGAGCAGGCTGGTCGCGGGGACGACCTTATCCGGCTCGCTCGACATCAGCCTGATGACCTCGGCCAGAATCGCGCGGTACGGCTGGTCCACCGCGTCATCGTTGGCGCAAATCTCGCGCGCCAGTTGCATATTCACATCCACGAACGCCTGGATGCAGGAGCGCACCTGCTCGCGCACGATCTTCGCCATATCCACCAGCTCGCTGGTCAGGCTCAGCGGCTCGTAGTCCTTCAGCCGCATGGACTGCTTGGCGATGCTGACCGCGTGGTCGCCCATGCGCTCCAGCTCGTTGATGATCAGCTGCACGGTGACCAGCTCGCGCAGGTCGCGCGCCACGGGCGCCTGCAAGGCCATCAGCGCGATGCACTGGCTGCGGATCGTCCGCTGCATCTCATTGACGTCGCCATCTTTGGTGATCACATCACCCGCCAGCTTGACATCCCGCTGGCTCAGCGCCAGCATCGCCTGCGCGATCTCCGCCTCGACGAGTGACGCCATCTGGATCACCGACTCTTCGATGTCGCGCAGCTCCTGGTGAAACGCCTTCCGTGTCATCGTCTCTCGTCTCCACTCTCTGGCGCGCTGCTCCCCATGACGACCGAGCAGGCTCCGCTAGGCGCGTTTAGGCCCCACTCAGCCAAAGCGTCCTGTGATGAAATCTTCCGTTCGCTTGTCCTGTGGCCGCGCGAACACTTCCGGCGTCAGATTGAACTCGATCAGGCGCCCCGACAGGAAGAAGCCGGTATACTGGCTGACCCGCGCCGCCTGCTGCATGTTGTGCGTCACGATTACGATCGTGTACTTCTGCTTGAGCTGGTCAATCAGCTCCTCGATCTTCAGCGTCGCGATGGGGTCCAGCGCCGAGGCGGGCTCATCCATCAGGATCACTTCCGGCTCGACGGCCAGCGCGCGCGCGATGCAGAGCCGCTGCTGCTGGCCGCCGGAAAGCCCCATCGCGCTGGCGTTGAGCCGGTTGCTCGTCTCGTCCCAGAGCGCCGCGTCGCGCAGGCTGCGCTCGACGATCTCGCGGATCTCCGCGCGCGAGCGTCCGCCCTTGATGCGCAGGCCGTAGGCGACGTTCTCGAAGATCGAGGTGGGAAACGGATTGGGCCGTTGAAAGACCATGCCGACGCGCTGTCGCAGGTCAATGATGTCCATCTCCGGCGCGTAGATATCCTCGCCGTCCAGCAGCGCCTGGCCGGTGACGCGCGCGCCACGAGTCATATCGTGCAGGCGGTTCAGCGCGCGCAGGAAGGTGGACTTGCCGCAGCCCGACGGCCCCATCAGCGCCGTCACCTGGCAGGTGGGAATCGCGACGGTGACATCCTTCAGCGCGTGCGCCGCCCCGTAGAACACGTTCAGGTCGCGCGTGCGCAGCTTGATGGGCTCCGGCGCCTCACGCACGGCGCTCGGCGCCGACGACTTCGCATGGGCGAAATCGCACTCACCGCTGGCGGACTCCCGACTTGCTGACTCTCGACTCGGCTGGCCTCTCGACCGGCTGGGCGTCCGCCGGTTGCTCGTCTACCCGCTGGATCATCACCGCTCGACTCCTTCGCTCTTTCGCGGCGTCACCGCGCCGCGCTCACGCTGGCTGAAATATCTCATCCAAAGCGCCCCGTCACATAATCTTCCGTCTCTTTTTGGTTCGGTTGCGAGAAGATGAGCTGCGTGTCATCCTCTTCAATCAGCCGCCCCTGGAGGAAGAACATCGTGCGCTCCGAGACGCGCGCGGCCTGTTGAAGATTATGTGTCACGATCACGATCGTATAGCGGTCTTTCAGCTCATGGATCAGGTCCTCGACCTGAAGCGTCGCGATCGGGTCCAGCGCCGAGCAGGGCTCGTCCATCAGCAGCGCCATCGGCTCAACCGCGATGGCGCGCGCGATGCACAATCGCTGCTGCTGGCCGCCCGAGAGCCGCCCGGCGGGCAGCTTGAGGCGGTCTTTCACCTCATCCCACAGCGCCGCCTGGCGCAGGCTCCGCTCCACCAGATCGCTCAGCGCCTGCCCCGAGGCCAGGCCGTTCAGCCGCGCGCCAATCGCCACATTGTCGAAGATACTGCTCGTTGGCAGCGGGTTTGGCTGCTGGAAGACCATGCCGATATGCCGCCGCACGTACATGGGCCGGATGTCGGGCGCGTAGATGTTGGCGCCGGCGATGATCACCTCGCCGGTCGCGCGCCCGTCGCCGGCCTCTTCGTGCATGCGGTTGAGGCAGCGCACAAAGGTGGATTTGCCGCAGCCCGACGGGCCAATGATCGCCGTCACGCCGCGCGGGCGGACGCTCACATTGACATCGAACAGCGCTTGCTTCTGGCCGTACCACGCATTCAGGCGCTGTACGCTGATCGCATCGGTCGCGACGGACATTCGGGCGCTCCAGACGAGTTCGTGGCTCCGCATCGCGGCGCCGCGAGAGAACAAAGCGAGAGAGATGGCATCAGCCGCGGCTTCTGACCGTAAAGCCTCCTGTTACCAGACGTACCGCAAGCGAGGCGAGCACGACCAGCGTCAGCAGGATGAACGCCACCGCGTGCGCCTGATTGATTTGCGCCTGGTAGGGGCTCAGGGTAAACACGATACACCTGCAGCGGTAGCGCCGCCACCGGCCGGTTGAGGCTCGTAAAGAAGAACGGGCTGCCGAACGCCGTCATCAGCAGCGGCGCCGTCTCGCCCGCGACGCGCGCGATCGCCAGGATGAAGCCTGTGGCGATGCCGCTGCGCGCGGCGGGCAGCACGACCCGCAGGATCGTGCGCGACTGCGTCGCGCCCAGCGCGGCGGAGGCCTCGCGCAGCTCGGCGGGCACCAGCCGCAGCACATCCTCCGTCGTGCGGGCGACGGTCGGGATCATGATGATACCGAGCGCGACGCCGCCCGAATAGGCGGAGAACCCGTGCGACGGAACGACGATCAGCACCCAGGCGAACAGGCCAAAGATAATCGTCGGGATGCCGGTCAGCATGTCCACCAGGAACCGCACCATATCCGCGAATCGCCCGCGCCCAATCTCAGCGAGATAGATGCCAGTGAAGATGCCTGGCGGGCCGCCAAAGAGCGCGGCCAGGCCGACCAGCACGATGGTTCCCTGGATCGCTGGCGCGACTCCACCGCCCGCCTCGCCAATCGCGGTCGGCGCTTTGGTGAAGAAGTCGAAGTTCAGGTAGGCGAAGCCCTGACGCACTACATAGAAGATGATGTAGATCAGGAACGTCGCCGCCGCAAACCGTCACCAGTCCCGTCAACCCGATCACGGCCAGATTGCCCGCATTGCGCCGCAGAGGGAGCGCGCCAGCCTGAGGCTGAAAGGGATGCGGCTCCTGTTTCGCCGTTTCTACCGTCACTTGGCTCATACGTTGAGGCCTCCAGAGGCGCGAGCGCCCATGCGCGCCACGAGCACGCGCGCCAGGATATTGGTGAGCAGCGTGATGATCAGCAGCAGCAGGCCCGCTTCCAGCACCGCCGAGAGGAACAGGCCCGGCGTCGCTTCGGTGAACTGGTTCGCGATCACGCTCGCCAGCGTATAGCCCGTATTGAACAGGCTGAAGTTGCCGATGAACGTGCTGGCTTTGGTGGCCTGATTGCCAATCACCATCGTCACGGCGATCGTTTCGCCCAGCGCGCGCCCCAGGCTCAGGATAGCCGCGCCCAGCAGTCCCGCGCGCGAAAAGGGCAGCACGACGTGGCGGATGACCTCCCAGCGCGTCGCGCCCAGCGCCAGCAGCGCCTCGCGCTGCGCGCGCGGCGTGACCGTCATCACCTCGCGCGAGATGGCGGTGACGATCGGCAAGATCATGACGACCAGGATCAGCACCGCCGCGAGCAGTCCCACACCGTGTGGCGTCCCCTGGAAGAAGGGCAGGAACCCGAAATGCTGCGCCAGCCACGGCTCACCGGTACTCTGCAGCCACGGCGCGAACGCGAGGAAGCCCCAGAGGCCGAGCACGACGCTGGGAATCGCCGCCAGCGAGTCAACCAGGAACCCCAGCGGCCCCCTTGAGCGCGAACGGGCAGAACTCTACCAGGAAGACCGCCGTGCCAATCCCCAGCGGCAGCGCGATGAGCATGGCGAGCAGCGAGGTGTAAAGCGTGCCAAAGAGCGCCGGCGCGACCCCGTAGATATTGTGCACGGGGTCGAAGACGGTGTTCGTGAGAAAGCTGAATCCAAACGCCTGTATGGTGGGCCAGGAGCTGGAGATGAGCACCCAGGTGACGCCGGCGACGATCGCGATGACCAGCAGCACAAAGAATATAGATCAGGACGCGGAAGGCCAGATCGCCGGGCCGTCGCGCCTGAACGCGCAGGCTATCCCGCCAGGAGCGCGCTATGGCCTGGACCTTCTCCCGCTCAGAGGAGGGAGACGATCAACCTGTTTTCCATCTTGCGAGGCTCTCCGTTCGTCGCGCTGGGCGCCCTCATCCGTCTCACCCTCACCAGATCCTGGTCGCGCTCTGTACCCTCGGTGTCGCGGGCGACCGCCTGTACAGCCAAGGGCAGTTCTCCAGCCATAGCGGGGTAACGCCATGCTTAGAGAACTGCCTTGTGCGAGAAGCCCCGTCATTGGGAAGAGTATCCGTTGACGGACCCTATCCGCAAGCCCTTATCCCTGGTAGCAGGCCGCGCTGCCACACTTCATCGCCTTGATCTGGGCCTCGTCCTTCGCGACGATCGTTGCTTGGCAGCGGGACGTAGCTGAGCGCCGTCGAGTAGCTGCTGCCCGTCGTGCGTCATCCACCACACCGTCTGCGCGATGGCCTTGCCCTTGTCGGCGTCCTTCTGGTTCTGGTAGACGATCACCCAGGAGTAGCCGCTGATGGGATAGGAGCCAGCGCCTGGCGCGTTGACGATGTAGAAGCGCAGGTCCGCCGGGATGTTGGTGAACTGCGCGGCGGCGGTCTTCGCGCTCTCCAGCGAGGGGAGCACATAGTCGCCGTTCAGGTTCTGCACCGCGCCATACTGGATGGTGTTGGTGAGGACGTAGGCCAGCTCGATGTAGCCAATCGCGCCCACCGTGGACTTGACGCTCGCGGCCACACCCGCGTTGCCCTTACCGCCGACGCCCACCGGCCAGGCGACCGTCGTGGCGGCCCCGACCTTGCTCGCCCACTCCGGGCTGACCGCCGCGAGGTAGTGCGTGAAGATGCTGGTCGTGCCGCTGCCGTCCGAGCGATGGTCAACGGTGATCGCCTGATGGGGGAGCGTGACGCCCGCGTTGAGCGCCGTGATCGCCGGATCATCCCAGAAGGTGATCGTGCCCAGATAGATGTTCGCCAGCACCGTGCCGGTGAACTTGAGATGCGTGGACGCGGACAGGCTCGGCAGGTTGTAGCCAATCGACGGCCGCGCCCATGGTCACCGGAATATGCAGGATTGGCCCGTTCTGGCTCTGCGCCAGCTGCGTGTCGGTCATCGGCGCGTCGGTCGCGCCGAAATCCACGGTCTGCGCCAGGAGCTGGTTGATGCCCGCGCCGCTGCCAACGGGCTGATAGTTGACCTGAATCTTGCAGCCCGTGTTGGCGTAGTTGGTGAACATCTGGGAGAAGAGCGGCGCGTCGAAGGTCGAGCCAGCGCCAATCAGCGAGTTCGTCTGGGGGCAGGTGCTTGTGCCCGCGGTCGAGGTCGTGCCACACGCCGCGACGAGCAGGCTCGACGCCAGCGCGGCGCCCAGGGCCGCCTTCGCGCCAAGAGAGCGGATCGCCTGTCAAGCGATCGAGCATGGAAGAGTCCCTCCCTGTATCACGCATCACATATTCGCACAGGATGGCTGGTTAGGAAGATTCCTGTGGATGGGGCGCGTCGGTTTCCGCCGCGCGCTCCCAGACAGACTGTATAGCCCACGCTGTTAATGGCAATTTAACTGCCGGTTAAATCTGTGTTAAGCGCCTGGCGCGTGTGCTACGATAGCGCCTATCTGGCCGTACATCTGCGTCAAAAAGGCCAGTTTAACCCGCCGCCGGATACGGCGCGCCGGGAGAGTATCGCCGCCGCTATGACGTTTTCGCAGCTCACGCTCGCCTTTCATCGCGGGCGTCATCATCACCACCGCCATCGCCTGGACGCAGTTGCGCGCCAGCGCCAACCGCCGCCGTCTGGCCGAGGACCTCTTCGCCTCGACCGCCCGCGAGAACGAGACGCTGCGCCAGGCGATGGAGCCGCGCCGACGCCCACCTCGCCTCCGTCCTGGCGGCCTACCCGCGCCCGGTGATGATTACCGACCGCGACCGCGTGATCCTCTTCGCCAACGACGCCGCCCTCGCGCTCGTCCGTCTCCCCGCCAGCCAGGTGATTGGCCGCCGCGCCGCCTCCGTTCTGCAGGACTACGACACCACGCAGCTTCTGGCCCGCGCCGCCCGCACGAATCAGATCGCCGAGCGCACCTTCCAGCGCGTCACGACTGGCCAGACCTGGCGTGTCATCGCCACTCCCCTGCGGCTGGACGCTGAAGCAAGCGGGGCGCCAGACGCGATGACCGACATCGCGCTGACCATCGAGGACCTGACAGAGCTGCGCCGCCTGGAGACCGTCCGCCGCGATTTCGTCGCCCACGTCTCGCACGAGCTGCGCACGCCGCTGGCGGCGATGAAGCTGCTCGCCGAGACGCTCGTCAACGCGCTCGACCGCGACCCCGCCGCCGCGCGCGGCTTCGCCTGCGCATCTCCAGCGAGGCCGACCACCTCTCACAGATGGTCGCCGAGCTGCTGGACCTCTCGCGCATCGAGTCGGGCAAGATCGAGCTGCGGCTGGAGCCGACCGACCTCGCGGCGCTGGTGGAGGCGGCCATCGAGCGCATGCGTCCGCTGGCCGTCGAGCGGGGCGTGACGCTGGAGGCTGTCCCGCCCGGCGACCTGCCCGACGCGCTCTGTGACGGCGAGCGCATCGGCGAGGCGCTGGTGAACCTGATTCACAACGGCCTGAAATTCACCGATCCTGGCGGCTGGGTGCGCGTCTCCATCGCGCAGATCGAGGAGGAGGCGCCGATCCTCGCCGGCGCCTCCGGCCAGCATGAGCGCGTCATGCGCCGCATGCTGGCCACCACGGTCAGCGACAACGGCGCCGGCATCAGCGAGGAAGACCTGCCGCGCGTCTTCGAGCGCTTCTTCAAAGCTGACCGCGCGCGCACCCGCCGTCCCTCCGGCCCGCTCGCTCAGCCCGTGGCGGGCGCCAACGGTCAGGCGAACGGCCACGCCGACCAGCGCCCCCACGCGCAACAACGGCGCGCCCGCGCCCACCGCCGCCGGGACCGGCCTCGGCCTCGCCATCACCCGCCACCTGATCGAGCTGCACGGCGGCCGCATCTGGGCGGAGAGCAAGCTCGGCCACGGCAGCCGCTTCACCTTCACGCTGCCGCTGGCGGAGGGGTAGGGCGGACGCATTCTGGCACTACTTGTTACTGCTGCGGCTGATAGTGGTAGACATCCACCAACTCTTGCCGGAGGATGCGTTCTGCAGTACGGAACCCGATACGGACGCGGCGCGCGATGGTCACATCCTGCACGGGATCCGGTGTCGGCACAGCTTGCAGTTGCCGCTGTCGCTCCCGATCGAAGGCATCTCCCTCTACTTGGTACGCCTCGACCCCATTGCGATTGAGCGTCTCGATGATTCCTGCCTCAAACGCCATCAGACTTCGCTTCATCGGTGAGTCATTCGGCAGCGCGTTCTTCGCGATAATATCTTGCAGGTCATCGTACAACGAGATGAGGTCCATCTGATCCCTTCGCAACTCGGTGCGAAGTTGTCTGATCAACCGCTCATTTTTCTCGGCATTTCTCGACTTGGAGTCGAGTTCCATCTGAAGCTTCGTTATCTGATCTAATAAGGTCGGAATATTTGGAGGCGCTGTTTCTGGAGTTGACTTTGAATCAAACGCTTCCTGGGCGGTGGTTTCTTCTAGCGCGCTGGCGAGGCTGGCAATCACTGCGTCGAAGGGCTGTCCCACCGCGTCGATGCCCAGGTACGCCGCAAGCAATGGCTCGACCGGACAATCTACTATCCGTACCCAAATCAGCTTGCGGTAAGGCTCTCTCGATTTGAGGAAATGGAACATGGCTATCTCCAGCCGCACCCACTCGGAGGCCTGGGAGGCGGGTGTGACGAGCACAACGAGCGCGCGCGATTCGAGGATTTTGTCTTGTAGGAAGAATGGCAACAATATGCCGTGTTGGGGGGCCTCGCGGTCATAGTAGTGTGGAATCTTCAGCCGGACGAACGCCTCTGCGAAGGGATCGCAAAGCGCGTTGTCGGCGTGGGCGTGGCTGATGAAGGTGTAGCGGTAGTTTGGCATGGTGGCGCGCCCTTCCCCGGAGTGGCGGCGGCGCGGAGGATTCCATTGGGAGTGCGCCGCGTTAGCGTCCGGGCGCTGTCAGGATAGCATGCGAGGCGCCGCGGGGCAAGGGGCGCGTGCAGCGAGCGGCGAGCGGGCGAATAAATTCGCGCCTCAAGGCGGCTCTAGCCGCCACAAGACCCGCCTGCGCGGGTCCGGGTCCGCCGGCGGGTATCCGCGCAGGCGGACGTTGTGGGCCGCGAGGCGAGTGGGGCGCCTTCAGGCGCGGTTTCAACCGCCCGCTCGCTCACCGCGCGCGTGGGGGGCGTTGCTCCAGCGCGCGGCGGGCGCGGCGGGAGAGCGCCTGCTGGGGGGCTTTGTGGGTGGGCGCGGGTGGGGCTAGCTGCGATTCCAGCGCCTCGTCAGGCTCGTTGCGCCGCTGCCAGCGGGTTAGCGCCACCAGGAATGTCGCCAGCGTCAGCAGGTGGATGGTGGTGCACCACTCGCAGAGCTTCTGTACCAGCGCGATCTCCGCGAATACCAGGTACAGCACGAACGCCAGTCCCATCGCTGACCAGGCCAGCAGCGCCAGCCGTTCGCGCGGCGGCTCCATCCCGCCGCGCGCCAGCGACACCAGCGCCCACACCGCCAGCCCGCCGCTGACGATGAACCACAGCATGCCGGGAATCGTCACTGGGATGCTCGTCCCCGGCAGCACCGACCATGCGCTGCTCGTCACCTGCTGGCAGTTTACGACCCCGCCGCTCGTGCAGACCAGCGACACCTTGGCGTCGTAATGCACGATGGTCAGGTAGATTGAGACGCCCAGGCCCGCCAGCGCCATCAGCGCGATCGCCGTCAGCCCCGGCCACCTTCGCACGAGCGCCAGCAGCCGCGAAGGGCCGCGCGCCCCATCCAGCGACGTCGCTGGTTGCATGCGTATCATCCTTCCTTCAGCCGCGCCTTCCTCCATCCCCCCTCTCCTCGTGGGAGAGGGGGTGAGGGGTGAGATTACTTCGCCACCGGCAGCTTCGCCTCGGAGCTGCTGGATGACCGGCGTATTGCAGACACTGGCTGGCGAGTTGTCCGTCATCTTGCAGATCATGGCGGTCTGCTCATTGGCCGAGCCGATGACCGCCTTCGTCACATCGCTGTTGGGGTTCTTGAGCTGGCTCGACACCTGCTGCCAGTTCAGCCCGGCCATCATTGTCGGGAAGAACGGACCGCCGACGGTGACGTATTGGTTGCCATAGCTCATGAACGGGATGCTGCCCCCGGTGTTATACGAGGTGAAGATCGCCATGATGTCGGCGGGCGGCGTCGCCAGGGCGGCATTGTTGCGGTCTTCGGTTTCGGTCGCGTTGAAGGTGATGTACTTGCTGGTGTAGGTCACGTTGCGGAACGAGAGCGTCGGCGTGTTCGGGTAGACATCAGTGCTCGACGAGCGCATCAGCTCCAGCCCGCTGAACGTGCCGAAGCGGCTCAGCGCCACAACCGTTCCCCAGCGCTCGGCGGCGCAGTAGGGGCAGTACTCAGCGCCGACGTAGATCAATTCCGGCTTGCCATTGGCGGTCAGCAGCGGCGTATTGGCCGCCGTCGCCGTAATCTGGCTCTGGCTGGTACCCGCCCCGACGGTGGTGAACACACTGGTCGGAACCGTCGTGAGGTCCTTCATCACCGAGCTGGGAACCGGGTCGCCAATCCCGGCGGCGGCTTGCTTGTTCTGGTAGAGAGCGACGCCGACGAACACGCCGATCAGCACTACAATCGTTGTCACGGTGATGAGCGCGCCCAGGTTGCGCCGCCACCACGGCTGCTGGCTGTAGCGCTTTGACTGCTGCGGGCGCCGCTGCTGCGCGCCCTGCGTCCGCTCGCGAATGCCGCTCAGGTTCGATGCGCTGGCAGATGTGGCTTTGGCGGCGCTCGTGGCGCTCTTTCCGTTTGTCGTGGCGCTGGTTGTGTCCGTTTTGCCGCCGGTCGTGGCGCCGCTGGTCTTGCTCGCAGGAGCCGCCGCGCGCGACACCCCTCCAGGCTGGCTCTGCCCGATGCGCTTGGGCTGCTGCTGCGGGCGTTTCGACTTCGCCATCGCTCTTTTCGTTCCTCTCACTTGCTCTATCAAATCCGCCAGGAGCCTGGCGTGTCCGGAACCCCGCCCGCTGGTATGCTGGATGAAGCTCCTGGCGCTACCCTATTCACGCTATTTTACGCCCAAACGCCCACGCTGTCGCGCGCGCCTGGACTTTCTGGACCTTTTTTCATTCCCCAACCGGCGTCACCTCAACCGCCTCAGCCGCCTCAGCGAACTCGCCCGCCGCCGCGCGCTCTGCCAGGTCACGCTCGGCCAGCCATTGGAAGAAGATCACGCTGAGCGCGATCAGGTAGGGAATATTGCTCGGCAGCCACATGATCAGCCCGCCAAGCTGCTGGTCCGCCAGCGGCGAGAGGCCCCAGACGCGCGGCGCCTCCACATACGGCTGGTAGAGCGGTTGCGCGGCGAAGGTGAGCAGCGCGCCCAGCGCGACCATCGGTTGGCAGCCAACGAACAGGTACAGGATCGCGAACCCCTTCGACATGCGCGGGATGGCGGGCGTCGGGCTCATCACAGGCAGCCAGTAGAGCAGGCCGAACAGGAAGAACGACAGGTGCTCGATGACGTGGACGGTATCATTCGCCAGCGTCAGGTCATAGAGCGCGGGCGCGTGCCATAGCCAGATATCCGCCTGGAAGATACCGAAGGCGACGACCGGATGCGCGACCCAGCGCGCCGCTCGCCGCACCGTCTCGCGCTTGAAGAGCGGCGCCACCATCCACGCCGGGATGCCCAGCAGGAGCAGCGGCGGCGCGACGATCGCGATCAGCATGTGCTGGATCATGTGCGCGCTGAAGAGGAACTCGTCGCCCAGCGTATCCAGCGGCGAGAGCAGCGCCAGCGCCAGGACCAGCCAGCCAATGACGAACCAGGCGACCTTCGCGCGGTCCACTGGCTCCGCCACGCCCCAGCGCCGCCGCAGCGGCCCCAGCGCGTAGAAGTACGCGCCCAGCAGCAGCGCCAGGCTTATCAGCAGGAGCGGGTCGAGCGTCCACGCCAGCCACAGATTACCCACCGGCCCTTCGCTGGCATGCGCCAGCGTCGCGGCGAACGCGAGAGTCACCATACTTATCATCCCTGTGCGCGGATTGTGCGCGGATTAGGAAGTGCTCGCCTGCCTGGCGTGCGCCATTGGGGCAGTTTCCCCCATTGTATGCGACAGTCTCGCCGCGCGGCCATAGGGCGAACCCCTTAAGAATCGCTGAGCCACGCGCTCAAGCCGCCAGCGTGGTCTGAGCGCGTGACGCGCAATGTTCATCCGCGCGGATTTCTCCGCCAGCTTGGAGAGCGCTTGACATCCACCAGCCTGTGGGGCATAATCCTGTGTGCGTCTCGACACTGGCGCTGATGACGGAGCCAGCGACGAGGACCGCATACCGGGGCAGTTACCGAAGCGGCCAAACGGGACTGACTGTAAATCAGTTGGCTTACGCCTTCGGAGGTTCGAATCCTCCACTGCCCACCGCCGCGCGATCACACCGCCGCGACGCCAGCTCAACGCCTTCATGGGCGCCGGAGACGGTACGCGGTGGACGCGAGGCTTGCCCGCCCGAGTAGCTCAGGGGCAGAGCACAATCTTGGTAAGGTTGGGGTCGCGGGTTCAATTCCCGCCTCGGGCTCCCAGCGGTCCCGCCGTCTTCTCGCCACTTTCGCTCCCAGCGCGCCAGGCGCGCGGAGCGGCGAGCGCTCGGTGGGACGTTTGTTGTGTTCAGGCGCGCCTTTCGCCGCACGCGCGGAGGGTGGCCCGAACCGCCGCTGACGCGCGTCATTTCATGGTTCACGCCGGCTCACGGATTCTGATGCAGGACGGCGCGGCCCCCCTCGCGGGGTGAGTCCGGCAGTGTGGTGGACATGGTGTCCGTTACGAGGAGCGCTGCAAGCTCATGGCGAAGCAGAAGTTTGTGCGGGAGAAGCCGCACGTCAATGTGGGGACGATCGGGCACATTGACCACGGCAAGACGACGCTGACGGCGGCGATCACCAAGGTGCTGGCGACCAAGGGCTGGGCGAACTACAAGCCGTTCGACCAGATCGACAAGGCGCCCGAAGAGCGCGAGCGCGGCATCACGATCGCCATCGCGCACGTCGAGTACCAGACGGAGAAGCGGCACTACGCGCACGTCGACTGCCCGGGGCACGCCGACTACATCAAGAACATGATCACCGGGGCGGCGCAGATGGACGGCGCGATCCTGGTGGTCTCGGCGCCTGACGGCCCGATGCCGCAGACGCGCGAGCACATCCTGCTGGCGCGGCAGGTGGAAGTGCCGGCGATGGTGGTGTTCCTCAACAAAGTCGACATGATGGAAGATGAGGAGCTGCTGGAGCTGGTCGAGCTGGAAGTGCGCGAGCTGCTCTCGAAGTACAACTTCCCCGGCGACGACGTGCCAGTGGTCCGCGGCTCGGCGCTCAAGGCGCTGGAGTCCACGCGGCGACCTGTCGCGCGACGACGCGGCGGCCAAGCCGATCTGGGAGCTGATGGACGCGGTGGACAGCTACATCCCGACGCCGCCGCGGCCGGTGGACCAGCCGTTCCTGATGCCGGTCGAGGACGTGTTCTCGATCAAGGGCCGCGGCACGGTGGTGACCGGGGCGATCAACCGCGGCATCGTCAAGGTCGGTGACACGGTCGAGATCATCGGCTTCACCGAGGCGCCGCGCGCGGTGACGGTGACCGGCGTCGAGATGTTCCAGAAGACGATGGACCAGGGCGAGGCGGGCGACAACGTTGGTTGTCTGCTGCGAGGCGTGGAGCGCAACGAGATCGAGCGCGGGCAGGTGCTGGCGAAGCCGGGCTCGATCAAGCCGCACACCAAGTTCCTGGCGCAGGTGTACGTGCTGTCGAAGGAAGAGGGCGGGCGGCATACGCCGTTCTTCAACGGCTATCAGCCGCAGTTCTACATCCGCACGACGGACGTGACCGGGAAAATCAAGCTGCCCGAGGGGGTGGAGATGGTGATCCCGGGCGACAACGTCGAGATGGAAGTCGAGCTGGGGACGCCGGTGGCGCTCGAAGAGGGCAGCCGCTTCGCGATCCGTGAGGGTGGCCGCACGGTCGGCGCGGGCGCCGTCACCAAGGTCGAGCTCTAAACCTTCACCATACGCGACAATAGCGCGCCGCGCGTGGCTCAACGCCATACGCGGCGCGCGTTTTTGCGCTTCCCGTGGGACCTACGCCGCGCCGCCGTCCTGGCCCCTTCCGCCCGCGCGGCGCGAAGGCCGGGCGCCGCCGGAAAACGACGTGGCGCATGATATGGCTAGGACCAGACTGGCCCCGACGCCACGAAACGGGACGCGCCATCTCAAGCCCATCCATCGCCCTGGGCCTGAATTGATAGCCTTTTTGGCCGGGAGACTGCTAGACGGGCTTCCCGGCATGGTATACAATAGCCTGAGACGAAGCGCGCTCGCGTCGCGCGCATGTCCGCATGTCATCAACGCGACGCTCACATACGGGCGCAAGCAACGGCGGCTCCGGCGGGAAATCGTTCCCGCGCTTGCTGGAGCGCTGTAGGTGGATGGCGCCACATCTGGCTGGAGGATTCCCGCGATGGCGGCCAAAGGGAAAGAAAACCGTATTTTGGTCACGCTCGCCTGCACCGAGTGCAAAGAGCGCAACTATATCACCGAGAAAAACAAGCGGAACGACCCCGATCGCTTGGAGTTTCGCAAGTATTGCAAGCGCTGCCGCGAGCATCGCCCGCATCGCGAGACGAAGTAGCGGTCAGATGGCCTGCCGTTAGGCCCGCGCGCGGCTCACGCTGGATAGTCCGGCGGCGCGACGCTCATACGCGCCGCCGCAACGCCCGCCTGAGACGCGGGAGGAGCGCTCACCTTGGCGAAGACGATTGATAAGGCGAAGAACTCCGCCGCGCGCCGCGGCTCGGGGCGCACGGCCAGCGACGCCGCGCCAGAGGAACTCCTGGACGGAGAGACTCCGCTGGACGCTGAGGATTCCGCACCTGAGGGTGAGGATGAGGGCGCCGGTGAAGAAGAAGAGGATCTTTCGCTGGCGGTGGACCCCACCGCCAGGCAGGATGACTCTGAGCGCGCGCTGGCCTCCTCCGACGAGCGCGGCGTGACGGCCAGAAGCGGGACGGGCGGCATCTACGTGCCCGAGCCGCTGATGCGCAATCCGTTCACCCGCTGGCTGGCTGAGTCCTACATCGAGCTGCGCAAAGTGACGTGGCCTGGCACACGCGAGGCCTGGAACATGACGCTGATCGTCATCGCGGTCTCTGTCATCATGTCCCTCTTGCTCGCCGCCGCCGATTTCGCGCTGGGGCACCTGCTGTCCTATCTCGTGGGGCTCGGACTGGGCAAGTAAGGGCAGCGCGGAGCGATGTCACTGTCCAGCGTGCGCCGGTGAGCGTGAGGCTCATCCACCGGCCACGCTGGTCATTTTGTGGCGCCCCATCCTGATTGGGCGCCGGTCGCGGGCCAGGTACGCGGGCCAGGCTGGCGCCGAGCATGCGCAGAGGTGGAAGACCACTGGAGGATTACACCGTGGAGCCACAAGATCACGAGCGCGAGTCGCCTGAGCGGGACGTGGCGCTCGCCAGCGCCGTCGCGGAGCAAGCGGAGAACGCCGCGGAGGAGACTCCCGCCGCGTCCGAAGAGCCGCGCAATCCCAACCGCCACTGGTACGCCATTCACACCTACTCCGGCTACGAGAACAAGGTCAAGGTCCATCTAGAGGCGCGCATCATTTCGCTGGACCTCAAAGAGTTGATCTATCAGGTTGTCGTGCCGATGGAGAACGAGGTCGAAGTCAAGAATGGCCAGCGCCGCACCGTCGCGCGCAAAGTCTACCCCGGCTACGTCCTGGTGGATATGGTGCTGACCGCCGAGACCTGGCATGCGGTGCGGAATACGCCTGGCGTGACCGGCTTCGTCGGCGCCCAGAACGAGCCCGCGCCACTCTCCGACGCCGACCTGCCCTACATCCTCCGCGCGCCGCTGAAGGGCGAAGAAGAGAAGGCCAAGCCGCGTATCACGTACCAGCTTGGCCAGAGCGTCAAGGTCATTGGCGGCCCCTTCGCCGACTTTATCGGCATCGTCAGTGAGGTGGACGCGGACAAGCAGAAGGTGTCCGTGATGGTCTCGTTCTTCGGGCGCGATACGCCCGTCCAACTGGACTTCCTGCAAGTCGAGAAGATGTAAGGGGCAACGCCCCTTCCCGGCCATGAAAGGCCGGGGCACGGGACGGGGGCCTTGAAAGGCCGGGGGGATTTATCCCCACCGTCCGTGCGCCGGCCATTTATGGCCGCGACCGCGACCGCGACCGGCTGCCCCACAGGGGCGGCCCATCCGGGCGGATGTGGCGCGAGCAGCGCCCGCCCGTCTATAATGGGTACGCTATTTGTACATGCGCGAGCGCGCGGCGCCGAGCCGCTCCGCTCGCCAGAGGGAGGGCGCGACCATCGCGCCCTGTGACCTCATGAGGAGCGCAAACAGACATGGCTAAGCGCGTCAAGGCGGTTATCAAGCTACAGATTCCCGCCGGCAAAGCGACCCCCGCCCAGCCGATCGGCCCGGCGCTGGGTCAGCATGGCATCAACATCATGGGCTTCGTGAAGGAATACAACGAGCGCACGGCCTCGATGGCGGGCAGTATCGTCCCCGTCGAGATCACCGTGTACGAAGACCGCTCCTTCACCTTCGTCACCAAGACGCCCCCAACCTCGGACCTGCTGAAGAAGGCGGCCCAGGTGGCCAAGGGCGCCGCCGACCCCCTCAAGGGCAAGGTCGGCTCGATCACGCGCGCCCAGTTGCGTGAGATCGCTGAGACCAAGATGCGCGACCTCAACGCCACCAGCATCGAGGGCGCTGAGCGCATCGTCGAGGGCGCCGCGCGGTCCATGGGCATCACCGTCCAGTAGGCCCGGCGCGCCCAGCGCGCATGATGTTATTCCACAACGCATCTGCCCGTGTCGCGAGAAGCCGCCAGCGGCGGCTCGCCATGGGCGACGCCCATCAGTCACTGCGGATTTCACGCCACCAGGAGGGCGAGTCAGAGTATGCCAAAGCACGGCAAGAAGTATCTCGAAGCGGTCAAGCAGGTCGAGGTCGATCGCCTCTATCAACCCGCTGAGTCCATCGAGCTGCTCAAGAAGATGAACTACGTCAAGTTCGACGCCACAGTCGAGCTGCACATGCAGCTTGGCGTGGACCCGCGCCACGCCGACCAGATGGTGCGCGGCACGGCCACGCTGCCCGCTGGCACCGGCAAAGAGGTCAAGGTGCTGGTCTTCGCCCAGGGCGAGAAGGCGCTGGAGGCCGAGGCCGCCGGGGCCGATTTCGTCGGCGTTGAAGACTACGTGAAGCAGATCAACGAGGGCTGGCTGGGCTTCGATGTCGCCATCGCCACCCCCGATATGATGAGCAAGGTGGCCAGCCTGGGCCGCCGCCTCGGCCCGCGCGGCCTGATGCCGAACCCCAAAGCCGGCACGGTGACGATTGACATCGCCCGCGCCGTCCGCGAGGTCAAGGCGGGCCGCGTCGAGTTCCGCGTGGACAAGACCAGCCTGATCCACATGCCCATCGGCAAGATCTCCTTCTCCGATGAGCAGCTGCTGAGCAACCTGGCCTCAGCGATTGACGCCATCGTGCGCGCCAAGCCTGCGGGCGCCAAGGGCCAGTACATCAAGAGCATCACCATCTGCTCGACGATGTCGCCCGGGGTGCGGCTCGACATGCCCGTCGCGCTCGCCCTGCGCGTCGCCTAGCGCCAGCGGGGCAACAGCACAGAGCGGCGGCCAGCGATATGTTTCGCTGGCCGCCGCTGCGTTGTGTGGCTCACGCCGTGCGCACGAATCCCAGCACGGGGATATCCATCGCCTGGGTGGTCAGCGTGATTGGCGCGCTGACGCCGCCCTGCGCGTTCATGAAGATCGCGCTCAGCGTGTACGGCCCGCTGCCAACAACGCCAACATCGTTGAACCCAATTTCATTCGCGTTGCTCTGCTGGTCACCTGTGGCGACGATCGAGCGTACCACCGTCGGGCGACCACGCCACGGGGAAGCCAGGGAGATTTAGCGGCGTCGCGGTGTCGTGCGCTACATCAATCAGGTAGTATTTGAGGCCCCCATTCTGGGGAAAGTGTGCCGCTATGATTGCCTGAGCAGAGTTAGGACGCCAGAGGGTTTGGGTGAGTCCACCGGATGTGCGCTCGATGCTGCCGAGATGAGGCAGCGGCGTCACCGCGCCGGTAGCGTTGTTGATCACATCATCGATAAAGTACAAGGTATAGCGCCCGCCTGGCTCAACCGTGAAACCGTTCCCTTCTGAATTGCCCGGTATCGTCGCGATCGTGTGGACCGCTCCAGATGTGACATCGAGACTCTGGAGGATGGTCGTAGTTGCTGATGTTCCCGCATCGGGGCTCACCGCGACGTGTGTTGCGTCAAGCCAGCCAAAGGGGCCGCGAAATAGACGAGGTCCGAAATCTCCCGGAGGTAGGCCAGGCTTGGTAGGCGGCTCGACCATCGTAGAGCCATCCGCGACACTAACAGAAATGGTATAGCCATCGTTCTCAAGGGCCAGATAGCCTTGGTCAGGCGACCACGCGACCGTGGATTCGCCAATAACCACATGGTACGTGCGCTGGGTTCCCGAGATGACATTGGCGATGGTGAGGTAGGTGTCACCAAAATATGCGAGATGTTTCCCATCTGGGGACGTTCCAGCAGCCCAAACGCCAAGCTCATTCATAGCTTGAATCGGCAAGCCCTGTCCCACGACATCGGCCTTGCCGTTGACCGAGACCGCGTGCAAGCGTCCGTCCGCGCCGATGTAGGCGACACGCCAGTCGGAGAAGGCGGGCAATGGATGGCCGGTGAGATCCGGCGGCGGCGTGTTGGTGGGCTGACCTTGGCCACTATTGCCTGGATTTGGATTCGGCAACTGGCCGATCGGTGTAGCGGTGGGGTTGGGAGGGCCAGTGATGACGGTTGATGACGTAGACGCGCACGCTGTCAGGAGCAGACACAGGAGTGATAGGAGTGCGCCGAGCCACCGGCTCCTTTGCCAGGTGTCTGGCCGGCGCCGCGCCCCCGCGACAGGGGTAGCTGCTCCAACAGCTTTGTGAACCTCCATGATCGTGATCCTCTCAATTTTGCTGGATTCATCCTTGGATTCATCCTTGCTTTTCGTAGAGGCGAGAGAAAGGATAGCGCGCGGCCCGCATCCCTGGTGGACGCGGGCCGGCCGCCGGTTCCGGCCTATCCGCGAAGCCAAAGCGGCATTTGCAGCTTCAGCCGCGAGGCGTGTTAGCTCAGGAAGGACAGGCTGTTGAGCATTGGTTGGAAATCCTGCGCGTCGAGTGTGGCGAACGCTGACTTGGCTCCCAGATAGCCGATGACATACGCGTGCGAGCCATGATTGGCGACCAGCACCACCGCGTGAAGGGTCTGACCCGACGACGTGATGTCCGCCGACTCCTGCGTCCAGGACTCGCCTGCGTAGGTGACCGTCGTCGGCCCCTGGAGGTTGTTGTACGTCCCTGCTCCCGCCGCGCTCTTGAAGAACTGCGACTCGGTAGAATTGATATCGCTCTGCGGGATGTTGGCGTCTACCGAGCCAACCACCACATCGGCGGCCTCAGCGGTGTCAAGGAAGATCACATCGCCGCCAGAAGCGCTCTTCTGCCAGCTATTGGGATACGCGATGCTAAATTTAGCCGTTGAATCAGAGTAGACCGTGAAGTTCGCTGGGATGGACGGAGCCGCCGTGGCCGCTGGCGTCGCGGTCGCGGCGCTTGCGGTTTCGGTTTGCGAGACACCAGTGGAGACGGCGCCGACAAAACTATGCAGCTTGGAGTAGGCGAAGGCTCCCCCGCCCACGCACGCCAGCAGCACGACCGCGACGATCACGCCGACGATCAGCGGCCAGCGGCGGCGCTTCGCGGGCGCGGGTGGCGCCCCGTATGGCGCGTATGGCGCGCCGCCCTGGGGATACTGGGTGTAGCCTTGCTGTGTGGGATACGATGGCGCGGACTGATAGGGCTGCGCGGGCGACGCCATTTCCATCGTGGGAGCGAACTGGGAGGGCGGGAAGGTCGGCGGCGTGGTGGGCGCCATATAGTCGCTGGCGCCGAGCGGCCTGGACGCGGGCTGCTGCCCGAAGGGGATGGTGGCGTTTCCGCCCGTCAGGTTGTTGATCACGGTCGTGAGGTCGCGGGCCGTCTGCGCTGGATCGCCGGAGAAGATGACTGGCTGGATCGCCCAGGGGCCGGATGGGAGCGGCGTGGCTCCCACTGTCAGCGGGATGAGCGGCGCTCCACGCGCGGCGAGCGCGGCGGCTACGGCGGGGCTGTTGATCGAGGCGGGCGTCAGCGGCGCCACATACGCGCGCGCCATACCCGCATACGTCTCGACCCGCTCCGCTACCGCCGCGTTCCATCCGAGCCGGCGCAGCTCGGCGGCGATCGCCTCCGCCAGCGGCTCGCCGGGCGCGGCGGCGATCACAATGCCCTGATTTCCTTGTCCCGCTTGCGTTGGAGGATACGCCCCGGGATTGGTCATGTGGCTCCCTTTCTCCTTTGGCTCCAACGGCGACACGTTCTGACGGTGATATACCGTACCCTTACTGCCGTGAGCGAAGAAAGTATAACAAGCCGCTCGCCACTGCGCAACGTTGTCTGTGCGCGTCGCGCCCGGCGGCGGCGGCCTATGATACAATGGCGGCGCGCGGTTTGCCTGTATACGGCTCGATAGCGTCAAGGAGGAAGAACCACGGATGGACTCGCCGCATAGCTTCGTCAGCCACTCACACGCCGACAACGACTTCAGCCTATGAATTGGTGGGCGATCTGCGAGCGGCGATTGGCGATCCGCGCCGATGTGCGCCAGCGCGACATTCGCCAGCGCGGCCTTTCAGGATTTCATGTATCTGCCGCTGGCAAATTGAACACGTGCGCTGAACGGGATGGCCAGGCGCCTAACCCATCAGCCCGCGCGCTCGTATCCGTTGCGGAGGGGCGCGTCAGCCGTTAGAGTGATAGTGGGGAAGAATGCGGGCGCCAGCGCGCTATCTCCTTCCATACAATGAATAGAGACTTCCCGCTGGAGAGGATGAGACGTTGACCAAGGATTCCTGTCCGCACTGCGGCGCCGTGGCGCAGCCGGGCGTGACGCGCTGCGCGACCTGTGGCGCATGGCTGGGTGAGACCCCCACGCCGGGGAGCGCGTATAGCGCGGATGACGGCGCCCCCACGACGCCTGTCGCGTCACTCGTCACCGCGCCCGCCGCCGCGCCCGCCGCTGCCGCCAGCGCGGCTCCTCAGGCGCAGCCCGCCTATCCGGGATACTCCGGATACCCCACTTATCCAGCGGCCACCGGCGCGCCCGGCGCGTCTACACAGCCCACCCCCGCATATCCCGCGTATCCCGCATATCCCGCATATCCCGCGTATCAGGGCGCCTCCCCTGGCGTCTATCCGTATCCCACGGGGAACTATGGGCCGTATGGCTACGCGCCCTCCTATGGTGGCGCCGGGTATGGCGCGTATGGGTATTACGGGTATTACGGGTATTACGCGCCGGCGTATCCGGCGAAGCCGCGCCGCGCGCCGGGCGAGGTCTACGCGCTGGTGATCTCGTGGATCGTGGCGGGTCTGGCGGGGATAAGTATCGTCGGCGGTCTCCTGATCTCGTTTATTTCGCTGTTCGCGCTGTTCGGCGGTCAGGGTGACGATCTCTCCTTCCTGGGCTCGATACTCGGCTTCTCGCTGGGGCCGATCTTCGCTGGCGGATTTGGCCTGTGGTACGGCATACGCGGCATCATGCGCCGCTCGTCACCGCGCTTCCAGCTTCCTCCGGCGTGGGTGATCCTGACGCTGGCGCTGGCCGCCATCGGTGGGGCGCTGGCGCTGTGGGGCGTCAACCAGGGTCTGGGCCGGGCGCCAGGCGCCGCGCTCGGCGTGCTGCCGCTGGCGATGCTCACCGGAGCGCTGCCCGCGCTGGCGATCCTGGCTTTCACGACGCAACGGCTGCGTGATCCGTCGACGCGCCGGCACGTCTGGATGTCGTTGTTCTACGGCATGACGCTGGCGCCGCTGCTGGCGGTGATCTTCGAGGGCATCCTGGCGCTGGTCATTGTCGCCGTGCTCGGCCTCACCGGGCAGGACGCGCAAGCGGTGCTCTCACCATCAACGAGCGGGCAGCCGTCGGGCCAGGTGGCGCTGGCGATGTTCCTCCTGCTCTCGGTGGTCGCGCCGCTGGTGGAAGAGGGCGTGAAGCCGCTGGGCGCGCTGCTCGCCGTTCGCAGGCTGCGGACGCCGGGCGAGATGTTCCTGGTTGGGCTGGCCGCTGGCGTCGGCTTCGATATGTTCGAGACCATTGGCTATATCGGACAGGGCCAGGCCGACTGGGTTTCGGTCTCCATCGAGCGCATCGGCGCGGGGCTGTTGCACGGTGTGGGCGCGGGCATGGGCGCGCTCGGCTGGTACTACCTCATCAATGGCAAGGGCGTGCCCCTGCGCTGGTTGCGCGCGGCTGGCGCCTTCCTCTACGCCATCCTCCAGCACGGTGTGTTCAACGGATTCTCGCTCGCCGGACAACTCCTGCCCGCGAGTGTCAATGACTGGCTGAGCGCGCCGCTCTACCTGGGGCCTCTGCCGTTGCAGCGCATGGACATCATCTATCTCGGCATTTACGCCTTCATTCTTGGGGTGCTGATCATCATGACGAACCGGCTCTTGCGCGCCCAAGGCATGCCGCCACGGACGCCGCGCGCGCCAGAGTGGCCAGCTAGCGGCTATCCCTACGCGCCCTATCCCGCCATTCCGTGGGGCTATGGCATCGCGCCAGTTCCGGCCCCAACGGCGCCAGCCACGCCAATGTCACAGACAGCGCCATCGGCGCAGACAGCGGGAGGCGCACAATAATGTCCTACCCACCCACTCCTTCGGACTCCGCCGCGCCCTACGCGCAGCCACCCTACCCGCAGCAGCCGTACGCGCAGCAGCCATACGCGCAGCAGCCGTACGCGCAGCCACCCGCGCAACCCGCGGTAGCGGCGAAGACCAATGACCGCCGCTATCAGCTCATCTTCGGCGCCGTGCTCGTCGCGCTAACGGTTCTGGCGCTGGCGCTGGCGGCTATCGCGCCTGATCTGGGCCCGACAGCCAGCCGGTCGGCGCCAGCGGGCTGGGAGCCGGTCTACCAGCGGGACCTCACGACTGCCGATAGCGCCGCGTGGGATCTCACACAGGGATGCGTCTTCACCGATCAGGGCCTCGACGCGAGCGCCTCCAGCTCGAGCGCGGCGATCTGTACCTTCACGCCCGCTGGCTCTGGCGGCGCGACGGCGCAGGGCTTCTATTTCGAGCTGGGGCTCGCTCCGGCGGCGAGGGTTTCCTCTTTCCAGCGGGCGATGCTGCTGGTCGGCGATTCTACCAAACAGTCAGGGAACGTGCTGACGTTCGAGGTAGACCAGCAGGGCCACTATGTGCTCTGTGATAGCATTTGCTCGGCGACGGGTCAGGGTCTCTATATCTCCGGCGGCACGGCGGCATGGCATGGCGACGCGTTCGTGGCGAACACCATCTCGATCGAGGTTTCTCCGGATCATACGCGGGAGATCTTCTACGTCAACGGCCAGCAGGTGGCCACCGCCTCGGTGGATATGGGCGCACAGCCCGCGCTGGCCGGGGGCGCGCCCAGCGGGTCCGAAGCGATCTTCACACGCGCGACGCTCTCCACTGGACAATAGCGATGCGCCAGATGGTCTCCACGCGGGCGCCAGACAAACGGCGCCTGTGATTGCCCGCACGCTGACGCGCTGCTACAATAGCGCCGTGCGCTAGCCTGCGCGGTGGTGTGTGGCGCGTCATGGGGAACAGACGGAAAGGGCCGGGCCATGGGCTCGTATCGCTCGCATCGCGCTAGTGAACCAGGTGGACCCGGACAGGGCGCGAACCAGGGCGCGGATCAGGCAGGCGGCGCTACGCCACGCGACCCCAGCCCGCGAGACGCGGGGCAGCCGGGGAGCGGGTTGAATGGCGCGCCGGGGTTGAGCGACCTGCCCCCCTTGCCCGATGAGACGCTGCGGCCGCCCCGCCGTCCCCAATTTCGCGCCAGCCAGGGTGGCTCCTTCTGGGGCCCAGCGAAGCCGAGCGGTCCCGCGCCCGCCGCGGAGCAGCCCGCCGCGCCCGCGCTGATGCCATGGAATACGCCAGTGAGCGCGGCGTCGGGCCCAGAGGATAGCTCCAGTCTGTTTCCAGCGAGCCAGCCTGACTCCGCTGGGGGCATACCGCCTGCTATCCCGGCGAATGTGGTGGACGACCCGCTGGCCGTCGTGGCGCGTGCGCGGGCGACCGCCAGCCGGGCGATCGTCGCGCCCTCATCCGCCCCCTCGTCGCTGACCACTGAGTTGCGCGCGGCCCAGGCGCGCGCCGTGCAGCCGCCGGATGTGGCGCGCCAGGCGATCAGCGAGCTTAGTGTGCTGGCGAGTGAGCTTGCCGCACTGGCGGGCGAGCTGGAGGCGAGTGGTCTGGCGCGCATCCACAGCGCCGTCTACTTCGACACCCTCCGCCGCTATGTCGCGCTGGCCCGGCAGGCGTGGCTTTCGGTGGCCGCCGAGCGGCTGGAGCAGGATGGCGCCAGCTCCGACTATCGCCAGCGGGCGATTGGCGTCGCGCGCGATGTGACCCGCCTGCGCCGCGAGTGCGAGGTGGTCGCCAGTAATTCACAGTTTCCGCTGCCTCGCAGGGTTCCCTGGCGCTGGCGGCGGCGCGCGCGGCTGGTGACGCAGGCCTTGCGCGCCTGGCACGCGAACCTGAACGCGCCGCCTGACCCGCAGCGCATGGGCGTCGCGCTCTTTGATTTGCGCGGCGCGCTCAATATCGCGCTGGCTGGAGGTCTGGAACTGACGCTGCTGGATATGCTCAGCGGCGCGGCGCGCTGGCTGGTTGGGGCGCTGGCCGTGGCGAGCGGGCTGTCGCTGGCGGGCGCGGCGCTGGCGGGCCAGCCGGAGCGCACGGCGGGCTACGCCGTCATCACGCTGCTGACGCTGATTGGCTGGCTGGCGTTCCTGCTGCTGCTCTCGCGCAGCCTGGGCGCGCTCCCAGAGCTTCTGGCGGGCGCCAGCTTCAGCGAGACGCGGTCGAGCCTCAATGGGCGCGAGGGGTCGCAGGCGCTGGCCGTCGCGCTGCGTGTGTGGTGGGTGATCGCCAGTCTGGTGGGTATTCTGCTGACGCTGGCGGGGTTGGCGGCGGGCGGGTTGCTCGTGAGCCGGACGCCGTTGGCGCAGGCGCTGCCGGGCGCGCTCCAGGGCGGCGGGCTGGCGGGGCTGCTCCCGGAGACAACCGCCGGGGGCCTCTCACTGGCGGGCAATCTGCTGGCGACGCTACTCCTTCCCGCCACGCTGGCCGCGTCGCTGGCGGTGGTGGCGCTGGCGCTGCCTGTCCTGCTGGTGAGCGCGCTGCGCTTCGTCGGTGAGTTGGGCGGCTCGCGCCGCTGGTCGCCGGGCGCGCGGCGCTATGCGCTCGGCCCCGCGCTGGGGACCCTCGCCTGGTTAGCGGGCGCGCTGGTCGCGCTGGTCTGGTGGGTGAGCGGTCTCGCCGGGCTGGACGCCACCATCCTGGCGCAGGTGACGCTGGCGGGCGCGCAGGTCAGCGTGACGGCGCGCGTGATCCCGCTGGCGCTGGCGCTGGCGCTGCCCTGGCTGCTGCTGATCGAGACGCCCTTCCGCATCGGGCTGGGGCGCTGGCGTCGCGCCTGGCTGCGCGATCTGCGCACACGCAAGAACGCCACTGAGTCGCATGTGCGCCGCCTCTCCGCGCCCGACCCACACACCGGCTCGCAGGACACCAGCGAGGAGACGCTGCGCGCGATGCAGTACGACCTCGTGCTGCTCCAGTTCTACACCACGCGTATCGAGGAAGCCGAGCGCGCCACGAGCTCGCCGCTCTCCGCTGGTGGGGCCATCTTCCTGACGCTGTTCATCGCCGCCGCCGCCCTGCTGCTGGACGCTGGCTCCGGCGCGCTGCTCCACGCGCTCCAGGGCGCGATTGGGCTGTAGCCGCGCGGCGTGTCTACCCATATACCAGCGCGGATTGTGTGGGGCTGTGAAAGGGCCGTGTCATGCGCTTCCAGTTCGGCGTGTTCGCTACCGTGCTCGACGACGTGGGGCGCGTGCTGCTCGTTCATCGCACCGACTGCGACTGGTGGGGTCAGCCGGGCGGCGGCATGGAGGCGGGCGAGACGCCGTGGGCGGGCGTGATCCGCGAGACGCGCGAGGAGTCCGGGTTCGAGGTCGCCGTGGAGCGGCTGGCGGGCGTCTATAGCTGGGCGCCGCATGTGGATGAGGTCATCTTCGGTTTCGTCTGCCGCGTCGCTGGTGGCGAGCGCGCGACCAGCGATGAGAGTGACGATGTGCGCTTCTTCGCACCCGACGATCTGCCCGCCAACACCTTCCCTGAGCACGTCCACCGCATCCGCGATGCGCTCCAGGGCGAGCCGCAGACGCTGCTCAAGGTCGCCGAGGGGCCATCCTCGCGTGACGTGGCGCAGGGCAAGGTCATCCCGAACTAGGCGCGCCAGGTTGCGCGGCGGAATTACCCGCCTCCAGATTTCCCCATTTCGGGTCATATCCAGTTGACAATTATGGAACATGTGTTCTATGATTTCCGGTGAGCGCAGTGTGCGTCCAGAGAAGTGGACGGTATGGCGGATATGGCGGATATGAGGGAGCGCGGGATATGTGGGACCAGACGGAGCGCGGCAAACGGAGCGGCTTGAGGCCGGCGGAGGCTTCGGCGGCGGCGCGCGAGCGGGCGCTGCCCGATAGCGCGGGCATGGGCGAGGATGAGCGCGACGGAGACGCGGAGAGCGCGGGCGCTCCCGAGGCGGCGCGCCTGCTGGATGCGCTGGCGGCGGACGACGCCGCCTACGCCGCGCTCGCGGGAGGCGACCTGGACGGCCAGCGCGCCGCCTCACCGCTGACCGGGGCGATGCGCCGCGCCCAGGTGCGCGCCATGATCCGCGAGTTCCTGCGCGCCGTCCCGCGCTCCGAGCCGGAGACCGTCCTCACGCTGCCCCGCCCCGATGGCGAGGACCACGCGCTCACCCGCGCCCAGCTGACCACCGCGATTGATCGCCTGCGCCCGCGCATGCGCCAGATCGTGCGGCTGGGCATCGAGGAGCGCTGGCCGCGCCAGAAAGTCTGCGCCTACCTGCGCGGCATCAGCATGAAGACGCTGGAGCGCGACCAGGTTGAAGCGCTCGACATCCTCGCCTCGCTCTGACGCCGCCCCAGCCCGATTGTTCTCCAGTCGCGCCTCACACGCCGTACCGCGCGCGCGCCGCGACCTTCTCCCGCCACTGCCCGCTGGCCCGGCTTACCTGCGTGATGAGCGGGTCTTCCATCCGGCTCAGGCTCGTTCCAACGTAGCGCGCCGCGACATCGAACGGCTGGCCCGCGCTGGTCTGAGCGCGCGGGGAGACGCGCCACATGCGCTCCAGTGTCGCCGGCCACCGCTCCAGCAACGCCGCGGCGCGGTCGCTGTGGGTGAGGAACTCATGATGCTCGATGAGCGCGCCGACTAGCTCGATCTCGGCGCCGTCCGCGTCCGTCAGCCGCTCGACCCGCGCCAACTCAGGGTTGATGCGCTCTGGCAAACCTCCGCGCTCGTCGTAGACATAGGCGATGCCGCCCGACATGCCGGCGGCGAAGTTGCGCCCGACCTCGCCGAGCGAGACAACCACGCCGCCCGTCATGTACTCGCAGCCGTGGTCGCCCATGCCCTCGACGACCGCGATGGCCCCGCTGTTGCGCACGGCGAAGCGCTCGCCAGCACGGCCACAGGCCAGCAGCATGCCCCCGGTGGCGCCGTAGAGCGCGGTGTTGCCGAGAATCGTCTGCTCGTGCGCGGCGAAGCGGGCGTGTGGCGATGGCATGAGGACGATCTCGCCGCCCGTCATGCCCTTGCCAACGTAGTCGTTCGCGTCGCCCTCCAGCATCAGCCGCAGGCCGGGGACGCAGAACGCGCCGAAGCTCTGGCCCGCGCTGCCCGCGTAGAGGCTGGTGATGCCTCCACGGGGCAGGCCGCTATCGCCCCAGCGCCGCGCGATGGCTCCGGCCAGCGCCGCCCCAACCGTGCGGTCCCGGTTGCGGATGGGCTCATGGAGCAGCACGGCGCCGCCGCGCTCCAGCAGCGGCAAGGCGTCTTCGAGCAGGCGGCGCTCGCGCTCCGCGCCGCTCCCCAGGCCAGGGTCGGACCGCGCCTCGCGCGCCCAGCGGCGCGGCTGGTCCGCCGGGCCAGGCGCCAGCAGCGGCGCGATGGCGCGCTTCGCGCGCTCGGCGCGTGGCGCCAGACCACCCTCCCATGCGTCGCGAATGGCGAGCAGGTCAGGCCGGCCAGTGATCTCATTGAGCGCGCGCGCGCCGATCGCCGCCAGGATTTCCCGCACCTCACCGGCGACGCCCAGCAGAAACGCCACCAGATGCTCCGGCTTGCCATCGAAGCGCGCGCGCAGGTCCTCACGCTGGGTGGCGATGCCCGCCGGGCAGGTGTCGAGATGGCACTGGCGGGCCATATCGCAGCCCAGCGCGACGAGCGCCGCCGTGCCAAAGCCGAATTCGTCCGCGCCCAGCAGCGCCGCGATGACCACGTCCCGGCCCGTCTTGAAGCCGCCATCCACGCGCAGCCGCACACGCCCGCGCAGCCCGTTGAGGCGTAGCGCCTGTTGCGTCTCCGCCAGCCCCAGCTCCCACGGCGCGCCCGCGTGCTTGATCGAGCTGAGCGGCGAGGCGCCCGTGCCGCCATCATGTCCGCTGATGAGGATGTAGTCGGCGTGGGCCTTGGCGACGCCCGCCGCGATCGTGCCGACGCCGCGCTCGGCGACCAGCTTCACACCGACCGCCGCGCGCGGATTGAGCTGCTTCAGGTCGTAGATCAGCTGCGCGAGGTCTTCGATGCTGTAGATGTCATGATGCGGCGGAGGCGAGATCAGCGCGACGCCGGGCATCGTGTGGCGCAGGCGGGCGATCAGTCCGGTGACTTTGCGGGCGGGAAGCTGGCCGCCCTCGCCGGGCTTCGAGCCTTGCGCCATCTTGATTTCCAGCTCATCGGCATGCGCGACGTAGGCTGTTGTCACGCCGAAGCGGCCGGAGGCGATCTGCTTGACGCGGTTATTGGTGGATACTCCGTCGCGCGCGCCCAGGAAGTTCGCGGGGTCTTCGCCGCCTTCGCCGGTGTTGCTGCGCCCACCCAGGGCGTTCAGCGCGAGGGTGACGGTCTGGTGCGCTTCGGGACTGAGCGAGCCGAGCGACATCGCCGAGCCGACGAACCGGCGCGCGATCTCCGCCGCTGACTCCACCTCTTCCAGCGGGATGGGGCGCGCCGGGCGGAACGCCAGCAGGTCGCGGATCGCCGCTGGCGGGCGTGTGTAGAGCAGCTCGGTGTAGCGCTGGTAGTCCGCCTGAGCGCCGCTGCGCGCCGCCTGCTGCAGCGCCTTGACGACCGATGGATTGGCCGCGTGATATTCCGCGTTGCGCCGGAAGCGCACAAAGCCGCGGTCCGCCAGGCGCGGGCGCAGAGCGACCACCGCATGCCGTGTGTCCGCGTCGCTTTCTCGCGCCGCCATTGACGCCTCATGGGACGCGGCGAGCCGGGCCGCTTCATCGCGGCAGGCGCGCGCATGCTGGTCGAGATCGGCGAGGTCCAGCCCGCCCAGCGTATGGGGGGCGCCGGGAAAGTAGCGCGCGATGAGCGCGGGCTCCAGGCCAATCGCCTCGAATAGCTGGGCGCCGAGGTAGCTCTCGAACGCCGAGAGGCCCATGCGCGCCAGCGCCTTGAGCAGTCCCTTTTCCAGCGCGTGGAGGACATTTCCCGCCGCCGTCTCGGGCGTGAGATGCTCCAGCCCGCGCGTCCCGGCCAGCGCGCGGGCCGTCTCCAGCGCGAGGGAGGGGCAGACGGCGTTCGCGCCGTAGCCGGTCAGCAGCGCCAGCCCGTGCGTATCCCAGACATCGCCGGTCTCGGCGATCAGGCCCACCTGCGGGCGCAGTCCCGCCCGCGCTAGCGCCTGATGCGCCGCCGAGACGGCGAGGACCGCTGGAATCGGCGTCTCGTCCGCCGCCAGCGCGCGGTCCGTTAGCACGAGGACCTGTGCGCCCGCGCGGGCCGCCTCCACCGCTGCCTGTTCGAGCGCGTCGAGCGCGGCGGCGAGCGCGGCCTCTGGCGCGGCCTCTGGCGCGGCGTCATCCGGCCCGGCAGGCGTGTAGGCCATCTTCAGCCGGGCGAGCGGCATGCCATGCTTCGCGGCGTCGGCGAGGACCTGCCGCAGCATCGCCTCATCCAGCGCGGGCGACGCCAGCCGGAGCAGCGCGCCCTGCGGCTCCGCGTCCGCGAGCAGTGGCGGGCGCGGGCCGAGGTAGGTGGCCAGCGACATGACGAGCCGCTCGCGCAGCGAATCTATCGGCGGGTTCGTCACCTGGGCGAAGCGCTGCCGGAAGAACGCCGCCAGCCGCCGGGGCTGACTGGAGAAGACGGCGAGCGGGGTGTCGTCGCCCATGCTCCAGGTCGCCTCCACGCCCTCGGCGAGCATGGGCCGCAGGATCAGCTCGATATCTTCGTGAGTATAGCCAAAGAGCGCCTGCTGGGGCAGCAGCGCGTCTGGGGCGGCGGGCGCGGCGCCTGGCGCGTCGCGCGCGTCCGCGTCAGGCGGCGGAACGGCCACGATGTGGCGCTTCACCCAGTCGGCGTAGGGCCGCCCCGCCGCGAGCGCGGCCTTGAGCTCGGCGTCGAACAGCAGGTCGCCGCGCTCGGTATCCACCAGCAGCATCTGCCCTGGCCCGAGGCGGCCCTTGGCGAGCGCGTTCCGCTCATCCAGATCGAGGACGCCCGACTCTGAGGCCACGACGAGCAGACCGCCCGCGTCGAGCGTATAGCGCAGCGGGCGCAGGCCGTTGCGGTCGAGCGCGGCGCCCACCCGGACTCCGTCGCTGAAGACCAGCGCGGCGGGGCCGTCCCACGGCTCGACGAGTGGCGCCTGCGCGGCGAAGAAGGCGCGCGTCTCCGGCGCGAGATCATCCCTCGCCTCCCACGCGGCGGGCGTCAGCAGGGTTAGCGCGTGCGCCAGTGTCCGCCCGGAGCGCGTGAGCAGCTCGAGCGCGTTGTCCAGGCTGGTGGAGTCGCTGCCCTGCGGCTCGATCACCGGCCGGAGCCACGGCGCCTCGTCTCCCCACATCGCGTCGAGCGCCGCCTCACGGGCCGCCATCCAGTTGCGGTTGCCCTGCACGGTGTTGATCTCGCCGTTGTGCGCCAGCAGGCGCATGGGCTGCGCGAGCCGCCAGCTTGGGAAGGTGTTCGTGCTGTAGCGCTGGTGGAAGAGCGCCAGCGCGCTCGTGAAATTCGGGTCGAGGAGGTCAGCGTAGAAGCGGGGCAGTGTCTCGGCGGTGAGCAGTCCTTTGTAGACGATCGAGCGCGCTGAGAGCGAGGCGACATAGGCGTCTTCGATGCCGAGACGGTTCCATTCCGATTCGGCTTCCTTCCGCGCCGCGTAGAGCAGCCGCTCGAAGGCGTCAGCGGCCATGCCCGCGGGCCGGAGCGCCAGCGCCTGCTCGATGCGGGGGCGCTCCCGCCGCGCGCTGGCGCTGATCTCTCTGTCGCGCACGGGGACCTTGCGCCAGCCGGGTACGCGCGCGCCGCGCCGCTCCAGCGCCTGGTCGAGCAGCGTGCGGGCGCGCATGGCGAGGTTGTCGTCGCGTGGGAGGAACACCATGCCCGCCGCAAGCTCGCCCTCAGCCGCCGCGGGCAGCCCGCGCCGGGTGAGCCAGCGATTGAGGAGCGCGAGCGGAAGCTGCGTGAGCACGCCTACCCCGTCGCTGGCCTCGGCGCGGGCGTCCATCGCGCCGCGGTGCGCCAGGTTCCGCAGGGCCTCCAGCGCGCGCTCGATGATGCGATGCTCGCGCACGCCGGAGATGTTGGCGACGAATCCTGTGCCGCAGGCGTCATGTTCAAAGCGCGGATCATAGAGCGGGTAGTCTGACCGCGCGGACGCGATCATGGCGGTAGCCGGTTGTTTCTGGCTTGCGCGTCGCCGAAGGTCGCCAGCGGACAATGCGTGATCCATGCGAGCGCCTCTTTTCCGAAGTCGCCACTATGGGTAACGTCCTAGCGTTGCGGTTTGCGCTCCATGTGTGGCGCGCTCGACGCCCATGTTCCCGCCACGTCCTCGTGTGCGCTGACGCTCAACGCGGCGTCTCGTGCGATGCTGCAAAAAACACGCAGCCTCCTTCGCTGTCACCCAGGAGGGTGATCGCGCAAAGGAGGCTGCGGCGCCTATTCAGACCGTCGCGCGCGGGAAGGGCAAACAGCGCCCCGCCGCTGACATTGTCCACGATGGCCTGTAATGGTTGTCACATATGTATGTATTGCGCAGTAGGGTACCTTGTTATTGCGCATACTGTCAAGCGCAAGCGAGGAATCCGTCGAAAGACCCGGCGGCAAGGTGGCTCCGCGTGACGAAGGACAAGGGACGCAGCCCGTGATGAGCGCAACGAACCATTGTAGCCCAACGCGGCCCAATGCGATATACTTCAAAAAAAGCGCGAACAGAACGCGCGAAAGGAAGGCCGGCCTTGGCGACTGTGAATACCAGTTATATCGAGGAGCGCGAAGGCGTTCTCTATATCGGTAATACGCGGGTGGCGCTCTCCAGTCTCATCGCCGCCTGGCGGAACGAAGGCTACACCGCAGAGGAGCTACGGCTCGGTTTCCCCGTACTTTCCCTCGCGCAGGTCTACGGCGCTATCGCGTACTATCTCGATCATCAGACCGAGCTTGACGAACGGTTCCGGGCGGATGATGAGCGCTACCAGCGTCTGCGCGCCGGCGACCGGACCAGCGACCCAGAATTCTACCAACGGCTCGATGAGCGCAGAGCGCGGCTATAGATAGCGACTCATCTGGCGTCCGCTGTTCGTCCACCGCTGGGCCATTCCAAGGATACAGTGACGTGTCCGAGCCGATCGAGACGCAGCCACCATTCAGCGCCAACCCTCCCCAACTGCTCGCTGATGTCAATTATAATGAGCACATTATTCGAGGCGTTCAGCGCAGACGTCCTGATATGGTCATTATCACCGCGCGCCAGGTTGGGCTTGAGCGCGCTCCTGATCCAGATGTGCTTGAATACGCGGCGCGCCACGACCTCATTCTGCTGACACATGACGTCCACACGATGCCTGCGCATTTCGCCGAGTTTCTGATGGGTATGCCAGAAGGCGCATTTAGCCCCGGTGTTTGGTATACCCCTCAATCGGCGCCGGTCGGCGTGGCGATCCAGGCGATTCTCGAAGCATGGCTGTGCAGCGATCACGATGAGTATCGTAACCGAGAGTTGCGCTTGCCATAGGCTCCTTTGCCCACCTCGCGCCGTCATTGTTTTGCGCGGCGAGATCCCGCGAATGGAGCCAACAGGCGCTCCGCTCAACAGCCGGGCGCGCGTGCGAATGAGCCAAATACCTGCGTCGCGACGGCGTGGCGCGCGAGCGCGGCGAGCGCCTCAGCTACGGGCTGCTCGCTCGGAGAGCCTTCGATATCGAGGTAGAAGACATATTCCCAGGGCTTCTCACGCGAGGGGTGCGATTCCAATTTGAGCAGGTTGATGTTGCGCCTGGCGAATTCGCCAAGCGCCGCGTAGAGCGCGCCGGGCGAGTGGGTGGTCACGAGCAGCAGCACGGTTTTCGCCGGTCCTGGCGGCGGCTCCCGCTGTTCGCGGACGATCTCTACGAAGCGGGTGTAGTTGTCGCGCACGGTTTGAATGGCGGTCGCCAGCGTCGCAAGCTGGTACAGGTCCGCCGCGCGGGCGCTGGCGATCGCCGCTACTCCACGCAGATTCTGGTCACGGATCAGCTTGGCGCTGCCAGCCGTGTCGTACGCCGCCACGATCTCCACCCCCAGGTCGCGTAGGTAGGCGTCGCATTGCGCCAGCGCCTGCGGGTGCGACATCACGCGGTGAATGTCCTCCAGCTTCTGTCCAGGCAGGCAGAGCAGGCAGTGATTGACCGGCAGGCAGATCTCGCCAGCGAGAAACAGGCCGGCGTGCCGCAACAGGTCATAGACCTCATTGATGCTGCCCGCCTGGGAGTTCTCGATTGGCGTCAGCCCGCTATCTGTCTCGCCACTCACGACGGCGGCGAACACGGCGGCGAAGCTGGCCTTCGCTACCGGCGTGACCTCCGGGCCGAAGTAGCGCAATACCGCTTCCTCGCCATACGCTCCTGCCTCGCCCTGGAAGGCGACCCGCTTGCTGCCGTCCATCTCGCTCATACGCGCTGTGTGTCCTCTCTCGTCCGCCGTTGGCGCGGGGCGGCGTTTCGCGGCCGCCACCGTAGCATACACCGCAGGTGGAGGCGCCGTGGCTGGCATGTGGCCCTCGCGCCCTCACCGCGCGGGTGATGCGGCGCGCATCGCTGGCGGGTGTGAAACATCGCCCATTTGGCGATAGCGAGCGCCCGCCAGCGGTGCTAGACTTCTTTCCTGGCGGCTGAAGAACGGCGCGATGGAGACGCGCGATTCGGTCCAGCCGCTGGAAGGTGAGAGAGCGCATGAAGCCGAAGACTGGGGCGACCAAGATTGACCGGCTGTTCGCGGCGGGGGCCTATGACGCGGCCACCGAGCGCAACTACGAAGGTGTGCCCACTTTCGCGCGCGGCGACGAAGAGTCGCTGGCCCGTGTCCTCACGACCGGCATGCTGGAGCCAACCTTTTACGCATCCGCGCATGAGTTGGCTGGGGAGGCGCTGGCGCTCTTCACCTCCTTCGCGGAGAAGGACCCGCACTTCCTGGCGCAGGCGATCCTCTACGCCCGCAACGAGGGGCTGATGCGCCTTGCGCCGCTGACGGCGCTGGTGGCGCTCTCCGCCTCGCCCAACCCGGACGCCAAGGAGCTGTTCCGCCGCATCTTCCCGCGCGTCGTGCGGACGCCGGGCGACTTGCAGGACGTGGTGAGCCTGTGCCGGGCGAAGAAGATTCGCGGCATGGGCAAGCTGGTGCAGCGCGCGGTGGGCCGCTGGCTGGCGGAGATGAGCGAGTACCACGCCATCAAGTATGGCGCGGAGAGCCAGGCGATGAGCCTGCGCGACATCTACCGCCTGACCCGCCCGAAGCTGGCGGGGACCGCGAACGACATCGCGCGCTATCTGGTGAAGGGCGAGGTCGCGGGCGGGCTGGCGCAGATCGCTGGCTACGAGGCGTTCAAGGTGGAGGCCAAGGCCTACCGCGAGGCTCCCACGCCGGATGGCGAGGCGCGGCTGCTCAGCCTGATCGCCGGGCATCGTCTGCCGTGGGAGGTGGTGACGGCGCAGGTCAGCGGCTCGGCGGCGGTCTGGACGGCGATGCTCTACCAGATGCCGTATATGGCGCTCTTGCGCAACCTGAACAATGCGATCAAGTACGGCGTGACGGCGGACGCTGAGGCGCTGGGGCATATCACCCGCACGCTGGCGGACCCGGAGCGCGTGGCGGCCAGCAAGCAGTTCCCGTTCCGCTTCGTCTCGGCGCTCAAGGCGACCGAGAAGGCCAGCGGCGCGGGCGTGGCGGAGATTCGGGCGGCGCTGGAGACGGCGCTGGAACTGAGCTTCGCCAACATGCCGGAACTGGGCGAGCGCGCGCTGATCGCCAACGACATCAGCGGCTCGATGTCCTCGCGGCCCTCGGCCAAGTCTGAGATGACGATGGCCGAGATCGCGGCGGTCTTCGCGGCGGCGGCCTTCAAGAAGGCGGCGCAGGGCGAGATCGTCAGCTTCGACACCAGCGCTCATCCGCGCGCGGTCAGCCGCGACCAGTCGCTGGCGGCGATCGCGGCGGCGGTGAGTGGCTACGGCGGCGGCACGAGCCTGTCCGCGCCGCTGGAGTACGCCTTCGGCGGCAAGGGCAATGAGGCGCGGGTCTACGACGTGGCGATTTTCATCACCGACAGCGAGTCGTGGGTGGATCACATGACGCGGAACCGCGGCGCGCTGGACCTCATCCGCGAGTACAAGCAGCGGGTGAATCCAGGTCTGCTGTGCTTCTTCCTGCAACTGATGCCGTACAAGCACGCGGTCGTCCCGCCGGATGAGCCGGGCTGCTACTACCTCTACGGGTGGGACAGCGGCGCGCTGGGCTTCATCGCCCAGATGGCGCATGGCGGCGCGTCGCAGATCGAGGCCATTCGCCAGGTATCGGTGTTGTAATGTTGTGAGCGGAGAAAGCGCTTCGCGGCTGATGATGGCGTTCCTTCTGGTTTAACCTGGTTCGACTCCGGGCTGGCTCGCAAGAGTCAGTGAGACGTCGTCACATCCTTGTCGCGGGGCGCTTGTTTGGGCGATACTCAACAATACAGCGCGCCGGGTGGCTGCTGGTGGGGATACTTCGCCTCAAAATCGAAACGTCTCACCGATTTCTCGTCACCCAGCGCTTCCATGCCGGACGCCCGCGCGTCTGGTGTATTCAGAACGTCGCGAGGCTGTAGATAGGGTTACTTCGCTTTGGACGAGGTGGTTGCGGGTTCGATTCCCGCCACATGCTCCGGCATGTGTAGCTCAATGGTAGAGCGCCTGGGCTTCGGCCTAAATAGCCTTGTCGCTTCTTGTCTCGCGGCGCTTCTTCCGGGGATGGTTTAGCCATCCCCGGTTGCGCGCTTAGCGCTCCCGCGCCTGCTCCACCAGCGCGGCGACCAGCTCGCGCAGGAAGTCAGGGATGTCTTCGACCACGCGGCCCCAGACCACATTCCCGGAGCGGAAGGCGGGCTCGTCAGCCCAGGTGGCGCCAGCGTGGAGCATGTCATCGCGGATGCCGCGTGAGCCGGTGACGCGCATTCCGCGCACGATGTCCGCTGAGGCGGCGACCCAGCCGCCGTGGCAGATCACCCCGATGATCTTGCCGGCGTCGTTGACTTCGCGCGTGATCCGCAGCACATCCTCGCTGCGGCGCAGCTTGTCGGGCGCCCAGCCGCCGGGGACCACCAGACCATCCAGCTCCGCGCCGCGCACCGCGTCCGCCGTGGTGTCCGGTGTCGCCGTCAGGCAGTGCTTGGCGGTCACTTTATCGCGCGTCAGTCCGATAACGAGCGTCCGCGCGCCCTCTTCCTGCAGCCGCATCACCGGAACCCAGAACTCCAGGTCTTCAAAGCCCTCAGCCACGAAGACGCCAATCGTTTTGCCTGTCAGCCGCGCCATGCCGCCACTCCTTATCATGCGCCGCGCTCGCGGGATACGCTACTTCCCGGCTACGACCGCAACGCTGGCGCCAGTATTCGGCTATTCCGCGCTGGGCGGCGCGCTGGGCGCGGGCGTGTCCTGCTGCCCGACAGGCTTGAGCTCGCGCCATCCCGCCACTGCCTCATCCATCAGGCCGAGCAGCCGCTGGAGGCGCTCGACGACCATCGTGACGTTGGCGCGCTGGCGGGGGTAGCCGTCGGCGGTCATCTCGCGCACCCAGGCGCGCAGGTCATCGTCGCTCAGGTCGTACCACTTCAGGTCGGCGAGCAGGCGCACATGCACCTTGTAGGCTGGATCGAAGAGCTTGCCCTTGGCGGGCGCGGCGCCCGTCTCGGCGGCGGCTTCGGCCTCAGCCTCAGCGGCTCCGTGTAATTCGCGGGCCAGCGCTTCCACCTCGCTCAAGCGGTAGAAATTGCCCTTGCCGACGCCGGGATAGGAGCGCAGCCGCTTCTCGCGCACGAAGGTGAGCAGCGTGTCGCGGTCCACGTCGAGGCGGCGGACGGCCTCACCCTCATCGATGAAAGAGAATCCCCCAGAACGGTTCATTACCTGTTTCCTGTATGCTACACGCCCCGGCGAGTGGCTTACACCTCGTCAGCGCGCTCCGACTCCACCACGTCGCCTGGCTCTTGCTCCATCTGCTCTACGTGCTCGTAGAAGAGCAGCAGGGTGCTGCCATATACCCGCTCATCGTAGCGCCGCAAGTGGGAAAGCGCCAGTCCGTCGAAGTCGGAGCGCTCGCGCGGGTGGGTCTGGGTGATGATGATGCCGCCGGGCTCGGTGAGCGGCTCGCGGTCGAGCTGGACGAGCGCCTGGGCCGCCATGCCCTTATATTGCGGCGGCGCGACGTAGATCAGGTCATAGACGCGGCGCTGGGCGCGGGCCGTGCGCAGGAAGCTGAAGGCGTCTCCGCGGATGACTTCGGCGTTCGCGTCTAGCTGGGTGTGGGCGAGGTTCTCGCGCACCAGTTGGGCGACCTGCGGGCTCAGCTCGATGAAGGTGGCGGACGCGGCCCCACGGCTGAGCGCCTCGATGCCGACCTGCCCAGCCCCAGCGAAGAGGTCGAGCACGCGCGCGTCCATCACGTCTCTCACCAGGATGTCGAAGAGGGCGGTCTTGACGCGGTCGAGGATTGGGCGGGTGTCGGGCGTGGTGGGGGACTTGAGCTTACGGCCCTTGGCGATTCCGGCGATGACGCGCATTAGTTGTCTCCTGGCCGCTCCCGCGCGGGTGGCGCGGGTCGCGGGCGGGCCGCTGGCTTGTCGCCGCGCGCGGGCGGCGCGGGTGGGGGCGTTGGGGCCTCGGACGCGGGTGGCTGCGTGTCTTTAGCGGTGGCTTGAATGAGCTTGTAGACCGCTCGCGCCTCCTCAACGAACTCATCGCGCTTGCTCCAGCTGATGAGCGCCTCGATCTGTTCCGGGCCAAGCTGAGCGGAGGGAAGATTCCAGATGCCGACCGTCAGACCCTCCACGCCTTTCTGGGTCAGCTGGTCTATGACCGCATGCTTGAAGGCGCTGCGCCGGTCGGCGCTGGGGGCGCCGCCGGGATGCGCCGTGCGCAACTCGGCGATGATGCGCTCGGCCCGCGCGGCAGGCGTTTCCTCAGCGGTGGGCGCGGGGACAGGTGGCGCGGCGGGCGTCTCGGCGATCTTGCCATTCCCCGTTGGCGGCGTGGCGCGGCGCGGCGTGGGCGCGGGCAGCTTCGAGGCCGGTGTGAGGCGGGCGTCGCGCCGCAGCGCGCCCAGGTCGGGCACATCAGCGAGTGGCCCGCTGGTGGGGCTGGGGGCGGGAGCAGCAGTGGATGGATTGGAGGCAGTGGAGGTGGGCGCCTGTCCCGCGTTCGCTTCTTCAGCGAAGAAGCTGTCTTCATCCTCGCCGTCCGGCAGGCTGGCGGGATCGGGGTAGGAAAGCTCCATCTCAGGCTCTCCGGCGAAGGCGGCGCTATCCTCCTCTTCCTCGAAAGCGAGCGGTGGCGCGGCTGGCTGGCTGGGCGCCGCCGGAGCGGTCCCTTCGAGCAAGGCCTGGCGGCGCAGGGCTTCCAGGGCTTCGCGCAGGTTGAGGCCAGTGAGCGAGTGGACGCCGAGTTTGTCCATCGCCTGACGGGAGTCGTAGCCAATCGCGGTGGCCTGGGCGATGAACTCGGGGATGGTGAGATCGGGCCCGGCGGATGTGGGGGGTATGGCGGCGGTGGGCCGCTGGACGGGCGGGAGCGCAGGCCGTTGGGCGGCCGGGCGCGCGTCAGTGCGCTCTTGCGGGCGCGTGGCGGGACGTCCGGCGCTAGCGGCGGGCGTGGCGTTGGGGCGCGCGGCGGGCGCGTTCGCGGCGGATGGGGTGTTCAGCTCGGCGAGATGGGCGTCGAGGCGGCGCGAGAGGCGGCGCATGCCCGCGTCGGCTTCGTCGAGGAGCGCCTCGACCTCGCCGGGAGTGGCGCCGGTACGCAGGGGTAGGGCCATCTCGACGGTGCGCGTCTGGCCATTGACGGTGAACGTCACCGACTGGCGCAGCCAGATATGGTTGGAATCTCGGGGCTCCGCCGTCTCGTCACGCACGCCCCGCCTCACTTTCGCTCGCCTCACGGCGTACAAGCTGTCCCGCCAGTTCCGTGTGACGCCACGCGCGTCACACCATAGCGTATCATACGCGGCGAGAACGGGGGACAGGAGATCGCGCCGCCGCTGGTGAACAGGACGAGCGGCGTAGGCGTGGCGGTCACGGGCTGGGGCGCATGGCTAGGCGCGGTTCTGGAATCGCCTCCCCTACCAGGTGGAAGGCGATTCCAGAACCGCGTCGCCGTTTTACGCAGTAGTTTTACGCATTACAGGATTGAAGCGGCTGCGGGATGCGCCCGCCCAAGCGCTTGAGCGCGCGCATCCCCGGCTTGAGCCGTGGCGCGTGTCAATAGATGAACGCGACGCCCGAGCCGGTGTGGACGTAGCGATAGTCCACGCGGCCCCAACCGCCGCCATTCCAGGTGAAGTTCATCTCGGAGATGACGAACCACCCACCACTCAGGATCTGCACGACGTGACCAACATGGCCGCCGCCGCCTGCCCCCTGCACTCCCGGCTGGAAGACGGCGGTCGCCCCGACCGCCGGGCTGTAGCCGGTGCGCATGCCCTTGGCGCGGGCGTTCGCGATCCACTGATACGCCATGCCCAGCGTGCCAAGCTGGGGCTCATCCCGGCGGGTGTACCACGCCCACCAGGTGCAGACGCCGAAGTACGCGCTGTACGGGTCGCCCGAGAAGTCGGACATGCCGTAGCTGGGATGCCCCGGCACGGGCGTCCACGGGCCGATGCCGCCAGGCCCTGGAACGATAGGCGAAGGATTGGGTTGTGGGCGCGGCTTCGGATGGGAGACTTTGATGAGCGTTTTGTGCAAGGCCCTTGGCGCCGCGTTCGCCATCCGGTTCGCGGCTTTGAGCGATGCGCTGTAGAACGCGAGCGTGGTCGCGTCGCTGTCATCCAGGGTTGGCCAGGCGCCGGTCGGGTTGGGAACCCAGGTGGGAGCGTCGGAGATGAGGCGGTTGTCAGCGGTGATATGCCACTGATTGGCGCAATGCGTGATGGTGACGCTGTTCGCTCCGGTGGCAAAGGACGCCTTTAGGCCCGTTGCGAATCCTTTCGCGTTTTGACTGCGCTGGCTGGTCGCGCTGAAGGCGAGCGTGTTGACGCTCAGCCCGGTTGCGGCGGCCATCGAGGGGATGCTCGCATCGAGCTCGCGGACCGCCGACGCCGGCGCGCTCCAGGTGCGGCACAGCTGGCCGTCCGTGAGCGAGATCCACGATTGCACGGATGATGAGGCCCCAGCGGCCTCAACCGGGCTGGCGTTGAACGCCAGCCCACCCAGCAGTGCGAGCGAGAGCCAGCGCCCTCCGTTCCTCCACTTCGCGTCAGTTCGTAGCAAGATCGGATACCTCCTGAGTGATAGGAGCGCGGCGCGTCCGCCGCAGTCCCACCGCGGATGTGTCGAGGCTCATGACCGGCTGGCGCGGCCCCGCCCGGCTCCTGATGAGCCAGCCCAGCGAGTCCGCCCCCCTGACGCGCGAGTTCGCGCGCCGTGCCGGGGGTGAAATCTCCTCGACGCTTCCTAACCACCACTTCCTGGTAGCAATCCTGGTTGCCAGGTACAGGCGCGGTCATGACAAGCGCGATTCCGGGAGCCGTCGCTTCGACCGGAACAGGGTGACCGCTCACCGCGCTACGAGTGTGATGCTCTGTTCAGCTATAGAACAGATGTACGCCTAGAAAACACCTTGCCAACTATACCCGGCGTTTCGTGACTTGGCACGCGGCGGCTTGTTAGTAGCCATTCCGGGCTAGTGAAAAGTCCTCTGGGCGTGTGGTGTTATGTATTGTTATTGCTTGTGTTCAGCGCGCCGCTCGCTGAAAAAGGGTGAAGTGTGGCGTTTTCCACACATTGTTTGCGGATACTGCCATGAACGAAGGGCGGCGGCGCATGGTCACATATCCCAATTTGTAGTCATTTCAGGTCATGGCCAGCGCCGTTAGCAGCCGGATGGGGCGAGCGCCAGGCACATGGCGGCGAATTTTCCGCTTCGCGCGCGCCCCGCTATACTGTGAGGTGTGGCCCCGGACCAGGACGCGCGCCCGGTCGCGTGAAACGCGACCACGCGGCGATACAGGCGTCAATGTACGGCAAGCATGGGGTAAGCAAGAACATGGCCAAAAGCGAACAGCCTATGGATCTCAGAGCGGCGCGCGGCGTGTGCGCCATCCTGTGGGATGTGGACGGTGTGATCATAGATAGCGGCGAGCAGCACCGGCAGGCGTGGGCGGCGATGGCCGCCGAGCGTGGCCATCCCTACTCCGACGCCGATTTCTGGGCCACCTTTGGCATGCGCAACCAGGACATCATTCCCCAGGTCTTCGGCGTGGGCGCGCCCGATCAGGTGGCGGCGATGGCGGACCGCAAGGAGGAGCTGTACCGCGAGCTGCTGCGGCGCGAGGCGGTCGCGCTTCCTGGCGCGCGCGAGCTGATGGCGGCGCTCCACGCGGCGGGCTACCATCAGGCGCTGGGGTCATCGGCGCCTGTCGCCAACATCGAGGCGATCATCGAGCTGCTCGGCATCCGCCCCTGGCTGGATGGCTACATCTCTGGCGAGCGTGTGGCGCATGGCAAGCCCGCGCCTGACATCTTCCTCGCCGGGGCGGCGCTGCTGGGCGCGGACCCGGCGCGCTGCCTGGTGATCGAGGACGCGCCCGCCGGGATTCAGGCGGCGCGCGCCGGGGGCATGCGCTGCGTCGCGGTGCGCCGCGCCGGGCAGGACGACGCGCCCGGCCTGGAGGCCGCCGACCGTGTGGTGGATAGCCTGCTCGCGCTCGATGTAGCCGCTGTGGACGCGCTACTCGGCGTCAGAGGCTAACGTCTCTATGGGCGCGAGAATTCGCCGGACGCCGCCGTATATACCTTAAAGCAGGCGCCCGATGGACCGCCGCCCGCGCTGGAAGGCGTCGCGGGAAGAGCGAGGGAACGGGGGACGCGGGCGTGTCGACAACGCAGCAAGCGACAGCATGGGCAGCCGCCCTGATCCTCATCCCTATCGTCCTAGGAATCTTCGTGGGCTGGGGCGCGGCCAGCGAGGCCGTCGCGGGCCGTGTCCTTATCGTTAGCGTCCTCTCAGCTGGCCTGAGCGTGGCCGGATGCCTCCTGCTGGCGATGGACGCCGAGCGCTGGTATGAAATCACGCGTTCGCGCTCGTGCGGCATGTGCGGCTACGACATCCTGTTTCCCATACTCGTCACCGTCACCATCGTCATGGCGGGTTTGGCCTGCGCTCTCACTGGATGCGTAGCTGGCCTCCGCCTTGCCCTGCGACGGCGCCAACCGCTCTGGATATTCATCCTCTTGATCGGTGTCTTCCTGCCGCTCTTCATCATTGCCGCCAGGTTCTATGGCATCCTGTCGCCCTTCTCCCTGGAAGAGCGGCCGTTGTACGCCACATACACGCTCCTCCTCTTGCCCTCCCTAGTCGTCACCTCGTACGCATATGCCGCCTGGCTGAAGCTGCGGGCGCGCGGGGTGTGAGTTCCTTCTGCCGGCGCGCCATGACCTCCTCGTGCTTTATTGCTTTACCTCCTTTGCGTGCGAAGCTCGACTAGCGGGAGGCGCGCCACGGCTGGGCGTGAGGATGTTGGCGATCAGCAGGCCGTAGACCAGCGCGGCTCCAATCAGGAACATCTTGAAGCCCGCCTGCACGCCGGAGAGCGTATTCGCCTCCAGCAGCGCCGAGAGGCTCTGATAGCCTACGCTGCCTGGCACGAGAATGATCAGCCCCGGCGCCTGGAGCAGCAGCGCGGGCCGGTTGCGCCAGCGCGAGAAGAGCGCGCCCGCCACGCCGACGGCGAACGCGCCCAGGAACGCCCCCAATTGACTGGAGATCATCCCACCCAGGTTGCTCACCGTCCACGCCAGCGCGACCGCGATCAGTATCCATCCGACATCGCGCGGGCGCGCCTGCAGGATCACCGCCGCCGCCAGCCCTGAGAGCGCGACCGCCGCCAGCAACGTCCACCCTGGCAGGGCGTCCGGCGGAATGATGCGCGCCGGCCCGGCGAGCTTGTCGGCGAGCTGCCCGCCAAGCGCCACGCCGAAGATGATGCCAAGGAAGGTGGTCAACGCCGCGCTCAGGCGTCCGACGCCAGTCACGAGGTGGTGCGTCGAGAGGTCTCCCAGGGCGATGGTGAGCGAGAGTCCCGGCAGCAGGATTACCAGCCCCGCCAGCGTCACCAGGCCGCTCGCCATGGGCAGCGCGGTGGCCGCGAGGACGCCGGTGGTGAAGCTGGCGATGAAGGCTGTCACGGGCGCGAAGACCCCCTCGATCCTACTCGAACGCTGCGCGAACAGCGCCAGGAGTCCAGTCAGCGCGCCGATCAGCAGCGCGACCAGCATCTCGCGCGCGCCGCCGCCCAGCACGCGCGCGAACGCCATCGAAGCCAGCGCGAAGGCCAGCGCCGTCACCGGCGCGGGGAAGGGCGAGCCGGAGGCCTGGATGGCGCGCACGCGCTCCGATCCAGCGGCAGGCGTCAGGCGGCGCTCCATCACCGCGATCGCGACCTCATCCAGGCGCATCATGCGCCCCAGGTTGAGGCTGCCCGGCTTCACTTCCATGAGGTAGGTATGCTGGCGGCTGAGCGGGCCGATCGCCATTTGCAGGCCCGTCGCCGTCGTGTAGGTTTCGACGTGCGGCAACCCCAGCCGCGCCGAGACGGCGCCCAGAATCTCTTTGAGCTCTTCAGCGGGATAGCCGTACTGGTTCAGCGCATGCCCCAGCAGCAGCGTGAACTCGATCGCCTCACGCTGCCCCGCGCCCAGGCTCTCATCGCCCTGGCGGGCCGTCTCGTTCAGGCTGTCTTCCAACGGCGCCGTCATGCGCGCACACTCCCCGCTCACCCGCTCGCGCCGCCCAGCGCGGCGCGCATGTCATACAGGTATCGCGGGCAGTATAGCGGAAAGCGCGGGAATGGGCGAGCGGGCGGTGGACCTCACCCCCTGACCCCCTCTCCCTCGCGGGAGAGGGGGTCAGGGGGTGAGGTCCGTCCCCCTACGCCCCCGGCGTGGGCGTCGGGCCGCCGAGCGGGATGTTCTGGTCGCTGAAGGCGGACAGCGTCACCACGCTCTGGCCGGTGTCGAGGTACGTCACGCTGACCGTGTCGCCGGGCTGCGCCAGTGGCAACTCCGGGCTGAGCGTCAGGCCCGCCTGGAAGATCTTCGTCTGGCCGTCGAGCGTCATGTAGTAGACCGTCGCGCCGCTCTGGGTCGCCGCCGAGATGCGGGCCAGCTTGCCGGTGAGCGTCACCTGATTGCCAGATGACGCTGGCCCGGCCCCCGTCACATTGTGGTCCGCCAGCCATTGGGCGTAGGCCGTCAGCGCGGCGGCCTTGCTGGAGGCCATGATGACGTTCGCGCCGTTTAGATGCTTGGCGTCCACGATGCCGACCGCCTGGAAGCTGGCCCCGTAGGAGTTGGCCTGCGTGAAGGTCGCCACCCAGGTTGGCTCACCGTAGATCTGGTACAGCTCGACGTTGCCCACGTCGTAGTTGCGGATGTTGGCGGGGTTTGACTTGAAGGCGCTGGTAACGTTGTCGGTCACGCCCAGGCCGGTCAACGGGTAAAAGCGCCCCGTCATGTCGCGCGTATCGAAGAGCACAACGCCCGTGCTGGAGTTGTCCGACGCCGCGCTGGAGGTCATCGGCTCCAGCCAGACGGGCTGATCTACCTGGTTATAGACCAGCTCTGGCGTCGAGGTGGCTGGCGACTGCTGGTTCTGGCCTGACGGGTTGAACCACGACGCGTGGGCGTAGAGCCCCCACCACGTCAAGTACTGGTTCACCGCATCAGCCGGAATCACGCGGTCTACCCAGGTGGGGACCTTCGACAGCGGATAGCTGGCGATAGCGCCGGTCTGCGTATCCACCACCAGCACGCGGCTCACGACCTCGCCAGTGAAGCCGCGCGTGGGCTGCATCAGCGAGACGGTGAAGTAGGGGCGCCAGTTATCATCTACCTCCAGCGTCGGGTCGGCCAGATCGCCGTTGACATAGCCGCTAAGGTAGACGTGCCGCAGCAGGTCCTGATTCAGCAGCGCGTCGGGGAGGTAGCGCATGTGGTAGCCCGTGCGCAGTTGCGGCAGGGCGTTCGGATCTTCGGCGTCCACCACGACATAGCCGGGACTCTGCCACTGCCCCAGGTTCGCCCAGATGTTGTTGTAGACCAGCGGCGCGATCCAGTAGAGGTGGCCACGCACCGACTGGAGCGTGTATTCGGTGTTCACGGTGTGGTAGAGCGAGCCGAGATTCTGCCCGCCGGAGGCGAGCGCCTGCTGGCCGAGATAGGACGCTACGTCCTGCGTCACCAGCACGATATGGTTGACGTTGGTTGGCGGCAGCGGCGTGGAGCTTGAGACCATCTCGATGTTCGGGATGGCGGCCAGCGCCTTGGCGTTGGGGTCGAACCAGGTCGTAGAGACGACGATGATACCGTTGAGGACGATGCCAATCAGCAGCGCCAGCGCGATCGCCGCGCCGCCCGCCGCCGCCGCTGATACGGAGCCTCCCGGCGGCGTGCTGGCGACCACCCGCCCGCCGCCGCGCTTGCGCCCGCTCGCGGTGAAGGAGGAGATGTTTCCCAGGCCGCCGCCCATCGCGCCCATGCGCTCGTTGAGCGTCTCGAATGAGCGCCGCGCCTGCGCCATGCTGCCGCCGAAGATCACGTAGACCGCCGAGAGCGTCAGTGGCCACAGCAGCCACTGCCAGCCGCCGTAGGGGCCGGTGAGCGCGGGCATCTCGAAGTAGAGGATCAGCAGGTCGAGGACGAAGTTGATCGCCCACAGCCGCGCGGCCCACAGCCCCACGGCGCGCCACGCCGGCCACCGCGTGCGCCCCAGCGCCCAGGTCAGCGCGGTCAGCAGCGCTGTCACGACAGTCGCCCCAATGGCGGCCAGCCACACGATTATCATGCGTCCTCAACTCCACTCATACGAAGCGCGCCGTGATGGATGCCGCGCATTGTTCAATACGAGCGAGCATAGCGCCTGTTGCGGTCTGTTTGCCTGACGTCTGGTATGGCGTCGGGAGCGGGGAATCGAACGTCCGAGATAGGACTCTGAGACATGACCGCTGTACAGAGCGTGCGGTGTTTGCTATAGTCGCCCTCACACGAGAGCGGAAGCCGTGGTCGCGGCGCGGCATGGTGGCGCGGCCGGTTGGCTTGCTGGCTCGTTCTGGAGGGGACACACATGGGTGACACGGACGGAGAACTGCCGTCAGCGGATGACGTGGAGAGCCCGCCCGCCACTCCCGCGCCGGATGAGTCGCGGACGAAGCGCGAGACGGCTCCTCTTCTGGCGGTCGCGATCGCGGCGCCACGGAGGACGACGAGGCGGACGCGCGGGCGCGCCGCGCTTGGCGCGCTCAGCGCGCTGCTGCTGGTGGCAAGCGTTGTCGCCAGTCTGTATGTGAGCGGCTGGAACTTCGCGGGTCTGGCGGGAAGCCTCGCCGCGCCTCAGCTGACGCCATCCGTCATGGCAGGGAGCGCCGCGCAGTTAGGCGCGAGAGGCGTCCTCTCGCGCGCCGTGGCGATGCCCACGGCGACCGCCACGGCGACCGCCACAGCGACCGCCACGCCGAGTCTGGTAGGCGATGGGTCGGCGAGCTTTGGCGGCTCGTGGCCTACGTACACCGGGCCGATCGCCTCGGGCCAGGGTTGCCCGAGTGGCCAGGCCCCAAAGCCAGTCAGCTGGGCGATACGTGGCGCGGGTGATTACGGCGCGCCACACCTCAACACCGTCGCGCTGACCTTTGATGACGGTCCGACACCCTATTCCTCGCCCGCGATTCTGTCTTTCCTGGAGCGCACGCATACGCCCGCGACCTTCTTCGTGCTGGGCCAGTACGCGAAGGCCTATCCGTGGCTGGTGCAGCGCGAGGCGGCGGACGGCTTCACCATCGGCATCCATACCTGGAGCCACCCCGACATGCGCCTGCTCACGCCCGCTCAGCGCGCGTGGCAATTCGCGGCGACGGCGCAGCAGCTGCACACCGACCTCGGAGCCGGATTTTGCCTCTGGCTCTGGCGCCCGCCGTATGGCTCCTACGACACCAGCATCGTGCGCCAGGCGGGATCATACGGGCTGACCACCATCATGTGGAATGTGGACCCGGCTGACTGGTCACGACCGGGGACAATGACGATTGTGAACCGCGTGCTGGCGCAGGTCCGGCCCGGCTCGATCATCCTGATGCACGACGGACCCGCCGCCCGCGAAGAAACTGCCGCCGCACTGCCCTACATCCTCGCCGGGCTGCGCGCGCGGGGGCTGACGCCGGTGAGCCTGCCGCAGTTGCTGCTGGGCTATCGCCCGCCCACGCCCGGCCCAACCGCCACGCCCAGCCCGACTGCCTCGCCGATCCCGACTGTCACGCCCAGCCCAACGGATACCCCAACACCGACCGCCACGCCCGATCCCACCGCGACGGCGAGCATGGTGGCCGGCGCGACCGCTGATCTGCCTGTGAGCCTGTGGTGGCTGGAGGGTGGTGGGCCTCCGATCATGGCGGATGGAGGCTGGCGCTGGCGTTGGGCTACGTGGAGCGCCACGCAAACCTGAAATTAGCCTTGAGTCTGGCCCAGCGAATCCCCTCCGGTGTAAATCAGCGCGCCAGATTCGAGGCCCCCACAGCCGTTAGAACCCTTGCGCGCGCCACGTCTTCTGGTTGTACGCGGCCTTCACCTTGGCGATGTAGTCTATCGCGCCCTGGCTATACCAATCACCGCTATACCAGCGACCGAGACAGCCCCAGAGGTCTCCCGCTTTGTACGGCGCATAGCCGGATAGCGGAGCTCGATCGCTGAGGTATGTTGTCCAGCCTTCGTAGCAGGTGCGGATCATGCCATACACATACTCGGCGCTGAACGCCGTATCATCGCGGCTCATCGGCCAGGCGCCGCCGAAGTATTTGTACTTGATCTGGAGGATGCCGTAACTCTGATCGCACGACGCGCCATTCCAGGTCCCCGGTGGGCAGTCGCTCTGGACGGACGTCGTGTCGCCCTGCTGGCTCTGGCGCCAGTAGGATTCGATGACCGCCTCCGCGCGCACGACATCCACTGGCACGCCCCACTTGCACGCGACCCACTGCAGAATCTCATCGGTCGTGCCGGTGAAGCGGCCTGTCATCTGCTGGCGAAGCTGGTCCGCTTTGGGGGCCAGGCCCATAGACGCATCCCACGGGCTCAGCGCGGCCATCTGGCCGCTGGTGGGAACGCGCGTATTCGCGGCCTGGTTGCCTGGGCGCGGCTCAAATGTGGACCGCTGGACATGCGCCGCGCAAAACGCCTCGCTCGGCAGCGCCGCGCCGGGTGGGAGCAAGGGGAAATTGTAGGGCTGCGCGCCTGCCGTCGCGCCTGCCGTCATGGTGGGCGCGGCGCGGCCACCCGCCGTCGGCGTGGTGGACGGCGAGGCTGAGGCCGATGGAGACACGGACGGAGATACCGATGGAGATGGCGTAGACACGGCGCCCGTTGGCGAGGTCCCCGCCGCGGGCGCTCCCGTTGGGAAAGCGGCCTGCTGCGCACAGCCCGCGAGCAGCGCGACGAGTACGAGCGACAGAACGGGCGCGGTGGGCCGGCGCTGGCGGACAAGCGTGAACATCGTGGCGCGCTCCCTCCTGGATACAGCGCGGCGGTTCCCGATCGCCCGCCGCCGTTACGCGCCACCTTCGCACACCGCGCGATTCCCTCCGCCGATAGTCACGCGGCTTCCTTTTGCCGCTCCATGCGCCCGACCACTGGCGAGTCAGGTTGATGACACAGCGAAACGGCGCGCCACGCGCCCTTCCTGGTCACGTGGCGCGCCGCTTCATTCCCCACTGTGCGGGATGCGCGCGGAGTGCTCGCCGCTTAGTTTACCCACTCGTCATTGCCGCCACCATCGCGCAGGCGGACGGTGGCGTTGGCCGGGCGGGCGGCGCGCTGCTGGATGGTCGGCTCGTTTTGGTCGAGGTTGCGCTCAACCACCGAGGGCACGAAGAGCACCGCGAAGACGAAGACACCCGCCAGGATGACTTTCTCCGGCCAGGTGAGGATCACTGGCACGAGGCTGGCGGCTTTCCCCGCGATGATGAACGCCGCCGCCGCCAGGCTGACGATGCCCGCCGCCAGGCGCACACCGAAGACGACCAGTTCACTGCGATGCGCGGCGCCAATGACGAAATTGACCGCCGCCGCGATCAGGGCCAGAACAATGATGACGATCCAGAACGGGGTGATTGAGCCCATCTGTCTTCTCCTCCGTCGCTCCTCCCGAAGCGTGTCAGCCGCGCTCCGGTGTGACACGGGGGAGCGGTCGCGGCGCGCCGCGCCGCGCATGATTGCTCACTGTCCACGTAACACAGGCGCTTGCGAGACGAGTCTACCATACCTGCGTCGCACGCCAGGTGGCGTCTCGCGTGAGTAGGACTTCCGGGCCAGCGTCCGCGCGGCGAGAGACGGCCCCAGCCAGCGCGCATGGTATGCTATGGCGTGTTCGCTGGGCGGTGATCTGGCAAAAAGCTCCGGCAGCCTCCGCGCGGACGCCGGATGGAGGCCGGGCTGGGCGGTATGGCAAGATGGTGATTGTCGCGCTGGATGTCGGCGACGTGCGAATTGGCGTCGCCGCCTGCGACGAGCTCGAGCTGCTGGCGGCGCCACGCGCGACCATCCGGCGGACCCCCACCGCCGCCGCGCTGGATGCGCTGGTGGCGGAGATCGAGCGCGCGGGCGCGGAGCTGGTGGTGGTCGGGCTGCCGGTCAGCTTCGACGGCCAGCTTCACGGGCAGGCGCGCGCCACCCAGTCCTTCGCGGAGAAGCTGCGCCGCCGGATCAGCGTGCCGCTGGTCTTCGTTGATGAGACGCTCTCCAGCGTGCGCGCGGAGGAGCGGCTGCGCGAGGCGGGTGTGCGCGGGCCGCGCATCCGTGAGCGGATAGACGCCGAGGCCGCCGCCATCATCCTGGGTGATTATCTCGACCAGCGACGGCGCGCGGAGACATTGGAGCGCCAGGCGCTGGCGCGGACGGTAGAGACACGAGACGGAATAGAGGAGGGTGAGCGCGAATGAAGGCTTTCGCCCGGGTCGCAATAGTCATCCTCGCGCTGGTGGCGTTCGCCGTCAGCTTTGCGGGCGCGACGGTGGCGCTGGATGTGTACCAGCCTGGCAACGCCAAGGTGACCGCACAGGTCCAGTTCGAGGTCTTGCCTGGGGACACCGCCAACAGCGTCGCCCAGCGTCTCCAGGCTGACGGACTGATCCGCAACGCGCTCGTCTTCCGCCTCTGGGCGCGCTACAAGAAGCTGGATAGCGGCATCGAGCAGGGCGTCTACCTCCTCTCGCCCTCGATGACCATGAGCCAGATCATCGCGCAGCTTCAATCGGCCACGCCCGATGAGATCGCTGTTAACGTGCCAGATGGCATGCGGGCGACGCAGTACCCACACTACTTCCAGGCGCTACAGAAGTTCGACGCTAAGGAATTCCTGACCATCGCCAAGACGGGCGTCGAGCCGGATGGCACGAAGTTGTGGGAGAAATACTGGTACGTACAGCAGCCTGGCTCCAAGGTGGCTTACGCGCTGGAGGGCTATCTCTATCCGGCGGGCTATTATTTCTTTCCCAATGCTGACGCCAAGACGGTGATCGAGAAGATGCTCGATCAGTTCGGCGTGGAGCTTTGCCCTGGCCCGGCCAACAACCTCACCGAGTACATCTCTGATCCCGCGCAGTGCCGCCAGCACGCCGCTACGATCAACGGCAAGAACATCTTCGACCTGATGCGCGCGGCGTACCCCGACACCAAGAGCGACGTGGCCGCCATCCACGACATGCTGATCATCTCGTCGCTCACTGCGCGCGAGATCAAGAATTATAGCGACGCGGCGGGCGTTGCCGCTGTCTACCACAACCGCTATCTGCACAACCTTGACCAGAACAAATACCCAGCCGATGTGGGGCGCACGTTCGGCTCTGATCCATCGGTCGAGTACGCGCGCGACAACGATAACCCGCCAACGGACGGCAAATGGTGGACGGCGTTAAACGGCGGCGGCGGCGACATTTCGCCCAACAATCCCTACAATCTATACACTCAACTGGGTATGCCGCCTGGCCCAATCGCCAATCCGTTCTTGGACGAGATGGACGCGGCCATCGCGCCAGAGCAGTCGCCAAACTTCTACTTCGTCTCCAACAACTGCTTCAAGATCCTCTATGCGAAGGACTCCGCCGGCTTCGATCAAATCAAGGCGCAGATGACCGGCGCGAAATGCTAGCATTCCGCGCTGGCGGACGAACGACAGGCGCGCTTCGGGAAAATGCCCCGGAGCGCGCCTGCTCGTATCTGGTAGCGAAGGCTGGCGGCTAGATGCGGTTGAGCGTCTTGCCCATGAACCGGCCAAAGAGCTTGTAGGCCCACTTGCGCAGGAAATAGCGCTCGATGCGCTTGGGGTTGCCGCTGGCGACCACTTCGGCCATGTAGATGGCGCTATCCACCTTGTGCGCGTCGTGCATCGCCTTATGCTCCGTCGCGGCCGCATGCTTTAGCTCGGAGCCAGCGCTGTGGCTCTTGCCCGCTTGCTTCCCACTCATCGTGACCTCTCCTCGCGCCGCCATGTCATCGCGTTGGGCTGGCCACTCTCGTTGATGCTCGCGCAATAAGAGCCAGCGCGCCGGGCGTCGCATTGGGCATGGTAGGCAGGCGGCAAGCGCTTGTCAAACCGAGCGCCGTTTGGGGCGCCCTCTCTGGGTGATGTGGCGCGCCATTCGGGCTATGCGCCGCCAGGACTTGAAGCGCGCCACCAGATTCCCTGGCTACCCTTGACCCTCACGTATCGTCATGGTTTAGCATGGCGTTTGGAGGCTCCAATTCATGGGATATTCGATCGGGAAGGTCGCGCGGCTCGCCAGGGTGACGGTGCGGACGCTGCGTCACTATGACGAGATGGGACTGCTGCATCCGAGCGGGCGGCTGGATTCCGGGTATCGCAGCTACTCGGCGGAGGACCTGGAGCGCTTGCAGCGCATCCTCTGCTACCGCCAGCTTGGGTTTCCGCTCGACACCGTGAAGGCGCTGCTCGACGACCCGAACACCGACCCACTCGAACACCTGCGCCGCCAGCGCGCCCTGCTCAACGAGCGGATTGACGCGCTGCGGCAGATGGTGGCGACGGTGGAGAAAATTATGGAGGCGCGGACTATGGGCATCAATCTTGAGCCAGACGAGCTGCTGGAAGTGTTCGGTGACACCGACCCCACCGAGCACAGCGAGGAGGCGGAACAGAACTGGGGTGATACCGACGCCTGGGCCGAGTCGCAACGCCGCGTCTCGACCTACACGAAGGAGGACTGGCTGCGCATGCGCGCGGAGAATGCCGCCCTGATGGCGGATATCGCCGCCGCGCGCGCCGAGGGGGCGCCGTCCGACAGCCAGCGGGCGATGGACCTCGCGGAGGCGCACCGGGCGCATCTGGAGCGCTGGTTCTACGATTGCGGCTACCCGATGCATCGCGGGCTGGGCGACCTGTACGTCAACGACCCCCGGTTCGCGGCCAATCTCGCCAAATTCGCCCCTGACCTCGCCGTCTACCTGCGGGACGCGATCCACGCCAACGCCGCGCGGCGCGGGCAGTGATCGCGGCGCCATCGCGCGCCGTCATGCTACAGTCTCATAGCAGCGTCACGCGCCCACGTATCTCGTCTGTGTGTGGGCGTGACTACGCGGGGTATGAGGATGCGGCATGGCCAGAGAGACGCTTCCCGACGCGGACGAGCGCGATGGCGAGATGGATGTCGTCCGTGAGCGGCTGGATGGGGCGCCGCTTCCAGGCTGGCGCGCCACTGCCACGGGATGGTTGGAGCGCGCCGGCGCCTGGTTTGGCGCGATCGCGACCCCGGCGCCATCCTCCGCGCGCGCCGCTAGCGAACAGGCCGCGTCCAGCGCTTCTGGCTGGGAGCGACGGCTGACGGCGCGGCAGAAGCTGGCGCGCGGCGCGGTGGTTGTCCTGGCGGTCGCGCTGGCGCTCTTCGCCCTGCTGAATGGCCCAGACGCCGCGCGCGGCGCGTTCAGCGCGCTCGGCGCGGCGCTGTTCCCGCCACAACCCACGCCTTTGATCACCGCCAGCGATTACACGCTTGAACAGCTCCCGCCAACCGCGCAGCATTTGCCCACGATCGCGCTGGCCCCGGCGGTGTCGGCGCCCGGGGTCGCGTTCGCCTGCTGGATCAATCCCTCCCCAATCTTGCCCGCCGATCAGCATGGTCAGGTGATGGTCTACCGGACCTCCAACTTCGCTCACGCCTGGAGGCGGCTCGACTTTCCCGTGATCCCGGCGGTGGACTGCCGCGCCGTCACGGATGCGGCGGGCGGCGCGGGGGCGCTGATTATCACCATGCCGGGCTATACCATCGGTGGCTTGTGTGAGACGCCCAACCTGTTCGCTTCGCGGGATAGCGGCGCGACCTGGACCGCTATCCCGTGGGCTGAGCCTGGTGTCACGGCGCCCTGCGATATCCAGTTCGCGCTGGATGGCGGCGCGATTTTCGCCTGGTCCACCCAGCCGCTGATCTTGGGGCCGCTGCCCGCCAACGCGACGGGGCGGCTGATCGTCACCCGCGACAACGGCGCGACGTGGGCCGCCGCGGACGCCGGGATGGGCGATGACGTTGGGCTGGCGCTGGTGGGCTTCCGTCCCGGCGGGCGCATCCTGGCGACGATGCCGGATGTTGGCGGGCCACCGGGCGCGGCGATGCTGATGGCATCCAGCGATTACGGCGCGAGTTGGCGCGACCTGGGCGACCCACCCGGCGCGTTCCCCGTCGTGTACACCTCCACCGATCCCAGCGCGACGGATGGCGGCGGCTGGGGCCGGCTCTATGTGATCGCGCGTTCGTTCATCAGCGGCGTTCCGGCTGATGCGTCGCACTTGATACTGGCGACGGCGACACTCGACTCGACGTGGACGCGAATTTCGCTGCCACCGCTGGCCGCCGTTGACGATTCGGGCGTCGAGGCGGCGCTGCCCGTGGTCCTTGGCGTGGGGCCGGAAGGGTCGCTGCTGGTTGAGCGCGGCATCGTCCCCACGAACAACGAGTCGCAACTGAGCCCAGAGCGGCGTCTGTGGGCGTGGAGCGCGGGCCAGCGCCGCTGGCTGCTGGACCCGCAGCCCTCGCTTGGCAACCCTGATCTGCTGGGCTGGGGCTGGAGCCACGGCGACCAGACGGTCTGGGTGACATCGCTTGAACTTGGCGTGCCGCCCACGCTGCTGCTGTTCACCAAGACGTACGTGGCGGCCAGCCTCGGCCCCGCCCGCTAGCGGCAGGAGCGCGGGCGGGGGTATGTTCGGGCGGACATCCCAGGGCGCGCCGGGCATGTATGATATAGTGGCGTGGATTCCCGACTCGCGCTCAGGTGGGCGTGGAGCGGTCGGCGAGCGTATAGGCGTGGGAGCGAGGCGAACGGCATGACAGCGGCGGCAGGCGAAGCGATGGACGCCACGGCGGGCGAGACGCGACAGTACGACGTGCTGGTGGTCGGCGGCGGCCCGGCGGGGCTGGCGGCGGCGGAGGCGGCGGCGAAGACCGGCGCGCGCGTGGCGCTGCTGGAGCGCCGCAAGGAAATCGGCTATCCCGTCCACACCAGCGGCGGAAGCTGGATCAGCGACATGAAGGCGCTGGGCATCCCGTCCGACCTCTACCACCCGATTCGCGGCGTCACCTTCCTCTCGCCCACCCGCTCGGCGCGCTTCGACTATCCAGAGCCGGTCTGCTGCGTGCTCGACGTGCGCGGCGTCTACCAATACGTGGCGGGGCGCGCGGTCGCCGCTGGCGCGGAGCTACACCCCGGCTCGCCTGTCGAGCGGCCAATCATCGAGGATGGCAAGGTCGTGGGCGTGGTCGCCAAGGACCACCGCAACCGCGCGGGCGAGTGGCGCGCGCCGGTGGTGATTGACGCCAGCGGCTTCTCCAGCACGCTGGTGACGCGCGCGGGTCTGCGCAAGGGCTTCCAGCGCTATGGCTACGGAGCGGAATATGACCTGATGGCGCCCAACTACGACCAGGACATGCTCTACCTCATCATGGGCAGCCAGGTGGCGCCGTCTGGCTACGCCTGGGCCTTCCCGCGCGGCAAGGGCCGTGTGCGGCTGGGCGTGGGCGTCATCCGCCCGGATGTGGACGCCGACGCGCGCGAGTTTCTGGACACCTTCACCGAGCGTCTGCCCAACCTGGCGCCGGACTTCAAGGGCGCCAGCCCGGTCGAATACCACACCGGCCTGTTCCCCTCCGAGGGCGTGGTGGAGTCGTTCGTCCGCGACGGCCTGATCGCCACCGGCGACTCCGCCGGGCAAGGCTCGACGCTGGTGGGCGAGGGCATCCGCTTCGCGCTCTACAGCGGCGCGATGGCGGGCGAGGTGGCGGGCGAGGCTGCGCATCGCGGGCGACACCTCGGCGGAGCGGCTAGCGCGCTACGAGCGGCAGTGGCGCGCGCGGTTTGGACGCGAGATGGACCTTTCTTATATGGTCAACCAGCGCATCGCCCGCTGGAGCGACGCGCAGTGGGACGACAGCATGGACCTGCTCACGCGGCTGACCCCCGCCCAGGCGGCGGACCTGCTGCGCGGCGACTACAGCGTCGGTCTGTTCCTGGGCGTGCTGCGGCGCAACCCCGGCCTGCTGCGCACGGGCGCGCGCAAGTTCTTCGATCTGGCGATGCAGCGCCTCGGCAAGCCCACCCCACTGACCGACGCCGAGGTGGCGCCGGGAGCGTAGGGGCGGCGGCCCAATCATCTCATCATGGAGTCAGCGAATGGGTATGACCTGGGATGGCCTGCCGATCAGCGAAGAGCAGCCGCATGGCTGCGCTATCGTCGTCTTCCAGCGGGTGGGTTCCAGTCTGCGCCTGCTCCTGCTGCACCGAAAACACAACGGAAGCGCCTACGAAGGCGACTGGGCATGGACGACGCCCTCCGGCGCGCGCCTGCCCGGTGAGCCGGTCGGCTCCTGCGCGCAGCGCGAGCTTGCCGAGGAGGCTGGGCTCGCCCTGCCGATCCACCCCACGACCTGCGGAGGACCCGACTGGGCCGTCTACTGGGCGGAAGCCCCACAAGACGCTCCGGTCACGCTGGACGCCGAGCACGACCGCTACGAGTGGCTGGAACCCGCCGAAGCGTTCCGCCGCATCGCCCCAGACCGCGTCCGGCATGACCTCGCGCGCGTCATCGCCCTGCTCGAAGAGGCGCGTCAGCCAGGAGAAGAGGCGGCGGGCTGAGAGCGGTGGCGTGTGTGCTCTACACTGCGATCAGGCTTCGGCTCGCTGCCAGCCGCCTTCCAGCCGCCTTCCAGCGGCATCTGCGCTAGTCTCCTGCCGCATACCAGTCCAACACCCGTAAGGCGCGCAGCGTGATCCACCGGCTCGGCTGGCCCTCGCCTTTGTCCACCTCGACCGCCATCGCGCCGGGGTACTGGGTCTCGAGCGGCCACCGGCCGTCGCCGTCGCGCTTGGACGCGACCAGCTCGACCGCCTCGGCCACGCGCTCGTCTGGCGTGGCGCCGGCTCTGCGCAGGTATTCGAGTCCCCGCAGCACGTCGTAGTGCCACCAGGTCGGGAAGGCGAAGCGCGTCCAGACGGCGTCGCCCTTGCGATCTCGCTCGATGATCTCACCGGTCGTCCGCCGCCGGAGGAGGTGGCGCTCGAGGAGGTATTCCTGCCCACGGAGGCGAGCCTCCGTCACCTCGGCGCCGCTCCCTCCGGCCTGCTCGTATTCGAGCAGGGCTTCCAGCACGCAGATCGTGGTGTTGAACGACGACCGCGTCGAGCCATTTTCGGCCTCGCAATTCCAGCCGCCGTCGGGCAACCGCTCGCCGAGCAGACGGCCGATGATCCGCTGGACATCCTGGCCGAAGTAGGCGCCGCTCGCCGCCACCTGCCCGTTGATGCACGGCTCGACCTCGCCCGCGAAGAAGGGGACGCCGTCAAAGTCCAATCCTCGCCACGCGCCATCCCAGTCCCATCCCCGCCACGTCACGCGGTCGCGGACCAGACCCACCGCACGACGCGCCTCGTCGCTCGCGGGATCGAGGCCCAGCTCTCGCAGCAGCGACAGGACGTGCATCGTGGAGTCCCACCCGCGGTTCCACGCCGCGTCAGCCCACGCCCCATCGGTCCCCTGGAGGGCGAGCAGCCGAGCGCCCCAGCCTTCGGTGGCGACCTTCGCGCGCTCGGCCGCTACCTCCTCCGCAGGCGCATGGATCAGGTCGCGCATCACCTGCCAGCGGATCGAAGGGTCAGAATCAAGCAGCCACTGTATGACTGATTTGTCTGGCTTCGAGGCCTGCCGTTGGGGTGGATTGGTCGCCATCTGCTGGCGCTCCTTCCTTTGGGTAAAAGACGCTGTTGGTGGCCTGGCCAGTGCAACAGCAAAAGAGGACGAAACAGGTCTCTCGATACTCGTATGACGATAGGCCGTTTAGCGGGAAGGAAAAGTGGCTCCTCGCAAAAGGCAGTCCACCACGCCGCTACCTCGCGAAGGCAGTCCGCCACGCCGCTACCTCGCGGTGGAGGCGGGCTGATAGCGTTTCGGTCTCAGTCGTCGATCGCCTGGTAGGCCAGCGTCCAGAAGTCGCGGACGATAGGGGGCGGGCTGGCGCTATCCCAGTTGCGCTGGGTCATCAGGATGGTGACCATCTCTCGTGGGGGTCGGTGTACCAGGACGTGCCCATGCCGCCGTCCCAGCCATAGCGACCGGGGACCGATGAAATATCGTCGCGCCGGGTGGTGATGGACATGCCGAAGCCCCAGCCATGGCTATCCCAAAAGCCAGGGACCAGGCTGTTCGCTTTCTGTCCAGGCGTCAGCTGATCGGTGGTCATCGTCTCGACCGAGAGCCGCGAGAGGATGCGTCCGCCGCTGTAGCTGCCCTGGTCGAGCATCATCTGCCCGAAGGCCAGGTAGTCGTCAGCCGTCGAGACCAGGCCACCGGCGGCGGATGGGAACGCGGGAGGATGGCTCCACTGGCCAGCCGGCTCATCGTACACCTCTACCGCGCCGCTCATGTAGTTCCGCCAGTAACTGACCGGCAAGCGGTCCAGTTTGTCAGCGGGAACGCTGAAGCTGGTATCTTTCATGCCGAGCGGCGCGAAGATACGCTCGCGCAGGAACTCCTCCAGCGGCTGGCCTGAGGCCCGCGCGATCAGGACACCCAGCGCATCGGCGCTGGTGTTGTACATCCACTGCTCGCCCGGCTGGGCCATCAGCGGCAGCGTTCCCAGGCGGCGCATCCACGCATCGGGATCGGGCGGGACGTCAGGCGCGGGGGCGCCCTGGCCAAGGCGCAACTCGTCCACCGCGCGCAGGATGGGGTGGGTGTCGGGCGACGCGAACACCAGTCCAAAGCCCATCGTGAAGGTCAGCAAGTCGCGGACGGTGATGGGCCGGTTCGCGGGCATGGTCTCGTCCAGCGGGCCATCCAGCCGCTGCAACACCTGGCGGTTGGCCAGCTCCGGCAGCAGACGGTCCACCGGCTCGTCCAGCCGCAGCTTGCACTCCTCCACCAGGATCATCGCCGCCACCGCCGCGACGGGCTTGGTCATCGAGGAGATGCGGAAGATGCTATCGCGCTGGATGGGGTGGTTGGCGCCGCCCACTGCCAGCGCGCCCGTATAATCCACATGGACCTCGCCCCGCCGGGCGATCAGCCATACCAGCCCCGGAACGTCGCCGCGCTCGACATAGCCCGCCATCACCTCACGCACGCGGCCCAGCCGCGCCCCTGAAAGCCCGCCAACGCCCATTGTGATTGCTTCTTTCATTGTCTTCAGGATAATCCCCCGCTCATGGAAGCGCGCACTACTTCTTCGCGGGCGCGTAGCGCAGCAGCGTGACCCCACCGGGGAACGAGCGCGCCTCGATGAGCGTGAGCGTCGCCTCCGCGCCGTCCTTGAAGAGCCGCTTGCCACTGCCCAGCACGACGGGATAGACCAGCAGGCGGTATTCGTCCACCAGGCTGTGCGCCATCAGCGTCTGGATGAGCGCGCCACTGCCCGCGACGAGGATGTCCTGGCCCGGCTGCTCCTTGAGCGCCTGAATCGCTTCGACGGCGCCATCACGGATGATGTGTGAGTTGTTCCACGAGCCGCTCGCCAGCGTCGTGGAGACGACATACTTCGGGATGCCGTTCATGCGGTCCGCAAAGCCCATCTCATCGGTCCTGCCGGGCCAGGCGGCGGCGAACCCCTCGTAGGTCACGCGCCCTAGCAGCAGCGCGTCGCTGGCGAACAGTTCGTCGAGCTTGAGCTTGCCAGTTTCCGGGCCGCCATAGGGCATACTCCAGCCCGCCTGTGGGAATGGGTCAATCGGCCCGGGGCCCTCCATGACACCATCCAGCGTCACGAACTCCGACACAACGAGTTTTCGCATCTCAGCCCCTTCCTGAACGGATACATTTGTCTCACACTTTGGAGCATGGCTGGGACACTGTTCCCGTTCAGGAAGGTGATATCGGAACGCCACCGCAACGCACGTGGGCCGCAGCTCGCCAGCCAGGGGCGCCCGGATGCGGTGGGATGGCCGCCGCTAGCTCGCCGCGTTCGCCAGGAAGAGACGCAGCAGGTTGCGTGCGGTGTGATGTCAGCGGCGCAGGCGTTCGCGCGTACGGCGCGCTACCTCATGCTGGCACGTCTTTCACGCTCGCGTCCAGCCGGAATTGGGCTGGAAAGTCGCCATAGCGCGCGAGCGGCAAGCGGCGAATGGCGGGATACGTTGCGGGGCGCGCCAGGTGGACGTCGAGCTCGCTCGCGAGTTCAGCGATGCGTGACAACAGGCATGGTGGCAAATGACGCCGAAAAGCGAGGAAGCTCCCAAGACTTTCAGCGATCATGCCCCGGATGTGGGCCTCATCCTTCTTTTCGTGCAAGTGCGGACTGCCCGAGAGATACTGCTGTAGTCGCACGCGCGCTGCTGTGGCGCCGCTGCGCCGGGCGCTGGTGAACGCGAGTTCGAGCAGCTGAAATGTCTCAATTGAGAAACCCGACGAGAAGCGCAGCGCCGTAGCCGCGGCCATGGTCATCCCTTGCTCGCCAGCATTTGGCGCGAGCAGCCGTTGATTGAACTCTGGCATCCACGCGCGCAGCAGTTCATCGCACAAGGGTGCGATGACTTGCGTACAGCGGCCGAGGACCTGTGGCTGGGGCGTAAATGTCACCCCATCATAATGAGGCTTTGAGGCCCAGCAGATACGTATGTTATGCAGCGGCGCGCGCTCCGAATATTCCCGGTAGCCCCTATACGACGGGTAGGCGCCAGCGGACGACGTGAATAACTGGCCCATGGCGAGGATGTACTCGAGCAGGGCGCTGGGGGCGTAGTTATCGGCGTCGAAGTAGACGATCCATTCCGCGATGCCCAGAAGCGCCGCGAGAATGGCCCCAATGTACATGCCTTCGCCTTTGCCATTCGCCACTGCGCCGCTCGCGTCAAGGATATGGGAGACGCCGCACTCCTGGAAGAAGTGAGCGAAGCGCTCATCTTTCTGGTGAATGAGGTAGGTATCGCCACGCGATGTGAGCTCCCTGCCCAGTTCGTAGCTCAGCTGCGGGAGCATTCTGGGCGGGCAGTTCGTGACGACAATGCGTGGACTGCCGGCGGGGATGTAGCGCAGGATCGTCAGCAGTGTGTCTACTGGCTCCGATTTGTGGCAGATGACGAAGGCTGTGTGGCGCACGAAGTAGTCCACGTCGCCAAAGCGATCAGCATCCATGACGCTTGGTAGACGAAGAGTCTCGATGTCCATCCCGCTGCTCCTTGTTTTCCCAGACTGCGACGGATAGCACGGTGGACGTGTCATCCGATGACACCTCACGATGACCAGCGTTTGGGGTACGTGCGGGTAAGCTGTGTGTGACGATTGACGCGTAGATAGTAGGAGATAGCCGGTATAGGGGATAGGCGGAAGCGCGAGATCCGGGAGAGAGACGCATGGCTCGCATAGTCGTGACAATCAACCGTCGCCACCAGTATGCAGCATAAAGATAAGTGCAGTATAAGACTTGCCTGAATTGAAGATAAGGAATATGGGCCTGGTTAAGTGAGACTATCGGTCGCGCCAATTGAGAAATAGCCAGAGTTCCCCCGGATTGTCTGGGGGTAGACAACGCGCCCATCCATGAGACGCGCAAGAACACTGAGCGGATTGCGGCGCCGGGACGCTCGATAACGATATGCTCATGCTAGCGGACGCTACCGTCGAGCGCTGTCCGCCGCTGTGTCTAGCTCGCCGCATCCACCAGAAACAGCCGCAGCAGGTTGAGCGCGGTATAGGCCGTGCGGGACTTGATATCGCCGCGCCCACCACGGTACAGCTGGCTGGTGTCGCGCGCGCCCCAATCCGCCGCGACGGCGATGTGGACCGTGCCGACTGGCTTGCCTTCCTGCTCGTCTGGCCCCGCCACGCCGGTGACGCCGACGCCGACCGAGGCGCCCAGCCGCGCGCGCGCCGCCTGAGCCATCGCCCGCGCCGTCTCCACGCTCACCGCGCCATGCGCCGCCAGAATCTCCTGTGGCACGCCTTCGCTGCCCTTCACGTCGGTCGCGTAGGAGACGATGCCGCCCCGGAACGTGGCGGAGGAGCCGGGGACATCGGTAATCAGGCTGGCCAGCAGCCCGCCCGTGCAGGACTCCATCGCCGCCAGCGTCAGCCCGCGCTCGGTAAGGGCGCGCAGCAGAACGCTCGCCGGGGTGTCGCTGTCCACGCCGAAGACGTTGCGCTCGCCGATGGCCGCCCGCGCCCGCGCCTCTAGCGTCTCCACCTGGGCGCGCGCCTCCTCCTCGGTGGCGGCCTTGGCGGTGATGCGCACGTCCACCGCGTCGCTGCTTGGCGTAGGTGGCGATGGTGGGATTGAGGCTGTGCGTGAGCTCGCCCAGCCGCTGCTCGACGGTGGACTCGCCCACGCCCGCCACACGCAGGATGCGGGTGAAGAGCGTCTCGCCCGCGCGCTCGCGCAGGCGGGGCAGCGCCTCATGCTCCCACATGCGCATCATCTCGGATGGCACGCCGGGCATGGCGATGATGACCTTGCCGTCGCGCTCGACCCACCAGCCGGGCGCGGTGCCGCGCGGGTTGGCCAGCGGCGTGGCGGAGGGAATCAGCCAGGCCTGCTTGAGATTGCGTTCCGGCATGGTGATGCCGCGCTCGGTGAAGAACCCGCGTAGCTCGGCTTCGAGCGTGGGGTCCACCGCTGGCGTCTCACCGAGCGCGGCGCAGATCGCCTCGCGCGTCAGGTCGTCCTCGGTGGGGCCGAGGCCGCCAGTGGCGATGACCACGTCCGCCCGGTCGCGGGCGCGGCTTACCGTTTCGCTGAGGCGTTCCAGGTTGTCGCCAACCTGCGAGACGAAGAAGAGGTCAATGCCGAGCGCGGCGAGGCTCCGGGCCAGATAGGTCGCGTTGGTATCAGTGATCTGCCCCAGCAGCAGCTCCGCCCCGATAGAGAGAATTTCCGCACGCATCGTCTCACTCACCGCCCTCGTTGATATGCCATCTCGCCCGCTGTGGCGACCAACTCGGATTGTAGCCGATACGGGCTACGGAAGCGCCGCCGCGCTATCCATTCTCCCCGGTCCTGTCCTATGACCCCCACAATGGGGGAGTGGACAGGCGGTCATTGTAGCCCAAGAAGCGGGCGTGTGTCACGTCTTATGGTAACTCGACGCTTGCTCTAGTGAAATTATGCGAATTTCCCCTAGACCACTAGATGTAGGAGATTTGGCCCTTGATTTTACTAGATGTAGGCGTCACAATAGGAGAGCGCGCTAGCGAGATCCCTTAGAGACCCCTCGCGGGTGGTTTGGGATGACCGCCGGGTGACCTTGCTGGCGACGGGGTAGCGGTCTGCGTGTAGACATGGCGATTGGTGTAGTGTGGCTGGCTCGCGGTAAGAGCCGAGGACGGCTGGCGACAGGCGTCAGGGGGCTGTGGTGAAGAACAGGAAAGACAATCCCGCAGGCGATTCACGCGGGACCGCGACGCGGAGTAAGGCGGGCGCGTGGTCTGAGGCGGCGACTCGTGTATTGCGCGAGCGGTATTTGCTGCGTGACGCGGAGGGTGTGGTGGTCGAGTCCGCCGACGATATGGCCTGGCGCGTGGCGCGCGCGGTGGCCGAGGCGGAGAAGCAGTGGAAAGACCCCAACGGACTGACGGCGGACGAGATCGCCACGCAGTTCTATGACGTGATGGTGAGCCACCAGTTTCTGCCAAACTCGCCGACGCTGATGAACGCTGGCAAGGGCAACAATCTCCAGCTTTCGGCCTGCTATGTAGTGCCGGTCCCCGATAGCCTGGAGGGCATTTTCGACGCCGTCAAGCACGCCGCGCTGATCCATCAGTCCGGCGGTGGCTGCATCTCCGGCGACGCGCACGTCTTCACGACGTTCTGCGGCGTCGAGACGATCGCGACGCTCTATGACCGCGTGCGCGCCACTGGCAGGGCAGAAGAGATCCACAGCGATCACGCCACCATGGACGTGCGCGACTTGAACATCCGCACGATGGCGCTCAACTCGGCGGACGGCTCCTACGAGCCCGCCCAGATCACCCACCTCTGGCGCTATGACGTGGCGCTGGAGAACCAGGTCCGGGTACACGGCGCGAATGGGCTGGAGGTCACGACGAGCTGTTGGCACCCGTTCATGGTCTTCGATGGCGGGCGGCTGGTGGAGCGGCGCGCGGATGAACTGGCCCCCGGTGACATCCTGCTGACGCCGAACGCGAGCGTGCGCGACCGCTGGCCCCACACGGAGTACCGGACGGTGGCGGGCGTGCGGCTGGATGAGGAGATCGCCTGGCTGCTCGGCTATTACCTCGGTGACGGTAATCTCGGCTGGGCGAAGGTCCCGAACAGCGAGCCACGCCGCGAGAAGTTGCGCTGGCGCGTCTTCGATGGCCGCACCGGCTCACTGGAGCGCGCGCGCGACATCCTCGCCCGGCGCTTCGGAGTGAACATCACGATCCAGCAGGATGCGCGTGGCCTGTACTCGCTGGCGACTACCGATTCAGGATTTATCGCGACGTTCCAGGGACTGATCGAGGTTTACCCTGGCCCGAAGAACGAGCTGCCGTTCCCAGAGATGGTCGCCAAGTCGCCCTTGAGCGTAGTAGGCGCGTTCCTTGCTGGGCTGGTGGATTCCGACGGCTATGTGGATTCCGAGCGCGACCGCGTGACCCTCACCACGGCGTCCGAGTATCTGGCGCGCAAGGTGAACACGCTCTGTTCGCTGCTCGGTCTGGCGCCCGCGCTGCGCGCCCGCGCGCCGCAGGGCAAGGGCCGCACGACGGTCTACGAGGTGAAACTGGCCTCCGAGGCGCGGGTGGATGATCTGCGCGAGCTGATCGGCGCTGAGCTGCGCGACGCACTCAAGTCTTCGCGGCTGGCGGAGACGCGCGGCGAGCACGAGCATACGACCGCGCAGCGTCTGCCGATTCCTTTCTCGGCGATCGAGGATATCCTCCAGAGCGCGGGGATCGTGACAAACACAACGGCGATCCACCGCGAGCCAGTGACAATTGGCGAGGAGCGCGTTTGGCTGCACCGCTGGAAGGAAGGCCTGGGCGTCAGTGTCGAGACGCTGCGCCGCGTCGTGGCGGCCCTCCGTCCGCTGGCGGATGGGCGCTACGCGGACCGGCTGGCGCTGCTGGAGCGGCTGGCGCAGGGCGCGACGACCGTCGAGTCGGTGGAGCGGCCCGCTGAGTCGGTCCCATTCTATGACTTCACTGTGGCGGATCACAGCACCTACCTGGCCGGCGTGAACGGCCTGACAGCGATCCACAACACCGGGTTCAGCTTCAGCCGCCTGCGCCCTGAGGGCAGCATGGTCGCCTCGACACACGGCGTAGCGTCCGGTCCGGTCAGTTTCATGAAGATCTTCGATGGCGCGACCGAAGCTGTTAAACAAGGGGGGTCCCGACGCGGCGCCAACATGGGCATTTTGCGGGTGGATCACCCTGACGTGCTCAAGTTCATTGACTGCAAGCGCGACGGCTCGGTGACCAACTTCAACATCTCAGTGGCGATCACCGATGAATTCATGCGCGCCTACGAGGCCGACACCGATTACGCGCTGGTGGACCCGCACACGCACGACGAGATCAGGCGGCTGCGCGCCCGCGATGTGATGGCGCGCATCATTGACGCCGCCTGGGCCACCGGCGACCCCGGCCTGGTCTTCCTCGACCGCGCCAACCGCTCCTCCGCTAATCCAACACCAGAAATAGAATTACTAGAAGCAACAAATCCATGCGGAGAGCAATGGCTCGGTCCATATGACGCCTGCAACCTTGGCTCGATCAATCTGGGGCTGTTCGTCCACAACGGCGAGATTGACTGGCTGGAGATGGAGCGTGTCACCCGCCTGACCACGCGCTTCCTGGACGATGTGATTGACATCAACCCCTTCCCGCTGCCGCAGGTGGCCGAGAAGGTGCATGCCAACCGCCGCATCGGCCTGGGCGTGATGGGCTGGGCGGAGATGCTCTTCGAGATGGGCCTGCGCTACGACAGCGAGGAGGCCACCACGCTGGGCGAGCGCGTGATGCGCGCCGTCTGCGACTGGTCCACCGACGAGTCGGAGAAGCTGGCTGAGGTCCGCGGCGCGTTCTCGAACTTCGATCGCAGCATCTACAAGGGCGGGCGCCCGCTGCGCAACTCCACCCGCACGACCGTTGCGCCGACTGGCTCGATCAGCATCCTGGCCGACTGCTCGTCGGGCATCGAGCCGATCTTCGCGCTGGCCTTCCAGCATCGCGTCAAGCAGCCCGACGGCTCCTACCGCGTGCTGGACTTCGTCAACCCGTACTTCCAGCGGGCGCTGGAGGCCAGCGACATCGAGGACAAGCCGGGCGTGCTGGAGTACGCCAAGACGCACGGCTCGCTGCACGGGCACACGGCTGAGGCGCATCCGGCGCTCAAGGCGTTCGTCACCGCGCACGAGATCGCGCCGGAATGGCACATTCGCATGCAGGCCGCCTTCCAGAAGGGCGTTGATAACAGTATTTCCAAGACCATCAATCTGCCCAACTCGGCGACGCGCGAGGATGTGGGCAAGGCGTACATGCAGGCGTGGACCTCTGGCTGCCTGGGCATCACCATCTTCCGTGATGGCTGCAAGGGCGAGCAGGTGCTCAACGTCGGCGTGAAGGGTGTGCAGCCCGCCGCCGCGCCCGCTCCCAGCGCAGGAGGAGGTGGCGAAGGCCGCCGCCGCCGAGGCGCACCGCATGCGCTTCGTGGGTGGCCGCAAGAGCCGGCCCGAGGTCATGCGCGGCTACACCCGCCAGGTGCGCGCGCCAGAGGGCAAGGTCAACGTCACGCTCAACGGCGACGACGAGGGCCTGCTGGAGCTCTTCATCAACATCGGCAAGGCGGGGTCGGATGTGGCCGCGCTGGCCGAGGCGCTGGGCCGGCTGATCTCCGTCCACTTGCAGATTGACAGCCCGCTGACGCAGAACGAGCGTGCGCGTGAGGTCGCCGACCAGCTTCGCAGCATCGGCGGCAGCACGAGCATTGGCTTCGGCGAGAACCGCGTGCGCAGCCTGCCCGACGCTGTGGCCCGCGCGCTGGAGCAGTATCTCGCCGAGATCGAGGGACGCAGCGGAGAGGTGGTGGAGTCCGCCGCTCCCCACGCGATCAGCGGGGCCAATGGCGCGGTCCCGCGCGAGAAGCCGGCCAACCTGGGTCAGAAGGCGCGCTACACCACCAACGGCAACCTCTGCCCGCAGTGCGGCAACACCACGATGTACTACGAGGAGGGCTGCAAGAAGTGCGTTAGCTGCGGCTACAGCGAGTGCTAGGCCAGCCAGTGTAGCGCTTTCCGGTATGTCTTCCATGTCTCCGCTCAACCGGCGCCCATCGCATGCGTTCGCGTGTGTGGTGGGCGCTGGTTTTGGCGGTCGTTTGCATGCGCCGGAGAGCATTCATGCGTCTCATATGGGATATGTGTGGGATTGGGATATTGCAGAATGATGGAATGTTCCTTGGGATACCACACCCTTGCGACTGCGTACGCGACGCTCAGCAAGGGCGCCGCGCTCACCCAGGGCGCCCTATGTAGGGATATGAGGAGATAATTTAGGGGATGGGGGTTTCCAATTGACCGCCTCGACCGTGCACTTTGACTTCCGCCTGCGCCCGCTCCGGGAGATCGCTCCCTGGCATGATGCCGATGGCTCAAATCCACATCTGGGCTGGTTCGGGCTGACGGACGGCTGGTACTGGATTACGGTCGGCGAGGTGGAGTTCTTCCGCTATAGCCGAGCGATATTGGACAAGAAGGCCCAGGAGGCAGGAGGCGAGTCATGGTTTGCTCGGAAGGGCGGCTTGCCATATGTGGATTATCAGGTCGCGCAACTCTGGAGCGACCTCCTGTGGTTCCTCCCCGACGTCTTGGCGCCCATTCCCCCGCGACTGTCGTTCGCTCTGGCGAGCGGCGCCTGGACGCAGTGGGAACGAGAAGCCAAGGCGGCAGTGATGGAAGCCCTGCCCGAGCGTGAGGCGAACAGCCTCCTCTATGACGCGACGCGCTGGCTGGGCAAGCGTATATTGGACAGCGCGTACCTGGTCTCTGGCCCCTCCATTTGCTGTTGGAGCGATGGGGCGCAGGTTCATGTGCAGTGGGACAACCGGGACTGTATGTTGGATGGCCTGCCACTGTGGGAGGCGCCCACTGGACACCATACCCTGCCGCCCGCTGCCTTCCACGACGCGATCAGCAATTTCAATGAGCGCTTCATGCGCCGGATGGCCGACCGGGTGGCGATTGCTCAAGGGGAGTGGGCGCGCCCAGAGGTGACGCTTGCCTCGCACATAGCCGAGAACCAGGTCGAGAACACGCAATGGGCGCAAGGGCGCCTGGCGGCCAGTGCGCCACAAGAGCCGGATGACTGGGACGTGGCGCTCGCCGGCATTGTCCGCATCGAAGCGCTCCCTCGGTTCGCCTCCGGCGCGGCACGGCGACTACCGTAGCCAGCGCTGCGCATGCGTATCTTCAGGTCTCCCGCCGCCAAGCCGCGAGAACATCGAGACTGGCCGCAACGTCATGGAAGATGGGGAATCAGGATTTCTCCATCTTCCAATTTCATCATAGGAGAGCGGAAGGCGGCGTTGGTGGTTGCAAGGAGCGAGACCGGCTTGGCGTCACAGGGGGGGACCGTGCGACTTCCCATGTGAGTAGACAAGGGCGGCTCCGTTTAGATAGTATGAAGAGCGCGTCAGCGAAACGTGGCGGCGCCGATCTCTTGTATCCGCTCGCCACGCTCGGCTTTCATACGGCTTTGCCGGTGGCCGCCCCGCTGGCGCGCGCATCCCGTACTCATGCCACTGCGACCGTGATGGGCCGGCGGGCGCCGCCGCTCTCCGGTGGGAGGAAATATGCCTGTCGTTACCAGCGTCATCAACCTTAAGGGCGGTGTCGGCAAGACCACGCTGACAATGGCCCTGGCGCATTACCTGGCGGGAGAGCATAACAAGCGCGTGCTGGTGATTGATCTCGACCCACAGACGAATGCGACCATCGCGCTGGTCAACGAGCGCCGCTGGCGCGAACGCGACCAATCTGGCCAGACGCTCTACCAGATGTTCCGCGATCAGCTCGAAGGCACCCATTCCTTCAGCGCGCGCGAGGCGATCATCCCGCGCGTCTCGAACATTGGCGGCGGCATGCCAGGGCTCGACCTGCTGCCCTCCAGCATCCGGCTGCATCGCATCCAGGACAAGATCACCAAGTTCGCCGATCTCGACGCGTTCCGCGATGGTTCGGTGTATGCGCTGCGCGAGTCGCTGCGTGACGTGCTGCCCGAATACGATCATGTGCTGATTGACTGCCCGCCAAACCTGGGCGTCATCACGCTCAACGGCATCGCGATCAGCAAATACTTCCTGATTCCCGTCGTGCCCGACATCCTTTCGACGTTGGGCGTGCCGCTGGTGCTCGACCGCATGGCGGACTTCGCGCTGCGGGCGCAGCACGAGATCTTCGGCCTGGGCATCGTCGTCTCGCGCTACCGGCCCAACAGCCGTCTGCACCGCTCGACGGTCATGTCCATGCGGCGCGATGCGATCCCCGGTATTCATCCGCCGATCTTCAATTCCATCATCAACGAGGACATGGAGGTTGCCGAGGCGGCGGATATCGAGGAGCAAGTGACGAATTTGCGCCAAAAGTTCGGCGGAAGTAACCCACACCGCCAGTTCAGCGCTCTTACTGATGAATATCTGCGCTACGTAGGCGGCTGAGCGAACGGACTCACTCGGGCCGCCTCTATGCGCGTGACAGAAGTTGTGGGCGCCGCGCGTCGCGTGCTAAGGGGGCTGAGATGGGTGATCCGCGCCTGGCCATCGGTGATGAAACGCCCTTGGATGAGTGGCCAACTATGACCTCACCGCACCCCGCGCCTGGCGAGCAGCCGCTCGCGCGCTTCGCCGCGCGCCGCGCGCCGCGCGCCGCAGAGCCACCACAGCCACCGCAGCAAGCGCCGCAGCAAGCGCCGCAGCAAGCGCCATCGCCCCGGCCCGCGCCCGAAGCTGAGCCGCAGATGACCCACGTTCCCTGGACGGTCGCCTCGACCTGGGGGGCAAGCTCGCTCAATACCCCGAACACGCTGGCGGGTCTGAGCTATCTGTTCTGGTGGGTCTCCGGCCTGATGGTCTATTTCAATGAGCGCCACAACCGGTTCGTGCGCTTCCATGCGGTACAATCCATCCTGTTGACCGGCGCGCTGACCGTCGTGAGCGTCGCGCTCTACCTCCTCTGGGAGCTGAGCGGCGACCTCTCCGCCGCTACTCACCAGCCCGCCTTCGCCCATCTGGGCCAGGGAATCGCTTTTCTGGGCTATCTGGCGGTGATCGCCCTCTGGCTGGGCACGATGATCGCCGCATGGAGCGGCCATCATCTCAGGCTGCCGATTGTAGGAGCGTATGCCGAGCGATATGCCGCGCCCCCCCGCGAACCCTACCCCCCCTCGCCCTTCTCGCCCCAGTGAGGCCCGCCTGTCTCATGAGGCCCGCGCGCGCCGCCCCGCGCTGACCGCGCAAATCGCGCGCGACCTGCGTGATCCACGCGTCCGCGCCGCTCTCTGCTACGCGCTGCCACTCGCGCCCGCCCTCTATCTGCTGGCGCGCGAGCGGCGCACCCATTTTGTCCGGCTGCACGCGGCGCAGGCGCTGGTCTTCTTTGCGGGCGTTGGGCTGGCGCAGACGCTGCTCTTTGCGCTGGTCGTGGTCCTTGGCAACGAGGCGGCAGGCTCGTGGGCGGAGCTGCCGGTGATCCTGCTGCTGTGGGCGGCGATGATCGCGCTTGCGCTGGGGGCGCTCACGCTCTGGCTGCGGCTGCTCGCGGACGCCTGGCGCGGGCGTCTGCGACGGCGTCCTGTCATTTCCGCGCTGGCCACCCGGCTGGAGCGGCTCGCCGCTCATCTGACGCGCGCCGCTTCCACCACCAGGCGCCCCCTGCGGAATACTGCTGGTGGAAGCGCCACGCCGCCCGCGTCTGGCCAGCGGGACTGAGCGCGCGCGCCAGCGAGCGAGCAGAGCAGGAGGGAGAAACGGCATGCCGGCGATCAGCGCGCTCCAGCAGGACGAGCGCCGCCCAGAGCGCTACCATATCTATCTCGACGATGGGCGCGCGCTCACGCTCGATGAGGCGCTAGTAGCTGAAGAGCGCCTGCGCCTGGGGCTTGCGCTGGATGAAGGCGCCATCGCGCGGCTGCTGGCGGCGGAGGAGGAGCGCGCGCTGGTGGACCGCGCCGCGCGCTACCTCGCGGCGCGCCCGCGCAGCCGGACGGAGGTGCGCCGCCGACTGCTGCGGCCCACGCCTGGCAAGCTCGCGCCATCGGTGGAGTCGGTCGAGCGGGCGCTGGCAAAGATGGAGCGCCTGGGCTACCTGGATGACGCCGCCTTCGCCGCCTACTGGACGGAGCAGCGCGACCGCTTCAGCCCCCGCTCAGCGCGCGCGATTCAGCAGGAGCTCCGGCAGCGCGGGGTGGATATGGAGACGGCGGCGGCCAGCGCGACGCCAGATGATGATGAGGAGCGGGCGGTGGCGTCGGGACGCAAACGGCTGCGTGCGCTCGCCAGCGCCGAGCAGCGCGACTTCGCCCAGCGCATGGGCGGCTACCTCCAGCGGCGCGGCTTCAGCTATGGCGTCACCCGCGCGGCCATCCGCCGTCTCTGGGAAGAGGCGAAGGATGGGGAAGGCGGACTTCCGGATCCGCTGGACGCGCTGGATGACAGGGATGACCAGAATGCAGACGAAAGCCCCAGCGAGCGCGACGGCGTGTGGTAGCATTGAAGGTGGGGCGGAGCGATTGTCTGGGTGGACTGGAATCGGTTGTCTGGACAAGGAAAAGGGAGACACACCATGGCGCGCTTCAAAGTGTTTCGCTATCGCCGCCCATCCCTGAGCACAATGCTCGGCGTCACCAAGGCCAAACGGCGCATCAAGACCGCGACGGGCTATTACGCCGCCACGCGCTGGATGCGCGCGCCGACCAACTTCCGCCGCCGCACGCTACGGCGCATGGGCTACTACTCCGGGCCGATGAAGTTCCTGCGCTTCCTCTTCGGGCGAGGCTAAGCGCGGCGCGTGTTCGGGCGCTCCCCGCTCTGAGAGAAACGCGCGACATCCCCGTTTCACCGCTTTGTTTACAGGTCCCATGCGGATTGACGCGCGCCAGAGCGGCTGGTATACTCGTTTAGGTACATAGCAGTACAATCATTCATGCTTCAGCCAGAGACAGCGGGCGCTCCTCCGGCCAGCGGGAGAGCTTAATCTGCGCGGCAGGCCTGCCGAGGCGAAGGAACCAGCGCATGCGAGCGCGCCACGCTACGCCCACCGGGCGGCGTGAGGACGCGACGCGCGGTGTGGGGTCTTCGGGTCGGCGACCTGAAGACCCTTTTTGTTTGGGTCCATCGCCGCGCACTCCTTCCCCTTCTGCCCCCTGGCTTGCCCAATGCGCGGGCGCGCCGCGAGGCCGCTCCCGCCCGCCGCTCACCGGCAGGTCATCACCCGCCGCGCGCGACGCTCCACCGGCCCGCCAGACGTGGGCGCGCCTGGCTTCACGCCGCCTCGACATCCGCCCTGGAAGGGAGACCAACACCTATGCCAACATCAGCCAAAGCGGTCGTCATCCAGGAGATGACCGACAAGCTGTCCCGCGCGCGTGGCGCCGTCCTCCTCAAGACCGAGGGCCTCACCGTCGCGGAGTCGCAGGACCTGCGACGCAAGCTGCGCGCGCAGGGCATCGAGCTGCATGTCATCAAGAACACCCTGCTGCGCATCGCCTCGGAGGCGGCGGAGTATCAGGACCTCACGTCCCTGCTCGCGGGTCAGACGGCCATCGCCCTCAGCTACACGGATGAGGTGGCCGCCGCCAAAGCGATCAGCGAGTACCTGCGCACCTCCAAGACCGCCAAAGCGGTCGTGGTGAAGGCGGGCATTCTCGAGAAGGCCCCCATCACCGCCAAGCAGGTCGAAGACCTCGCCAAGATCCCCCCGCGCGACCAGTTGCGCGGTCAGGTGGTCGGCACGATCATGGCGCCGCTCAACGAGACCTACGGGGTGCTCAACGCGCCGCTCCGCGATCTCATCAACACGCTCGAAGCGCGCATCCGCCAGCTTGGCGAAGCCGCCTAGCGCGCGACCCAACCCTACTTACCCGACGACATACGATCATCGCGCGGGCCGATCACAAGTGGCTACGCGCCTGGAGGAACACCAATCATGGCAGTTGATGTGGACAAGATTATCACCGAGCTCAGCGAGATGAGCGTGCTCGACCTCGTCAAGCTCAGCAAGGCCCTGCAGGAGCAGTGGGGCGTGAGCGCCGCGCCGGCGATGGTCGCTGGCCCCGCCGTCGCCGCCGCCGCCGCTGAGGCGCCCGCCGCCGTTGAGGAGCAGACCGAGTTCACGGTCACGCTGACCGAGGTCGGCCCGAACAAGATCAACGTCATCAAGGCTGTGCGCGAGCTGACCGGCCTGGGCCTCAAGGAGGCCAAGGACGTCGTCGAGGCGGCGCCCAAGCCCATCAAGGAGGGCGTGGCCAAAGACGAGGCGAACGCCGCCAAGGCCAAGCTCGAAGAGGCCGGCGCCAAGGCGACTATCGCCTAACGCCACCCAGCCCCTACACGACAGCGCGTCCCACACGGGACGCGCTGTCGTCGTTTAACAATCGCCAGCTCCCCCGCTCAGGGGGTGAGGTCAGCGCTCGCCTCCATAGGCAGCGGCGCCCGCTGCTCCAGCGTCGCGGGGCGGTCGCGCAGGGCAAAGATCAGCCACAGCGCGCCCAGCGCCATCACCGTTATGACGCCCTCGACTGTTACGGCTTTCGCCACCGCGCTGAAGGGCAGCGCCTGGGCCAGCGCCGTGGCGCTGAAATCTACCAGGGTGTGCAGGCCAATCGCCAGCCAGAGCCAGGCGAGCGAGCCGCGCCGGAAGACCTGCAACACCACCACCGAGAACGCGACCTGCATCGTGATCGCGCAGACACGCTCCCATCCCCCCAGCAGCGACAGCCACGCTGGCTGCGCCGCGATAGCCGCGATCTGCTGCGCCGCCGCCGCGCGCTGCGCCACTGGCGCGATCGCGCCGTTCGTGCTGACGATCAGCCAGACATTGAGCAGGGAAATCGCCGCCAGGCCACCCACCAGCACGGCGCTCTCCAGCCCGCCATGCCCCAGGCCATACATCACCGCCTTGGCCCACGTCTTCTCCTCGCGCCCCATGAACCAGCGGTAGCCGAGATAGCGCCCAACCTCCTCGAAGAGCCCCGCCGTCAGCGACGCGACGAAGAGAAAGGCGTACAGCGCGACCTGCGATGATTTCAGCGTTGGCGCCAGGAAGTATTGCGCCACCTGGATGAGTGGCACGCGCGAGATGATCTGGAACAGGAAGAAGATCAGCGCGCCATAGCCAGCGTAGCGCCAGCCCACCTTCAGCCGGCTGTGCGCGATGATGATCAGCGCGATTGGATAGAGGACATAGAACACGACGACGCCAAGACTGGCGCCCCACCAGGCGGCGCTCGGTCCAGCGGGGAATAGCGCGGGGAAAGTGGTGGATGCCATAGAAAGCTACCCCGATCTCAGATCGGCGCGCGGAACTCCGGTCTCCAGCGCGCCCATACCCATGATAGGAGCATACCAGCGACTTCAGGCGTGGCCGAGAGGCAAGAAAGCGCTCCGGCGGGGAGTCCCGCCGGAGCGTCGCGCGATCACCGCGCGGAGGCGCCTGTCGCCCGCGGCAGGCGTGGCAGGCGCGGTAGCCCCGTCGCTGCCAGCCCCAGCGCCCCCACCACCAGTGGCCCCACGAGGAACGGCGCGCTGGAGTTCATGAGCGCGCTGAGCGGGCCGCTCAGCAGCGTCACCATCCCCGCCAGCGCCAGCGCCGCCACCCAGCGCCAGCGCCGCCGCTGCCAGCTTACCACCACACCCAGCGCCGCTACTATCAACGCTATCCGGCTGGCGAAGATCACCAGCGCCACCGCCAGCGTCTGCGCCGCTTCCGAGTTGACAAGCAATAGCCCCATCCCCACCAGGGCGAACAGAAACGTCACCAGCCCCAGCATACGAACCCAATACGCTAGCTTCATGAATACTAGCCCTCCGCCTCTCGCTCGCGACTCGCGCGACTCGCGCGTGCGGGCGTCACCAGCGCGGCGCTCGCACGCGAAGCCAGCCGCACATTTCGGGCCAGTTCGCTTGCTGGGCGCGGCGGCTCCTCACGCCTCGCCCGCGCGCTCCCACCGGTGTGGCCGCTTCTCGCCGCGCCCACCATCCTTCACGTGAAAGCGCCACCATCACGCCCCGCCAGCGCCAGACCGCCCAGCGCGAGACCGGCCCGCACCCGCAAATAGCCCAGCGTGACCGCGACGAGCCCTATCAGGAGCGCCAGCGTTGGGACGGTGATCCGGAATGGCAGAAGAGCGGCGACGCCAAGCGCCAGTGACGCCGTCCCCGCAGCCAGCAAACTCCATTCGCGCGTAGAGGGGCGAGCGCGCCGTATGGGACGCCATACGCCCGTCAATCGCCACAACCTGAAGCCCGCTAGCGACTCGATCACGCCACTCGCCAGCGCCCACACCGCGATCAGGCGCATCAGCGATACCTCTCGCAGGCCTGGATCCTCCAACACGAACAGGCCAGCCCCAACCGCCACAAGCCCGGCTCCGGCCACCAGCAAGCGTCCCTGCGCCCACGGCAGGCTCCAACTCCCCACCACACGCAACGCGCCATCGGTGATGACAAACACGCCAAACGCCAGCGCCAGCAGCTCCAGCGTCGGGTGTGGCCACAAGAGCGCCAGGAGCGCCAGGGCTGCCGCCATCAGGCCGCGCAGCCCTAACGCCCACCAGCTATCACAGAACGCCCGGTCACTCAACATGGCGCCATGGCTCAGCGCGCCTCGTCAAGCATCGAATCCACGCAGACGGTGATCGCCAGGATCAGCGCGTCGTCATGGCCTGGCGCCACCTCGACCCCATAGGTGTCGCGCACGCGGAACCAGCGCTTCGAGATCGTCGCCACTGGCTGCCGCCCATCTTGCGTGATTTCGTACTCGTGGTCCAGCAAGTTCCCCTGGACGGTCATATCCTGGCCGCCCTCCACCTTCACCTCCAGCCGGTCGCGCACTGGCGCGACCATCGCTTTGTGGACCTCGGCCACCTTCTGATTTCCGCGCGTGATCGCCATCGTGTCACGCGCGCGCGCTACACGCTCTTGTATCTCGTAGAGATCGTTCCCCCGCGCGTCCTGGAACTTCAGCGTATGGCGCGCACGCAGCGCCTTGCCGTCAATATGAAAGGCCCGCTGTCCCGAATCGTCCTCGATGTTGTAATCGTCGCCGACCGAGATCAGTCGCTGGCGCATCTGATAGTGCCGCGGTCCTCCCGGTGGTGGCGTCTCTTCCTGATGTCTTCCTCGTCGCAACATGCTGTGTTCCTCCTGGCGCTTCCAGACTCGACGCCCAGAATTCGCCACAAATGTCTCACGTGTCTCATCTGTCTCACATGCCAGATGTCGCCATGCATCACGGCTCGCGATGTCTTCAGACGCCCGCCGCCGCGATACGCGAAGTTTCTGAACCGCACATTTCACGCCACGGACCCTGGCGAGCGGGCCTTGCGCGCCGCTCGCGCCGCGCCGCTCGCGCCGCCAGGGCCGTGTCTTATGGCGTTATCTCGTTGTGTGGCGTGTCACGGGTGGTGTGATGAAAACGAGACGGGGCCACCAGTACGCTGAAAAGACGTGGATGCGGGCGCCACGCGCGCACATGCCGCATCGCTCGCTTCCTGCCACAAAGGGGGACTCTATGGAGCCGCAAACGGATAGCGACAAAGCGCCGCGATCAGCGACCTCGCCGCGCGCGCGGGCGAGCATCGGAAATCGGATGGGGCTCGCGGTTATCTCCATGGCGTTCCTCATCTTTCTGATCAATATCGTCGCGTATCTGAGCGCCGCCTTTGGCCAGGTTGGCAGCGCGATCGTGATCGCGGCGGTGTGCCTCACCATCCTGGGCGTCAACGTGGCGTTCAATCTTGATCTGCTCAGGTCCCGCTCGTGAAGGCGTCATGTGTGGCGCCCATCACGCGGAGGGGTGAGTAAAATAGTCCGACTCACTCACTGGTAAGACACATGCGGTATGCGGGGGCGAGCGCGATGATAGCGCCGTATATTTGGTAGAAAGCGTGGGGTGGCATGCGATCCGACCATGATCAGGCACAGGCCAAATCCTCCACCATGTCCAAGAGCTCCAGCGGGAGTTGGACTCTGTGGCGCACGCTCTCACCCGCCCTGGTGGAGGAGATGATCGCCGCGCTGCCCTACTCCATCGCCGCGCTCGACCGGCATGGCGTGATCGTGACCACCAACGAGGCCTGGCGCCGCTTCGCCCGCGAGAACGGCGCCCCCGCGCTCGCGGACTCATCCGCGGGCCAAAACTATCTGGACGCCTGCCGCCACGTCACTGGCCCCTTCAGCCGAAGGCGCCGACGAGGCCATGCTGGGCATCCAGGCCGTGCTGGAGGGCTCGCGCCCGTTCTTCACGCTGGAGTATCCTTGCCCATCCCCAACAGAACAGCGCTGGTTCCTCCTGCATGTGACGCCGCTGCCAGTCAAGCAGGGCGGAGCCATCGTCTCCCATATCGAGATTCCCCAGGCGGCGGTCAGAGGAGGAGCACGCCCAGGAACTCGTCAGCGAGACCGAAGCCCGCGCGAAGGCGGAGACCACCGCCAGGCAGCTGTACCAACTCCAGATGGTAACGGACACCGCGCTCACGCACTGGGAGCTCCCAGCGCTGGAGTCCGCGCTGATGGAACGCATCCAGCAGGTGATGGCGGTTGATTTCGTCTGGCTGATGCGTACGACTGAAGACGGGCGCGAACTGGTTATGCGAGCGACCAGAGGCCCAGAAATTGATGGTCTGGCGCATGCGCATGTGCGGATTGGCCAGGGCCTCATGGGGCGCATCGCCGCCAGCCACGAGCCGCTCGTCGTAGACGATCTCAGCACGGTGGACGTGGCCTACAGAGAGTCTGTCGAGCGCGGCGGGATACGCTCGCTGGCTGGGGCGCCGCTGCTCGCGGCGGACCGCCTGGTGGGGGCGTTGAGCGTTGGCTCGAAGAAGTCGCGGCATTTCACGCCAGAGGATGTGGACTTCCTGCGGCTGGCGGGTGACCGTATCGCGCTGGCGCTCGAACATGCGCGTCTCGACGAGATCGCCCGCCGCGCCCACGCCGAGGCAGAGGCCCGCGCCAATCAGCTCGCGGCGATTGTCGAGGCGATCGCAGATCCACTCTATGTCTTCGACCGCGAGGGAAACATCTTGCTCCAGAACGCCGCCGACCGCGCGCTCATGAGAGTAGACTCAGGCGCTCCCAACCCTTCAACCCTAAGCGAGCGCGGCAAGCTGCTGAGGCTATGCGACCTTCAAGGGCAACCACTCCCCGTGGACCAGTGGCCAGGGTTTCGTATCCTTCAGGGCGAGACGCTCCACAGCCCACACACCGCGGATCTCAGTGTTCACGCGACGGATGGGCGTGAGATTGTGACCAGCGTGAGCGGCGGCCCCATACAAGACACGCAAGGGAACATTGTGGGCGGGGTGCTGGTCGTGCGCGATGTCACCGAGCGGCGGCGCCTGGAGCGCGCGTTGGACGAGCGCGCCAATCAGCTCGCGGCCATCGTTGAAGCGATTGGTGACCCACTCTTCGTTTTCGACCGCGACGGCAATATTCTGCTCCAGAACGCCGCCGACCGCGCGCTCCTCGAGTTGGCGCCTGGCGCGCCAGGCCCTCGTACGATCGAGAAGCGCGTGACGCTAATCCCGCTGAGCGACCTCCAGGGAAAACCACTCCCGATCACGCAACGCCCCACATTCCGTATCCTCCAGGGCGAAACGCTCCAGGGTGAACAAGCGCTGGATATGCGGATTCGCAGGCGAGACGGACGGACGATCGTGGCCAGCGTGAGCGGCGGCCCCATTCGCGATACCCACGGAACGGTCGTGGGTGGCGCGCTCGTGGTGCGGGATGTCACCGAGCGTCGCGAGATCGAGCGCGAGCTTGAGGAGCGCGCCAATCAGCTCGCGGCGGTTGTCGAGGCGATCACCGATGCGCTGCTCGTCTTCGACCGCGAGGGAAACATTCTGTTCCAGAACGCCGCCGATCGCGCGCTGCTTGGGCTGGCGCCCGGCGAGCCCGGCCCGCGAACCACCAGCGAGCGTGCGGAGATCGTGCCACTGAGCGACCTCCAGGGCGTGCCAGTGCCGCTCGCGCAGCGGCCCTCATCGCGCATCATGCGCGGTGAGACGCTGCAGGGCCAGCAAGAGCAGGACCAGCTGATCCACACGCCAGACGGACGGACGGTGGTCGCCAGCGCGAGTGGCAGTCCGATCCGCGACGCCCAGGGGAACATCACCGGCGGCGCGCTGGTCATGCGCGATGTCACCGAGCGGCGGCGCCTGGAGCGTGAGCTTGCCGAGCGCGCCAATCAACTCGAGGGGGTTGTTGAAGCAATCAGCGACGCGCTCGTCGTCTTCGACCGCGAGGGAAACATCCTGCTCCAGAACGCCGCCGACCGCGCGTTCCTCGGCCTGGCGCCGGACGAGCCCAGCCTCCGCACGATCCGGGAGCGGGGCGAGAAACTGCGACTCAGCGACCTCCAGGGGCAGCCGCTGCCTATGTCGCAATGGGTGTCAGTTCGCGTCCTTCACGGGTGAGACGCTCCAAGGTTCGCACATCACGGATGTGCTCTATTCTAAGAGCGATGGGCGTGAGGCCGTGGCCAGCATAAGCGGTAGCCCGATCCGCGACGCCCAGGGGAACATCACCGGCGGTGTGCTGGTCGCGCGGGATGTTACCGAACGGCGCAAAGCCGAGCGCCACACGCAGGACCCTTCTGGATGCGCTGCTGGCGATGGCTGAAGCGCTGGTTAGCCCCGAAGCTCCCGTCGTGGACACGCCCGGCGCGGACCCAGCCGCCCAGCGTCTGGCCGAGCTTACCCGCGACGCCCTGGGCTGCGAGCGCATTAGCATCTCCACGCTGGAGTCAGACGAGCTGTGGATGCGCGCCGTTGTGCGCATGGGCTGGCCGCCAGAAGAGGAGCGGCGCTGGTTCCGCGAGGCCCAGAGCTTCCGCCTGACTGATCTGATACCCGCGCCATTGGTGGCCAGGCTGCGCGCTGGCGAGACGATTCTCGCGCCTCGTTCAGCGGCATGGTCTACCGTGTCTGACGCAAGCTATCATAAGATACTCGTCGCGCCGCTGCGTGTTCGTGGCGAGTTGATCGGCGCGCTTGGGCTGGACTATGGCGATGCGCCGCATACCTATACCGCCATGGAGATGTCGATGGCTGGCGCGGTAGGCAAGCTCGCGGCGCTCGTGCTAGAGCGCGGCCACCTGCTACGGGAGCGCGAAGCGGCCATCGCCAATGAGCTGGCCGCCCGGCAAGTCAAGGAGCGCATGGATGATTTCCTGGCGCTGGCCACGCATGACCTGCGCTCGCCCATCACCGCCGGAAAGCTGGCCGTCAGTATCGCCCGCCGCCGCATCGAGCGCCTGATCGCCGAGAGCGCCGGTGGCGCCGAATTACCCACCGCTGCCATCCGGTCGAATCTGGAGATCATCGAAGGCTCTCTGAACCGGCTTCTCCAGCTCGTGAACCGCCTCATGGATGTCTCGCGGGTGCGCGCCGGCAAACTGTCGCTTCAACTGGAGCCGTGCGACCTCAGGCAGATCGTTCGCCAGGCGGTCGAGGAGCAGCGACTGCTGACGCCCGGCCGCCTCCTGCGGTTGCGGCTTCCTCGCGCGGGCGCCGTCATAGCGCTCGCCGACGCCGAGCGCGCCGGCCAGGTCGTGACGAACCTGCTGACGAACGCCGTCCGGTACGCGCCTGGCGACAGCCCGATTGACATCTCGCTGCGCGTCTCCGGACCCTATGCGCGCCTGAGCGTGCGCGACCGTGGCCCTGGCATCCCGGCTGAAGAGCAGGCGGGCATCTGGCAGCGCTTCCAGCAGGCGGAGCAGGGCAAGGCCTCCGCCGCGAAAAGCGGCGGGCTGGGGCTTGGCCTGTATATCAGCCGTGAGATCGTCCATCTCCATGGCGGCCAGATCGGCGTGCGCAGCGCGCCCGGTCAGGGCTCCACCTTCTGGTTTACGCTGCCCCTGGCTGATCAGGATACCGGTGAAAGCGCTCATCATTTCACCGGCTGAGCGCATCTTGAGCGCAGAGAATCACCCCTAATGCGTAGACAACGCTCTACAAAACTATGGGCAGGCCGTGCTACACTCCCTCTCGATTAATAGCTTGTGTTGTCTCTCTGCAATGTGACGATGCGATAGATCGTTTATGTAGCGCGTCCCCGTCGTGCGTCCCAGAAAGCGCTGGCCACGGCGTCCGCGGGCGCGTTCGCGCGCGTGAGGCCGCCGTATCGCCATTCCTCCAGCCAGACCCATAGCCAGACCCATGTAGAGAGGTGGCGTTATGCAATCTACCACGACGCGCTGGCAACTCACTGGCGACTATTTCGAGAACTGCAACTGTGATGTCCTCTGCCCGTGCGAGGTCTCAGCCAAGCCCATGCTGACCGCGACACCGACCAACGGTGAATGTGATGTCGCGCTCGCGTTCCACATCGAGCGTGGCTCCTACGGCGCAATCCCACTCGATGGCCTCAACGCCGCGGTGATGGCGCACATCCCCGGCCCGATGGCGGATGGGAACTGGTCGGTGGCGATGTATCTGGATGAGCGCGCCAATGACCAGCAGCGCGAGGCGCTCCAGACGATCTTCTCTGGCCAGGCCGGCGGCGTCATGGGTGGGTTCGCCCCACTCATCACTACCATCCTGGGCGTCAAGTCCGTGCCGATGACCTTCAAGAAGGATGGCATGCATCGGTCCCTGGCGATGCCCAGTGGGCATCTTTCCGTTAGCGCCCTTCCAGGCAGCGTGCCGGAGAAGGAAATGTTGCTGGTAGGCATGCACCCCATCAATCTGGAAGGCCTGGCGCTGGCGATGGGGGACCAGGGCAGCACATGGTCAGACTACGGCATGAACTGGAATAACAGCGGCAAGAACGGCCACTACGCCCCAATCAAATGGTCCAACGCTTAGACGTCCACACACCTGTCGCCATTCCCCCCTCTCCCCGTTGGAGAGGGGGCCAGGGGGTGAGGTTCGCATGGCCACATCCAACAGATCCCCCACATCGCCGCTCTCACGCGAGCGCGCCATCATCCTGAGCGCGCTGCTGCTCCTGGCAGCGCTCGCGTGGGCGCTCGTTGTCTGGCAGGCGAGCGCGTCGCGTCCCGCTTCCTCGATGGATGGCCCTATGGGGCTGACGATGGGCATGAGCGCGGCGTTGTTCCTGTCCATCTGGGTCGCGATGATGGTCGCGATGATGTTTCCCTCCGCCGCGCCGATGATCCTGATGTTCAGCGCCATCGCCCGCGGGAAGCGCCAGCGCGGGCAAGCCTACGCGCCTACGTGGATCTTCGTCGCGGGCTACCTGCTCATCTGGACGCTGGCGGGCGTCGTGGCCTACCTCACCGCGCTGGGTCTCGATGCGCTCGCCGCCCGCTCCATGTTCCTGATGGAGAACGCCGAGCGCATCGGCGGAGCGCTGCTCATCGTGGCTGGTGTTTACCAGCTTACTCCACTCAAGAACGCTTGCCTCGCCAAGTGCCGCACGCCCACCCAGTTCCTGATGACCTCCTGGCGCGATGGAAATGGTGGCGCGCTACGGATGGGGATCGAGCATGGCGTTTACTGCTTCGGCTGCTGCTGGCTCCTGTTCGCCATCCTCTTCCCGCTCGGCATGATGAACGTCGCCGTGCTGGCGCTGCTCACGGCGCTGATCTTCGCCGAGAAAGTGTTTCCCGCTGGCTACCGCGTGAGCGCTATCGCGGGCGTCGCGCTGATCGCCTACGGCGCGTTGGTGATCCTCTCACCCGCATTCCTGCCTGGGATGGCGATGTAGCGGCGTGACCTCACCCCCTGGCCCCCTCTCCCACGGGGAGAGGGGGAATAGGTCTACCCAGCGCCAGCCCTACAGCGCGGAGGCGGCGAAGGAGGGGCGGACGCGCGCCTGCGTCGCCTGCTCGAAGGCGTAGGCCAGCGCGATCAGGCGCGGCTCGCTGAACGCGCGGCCCATGAACGTCACGCCGATGGGCAGCCCGGACACCAATCCGGCTGGCACGGTGATCGCCGGATAGCCCGCCAGCGCCGCGGGGCCGGAGCTACTGCCGCCGCCGCGCGCGTCGCCGTTCACCCAGTCAATCAGCCACGCTGGCCCGCCCGTCGGCATGAACAGCGCGTCGAGCTGGTGGCGCTCCATCACCGCATCAATGCCCTCCGCCCGCGAGAGCCGCTGAATCTCCGCCAGCGCGTACTGATACGCCTCATCGGTCAGCGGCCCCTTCGCCTGTGACGCCACCAGCAAGTCCTGCCCGAAATACAGCAACTCCTCGCCGGTGTGCGCCTCATTGAAGGCGATCAGGTCTTCCAGCGAGCGCACGGCGCCCTCTGGGCCGCGCGCCGCCAGGTAGGCGTTCAGGTCCGCCTTGAACTCGTAGAGCAGGACATCCAATTCGGCGTGCGATTCGTCCAGCGCCCTCGCCGATGGGAGGTCCGCCGGGTCAATCACCTCCGCGCCGCAGGCCTTCAGCGCCGCGATCGCCGCCTCCGCGATGGGGTCGGTCTTTTCGCTGTAGCCGAAGAACGTCTCGCGCGCGATGCCGATGCGCGCCCCGCGCAGCGCCTCCGCGTCCAGGAACTGCGTATAGTCGGTGAAGGAGCGCCCGGCGCTGGCCTCTGTCGCCGCGTCGCGCGGGTCCACGCCCGTCAGCGCGCCCAGGACCGCCGCCGCGTCGGCTACCGTCCGCCCGAACGGCCCCACCGTATCCTGTGTGTGCGAGATGGGGATCACGCCCGCGCGGCTGGTTAGCCCCACAGTGGGTTTGATGCCGACCACACCGTTGATATGTCCTGGGCAGAGGATCGAGCCGTTGGTTTCAGTGCCCAGCGAGACCGCCGCCAGATTCGCCGTCACCGCCGTCGCCGAGCCGGAGCTAGAGCCGCAGGGCGTCCGGTCCAGCGCGTAGGGGTTGCGCGCCTGCCCGCCGCGTCCGCTCCACCCGCTGGAGGAGTGACTGGCGCGGAAGTTGGCCCACTCGCTCATGTTGGCCTTGCCCAGCAAGACCGCCCCCGCCGCGCGCAGCCGCTCCGCCACGGTGGCGTCGCGCGCCGGGCGCGAGTCCGCCAGCGCCAGCGAGCCTGCCGTGGTCAGCATCTGGTCGGCGGTGTCAATGTTGTCTTTCAGCAGGACGGGGATACCATGCAGCGGCCCGCGCGGCCCTGACGCCGCCCGCTCGCGGTCCAGCGCCTCGGCGATGGCCAGCGCGTCGGGATTGGTCTCGATCACCGCGCGCAGCTCTGGCCCGGCCTCGTTCAGCGCCGCGATGCGCTCCAGGTACATCTCGGTGATGCGCAGCGCCGTCAGACGGCCCCCGGCCATCGCCGCGCCCAGCCAGGCGACTGTCGCCTCCTCGATCTCCTCATGTGGCGCGCTGAATCGCGCGGCTCCAGCCATAGCTTTATGCCCCCATTCCAGTGGCGCCCAGCGGTGAGCGACGAATATTTCGGATTCTGATTAGTATGAGGATACACCACATGCGAAACGAGCGTGACCACCGGGTGTCCGGTCTTGGTCACGCTCGCCTCCGCAAAGGGGTGATTAGGTTGTTTTGTGGTGGAGATGAGGGGGCTCGAACCCCTGGCCTCGACATTGCGAACGTCGCGCTCTTCCAACTGAGCTACATCCCCAGGCGCAGATGAGTATAGCACGACCTCGCCCCAAAACGCAAGCGTTCGTTCGCGCGCATCACACGCCCGCGCTCACCCCCGCGCCGTTGGACGTTTTGCCTCGCCCGCCAGCCCGGCGATGAATAGCCCAATCGCGTAATTATAGCTCTCCTCCAGGTCAACGGGTATGCCAAACCCTCCGGCGGCCTCCAGCGAGACGAAGCCGTGCGCCAGGCTGCGCAGCGTGCGCATCGCGTGGACCTGCGCCGCCTTGTCCAGACCCCACGGGGCCAGCGCCGCCCGTAAAATAGCCAGAATATCGTCACTGGCGGCGATCAGCGCGGTGTCATCGGGGGCCGGGGCGCGTTGCAGCGCGGCGTAGAGGCCGGGATGCTCGCGGGCGAACGCGCGATACGACGCGCCAATCGCGCGCACCCCCTCCGGCCCGGACTTGCCGACGGCGGCCCGCGCCAGCCGTCCGGCAAGCGCCCGCGCGCCTTCGAGCGCCAGCCCGCGCCGCACATCGTCCAGGCCAGAGACGTGATTGTAGAGCGATGGCGGCCGCACATCCAGAGACTCCGCCAACCGCGCCAGGCTCAACTGCTCCAGCCCGTCGCGGTCGGCGATCTCGCCCGCCGCGCGCAGGATCACCCGATCATCCAGCCCCGCCCGTCGCCGGCGTGGCGCATCAGGCTCCATGCGCCGCCTCCCCTACATCCGCTGGCCGCGCCTGATCGCGTAACTCCGTCAGGAATCTGGCGACCAGCGGCCCCACGCGCTCTGCCATCTCGGCATGCGGATAATGCCCCGCCCCCGCGATCATCTCTACGCGCGACGGGCCGCCTAGCAGGCCCGTCAGCGTGCGCGCCTCGGTCTCCGGCGACGCGAAATCGCGGTCCTTCGTCCCGAAGATGACTAGCGCGGGCGCTGTCACACGACCCAGGCGTCGCCCGGCGGAATCCTTCGACGCAGCCAGCATCGCGCGCAGCGCGCGCATCCGCCCCGGCTCGCGCAGGTTCGCCTCCACCCGCGCCAGATGCGGCGTGAGGTCTTCCGGCTGGCCCGTCGGGTAGAGCGACGCCAGGTAGCGCCTCCACATCGCTGGCCCCCACAGCCCGCTGAAGAGCGGCGCAAAGAGCGTCGTGTAGAGGATGCGCGCCTGCCAGTATGGCGCCGTATCGCGCGCGAACGGTGAGAGCATCACCACGCCTGCCACTAGCTCAGGCGCCTCGGCGGCGGCCCATACCGAGGCGCCCGCCGCCATCGAATTCCCCACCAGATATACCGGCCCGGCGTGTAGCTCGCGCGCCAGCGCCACCATATCCGCGCCAATCGCGGCGACGGAGTAATCGGACCAGCGCGCGTCCGTCTCGCCATGCCCACGTATGTCCATCGTCACAACCCGGAAGCCCGCCGCGACCAGTCGCGGCGTCAGCAGACGGTACTCCGCCCGGATGTCGCCCATTCCCGGAACACAGATCACCACCGGCCCCGACCCCTGGTCATCGTACGCAATACGCCCCTCCGGGAGCGTCATAAAGCGCGTCTCCATTGAATACCTCCCCTCGCGCAGAACTAATATAAATAGTTATAAACTACTCTAATTAGTCTGTCAAGAGGCGCCGCCAACTTCATGAGCGGATTGCGTTATTCCGCTGTATTCCAGACCGCGCCCGGCTTCACGCGATGACGCGATCAACGTATAGAACAGCAATTTCCGCCAGGCTGGTGGATTGCGCTTGACGCGCTCTTGCGTCGCGTGCTATGCTCTTGCCAACGAAAGGAGGTGATGTGCAGTGAGTGAACGTTCTAGCCGCGCAGGCGGTTTGACTGCTCTCCGCATCGATTCTCCGAGGGAGCGGGTCCGCTAGCGACACCACCTCCGTTCGCGGAGGCGTCGTATGCGTCCCACATCCTCGACCGGCGTTTTCGCCGGATGCGGATTGACCGCTCGCATCGGTGAGAGAGATCTCGCCTGCGCGGTTCGACTGGGGTGATAGCCGAGTGGCTGTCGCCCCGGTCTTTTTTTGTCCCATGCCACTCCTATTACCACTCCTAAATGCGGAGGCCGCGCATGTCCCAGTCCAACCCACCCGGCGCGGACACTTCCCGCGCCAGCGATGACGCCCCCCTCCGCGTGGACATCCTTCGCCACGGGCTGCGCGGCCTGACGCTGGGCAATCCGCTGATCTACTTCCCGGAGCTGGACTCCACCAATACCTACGCCAGTGATCTGGCCCGCGCTGGCGCCGCTGAGGGCGCGCTCGTCACGACCGATCACCAGACAGCGGGGCGCGGGCGTGTGGGCCGCGTCTGGAAGCCGCTGCCCAACCAGCAGCTGATCCTCTCCTTCGTCCTGCGCCCCACTTTTCCGCCGCACTATCTGGTGATGGCCAGCGCGCTCGCCGTCGCGGAGGCCATCGAGGCCGCGACGCCGCTCCACGCGGAGATCAAGTGGCCAAACGACATCCTCGTCAACGGGCGCAAGGTCTGCGGCATCCTCATCGAGACCAGCGGCGGCGTCGCTATCCTTGGCATGGGCCTCAACGTCAATGGCGAGATGGCCAGCGACCCGGAGCTTGCCAGCCGCGCCACGACGCTGGGCGCCGAGGTGGGCGCCCCCATCCCGCGCGAGCCGCTGGCCATCGCGCTCATCAGCCGCCTCGACGCGCGCTACCGTGAGCTCGCTGATGGCGGGGACGCCGCCCAGCGCGCGCTGCGCGACCACTGGCGCGCGCGACTCGTCACGCTGGGCCGCCGCGCGATCATCCACCAGTCGCCTCACCGGCCCGACGCGCTGGAGGGTCTGGCGGTGGATGTGGACAGCGACGGCGCGCTGCTCCTGCGGCTCGATGACGGCCAGCTTCTCACCATCACCTGGGGCGATGTGGAATAGCTCACACCGCCATGCGGCGCAGTCCCGGCGGCTTGTGAATGGTCGGCGCTCTCGGCCTTGAAAAGGCCGGAGCACGCGGACGCGGACTGAAGTCCGATGCGCCGGCGCGCGCTGCGGACAGGGCATGTATGCCCCTCCCCGCGTGCGCCGGCCATTCATGGCCGCGACGTAGCGTCGACAATTCACAGACCCTGGCGGCGCAGTCCCGCCCGCCTTGACAAGCTGCCTAAATCTTGTAGACTGCGTATAGCTCGCAGCCGCATACGGGTTGTGTTCGCATGCGACAGCGATACGCCAGGCGCGCCAATCCGGCAGCCGTTGCGCGGTGAGAGACGCTAGCAGACAGGTGGAGGACTGGGCATGATCGACGACCAGCAGCAGCAGCAGCAGCAGCGCCATGAGGCCGAGCAGCGGAAGCGTTTCAACATGCCGCAGGGCATGGACCCGCGCAACCTCGACCCGCGCCGGATGATGGACGCCGCGGCGGTCGAGAAAATAATGAGGGCGCAGGCCGCCGCTCGCGCCGAAGCCCAGGCCGCCACCACCGTCGTCATAGCCACTATCGTTAGCCTGATAACATCCGCCTTCAGCTTCATCGCCGCCTTGGCCTGGAACAGTGCTCTCGGTGCGCTCCTGAATGGGATTGTTAGCAATAAGATAGGGCCATTTACGCTCAATCATACTGAGGTTTTGTTCGCCTACGCCATCGCGGTCACGCTCATCGCGATTATCGTCATCCTGATCGTCAACCGCTTGGTAGGGGACATCGTCAAGAAGTCTGCCATCGCCGCCGCCGCAAACAGCTAACGGCTTTACGCGCATCATGCCAGACATCCACCGCATTGGCGTCATCTCCGACACCCATCTGCCCCGCAGAGCGGCGCGCATCCCCGACGCCGCCCTGCGCCACTTCGCGGATGTCGAACTGATCCTGCACGCTGGCGACCTCTCTACCCGCGCCGCGCTCGACCAGCTTGAAGCCTACGCGCCTGTCGAGGCCGTCCAGGGCAACGTCGAGGACGCCGAGATCGTCCGCACACTGCCCATCAAGCGCCTGATCACCGTTGGCGGCTGTCTCATCGGCATGGTCCACATCCTCGGCGACCGCGCCACCCGCCGCGAGGCCGCCCACCGCGAGTTCCCCGACGCCCGCGTGGTCGTCTTCGGCCACAGCCACATCCCCTTCGCCGAAGACCGCGACGGGCTGCTGCTGCTCAACCCCGGCAGCGCCACCGACCGCCGCGCCCAGCCTCACTGTACTATCGCCCTCCTCACCATCACCGATGGGCGCCCCACCGCCGAGATCATCCCGCTCCTGAACCCGTAAGCGGCGGGAGTTGGTCGTGAAATCCTCTGGGCGTTGTCATCCTCCTGCTCCAATGGTTGCCATTATCCGCACGGCTGCGTGTCAGTGGCGCGCTGATAGGGTGGAGCGTGTGAGCGCGTATCGAGGAGGACGCGGGCGATGGCGCCGCGGTCTAGCGCGTGGGATACTGAGCATGGCGGGTCGCCTGGGCGTCCTGGGCGCATGACCCGCTGGATGAGCGGCGCTCGCTGATGGAGCGGCCGCCGTTCAACGCGCGATAGAGGAGGCTCCATGCGCTTCGAGACGCTGGCGATACACGCTGACCATGAGAGCGATCCGGCGACAGGGGCTGTCACGCCGCCGCTGCATCTCTCCACGACCTTCGAGCGGCGGCCCGATGGCGACTACCCGCAGGGCTACGTCTATATCCGCACGGATAATCCGACCCGCGGCGCGCTGGAGCGTCTGCTGGCGGCGCTGGAGGCGGGCGAAGCGGCGGACGCGAGCGGCCAGGTAGGGGCGGCGGCGTTCGCGTCGGGTGCGGCGGCCACCACGGCGGTCTTCCAGGCGCTGGGGCCGGGTGACCATGTGATCGCGCCGGACGATGTCTATCACGGGACGGCGAACCTGCTGCGGGGGCTCTTCGGGTCGTGGGGGCTGGAATCGACGTTCGTGGATATGACCAACCCCACCGCGATCGAAGCCGCGCTGCTGCCCACCACGCGGCTGATCTGGGCCGAGTCACCCTCCAACCCGCTGCTGAAGATTACCGACATCGCGCGGGTGAGCGCCATCGCGCGCGGGGTAGGCGCGGCGCTGGTCTGCGACAACACCTGGGCGACGCCCGCGTTGCAGCGCCCGCTCGCGTTGGGGGCCGATCTGGTCGTGCATTCGACGACGAAGTATCTGGGCGGGCATAGCGATACGCTCGGCGGCGCGGTCGTCGGGCGCGTGGATGACGCGCTGTTCGAGCGCGTGCGCGCGATCCAGGGGGCGGCGGGCGCCGTGCTGTCGCCGTTCGATAGCTGGCTGACGCTGCGCGGCGCGCGGACGCTGGCCTACCGCATGCGCGGGCATAGCGAGCACGCGCTGGCGGTGGCGCGCTACCTGGCGGGGCAGCCCGAGATCGAGGCCGTCCACTATCCCGGCCTGCCGCAGCATCCTGGGCATGACATCGCGATGCGGCAGATGACGCTGCCCGGCGGCATGCTCTCGATCCAGGTACGCGGCGGCGAGGCGGCGGCGATGGCGCTGCTCGCCCGCGTGCGCGTCTTCACACGGGCGACCAGCCTGGGCGGGGTGGAGAGTCTGATCGAGCACCGCGCCAGCGTCGAGGGGCCGCAAAGCCGGACGCCGCGCAACCTGCTGCGGCTCTCGATCGGCCTGGAGCATCCCGACGACCTGATCGCCGATCTGGAGCGGGCGCTGGCGGACGGCTAGTCCCCTTTGACGGGCCGGGCTGGATAGGCTACCCTACAAAGGGTCGCCGGGCATGCGGACTGACGCGAATCGGGCGGCGCGGCGTGGGAAAGACGAGCGAGCGATGTGGATGAGTGAGCCAGGGGCGGCGCCTGACGTGCGGGACGAGCAACCCGCGCTCGAGAAGCGCGTTGGGCGGGATGACCAGTGGGGAAGAGACGGCGCGCCGCCAGCCGTGCCGAACTCCGCGCAGAAGGATACGCAGCCGCGCGTGGCGACGCCGCCGCCCCGCCGGGCCACTCCACCCCAGGCGCAGGACGCCAGCGCTGGGAGTCCGCTGGACACGCGCAAACGCAAGCGTGTCACGGATTCCGCGTGGATGCCCGCGTTGCGGCTTGGCCGTCGCGAGCGCAAGCCACTTGTGGAACAAAAGCCACGCATGGTCTACGATACGGAGCGGGCGCCGGGTTATCTGCGGCTGGCCCGGTTGGGCGCGGCGCTGGCGTCGCTGGCGGCGGCGTGGGGCGTGGCGCTACTGGTGGCCTCCCTGGCGCAGGCGCTGTGGATGGTGGCGCCGCGTCAGCCCATCCTGACGGAGCGCTTCGCGCTCTATTTGCTGGACGCGGTAGGCATCCTCTGGCTGGCGGTGGTGGCGATGGCGATGATCCTGGTGGGCGCGTTCTCCCTGTTCCTGGCGCTGACCCGGCGGGCGTGGTAGGGGGCGTGAGAGAGCGCGGCCAGGCTATCTACGTGACACGGCGCCATCAGCGGGTCCAGAAGCCGTCGGGGTCTATCTCGCGGATGATGCGCAGTTCGTCGGCGGTCGGCGGGACGGTTTCGCGGGCGTCAGGGGCGACGCGCAGGTCCCAGCCGGTCTGGGCGCGGACCTCCTCCGCGCTGGAGCCGGGGCGCCAGGACTGGAGCTCCATCTCGTGGGTGTCGCTGGTGAAGCCGAGGACGGCCAGCGTGGTGATGACGACGTGCGGGCCGCCGCGCGGCAGGCCGACCTCGCGCCGCCAGTCGCCGCCCTCGCCGTAGCCGGGGCTGGTGATATAGCTGACGCGCTCCGGGAAGCGCTTGCGCTCGTGCGACATGATGATCGCCAGCCGCTGGGAGAGCGAGGCGATGTCGGCGGCGCCACCGCTGCCGGGGAGCTTGGTCTGTGGGTGTTTCCGGTCGCCGATGTACGAGGTGTTGAGGTTGCCGTAGCGGTCCACCTCGGCGGCGCCAACGAAGCCCAGATTGGCCCAGCCCTGCGCCAGCAGGCCCATCAGCGCGCCGGTGCGGGTGGCCCACTCGGCGCCGAGGATGTTGGGGGCGTCGCCCATCGTCAGCAGCAACTCGCGGGCGGGTGTGTCGCGCACGAGGCCATTCTCGAAGAGGCCGGTGGCGTTGGGGGCGTGGGTGCGCTTGGCCAGGGCGAAGGCGATCAGCGGCAAGCGCATGCCGACGAAGACCACCTCGCCATCGCGAATAGCGCGCGCGGCGCAGACGACCATCAGCTCCTGCGGGGTGTAGTCGCCCGCGCCACTTGACCCAAGTAAACCAGACATAGCGCGCTCCGTCCTCCGCTTCTTACCATGGTACAAACACGTTCAGCGCGTGATCTCCGGCAGGCCGGCGCGGGCGCGGATGTCAGCGGCCTGGATGCTGACGATCTGGCCGGAGTAGGCGTCGCCGTCGGGGCCGCAGAGCCAGCGGAGCAGGGCGGCGGCCTCTTCGGGCGGGCGCAGCCAGCCGGCGCTGTGGGCCTGGCGGAACGTGTCCATCTCGGGCGCGGGGGCGCCACGCAGGCGGGCCTGCATCTCGGTGTCCATCATGCCGGGGCTGAGGGCGATGGCGGCGACGCCGGAGTCCGCTAGCTCGGCGGCCAGCGCGCGGGTGAGGTGGTCCAGCCCGGCCTTGGCGACGCTGTAGGCGGCTTTGCCGGGGAGCGGGCGGATGGCGGCGCCGGAGGTGACGTTGAGGATGCGACCCCAGCCGCGCTCGCGCATGGTGGACATCGTGGCGCGGGCGCAGTAGAACGGGCCGTTGAGATTGATGGCGAGCTCGGCGGCCCACTCGTCGGGGTCCAGCGCCGTCGATGCGGGAGGTGGCGCCTTCGACGGCGGCGTTGTTGATGAGGATGTCTATCGGGCCGAGCGCGTCGCTCATCTCCGTGACGGCGTCGCGCACCGCCTCCCAGCTCGCCACATCGGCGACGGTCCAGGCGGCGTGGCGCCCGCGCTGGCGCACGGCGCCCGCGACGGTGGCCAGGGTAGGCTCCGAGCGGCCCAGGAGGGCCACATCAGCGCCAGCCTCGGCGAGCGCCAGCGCGGTGGCCGCGCCCAGGCCGCGCCCGCCGCCTGTCACCAGCGCCACGCGTCCGCGCAAATCGGGGACCTCGACTCGCTCCGCCACGCGCTCGCCTCCTGTCATTGGCATTTGCTCTTAATACGCCGCGCGGTCGCCAAGCCTCACACAAGACGTTAGTAGCCGTAGTCTACTGGGGCCGCCAGGCGGCGCTCGCGCGGGGCCAGCGCGCCCCAGCGCTCGGCGCCGAGTTTCTCCAGGTAGGCGGCGCGGTCAGGGACGCTCATCACCCATGAATCAAGCCACGCGGCGAAGCCCTCCGGCGTCCGCGACTGGGCGTGGTACTCGGCGAAGAACGCATGGTCGCGGTTGTAAGCGCCCTGGACGGGCGAGGGATGCGCGCCGCCAGGCGCATGGACGACGGCCAGCGTCTTGAAGCCGGGGGCCAGTACGCGGTTGGGGTCGCTGAGGATCACCTCCGGCGGGACGATCTCCTCGGCGACGTAGATCACGCCTTTCGCCGCCAGCGCCGCCTCTTCGCAGACGCCCAGCCCGCCCCAGACGTGCGCGCGTCCCAGCGTGTCGGCCCGCTGCACATGCACGATGGCGACATCGGGCTGGACGGCATGGACGAGGAGGGTGGGCGAGCCATCCACTGGCGAGGGCGCCGGGCGGATGCCGGGGTGGTCGCGGGCGATGTCGCTGCCGAGCAGGGAGCGTATAGGGATGTAGGGAACGCCGAGGGCGGCGGCTTGCAGCGCGAGGGCGATGCTGTAGTTGCTGTGGTCTACGATCTCGATTGGGCGCGGCAGGCCGCGCTCAGCGGCGCGGCGGTAGTTGTGGCCCAGGCCTTCGCTGACGTTGCCCGCCCAGGCGGCGATGACGCGCGCCACACAGCCGGCGCCGATCATCTGGTCGAAGAGGATGTCGGAGATCGGGCCAATGAGCGTCAGGTCGCGGCGGCCCTGGCGGATCATCTCATGGGCGGCGGCGAACGGAATCAGCGGCTCCAGCGCGCAGCCAATGGCGACACTCGCGCCGTCCGGCACGTAGCGCGCGATGGCCTCTCGCATCGTCAGCAGTTTGCTTGCCGCCCCCGGCTGGCCCATCTGGCCTCTCTCGCTCGCTCTCGCCCATCAGCGGCCTCCATCCTGTCAATTCACCATACGCGTGAGGCGTAGTCATCCGTCGCGCCGGTCAATTCCCGCGTCAGGCGCAGGCCGGGCATCCACTGCTCGATCAGACCACAGGCGCGGAAGCCGAGCCGCTCGTAGAGCGGGCGCGCCTCCGGCGTGGCGGTGAGAGTGGCCCAGCGGCAGCCGCTGGCGCGCGCCTCGCGCAGCGCCAGGATCAGCAGGTTTCCCGCGATGCCGCGACGCCGCGCGCCGGAGAGGGTGGCGACGTGGTAGACGCCCACGGTATCGCCGTCGCGCAGGGTGGCCAGCGCGGCGACGGGACGCGCGCCCAGCCGCGCGATCCAGAGGTCGAAGGCGGGGTTGAGCGATGTCCAGCGTTGCATCGGCTCGCGTGGGATGGAGAAGACCTCGCAGATGATGCTGAGCGCGGCTTCAGCTTCTTCTGGCGTGAGGGCGCGGTCGAGCGAGACGCTGGCGGGCGGTTGGTAGAAGCGGGCGGCGGCCTGGTCGAGCCGGTCGAGTGGCAGCAGCATCATGGTGGCGCCACCCCAGTTTTCCATGCCCAGCTCGCTGAGTCGCTGGCGCAGCCCCTCCGGCTCAGCGCCGCGTGTCAGCCACCACTGGAACGGCAGGCGCCACTGGCGGTAGGGGGCGATCACGCGCTCGATGTCCTCCGCCGTGACGGGAGTGTCGCTGGAATAGCCGATGACCATATTCAGCAGGCTTTCGGGGGCGCCAGGGGTGTAGACGCGCAGGCAGGAGGGCAGGGTATCCACGAGCGTCGGCGGCGTGGCAAGCGCCTGGCCGAGCGAGGCCCACGCGGCGGCCCAGTTGCGCTCGACGAGGCGCGCCATCTGATCGAGCTGCTCCAGCGCCATGCCGTCTCTCCCTCGCCTGGGCGGAGCGTCATCACTCCACGCGCCGCCGGGCGTGCGCTCCGGCGTGGACGTACCCAGACGATACAACGCCAGCCACGCGCCAGGCAAGGCGAAGGGCGGGCGACCCCAGCGGCTGAAGCCGCGGCTACGGGCCTGGCGGCCACGAAGCCCACCTGCGCGGGCTGGGACGTGAGATGCGAAGCGGCATTGCTTCCCGATAGCCTATACTGGGAGCGGCCTATGGTAGCCCGCGACGCTGGGCACGCTGGGGTGGCCGCGCGGCTGAATGAAACGATGCAGGAGGGCGCTATGGGGCGGCTGGATGGCAGAGTGGCGATTGTGACGGGCGCGGGGTCGGGCTTGGGGCGCGCGATCACGTTGCGGTATGTGCGCGAGGGCGCGCGCGTGCTGGCGGCGGATATCAACGAGGAAGGCGCGCGCGAGACGGCGCGGCTGGTCGCGGAGGCCGGCGGGGACGCGGGCGAGCGGGTGGCTGTCCGCGCGCTGGACGTGACGGATGAGGAGCAGGTGGCCGCGTCGGTGGAGGATGCCGTCGCGCGCTGGGGCAAGCTCGACGTGATGATGGCCAACGCCGGCATCGGCTGGCCCGCGCCGATCGCGCAGCTGGAACTGGCCGACTGGGAGCGCGTGCTGCGGGTGGACCTGACGGGCGTCTTCCTGTGCGCGAAGCACGCCTTCCGTGCGCTGCGCAAGAACGAGGGCGGCGGCGTGATCCTGGCGATGGCGTCGGTGGCGGGGATGGAAGGTACACCGGGCCTGGGCGCGTATGGCGCGGCGAAGGCGGGCGTGATCCAACTGGTCAAGACGGTCGCGCTGGAGGGCGCGCGCTTCAATATTCGCTCTAATGCGATTTGCCCGGTGTGGATTGATACGCCGATGGTGCAGGCGTTCGTCGCGGGCATGCCTGGCGGTCCGGAGCAGGGGATGGAGCGGCTGCGCAATTCGGTGCCGCTAGGGCGCGTGGGCGCTCCAGAGGATGTGGCGGGGGTGGCGGCGTTCCTGGCCTCTGACGACGCCGCGTTCATGACCGGCGCGGCGATCCCGGTGGATGGCGGGCATACGGCGTGAGGTAGCGGGCGCTGAGGCAAGGGGGATGTGAGAGCGCGGTGGGCGGCAGGTGAGAACCTCACCGCCCGCTCGTACTAGCCTGATTGGTCTACGGTAGTACCTGTGTGTGACCAATTACGAGCGGGCGTCTCAGCTGTTTGGTTGGTCGAGATTCGTGGCTACAAGCGGACATTTCCGGTCACATCCCCCAATTGGCTGACACGACTGGCTGATTTTCCTATTGCACTGCTATTGCGGCGATAATAAGCTACCTTCACCTTCAGCGGGCGAGCGCATGGGCCTGATGATCTGGCGATCACGGGCGCGCGACTCGCGGACGCGCCAGACACGCTCCACTGTGAGGGAGCGGCGCGACCCGGGCGGTCTCGCTGAAGGCGTGACAGGTAGACACAGGGAGGTAGGAGCGCAATGGCATCACCTACGAGACGCGATCCGGCTCAGGACGCGCTCGAAAACGACGCGGGATTGACGGGAGGCGCGGCTGGCGCGGCCCAGGCGGCGGGACTGGAAGATAAGGCCCTGCCGCTGCCGGGATGGCTAACCAAGCTGTATTTCCTCTTCCCGATCGTGCTCTACATCCCTGACGCGATCTTCAACTACTACGTCTATTCCGATGGCATCGCGACGACGAGCAACAATATCGTCGTGCAGTCGTTCTGGTCGGTGGTATGGGGCTTTGTCGCGGTCGGTGTGGTCGGCATGGCCTATCTGCTCTCCGTGATGGCGCCGTGGCACTGGAGCCAGAATCACCGCTTCCAGGCGTTCTTCTGCGGCGTGGGCGTGGTCGTGGCGACGCTGATCACCACCTGGAACAGCCTGGCGTTCCGCAGCACCCACTTCGTGAACTTCCCGACCGATGAGTGGGCGTACGCGGCGTGGCCGCAGCTGCGGGCGACGAACTTCAGTCTGACGATGGTGCTGGTGGCGGTCGCGCCGCCGTTCTGGGGCCTGTTCTGGGCGATCGTCCAGCCGACTGAGAAGAATCGCAGCCTGCGCCACATGCAGGAGTCACATGCCGAGCGCATGCTGCATCTGGAGCAGGAGGCTGAGGTCAAGCGGATGAAGGCCGTGGCCAACGCGCGCGTCCGCGAGGCGCAGTTGCGCGGCATGGCGCAGACGGCGGCGGCGGCGCGCGATCAGGCGGCTGGGTCTTATCGCCAAGCGCGGCAAGGGTGGCAAGGGCGAGGCTCTGCCAGAGTCCAGCGCCCCAGAGCCAGCTGGCCATCGGCGCGCCTTCCGAGGCATCTGAGGCTTCCAAGGCCCCAACAGCCCGCGCAGACGTCCGAGCCGACGCCGCTCTTCACGCCGGCCCGCAACCGGGACCTGGCGGGCGCTGGGCGCCGCATCGGTGAGGGCCGCGAGATGTACAATCACGCCGCGCCTGCCGCCGCGCCCCGGACCGAGCCTGACTCCGAGATGGTAGCGTTCGCCCAGCCCGCGCTGCTCAGCGACGCGACGCCCGCTGGCGCGCCGGACGCGGATGTGGACGCCTCCTGGCCCGCGCGCCCGCGTCCGACAGGTAGGCGCCGGGATCGCGGCCTTCTTCCCCGGCGACTCCGATGTCACCGGCACGACCGGCCCGCGCCCAGCGGTGCGCCGCGCGGCTGAGCTCAGCCCACTGCTGCAGGTGATGAACACGCCGCACGCGCCGGTGGTCAAGCAGGTCGAAGAGGTCATCGCCGAGCTTCGGGTCGCTGGCGCCACCCGCCCGACCCTGCGCGATGTGGTCCCCGCGCTGCAGGAGCGCTACGGCGTGGACGAGGAGACGGCGCGCAAGATGGCCGCCGCCTACAAGGCCGCGCAGAAGCCAGCGCGCGGCTAGCGCCGGGCGCGCAATAACCAGACAGTACCACTGGCGCCGGGTCTGATAGGTCAGGCCCGGCGCCTCGTGTTATGATGGCGTTGTTTCCCCGCTATATGCAAAATTGCGTAGCGTGACGCGTGGCGGCGAGAGGAAGGCGCGAGGCGAGCGAGATGAGAGACGCGAATCAGGCGCAAGGGCGCGTGCGACTGGGTTGGGGCGCGCGCTGGCTGCGGTCGCTGGCGCTGGCGGGATTGCTGGCGCTCGGGCTGGCCGCGCTGGCTGGCGGGGCGCTGCCGGGCCAGGTGAGCGCGTACGAGACGCTGGAGGCCTGCGGGCTGGGCGCCACCGCGACGATGGTGGCTAACGACGCGCCCGCGCTGGCCTATCAGCAGTCGGTGGTCGCGCAAGGAGTCCCGCTGGGCATCTTCGCGCTCAACTTCCAGACACGCCAGTCGATTACCTTCTACGATGACCTGAGCCGGGTCGCCAACGCGCCAGACCCCAACACCGTTCACTGGAAGTGGGACTTCGGCGATGGCTCGACTCCTGGCTACGCCTATAAATCCGGCCACACCTATAGCGCGCCGGGATCATATACGGTAACGGTCTACATCCAGGACCCGCTGACCGGTGACTGGGGCGATCCGTTCGATCACGCGATCCTGCATGTCGCGACCTCGGCTATCGCCGATCCGCCGGTCGCGGTGGCGCGAACGGTGACCTCGCCGGTGATCGCGATGGGAAACAAGATCACCTTTGACTCGACCGGCTCGCACGCGGTCGTGGGCTCCAACCTGACCTATAGCTGGAACTTCGGCGATTTCTCGGTCGCCTCTGGCCCGCGCGTGACGCATGAGTTCGATCAGCAGGGCCACGGCATGGTGACGCTGACGGTGACAGACAGCCGTGGCGCGAAGGCCATCGCCCAGCTTCCTGTGGTGATCGTGCAGTCGCTCCAGCCCGCGACAGTCTCGGCCTCGCCGCTGAGCGCGCCGGTGGGAACGACCGTCAGCTTCGACGCCTCGCGCACGCAGCCGCCCGCCGGAGAGGCGGTGGCGGTGGCGTGGGACTTCGGGGACGGGGCGCCGATGGTGACCACGCAGACGCCCACGATCTCGCATGTCTTCGCCAAGCCGGGACACTATACAGTCACGGTCGCGGTCTATGGGCAGCAGGATACGGTCGGCGAAGTGACCACGCTGGCGGTGACGGCGCTGGCGGTCGCTTCGACGGCGCGCGCGAATGGCGCATCCGGGCCGCCGCTGCCGCTGATTGGCGGAATCGTCGCGCTGCTGGCGGCGGCGATCATCGGCGCGAGTGTGTGGAGCGGACGCCGCCGGCTGGCGCTGGAGCGCGAGCGGCAGGCGCGCATCGAGCTGGCGCGGGCGCGACGGGTCAACCCCTCCCGGAGCGTCCCTGGCGCGCGCGGCCCGCGAGACCCACGCGCTCCGGCGCGGCAAGGGCCGCCAACCACACGCCGCCCTGCGTCGCGTGACACGGGCAGCCGGGATGTTAACGATTGAGCGAAGCGGCGCCTGACGCGCGTCGCGCACACAGGCGCCTGCGTCTGTGGCATGATTCACTTGAATATACAGGGCGCGCCTCTGCGCGCCTGATACAACCCCCTCGGGCGCCTGTGCGCGCCGTGTCTCCCAGGGAGGAGCGTTTCGCGATATGGTGGACGATGGACGCGATGTTCTGGGCAGCGGCGAGGACAGCGGCGAGAATGACGGTTTGGAAGTTGCGCTGACCTTCAGCTATGAGCCGGAGGGGCTGACTGACGATCTATTCGGCATCAGTGAAGAGGCGCTATTTACGGCCTTTGAGCTGGCGCTGGAGGCGGTGGGCATCGAGCGGTCGGTCGAGGTGAGCGCGCTCATTACCACCGATGAGGGCATTCGCACGCTGAACCGCGACTATCGCGGCAAAGATGAGCCGACGGACGTGCTTTCCTTCCCCCTGCTGGATGAGCCGCTGGTTGAGGCGCCCGCCGACCAGCTCTGGCAGCCAGCGGAGGATGAGGAAGCGCGCGCGGACGACGAGGCTGAGGTGGCTGACGAAGCTGACGTGACGGCTGACGAGGCTGACGAGGCTGACGAGGCTGACGAGGCTGACGAGGCTGACGAGGAGATGGAGGGTACCGCTGGCGATGAGGACGATGACGCCCTGGATGATGAAGCGGATGAAGGGGATGAAGCGGACGGTGAGGATGACTGGCCGCTGCATCTGGGCGATATCGCCATCGCGCGCGAGACGGTGATCCGGCAGGCGGAGCGGGCGGGGCACAGCGCGGCCTACGAGGTCGCATATCTGTTCGTTCATGGCGTGCTGCATCTGGTAGGCTATGATGACCACACCGACGCGGGCTACCGCGCGATGGTGGCGATACAAGAGGCGGTGCTGGCGCAGGCTGGCATCGCGCGTTAGATCCTCCTTCTTGCGCTCCCGCTCAGTCACGGATGGATCCGCTGGGGTGGGGCGGCGCGCGTTCGGGGTACAACACGATCGGAGGCGATCGTATGTCCGCATCATCAGGGCCCGCGCGATCTGACGCGCATGGGCCGTCTGAGACTCCACGAGGACCGAGCGCGCCGCCGATCCCGCCGACCTCGCGTGGCGAGATAGTCGCGTTCTTGAACAGCTTCGTCTACGCCTGGCGCGGGCTGGTCTACGCCGTGCGCACGCAGCGCAACGCGCGCGTGCATATGGTTCTTGGGTCAGCGGCGATCATTCTGGGGCTGCTGCTGCGTATCTCGCCGGTGGAGTTCGCGATGATCTTCGTCGCGATTACGCTGGTCTTCATCGCTGAGATGTTCAACACGGTGGCCGAAGCGTGCATAGACATGGTGACCAAGGAGTACCATCCACTGGGGCGTGTCGCGAAGGATGTGGCGGCGGGCGCGGTACTGCTGAACGCGATGCTCTCAGTCGTCATCGGCCTGCTGGTCTTCGTCCCGCACCTGCTGCCGCTCATCCCCCAGGCGCTCCACCTGATCGGGCGGTAGCGCGGGCGCTTAGAGGAAGCCGGCGTCGTCGAGGAAGGGTATCAGGCGCAGCGTGCGCGCGACGGCGGCTGAGGCCTGGTTGTCGCGGTGGTGGCTGTAGAACGGCTCCTTGCCTCGCAGGCGGGCGTCGCGCGCCCAGGCGGCGGTCACGCGCGAGGCGTAGCCGCGCCCGCGATAGGCGGGCAGCGTGCGCACCCACGCCTCGGCGGCGAGGCCGCTCTCACGCGATGATTCGCAGGTCGAGACGACCAGCCCACCGGCGATGATCGCGAACTGGCGCGGGGTGAAGCCATGGACGGATGGGGGCGCGTCGCTGGGGATGGCGGGCGGCGTGGATGGCGGCTCCTCGCCGTAGATATCCAGGCCAGCGGGCAGCGGGATGACGTCAGCGGCTAGCGCGGGGTCGAGGTCGTCCGGGAAGCGGGCGGTGTGGCCCAGCCAGACGCTATGGCAGGTGACGCCATGCTCGGCGAAGAGTCGCGCGATGGCGTCGGGATCATCCAGGGCGCGCTCAGGCGGCAGCGCGGCGAGGTCGTGGCGCAGCGCGGCGGGCGTGTCGGGGCGGATGAGGACGCGCCACGCGCCCCAGGCCGCGCGCGCGACGTAGTAGCGCGGCGTCTCCTCTGGGGCCTCGCCGGAGAGGGGGGCCAGCGGGCTGTCAGCGGGAACGCTGGTGATATGCGAGAGCGCGAGGTAGATGTCGAGCAGCGTGTCGGGTGAGGTGTGGCTGCTCACCGGCTCGCTCGCTGGCCAGTGGAATCAGGCGGGGTGTGGGGCGCCGGGCCACTCTCCGCGTGGCTCGTGGGGACGATGTGCGCGATCTGTGCGAGCGTGCGGGCCAGGCGGTTGACGGCGCCAAGGTAGGTGTCGTGCGGGGCGTGCGGCTCCTCACCAGTGCTGGAGTAGTCGTCGCCAGTGGCGAGCAGGTAGTCAGCGGGTAGCTCGCCCAGGATCGGGCAGGCCGCGACCGGGCGTCTGCTGTGGCAGGTCTTGGAGGTTGGCGGCGCTGACGCGCGTGAAGACGGCGGCGACGGCGCCCCAGGGCGGCGGGGTGTTATCGAGACGCTCGGACAGGCGATCGGCTTCGCGCATGCCCATCTCGCTATGCTCGATGAAGATCAGCGCGTAATCAATGCCAGCGGCGACGCCCCCCGCGCGCTGGAGATACGAGGCGTCCATATCGAGCAGGATGACGTCTACCTTGCCAGCGGCCTGCTCGCGGGCGCGGGTCAGCGCGTCGCCCAGCCGCTCCGGCTGTGGGATGCGGGGCGCCCAGATCGTGAGGCTCTGCGTCTTGTTATGCGAGGCGAGCCACTGAAGGCGGGCGCGCCTGCCGGTGAGATCCATGACCAGCGGGCGCAGCCCCCGCGCGGCCAGCGCCTGGGCGAGGTAGTAGGTGGCGATGGTGACGCCGTGCCCTCGTCGCGGCTGCACGCAGGCGATACAGCGTGGCGCGGCCGGGGCCGCGCCCTCCACCTTGCCAGCGGGCTGAGGCAGCCGCCCATCGCGCTCTGTAGCCCCGAATCTCCCTGATGTCACCGGCGCCCTCCCTTCGCGATGCGTCGCGCTTGACCGTCCGCGACTCTTCGCCACCGGCGCGCGCATCTGGCCACTCGCTGGTGATGGTATCCCCTGGTGGGTATGTCCGTCCAGTAGCCGGGCGGCGCGTTAACGCGGCAGCGCGCCCCCTCACTGATAAAGCGAGGGGGCGCGCTGTTGGAGCGGATTCTCCCAGACGAAGCGCGAGTTAGGCGGCGGCGGCGGCCTTCACGACCGTCTCGATATCCAGGCTCACCTTGACCTGGTCACTGACCAGCCAGCCGCCGCTCTCGAGAGCGACATTCCACTCCAGCCCGAAGTCCTTGCGGCTGATCGTGAACGCGGCGGAGAAGGCCTGAACCTGCTTGCCATACATATTCTGCGCTACGCCTTCGCGGGTGATCTCCAGCGGGATCTCGCGGGTGACGCCGTGGGCGGTCAGGTCGCCGGTTACGCGATAGGTCTCGGCGCCAAGGGCCTCGACCGTCTTGCTGACGAAGGTGATGGTGGGATACTTGTCGGTATCGAAGAAGTCAGCGCCGCGGAGGTGGCCGTCGCGCTGCTCGGAGCCGGTGTCAATGCTGGCAGTCTCGATGGTCACTTCGACCTTGGAGGCGGTGGGGTTGGCCTCGTCAATCTCGACCTCGCCGCTAAAGCTCTTGAAGCGGCCTTTGACCGTCGAAACCATCATGTGCTTGACAGAGAAATCAATGTGGCTGTGGCTGGCGTCAATCGTGTGCGTCATGGTGAAAAATCATCCCTCTTGCTTGCGCGCGGCGTCCCTCGTTGCTTGAGCGAAGAGATCGCATCCAGATGCTTGACGCTGGTTCGCGCGCATAAAACGCTATGCTTCTGTTTGGGAAGTAACTTCCCTTAACACCATTAGTAACATAAATGAACTGTAGTGTCAAGAGTTCACGACTAAACTGATGTGACAAATGGATGCGGAGTGGGGTTGGATGGTGTGGGGTGCAGCCGCGGCCGCATTGTGCGCGCATCGGTAAAACGTCGTAACGTCACATAAGAAATATAGCGTATTTGGGCGGCGCGAGACAAGGGGAGCGAGTGCGCGCGAAACCGCTCGACCGCGCCGGGGGATGGGTGGCGCTGGTCGAGCGGTTGGGGGACAGGATGCGGGCTGGCGGGCGAGACGCGAGTTAGCGCGGGTTAAGGTTAAAAGGAAATCTCGTCCGCCAGGAAGCGCGTCCAGAGGAGGACGACGCCGAGGCCGCCGGTGAGGGCGAAGAAGGCCACCGCGCCGCCGTTCGCGACGTTCTGGAAGTTGAAGAAGAGCACGAGCGAGAGCCAGATAATCGTGGCGGAGATCGCCATGCCGAACTTGGTGGCCTCGACCGGGGCGTCCCAGAAGAGCTGTATGCCCAGCCAGATGAGGGCAAAGGCAATGGCGATGCCCCAATGGATCGCTCCCGCCTGGATGATATCGAAGGGCGTCGTGGGTCCGGCAAGGTATGCGATCGAGAGGAAGGGGACGACTTGGGAGACGACGAATAAGAGCGCTACCAGCGCGCTTACGAGCGGCTTGGGGTTTCGGGTGGCAGACATGACCACTGGTCCTTTCCGGTCCTGCGCGTCAGATGAGCATGCGCCTGGAGGTGTGCCGAGGCGTATCGGAATGAGGTTCGCGCCACGGGATGATTGGAAAAACGGTCACGACCTCATGGCTCTGACGGGCGCGTCGCGGTGATTTGCGGTGAGCGCTTTCATGGTATCAGGACGCGCCAGCTGGGCGCGTGGTTGCTGCGGGGCGCTCACCAAACCATTGTAATGGGCCATGCCCCGGATTGCAAGCGTTAGATAGCCCCTGTACCAGGGCAGCGCTAAAGTCGTGGGGGGGGCGAGCGGGCGAATAAATTCGCGCCTGAAGGCGGCGGAGCCGCCACAAGACCCGCCTGCGCGGGTCCTCTGTCTGCCGTCCCCGCGTCCGCGCAGGCGGACGTTGTGGGCCGGGAGGCCCTTCAGGCGCGAATTTATTCGCCCGCTTGCCTTGCCTGGCGACGTTGACACCGCCCTGAGCCCTGTACCAGGGCAGCGCCAAGTCGTGGGGGCCTCACCCCCTGACCCCCTCCCTCTGCGGAGGCGAGGGGGAACCTGTGGCGGGCGTATCGTGTAATGGGCAAACGATCTCGCCACGCGAGACCCGCCTGCTCAGGGCCTTCTCCCCGCAGGGAGAAGGTGGCCGAAGGCCGGATGAGGCCCCCTCCCGCTCCCGCGTGCTATACTGCCTCCTCAGCGGCGATTCCACCGGTGATGCGTGCGGCGTTGGTGATGGCTGGAGGAGGCGAGGCGTATGGCGGACGCCGGGGCGGCGCGGGTCTTCGTCAGCCACCACCACAGCCCGGACGAGGATGCGTTCACGAAGCGGCTGGTCACCGACCTCGAAGCCGCTGGGGCCAATGTTTGGGTGGATTATCGGGGCATCACCTCGGAAGATTTCGTGAAGAAGATTGGCGAGGGGATGAAGGGCCGCCAGTGGCTCGTGCTGGTGATGTCTCCGCAATCCGTCACCTCGCCCTGGGTCGAGCGTGAGGTCAACGCCGCGCTCAGCGAGGTCACCGCGAAGCGCATGCTCGGCGTGGTCCCGATCGTGATGACGCCGACAGATGAGCAAGACATCCCGATCCTCTGGCGCCCGCTGCTCCGCTATGACGCCACGCGCGCCTATGCGCCCGCGCGCGATGGCCTGCTGCATGCCCTCGGCCTGCGCGCCGCCGCGCTCGGCGCCACACCCCAGCTCGCGCCCACCATCCCGGCCGCCGCACGCTACCCGGTCCCCGCGCGGCTGGGCAGCCTCGGCTACCAGGGCATCAACCTGACGGGCGCGCCCGCCTACCTCCCGCCGGTGATTACCATCCCCACCGGCCCTTTTCTCATGGGCAGCGACAAGGCGCACGATCCAGACACACTGGACGATGAGACGCCGCAGTACTGGGTCGAGGTGGACACCTTCCAGATCGCCAAATACCCGGTGACGGTGGCGGAGTATGCGTTAGCCGTGCGTGCCGGGGCGGTGCGCGAGCCACCTGCGGATCTCTGGGACGCAGGCGTCACCTGGGTGACACAGCAGCAGCATCCCGATCACCCGGTGGTCTGCGTCTCGTGGCAAGACGCCATGGCCTATATCGCCTGGCTGAGCAAGGCCACTGGCCAGCGCGGCTGGCGGCTGCCGGCCGAGGCGGAGTGGGAGAAAGCCGCGCGCTGGGACTCCCGCGCGAACGCTAGCCGTATCTACCCCTGGGGAGACGCCTTCGACCAGGCCCGCTGCAACACCGACGAGAGCGGCATCCGAGCCACCAGCCCGGTCGGCTCCTACCCCGCCAGCCGCTCCGGCTCAAGTCCATTCGGAGTCGAGGAAATGGCGGGCAATGTGTGGGAGTGGGTGTCTAGTTTGTACAAGCCGTACCCATACATTAAAATTGATGGGCGCGAGGATCAAAAATCCATTAAAAGCAGGACGCTGCGTGGCGGCTCGTGGAACGGCATCGCCAGGTACGCGCGCGCCGCGTGCCGCAACGACGCCGGGCCGGACGACTTCGACTACTACTTTGGTTTCCGCCTGGCGTTGTCGCCGGATGGTTCATAATTAGTCTGTTTTGAAATATATTTTCTTTATCATAAAGCTTGTATTGAAAATGTTGCGACGCGGGCGAATGAGGCATGAGTCGCGCGCGAAGCGCATGGGAAATTTTGGGGTGGGCAGCGTCGTAGTGGGGTGCCGTGTGGGGAGTGGGGGAATGATGAGGCGGCACGATACGCCGGGCGGTTGAAGATACGCCGGGCGGTTGAAACCGCGCCTCAAGGCGGCGGAGCCGCCACGACGTCCGCCTGCGCGGACCCTTGTTCGGCGCCGCGTCCGCGCAGGCGGACGTTGTGGGCCGCGGGCCCTTCAGGCGCGAATTTATTCGCCCGCCTGCCCGTCCGCCGGCCTGCCTGCCTCACCCGCCCGGTATCCGTTCCCCATTAGGCGCCGCGCGTGCGGAGGATGGTGGGTAAGGCGGCGCCGCGTGACGCCGCGCGTGTTGAGGAGGTAACCCCTATGAGCGCGCCCAATATGCCTGACCGTCCACTATCAGATGCGCCACTCCTAAATCGACGCGCCGCTAGAGGAGCGGTCGCTGTTGTGCGGGGAGTGTGGTCTGCTCTTCACCAGCGCCGAGATTCTGGATTTCTGCGACAACTGCGGCGCGCCCCGCTGCCGGTCGTGCGCGGCGCTCGCGAACGATGACCAGGATGGGTTGTACATCTGCTCGACCTGCGCCGACGCGCTCGACGCGCTCTGAGTGCGGGGCGCTGAGCCATGCGCGGGCGGTTTCTAGGCGGTGTGGCGCCCGCTCTCGCGCGGGAGGTCTACGGTGAAGGTGGCGCCCGCGCCCGGCGCGCTGGTGACGGCGATCGAGCCGCCATGCGCTTCGACGATCCACTGCGCCAGCGCCAGCCCCAGCCCGGCGCCGCCCTTGCGTCCGCCGCTGGCCCGCCACATGGCCTCCGAGCTGGCGCGGTAGAACGGCTCGAAGACGTGAGGCAGGTCCGCCGCCGCGATGCCCGACCCCGTGTCACGCACGGTCAAGGTCACGCCGCCGCGCCTGGCTGGATGGTGGCTGGTGGGCGCCCAGCCGTGCGAGGCGCTGACCGCGACGTGGACCTCGCCGCCGCTGGGGGTATAGCGCACGGCGTTCTCCAGCAGGATCAGCGCCAGCTCGCGCAGGCGGTCGCGGTCGCCCCAGACGGTCGCGGGCGTGTCGCTCCGCCCACTCTCCGCGAAGACCAGCCGCACATTCGCGGCGGCGGCCAGCGGCTCGATGCGAATGGTGACCTCGCGGGCGACCTCACGCATATCCACCACGCGCCAGTCGAGCGCGCGCTCGTCGCGCTCGTCGCGGGCGAGCAAGAGGAGGTCGGAGACGAGCCGCGTCATGTAGTCCACCTCCTCGACAATCGCGCGGGCGTCGGTGGTGACCTCCTCCTGGCTCTCGCCTGGCGCGCTGGCCTGTGGCGCTCTCCGCGCCTGGCGCTCTCCGCGCTCCCTGATGGCGCGGCCAGCGCGGCCTGGGGCGTGGAAGCTGGGGCGCACTGGTGACCGGCGACCAGCTCCGCGAGGGAGCGGACGATAGCGAGGGGCGTGCGCAGCTCGTGCGAGGCGCCGGCGGCGAACTGGCGCTGGCGCTCGAAGGCCTCGCGGGCGGGGGCGAGCGCGCGATCAGTAAGGAAAGCGCTGGAGACGAAGATCAGCAGGGCGATGATGACATCGAGAAGGACGAGCATGCTGACCAGGTCGCGCATGTGCTGCTCATATGCCAGCAGCGACATGCCGCTCTGCACGGCGCCAACGATCTTGCCGTCTTCGATGATCGGCGCGGTGTAGAGGCGGAACTCGATGTCGCCATGCGGGATGGTGACGATGGAGGAGCTTCGCCGCGCCGCTCAGGACGGGGCGTGCGGCGGCGATGTTCGGCAGGCCGTAGGTGGCCACCTGGTCGTCATCCTCGATGACGTTCCCCGATGGGCCGAGGATCACGGAGAACAAGTTAGGGCTGCTCGCCTCGTAGGCGGCTTCGGCCTCGCCTGGCGCCAGCGTTCCGCTTTCGGGCAGGCCCTTCGCGGCCTTGCCCACCGCTTCGGTCCTGAGCTGGCTATCTACCTGATCGAGGGCGACGCGGGTCTCGAAGGCGTAGATCGCAAAGCTGACGACAGTCAGGATCAGCGCGGCGATGACGGTGTTGGTGATGATCAGCCGCAGCCGCAGCCGCCGGAATGGGCCGCTTGCGCGCGGGCGCCGGAAGGGGCCGCGACGCCGTCCCGGCTGCGGACGCGCGGCGCGCTCCTCCCGCGCGCTGGTCGCGGCGCCGGGCGGGAGTGGCTGGGGGTGGGCTGGTGAGTGGGCTGGTCATGCGTCGCGCTCCTGTCGCTCTCCACTCACGCCTGACGCACGCGCGGCGCCGGGCGCGCGGGCGTGCGCAAGGCTGTAGCCCACGCCGCGCACCGTCTGGATCATCTGGTCGTCGCCATAATCGTCGAGCTTGTCACGCAGGTGGTGGATATAGGTATCCAGCACGTTGCTGCTGGCCTCCGTCCCTTCGGGCCAGACGCGCGCGGCGAGCTGGTCACGGGAGAGCACGCGGTTGGCCTGCGCGGCGAGGTATTCCAGCAGAGTATATTCGCGCGGGGTCAGGGTGATCAGTTGATCATTCAGATAGACTTCGCGCTGGAGCCGGTCAATGACCAGCGCGCCGGCGCGAATCTCGGCGGCGCCGGCGGTCGCGTCGAAACTGGCTGGCCGGCGGGTGAGCGCGCGCAGCCGGGCGAGCAGCTCCTCGAATGGGAATGGCTTGGTGAGGTAGTCGTCGGCGCCCGCATCCAGCCCGGCGACCTTGTCGGCTGTCTGATCGAGCGCGGTCAGCAGCAGGATGGGCGTGCGGACGCCGTCCTGGCGCAGCGCGCGGCAGAGCGCGATCCCGCTCTGGCCGGGCAGCAGCACATCCAGGATGATGACCTGGCTCTGGCGGGCGTCACGCCGCAGCGGCTCACGGGCGCTCTCGGCGTCGGGGTAGACGGTGACGTCATGCCCGGCGCGCTCCAACTGCCGCTGGTAGCCGCGCGCGAGACGCGTGTCATCTTCAACGAGCGCGAGACGCATAGGGTACTCCTCCTTACTCTCCTGTACGGCCCCCCAATGCGGGCGTTGTACCACGCGCTGATGAGTGAATTTTCATCTTCGCGGGAATGGGCGCGCGGGCGCTATACTCTCGTTAGGAAGCGATGAGGCGCCCGCGTGTGGCGGCGCGCCGCGAGACGGGCGGAGAGGTGGACAGCGCATGGCGGAGATGGCCCCGGCGAGTGCGATGTTGAGCGTCGAGGAGGCGCGGGAGCGCGTGCTGGCGCGCTTCCAGCCGCTGGCGGTGGAGGAAGTCCCGCTGGCGGAGGCGCTGGGGCGCGTGCTGGCGGAGGACGCCATCGCGCGCGAGGCGTCGCCGCCCTTCGCCAACTCGGCGATGGATGGCTACGCGCTGCGCTCAGCGGATACGCGCGACGCGGCGCCGGGCGCGCTGGTCCGCCTGCGGCTGGCGGGCGAGGTCCCCGCCGGAAGCGTCTACGCGGGCGAAGTTCGGCCGGGCGAGGCGGTTCGCATCCTGACGGGGGCCCCGGTTCCGGCGGGCGCTGACGCGGTCATCCAGCAGGAGCTGGTCAGCGTCGCGGAGGGCGCGGTCGCGCTGGAAGCGCCGGTCGCGGTGGGGAACAACATCCGCGAGGCGGGCGGCGACGCGCGGCCTGGGGCGCTGCTGGCGCGCGCTGGGACGGAGCTAGGCCCGGCGGAGATCGCGCTGCTGGCGTCGCTGGGCGTCACGCCCGCGCGGGTGACGCGGCGGCCACGGGTGGCGATCCTGGCGACGGGTGATGAGCTGGAGCCGCTGGGGAACCCACTGCGCCCCGGCCAGATTCACGACAGCAATACGCCGTACCTGATCGCCGCCGTGACGCGCGCGGGGGCTACGCCAGTCTCGCTGGGCATCGCGCGCGACCGCGAAGATGACCTGCGCGCGAAGCTGGACGCGGCGCGCGGCTTCGACCTGCTGCTCACGTCGGGCGGCGTCTCGGTCGGCGATTACGATCTGGTGAAGCGGATGCTGACCGAGCGCGGCTCGATGGCGTTCTGGCGCGTGCGCGTCAAGCCTGGCAAGCCGCTGGCGTTCGGCGAGCTGGACGGGACGCCGCTGCTGGGGCTGCCGGGCAACCCGGTCTCCGCCGCCGTCACGTTCGAGCTGTTCGGGCGGCCCGCGATCCGGCGGATGCTGGGCGCGTCGAGCGTCGAGCGGCCAGAGGTCGAGGTGGTCTACGAGGGCGATGACTTGCGGCGGGGCGACCGGCGGCAGTACGTGCGCGTGCGGCTGGCCTCGCGCGGGGGGCGCCTGGTGGCGCGCGACACTGGCGAGCAAGAGTCGCACCTGATCTCGTCGCTCCAGGGGGCGACGGCGCTGCTGATCGCGCCGGAGGGCGAGGGCGTGATCCGCGCGGGCGAGACGGCGCGCGCGCTGCTGCTCAACGACGCGCTGCCCTGGGGCGCGTAGCGGGGCTGTGTCAAAGTCGCGCGGCGAGGCGCGCGGGCGGTTGAAACCGCGCCTGAAGGGCTCCATGCGGACTCGAACCGCATGGAGCTTCGCTCCACTCGCCCGCGGCCACAACGTCCGCCTGCGCGGACGCCTACCCGCGGACGGGGACCTGCAGCGGCCGGTCTGGGCGCGGAGCCGCCTTGAGGCGCGAATGATTGCGCCCGCTCGCTTCTGGTCAACGACTTTGGCGCCGCCCTGGGGCGCGTAGGGCGCGCGTTGCGTCCGCTCATCGCGGCGGGTTATCATGTGGCTGGCGGCGCTACCTGCCGCAGACACGCCGCGCGGCGCGCATGAACGCTGGAGCCGGCGCGGCAGGGTGATGAGGCTCACCCCATACGCTCTCATGGGAGCTGATGGCTTCTACACACGCTGGGTTTTCCTGATTGGGAACGCTGGGCGCGCGTAGAAGCCTTTTTGCTGGCGCGCGATGAGCGATGAGCGATGAGATGGGGTGAGGATGATGGCGCGTATGGTGAGCGCGAGCGACGGGCTGGGCGCGGCGCCGCAGGTCGCCCAGACCGTCTGGGCGGTGGTCATCGAGCCGGGTGGGCCATGCAATTCCTACCGCTGGGATGAGGCGCGCGGCGCGCTGGCGCTGGAGCGGGTCGAGCGGCCCACTGAGGCGCGGGGAGCCGATCTGGCGCGGCTGCCGCTGCTGGGCATGGCGGGCGCCGCGCCAGATGATGCGCGCCTGGGAGCCAGCGGACCGGGGCTGCTGGCGCTCACGCTGGCGTCGCCCGCCAACCCGCGCGGGGCATGGCTGGAGGCGCGCGCGCTGGGCGCCTTCCGCGTGACTGGCGCGCGCGTCGGGGCGGATGGCGAGCGGGATGTCCCGCTGTCGGACTACATCGCGCTGACCGTGCCCGCCGCTGATCCAGCGCTCGCGGATGTCGTTTCGGTCGCGACGCTGACCCCCGCGCTGCGTGAGCGCGCGCAGCGGGCGCTGCTCGCGATCGCTCCCGACGCGGCGGCGCGCATCTATCAGGGTCTCTTTGCGCCTGGCGCGCCTGAGGAGATAGCGGCGGCGGGCTGGCTGGACGGGGCGGCGATCATGGCGCGCTACCGCGCCGCGCGGGCGGCGGCCTCGCGCGATGTGGCGGAGCGGCGGCGGGTGGCGGCTGATGCGGGCGCAGAGCGGCTGACCACCGACGCTGAGGCGGCGGGCGACGCGCTGCTGCGCCGGATGGGACGCGAGGCGGCGGCCGGGGAGAATAGCGGCGGCGCGTGGCGCGGGCTGGCGGGTGTCAGTGTGGCGGAGGCGCCCGCGCGCGGCATAGCGGCCTTCGGCGAGCCGGAAGACCTGCTGCGCTGGCTGCCATCCCGGTTCGCGCGCTACCTGGGCGAGCTACTGGCCGCTGATGAGCGCGCGCTGTTCTTCGCGGCGGCGCCCGCGCTGGCCCTGCGCGGGTGGGATGAGGCCCCGGCGCGTCCGGCTGGCCGGGGATGGCTGGCGGGACGGCTCCTCAGCGGGCGCGGCGCCCGCCGCCTGCATGATGGCCTGCTGCTGGTGACGGACCGGCAGGCGCTGCTGCTGCGCGACTACGCGTCCGCGGATGGAGTGGGAACGCAGCTGGGATTTCTGGCGCGAAGCTGGCCGCTGGGGCGGTTGGTGGCGGTGGCCGCCGCTCCGCCGGGCGTCTCACTGGAGGAGGCGCTGCGCGCGTGGCCGGAGCGGGTCCTGGCGCGGCTCTGCCCGCCGCTGCCCTTCGATGAGGTAACAGCGCCGCCGGAGCAGACGGCGCGGCTGGCGCTGGCGCTGGAAGGCGCGGCGGGCGTCCAGCTCACCGGCGCGGCGTTTCCCCCTGAGGCGGCGCCCCAGCTCGCGCAGGCAGTCGCGCTGCTGCGTGGCTTCACGCCGCTGCTCGGCGCCGCCGGGCGCGGCGACTGGCGTTTGCGGCGGGTCCCGGTTGTCACGGCCTGGCGGCCTACCGAGCGCGAGGCGCGCGAGCTGGAGTCGCTGGGCGGGATGGTGGCGCCCGCCGCCGCGCGGGCGCTGCTGGAGGAGACCCAGCGCGCGCTGGCGCCCGCGGAGACGCCTCTGGCGCAGGGGCGGACGCCCGCCCAGGCTGGGGCTGGGCCGGATATTCCCGCGCTGCTGACACTGACGCCGCGACGCCTGCTCCTGGCGGCACTGCCGCCCGGTGGCGCGGCGCGGATGCGGGCGCTGCCGCTGGGCGAGCTGGCGTCCGTGACGCTCAGCTACTCGCTGATGGGCTCGTGGCTGGCGGTGGCCCGCCCGTGCGCTGGTCTCAAGCCGGTATGCGAGGAGACGCGGGTCGCGTTCCCTAGCCCGCTCATCGCCCCCTTCCGCGCGCTCAGCAACCGCGCCCGCGCGCTGCTGGAGGCCGGGCCGTCGCTGGGCGGCTCACCGGAGTGACGCCGCCAGTGACGTGCGCTTGACGCCGCGCCCCGGCGGCGCGTACTCTCAGTGTATGGGATCATCCTCAGCTATGCGATTTAGCTTTTCGACGGGCACGTTCTATCCGCTGCCGCTCGATACCAGCCTGCGCCTGGCGCGCGACCTCGGCTACGATGGCGTCGAGCTGGCGATCGGGCCAGAGGCGCTCTACCTGGGCGCGGCTCCCCTGCGCCGTGCGATCGAGCGGGTGGGCGTTCCGGTGCTGAGCGTTCACCCGCCGTTCGCGTCGCTGCCGGGCTGGCCGCGCTGGCCGAGCCGGCGGATGCCGCGTGTGGTGGGGCTGGCGCGCGCGCTGGGGGCGGAGCTGGCGATCACCCACACGCTGCACTTCTATGACCCCGATTCGCCGCGCAACGCGCACTTCAGCCAGGCGATCCGGATGGGGCAAGCGACGAGCGAGGGGCAGGTCGAGCTGACGATCGAGAATAGCCAGTACTATCACCACCGTCTGCGGGGGCGGCTCGCCTATCTTGACCATACCCAGCGGCTCATCAACTACGCGCAGACGCGTGGCTGTGGGCTGACGTTCGATACCTGCCATGTGGGCGCCAGCTACGAGGACGTGTTGCAGGCCGCCGAACAGATGCGCCCATTGCTGCGCAATGTCCATCTCAACGATATGGTCTGGCGTGATGGGAGCCCGCACACGCATCTGGCGCCGGGCGATGGTGAGCTGCCACTGCGCGAGCTGCTCCAGTGGCTTGGCTCCAGCGGCTATGACGGGCTGGTGACGGTAGAGCTTCACCCACGCGAGATCGGCTGGTGGGGGCCTGGCAGCCGCCGCCGCGCTGAGCGCATCCTGGGCCGCGCGCTGGCGTTCATGCGCGACGCCGCGGGGGAATCCGCTCAGGCTCTGGCGCGTTCCGCGACTGGCGCGGAACGGTCGTGATGGCGGCGTTGCGGTCAGCATCACGCCTGCTAGCAGTCAATGATGTGGACACGGTCATCGAGTGGCTGAGCGAGCGCGGCAGGCAACGCGGAGATTTTGCGATGCCTGCTCCGCCTCTGCCCGCCGCGCTTGGGGCCTGAACGATGACAATACCAGCGTGTGGTGGCCCAAATCGTGAGCGGAAGTCGCTATCGCGAGAAACGATCACCAGGTGATGCGCCTGCGCGTAACGAGACACGTCCTCGTCACGCTGGCTCGTTAGATGCGCTTCCGTGGTCGTTACGACCGAATATCCTCGCGCGCGTAACCCTCGCGCGACGCGCCATGAGAGATTCTCATCCAGCAAGAATTCAGGCGCGCTGGACATGCGCTCGCTCATCCTGGTGGACGACTTGGGCGATGTAGTTCAGCAGGGCGCGCACTTCATCGTCGCTAAGCTGATAATCTTCCTGTAGCTCATCCAGCGTCATGCCACCCGCCAGCTGGTCAACGAGCTGTGAGACCGCGATACGCCGGCCACGCAGAACTGGTCGTCCCCCCAGAATGTCAGGGTCGGACACGACGCCTGGCGTAATGTCTCTCCGCATAGGGCCTCCACATGGCGCGACTGGATGATTGCGCGCGATAGCGCCGCCACGCACATCATACAACGGAGATGCGCGGGCTTTTCCGCTTCGCTGAAATGAAACCATCAGTCACTTACGCCGTCCCATGCGTTCATGCGCGACGCCGCGGGGGAACCCGCTCAGGCTCTGGCGCGTTCCGCGACTGGCGCGGAACGGTCTTGACGCGGGAGATGTCCGCCACCGCATCCATAGACCGCCAGGCGGCGCCTCGGGGGCGCGTGGCGGAGGCGAGGTGCGAGCCGATCAGCGGGGTGATGGGCGTGATGGCTGGCTCTGGCCGCGGATCGTTTCGCCGCACGAGGGGCCGCGCCAGCAGCGGGAAGATGACGGCGCCAGCGACCGCCGCGCCGATGGTCACACCTTGCGAGGCGGTGGAGAGCTGACCCAGGTTGATGCCGACTTGCGCAATCGCCACGAGCAAGGTCAGCGGGGCGCTCAACAACAGCGCGCCCGCGCCCGCTTGCGTCCAGTTGAGGCCCAGCGAGCGCAGCAGCGGCGCGGTGAGCAGGCGCGTGGCGGCGATAATCCCGAGCAGCAGCAGGATTTGCTTCAGGGTCGCAAAATTCAGCATCTCCGTCAGGCGCAGGCTCATGCCAACGGTGATGAAGAAGATCGGCAGGAAGAAGCCCTGCCCAATGGTCATCAGCTTGTGGGTAATGATGCGCTGGCGGCGGAAGGCGTAGCCGGAGACCATGCCAGCGATGAAGGTGGCCAGGATCTGCTCGACGCGCAGGAACGCCGCGATGGCCGCGAACGCCAGCATCAGCGCCAGCGCGGCGCGCACGCCCACCTCGGCGGTGTCGCTCACGCGGAACAGCCGCGCGATGCGACCCGGATGCTCCTGCGCCAGCCAGATCAGCGCGCGCAGCGTCAGGAAGCCAGCCAGCAGCAGCGCCATCAGCTTGAGGGCGGCCAGCGCGAGCGACCAGTTGGGGCCGTAGCGCGCGACCAGGTCGTAGGCGGTCAGCTCGATGATCGCCAGGAATTCGCCCAGCGACGCCACCAAGAGCGCCTGCTGGCCGAAGTGGGTGTGGACGATGCCCTGCTGCTGCAGGACGACGAGCAGCAGACTCACGGAGAGCGCGCCGCCCAGCAGCATAACGATTGGTGGCTGGCGCAGCGCCAGGGTGAGCAGCAGGGCGGCGGCCTGGATGCCGAGCACGACCGCGAACGCTTGCGCGAGCGCCTTCAGGCCGCGCTCACGCAGCAGCGTGAAGTCAATCTCCAGCCCGACGAGGAACATCAGCAGCAGGAAGGAAAGCTGGGCCAGGCCGCTGATGAATGGGCCAGGCGCGTGGGCGTCGGGAACGAAGGTGGAGACGAGCGCGCCGTAGAGCGCCTCAACCGGGGCGGTGAACCAGCCAATACGCTCACTCAGCAGTGGCGCGACGAGCGCTCCGGCGGCGATCAGAAGCAAAATCAGCGCTTCGTGGGTCGTCATTCGGCGTTTCCCCTTCACACGCGGCGGCGCGCGCTCCATCTCGCGCCGCGCATTTCTCGTGGGGAGAGTGTATCGGGCAATTGTAAGACCAACCTGAGAAGAGGATATGACAACCTCTCTTTGATCAGCCTCATGTTCTTCGCCATCAGCTATTTGTGCTGGGATTTGATCGTGGCTTACATGGCGATGGAGGCGACGGGAGATATCTGCGCCGCCGCCAAGCTATCCTGACCCTTGGCGGGAATTCGCGCCCAGCGTTGCGCCACGTCCGTGAAAGGGTCCCACACAATGCGCGGGGCGCCTGTCTTACGATGTCGCGCGCGGGCGGACACGCTCTGGCCAGGTGTAGACGTTGAGGCGCTCGCCGCGCACGAAGCCCGCCAGCGTGACGCCGCCGGAGAGGGCGAGGTCCACTGCCAGGCTGGAGGGCGCGGAGACAGCGGCTACCAGCGGGATACCTGCCGCCAGCGCTTTGAGGACGATCTCGAATGAGAGGCGCCCACTGACTAGCAGCGCGCGCCCGGCCAGCGGCAATTCGCCATCCAGCAGCGCGCGGCCCACCAGCCGGTCTACGGCGTTGTGGCGGCCCACATCCTCGCGCACCGCCAGCAGGCGCCCGCCGGCGTCGAAGAGCGCGGCGGCGTGCAGGCCGCCAGTGGCCGCGAAGACCCGCTGGCGCTCGCGGAGGATATCAGGCAGGCGGTAAAGGGTCTCTGGGGCGATGCTGAAGCCGCCGCGCGGGACGGGCGGCAGCAGCGCGCAGGCCGCATCTACGGTGTTCTTGCCGCAGACGCCGCAGCCGCTGGTGACGGCGAACTGGCGCGAGTAGCCACCCTCACGCGCGCGCCGGGCGATGTCGGCCCGCTCGCTGGTCACGATGTCGAGGATGTGCGGCGAGGGGAGGCCGTCGTCGTCGAGGCCGGGGCGGATGGCCGCCAGGTCCTCGCGGCGTGTGAGCAGGCCTTCGCTATAGAGGAATCCGGCGGCCAGTTCATCGTCCTGGCCGGGCGTGCGCATGATGACCGCCACCGTTTGGGGCGCCGGGCTGGCGGGGGAGACGGCGCGGATCTCCAGCGGCTCCTCCGCCGCTAGCTCGTCCGCCGCCGCGTCCGCTACGGCGCCGTGCCAGCGTGTCATCTGGACGGTGACCTGGCGCAACGGGTCGGCCACCGAGCGGGCTGGCGGCTCGCCGCCCGCCGGTGGGATAGGCGCGATGTTGTGGGTCATATGCCGCCTCCCGCGCCGCTTGCCAGCGCGCGTGATGATGCGTGTGTGTGGGCTTTACCTGGGCTGGCCGGGTGAATAGAGCGCGCGCTCGATGAGCGTGGTGACGCTTTCGATGAGGCGCTCGTCGGACAGGTCGTTTTCGCGGCGGGCGCTGAGAGTATCGAGCATGGCGAAGATCGCCAGCGCGGTGGCCTCGATGTCGAGGTCTGGCCAGAGTCTGCCATGCTCGCGGGCGTTCAGAATCTGGCGCTCGAGCTGATCGAGCGCGTAGCGGCGGATGACGGCCTGGCACGGCGCTAGCTCCGGCTCCAGCGACATCAGCTGCTGCCAGACGCCGCGCAGGCCGGGGCGCTGGTCGCTGGCGATGACGGAGGTGATCGCCGCGCGGATCGCGGCGTGGTGGTCGCCGTGCGCCAGGTCCATGCGCGCCAGCCGCAGGTGGGTGAAGATGTCGCCCAGCCGCCGCTGCGCCAGCGCCATCAGAATCTGGCGCTTGTTGCGGTAGTAGTTGTAGAAGGCGCCGACACTGACCCCGGCGGCGGCGGCGATCTCGTCCGCCGTCACTCCGGCGTAGCCGCGCTCGATGAACAGCGCCTCGGCGGCGCGTAGCAGGCTGTCGCGCGTGCGCAGGCTGCGGGCCTGGCGGGGCGCGCGCGGCAATGGCTCTATGGTGGGAGCCAGCGCCCGCTCCAATTCACTCAGGTCTAGCTCTTCGGAGCCGTTCGCGCCGTCCATGTCCGTGAGCGCGCACCCATCCACGTTATCGGAAGACTCCGGCGCGGCCTCCGCATGCTCCACGCTTTGCGCGCGCCGCCCGCGCGCCGTCCTCGTCTGTGAGATCGTCATCTGTCGCACGATCCGCTTCCCCATGAGCGCCAGCCACATCCACTGGCCACGCGCCCGCGTCCCTCCGCGCCTGTATCATACGGCATGATGTGACGGTGTGGAATGTGATGTATTGGCATGTACATCACACTGGCCGTCCAGGCTGGTTAAGCCTGCTCGTCACTTAGGGCGAATACCGCCAGCATCAGGTGACGCGCTGCGAGGCGTAGGGTCTACCCGCGCAGGGCCTCGAGGTCGGCGTTGGTGTCGTCGAGCGAGAATGTTTCGGGGTTGAAGTCATCACCCACCCACTCTCTCATCTCCGCGTACTCAGGGTTATCTGGGGTCTTCAGCGTCTCGATCAGATCAACGTAGCCCTGGATGCCGCCGCTATCCTCGGGTGGGCATGCGCGCCGGCCAGCCAGGCAGCGAGGATAGCGGGCGCCCGGCTCCGGCTCCAGGATCTTCTCGACGGTGATGTTGTGGTCCCAGCCGTCGCCGAAGTCGTACTGATAGGTAAACTTGCTTCCTTCCGCGGGCGCTACCTGGTCGAGACGCGCGCGACGCTCGTCCCGCATTTCGAACGCCTGATCATCCTTGGCGGGCTCGGGAGCGCCGTAGACGGTGTCGCCAGCGGAGAACTGGTGGAGATGATGGGCTTCCCATCCCATCGCCGCCTGGATGATGCGATGCAGATCGGCGAGGCTTGTGGAGCCAGGCGTCTGGATGCGTCGCCAGATGGGCGGCTTGCTGCCCCAGAGCGTTACCTTGAGCTGATAGATAGTGTTGGTTGCCGGACCGGCTGGCGCTTGACGAGTCGCCATGATTAACTGCCTCTTCCGCTTCGCTTGAGTCACCTACCGCTACGCGAGGGTAGTCTACGGCAGTCTCTCATGCGTCATCCATGCCAATATCTATGCCAATATGTCACGCCGCTCCGCGCGCCCGCCACGCCCGTATGATGTGTGGCAAGACGTGATGTACGCCGGCAAGTATACCCTCACAATGTCGCGCGCCGCTACTCGCGCTATCTGCTCCACTCGCGATGGTATGGCGCGATGCGTCGCCCAGATGTGGCTTAATAGCGAGCGGAATGCGTGGAGCTTGCGGAGGGATTGCGCGCCTCATGGGCTGTGCTTTGGGACGCTCTCGGCGCCTGGACAGTCTCTGATCTCGCGTATCCCATCCCAAATCCCGATCCTGATCCTGGCGTGCCGATGGGATACACGCGCCAGTGGGTGATCTGGCATCTGGTCGAGCATGATCTACATCACGGAGGCGAGATTTCACTGATCCTCGGAACCTTTGGGCTGTCGGGTCTGGATATCTAACGGGAAGCGCAGCCACGAAAGGACGGCGCGCATGGCTGGAGCTTTCATCACACGCATCACACATGGGAGGCTGATATGGCGGCTCGCATCCTGTTCGTTCTGGCTGGGGCTGCTGGCCTAATCGGATTAGGCTACATCCTGCTGTCGGCATTTGCCGTTCGGATCAGGGAAAACGGCGTAACGCGCCACAAGGTCGAGGTCGCTGGCATCATCCGCGGCGCGCAGATTCTGGGCGCCGCGCTCCTCCTTGCCATCATCGCCCTGGTCGTCCAGGCTGGTTGATTCCGCTCATCACTTGGAGATGAGAGCCGCCCGCACCATGCGAGTGGCTCTCACGGTTGTTGGGCGCAAATGATGCTGCGTTCCCATACCCCGCTCCACACGCTACCCCCGCCGCCCGCGTCCACGGCTGACGCGCTCGCCGACGGCGGGCAGGCGCGCGGGCGTCTGGCGCTCCACCAGCAGGCCCTGGTCCTCGGCGTCGTCAATCGTGTAGCGGTAGCCCTGCTCGGTCAGGAAGAGCTGGCGGTTGGCGGCGAACTCCTGGTCGCGGGTGTCGCGGGTGACGATGCTGTAGAAGTGCGCCGGGCGTCCGTCCTGCTTGGGCCGCAGAGACGCGCCCAGCCGCTGGGCCTCCTCCTGGCGCGAGCCGAAGGTGCCGGAGACCTGGATGGCGACGTTGGCGTCGGGCAGGTCGATGGCGAAGTTGGCGACCTTGCTGACCACCAGCCGCTTGATCTTGCCCTGGCGGAACTGGTCGTAGAGCTTCTCGCGCTGCGTGTTGTTGGTGCTGGCCGGTGATCAGCGGCGCGTCGAGCATTTGCGCCAGATCTTCGAGCTGGTCGAGGTACTGGCCGATGATCAGCACCTGGTCGTCGGCGGTGGCGTCTCCAGCAGCTCGCGCGTGACGGTCGAGCTTTGGTCGGGTTCTCGGCGGCGATGCGGTACTTCTCGCGCTCCTCGGCGACGGCGTAGCTCATGCGGTCTTCGTCGGGCAGGGCGACGCGGATCTCGTGGCACTCGGCGGTGGCGATCCAGCCCTGCTTCTCCAGCTCCTTCCAGGGCACGTCGTACGTCTTGGGGCCGATCAGGCCGAAGACGTCGGCCTCGCGGCCATCCTCGCGCACCAGCGTCGCCGTCAGCCCCAGCCGCCGCCGCGCCTGAATCTCGGCGGTGATGCGGAAGACCGGCGCGGGCAGCAGATGCACCTCGTCGTAGATGATCAGGCCCCAGTCGTGGCCGTCGAACAGGCTGAAGTGCGGGAAGACGCCGTCCTTCGCTGGCGCGGTAGGTCAGGATCTGGTAGGTGGTGACGGTGACGGGTCGGATCTCTTTGCGCTCGCCGGTGTATTCGCCGACCTGGTCGGCGGTCAGCGTCGTCTTGTCGAGCAGCTCGCTCATCCACTGGCGCACGGCGATGGTGTTGGGCGAGAGGATCAGCGTCGAGCGGCCAATGCGCGGCCATCGCGCCGATGCCGACGATGGTCTTGCCCGCGCCGCAGGGCAGCACGACCACGCCGCTGCCGCCGCTGGGCCCGCCATCGGCGTAGAAGGCGCGCACGGCGTCCCGCTGATACTGGCGCAGCTGGAAGGGCTCGCCGGAGGTGGTGATGTCGCGCAGGGTGACCGGCAGCGCGGCGCCATCCGTGTAGCCGGCCAGGTCTTCCGCCGGGAAGCCGATGGCGATCAGCGCCTGCTTGACGTGGCCGCGGCGGGCGGCGTCAATCACCAGCGTATGCTCGTCGCGGCGCTCGATGACGTACGGTTCCGTGCGCTTGTGGCGGGCCACCTCGGCGATCAGCGCCACATCATCCGAGCGCAGGATCAGGTCGGGGCCGTCGCGCAGGAGCTTGAGCCGGCCATAGCGCCCAATGTAGTCCCGGATATCGGCGAGGATGTTGGGAGGGATGTCGTAGCGGCTGTAGCGCGCCAGCGACGCGATCACCGCCGCCGCGCTCAGTCCGGCGGCGGCGGCGTTCCAGAGCGAGAGAGGTGTCAGCCGGTAGGTATGGATATGCTCGGGCGACTTCTCCAGCTCGGCGAATTGCGCCAGGGCATCGCGCGCTTCGGCGTAGAATGGATGGTCCACTTCGAGCAACAGCGTCCGGTCGCCTTGTACAACAATAGGGTTTGATGTCGTTGTCACAGTTGCGCTCTCACCTGCTACTGGCCCGTGGCCACCATCTTCCTGATGACGTGTCGTGTTCGACGCGCGTCCCGGCGTCCAGTGGACCCCCAGACGGGTTGACGCGCCGCCGCCGGCCCCCCTCCGCATGGCCAGCGGCTCACATGACAGTACAGATTACACGCCAGGTGTCGCGGCCCAGCGTACCAGGTAGTGTACAACAGCCTGGGAGGCCGTTGTCTCGTACCCACGCATGAGGTGCCGCGCGCCTGAGAGGACCTTAAATCCGCGTGCGGGCAAGCGGTCGAGCAGTGGCTCTAACTTGTGGCGCGGGGCGACCTCATCGAATTCGCCAGTAATGAAGAGCTTGGGCCGGTCGAACGCGCCCAGCTCTGGTGTGAAGCGGAAGACGGGCGGGCTGATGGCCACGACGGTCTTGACGCGCGGGTCGTGCGCGGCGTAGACCAGCGCCACCCAGGCGCCGAAGGCATGCCCCACCAGGCAGAGCTTCTCGCGGTCCACCCCCGGCTCGGCCAGCGCGAACTCGACCGCGCCCGCCACGTCCAGCGGCTCCAGGCGGCCATCGGTCTGCTGGCCCTCGCTGTCGCCGACGCCGCGAAAGTTGAAGCGCAGCGTGACGAATCCGGCGGCGGCCAAATCGGTGGCGGCGCGCTCGATCAGGGGGTCATCCATTGAGCTGGTCAGTGGCTGGGGATGCAGCAGGATGGCGACGGGGGCGAGCGCCGCGTCCGTCGTAGGGGAGGCGGGTCGTGCGAGCGCGCCTTCGAGCAGCGGGCCGGGGCGGCCAGCGCTCGGGAAGGTCACCCGCCGGGACAGCACGTTGGACATCTTGCCTCGCGCAGTGTCGCCGCGCCCGCGCTCTGTCGAATCCCGCCGACCCCCGCGCCCCACACCCGCCTCGTGGCTGGGCGTCAGACGTAGGGTATCCAGCCGGCCCCGCTGGGCTGGGATTCCAACTCCTCTTCGCGCTCGCCATCCGGGCCACGCAGGCGCGTCAGGCGCTCCACCTCATCGCGGCGGTAGAGCCGCTTGCGCTTGATTCCCTGCCGGTAGCTGCTGAGCATCCCGCGACTGACATAGGCATAGAGCGTGGCAGGCTTAATCCCGAGCAGCGCGCAGGCTTCCTCCGCGGTCAGGAACTCCTGGCCTTCCATCACGATCATGCCAGCCTCCGTATGTCGCGGGCCGTGCGCCATTGCCGTCTCCCGATTAGGGGGCGCGGCGCTCGCCAGCAGGGAAGGCGGTACGGCGCGTCCTCATGTTGTTCGGTATCGCAAGCCAGTATACGGTGTCCTCCCTGGGCGCGTCAACCGCGCTGGCCCATATCGCCGCTCGCTTCTCATGCCCCGGAGCGGGATGATAAGGGCGCCCGTGGCCTATAGCCCATCGCTGACGGATGGAAAATTCGCGTCTTGACAGGCGGCGTCGCGGTTCCGTATACTCCGTGAGACACGCCTGGCTTACTTCGTGGTAGGCGGCGCGGAGAAGCAACGACGCGGCGCGCGATTGACGGCGCGCCCGGATGTTGCGGGCATCCAGCGAGATGTGGAGCGATTCGCGATGAGTAACGCGACGATGTGCGCCCTGACCCTCATGCAGGGTATCAGTGTGCACACCGCACGCCTGCGCCCCGTGACTGGGGCCACCCTGGGAATCTTCCCGGGGCAAGGCGCGCCCACCCGCTGGAGCGAGATCACCGGCTTTTCTGTTCGCCATCACTATTGATTCGGGCGAGCATCCTCAACCAGGCCGGTAGCGATTCCAGAACCGCCGCAAGCGGCGAGAACAGGTTCTGAGAGTCGGACGCAATCTTCTCTTTTGGGGTCATGGGCCAGCGCGTGCGCTCCGCCCAGTGGCCCTTTTTCGCTGTTTTTGAGTGATGTTTCGCCACGCCCATGTGGCCCTTTGACGCCCCAGCAGGCGAGGAGGCGCGGCCTTGAAAGGCCGGCGCACGGCGCGCGGGTGAGGGGGGCGGCCTTGAAAGGCCGGCGCACGGCGCGCGGGATGGGGCTGAAGCCCCGCGATGGCGAACGATTCAAGCGGATGTTGTCTCAGTTGAGCGCATAGGAGGAGTCCCCAATGCTCGAAACGAGTCCCGCGACGCCACCCGATCATTCCGATCGGTCGCGGCAGGCGGCGCAAGTGGCAGACGCGTCGCGGACGCCAGAGAAGCGGATAGATCAACTCGCCCAGCTTGAGGCGCTCACGCCCAGTGAGCTGGTGAGCATCCAGCGGGATGAGGCGCTGCGGGTGGAGCATGTCTCGAAGCGTTTCGTGAAGTCGGAAGGCATGCGGTTGTTCCGCCGCAAGAGCGACGGGCGCGCGAGCAAGCGGATCGTGCGCGCGGTGACGGATGTCTCGCTGGCGGTGAAGCGCAAGCAGATCTACGGTGTGCTCGGCTCCAACGGCTCAGGTAAGTCCACGCTGATCCGGCTGATCTCGACGCTGCTGCTGCCCGACGAGGGCAAGCTGGAGGTGTTCGGCTACGATGTCGAGCGCGACGACGCCGTGGTGCGCAAGCTGATCAACCGGGTGAGTGTGGAGGCCGCCTTCTTCCGCAAGCTCAGCCCGATGGAGAACCTGCTCTACTCGGCGCGGCTGTATGGCGTCCCCGCCCGGCAGGCGCGCGAAGACATCCGCGCGATCCTGACACGGCTGGGCATCAAGCCGGACCGCATCTCACAGCCGCTGGAGCATATGTCGCGCGGGATGCAACAGAAAGTGGCGATCGCGCGCGCGTTCCTGACGGCGCCGGTGCTGCTGCTGCTCGACGAGCCGACGACCGGGCTGGACCCGCGCTCGAAGCTGGATGTGCAGCGGTTCGTGGCGGAGCTACGCGACACGCACGACGCGACGATCCTGCTGACGACGCACGACATGGACGAGGCCGACGCGCTCTGCGACCGCATCGCGATCATTGATGGCGGGCGCATCGTGGCCGACGGCGAGCCGGACGAGCTGAAGGCGGCGGTGGCGGAGAAGCTGGGGCTGGATCACCCCGCGACGCTGACGGAGGTCTTCATGGCCTACACCGGGCGCGACTGGGAGGCCGAGGAGCCGGAGGGGGATGAGGACGGGGAGTGAGCGTGGACGAACGGCGCGGCCATGAATGGCCGGCGCACGGGATGGGCGAGAGGCGCGGCCATGAATGGCCGGCGCACGGGGGCGTGGGGATAAATCCCCGCCGTATCGCGGCCTTTCAAGGCCCCGGCGCGTGCTCCGGCCTTTCAAGGCCGGGAGCGGCAATCATTGATGTGTGGCATGAGGAGTGTCTAAAGATATGCTTTCCGCCATTCGCGCGGGCGACCTGCTGACGGCGGCGCGCTCCTGGGGGCGCTCGTTGCGCTCGGAGACGGGGAAGGGCTACGCCTTCATTGAGCGCGGCTGGTTCCTGACGAAGCGCTACTGGGCGTGGGAAATCGTCTGGGTCACGTACAACATCGTCAACGCGCTGAGTGTGACCTTCATCGCCAAGACGGCGCAGAACGCGGCGCCGGGGCGCTTCACGCAGGCCGACGTCAACAATCTGATCCTGTATCTGACGATCGGCACGGCGATGTGGAGCTACATCAGCGCGGTCTTCGACAGCGTGACGGAGACGGTGACGATCGAGCGCTGGGAAGGGACGATCGAGTACACCTTCATGGCGCCCGTCTCGCGGCTGACGCACCTGCTGGGGGCGTGCGTCTTCGCGCTGATTCACGGGCTGGCGCTGATGGTGGCGCAGCTGCTCGTCATCAGCATGTTCTTCCACCTGGACCTGACGAAGTCCAACTGGCTGGCCGCCGCGACCATCACGGCGCTGGGCAGCGTCTCGCTGATCGGGCTGGGTGAGATCGCGGCGATTCTGCCGCTGCTCTTCACCGAGCGCGGCGCGCAGATGGCCTATATCATTCGCGCGGTCATGCTGCTGGTGTCGGGCGTGTACTATCCGGTGACGGTGCTGCCGGGCTGGCTGCAGGCGGTGTCGGTCATCTCGCCGGTGACGTACATGCTGGACGGCTTGCGCGCGAGCATTCAGCAGGGGCAGGGCGTCACCACGCTGTGGTCCGACATCTGGCCGCTGGCGCTGACGGGCGCCGTGCTCGTGCCGCTGGGGCTGGTGATCTTCGAGCAGGCCGAGCGCTACGCCAAGCGCACCGGCGCGCTGAAGCGCAACGGGTGAGGCGGCTGCGGCTCTGCCACGTGAATGGGCATTGGCGCACTGGCGTTCACACCCGCGTCTCCCAGCACTCCTGCTCACTAGGCTCCCTGGTGGATGTCCTCGCGGTTGAAGCGGAACGCGCCCACAGCGGCGAGCACGGCGGCGATGGCGAGCAGCGCCAGCCATGAGAGCCAGCGTGGGTCCGCGATCAGCGGATTGCCGTACTGGTGGAAGATGGAGAGCGACAGCGCCCAGTTCGGTAGCTTCAACAGCAGGTTGAGGATCTCGGCGAAGTAGGAGACGCCGATGAGCGCGCCGACGAGGGCGATCACCAGACCAGCGCGGAGCCATCCCGCCAGCGCGAACACCACAGCGGCCGTCACGAGCTCCATCGGGATGATGCCCAGGAAGGCGACCGCGAGGCGGGCGGGGTCCACACTCAGTCCGACTGCGCCCGCGCTCACCAGCATGACGAGCCAGCTCGCGGCGGTCAGCGTGACGGCTCCGAGCAGGACGGCGCCGAAGCGCTCGAAGAAGATGCGCCAGCGCGGCTGTGGCGTGGCCAGCGCCAGCTCCATGCGCCCGCTCTCCACGTCACGCGCCCAGGAGGAAGCGAGTGTCATGGCGAACAGCACGAAGAGCACGGGCATATACAGGAACGCCATCGTGGCGATGTAGCCTGTATCGCTGGCCAGATTGAACTCGCCCAGCAAGAGCTTGAGGGCTGGCGCGCTTTCCAGCATCCGAACGATCGCGTCTTTCGCGACCCGGGCGAGGACCACAACCCAGACGATCAGCGCCGCCACGCCTACCAGCCACCAGAAGACCATCCCGGCTTGCGCTCGCAGCGCCCGCAAGCCGGAAGAGCGCTCGAAGATGTCTCGCTCCACCTCGTCCCACGCGCGCATGCCGTCATGCGCGCCCACCCGCGCCAGCATCGGCGTCTTGCGCAGGCGGATCCAAGCGGTGGCGAGCGCCGTCCCGCCTACGTCGCGGCGCGCGAAGAGGACGAAGCTAGCTCCCGCCAGCGCGGCGCTAAGCGCGAGCAGGATGAAGTACGCGCTGGTATCGCCGCTAAAGGTCGAAATCAGCGGCTTGTTCAGGTCGTAGTAGTACAGCGGTGAGAAGCGGCGCAGCCAGACGCCGTTGTCCACGAGACGCCCGGCGGCGTTGAGCAGGTAGGAGAACGCCAGGAATCCTGCTGCCCAGCCAGCGGCGGCGGCGGGGCGCGTAAGGAGCTGGGAGAGCAGCAGCGCCAGCATGCCGAAGACCATGCCCGTCAGGCCAGTCTCGAGGCCGAGGAGGAGCGAGCCGGCGACATTGACGTTCAAGCCTCCGAGCGCCTCGCCCGCGATGCAACTGAGGCCAATCAAGAGCGAGATGAGCAGAATCGCCAGGACGAACGCGGCCAGCTTTTCGAGCAGCACGCGCGTCCGCGAGAAGTGCGCGGTGAGCAGCATATCCAGCGCGCCCCGCTCCTCATCGCCGCGCACCAGTCGCGCCCCCGCGATGACGGTCCAGATGCCCAGCATGACCGGCAGAATGCTCCCGGTGTCCCAGGTGGCGTACCCCTCGGGGGTCTGGATGGCGACGGCGTCGGCCAGGAACGGGATCGCCTTCGCGTACTCAGCGGCGGCATCGAGCGTAGCCTGACTCAGGGTAGAGACAAAGGTCAGCGTCAGGCCCATCATGACGCCGAGGCCCAGCGCCCCACCCGATGATGGCGACGCGATAATCACGCAGCGTCTTGATCCAGATCGCGCGCAGCATGGTTTCCTGCCTGCCTTTCCGGCGCGCCGCTGCTCAGGCGCTGGCGCCCGCGCGCTCGCGTGGTGGCGCGGGCGTCCCTGGCGGCGCCGCGGACCCGGAGGGCGCGTAGAAGCGCAGGAAAATTTCCTCGAGGCTGGGCTCGTAGGTGGCGATATTCGTCGCCCCATGCGCGGCGGCGGCCTCGATCACCTCGCGCAGCTCGCCCTGCACGACCAGACGCACGTTGAGCGCGCCCGCCTCCGACGTCGCGCTGACCACGCCCGGGAGGTGGGTGAACCACGCCGGGGAGGCGGGCGCGCCGAAGCTGATGTCCATCGAGTGGGACTTGATTTCCTTCAGGTTGGCGACCTTGTCCACCATCACCAGGCGCCCCTCGCGGACGATGCCCACGCGGTCACTGGTGCGCTCCACCTCGGCCAGGATGTGCGAGGAGATGAACATCGTCTGCCCCGCCGCGCGCGCCTCGGCCACCATCTCGTAGAACTCCCGCTGATTGAGCGGGTCGAGGCCGATGGTCGGCTCGTCGAGGACCAGCAGCCGCGGGCGGTTCATGAACGCCTGGATCAGCCCGACTTTTTGCTTGTTGCCATGCGAATACTCACGGAACCGGCGGCTGGGGTCCAGCGCGAAACGCTCGATGAGGCGCCGGACATACGCGCGATCAACTCCGCCACGCAGATTGCCGAGATATTCCAGAATTTGGGCGCCGGTGAGGCTGGCGTCGAAGGTCCACTCGCCGGGGAGATAGCCCGCCAGCCGCTTCACTTCCGTCGCCTGGCGCCAGCAGTCGAACCCGGCGATAGTCACCTGGCCAGCGGTCGGCTTGAGCAGCCCCATGAACAGGCGAATCGTGGTGGACTTTCCGGCGCCGTTGGGGCCGAGAAAGCCGAAGACTTCGCCCTCGGTCACGTCGAAGGTCAGGTCCATGACGCCCCGGTTATGGCCGTAGTCTTTCGTCAGGCCGCGCGCCTCGATAATCGTCGCCATTTGCGCATCTCCCCCAGCGCTATGCGCGCCACGCCACGAGCGCAACAAACACCTACCCTGTCTATAGTGGAACATACCGCTCCTGAATGTACGGCTTTATCACCAGACGCGGCGTTCCGGTCACGGCTGCGTCACGAGACGGTGTGGGGCTGGCGTTGGCAGGTATGATAGATGCGACGGGCAGGGGCGTCGGGCTGGCTGGCGCGGCGCACCGGGCAAGTGGCTGAATCGCGGAGGTGTCTCCGATGCGTGGCGCGGGTGGCGCCTCCGGGCGCGATAGGGCGCGAGACGAAGAACCTCCTGACGAGGGCGATATTGAGGTCGAGTCGCTGGACCCGGCGGAGGATGGCGCCGCGTGCGGGGGACGGCTGCGGGCGTGGCTGGCCGCGCGGGCGTTCGCTGGGCCGGGGCGGCGGCTCTCGTCGCACGCGCGGGCGCTGCGGGCGGGCGTGATGGTGACGCTGGTGGTGGCGACGTTGCTCGCGCTGCTGGACGGGCCAGCGCTGGTGGGCGCCGGGTGGGTGCGGCTCTCCGCCGCGCTGCGAGGCGCGCCCGCCATCCCGCCGCTGGCGATGACCGGCTGGCAGACGGTCGGCCTGGCGCTGAACGGGTCGCTCACCTACACGCCCGATCCACTCAATCCCGCGATCATCTACGCCTGTGAGGCGAACGGGCCGGCGGTGACCGTCTGGCAGACGGATTCGGACGGGCGGGAGTGGCAGAGCCTGCTGGAGATAGCGGCGTCGCCTCCTGCCAACTCATGCCGGGTGAAGGTGGCGCTGGACGCGCCAGCGGTGGCGCTGGTGGTGATCTACGCGCGCGACCCGAACGCGCCGGGGTGCGAGCGGCTGACGCTCTACAGCGGCTCCGGTGGTGGCGCGAGCGGGGCGAAGGTTACTCTGCCGGGCTATCAAAACGCCTGCTTGGGGGATGTATGGCCGTCGGCGGGGGCGCTGTACTATTGGTGGACCAATGCGCAGGGAGGGCAGGCGCAGACAGGCCTGGCGCGCAGCGATGATCTCGGGAAGACCTGGTATCAACTCCCCATCTTTCCGTTCAGTCCACACTTCTCGCTGGCGCCCGCGTTACTGGATTCAGGTAGCGCCGATACGATCATGACGCAGGTGTATCTGTGGCCCGGTCCAGGCCAGCGGGGCGCGCGAGACGAGGTGTGGCGCTCGCTGGATGGCGGCTTTTCGTGGCGGCGAGCGCTGAACGCGCCGCTGGGTGCGCAACTGCTCACGACTACGGAGCCGGGCGCGCTGATGGATGTGCGCTGGCCGCCAGCCTACGCCACCGTCTTTAGCGGTGGGCAACTCTCCCCACCGTGGGTCCCCAACCACGCGCCCGCCACGATTGACGCGCTGCAACCCGATGGCTCGACATGGCTGAACGTGCCGCGGCTTCCGCTGCCGGTCAGTATTACGCAGATTGGCCCGGCGCCGTTAGGAATCTCCGCCGCGCTGGCGGTAGGGCCAGGGGATGATCTGCTGGCGCTGGGGGAGAAGCCAGGCGCGACGGCGACACTGAATCCGCAACGCCAGCAGTGGCTGTGGGCATGGGATCCGGCAATCCAGACGTGGCGCGCGGGGATGGCCGCGCCGGACGCGGCGGCGCTGGCGGGGATCACCTGGGCTCATGGCCCGGCTGGCGGCCCCTACGCGAAGGTCAGCGGGGCCTATCTGTGGCTAACCGGCGGCGACCACGGGCAGCAGGCGCTCTACTGGACGTTCATTCCCACCGCACAGGGATAAGACGGTTGGAAGAAATGTATGAGCGCCAGCCCTGGAGGAGAGGGCTGGCGCTCAATTGAGTGACGCCGGACGCGGAGCCTAGACGTTGATGTCCCAGATGCTCTGGCCGCTGCTCGTGATGTCAGCCTCGAAGGCCAGGGTGAAAGCCTTCTGCGCCTTGGAGACCTCGTAGACGACCTGGCCGCGCAGGAGATCGCCCGCCGCGACTTTGCCATCGGGGGAGCCCGTGACGAAGGAGACGAACGTCTGGTCGTAGGTCTGGCCGGTGGAGTCCTTCAGGCTCAGCTGGAGCGCCGAGGACAGGTCCTGCTCCTTTGCGGAGACATTCTTGAAGGTGATGTCGAGGACGAGATAGGTGTTGCCGCTCTGAGGCTGATCAATATCGGTTGGGCCGTGGAGCTTGGCGGAGTTGACGGTCACAATCCACGAATCGCCGACCTTGATCTGGTCACCGACCTTGAAATGCTTGGCGCTGGCGGACGAGTCGGATGATCCACCGGTCGTGGCCGAGCCGGCGTTGGCCGAACTGGAGCCGCAGGCGATGATCGCTCCACCGATGGCGAGCAGCAGCGCGAAGACTGGAATGAAACGCTGAAGTGTCTGATGAGTGGTACGCATAGCTGTGATTGTCGTCCTTTCCCGCAAAGCGGGCTTACTATGTGCGGTGTCAAAAATCGCGGGGAGCGGGGTCCCCTCCAGCGCCGCCGCGCCGCCGCGATCCCACGCCGGAACCAGCGCCGTGCGCTGCTTTTCCGGTGGCATGGAGATACATCAAGCGGGGAGGAAAGGAAGCGGAAGTCGCGTTTTGGAAGAATGAAGAATTGGGCGCAGGCCGCGTAGATAGCGGTGGACGAGCCCGGCGCTGGTATACTGAGGAAGCCCCCGGCGCACGCTCGTGTGTGTGATGGCGAGCGGGCATTGGAGATGGAGGGCGCCATGCGGACGGCTCTGGCGACGCGCTACGTGACGCCGCTGCGTGAGGGCGGCTCGCTGCCGGGGCTGGTGGAGGCGGATGACGATGGGATGTATGTCGTCAAGTTCCGTGGGGCGGGGCAGGGGCCGCGCGCGCTGATCGCCGAGCTGGTGGGCGGCGAGATCGCCCGCGCGCTGGGGCTGCCGGTCCCGGAGATCATCTTCATCGAGATGGACCCGGCGCTGGGCCGCAACGAGCCGGACTACGAGGTGCGCAGCCTGATCCTGGCCAGCGCAGGGCGCAACCTGGGGATAGACTTTCTGCCGGGCTCGCTGCCCTATAGCGCCGCCGCGCCGCCGCCGCTCGACGCGGAGCTGGCCTCCAGCATCGTCTGGCTCGACGCCTACATCACCAACATTGACCGCACGGCGCGCAACACGAACATGCTGATCTGGAACAAGCGGCTGTGGCTGATAGACCACGGCGCGGCGCTGTATTTCCACCATACCTGGACGAAATATCTGGAGCGCGCGGGCGACCCGTTCACGGCGGTCCGCGATCATGTGCTGCTGCCGCGGGCGTCGCGGCTGGCGGAGGTGGATGGACCGCTGCGGGCGCGGCTGACGCGCGTGGCGCTGGAGGAGATCGTGGCGCTCATCCCGGACGAGTGGCTGGGAGACGAGCCGGCGTTCGCTGACGCCGACGCGCATCGCGCCGCGTATGTGGCGTATCTGGAGCGCCGGCGCGATGCGTCAGCGGTCTTCGTGAAGGAGGCGCTGGATGCCCGCTCGCGACTCGCGTAAAACGGCTGGCGCGCCGCGTGACGCCGCCTTCGATTACGCCATCATCCGCGTCGTGCCACGGGTGGAGCGCGGCGAATGCCTGAACGTGGGGGTAGCGCTGATCTGCCGGCAGCGGCGCTTCCTGGGCCTGCGCATCGCGCTGGACGCCGCGCGGCTGCTGGCGCTCTGCCCCACGCTGACGGAGGCGCAGCTCGAGCTGCTGCGCGCGGAGCTGGAAGGGCTGCGGCGGGTGAGCGAGGGCGCGGCGGACGCCGGGCCGATCGCGCGGCTGTCGCAGGCGGAACGCTTCCACTGGCTGGTGGCGCCGGGCAGCTCGATGATCCAGCCGTCGCCGGTCCACTCCGGTCTGTGCGCCGACCCAGCCGCCGATCTGGAGCGGCTGATGCGCGAGCTGGTGTTCGTTCAAGAGCCGGAGGGAGCATGACGGAAGGGAGGCGCCCGATGACGCATGGCGCCGATGAGCGCGCGTCCACGCCGGTCGCGGAGGCTGGGAACGAGTTCCTCGTACGGCGCGATATCGCCTTCCTCAATCATGGCAGCTTTGGCTCCCGGCCCCAGCCCGTCTTCGAGGCCTACCAGCGCTGGCAGCGCGAGCTCGAATCGCAGCCCGTCGAGTTTCTGGGGCGCCGCATCTCAGGGCTGCTCGCTGAGGCGCGCGCGTCGCTGGCGTCCTTTGTGGGAACACAGGCGGACAACCTCGTCTTTGTCCCCAACACGACCAACGGGATCAATATCATCGCGCGCTCGCTGGCGCTCCAGCCGGGCGACGAAGTGCTCGCCACCGATCACGAGTATGGCGCGGTGGAGCGGACGTGGCGGTTCGTTTGCGAGCGGCAAGGCGCTCTGTATCGTTCGCAGCCCATCCCGCTGCCTGTGACCACCCCAGAGGCGATGATCGCGGCGCTCTGGGAGGGCGTCACCGAGCGCACGCGGGTGATCGTGGTGAGCCACATCACCTCACCCACCGCGCTGATCTTCCCAGTCGCGGAGATCGCCCGGCGCGCGGCGCGGCAGGGCATCCTCACGGTCATAGACGGCGCGCACGCGCCGGGCCAGATTGATCTGAATCTGGATGAGCTTGGCGCGGACTTCTATGTGGGGAATTGCCACAAATGGCTCTGCGCGCCGGTTGGCGCTGGGTTCCTCTACGCGCGCCCGGAGCGCCAGCCGCTGCTGGAGCCGCTGGTGGTGAGCTGGGGCTGGCGGGCGCGGCAGCCTGGCCCCTCGCCCTTTCAAGATTACTTCGAGTGGACCGGGACCGACGACCCCGCCGCCTACCTCAGCGTTCCCACCGCCATCGCGTTCCAGGGCCAGCATGAATGGCCCGCCGTGCGCGCCGCCTGCCACCGCCTCGCCACCGAGGCCCGCGAGCGCATCGCCGCGCTCACTGGCTTGCCCCACATCTGCCCGGATACGCCCGGCTGGTGGGCGCAGATGTTCGCCGCGCCGCTGCCACTGCACGATGCGGCGGCGGCGGAGACGCTCAAGCGGCGGCTATGGGAGGAATATCAGGTTGAGGCGCCGATCACGGAGTGGCGAGACCAGTTCCTGGTGCGCGTCTCCGTCCAGGCGTACAACTCGGCGCGGGACATAGACTGGCTGCTCGCGGGGCTTGCCCAGCTGCTACCATAACGTGAGATGTGACGCCCCGCAAGCGCTCAAGCCGGGCGGATTCCCGGCTCACCGTCGCGGCTTACGCCTCGTCGCGCGCTATCAGCGGCTTGGTGGCGCGCACGAACGCGCTGGCGAGCTTGCCATCCCCCGCCTCCCAACCGGCGGGGAGCGCGCTGGGGTCGAGACCGGCCTCCTCCACCGTGTAGCGCCGGGTGATCGTCACGCTCACTTCCTCAAAGCCAGCGTTGGTGAGGAGACGCTGGTACTCTTCGATGGCGAGCGCGCCAGCGAGGCAGCCCACCCAGGCTTCCATGTTCCGCCGCAGGGCCTCCGGGACGGGCCCGTCGGCGACGACATCGGAGACGGCGAAGCGCCCACCAGGCTTGAGCACGCGGAAGGCCTCGCGCAGCGTCTGCCCTTTGTCGGCGCTGAGGTTGATGACACAGTTGCTGATCACGACGTCCACCGCGCCTGCCGGCAGCGGGATTTCCTCGATGCGACCCTTGAGGAAGGCGACATTGGTCGCCCCCGCCTTCGCCTTATTCGCCAGCGCGAGCGCCAGCATCTCGTCGGTCATGTCCAGCCCGTAGACGAAGCCCGTTGGGCCCACACGGCGCGCGGAGAGCAGCACATCTATGCCGCCACCTGAGCCGAGATCGAGGACCGTCTCGCCAGCGCGCAGGTCAATCAGCGCGGTGGGATTGCCGCAGCCCAGCGAGGCGAGCGCCGCCTCTTCGGGGAGCGCCACAAGGTCGTCCGCGGTGTAGTTGCCCGCGCTCACGTCCGCGCCAAACGGGTCGGACGAGCAGCAGCCATCTGATCCGCTCTGTGGCGCGCAGCAGCTACTTCCCACGCTCCGCACGCTCAGGGCGGCCCCAGCGTAGCGCTCGCGGACGCGCTCGGTGATGTCGCCGGCGCTTACTGGCGCTGGCTGTGACTCTGATGGCATCGGTGATACCCTTTCATTGAAAAACTTCGATGCGATACAGTAAAAAAATGAGCGCTACGCCAGCGTCCCAAGCAGGGACACTATCCGCGTCCCTTCTTCTGTTAGCCAGTAGTATGACCAGACGCCGCGTTTTTCGCCTTGAATCAGCCCCGCCTCGCGCAGGATGCGGAGATGGTGGCTGATCGTGGGCTGGCGCAGGTCGAACTGACTCGTGATCTCGCAGACACACAACGCCTCTGGCTGCCCCGCCAGAAGATCCAGCATGCCCAGCCGCGTCGGATCCGCCAGCGCCTTGAGGCGATCCGCCAGCGCTGTGGTACGCGCGCCGTCCTGACTGAGAGCCGTCGCGGTCGCTTCGCGGCATGGGGCCGTGGAACAGGCGGAGCGCACAGGCGCCGAACGAGAGATGGGTGATGTGTCCATGGCCACAGTATGACCAGATCCATCGAAGAATGTCAATGTCTGATCTGGGCCAGCGGATACGCGCGCAAGCGTATACTGTGAAAAAGCGCCGCTCCGCGTAGCGAATGCGGGCGCTCCTCATTCAGCATCCGCGCAGTTTCAATCCATGGGAGGCTTCCTCGTGACGACCAATGCCGCACCACATCTCGCGCCGCTCGACCTGGCGGCCATCCGCGCGTCGTTTCCCTCGCTGGCGCTGGAGGTCAACGGGCGGCCCGCCGTCTACGCCGACAACCCCGGCGGCACGCAGGTCCCGCAGGCGGTCATAGATGCGGTGAGCGCGTATTATCGCGAGCGCAACGCCAACACCCACGGCGCCTTCCTGACCAGCCAGCGCACCGACGCCACGCTGGCAGAGGCGCACGCGGCGATGGCCGACCTCCTCAATGCGCCTGACCCGCGCGAGATTGTCTTTGGGCCGAACATGACCTCGCTGACGTTCGCCTTCAGCCGGGCGATTGGGCGGACGCTGCAGCCGGGCGATGAGGTGGTGGTGACGGCGCTGGACCACGACGCGAATGTCTCGCCGTGGCGGATGATGGCCGAAGATCGCGGGCTGACGCTGCGCATGGTGGATGTAGACCTGGCGACCTGTACGCTAGACATGGCGGACGCGCGGGCGAAGATTACGCCGAAGACGAAGGTCGTGGCGGTGGGTTACGCCTCGAACGCGGTCGGGACGATCAACGACGTGGCGACCATCGCGGGCTGGGCGCGGGAAGTTGGCGCGCTGGTGTGGGTGGATGCGGTGCAGTACGCGCCGCACGCGCCAGTGGATGTGCAGGCGCTGGGCTGCGATTTCCTGGCCTGCTCGGCGTACAAGTTTTTCGGCCCGCATCAGGGGATCGTCTGGGGCAAGCGGGAACACCTGGAGCGGCTGACACCCTACAAGGTGCGCCCAGCCAGCGACGACATCCCCGACCGCTGGGAGACAGGCACGCAGGCGCACGAGCTGCAGGCGGGGACGTTGGCGACGCTGGAGTATCTGGCGGAGCTTGGGCGGCCTTCCGCCGAGGCGGCGCGGGCGCTGTTCCCTGGCATGGAGGGGCGGCGGCTGGAGCTCCACGCGGCGATGGCGGCGATCCAGGCGCACGAGATGGCGCTGGTGACGCGGCTGCTGGCGGGGCTGAAGACGCTGCCGGGCGTGACGCTCTACGGCCTGACGGATGAGACGAGCGACGAGCAGATGGCGCGCCGCGTGCCGACGGTGTCGCTGACCATCGCCGGGCATACCCCCCGCGCGCTGGCGGAGGAGCTGGCCGCGCGCGGCGTCTTCGCTTGGGACGGCAACTACTATGCCCTCACGCTGATGGAGCGGCTGGGGCTGGAGGACCACGGCGGCGCGCTGCGCCTGGGCCTGGCGCACTACAATACCGCCGATGAGGTGGACCGCATCGTGGCGGCGCTGCGCGAGGTCGTGGGCGGCTGAGCGGTCGCTGCGCGGCGCAATCAGGCTGAGATGAGCGGAATCGCGACCAGCGCCAGCAAAATGCCGACAGCCTGAATGCGCTGCACCCGCTCGCGCAAAATGAGCGCCGCCAGCAGAACCGTGGCCACAGGATAGAACGACGAGACGATGGCCGCGACATCGAGGCGGCCACTATGCGCGGAGAACAGGAAGAAGACGTTCCCCAGCGCGTCCAGGCCGCCCGCGATCGCCACCAGCGGCAGGACGGCCTTTCCCAACTGGACCGGCTGGCGCCGGACCCACGTCAGCGCGAGCAGCACGACGACCGAGGAGAAGCGCGCGATGGCCAGCGAACCGAACGTGTTCGCCGGGCTGACGCGGCTGATGAGAATGAAGAAGAGGCCAAAGCCACAGCCCGCGAGCAGCGCCAGACCAATGCCGCGCGCCGCCCCAGGCGCATCTTCATCAGCGCGCTCTGGGCGCGAGATCAGCGTAATCGCGACCAGCGCGAGCGCGAAGCCGCCCAGTTGCAGCGGACTTGGCAGCCCTGCCGTCACGATGCTGAACAGGACCGGAAGCGCCGCCGTTAGCGCCGCCGAGATGGGGGCCGCGATCCCCATCTTGCCGCTAGAGAGCGCGGAATAAAACGCGAGCAGCCCAAGGCCACCGGCCACACCTGCCAGCCCACCCCAGAGAAAGTCGGCTGGGTGTGGAAGTGGTTCGCGAAAGATCAGCGCCAGGGCGACCAGGAAAACGAATCCTACCGCGTAGGCGATGATCACGACGCTGGTGGCTTTGGCGCGGCGCGAAGCCAATCCGCCGCTAAAATCGCCGCTTCCCCAGAAGAGGGAAGCGGCTAGACCAAAGAGAACTGTAACGAAGAGTTGGTTCATCGCCTGACCTTATACGCTGGCGAGCATCACAATACCAATTGAGATTATACAGGACGCCCGTGATTGCGGCGCCAGGTTGGTTGTGGCTGGCTTGTTCGCGTGGGGTATCATCGCCTGGGATGGCGTCTCCTACGCGCTCACGCTGATGGAGCGGTCTGGGGCTGGAGGAGCGCGGCGGCGCGCTGCGCCTGGGCCTGGCGCACTACAATACCGCCGATGAGGAAGTGGATCGCATCGTGGCGGCGCTGCGCGAGGTCGTGGGCGGGTGAGGGAGCGCACATGGCGAGCGATCGGCACACGGGGCCGCGAGGCCAGTGAAGCGCGCTGAGGCGGAGCTTGTTCACCGCGTGTTGAGATCTCGTCTCAATTCCAATGCTTGTTTCTCAGCCTGGCTCGCCTCGCTATCTCGGCCAAGCGCGCGGCAAGCCTCCGCTCGGGCTGACCATGTGTCAGCGGTAGGTTTGATAGCGATGGACCGATCTAGGGCTTCTATCGCCTCGTTGAATCTCTGGAGAGCGATGAGTGACTTCCCCTTATCGAACCAGGCCGACGCGTCGTTCGCGTCCAGCGTCAATGACTGATCGTATGCTTCCAGCGCTTCGTCATAGCGCTCTAGCCCCTTGAGCGCTTTCCCGCGCCAGAACCAGGAGAAGGCGTCAGCAGCAGGTAGCAAGAGCACGCGCATGTAGGCTTCTCTTGCTTGATTGTATCGCCCCAGAGCTGTAAGCGCTGCCCCTAGGAGGCCCCACGCTCGTGGGGAATAGGGTTCCAATTCCAGCGCCCACTCACACGCCTGCAGCGCATCATCATATCGGTGAACATTTTCGATTAGGATGACAGCTTTATTACGCCAAATCCACGCTTGTCTGGGCTCAATCTCTAGTGCCATATCGTAAGCTACCAGCGCTTCGTCGAAGCGTTGCAGCCGATAGAGTGTAGCGCCCTTGTTGATCCAGATTCCCGCATTGGTGGGATCGAGGGCAAGGGCGGGATCGAAAACTACCATTGCCTTATCGTCGAGCTTGAGGTTTTCCAGCGCCACCTCTATGTTGACCCAGATTCCCGCATCAGTGGGATCAGAGGCGAGGGCAGGATCAAAGGTCACTAATGTCTTCTCGAAGTGTCGCAGCTCATAGACTGTGTCCCCTTTGTTGACCCAGATTCCCGCATCAGTGGGATCAGAGGCGAGGGCAGGATCAAAGGTCACTAATGTCTTCTCGAAGTGTCGCAGCTCATAGACTGTGTCCCCTTTGTTGACCCAGATTCCCGCATTGGGGGAATCAAATGTGAGAGAATGGTCGAACGTCGCCAATACTTTTTCGTCTCGCTTGAATCCATCCTGTATGACCCATTTGTTAGTCCATATACCCGCATTTACAGGATCAGGGGCGAAGGTATCGTCGAAGACCGCTGATCCCTTGTCTTTATTTAAATTATTCCAATGCAATGCCTAACTTTTCCCGCTCAACTCCGTTTGAAAGGTCGGGGGTAAGGGCATAGTCATAGCAATTCAGCGCTTCCTCGTAACGTTGGGCGCGATACCAGCCATTGCCAAGATAGAAGAGCGCTTCTAGATCGCGCATTTGAGTGAATAATACCTGAAGCTTCATGCGATGCTGTTCAAACACAAGTGGGCGTTGGTGGCCGGGATAATCGATGATGACGTCCTCGAAGTAGGTGTCTTTCCTGATGGCTAGCTCTAGTTGGCTCTTCGCAGTTAGTTCTTCGGTAACAAATTGCTTTGCGATCAGTTCGGATACAGCCTCTTCCCACCGCGCATCGTCGCTCATCAACTGTTGCGCTGTAAAGATGCCAGCACAGATGTGGCGAAGACGTAGTTCAGTGTGCTCTGGCACGGCGGAAATGGCGAGCAGCTTCATTGCGTGGAGAACGGTCGCGGCCAGGCTACCGAGATTTTCATATTCCTCGCGCTTGCGTTCAAGGCCGAGAGTGAGCGAGCCAAGAGTGCCATCCCATTTCCCATCACGTGACGCCCCGTGCTCTCGGAACATCTCTATGATTTGCGCAGCGGCAGGGTCGCTGGCACTTGAAGGAAAACTCGGAACATGGATTATCGCCAGTTCCGTAAAGAGCCAGCTCAATCCTCCATGAATGCGCTGCTCTTCTGAGCTTCGGCAAGTGGCGATTAGAATGGCGCGATGGGCGCTACTCTGCAGCATTTCCCAGAGCGTTCGCAGCACTGCTGAGGCTCCTACTGCCGCTTGACGTTGGCTCTCGGATGAAGAGAGTGCCGAGATCGCGTAGTTTTGAACGTCATCCACGAACAGAACGATATTGCGCTCAGTGAAGGTTCCCGCTGGTGGAATGTCCAATGTCTGACGCGCTTCGCTCCATCGCAGCAGTTCCCAGTCGGGCAACACATCAATCAGCGCTTCCAGCGCGAGACGTGTCTTGCCTGCATTGGTCTCGCCAAGCACGATGATTCCGCTCTTGCCAGGGTTCTCGGGCGAGCGAACCCGCGCGACATGCAGCGCGTGTGTTGCTGTGCGGAATGCCTCCTCTATTGGCTTCTTGATATATGGGAACTCCGCCGCGAAATCATCGCCGAGCTTGAAGCTTTTGAAGCTTTTAGACCTAATGTCGCGCACTGGATCAATCGAGAGACCAGCGGCGAGCGGTACGGGTCGGCTGACGATTTCCAACACCTTCTCCGTGACCGCCAGGTTTTCAGCGCCGGTTTTGGCAATCTGTTCGGATAATTCGGTGGTCGGCTCTTCCATCGCTTCTTTGAACGCTTGTGTCTCCGTGTCGAGGAGTTCTTTCGCTTCTTCGTCGGCGCGCACCTGTCGCTCTAGCCATGCTCGCCAGGTCAGTTCGCCCACAACGACAAGGAGGGCGAAGAAAACAAGACCTATCGCGACTTGAACGTTGAGCGGCTCGCCCTCGAATGTCTCGATCAATTGTGGCGTCAGCGCGCTGAGCAGGGAGCCCGAATGGTTGCCGGCGTATTGCGCAATGCTTCCAGCTAATGCAACGATGAATGTCCACCACAAGACGAGGAACGCGCGAGCGAGGAGGCGCGGACCACTCAATCTGCGAGGTGAATTGGCCTTTGGCGGTTTGTCTGTTCCCTCACCCACTGCGATGCCTCCAACCTCAGATTGTGACACCGGCTCTTCGTCGCGCTCAGCATATGTCAATTCGCCACAGGCTGCAAGGTTTCAATGCGCGTGTGGCTGGATTCCATAGCATTGACGCTCTCTGTGCGAGCGCGGTGGACTGTGGAAAGCGATACACCGAGGCCACAAACGGCGGGGAAGAACAGGCTAGGAGCGGATCGGAACGACTAGAGAACCGCACTCTTGCTCCCAACGCTTCCGTGGTTTCCCGAGCGCGCACGCTGGGGATGAATCGTGGTGACCCTAAGGGGCCTCTAGTTGTCTTAGCGCTGGTGAAACCTCGCTCCCATTTCCTTCACGTCTGCTCCTCATTACTGGGGTTCGATCCTCGCTCCGCTCGACCATTCCCTTCCCTGCGCCGTCTGCCTGATGAGGCGCCGCCCGTATGCTCACGCCTTGTGTGTGCTATACTTCCAGGGCTACAACTATTTGCGGCTTCCTTGAGATGTCTCCAGGATAACTCCCCCACTTTTTGAGCCAGACGCCAATCACAACCTAACGTCTGCGCGCGATGGCGCCGTACCCACCTGGCAACGGGATGTTCGGCTAGCCCTCAAGCAGGCTACCTGGCTTTCTCATCTCTTCCCCGCTCCTCTGGATCGCGTCTGGTTGGGACGCTTCCGAAGTCGCCACTGGATGCGTCGCCACTGTGCGGCGCGTGGCGACTGGCTGTGGGAGGGAACGCTCCGCGCGTATGCGATGCGAGCGGAAAGGATGACTGTCATGGAATCTGGAACAGTGACGACCGTAGCGACCGATACCGCCGAGATGACCATCGAAGAGCTGCGTCTGCGCGTGGAGCAATTGGCGACCGAGAACGCGGCGCTGCGCCCGATCGTGCTACGGATGGCCGAGGCGCGCATGTGTCGCGACGCGGTCACGATGATTGAATCGTGCCTGCAGTGCTCGCTCAAGCGCGGTGGAACGTTCGGTTACAGTGGCGTTCACGATGAGGATTGCCCCGTGGCTCAGGCGCGAGCGCTGGGTTTCTGACGGGCGCATGCGCGGGTGAACGGGGCGATGTAGCCGGAAATCCGCGAAGACCAGCGGCGCCGCATGAGGCGCCGGGAGAGCAGGCCCTGAATAACACGCGCGCCTTCGGCGCGCAACTGGTGAAGCGCTGCACACGGCGCTACGAGTGTGGCGCGGCGGTCTGCGTTGACCACCAGACACAGGCGCCTGCGAGGCCGTGCGTCCGGCCTATCCCACGACAGGACGGGGAACTCCCGCGCGCTATTTTTGCCCCCAATCATGCTGGCAGGCTCACCGCGAAGCGGCTCTGACCGAGTCATCCGCCACCAGGCCGCGCGACGAAGCGGGCCGGGCGCATTGTTTTCCACGCATGATCCTTGACTTCCTCGCGATGCCGCCAGGAAACCGCCAGGATATTCCTCATCGGTAGGCAGCGAGACGCCTGAAATCATGAGAGCGGGCGCCCAAGACCCAACAGCGGGCGCGGCGCTTCTCCGCGCATGCGCAAAATAGCATGCTCCACGCTTCCCCGGCCAGCGAGCCGCACACCGTCTAATGCGCGTGGTCGTGGTGGGGAAGGGTAGACAGGAACAGTATGGATCACACGCCGGCATCTCCGATTCGCCAGATCGCGGTCATTGGCACTCACCTCCCGCGCCATTGTGGCATCGCCACGTTCACCACTGATTTCAGCGAAGCGCTGGCCAGGCAGTTTCCCGATGCGCGTGTCTTTGCCATCGCCATCAACGATGGCGATGAAACTTACGCCTATCCGCCACGCGTGCGCTTCGAGATCGCGGAGGGGGACATCGAGTCGTATCGCCGCGCCGCTGACTTCCTGAACACGAACAGCGTGGACCTGGTGATACTCCAGCATGAGTACGGCATCTTTGGCGGGCCGTCAGGCGGCTATATCCTCGAGCTGCTGCGCCACGTGCGCGCGCCGGTCGTCACGATGCTCCATACGGTCCTGCGCGACCCAGACCCGACGCAACGGCAGGTGATGGAGGAGATCGTGCGCCTCTCTGACCGGCTGGTGGTCATGAGCGACCACGCGCGCGATCTCCTCCACAATCGCTACCAGACGCCGCTACGGCAGGTCGCCTTCATTCCGCACGGGATTCCCGATGTCCCATTCGTTGATCCCAACTACTTCAAGGACCAGTTCGACGCCGAAGGCAAATCCGTCCTGCTCTCATTCGGTCTGCTCTCACCCAACAAAGGCATCGAGTACGCGATCGCGGCGATGCCAACCATCCTGGAGCAGCATTCCAACGCGCTCTACGTCGTGCTCGGCGCGACACATCCGCATGTGCGGCGCACGCACGGCGAAGCGTATCGCCTGGAGCTTCAGCGCCTCGCGCGCGAGCTAGGTGTCGAGCGGAACGTGGTCTTTCTACGACCAGTTCGTGCCGCTGGAGGAGCTGGTCGAGTGGATCGGCGCCGCCGATATCTACATCACGCCCTACCTCAACCCTGAGCAGGTTGTCTCCGGCACACTCTCCTATACGGTCGGCGCGGGCAAAGCCGTGATCTCGACGCCCTACGCGCATGCCGAAGAGCTGCTCGGCGAGGGCCGGGGCGCGCTCGTGCCGTTCCGCGATTCCGCCGCCATCGCGCAGCGCGTCAACGAGCTGCTCGGGAACGACGCCGCGCGCCATGCCATGCGCAAGCGCGCCTACACGCACGGTCGCGAGATGATCTGGCCGCGCGTCGCGGAGCGATATCAGCGCCTCTTTTTCGAGGTTCTCGACGAGCGCCTGCGTCTGCCACGCTCGGTGAACGGCGCTACCCCTGGGACGCAGTCACGAGCGCTTCCGCCGCTGCGCCTCGCGCATCTGCGCCGGATGACCGACGACACGGGCCTGGTGCAGCACGCGACCTACTCGGTTCCCAACTATCGCGAAGGGTACTCCATTGACGATAACGCGCGCGGGCTGATCGCCGCCGTCTTCCTTGAGAGACTCGGAATCGAAGATGCTGAGACAGTGGGAGACCTGGCGACACGCTATCTGGCGTTCATCTCGTTCGCCTTCAACGGCGACACCGGGCGCTTTCGGAATATGCTGGCCTATGACCGGCGCTGGCTGGAAGACCAGGGCTCGGAAGACAGCCACGGGCGCGCGCTCTGGTCGCTGGGCGTCACAATTGGACGCTCGCGCAATTCGGGCTGGGTAGGCTTGGCGAACACGCTCTTTAACCGGGCGCTTCCCGCCACGTTGAGCTTTACGTCGCCGCGCGCCTGGGCGTTTACGCTGCTCGGCCTGCATGAATATCTCAAACGCTTCGGCGAAGATCGCGACGCCCAGCGGGCGCGTGATGAGCTCGCGGCACGGCTCATGCGGCTGTACGAGACTTCCAGCGCGGCAGACTGGCCCTGGTTCGAGGACCGCCTGGCGTATGACAACGCCACGCTGCCGCGCGCGCTGCTGCTGGCCGGCCATGCGATGGGCCAGGCGGGCTACGTCGAGGCGGCGGTGACCGCGCTGACCTGGCTGGCGCGCGCGCAGTCCGGCGAGTGGGGGCAGTTCACGCCGGTGGGATGCCTGGGATTCCACCAGCGCGGCGAGGTCCGCGCCCGCTTTGACCAGCAGCCGGTCGAGGCGTATGCGACTGTCGCCGCCTATCTGGACGCCTTCCGTGTCACGGGTGACGCCGAATGGGGCCGGCGGGCTGAGGGCGTGTTTGGCTGGTTTCTCGGCGCCAATGACCTCCACACGCCGATGTTCGACGCCCAGACGGGCGCGTGCTTCGACGGCCTCCAACCTGATTGGGTGAACCAGAATCAGGGCGCCGAATCAACGCTCGCGTTTCTGCTGGCCTCACTGGAGCTGCGGCTGGCTGAGGCGGAATCGGCCGCGGAAGAGGTCGCGCGCGCGGCCGCCCAACTGTTGTCCGTGCGGGTGGCCGCCGCGAGCGTGACTCCGTAACGCCACCCGTGCGATACTTACAAGTCTGCCATCCGCCAGCGCGGCGGATGGTCGCGGGCTTGCGCCATCAACGAGGAGCGTCAATGACGTCCGCGAATAATCCACACGAGCCACTCTTTCACCGGAGCCCCAACAACCCGATCCTCAGCCGCTCCGACTGGCCGTATCCTATCAATACGGTGTTCAATCCTGGCGCTGTGCGCCTCGCCGATGGCACGACGCTGCTGCTCTGTCGTGTCGAAGACCGGCGGGGGCATTCGCACCTGAGCGCCGCGCGCTCCAAGAACGGCGTTGACGGCTGGCGGATTGATCCGGAGCCGACGTTGCTGCCCGACGCCGTCCAGCATCCTGAGGAAGTGTCGGGTATCGAGGACCCGCGCATCACCTATGTGCCAGAACACCATGCGTACTACATCGCCTATACCGCCTATTCACGCAACGGCCCTGGTGTCTCACTGGCCCGGACGGAGAACTTCGTTGACTTCGAGCGGCTGGGCCCCATCATGCCGCCTGAGGACAAAGACGCCGCGCTGCTGCCGCATCGCATTGACGGCCAGTGGGCGCTCATCCACCGTCCGATCGAGCCCGGTGGGGCCAATATCTGGATCTCGTACTCGCCCGACATGACGTACTGGGGGCGCCATCACCTGATGCTCGAGGCGCGCGAGGGCGCGTGGTGGGACGCCAATAAAATCGGCCTGTCTGGTCCACTGATCGAGACACCAGAGGGCTGGCTCATGATCTACCACGGCGTGCGCTCGACGGTGTCAGGCGCGCTCTACCGGCTGGGTCTCGCGCTCTTCGACCTGCGGCAGCCTGAGCGCTGCCTGCTGCGCGGAGACGAGTGGGTCTTCGCGCCTGAGGCGGACTATGAGCGTGTAGGCGATGTCAACAACGTCGTGTTTCCCTGCGGGCAGACCCTTGGCGATGATGGCGATACGCTCTCTATGTATTACGGGGCGGCGGATAGCAGCATCGCCCTGGCGACGGCGAGTGTGCAGTCGCTGCTGGGCTGGTTGCATGAGCATGGCCGTTGACGTCTGCCGCGCGGGTATGGTAGGCTGCGAGCAGAGAGACAATCATGCACAGGCAGTGAGGGAGGACAGGCCGGGAGCGAACTGGGACGCCCAGAGAGCGGCGCGCACGCTGCGAGCGCCGCCGTCCCGCGCTTCACTGGCAACCCCTCCCCAGCCTGACGGCGAACCGCTGGCGGCATGGCCGCTGGCGTGGTAGCCAGTCACGGGTCGCGCCCGTTAGCGCGCGGCGGCTTCTCCCGCGATGGAGGAGCCGGCAGAGGTCCGCCCGGCGCACGCTGCTGGGTGGGCGAATCGTGGTGGCCCCACGGGCAGGCTGTTTGGCCCCCGTCCACATGCTGGACGGGGGCTTTGTGTTGTCTTGCGACGAGGTGGCCTCACCCCCTGACCCCCTCTCCTCTGCGGAGGCGAGGGGGAACCCAACCGGGACGTGTCGGTGGGGAGTTGGCCATCTCGCTCCGCGCGGAATGCCACAGCCGGGCCTTCTCCTCCGCAGAGGAGAACGCTGGCCGAAGGCCGGATGAGGCCCCCGGCGCCGAACATCGAGGAGAACATGTGATGACCGCTTATTTCACCGCGCCGCCGCGCGCCGGTGACGCCAACCGCTGGGAGCGCGCCTGACCGATTCCCCAACCAGGCCTGCCGGGGCGCGCTCCCATCCACCGCTCACGACGCGCAGCGTCGCGGGCGCCGCCTGGCAGGCCGGGGAAGACGCCGCCATGAACAATGGTGGCGCACACGGAATGGGAGCGAATCATATCATGGCGACAAAGAGCATCAAGGCGACGAAAGCGGTCGCAACGGTCGAGCGCGTGCGGACGGTGGAGCTGGCGGGGCATGTGGGCGAGCGGGCGCTGCTGCGGGGCTGGCTGCGCAGCGTGCGGCGGCTGGGCGCGATCACCTTCCTGATCGTGCGCGACGGCTGGGGCGAGGCGCAGGCGGTGGCCGCCTCGGCGGAGGAGCTGGCGCCGCTGGAGCGAGCCGGCGCGGGCGTGGAGAGCGTCGTCGCGGTCAGCGGCGTGGTGACGGAGGCCCCGCAGGCGCCGGGCGGCGTCGAGCTGCGCGACATCACGCTGGAGGTCATTACCCCGGTACGCGAGGCGCCGCCAGTGACGCTGAGCAAGCGCGAGATCAAGGCCGGGCAGGGCGCGCTGCTCGACCACGCGACGGTGACCAACCGGCACCCACGGCGGCGGGCGGCGTTCGCGCTGGCGGCCAGCGCGATGGCGGGCTTCCGTGAGACGCTGATGGCGCGCGGCTTCACCGAGATCCAGACGCCGAAGATCGTCGCGGCGGCCACCGAGAGCGGCGCCAACGTTTTCCGCATCGGCTACTTCGACCGCGAGGCGTTCCTGGCGCAGAGCCCGCAGCTCTACAAACAGGCGATGGTCGGCGTCTTTGAGCGAGTCTTCGAGGTCGGGCCAGTCTTCCGCGCCGAGCCGCACGACACCGCGCGCCACCTCAACGAGTATGTCAGCCTGGATGTCGAGTTCGGCTTCATCGAGGACCACTTCACGGTGATGGCGATGCTGCGCGACACGATCGCCGGCATGCTGGCGCGCATCGCGGCGGAGCGCGGCGCGGAGCTGTCGCTGCTGGCGGTGGACATGCCAGCGGTCCCGGCGGTCATCCCGCACATCCACTTCAGCGAGGCGCAGGAGCTGATCCTGCGGCTGCACGGCGTGGATACGCGCGGCGAGCCGGACCTCTCGCCGCAGGACGAGCGCTGGCTTGGCGAGTGGGCGCGGTCCGAGCATGGCAGCGACTTCCTCTACGTCACCGGCTACCCGATGCGCAAGCGGCCATTCTACACGCATCCTGACCCGAAACGGCCCGACTACTCGAACTCGTTCGACCTGTTGTTCCGGGGAACAGAACTGGTGTCGGGCGGGCAGCGGCTGCATCGCTACGAGGACTACGTGGCGGCGCTGACGGCGCAGGGCCTGCCGCTAGAGCCGTTCGACTGGTATCTGGAGGCGTTCCGCTACGGCATGCCGCCGGAGGGAGGCTTCGCCATCGGGTTGGAGCGGCTGCTCGCCCAGCTGACCGGCGCGCCCAGCGTCAAGTTGGTGACACTCTTCCCGCGCGACATCAACCGGCTGACGCCGTAGCCTGGCGAGCGCAGGCCGGGATGTGCTATGCTCTAGCGCTTTGTCTCCGCGAGGTAATGGAAGGAGCGATGGAACATGGCGCATCCTGAGCCGGCGAGCCAGATGGATGTGGCTCCGCCGGAAAGCGCCGTGGCGCGGGCGGCGCTGGGGAGCCGGGTCGTCGTGCTGGGCCTGTCGGGATCGGGCAAGACGACGCTGGCGGCGGCGCTGGGCCGCGCGCTGGACGCGCCGCACATCGAGCTAGACGCGCTGTTCTGGGAGCCGAACTGGACGCAGACGCCGCGCGAGGTCTTTCGCCAGCAAGTGACGGAGGCGACGGCGGGCGACGCCTGGGTGGTGGATGGCAATTATTCGCTTGCTCGCGATCAGGTCTGGCCGCGCGCGACGGCGATTCGTCTGGCTGGACTATCCACTGCCATTCGTGATGGCGCGGCTCTTCCGGCGCACGGTCTGGCGCGGCGTAGCCGGCGTCGAGCTGTGGAGCGGCAACCGCGAGCGGCTGTGGGAGCAATTCTTCACCCGCGACTCGCTGTTCCTGTGGATCATCCAGCAGCGGCCGAAGCACAAGCGGGAGTATCCACTGATCCCCACGCTGCCCGAGGCGGCGGGCGCGCGTTTCATCCGCCTGCGCTCGGCGCGCATGACGGCGCGCTGGCTGGCGGGGCTTGCTGAAGGAACGGACGTCCCCGCTGAATAGCGCGCCGCAGGCCCACTGCTGGCGTATCTTCCCTGGCGTACGTGTCGTAAAGGGGCAGGGGCGAATGGCGCCTCTGCCCCTTTAGCGGGTCAATGTGCTCGCTTGCTAGTTCGCGCTGTTGTCGCCATTGCTGGAGAACAGCTCGCGCAGCGCGGCGAAGCGCTCGTCGGCCTCCTCTGGCGGGCAGCCGCAGGGGCCGTCGTTGAGGTCCTTGCCGCAGCGCGGGCAGAGGCCGGCGCAGTCCTCGCTGTGCAGCGGCTTCATCGGCAGCGCCAGCACGAGCGCCTGGCGGATCGGCTCACGCAGATCTACCTGATGGTGGCTGTCAATGGGGAAGGCGTCGTCGTCGTGCGGGCCGGAGACGGGCGTGCCGCTGGTGACATCCACCGTCGGGTAGAACTCCTCGCGGAGCGGGAACTCCAGCGTCTCGGTATAGTCGCGCAGACAGCGCGTGCATTGCAGGCGCACGGGCGCGGTGATCATCCCGTCCACGTAGATGCCCTGGTTTGTGCGGTGCAGCCGCAGCTCGCCCTCCACCAGCCCCACCAGCTCAGCCTCGCTCTCGCGCAGATCGAGCTCATCTTCGTTATCTAGCTCGACATCCATCGTCGTGCCGGGCGCCGATTTCATCAACTGGGCGACATTGTAAATCATCGGGAACGTCTCCTTGAGCCGCGCTTGAGTGGCGTCCGTCGCGGGTATCGCCCGCGCCAGGGGGCATGCGCGCTCACCCCAGTATAGCCCATCGCGCCGCCCGCTTCTTCCGCCCGCTTTCCGCCGCTGAATGTGATACACTGACGCCGCACGGGCCCATAGCTCAGCGGCAGAGCAGTCGGCTCATAACCGATTCGTCGCAGGTTCGATCCCTGCTGGGCCCACCAGACATCACGCGACATCACGCGGGGCGGCCATCAGGCTTTTCGGCGGGCAAGCGCCGCCGGAGAGCGCCGGATTGGCGCGCCCCGTTGTCGTATGGCGGCGCTGGCCGTTCGCTAGCGGCGCATGGGGGAGAAGGAAATACAATGCAGTTCTACGATCGGGCAAAGATCATTGCCAAGGCTGGGCGCGGCGGTAACGGCTCGCCCCATATGCGCCACGAGAAGTTCGCGCCGCTCGGCGGGCCGGATGGCGGCGACGGCGGGCGCGGCGGCAGCATCTACCTGGAAGCGGACACCGGCATGAATACGCTGGTGGACTACCACTACAACCCGCAGCACAAGGCGACCCCCGGCGGGAATGGCGGGCGCCAGAAGATGCACGGCGCGGCGGGCGATGATCTGGTCCTCAAGGTTCCGGCGGGCACCGTCGTGCGCGACGCGGAGACAGGGGAGACGCTGGCCGATCTGACCGAGCCGGGGCAGCGCGTGATGATCGCGCGTGGCGGGCGCGGCGGGCTGGGCAACGTCCACTTCGCCACCTCCACCAACCAGGCCCCGCGCGAGGCGCAGCTGGGCGAGCCGGGCGAGGACCACGAGGTCGCGCTGGAGCTGAAGCTGATCGCCGATGTCGGGCTGGTCGGCTATCCCAACGCTGGCAAGTCCACGCTGCTCTCGGTCGTCACCGCCGCCCAACCCAAGATCGCCAGCTACCCCTTCACCACGCTGACGCCTAACCTGGGCGTGGCCGTGATCGGCGACCCGACGCGCGGCGATGACTACAGCTTCGTGATCGCCGACATCCCCGGCCTGATCGAGGGCGCGGCGCAGGGCGTCGGCCTGGGCCACGAGTTCCTGCGCCACGTCGAGCGCTGCCGCCTGCTGCTGCACCTGATTGACGGCATCTCGACCGAGGAGCCGTGGGCGGAGTTCGAGGCGATCAACCGCGAGCTGGCGGAGTATGGCCACGGCCTGGCGGAGCGCCCGCAGATCATCGTGCTGACCAAGATGGACCTGGCCGAGGCGCGCGACCGCTGGCCCGCGCTCAAGCAGCGCGCGGAGGAGGCGGGCTACACGGCGTTCGCCATCTCCGCCGCCACCAATGAGGGCGTGCAGGAGCTGCTCAATCTGACCTCGCTGCGGCTGATCGAGATGCGCCGCGACGAGGCCGAGGCCCGCGCCCGCTATCCGATGGAAGCGGTGGCCGCCTCCGGCCCGACCCTGCGCCCGCAGTCGGATGACGCCTACACCGTCGAGCGCATGCCGGAGGGCTTCCGCGTGCGCGGCAAGCGCATCGAGCGCATGGTGGCGATGACCAACCCCGATAGCACCGAGGGCATGGACCGTCTGGAGGTGCAGCTGCGCAAGCTCGGCGTCCTTCAGGCGCTCGAAGACGCTGGCGTCCAGCCCGGCGACATGGTGACCTTCGGCAAGGTCGAGCTGCTCTGGGGCGACGAGATGTTCTAAGGGGATGGGGACCTGCGAGCCCGCGGGCGATGAACCCACCCTGAGCGCCTCATGCGGGAGCCCGACCCGCAGGAGGGGAACCCACTGCGAGGCCGACGAGGACCCCCTGCGCGAGACTGGTGGTAGGCGGATCTCTCGCCCCGCGAGAAACGCTTGCTACAGGCGTTCTCCTCCGCAGAGGAGAACGCTACGCCGAAGGCCGGATGAGGCCCCCTACTCCCCCAGCTTCTCGTGCAGGTCGCGGATGCGCTGGCGGACCTCGTCGAGCGTCTTCACGCCTAGCTCCTCCATCTCCTCCTCCAGCGACTCCAGCTGGTCGAGCAGCGCCATCGTATCGTATTCCTCGTTGTTGAGGTCCTCGATGCCGCCCTCATCTTCGTTCTCGCCGCCCGCCCCTGGCTTGCGCCCGTTCGCATCCGTCATCGTCTATTCCTCCTCCTCTATCTCAACTCACATCAGCGCCCAGTTCGCCGCAGGTAGCTCACACCCCAGCGCCTCCGCTGTCCGCCGCACCCGCGCCACGCTTTGCGGCTGCCCCAGCCGCTCGTACAGCGGAACCGCCTCCGCTAGCATACGACAGCCTTCATCCCGCCCGCGCTCATGCTGGACGAGGAAGCGGCCTAGCTCTGCCAGCGAATCGGCCACATCCTGCGGGCTTTGCACCCGATACCCAATCGCCAGCGATGCGCGATGCAGCGTCTCCGCCTCATCGAGTTCGCCCAGCGCCTCCAGGACCTGCGCCAGACTGTATTCAGCCACGCCCTCTTCGCGCAGGTCGCCCACGGCGCGCATGATCTCCAGATAGCGGGTGTAGGCGGCGCGGGCGGCGGGCAGGTCGCCCGCCTGGGCGTCCAGGTCGCCGAGCTTGCTGAGCGCCACGCCCTCGCCGCGCAGGTCGCCCACGGCGCGCATGATCTCCAGATCGCGGGTGTAGGCGGCGCGGGCGGCGGGCAGGTCGCCCGCCTGGCGGTCCAGGTCGCCGAGCTTGCTGAGCGCCACGCCCTCGCCGCGCAGGTCGCCCACGGCGCGCATGATCTCCAGATAGCGGGTGTAGGCGGCGCGGGCGGCGGGCAGGTCGCCCGCCTGGGCGTCCAGGTCGCCGAGCTTGCTGAGCGCCACGCCCTCGCCGCGCAGGTCGCCCACGGCGCGCATGATCTCCAGATAGCGGGTGTAGGCGGCGCGGGCGGCGGGCAGGTCGCCCGCCTGGCGGTCCAGGTCGCCGAGCTTGCTGAGCGCCACGCCCTCTTCGCGCAGGTCGCCCACGGCGCGCATGATCTCCAGATAGCGGGTGTAGGCGGCGCGGGCGGCGGGCAGGTCGCCCGCCTGGCGCGTCCAGGTCGCCGAGCTTGCTGAGCGCCACGCCCTCGCCGCGCAGGTCGCCCACGGCGCGCATGATCTCCAGATAGCGGGTGTAGGCGGCGCGGGCGGCGGGCAGGTCGCCCGCCTGGCGGTCCAGGTCGCCGAGCAGGCTGAGCGTGATCCCTTCGCCGCGCAGGTCATCGTAGCGTTTGCGTAGCCCCAGGCTCTCCCCAGCGAGCGCGCGGGCGGTGGGGATTTCGCCAAGCATCTGCTGAAGCTCGGCGCACAACCGTAGCAGGCGCGCCAGCAGCAGGCCATCGTCGCTCGATTCGCTGGCCTGCCGCCAGCCGCCGCGCCGCTTCGACGGCCAGCGGCAGGTAGCGCTTGCGGTCATCCGTCCGTCCGCGCGTATCCCAGTAGCTGGCCATGCCATCGCAGATGCGCGCCAGCGGGCGGTCCGCGCTGTGGGTAGCGCACCAGGCGAGCGCGCCGAGGATGTTGCGCTCGTCGGCGTCCTTTGCCTCGTTAGCCGTCACGCTGGCGTAGTTCGCGTACCACTCAGCGATGGCGGCGAAGACGCGCTGGCGCTCATCCGCCGTCCAGGATGTGTCACCTGGAATCGTTCGCTCGGCGTCGAAGAGGTCGCGGGCGTAGGCGCGGACGAGCGGATGCAGCCGCAGGCGGTCGCGGTCGGCGCTGTCCTCCTCATCCTCCGCGTCCGGCGGGATGGCCTCGGCGCCGTAGGGGTCCACCAGCCGCAGATCTTCCAGCGCGGCCAGGCTGCCCCCAGCGTCGCGGTCTTCCAGCGCCTCCTCCGCCAGCGTCAGCGCGGCCTTACGCCCGATATCCAGCGCCGCGAAGGCGGAGAGCGCGGCGAAGAGCCGCCGCGCGGCGGGCGGCAGGCTGACCACGCTCGATTCCATGACCACCTCCACCGCCTCCGTGCGCTTGCCCTGCTTCTCCCGCAGCATCAGCGCCAGTCGCGGGTTGGTCTCGTATTCATGCGCCACGGTCGCCAGGAGGCGTCCACGGGCGCGCGGCGCGGCTAGCTTGACCGCCAGCGTGTGCAAGCCCAGCGCCGCCACGATGCGCGCGATGGCGGCGCGGCGCGCGTCATCCAGAGGCGGATCGCCGCCCTGCTGGTAGTTCTCGATGAACACGTCCAGCGCTTCGTCTGGCGCGAGCAGCTCCAGCTCACGGCTGGCGCTGGCGGGGATGGCCGCGGTGGGCAGCGGCTGGCGCGAGGTCAGCAGCAGAGCGGCGCCCGCCTCGCGCAGCGGCGCCGTCACATCCTGCACATCCCACTCCGGCTCCACGTTATCCAGCACGACCAGCGCCCGCCGCCCCTGGCCGAAAACGTTCCGCGCCACCCGGCGCAGGCCGTCCAGATCGCTCTCCTTTGGCTCGCTGCCGAGCGGATCGAACCGCCGCAGGACCTGCTTGAGGACCGCCACCGGGTCCGTCAAGCCGTTGCAAGCTACTACAGCGATGCCATCGGGATAACGTCGGGTCTCGTAGAGGATGCGCGCGAGACGCCCGGCCAGCGCGCTCTTGCCGATGCCGGCCAGCCCGTTGGCGGCGGCGATGGCGGCCACCTTCTCCGCGTCCTCAGCCGGGTCTGGCGCGTCTGCTCGCGGCGGCAGCAGCTCCGGGGCCAGCCGCCGCAGCGCCCAATCGATCTCCGATACGCGCCCCACGAAGCGCCCTGGGGCTGGCAGCGCGTCCATCTCGAAGGGTGGCCCCTCGCGCTCACCGCGCAACCCCGCCGTTTCCGCCATGCGCGAGTGTCCCAGCCGCACCGCCTCCAGCAACTCCGCGAAGGCGTCATCGAACAGACGCTCCGTGAACCGCACCCACTGGTAATTCAGCAGCCACGGCCAGGCGTCCGTCTCCTCATGCAGGACGGGAACGATGGCTTTCCCGCCCACACTGCGCTCCTGCCGCAGCGCCTGCATGAACTCGGCCTCGACCCAACGCGAGGCGAAGGCCTCAGGCGAGAGGATCAGCACGAACACGTCGCGCTCCTGTATCTCGCGCTGGAGCCGCAGCGGCCACACATCGCCGCCAACGAGCCCGCCGTCGCTGTCGTAGAACACGGCGTCCTCGCCCAGTTTCTCCTTCAGACGCCGCTCGACTTTTACGCCGAAGCTGTTGTCGGCGCTGCTGTGGCTGATGAAGACGCGCGGGGATGTGGGAGCCTCACCCCCTACCCCCTCTCCCTGCGGGGCGAGGGGGCGCGACTCAGGCGGAGTTGGGGCGGTGGGCGCGGCGATGGCTTGCACGGATTCCGGCGGCGCCTCGACGGGAGCCGCCTCGACGGGCGCGGTGGCGAGCGTGGGCTCCTCAACGGTGGGCGGGTCCACTGGCGCGGGGTGAGTGGGCGCGAGAGGCTCCTTGACGGGCACGACGGCGTGCGGCCAGAAGGTGAGCGGGACGAGGACGAGCAGCAGGAAGACGAGCAGCGCGCCCATCCCGGCTGGGACAAGCGGCGCGAGATTGCGTGGCGGCGCCAGGCCCGGCGGGGTGAGCAGCCCCTCCAGGAGCGTCAGCGGGAGTGGAGGGAGCGCGCCGCGCAGATAGGGCAGCGCGTTATAGGTGGCCATACCCAGAATGGCCAGCGGCGCCAGCCAGGCCAGCGTCAGCGCGGCGATAGAGGCGGGACTACGGTGGGGTTGCGCGGTCTTCGTCGGGGTGGCTGTCATCGCGGCGCTCCATTCATGGCGCACATTCACGAGCAGTCACAGTATCGCAGGTCGCATCGCAGGTCGCAAGGCGCCGCCACCGCGTCCCAGCCCGCGAAGGCGGGCTTCGCGGCCCGCAGGCCCTTAGCCGCGGATTTATCCGCACTGGCTGTCCGCCCAGTCCTGTCCGCCCGCCGCTCGCTCCCTCCCTTACCCCGCCGCCGCCGTCAGCAGCACGGTCGAGGGGTCGCTATAGCCCCAGCTAGGGGCTTTCACGTTCCCGCTGGCGATCAGCGAGGCGCGTTGCCCGTTGGGCCATTTGCGCCGACCTGCTCCACATAGATCCCCGCTGGGCCGCTCCGTGGCGTCGCAAGGTTGGCGCCCTGCCACTGGGCCGGGCCGCTGGCGAAGACAAGCGCAGACCCGTCCGGGCTCCACGGGTTGGCGGTCGCGGGCCGCCAGGGCGTCCCGGCGCTGGTCGCAGGCTCGTTCAGCGGCGTCGCGTAGGTCAGGGTGGCCTGGGCGCGCCAGCCGCTGGCGGCGCTGTAAAGTCCGCAGTCCCGGCGCTATCCCCCACCAGCAAACGGCGCCCATCCGGCGACCACCAGGCCTGCGCCAGTGGGTCGCTCTCTGGGATCACTCCGCGCGGCGCCTGTCCATTCACCGGCCAGATCAGCATGCCGCTGGGAGTATCGAGCAGCAGGTTCGAGCCATCCGGGGAGAAATCGACGTCACGCAGACCGGTTATGCTGGTGATCGTCGTGGTCTTTCCCGACGCCAGATCGAGTAGTTGCAGTGTGGTCGCGTCCGCGCCATTGCCAGCGGTGGGGTAGAGCAACTGATCGTGGCCGGGGCGCCAGAGCAGCCGCGCGGGCCGTCCCGTTCCTGGCAGCGTCAGCGCCGCGCCGTGCGCTACCACCGCCCCCGTCTGCGCGGGCGCGCCCACCCGCACGGCGCCGCTGGGGTCAATCACCGCCACGCGCATGCCATCCGGCGAGAGCGTGGGCAGCGCGGCGGCGTCCAGCACGACTTTGCGCGCGATGCCCACCGGCTGGTCATTCTGCGAATCGAAGTAGACCGCCGCCAGCGCCGCGCCAGAGCCGTACTCGCGATACAGCAGGCGATTGCCGTTCGGGTTCCACCAGGCGTCGCTGCGGACCAGGCCACCGCCGGTCGGCGTGATCTGCGTCGCCTGCCCGCCACTGATGCTCACTACCGCAATCTCGGAGGGGGTCTCCGGCGCCGCCCAGGGCGCTCCGGCGGGCGGCGGGCTGGCGGAGGCGCTGAAGCGGAACGTCAGCTCGTGATGGTCGGGCGACCAGGCGTAGCCCGCGACCTCTTGCGGCGCGATCTGCCGCGCGTTCGAGCCGTCGGGGTTCGCCACCCACAACTGATCGCCCACCTGCCACGCGATCTGCTCCCCGCCAGGATGGATGGCGCAGCCCGCCAGCAGCGCGCTCAGCAGCGCCAGCGCTAGCAGTGGCGCAAGCCCTCGCCTCCAGCGCGGCGAGCGCTCCGCTCCACGCCCGCGCGGGTGGGATTCGCGGTCACCGGCCCCTAGGCGCGGCTTCAGCCGCTGGAACAAGGCGAACCCCCTCTTCCCGTGGGAGAGGGGGTTGGGGGTGAGGTCGCGCGCCATGCGGTATGAACTCCAGACTCAGGCTGATTCAGGATTCACGGTTCAGACGGGCGGCGGAGGAGCGACTGCGGGCCTTTAGCCCTCCGGGTCCGCGTCCACAATTGGGCCAGTCGGCTTGGAGTGCCCTGTCACGTTGTCGTAATGCTCGTTGACGACATCCTGCGGGAACAGCTTCATCAGGTTCAGCGCCGCGATGCCGAGCGCGATCCAGTCCACCGCCCCATCAACGGGTATCTCCAGCACGCCGAGAAGCTGCCCCAATCCTGGGATCAGGTTGATTGCCTCAGCGAACGCCTCCGGAGTGAGCAGCGCCGCCAGCAGGGCGACGATACCGCCCACAAACATGATCTTGGGCATGATGTTGACGCGCTCGTCCTTCATCACGTTCCCGGCGACCTTGAACGTGCGCGGCAAATGAATAATGCTGGCCATAGCGCCCATACGCTTTGTCGCCGTCTGGGTATCTGTATTCGTCGAGGTTGGCATGGGGGTTTCTCCTCCCGTTTGAAAGCGTCAGCGAGCCAACCGGTCAAGCCGGGCCAGTCCACACGCGATGAGTGAGCCATACGCGAGGTGAAAACGCCGCGCCATAGTACCTTGTTCTGTGTACGTGCGCGTATTCTACCGTGTTGCGCCTTGCTTGTCTATCATCTTTTTCTAACCAACTCTAACCAATTGGATGCGCCGTATAGCGCGCGCTTGACAGACGCTGTAGGATAGCAAGCGAAGTGTGAGAACGGCTCAGGTGGAGCAAGGGCGCTCCGCTGGATAGGAGCCAGCGCCGCCGCGAGGAGCGCGGCGCCGTGCGAATGCGCGGACAGATCGACATTAGGATAGGAGTGGAATGTGGCGTTTCAACGATATCAGGCCTTGCTCTCCCGCCAGGAGAGCGTCGCGCGTGTCCAGCAGGCGCGACGCGACATCGAGCGCGTTGGGGGGCGCGTTGTCATCGAGCCGCCGACCACTTCGGGCATGGTGGTCATCACGCTAACGCTGCCCGACCCACGCCACCCGCACGACTTCTTTCCTGACCTGCCCTTCTATCCGGCGTGAACCTGAAGCCCGCGACGGTCTATGCGGGCGCGTAGCGTTGCATGGCGCAACTCGCCCGCGTATACTCATGTTGAAGCCGTCTGTATCAGCGCGCTGGTCAGCATGGGCCGCGCGTCATGCCACGAGCGGGGACGGTGAGAGGGGCGTAGGTATGCCATTCCTTGGACATTGGGATGTGCTCATTCCAATCCTGCTTGTCGCGTTGTTGGTATTTGGCGCCAAGCGTTTGCCAGAGATCGGCTCCGCCGCCGGGCAGACCATCAAGTCATTCCAGAAGGCGATGCGCGAGGGCAAAGATCCGGCGGAAGCGCAGCAGGCGCTGCCTGCCGTGCGCGATGAAGAGGCTGCCCCGCGCCCGTAGTCACGCCAGATCGCCTCTCAACTCCATATTACGCCAGTTAGCGGCAGGGAGCGCCGCCTGGCGTGAGATTACCGCGTGGCGGGTGTTTCGCGCCTGCCGGTTTTCCGCTCCCAACATCCCGGAGCGCTCATCGGTGAGCGCGTAACGCGCGTGATGGAGGCTGCGATGACGACCCCAGCGACCCCACAGCGACGTGTGGACTATCTGTTGATTGGTGGCGGCCTCGCGGCGACCACCGCCGCTGAAGAGATCCGCAAGCGCGACGCGAACGGCTCGATCCTGATCGTGGCGGCCGAGCCTCACGCTCCCTATCACCGCCCGCCGCTCTCCAAGGAGTATCTGCGCGGCGAGATCGGGCCTGATGGGACCTACGGCGCTGGCGGCGTCTACGTCCAGCTTCCACCGTGGTACGCGGAGCAGCGGGTCGAGACGCTCCAGGGCGCGCCCGTGAGCCAGTTGGATACAGCCGGCAAGACGGCGACGCTCGCTGACGGCTCGGTGATCGGCTACGGCAAGACGCTGATCGCGACGGGTGGCCGCGCCCGCGCGCTGAGCGTTCCCGGCGCGGCGCTGCCCGGTGTCATGGCGCTGCGCACGCTGGACGACGCCACCGCCATTCGCGAGCGGCTGACCACGCATGGCCTGCGCGTGGTAGTCATTGGGTCCGGCTTTATCGGCCTGGAGACCGCCAGCAACGCCCTCTTCAAGGGCGCCAGCGTGGCGATTGTAGACCCGGTGGCGCGCGCCTGGCCCGGCATGCTAACGGATGACCTTTCGGCCTGGCTCCAGAGCGAATTCATGGCGCGCGGGGCGGTATTCCATTTTGGCCATGCGCCGCGCGAGTTCATCGCCGGGCCGGATGGGCGCGTCGCCGCCGTGCGCATCGCCGCCACTGACGGTACCGAGTCGCCGCTAGACCTGGCCGCCGATCTGGTGATCGTTGGCGTCGGCATCCAGCTCAATACCGAGGTCGCCAGCGCGTCGGGGATCAACGTGGACCCGCGCCACGGCGTGATGGTGGATGACCACCTGCGCTCCTCCGCGCCAGATGTCTGGGCGGCGGGCGATATCGCCGCCTACCCCGACCCCGTCATGGGGCGCTTCCACTTCGAGCACTGGGACAACGCCATCAGCAGCGGCCAGACCGCGGCGGCGAACATGACCGGCGGCGACGAGCGCTATACCCACGTCCCCTACTTTTTCTCCGACCAGTTCGACCTCGCGCTCAATATGCTCGGCTACCCCTCGCCCGACGACGAGGTGACCATCCGTGGCCACATGGCGAGCCACACCTTCACCGCTGTCTTTGTCCGCGATGGGATCATCCGCGCCGCGCTGATGGTCAACGACGACGCCAAGATGGACGCCTGGCGCGACGCCATCGCGGCGGGCGCCGAGGCTCCCGATAGCGAGACGCTCGCCAGTCTCCGCCTTCGACCCCGCCACGCTCACCCAGGCCTAACGCTCTTCCTCATTTCCCCTCTCCCCACGGGAGAGGGGGCCAGGGGGTGAGGTCGCCGCGCATGCTATAATTGCGCGGGGCGTTCCCGGTAGCCGCGATTCCGTGTGGCGGCGGACGCGCCGGGACGCGCGTGAGGGCGAGAGATGAGCGATGAGAGCCGGACGGCGCAGATCGCGATAGATGGCGCGGCGGGCGCGGGCAAGAGCACCGTGGGTGAGCGCGTGGCCCAGCGGCTGGGCTACCTCTACATTGACAGCGGCGCCTTCTATCGCGCGCTGACGGTTATGGCGCTGCGGCGGGACACGCCCGTTGATGACGAGGCGGCGCTGCTGGCTCTGCTCGCGGCGGCGCCGGTTCACATCACGCGCCCGACCGTCGCCGATGGCCGCCAGTATACCGTGCTGGCCGGCGGCGAGGACATCACCCCGGACATCCACACCCTGAGCGTGGCGGAGAGCGTCTCGGCGGTCGCGCGCCACCCCAAGGTGCGCGAGGCGCTGATCACCGCCATGCGCGAGATGGCGGACTCGCACGATGTGGTGATGGTGGGCCGCGACATCGGCCTGGTCGTGCTACCCGGCGCGACGCTCAAGATTGACCTGCGCGCCCCCGCCGCGGAGCGCGCCCGCCGCCGTCACGCCGACCTCGTCGCCGATATGGGCGAGGAGGCGCCCGGCCTCGACCGCGTGCTGGCGGACATCGAGGCGCGCGACGCGCGCGACGCCGGCCAGATGACGCTCGCCACCGACGCCGTCACCGTCGAGAACGCTGACGGCCATTTCGACGCTGTGGTGGACCAGATCGTCGCGCTCCTGAACGAGCGCCTCGCCACCCGCGCGCCCGCCGTCATCTCCCCCGCGCCGGAGCCGCCCGCGCCCGTGGCGCCGCCCGCGAAGCCGCGCCGCGCCGACCGCGAGGGGGCGTATGTCGCGCCGAAGGTGACCGCCAGCCGCGAGGTGACGCACGATGGCACAGCGACGCCCTGGTTCTACAAGATGATGCGCGGCGTAGCGACCCTCGTTTTCCCCGCCCTGTTCAAGCTGCGGCTCGAAGGGCTGGAGCATGTGCCGCTGACTGGCCCGGTGATGCTGGCGTCAAACCACGCCGCCTGGATTGACATCCCGCTCGTCGCCTACAAGATTCCGCGCATCGCCCACTACATGGCCAAGATCGAGCTGTTCCAGGCGCGCGTTGTCGGCGGCATGATCCGCCTGCTGGGCGCGTTCCCCGTCCGGCGCGGCGAGGGTGACCGCGAGTCGCTGCGGACCGCCCTGCGGCTGCTGGGGCAGGGCGAGGTGGTGGCGATCTTCCCGGAGGGCCACCGCTCCGGCGGCGCGATGATTCGCGGCCTGCCAGGCGTGGCGCTGATCGCGCTGCGCGCCAATACGCCGATCGTTCCGGTCGCCATCATCAACAGTCCGGCGGTCTTCCGCAAGGGCCAGTATTTCTTCCGCCGCCCGACTGTCACCGTGCGCTACGGCGAGCCGTTCAAGCTCAACGAGGATGGCGGGCGCTACACCAAGGACGACGTGGCGCGCGGCGGCGAAGAGATCATGACCCGCATCGCCGCCCTGCTCCCGCCGGAGTTACGCGGCGTCTACGCCGAGGCTGTGGCGGCCCGCGAAGCTGCCCCGAGCGCCCCGAGCGCCCAGACTCCCCAGTCGTCGCAGGCCAGCCCCGCCGCCCGCTGAGCCTGCCCGCCTGTGTACATGGCGACCCCTCCGGTTCGCTCGCGGATAGGCCACGCGAGCGACCAGAGCTCACTGCGCCCTCGCGTCCTTGACGCGCGCGAGGAGCGAACGTTCCGTGATTTCCCCATTTCCTGGCCAGCGTGATAGCATGTGGCGCATGAAGCAACGGTGCGGCCAGGAGAAGTAAGGAGACGGGGGAATATGGCGGGTGAAAGGGACCGGACGCTGGCGCGCGAGCGGTATCTGCGGGCGGCGCTGCGCCAGTATGGGGTGGCGCTGCTGCCGGCGCCAGATGAGCGGATGACGCTGGCGCTGGAGCCAATCTATCAGCCGCTGCGGCTGCGCCAGACGCCCTTGGTGGCCGGAGCGGAGCGGCAGGGCGGCGCCGAGCGGGAGGAAGTGGAGGCGCGGGAACGGCGCGCGGACGGCATGGCGCCCGGCGGAGCGCAGGGAAAGACGCAGGGAAAGACGCCGGTGGCGGCGCACGCTGAGGAGGCGCTGGCGCAGAGTCCTGAGGGGCGCATCGTGATCCTGGGTGGGCCGGGCTCCGGCAAGACGACCACGCTCCACCGGCTGGCGACGGTGGCCGCGCGCCGCGCGCTGGTGGCGGATGAGGCGGGAGGCGCCGCACCGCTGCCACTCTACCTGACGCTGCCGGGGCTAGCGGCGTCAGGCCTGGCGCTGGCGGACGCCGCGGCCGAGGCGGCGCGGGCGCTGCTGGACGAGGCTGGAGAGGACATAAGCCAGGAGGGGCGCGACGCGGTGGCCCGCCTGGCGCGTGAGACGGTGGAGCGGCGGGAAGCGATCTTCCTATTGGATGGGCTGGATGAAGTAGAGCCGGCGCGGCGCGGGGAGATGATCGCGCGGCTGAACGCGTGGGCGGCGCAGCCGGGCGGGGTCTGGATCATCGGCTCGCGGTTCACGGAATACAAAGGTGGGCAGTTTACCGAGGGGCGCTATCGCGAGTGGGAGCTGCTGCCGCTGGACCGCGCGGCGCGGCTGGAGATGGCGCGGCGCCTGCTGCCCGCGCTGCGGCGGCTGGGCCATGTGGCTGGCTCAGATGGATCAGGGACGCTGGAGGAGCGGCTGAGCCCGACGGCGCTGGTGGATGCGCTGGAGGAGCGCCCACAGACGCGCGCCTGGGCGGAGAATCCGCTGCTGCTGAGCCTGGCGGCGCTGGTCTACGCGCGTGAGGGGGCGCTGCCCGCGCGCCGGGCGGGGCTCTACAGCGCGGTGGTGGAGGCGGCGCTGGCGGCGCGTGAGCCGGAGGCGGACCGCCGGGCGGCGTTGCGGCGGCGGCTCGCGCTGGCGGCGCTGCGGCTGTTCCAGCAGCGCGGCCGGACGTTCACGAGGGCGGAGGCGCTGGCGGCGCTAGGCGGGGCTGAGCCACCTGTGAGCGCGGCGGAGGCAGAGCGCGCGCTGTGGCAGGTGGCGCGGGCGGGGCTGATCGAGACGCCGAGCGTGGGACCCTGCGCGTTCCGGCACCTGAGCTTCCAGGAGTATCTGGCGGGCGAGGCGCTGGCGGACGGGCTGACCTCTAGAGACGAGGCGGAGCGGGCGCGGGCCTGGAACCTGGCGTGGAGCAAGCGGCTCTATAGCCGGTGGACGGAGCCGCTGCGGCTGATGACCGGCGCGCTGGGGCTGCTGGTGAATGGCGCCTCCGTAGCGCTGCGCTGGGTACAGGCGCTGCTGGCGCAGCGCGAGGCGGAGGAAGGCGACCCCGGCGGGCTGGGATTCGCGCTGGCGGCGCGCTGTGTGAGCGAGCTACCCGACGCGCTCGACGGCGACGCGAACGCAGGAGGCGCGCTGGCCGAGACCCAGCGGAGTGTGCTGGAGGTCTGGCTCAGCGCGTCGCGCCGAGGCCTGGCGGGCTACAATGACGCGCTGACCACCCGCGCGCGGGAGGTGGCCGCCGATATCGGCGCGCTGCCCGCCGCGCTGGTTGATCCGGTGGTGGACGCGCTCATTGCGGAGGAGCGCGAGCGCATCGCGCGCGAGGGTGACGGAGGGAGGATCTTCCAGCTCGTCGTCTCGCTGCGGTCGGTCTATGCGCTGGCGCGCCTGCGCGCGCTGACACAGGACCAAGAGAAGAAGATCGCCCAGGAGGCGATGACGAGCCTCGGAATTGGAAGAGCGCTGTCAACGGAGATGGTGGCGGAGCTGCTGGCTGACCCGGAATGGCGCAGCTTCGCTTGTGGTTTCCTTCCACACTACGTATTGCCGGTCGCGGCGCTCTTGCCCTATGCGACCGATCCGAAGACGATTATCCGCAGAACCATAGTTGAGGCTCTGGGAAAGACTGGAGATCCAGCGGCGCTACCAGCGATCATCGCGGCGCTGCGCGATCATGATTCCTATACCCGGCAAGCGGCGGAGCAGACGCTCATCAAGATGGGTGATCTGGGGCCGCTAGAGCCATGGGTCGCCATGCTGGATGATGACGATCGCTCGGTGAGATCGGCGGCGGCGCGGGCGCTCATCAAGATGGGAGAGCGCGTGACGCCGGAGATTCTCTGGAAGATCACGGAGCAGGTCCCTCCGTATGTCCGTCTCGCCGCGCTCAAGGCGCTGGCGCTCGCAGGTTCCGAGAAGGCGCGCGATCAACTCATCACTGGCCCCAAGGATGGAGCGACGATCAGCGCGCTGGCTGACCTTCCCAACCCGCCGCTCGACGTGTTTCTCGCCATCGCACGTGACTTTGACAGGGACCAGGTCCTCTGGGAACAGGCAACGCGCGGCCTGCTCAGGATCGCGCCTGACATGGCGCTGCCCATACTGTCGGAAACGCTGCGCGACAGCAAAGACAGATATCGTCGGATGCGTGCGGCTGAGCGCTTGCTCTCGGCAGGTGCGAGTGATGTCGTAGAGAGCGAGCTAGGCGCCCTGCGCGACCGCTCGACGCATGCGCGCGCGCTGGCGATCTCGTTGCTGGCGAAGGAAGGAGGCTCGGCGTCGCTGGATGCGCTGCGAACAGCGCTGGGGAGCGTGGATAGGGATGTGCGAGGGGCGGCCATGCGCGCGTGTATCCCACTCGCCCAGCGCGGTGTGGTCTTTCCACCCGAGACGATCCTGGCTATTATGCGCGATCATCGGACGCTCTTTCATCAGCGGTCTACGGCCATCGAACTGCTGAAGGCGCAGGGAACGGCGCTGCCCGAAGCGCTCTGGCTGGAATACCTGTCCAGCGACAACCGGGAAACCGTGCGGCAGGCGCTTGCCGCGCTCCCGCCCGACGGCGCCGCCCTCCCTGACGCCGTTGCGGCGCATCTGCTGGAGTTGGTGTGCGATCCAAAGCAGAGCTATCTGTCTTCCTCTCCTGAGGAGGTGGCGCGGATGTTGACGCGAGCGCGGCGTGAGACGCTGTGGGCCGCGCATGCAGATGAGCGCATCGAGCGGACGGGCGCCCGCGCGGTAGCCACCCTCGCGCTCCGTGCGCTGGGCGAGCCCGCGCCACTGGAGTGGGTAGTTGACGAGACGCGCTGGAAGGAGCAATACGCGCGCGCGGTCGCCGCTGTGGTGAGCGCCCACGGCTCCGAGCTCTCGACCGACACGCTGCTGGCGCTGGCGCGGACCGCGAGCAGCGCCAAGGTGGCGCTCGAAGCGCTGCTCGCCCGTGACACCGATGCAGGCGCGCGTGCCGCTCTAGAGGTCTACGAGACGGCTGATACAAGGTCCCGCTGGATGATCCGTGGTCTACTTTGCGACCATGGCTCCCCTGAGGCGCTTGAGCTCGTGATTGGCGGGATGGAGCAGGCGGATACACTTTCCGAGAAAGTTGGCTTCGCTTTTCCCTTGCGCAAGCTGCTGGAGCGCAGGCCCGACCTGGTGGGCAGCATAGTGGAACGCGTCGCGCCGTTGGCGCGGGAGATGACCGCCAGCGTGGAAGATCGAGACGCGCCTCGAAGGGGCGCGTCTGCTCCAGACGCTGGGCTTGCCCTTCGAGCGCGCGCCATTCTTCGAGCTGCTCAGCCGGTATGAGTCCGATGGGTACGATGACCAGGGCGGGGAGGATCCTGCCGCCGTGCTGGAGTTGCTCGCCGCGACCGGCGAGCCGTTGCCGCTGGAGTTCCTGCTGGCGACGCTGCGCCATCACTCCCCCGGCGCCCGCGCGCTGGCGGTGAAACTGCTGGCGGAGCGGCCAGAGGCGGGCCAGCCAGAGGTGATCGCGCAGATCGCGCCACTGTTAGGTGATGAGACCGGCGAGAACCGCGATACCGTTATGTCTGCGGCGTACACGGCGCTGCGACAGCTGGCGCCAGCGGTGGTAGAAGAGGCGGTGGCGGCGGCGCGGGCGCTGCTACTGGGCGGCGCGCTGGGAAGCTTCTTCGGGCCAGCGGCGGATGTGGAGCTGGCGGGAACGCTGGCTTGGTTCGAGCGGCTCTCGCCGGGCCTGTTCGCCTGGCTGGCGGAGGCGCTCGCGTCGCCGAGCTGGCGGGTGCGTGCGGAGGCTGCCTCAGTGTTTTTCCGGCATCACCGCAACGTGCCAGACGCGGTTATTCGACGGCTTTACGCGCTGCGACATGATCCGGAATCACCTTACATCAGGGCGCAGGCCGACCGGGCGCTGGGGGCGATTCTCTCGCTGGAGACGGGGATCGAGGACGAGTGATGGCGGGCGTCGGCCTATTTTCCTCTGATCCCCTACCAGGAAAGGGAACCTGAGGCGCGCGTCGCGGCGAATGCCAGCAGGCCGAGCAAACGTGGAGTGAGTGGATAGCGTGTGTGTTTTGGGCGGAAATCCACCGAGCGGGTGGCCGCGCATTGACAGGTCAAATCCGCATGTGATATATTACATGCATGAATACACTCACCACACTCGACAGCCTCTCGCTCCGAGAGCGGGTTTACCGCGCGCTGCGCGACGCGCTCATCTCTGGCGAACTGGCGCCGGGGCAGCGGCTGCGCGATCAGGAGCTGGCGGCGCGGCTTGGGGTCAGTCGCACGCCTGTGCGCGAGGCGCTGCAGCGGCTCGAAGACGAAGGGCTGGTGGAGACCGCCCCACGTTCGTTGACGCGCGTCGCGCCGCTCGACGCTCTGGCGGCGCGTGAGGCGTTCCCGGTCGTCGCGGCGCTGCACGCCCTGGCGGCGCGGCATGGCGTGGCGCGCCTGACGGCGGGAGATCTGGCGGAGATGCGCGCCGCCAACGACGCCTTAGCGGCGGTGATCGCCGCGCTGGATTCCGCGACCATCCAGCGGGCCATCGCGGCGGACGACCAGTTCCACGCCGTTCTGCTGCGTGCGGCGGGCAACGGCGAGATTCCGCGGACACTGGAGCGCCTGACACCCAAAGTGCGCCGCCTCGAATACGCCCAGTTCGGCTCGCTCGCGGGACGCAAGTCGGTCCAGCAGCACGCGGCGATCATTGCCGCTTGTGAGCGTGGCGACGGAGCCGTCGCCGCGAGGCTGGTCGAAGAGAACTGGCTGGCGCTCGGCCAGTTGATCGCTTCATCCCTGAGCGACGCGGCGGATACTCAGGAGATGAACGGAAAGAGCGCGCGGCGCTCCAGCTAGCGCGCCCGGCCACATCGCGGCGTAGCCCTTGAGGAGACACAGACATGGCCACATCCTACGAGACGCAAACACCCAGCGCCCAGTTCGAGGTCCACGACGCGGCCACCCTTGGCAAGGCCCGCCAGCTGCTCGACGCCTGCCGCACGCCCGAAGAGATGGGGCAGGCCGTCGTCGCGGCGGTCAAGCGCAACGAGGGGTGGCGCGGCCAGCAGTGCCTCAACCTGCTCGCCCCTGAGGCGCCCACCAGCCCCACCGTGCGCGCCCTGCTGGCCTCCGAGGTCGGCACGCGCGCCGCCGAGGGCCACATCGGCCCGGTCAATCGCTGGTTCGCTGGCACGCAGTACATTGACGAGATCGAGGCGCTCTGCGTCGAGCTGCTCAAGCAGGCGTTCAACGCGCGCTACGCCGACCACCGCCTCGTCGCCAGCATGGTCGGCAACCTCGCCGTGTACACCGCGCTCACCCAGCCCGGCGACCTCATCATGAGCCTGGCGCAACCGGTCGGCGGGCATTCCAGCAACCGCCCCGACGGCCCGGCGGGTGTTCGCGGCCTGCATATCGTGGACATTCCATTCGACTCGACCGAGCTAACGGTGGACCTGGAGCGCTTCGCGATTGTCGCCCGCGCCGTCCAGCCCAAGCTCGTCACGCTCGGCGCTTCGATGACGCTCTTCCCGTTCCCCATCCAGCAGATGTCAGAGATTGTCGCCGAGTGGGGCGGCCGCGTCTACTTCGACGGCGCGCACCAGCTTGGCCTGGTCGCGGGCGGCCAGTTCCAGGCCCCGCTGCGTGAGGGCGCCGCCGTGATGACTGGCTCAGCCGGCAAGACCTTCAGCGGCCCGCAGAGCGGCATCCTCGTCTGGGATGATCCGGCGCTCACCGAGTCGCTGACCCATGCCGTTTTCCCGGTCCTCGCCGCCACGCACCAGGTCAACCGCGTCGCCGCGCTGGCGGTCTCCGCCGCCGAGATGATCGCCTTCGGGCAGACCTACATGGCGCAGATCGTCCGCAACGCGCAGGCGCTGGGCGCGGCGCTCGCCAGGCGCGGCGTCCCAATGCTGGGCGCCCACAAGGGCTACACCACCACCCACCAGGTGATCGCCGATGTGCGACAGTTCGGCGGCGGGCTGGAGGTCGCCCACCGGCTGGCCCGCGCGAACATCATCACCAACAAGAACCTGATCCCCAGCGACCGTCCAGAGGACTGGGACCGCCCCGGCGGCCTGCGCATCGGGACGACCGAAGTCACGCGGCTGGGCATGGGCGAGGCGGACATGGAGACCGTCGCGGACTTCATCGCCCGCGTGCTCGTCGAGGGCGTGGAGCCGGAGCGCATCGCGGGCGATGTCGTCGCCTTCCGCCAGCCCTGCCAGACTATCTACTACTGCTTCGAGGCCGGCCTGCCTCCCGCCGCGCGCTAGGGTCTGTCTGACGAATGAGCTTGTAGGGGGCGGGCCAGACCCGAGCGCCGCTCGCCTCAAAGCGCTGTGCGCGGTGAGCGAAGATGGGCTATCGCTCGCCCGACGGCACAGCGCCGTGGCCCAGGGGTTACTCCGGTTGCTGGCCGTACTCCTCGTCAGTGACGTGCTCGCCCCAGATCGCGCTAACGCCCGCGTCGTCTACCTCCAGCATCGCGAGGTGGGTCATGAAGCGGTTGGGGGCGGCGCCGTGCCAGTGGTCCTCACCGGGCTCGAAGAACACGCGGTCACCGGGGCGGATGACCTCGATCGGCCCGCCGCGACGCTGGCAAAGACCGACGCCCTCGGTGACGTAGATGGTCTGGCCGTTGGGGTGGGTGTGCCACGCCGTTCGGGCGCCCGGCGTGAAGTGGACGCTGCTCGCCGACAGGCGCGAGCCAGTTGACGGCGCCGCGACCGCATCGATGTAGACCGCGCCAGTGAACCACTCGCGCGGCCCAGCCGTGGTCTGGATAGAGTTCTTGGTGATTTGCATGCCGTTCTCCGTGGTGGTGGTGATTGTTCCGTTGCGGGGCGCTCCAATTGTGAGGAGCGCTGTGTCGAAGCCGACGTAAAGATTCTACGCGAGTTTCAAGCCGCCGGTAAGGTAGTGGCGCCCGCGCTCGGCGTCGCGGGCGCACATCCGCTCGCCGATCAGCGACCGGTCCGTCGCTCCAACTCTTCGGGGTAGCGCGCCCCTTGCACGGTGATATTGGAGGCGGCGCTCTCGATCTCACGGAGGTCGTCGGTCGTCAGTTCGACGGCAGCCGCTCCAAGGTTCTCCTCCAGACGCTCCAGCTTCGTGGTACCCGGAATCGGCACAATCCAGGGCTTCTGGGCAAGCAGCCATGCAAGCGCGATCTGAGCGGGCGTCGCCTGCTTTCGCGCCCCGATCTCGCTAAGCAGATCAACCAACGCCTGATTCGCCTTTCGGGCTTCCGGCGTAAAGCGAGGGACGATCATGCGGAAGTCGGACTTGTCGAACGTCGTGGTTTCGTTGATCTTGCCCGTGAGGAAGCCCTTCCCCAGAGGGCTAAACGGAACCAGGCCGATCCCGAGTTCCTCCAGGGCCGGCAGCGCCTCCGCTTCAGGGTTTCTCCACCACAGCGAGTATTCGCTCTGGAGCGCTGTCACGGGCTGAACGGCGTGCGCGCGACGGATCGTTTGCGCGCCTGCTTCAGACAGGCCGAAGTGCTTGACTTTGCCTTCCTGAATCAGGTCCTTCACCGCTCCCGCCACGTCTTCGATCGGCACATCCGGGTCAACACGGTGTTGATAGAACAGATCGATGGTCTCGACCTTGAGCCGCTTGAGCGAGGCCTCGGCGACCTGCTTGATGTGCTCTGGCCGGCTATCCATGCCTATCTGCTCCCCGTTGGGACCAAATCTGAACCCGAATTTGGTGGCGATCACCACTTGCCCGCGGAATGGAGTAAGCGCTTCGCCCACCAAGCTCTTCGTTCGTGAATGGGCCGTACGCTTCAGCGGTGTCGAAGAAGGTGACGCCACGCTCGACAGCGGCCCGAATCAGCGAGATCATCTCCTGCTTATCCGCGGGCGGACCGTAAGCATAGCTCATGCCCATGCAGCCGAGCCCGAGGGCCGAGACTTCCAGGTGACTGTTTCCAAGCGTGCGCTTCCGCATTGTGTCTCCTTTTCGGTACCATCAGAACCTCATCAGGCCCGGCAGTGTTCGCCACTGACCTTTTCCGGCCAGCCGGCGATCTCGCCGTCGAGCCTGTGTCTGCCGTGTAGTGGGACGAGTTGTGTTCTCAAGAGCGAGGTGGTGGTTGAACTAAGCGCTCGTTGCGCGCGGCACAAGCTTGATCGTCGCCGATCGCGCCTCAGGGGTTACGATGGAGTTGACGATGCTTGCGGCGTAGTGGCGGTACTTGGCGCGGTAGGCGGCGTCGAGCTGGTCATTGAGGGCGGCGTCGGCGTCCACGAAGGTGACGTCTTGCTCGACGCCGCCAGCCCAGATTCGGCCTTCGTGGAGCGCCTGGGCGCTCCGGAACCAGGCGGCGGCGCGCCCGTTCACGGACCGGACGTAGAGGTCGTCGCCGTGGCGGACGACCCAGATCGTCACCGGGTGTCGCAGCGTGCCGTCGCCTCGTAGAGGCGCGATCTCCAGCTCCTCCGCCGCCTCGATCTTGGTGAGCTCGTCGCTGGTCCATGCGGCCATCGGCCTATTTCCTTTCTGTGGCGCGAGTGAGGCGGTTGGTCTGTGCTGCGGCTCCTGTTCAGAGCGGGCGCTTCAGAATTCAATCATGACCTTGATCGCTTCCCGGTCGTTCATCGCCCGGTAGCCGTCAGGCGCCCCGTCGAGGCGCACGACCCGGTCGAAGACGCGGCCAGGTTCGATCCGGCCTTCGAGGACGTCCGGGAGCAGCTCCGGGATGTACGCGCGCGCCGGGGCGGGTCCGCCGGCGATGGTGATGTTCTTGTAGAACGCCAGCTGCGACGCGGGCATCGTCTCGTTCTGGGGTACGCCAACGCGGCCGACCGCGCCACCTGGACGGGCGATGCTGAGCGCGGTGACCACCGACTGGTCGAGGCCGACGCACTCGAGGACGGAATGGACGCCGAAGCCGCCGGTGAGCTCGCGCACGCGCTCAACCGCCTCGTCGCCTCGCTCGCGCACAATGTCCGTTGCGCCGAACGCTTTCGCCAGCGCGATCCGGTCGGGATGGCGGCCCAGAAGGATGATCTGCTCGGCGCCGAGACGTCGGGCGGCGATCACGCCGCACAAGCCGACGGCGCCGTCTCCGACAACGGCCACTGTTTTCCCTGGGCGAACTTTGGCGGCGACGGCCGCGTGATGGCCCGTCGCCATCACGTCGGTGAGGGCGAGCAGCGACGGCATCCGCGCATCGTCTACGCCGACCGGCAGGAGGACGAGAGTTCCGTCCGCCTGGGGGACGCGCACCGCTTCACCCTGTCCGCCGTCGACGCCGTCAAAGCCATACCGCCCTCCGTGGAGGCACGAAGAGGTCAGTCCTTCCTGGCAGAAGACGCAAGCGCCGTCGGAGATAAGGAACGGCGCGACAACAAGGTCGCCGGGCTTGACGCTACGGACGTCGGCGCCAACCTCTTCGACGACGCCGATGAACTCGTGGCCCATGCGGCGGCCAGTCTCGCTCTGTGGCATCGTCTTGTACGGCCAGAGATCGCTGCCGCAGATGGCGGCGCGGGTGACGCGGACGAGGGCGTCGGCCGGATCGATCAGGCGGGCGTCGGGAACGGTCTCGATACGAACGTCCCCGGCGCCGAACATGACAGCTGCGCGCATAGAGCTTCTCCTCTCAACGCCGGATCTTCGCCTGAAGAATAGTCCAGCTTGCGTGGCCTGGGGCCACGTGGAATTTCCTCTGTCTGACGGTAATAATAGGCGCTCTGGAGCACAGGATGGTAGAATGATTGTCGAAGATGATTGTCTGATTCTGCAAATCGTCACGATAGGCGACGGCGCCACCAGTGAAGAGGGCCCCTATGGATGTGATGACCCTGGATGTGATGACCAACCAGCAGGCAGAACGCGCGGAACGCGAGGCGCAGCGCGCGCACGCCCATCGCGCGGAACTGGTTGAGCGAATCGCGCGGGCCGTCCGCGACGACGGGACTATCCAGCCGCTCCCAGGGCTTTACTTGTCCCGCGCCTCTGTGCCTCTGGAGCCGCTTCACAGCGTGCTCGCGCCATCTTTGTGCGTGATTGCCCAGGGCAGTAAGGAGGTCCTGCTGGGCGAGAGCCGCTACCGATACGACCCCTTACACTATCTGCTGGCCACCGTTGAGCTGCCCCGCGTCAGTCAGGTCCTCGAAGCGTCGAAGGAGCGGCCCTACCTCAGTCTCCGCCTGGAACTCGCCCCCACCCTCGTCGGCGCGGTCATGAGTGAGGCCGGTCTCTCCTTGCCTCCAGGCCCTGTTGATGTGCGGGCTATCGATGTCAGCCCGCTGAATGTCAGCCTGCTGGACGCCATTGTGCGGCTCGTCAGGCTCCTGGATTCCCCCACCGAAGCGGGGGTCCTCATGCCGCTGATCACGCGGGAAATTATCTACCGGCTCCTGATAGGAGAGCAGGGCGCCCGGCTCCGTCACCTGGCGATCCTGGGGGGCTACACTTCCCGCATCGCTCGAGCAGTCGAGCGACTTCGTCAAGACTTCGACCAGCCACTCCGCATCGAGCAGATGGCGCGCGATCTGGGCATGAGCGTCTCGGGGTTGCACCACCACTTCAAGGCCGTCACGGCGCTAAGCCCCCTGCAATTCCAGAAGCGGTTGCGGCTCCAGGAAGCCCGTCGCCTGATGCTGGGTGAGGACCTCGATGCGGCAAGCGCCGCCTATCGCGTGGGATACCGCGACGCCTCACACTTCAATCGAGAGTACAAAAGCCTCTTCGGCGCCCCACCGATGCGCGACGTGCAACAGCTACGGGAAGCTACCAGGGAAAGCGCTGGCCGGTGAACCAGAGAAAAGCGCTCTCCGGGCTGATGAGCGGCTATTGCATGAATTCTCGTTCTCCCTGCTGTTCCGTCTCGCTGTTCTCGTGTATCAGTTACTGACCTTTGCAGGAGCGGCTAAACATCCACGCAGCACGTCCTGCCGCACAGCGGCAGCCGGTCAAACGTACCGTCCCCGAACCGTACGCTGTCGTAGTCGGGGGGACCAAGGTTAGGACAAAGATGGATAGGGGGAGGGCCTCTGTCTTTCATGTTGGGCTACCGGCTGGAGCGTCCGCAGAGAGAATGGTCTGGTATGATGGAGCCACGGCGCTCCGTTCTACATCCCGACGGCGCTCATACGCCGAACACCAAAAAGGAGAGTCCCAATATGGGAGTAGACGACAAGAAGGCGGCGAAGAAGCCCGCGAAGGCGATCAAGGGATTCACGGACGAGGAACGAGCCGCGATGAGGGAGCGCGTCCAAGAGCAGAAGGCGAGCGCGAGCAAGGCGGATGGGGAGCGCGACGTGCTCGCGAAGATCGCCGCGATGCCGGAACCTGATCGCGCCATGGCCGAGCGGCTGCACGCGATCATCAAGGCCAGCGCGCCAGCCCTCTCGCCGAGGACCTGGTACGGGATGCCGGCCTATGCCAAGGACGGCCAAGTCGTCTGCTTCTTCCAAAGCGCGGAGAAGTTCAAGACGAGATACGCGACGCTGGGCTTCAGCGACAAGGCGAACCTCGACGATGGCGCCATGTGGCCGGCCACCTATGCCCTGACGGCGTTGACGGCCGCCGAAGAGGAGAAGATCGGCGCGCTCGTGAAGAAAGCTGTGAGCTGAGGGCGTGCCGTCTGGCTTGGCTTGAAGGTCGCGACGGATTACCGCCGATAACGACCACTGGTGGGTATCATTTGTCCTCCCCGACGGTGGGGTGACGATTACCCTCACCACCTATCACGGAGACGTGAAGACCGGCGCCATGGTGGTGTACTTTGTGGCGTCAGACGTTGCCGCAGCGCACAAAGAGCTGAGCGACAAGGGCGTCAAAGTGAACGACGTCCAGGATGACCTATTCGGTCCGGGCTCAGGCGTCAAGTGGTTCAACCTTGATGACCCGGATGGCAACCAGGTACTCCTGGCACAGGCTCAGTGCACCCCGTTTGCAATTCGTTGAGGGACCGAATAGCGCGCTTGTCACAAATCCGGGAAAGTTGACGTGGTGTTCGGCCAATTGGCGTCAAACATGGCGTTACTGGAGTTGGGAGGGGATCAGGAACCCGCTTACTGACCTTTGCATGAACGGCTAAACATAATAGCCCGCCTGGCTGATGCGGGCCTGGATGACCGTGCGCTTGTGGCGCAGGCGCTCCTTGGCGCGTCGCCGCCGTCCCGCGCGCCAGTCGAGCTGGACCGTCTGCGTGCTCATTCCGCCAGCGTAGCATCGCTTTAGCCCTCTACGCAAACGTCGTAGTTCGTCCAGGGTCTGCCTGTAGCATTGAACGGAGTGTGGGATCAGCCGGCCCCGCCCGCGTGGGTGAGGCCGCTTTGTTTCTGCCATCCGTCATAGCCACAAGACCATGAGCTCTTCATCGAGATAGCGGCCTTCAGGCAATTTCAGCGCCTGGCGTCTGACCCCGTAGACAGTGAAACCAAGCGCGAGGTAGAGCGCGCGAGCGGCATCGTTCGTGACAACGACGGCCAGGGCGAGCTGCTCCACCCCATCGATCGCGCGCGCCCGCGCGATGAGCGCCTCGATCAGCGCGCGCCCATACCCTTTGCCACGCGCTTCAGGCGCGACATACATGGCGAAGATGTCAGCGTTATGTCGGTTCTTCAAGCCTTGCGCGCGGACAAACGCCACAATCCCCATCAACTGGCCGCTCTCGCCGGCGGCCAGCGTGAAATTGCCTTCGGCCCTGGCGGCGCGCAACCGCTCAGCGACCTCCGCCAGTGACCGTCCTCGCGACTCCTCATACGAAGCGCCAAACGCCTCAGGCTCCTCACGCAACGCGCGCAAGCGCAGCGCCCAGTAGGCCTCAGCGTCGGCCTCGGTAAGCTCGCGTACCTCCATCGCGCTGTCTCCCTTCAATTCAATCCGCGACATGATTCCTGTAGCATGATAGCATGCTGGCCCCGTGTCACTAGCGCAGCCCCCGGTGATCGCAAGCGCAAATATCAATATTATTCACATGATATGAATAATATTGAGTTAACATTGACTTTGTTGCGCCTCCATGCTATAACTTCCACTAATCCATGTCTGGGGCGTACGCCGCCCCGCCGTCTGTGAGCATGACTCACCGGACGCCCGCCCTATTGGGCGCCCGGCTACAAGGAGGCAGTGACCATGGCCAAGCACGGATTTTTCCACGTCAACGCCGGTTCCGGCGAAGTCGTCTCGGAGACCCGTGATGTGCGCGACTTCGACAGCGTCAGACTGAGCGGCAGCGGCACGATCTTCATCACCCAGACCGGCGAAGAATCCCTGTCCATCGAAGCCGAGGAGTCTATCCTGCCGCTGCTCACCAGCGAGGTCCACGGGGGCCAGCTCGAGCTCGGCGTCAGCCACGGCGAGAGAATTGCCCCGCAGGCGACTATCCGCTACTACCTCACGGTCAAGGATCTTCGCGGACTCGCTGTCACCGGCGCCGGAAAAGTCGAGATGTCTTCACTGACCACCGACACGCTCCGCGTCACGATTTCCGGCGCGGGCGACCTCCAGGCGCCCGAACTGACCGCTGACACGCTCGACATCTCCATCTCCGGCGCGGGCACGGTTGTGGTAAACAGCCTGACCACCAGCGCGCTCGAGGTCACCATCCCTGGGACGGGGAGCGCCACGATCGCTGGCCGGGCGGCGCGGCAGACGGTCACTATCCCCGGCGCTGGCTCGTATCACGCCGAGGAGCTGGTGAGCGATCAGGCGCGCGTCAAGGTCAGTGGGGCGGGCAGCGCGACAGTCAACGTCCGCGAGACGCTCGACGCCCGCATCTCCGGCATTGGCTCCATCCGCTACGCCGGCCAGCCCGCCGTCACCAAATCCGTCTCCGGCATCGGATCCATCCGCCCGCTCAACGCCTAGAGAACCGGTCGAGAAATACAACAGGGCAATCGCTTTCCGGAGATTGCCCTGAGTGAAAGATGGAAAAGCGGTTAGGTGTAGATGGTGTAGGCGTCGAATAATGTTGGGATTTATAGCCTACTACTCCAGTTCTCGTTCGTGATCTGACGGTTGGTCATGCGGCGAGTGCATTGCTTCACCGGAGCTCGCAGATGTAAGACATGGCTGGCTTGCCGTTGAGCGTTAGCTCACCGACGGCGACGAATCCGTTGTGTTCAAGCACCTTGCGCGAGGCCGGGTTGTCCAGCGTGACCCTCGCGCGCAGCCTGGTGAGTCCGTACTCTGTGGCGGCGAGCTCGCGCACCTTGCGCACCGCCGCTGTGCCCAGTCCCTGCCCCGCGGCCTTCTGCGCGATCCTGTATCCGAGCTCCGCCGATCCATCTGCCACTTCGGCCAGGTTCACCCGCCCCACCACCTCGCCACGCTCGGCCACCAACAGGTGGAAGTAATCCGTCCCGGCGGCCTGCAACTCGAGCAGTTGCGCATGCCGCGTGTCGAACTCGGCGAAGAACTCGTCCCCCCGATCCGGTATCGACGCCGCGAAGTAGGCCCGATTCTCCCGCTCGAATGCAAGCAAGGCTGGCGCGTGGTCGAGGCGGACCAACTGAAGGTCTGGCATGGGGAGTTGGAGGCGCGGTGTCGATTCCGACCCGGTTTCCCTGTCCTCCTTCGATTCCGTGTGTGCGGGTTTCCCGCCCACGGCCTGCCTACCGATAAAGGAACATTCACCGACCTCTAGCGCGTCTCGTTCGTCTCGTTCTTCCATGTGTTTCTCCCTTTGCTCAATGATGAATTGATAGAACGTAACTGCTCAGGCGGACTTGCGCTCGTAAGATAGCATAGGAGTATGACGCCAGAGAAAGAGCTTGTTGCGCTTCGAGCCGAGACGGCCGAGCAACGTGCGCAGATCGCCACGCTGCTGGAGCAGAATGCGCAGTTGCTGGAGACGGTGCGGGAGTTGGAAGCGCGACTGGCGAAAGATAGCCACAACAGCGGCAAACCGCCGTCCTCGGATGGGTCGAAGCGCTAGCTCCCGCGCACCCGCAGCCTGCGGCGCGCGAGCGGGAAGCGCACGGGCGGGCAACTGGGCCATCCCGGCGAGACCTTGCGTCTGGTCGCCGCCCCCGATGTGGTGGAGGAGCGCCGGCCCACGGTGTGTGCGACGTGCCAGCGCCTGTTGTTGGACGAGACCGCCGAGGTGGTGGGCGTGGAGCGGCGCCAGGTGTGGGATCTGCCGCCGGTCCGGCTCCAGGTCACCGAACACCAGGCGCTCCGCGTACACTGTCCCAGGTGTCAGCAGGTCAGCGCGGGCGCGTTCCCACCGGAAGCGTCGAGCCGGGCACAATATGGTCCACGCCTGCGGGCGCTGGCGGTCTGCCTGGTTGAGCGGCAGGCGCTGCCCTACGAGCGTGCCTGCGAGGTGTTGGCGGATGTGTGCGGCGCGCACGCTATCGTGGTCTCCGCAAAAATCTCTTCGATCTGCGCCGCTGTGCTGTCGTCCACAATTTGCATGTGCTGGCTCGTTCTCGATCACTTCAAGCTGCGCTTCAGGAGGCTGCATGATTTCTCGACCGAAGCTCTAGCGCGCGCCGGACAAAACGAGCGACGCCCGCGCCGCGAGGGCCGGATGATCCCTCACGCGCGGGCGTCGCTTGTTGCGCAACGGACGTCAGACGCCGATGTCCTCATTCCAGAGGGTCGGGTAGGCGGCGATGAACTCGCGCATCAGTGTGATGCAGTCGGGATCATCGAGGATGACCAGTTCCACTCCACGCGAGCGCACGTAGTCTTCTGGCCCCTGGAAGGTCTGATGCTCGCCGACGACGATTTTGGGAATCTGGTAGAGCAGCGAGGCTCCGCTGCACATATCGCAGGGAGAGAGCGTCGAGTAGAGCGTAGCGCGGGCGTAGTCGGCGGCGGTCAGGCGCCCGGCGCGTTCCAGGCAGTCCATCTCGGCGTGCAGAATGGCGCTGCCCTGCTGCACACGCCGGTTGTGGCCGCGCCCGGCGATCTTGCCATCAATGACGAGCACGGAGCCAATGGGGATGCCGCCCTCGGCTTGCCCTTGCAGGGCCTCCTCGTAGGCCGCTCGCATGAACTCATCCACGAGTGATCCGCCTTTCTGAGCGTGAAGAGCTAACCAGATAGCGCTGAACATCGCTGAATAGCGCAGGCCAGATCGCGCTGCCATAGTGAGAGGCCACCGCACGCGGGGCGCGATGGCCTCAGTGTTTCACACTGGCGAGCGGCTAGCGCCCGTAGCGTGACATCTCCCACTTGCGCAGGATGAAGTACAGGACGCCCGTGACGATGACAGCGAGCGGGAAGCCGATGTCCGCGTCCGCCAGCATCTTCGAGAGCGGGCCCTCGAAGTTGATGGTCGCCGCCTGGTTGACGCCCAGGGCCGCGACGACGAGGCCGATCACCATCGAGACGACGGCGGCGATACCGGGTGGCAGCTTGGAGGCGTCCTCGTAGTCCTTTACCGGGTATTTCCCCTTGCGGAAGCGGTCCTCGAGGAAGCTGATGATGGAATAGCCGCCTAGCCAGTAGGCGATCAGCAGCAGGAAGCCCTCGAGGTTGAGGTTGAAGTTGGCCTGAAGCATGAGCGCGAGCACGATGTAGACGATCGCGCCAAGGATCGTGAGAATCCAGCGGGGGATACGCACGCCCAGCACCTGTAGCGAGAGCGCGAAGCTATAGTCGTTCGGCACGTTGTTGGCGATCGTGCTGAAGGCCAGCAGCAGGATGACGATGCTGGCGATAACGCCCGCGCCGATGTTATTTGAGATGAGTGTGCCAGCGTCTGGCAGGGAGTCTTTCGGCCCGAGGCTGGTGGCGAGCAACGCGCCTAGCGACTCAAGCATGATACACGGCACAGTGACGCCGAGCATCGCGTAGGTGAAGACCTTGCTGGCGGGAGTGCTGGCGGGCTGGCGGCGCGTGTAGTCAGCGGCGTAAGAGGTCCAGCCGACGGCGAATCCGAAGATCGCGCCGCCGAAGGTCATCACGCTGGCGAACAGCGCCATGCCCGTCACCGACGCGGGGATTGCGACATTGAAGTGCGACGAGGCGCTGTAGAAGACGTACCCAAACAGCAGGAACATCGGAATCCACGCGAACCGCTCGTAGCGATGCACGATGAAGTAGCCGAAGACGCTGACGACGGTGGTGAGCGCGGCGAGGATCAGCAGCGCCAGCCAGGATGGCAGCGCGCCCCCGCTCCACGCGACGAGCAGGCTGGCCCCGATGATCGCGTTGACGGCGCTCCAGCCGATGCAGGCGACGGCGTTGAAGACCGCGGGGAGCTTGGCCCCCTGCAAGCCGAAGGCGAAGCGCGAGAGTGGCATCTGCGCCAGGCCGGTCTTGGGACCGAGGGTGCTCAGGAACGCCACGGGGAGCGTGCCCAGCACATTGAAGACAACGATAACGCCGATTGTGCCCCAGAAGCCCAGGCCAAAGTAAAAGCTGAGGGCGCCGAGGGCGACAGTGGCGACGACGGAGTTCGCCGACCACCAGAGCCACATGGTATCGAGCAGTTGGGTATGGGCGCGCTCGTGCTCCTCGACGCGTTCGATGCCGGTGGTCTCAAACCCGGTGCCAGTCTTGACTGGGGTGTCCGTGGAGACGGTTGACATGAGGTGTGTGCTCCTTTACCCGGGCCGCGCATAGCGAGCGCCGGGCCAGTACACGCGGATGACGACGTGACGATGATTCCACTCTCCTCATGAGGAGCCCAGGCCAATCGACCATGCCCACCTCTTCCGTGTGCGCCCGCGCTCGCTCATTGCGAGGATTCGCGGGACACGACGAAGCGCCGGACATGCTCCGGACGTGGAGGTGAATGGGAGCGGTGGTCGCTGGGGAATGGAGGAAGCCGCCGGAGAAGCCGCCAGAGAGGGCGCGCTGCCCCAGGCGTCGCGAGGAGCAATCCCTCGCGCACCGTTCGGCGAGCGGTCTCTGGTAAACGCCATCGGACGGATCCTCCATCATGAGGATGACCACACCAGGCGATAAAACGACCCGCGAGCGCGACATCAGTAATCCAGGCCATAAAAAAACCCGGCCAGCATGCGCTCATGGCCGAGTGAACCTACCATCCGGGCTTTTATCCCCGTGGTGTAGCGCGCTATCCCACCGCTTGCGCGGCGCAGGGATATTCCACGCCCGCATCGCTCGGTCCAGACCGCCAGCGCGCATGAATGATGAATGGTGGCGCTGACACGGAACCCTAGATGCGCTTCATCTCGTAGTCGGGCGATTTGCGGTCGCCTGGCAGAAACGCCTGGGCCATATTCCCAGGCCTGTACGGGATGTTCGTGCGTCTCATATGGGCCACATGACCCAACGCACAAGCGCACTGTATCACCCGCCTGGCTAGCCCGTCAAACAGCCAGCCAGTGTCACGGAGTGGCCGCGCGTTCGGCGCATGTGGCCGAATCCGGACCGTCAACCGCGCATTTGTGAGGCGCATGAGCGCGAATATCTTGGAGCGGCGCCGGCATCGCCGGGATAGATGCCTCACTACCTCTGTGTTGAGCCGCTGGAATTACCACTGAGAAACCTTCCCTTCCTCCGGTTCGGGGCTAGAGAAGGGAAGGCTCATGGCGTCCCAATGCGTCCAGCGCATTGGGGATTCACGACGGGGCGAACAGTTGTGGCCTGCTCCGCTCAATACGCTTGCTGGTAAAGGCGCCAATGACAGCGCCTGCTGCTGATGGCAGAAGGGCCAGGGTCACCACGGATACGATCAACTCCTCGGTCGCGCTGACCGCCTGCCCCTGCCAGAGAGTAGCCAGCAAGACGCCAGCGAAGAATGTGACGGGGACGATAAGCGCAGCCCACCAGCTCCGGAGCGGAAGAGCCGCGACAAATCCCCACAAAACCGCATCAACGATGAGCGCTCCCGCAACCACCCAGGCAGGCCACGTAGGGGGAGTCGGGAGTATAACGCCCAGGAGGACAAACACCAATCCTCCCACAAAGGCCATTGCGACCCCCATGACACGAAGGCGCCAACTCCATTTGTTTTGCTCGCCAGTCGCCATGACCTTCCCCTTTCTGAAGTTGTTTGCGCGATCCTGATATGGGCGTATGCTATACGCCTCACATTGGTGTCGCTTTCGCTATGCGCGGCTTCACGTCGCCATCACAGGGATGAAAAGCCGCAGCATACAGAATTGGCTGCTTGGCACAGCACACAGCATGGGGAGCCTAGCGCCTCCAACGCTTCCCTTTGTACAGCCATTTGACGCTGCCCCGGCGCGACGCCTATACTCTTCCATGCGGGCCGTGAGGCGCCAGCGCTCACATGGGGAGGCGCGGGCGCGAGACCGGCGCGGGAGGGCTATGCCGGCGCTCGTTGATACCCACACGCATATACAGATGCGCCAGTTCGCCGCTGATCGCGCCGCGGTCATTCGCGCCGCGCTCGCGGACGGCGTGACCCGCATGGTCGTTCCCGGCGTGGATGTCCCCACCAGCCGCGACGCGCTGGCGCTGGCCCGCGAGTGGCCGGGTTACATCTTCGCCGCCGCTGGCACGCATCCCCACGACGCCTCTACGCTCACCGGCGAGGCGCTGGCGGATCTGCGCGCACTGGCCCAGGAGCCGGAGGTCGTCGCCGTCGGCGAGATTGGCCTGGACTACTACCGCAACCTCTCCCCGCGCGATGTCCAGCGCGACGCTATCACCCGCCAGTTCGACCTCGCCCGCGAAGTGGACAAGCCGATTATCCTACACAATCGCGAATCGCATGCCGACATGATCGCGCTGCTCAAGGCGCACGCGCAGGGCTTGCGCGGCGTCTTCCACTGCTTCATTGGCGACCGCCAGATGGCGCGCGACGCGCTCGACCTGGGATTCCACCTGTCCTTCGCCGGGCCGGTGACCTATCCGAAAAATACCGAGCTGGCGGATGTCGCCGCCTGGGCGCCGCTCGACCGCATCCTGGTGGAGACCGACGCGCCCTACCTGACGCCGCAGCCCTACCGAGGCAAGCGCAACGAGCCGCGCCATGTGGCGCTGACAGCGCGGCATATCGCCGGGCTGCGCGGCCTTTCCTTTGAGGAGCTGGCGGAAGCTACCAGCCGTAACGCCGCTGCGCTCTTCCGTCTGCCTGACGCGCCTGATATACCAATCGCGCCTGGTCTGCCTGACCCCGCTGAGTGACCCTTCGTGAGACTGGAGCCTTCGCGCATGCGCCTGTTCAATACACTGTCCCAGACTGTCGAGCCGCTGCGACCGCACGGCGACGAGGTCACGCTCTACGTCTGTGGCATCACGCCATATGACACGACGCACCTGGGTCACGCCTTCATCAACGTGGTCTATGACACCTTGCGCCGCCATCTGGAGTGGCGCGGGCAGCCGGTGCGCTACGTCCAGAACGTGACCGACATTGACGACGACATCCTGCGCAAGGCGCGCGAGGTCGGCTCGACCTGGGATGGCCTGGGCAAGCGTGAGACGCAGCGCTACGTCACCGATCTGTCCGCGCTCAACGTGCGCCCGCCCACGCGCTACGTGCGCGCCAGCGGCGAGACGAAGCGTATGTTCGCGCTGATCGAGGCGCTGATGGCCAAGGGACTGGCCTACGAGCGCGAGGGCTGGGTCTACTTCGATGTCAGCGCCGACCCCACCTTCGGCAAACTGGCGGACGCCGCCGGCTACGAGGGCTACGAGGCCTGGCTGATGACCGCCAACGAGCGCGGCAATTATCCCGATGACGCGCGCAAGAGTGACCCGCTGGACTTCGTGATGTGGCAGGCGCAGCAGCCCGGCGAGCCCGCCTGGGAAAGCCCCTGGGGGCCGGGCCGCCCTGGCTGGCACATCGAGTGCAGCGCGCTGGCGACGGCGCATCTCGGCCCGCGCATTGACATTCACGGCGGTGGCGGCGACCTGATTTTCCCGCATCACACCTGCGAGATCGCGCAGAGCGAGAACGCGACCGGCGAGCGCCCCTTCACGCAGACATGGATGCACTGCGCGATGGTCAGCCTGGACGGCGAGAAGATGAGCAAGTCGCTGGGCAATCTGATCCTGGCGGCGGACCTGCTCAAGGAATACACCCCCGACGCGATTCGCGCGCTGCTGCTCTCCAGCCGCTACCGCACGCCGTGGGAGTATTTCCCCGCCGTGATGGAGACCACCGCCGAACGCTCCGCGCGCTACACCACTGCCGCGCACGCTGCGCACGCTGGCAGCGCGGAGAGCATCGCGAGCGACGACGCCGCCCGCTGCGCTGTCCTGGAATTCACCGCGGCGATGGATGACGACCTGGATACCCCGCGCGCGCTCGCCATCCTCGACGGCCTGGCCGCCGCGACGCTGGAGGCGCCTACGCCCGCGCGCGTCGCGGCGATGCGCGAGCTGGGCGGCGTGCTCGGCTTCCAGCTTGGAGGCGCTAATCAGCCCGCCCCCGCCTGGGTCTCCGCCTACGACTGAGCGGCGGGCCAAAGCCATGGAAATGAGGCTATATGCCCGTCCCACCCCATCTCACGCTGATCCCGCTCTTCGATGAGTTGCGCGGTGAGCGGGTCGTCGTGCGCCCGTACCGTCCGGAAGACGCGCCGGCGCTGTAGGAGGCGGTGGCCGAGTCGCGCGACCATCTACGCCCGTGGCTGCTCTTCGCCGATAAACACCAGAGCGTCGAGGAGAGCCGTGAATTCATCTTCGCTCGTTACGGCGCACTGGCTGCTGCGCCAGGACATGACCGTGGCGCTGCTGGACGCCACCACTGGGCGTTTCGTTGGCGGCAGCGGCCTACACCCGCGCGACTGGGACGTGCGGGTCTTCGAGATTGGCTACTGGACGCGCGCCAGCGAGCAGGGTCACGGCTATATTACCGAGGCCGCACGGCTGCTGACGGAGTTCGCGGCCCGCAGCCTGGCGGCGAACCGCGTCTTCATCCAGTGCGACGCCCGCAACAAGCGCAGCGCCGCCGTCCCCGAGCGCCTGGGGTTCACCCGCGAGGCGCTGCTGCGCAACGACAGGCGGGCCAAGGACGGCGCGCTGCGCGACACCCTTATCTTCTCGCTGATTCCCAGCGACTCCAACTGGCCGCGCTAACGCCTCGCTTCCCCCTCTCCGCGCGGGAGAGGGGGCCAGGGGGTGAGGTCGCTAGGCTTCCCGCGCGCCCGCGCTGGAGCTGCGACCGCCGCCAAAGAAGAATCCCATCAGCAGCGCGCCAACCGTGACGCCTACCGAGCAGGCCAGGAACACGCCAAGGAACCACGAGACGGCGTCAAGCATGATATCCGCCTGCGTGACAAAATACCAGAGACTGAATGCGGTGATCCCTGCCCCAAGCAACCCACCCAGCAGGGCAAGAAAGTGGCCGCGGGGCGGGCTAACGAGCCAGGCCACAAACAGGCCACCCGGCAAGGAGAGAATACCGGCGACAATCAGAAGAGTCATACTGAGCGACATAGCAGCGCCTCCTAAGCGCGAACAGACACAATCTCTGGCGCCAGCGCCAGCGCGACGTGAGATTGTTTCCGCTATTGTACTACAGCCGCTTGCGCACGCAAGCGGCTGGTGAAGTTTTGCGGCAGCGTGGCGTGAGGAGTGATGCGACATGAGTGTGCTACGGGTGGCGTTGCTGCAAATGGCGCCAGTGGGCGCAGACCAGGCGGCGAACGCGGAGAAGGGCGAGCGATTCTGCCGTGAAGCGCGGCGCATGGGCGCGGATATCGCTCTGTTCCCCGAAATGTGGAACACTGGCTACGCGGGCTACGCTGATGATCAGGAGGACGGCCCGGAGCATGACCTCTGGCGCGCCCCCGCGCTCTGGGCCGATGGCGCGACTTCTCCGTGGGAGGCCACACGTGAGGCGCGTGAGCGCTGGCAGGCGCAAGCCATCCCCCGTGACGGCGCCTGGGTGGGGCGCTTCCAGGCGCTGGCCCGCGAGCTGGAGATGGCGATTGGCGTCACCTATCTGGAGCAGTGGCCCGGCGCGCCGCGCAACACGATCTCGCTGATTGACCGCCACGGCGAGGAGGCGCTGACCTATGCCAAGGTCCACACCTGCGCCTTCGGCCTGAAGGAGGCCGCGCTCACGCCGGGCGACGGGTTCCCCGTGGCGGCGCTCGATACAGCCCTGGGGCCAGTGCGCGTGGGCGCGATGATCTGCTACGACCGCGAGTTCCCGGAGAGCGCGCGGCTGCTGATGCTGGGCGGGGCCGAGCTGCTCCTGATCCCCAACGCCTGCGAGATGGAGCGCCACCGGATTCAGGCAGGTTGCGACGCGCGCGGTCGAGAATATGGTGGCCGTGGCGCTGGCGAACTACGCCGCGCCCAAGGATAACGGCCACTCCATCGCCTTTGATCCTATCGCCTTCGATGAGCGCGGCTCGCGCGAGACGCTGGTGATCGAGGCGGGCGAAGTCGAGGGCGTCTATCTGGCGACCTTCGATCTCGACGCGATCCGCGCCTATCGCCAGCGCGAGACCTGGGGCGACGCTTTCCGGCGGCCGGGGCTCTATGCCGCGCTGGCTAGCCTGGAAGTCGCCCCGCCCTTCCTGCGCGTCAACGAACGCGGCGAGCCATACTCTCGCACGCGGCCCGCTACGCGCTGATCGCCGCGCGCTGTGGCGCCCCACGCGCATCGCTCGTCTACAGGTATGGGTCTTGCGGAAGCGACACGCACGACATACTCTATATCATTGGGGGGCGTCTGGCCTGGGCGACCAGCCTGGCATGCCTCACCGACGCCACGGAACACCACGCGTATGATATCCACCCCTGACATACACACACAGCCGACGAATTGGGAGCGTACCGCCTTGTTTAGCGAGCGCAATCTGCACGGCGATCAGCCAGCGCGCCGCATCCTTCGCTTTGGTCAGCGCGTCACCGGCGCCGATATTCCCGCCGCCCCTGAGCGTGTGCGCGGTGTGGCGGATGGCCCGTTGGGACGGCTGCGCGGCGTGCGTCTCCAGGCGCGCGGCCAGGTGGCCTGGCTACGCCTGAGCGCCAGCGAGCTGCGCCGGGAGCTGCGCACCATCCCGCTCAACGCCTCGCAAGGCCCGGCCCCCACGCCCGACACGCTGGAGTTGCGCGGTAGCATGCGGGTTCGCTGCCACGAGGGCTACGTGGGCCGTCTGGCCGGTCTGGTGATTGACCCCTCACAAGGGCTGGTGACTGACCTGATCGTCAAGATTCGCAGCGATGTGATGGCCGATGTGGATCTGTCGAGCGATCCTATGTTCAAGCTGGCGCCCTCACAGGGCGCGCAGGCGCTCGTCTCACCGGCCTGGGCCGTCACCACGGCGCGCGTGGAAAGCGCGCTGCCCTTCCTCGGCGCCCAGTTGATTTTGTCGCTGGACGCGACGGTCGAGCAGATCGCATCGGCGGCGCAGGTCCGGGGCGATGGGCAGGTGATGGGTGATATCTGGCGCATACTGGACGGGAATCCCGCTATCGCGCCGTATCTGGGCCGCCTGCGCGTCCAGGTGCGTAATGGTGATGTCACCCTCCTCGGCTCGTTGCCCACCCCACGCCACCGCGCCTCCGCCGAGCAAGACATCTGGCATGTGCCCGGCGTCTTCGCGCTGCATGACGAGGTCACGATCGACGGGTGAGGCCCCTCACGAGCGCCCGTAGACGGGAATGCTGGCCCCGCTGATCAGGCCCGCGTCATCCGAGGCGAGGAAGGCGATCACGCGCGCGATTTCCTCCGAGCTAGGCCAGCGGTCAAAGGCGGCGTTGGGCATCGAGGCGCGGTTGGCGGGCGTATCGATGATCCCTGGCAGCACGGCGTTGACGGTGATCTTGTGCTGGACCACTTCTTCGGATTGCGCCTCGGTCAGTGTGATGACGCCCGCCTTCGCGATCGCGTAGGCGGCGGCGTTCTTGCGCCCGCTGACCGCCGCGCGCGACGCGATATTGATGATGCGCCCAAACTGGTTGCGCTCCATCGCTCGCGCGGCATGCTTGGAGAACAGGAATGTTGTCTTCAGATTGAGCTCCAGCATGTGGTCGAAGCTCTGCGCGTCGAGCGCGGTGACGGGCTGGCCAGCGGAGTAGCCGCCGATGATATTCACCAGGATATCGAGGCGCCCCGCGCGCTGGACGAGACCACCCACCAGCGCGGCGACCGCGTCCTCATCGCGCGCGTCCGCCACCCCCGCGCTCAACCGCGCTCCGTCCGCGCCGGCCTGCGCCCGCAGCCGCTCCAGCGCGTCGGGCTGGTCGCGGCTGGCGACAGCCAGCACGCTGGCCCCGCCCTCCAGCAGCGCCAGCGCCGTCGCCGGCCCCAGCCCGCCGAAGGCGCCCGTCACCAGCGCCACACGTCCCGTGAGGTCGTACCGGTTCTGCCGCCAGAGCGGCGCGCTGCTCATCACATCCTGCTCCTATGCTCAATCGCCACGCCATCGCATCCATATGGCGCCCATCAGGAACGCGCTCAGCCCCCTGCTTTTCCGGCGCGCGCGCGGCGGAGATGGTGAAATGGGCTCTGGTTGCGCACGCTGTAGCGCGCGCGCAACGTCATCACGACCGCTCGCGTTAGCCCGCGCGACAGCGCCGACGAGGCCTGGCGCGCCTCTTCCGCCAGGTTGGCGTCACCCGCTGAGGCCAGCCGCAGCGCCGAGGTATCCAGCGCCGCGCACGCTTCCTCCACATCGCCGCTCGCGACCAGCCGGTCCGCGCGCGCCTGGAGGCGGTACGCGGTCAAGAGCTCCAGCGCCAGCCGGACATCAGACGCGAGCGCTGGCGACGTGGCGCTGGTGGCGAGCGGCGCGCGGACTGGCGCGCTGGCGCGCGCCATGCGTCCCCCGTTCTGCCAGAGCGCCCAGTACGCGGAGTGGATAGTTCCCACCTCTATCTGACCATCCGCGCTCGCGCTGAGCGCGGATGGCTCCAGCAATGTCTCCCAGAGCGCCACACTGCCGCGCCCCTCCGGCCCACCGGCCAGCGCGCCCAGCTCAACCGTCACTGGCGCGCCGGGTGTATGCGAGCCTTCGAAGGAGCACGCCAGCTCCGGCGCGATTTGCGCGGCGCGCAGGATGCTGACACCCGGCGCCGGTTCCAGGGTCAGCCGCAGACGCGAGGCGAGGGTGGCGCGGAGCCGCTCCACCAGATCGGCCAGCGCATGCGTCAGGTAGCGTGGGTCATCCAAAAACGCACATGTCCCGCCGGTGGCGCTGGCAAACTGGTCGAGCAGGTCGCGGTTCCAGTCAAGCCCGACGCCAAGCGCGACGATCGAGACGCCAAGTTGACGCGCGCGCTCCGCCAGCTCCAGGCAGCGCGCTTCATCTCCAGAGGCTGGGCTGTCCGTAATGAGCGCGAGAGTGGAGACGCTGGCGGGCTCGATGTGGGCGGAGAGTCGCTCCAGCGTCAGATCCAGCGCGCTAGAGAGCCGCGCGGCGCCACGCGGCGCTACAGCCCCCAAGGCCTCCCCGACATCTGAACGCCCAGCGACAGATTCGCCATCGAGCAGCACGCTGGCCTGCTCATCGAACGCGACGAGCGTCAGCCGGTCTTCGGGGCGCAGCAGCGCGCTGAGCGCGTCGAGCGCGCGTCGCGTCTCCTGCAGATCGGGATCGCGCATTGAAAGGGAGCGTGAAGCCATCACCGCCAGATTCAATGGCGCGGCGGGCGGCGTGGCGAGTGCGCTGGAGGGGCTCAGCTCGGCGAGCAGGTAGAATCGCTCTGGCTCCTCTAGCGGCGTGGCCACGGGCGCGCCCAGCGTGACGCTGAGGCGCAGCGTCGCGGCGTCCTCCGGCGCGCGCGCCCCACGCGCCTGTAGGTGCGTGGGCGTTTCTGGCTGGACGGTCGCCATGGGAGGCGTCGCGCTCGCGACGCCGCGCTGTCGCTGCGCGTCATACTCGGCCCGCAGGGTGTTCGACGAGAGGACGCGATACGCCTCGGAGACCAGACGGAACTGCTCGGCGGCGGCGGGGCTTGGCCGAACATCGCGCTGAAGCTGGAGATTGAGCGCCTGGTATGCCTGGCGGATTTCCTCTTGTGTGGCTGTGGGGGCGACCCCTATCAGGGCATAGAAATCTGCCAGCATCTCCTCCAGCGCTCCCTTCGCATACCCATCATTCGATTTCCCCCCATACCCTCAATCCGACCAGATCTCAGAGTGACACGCCACTCTCTAATCTGCGTCAGAGCCCGCGCTTTCACCTTCTGGCCCGTCACCATCTGGAGCATCCGCTGCCAGCTCGTCTCCAGGCGCATCGCCGTCTGGCGCGCTGTTCGCACTGTCTGGCGTAGCCTCTGGCGCGTAGCCGTCGAAGGGCAGGTCGGTGGCCTCCGCGTACACGAACACGACCACTGCCGTGCTATTATCGTGGCCGCCGCTCGCATTCGCGATTGCGACCAGCTCAGTCGCGCAGGAGATGGGGTCCGTCGCGTCGCCCAGCGTCTGCCCGATCCGCTCCGACGAGACCTCGTCCCACAGCCCGTCGCTGCACATCGCGATGCGGTCGCCTGGGGCCAGCACGAATTGCATCATGTCCGGCGCTGTGTCGTCTTCCTGACCGATTGAGCGGTAGAGCACACTGCGTGGCACCATGAAGCTGGGATCGTCGAGCAGTGGGTGCTGCATGGCCTCGAGCCGCGCGATGAGCGAGTGATCCTCGGTGAGCTGGAGAAGCTGGCCATCGCGCAGCAGATAAGCCCGGCTATCGCCCAGATGCGCCAGCGCCGCCCGCGCGCCAGAGACGGCCAGCGCGGTGACTGTCGAGCCGGTGGTCGCGTTGAGCTTCGCGCCGAACGCGCGCGTGCGCCGGTTGGCCTCTTTCACCGCTTGCTCCAGCGCCTGCGCCAGCGGGAGTTGCGGCGCGGCGCTGACGTCATCAGTGGCGGCGGTGAAGATCGCGATTGCGGGCCAGGCGGCTTGCGGCTCCAGGAAACGGCGCGCCATCTCGGCGGTGACGATGCGCGCTACGAGCCGGCTGGCGATCTCACCGTGCGCCTCGCCGCCCATGCCATCGGCTACCAGGAAAACGCCGAGCGGCGCGTCGGCGGCCGCGTCATCGCGAATATCAAACTGTATAGCGGCCCAGGCGTCCTGGTTCTCCGAGCGCACCCGCCCCACACTGGACGCAGCCCCCGAGATCAAGCGTAATCGCACCGAGCGGACATCCGCCCCCATGCGCGCGCCCGCCACCATCAGGGTCTGCAGCGCCAGTGAGCTGGCCTCAGCTACCTCATCAATCGTCGCGTAGCCGCCCGCCTCGCCACGCGCGGCGATCTCGCGCAGGCTGCGCTGCGCGCTGGAATCACGGTCCCACAGCGTCACGTCACCCGCGCCGCCCAGCGCCCCTACGGTCCGTGCCAGGAAGTTGGCGTCGCGGGCGTAGAGCGTCCGCCCTTCTTCGGGATCAGCGACGGGCGTGGCGTCCTCGACGCCAGCCAGATAGACGCGCCCATCGTAGAGCGACACCCGATCCGGCGAGACATGCAGATGCGCTAGCTCGCTGCGATGGAGCGCTGATAGGGCGCCCGCAAGCTGCGCGCAGGCCGTCAGCGCATCCACCGGGCGCAACCGCTCCTTTGTCCCCAACGGCGGCGCGGGCTCGTCGCGCTGGGCGCCGGAGCCGGGCAGCTCGACGCTGATCAGAAAGGCGCGTCCCTGCTCATGAGCGAGCGCTACGGGCGCCAGCAATCCCGGCCCGCGTGCGCCCGCCGCCACGACACGCTCCAGGCGCGCGGCGTCGCTTGCGGGAATCTCGCGCGCGATGTAGCGCCAGGGCGGCGCCCCGACGTCCTGCGCGGCTTCTGGCGTGGCGTCCGTCTCGTCCGTCGTGTCCGTGGCGTGAGTGGGTGGTGTCGCCAGGTAGACTGGCCCCTCGCTCTCGACCCGCAGCAGCCGCTCGATGGCGTATCCCGCCAGCGTCGCGCCTGGCGTGAGCGGATCACGCTCCGGCGCATCCGTCACGGCGTCCGCTTCACCGGTCGCCTGGGCTTGCGCGGTGAGATTCAGCGCGGCCTTCGCATCCGGCGTCAACAGCGCTTTCAGCGGCGTGGTCACGGCGAGTTCATCCAGGGGCCGGGTGACTGGCGGCGCGGCCTCTTCTGGTTGCTCCGCGCGCTCCTTGCTCGTGGAGCTATCAGGCGTCTCACTCATCATCGGCGCGTCCTCCTGGAGCGCCGGGGCGCTGGTGGAGTCCGCTTCGGGCGCCGCGGCGCGCCCATCATCCACATCCATAGGATCCATATCTGATGCTTTCTCTTCTCTCGCTACACGAACGTGGCCTCCCAGAGGCCTCCCAGGAGGCCGCCCGGGCGCGCCATCGCGGCGCCCCACCATGCCACGTCCTACCACGTCCTACCACGTCCTACCACATGCCACCCCAGACTACCATCCGCCACCCACAGCCGCGCCATATCTCCAGGGGCTTACGGCACGGCGGCCCGCAGCGCGTAGACGCGATGATCGGCGCTGCCAACGTAGACAATGCCCTGGTCCACGACTGGCGAACCTGGCACCATGCCATCCGTCTCATAGCGCCAGCGCAGGTTGCCAGTAACCGCGTCCAGTCCGTAGATGGAGCGGTCTATGCTGCCGAAATAGACAACACCATCCGCGACGAACGGAGTCGAGTTGATTTGATGCCCCGCGCGATAGCGCCACTGACGGCGCCCTGTGCGCCGGTTGAGGCAGTACAGATGGTTATCGGTTGAGCCGATATACAGATTATCGCCTGCGATCACCGGAGACGAGATCACGAACTTTTCCGTGCGCTCCTCCCACGCGCGCCAGCCCGACTTGGCTTCCAGGCAATAGATGGTGAAATCGGAGGAGCCAATGTACACATAGTCGTCGTCCACCCAGGGGGTGGAGATGATGCTGGCGCTCGTTCGGAACGACCATTTCTTTTCGCCCGTCAGCGCGTCCACTCCGTACACATAGTCATCGCGCGATCCGAAATAGATCATGCCCCGCGCATACGCCGCCGACGAGACTACCTCGCGGTAGGTCGGGTGGCTCCAGACCTGCGCGCCTGTGCGTGGATCCAGCGCATACATCGCGCCGTCGTCCGAGCCGACGTAGACGAGATCATTGAACACGCGCGGCGACGAGCGCACATGCCGCGCGGTGGGATGGCGCCAGGCCAGCGCCCCGGTCTGCGCGTTGAGCGCGTAGACGGACGCATCCTCGGAGCCAATGATAACCAGATCGCGCCAGATCGCGCCACGCCCACAGATTCCGTCATCCGTCTTGAATTTCCACTTCAAGGAGCCGCTCCGGCGGTCGAGCGCGTAAAAGTAGCTGTCGTACGAGCCGATGTACAGCGTGTCGGCGGTGAGCAGCGGCGTCGAGCGCACCTCATCGCCGGTGGTGAATGCCCACAAGACCTCTGGGCCGATGTGGAGCGAGCCGGTTGGACCGATGGCTGGCTCCCACGGGCGGGCCGTCGCGCGCGTGGCGCGGTACATGCCCGTGTCGTCCACTGGGGCTAGGCCCAGCGCGCTTTCGATGGCGCGCGCCAGGTCCTCGGTGGTCTGATAGCGATCTTCCTTCTCGATGGCCACCGCCTTCATGATGACGGCTTCCATCGCCTCGGAGATTGCGGGATTCAGCTTGCGGGGCAGGCGATCAACGAAGGAGAAAGGCGCGTTCGTGCGCGGGTCGCTACGCGTCAGCAGGTGATGCATCGTCGCGCCGATCGAGTAAATATCGGAGCGTGGCTCGGCCTGACGCATGTACTGCTCTTTGGCGGCGTAGCCATTGGTGCCGACGTTGGTGTGTTCCTGGCCTTCATGGAATGCCTTGGCGATGCCGAAGTCTACCAGAACAATCCGATTCTCCGGCGTGACGATGATATTGTTGGGCTTGATATCGCGGAAGATTATCGGCGGGTGTTGAGCATGGAGGTAGCCGATGATCTGGCAGAGCTGCAGCATCCAGTCCCCGACCTGCTCCTGCGTGAGGAAGCCGGGCGTGCGGTCAAGCCGCTGTTCCAGGTTTTCACCCTCGACGAACTGGATGACGATATAGGCGCGGCGCCCCTCGACGAACGTGTCGAATACCTGGGGGATACTGTGATGCTCCAGATCGAGCATCACCTGCGCCTCACGCGCGTAATTGATCAGGCCCGCCTCCGGGTCGCCCATCTGCGGGATCATTTCCTTGATCGCGCGCACGCGGTTCAGGCGTGTATCCTTTCCGCGATAGACATGGCCCATCCCGCCTTTGCCGATGACCGACTCGATGACATAGCGCCCACCCTGCAGCCGTGTGCCTGGGGCCAGCTGATATTGCGCGCGATCCTGAAAGCCCGCGGTCTCTTCGTTCCCCTGATCGGGGCGTCCCGCGCGGATTGGCTGCATCGGCTGAATGGTTGGGCCGCCTTGTTGAATGGTTGGCCCGGGCGTGTAGGGCTGGCCAGGAAACCCTCCACGAGGGTCGCCTGGCAGGAAGCCTGAGCTCCCGCGAGGATCGCGGGGATCACCCAGTTCGCGCGAACCGGGTGGATTCCCGCCCTGATCTCCGGGATACCTGGTCATGCTCATCCCTCCCTCGCCACGCGGGCTAGTCGAGCTAGTCAGCGGGCGCCTCGTGCCCATCCGTGGAACGTGAGGCAGCCCAAACTCATCAACGCATAACCATATAACGCGCGCGCAGGCGTTGTGTTCGCGGGCGGCCCCATCAGCCTGGCTTGCTAGGGAATCATTCTACCACGCGGCGCCTTCGCTGTCCGCCGCAGGCGTGGCGCCCGTGCGACCGCCCACGCTTCTATAACGTATTCGCTGGCTGCTGGGCGAGCGCGGTGCGGATTTGCGCCGCGTAGGGGCCGTTGGGTTGGAGGGCGAGCGCGGTGCGAAGGTCTTCGACAGCGGGGACGGTATCACCGCTCGCGGCGGCGTAGCGTCCCAGATAGAGCCACGGCCCCGGATCGGTCGGGTCGAGCTGCCGCGCGAACTGGAACACGCCCTGGGCGTAGTTTGTCTGGCTAAGCGCGTTATAGATTAGCCCTTGCAGATAGACCAGCGGCTCACTTTGGGGGAAGCGCAGGATCCCATTCCGCGCGGCCTCCAACGCTGTTCCGTCATCAAGGCCAAGCCCCCGCGTCAGATAGAACCTGATGAGCGTGATCGTCGCGTCAGGGGTAGCGCTCTCCTGCGCGGCGTTCTGGTACGAGAGTTCAGCGACCAGGTACTGGCCCGATGCCACCGCAGCGTCGCCCGCCGCGCCCCAGAGCGCGGCGTTATGCGCGTCGCCCCGCAGTCCCGCCTGGAAGTACGCCAGCGCCAGCGCCGCCTTCCCATCGCTCAGCGCCACCTGCCCGGCGGCGTAATAGGCGAATGGCAATGTGGGCGGGTCTACCAGTCCGGCGGCGACCTGCGTGCGGGCGGCGGCGCGCTCGCCCAGAAGCCAGAGCGTATAGCCGTAGTAGGCGTGGGCGGATCCGTCACCAGGCGCCAGCGCGACGGCGCGCTGGAATGGCCCCAGCGCCAGCGCGGGCAGCCCCATCCCCAGGAGCGCGTGTCCGATGCCTTCCCAGTCGAGCGCGACAGCGGGCGTTCGCTGGTCGAACAGGAATATTCCGGCGTTGCGCATGCGGGTGGCGAGATCGGATGTGGAGCCCGCCACCCTGGCGAGATGCGCGCGCGCGGCGCTCGCATTCCCGCGCGCCAGCGCCAGCAGCCCCAGATGCGCCGCCGCCAGGTCGCCCAGCGCGCCATCAGGCGAGACCTGCGCCCAGGCGCTGGTCGCGGCGTCGAGCAGTCCCAGCCGCTCGTCACGCTCCGCCATCCGCTCCCAGCCCTCCGCCGAGCCAAGCTGGGCCGCCCGCTGCCAGGCGGCGACACTGGCCGCATCGTCCCGCGCGCGGCCAGTCGCGGCAAGTGTGTCACCCAGCGTCAGCCAGGCTTCCGCGTCGCCGGGGGCCTGCGCTACACAGTCCTGATACGCCGCCACAGCCGCCAGTGGCTCCCGCTGGAGGACGAGCACCGCGCCCTCGGCGCAGGTGGGGCGTGGGTCGCTCGGAGCCTCCGCGCGCGCCTCGGCGTAGAACGCGAGCGCCCGATCGTAGCGATAGGCGTCGCGTTGCTGGGTCGCGGCATTGAGCAGCGCCGCGACGCCGGGCCGCTGGGGGACCAGCGCCACGACGAGCGCCAGCGCGACCAGCGTCAGTGCGACCAGCGAGCCTGGGCGGAGTCGTGGCTTAACCGGGAGCGAGTCCTCCCGCCAGGGGGCGTCCGTGGTGGTCTCTGGAGCGTGAAGACGCATGATTCGCCTATCCGCGCTGGCGTGCGCGATTATCCAAATGGGGGGGCGTCAGAGCGGACGCATAACCACTTCGCCCCATTAACGTTTACTACACCGTTGAATGCGTATTGCCCAACCTCTGCGCCAGCCGTGCCGCGTTATGTGATGCGTACTCTACGCCTTCACCATGCCTTCACCATCTACGGGGGCTAAAGGGCGTTGAGGTTCAGCCGGGTTGAGAACAAGCAGTCTCTGCCATCGCAGCGATCATAACCCGGACACCTCGGGTGAAGGAGTATTTGTGGGACCAGTGGGTGGAACACCAAACGCCAGCGCGGGGACACGCTGGCGCGTGAGGGCGCGGGAAACACATCCGGCGCGCGCGCTTCAATCGCCACCCTTCCCCCGCCACCCTTCCCCCTATGAGCCATCTGGCGCATAAGGGGTTTGTCGTATGGATGTTATCAGCGCAAATCGCCGCCCGTTATGGAGAAGTGACACGTTTTGCCTGAGCGTGCGTGAGCCACCGTGTGCTCTCACCACATTGACGTGCCCTGGTGGCGCTTCATCGGGATGAGGCGCCAGCCACGCAAGGGAGACAGACATGACGGGCGAGGAGCAAACGGGGTGGAGTAGTCGCGCACGGTTTGCCAGGCCGCATGCGCTGTCATGGGGTAAACAGAGAAATGTCCAGATGCGCACGTAAGCGATCTGGCCCTTCGGCGCGCCCAGGGGCCACAGACCGTCGGCGCTCGCGCGGGCAATCGCTCGTCGAGTTCGCGTTGATCTCGCCAGTCTTCATTATTCTGATCTTCGGTGTGGTTGAGTACGCGCTCATCAACGCCTCGATCGGCGCTTTCAATTTTGCCGCGCAGGATGCGGCCCGGTATGGTGCGATCATTGGCCCGACAGACGTCAACATTGACTCTGAAATGGTTACACAGGCCATTATCCCTCGCGTGAGCGGCCTCGTCGTGGCCAAAGTCATCAGCGTCGAGATTTTTCACGCCAGCGAGACTGGCGGCTGCTCGGACGGCACGCAGGTCTTTCCCTGCCCTCAGGAAGACATCTACAACGCTCAGACCAGCCAGTGGACCTACGGCTGGCCCGTCGCCACGCGCAATGATCAGCTCATTTCCGCCGATTACCTGGGCGTGCGGATCACCTACCAGTACACATACCTGACGGCGTTCTTCGCGACCACCAGCCCGCAGATCATCCTGACCGCGCTCTCCGTGCAGCGCATCGAGCCACAGGAGTATGGGATGCGGCCCGCGCCCGCGCCCGCTTTGGCCTATGTGAGCGCGCCATGGCCCAACGTCTAGCGCTTCCTGTATAGCGCCGCGCGCTGGATATAGCGCCACTGCCTTGTTGGCCTTGTTGGGTGAACCGGTGGAGGCCGTGGTTGGGTGAGAGGATACCGCAACATGCGTTCCATTGTTATGCGCTTCTTCTGTATTCCATGCGGGCGATCCGGCTGGCGGCCGAGGCGCGCGCGCGGCCAGGCGTTCGTGGAGTTCGCCTTGTTCGCCCCACTGTTGATGTTCGCGCTTGTCGGCTCGACCGACATCGCCTCCCTGCTTAACGATCACCTCAACATCGTCTACGCTGCCCGCACCAGCGCCCGGGTGGGAGCCACACTTGGCAACGCCCCGCAGGCGGACTGCGCGATCATCGGCGCTATCAGGGCGGCTCTGTCCGTAGACCACAATGTACAGATCCAGCAAATCATCATCTTCAATCCGGACGCCAGCGGCAATCCGATTGTCGCCGATGAAGACGTCTATTCGGGAAACGCGATCTGCAACCCCGATGGTACGATCTCGCCGCCAGCCACGTCGCTCAACTGGGCGCCGGGCCAGCGCTCAACGATTCCATTCACCGAAGATTCGCTCGGTGTCGAGGTTGACTACAGCTATACCTTCCAGCTCAACGTGCTGGGCATCGGCCAGTTCAGCTCGTATGACCGCGCCGTCATGCCGATGGAAGTCGTGATCGGCCAGCCACTGCCGCCTAGCGGCGTTGGCCAGTAGTGGGGCGTGACCGTCCCGCGCCAGCCAGAGTGGCTTGCGGCGCGCATGTACGAAAACACCAGTGAACATGGAGAGATGGACTATGTTGAGGTTGGGGCGATGGCGGCGCGGCGCTGCCGCCGCGGGTGCGGGAAGCGCACTCTCGCGGCGGCTCGCGCGAGCCGCCGCGAGAGCCGGCCATATGGCGCCACGGCATCTGCGCCGCCGGCAGCGTGGACAGACGCTCGTCATTTTCGCGTTGACCTTCACCACGCTCATCAGCATCCTGGGCCTCGCGATTGACAGCGTGCGCGTCTACGATCTCTACGCGCGCATGCAGCGCGCGGCGGAGGCGGGCGCGCTGGCGTCAGTGATCTACATGCCCAACTTCTACTCCGCTGACCTGCCCTACGCGCCCAACGACAGCGGCATCTGCCGCGCGCTGCAGGAAATCGCCAAAAATGGCTTTGGCCCGAGCTGCAACCCGGTCACCACGCCCATCTCCGCCGCCGCCGCCTGCCCGGCGGACGTCACCACCGTTGAGATCGCTGTCTGCCCGGTAGCGGGCAAGCCGTATGATGTGCACGTCTACATCACTGAGACGCTCAACGTCGTTTTCCTCAGCGCCATCGGCGTCGGCCCGGTCAGACTCACCGCCAACGCCCAGGCCGAATACCTGCCGCCTGTCTCGCTGGGAACCGATACTACCGCCTCCTCTGGTGGCGCTGGCAACTGGGGTGGCCTTGGTATCTGCAAGTCATATGTCTACCCCGTTGTGCCAATTGACTGTGACGACACGCTGCGCAGCTTCGCCGCCAACATCGCTGGCCCCGCCGAGCTGAAGCAACAGGGTGACGCCTTCGTCTACTGCCAGGAGGGGCCATCCTACACCGGCGCGCCGGACCCCTCCGCACAGTTCGGCTATCCGTACACGACCTTCAACGGCTTCCCAACCAACCATCCACAGTACGCTGACGCCGGACTGAGCTCCTCGCATTGCGGCTCTGGCAACCCTGACCAGCAGCCCTTCACCGGGCCTGCCACGCAAGGCACGGCGCATCCTGGCGGCTATGCGTTCTACATCCATGTCGTTCAGGCTGGGTCCAGCGTCTGGTTGTGGAATGCGCCCTTCGGGCCTAGCGACACTGGCCCCGGCGGCACCAGGGACTGCACCAATGAATACCCGCTCGACGCCTTTCACTGGACTTGCAGCGGAAATACTCCGGTGACGCCCGCGGGCTACTTCCCCGGGAGCAACTACGCCACGCTCGGTTTCAAAGATCCCTCGCTTTATTTCACAACCACCTTCTCGATCTACACCGTCCCCGACGTAGCCAATCCGGCCGGAGGCACGTTGCTGGGCAGATTCAACGCGCTGCCCTACAACACAATGAGCACTAACGGTTGCACCACCTCTAAAGCCTATGAGATGGCGAGTAGCGCGTATCCGGGAACGGTGAATGGGTGCGTGACCTCGAAGTGCCACTACCAGTGGTGTCCACTGGGCAACCAGACCGGCGATCTGACCGTGCCAGCGGCCATCTCGCTCCCAGCCGGTGACTATCGCGTGATGGCCGAGTCCAGCAGCTATACCAACCCCACGGACTTCCAGCTTGGCTGGGGGCAGCACATCTACAACCTCCAGGTCTGTCCGCCGGGCACGACCCAGAGCACCGCTCCCAACTGCATCACCACCCCCGCCTCCCCGCCAGGGTACGTCGGTGGCTGGGGCGACGTCTCGATGCTGTTCGACAACACGGTGGAGGTGGATAACTGTAACCCCCCGTGCATTGGCAACAGCTACGCGCCTGGCCTGGCGGAGTTCCCGCTGGGCATCGTGCCGACCGAATACGCGGGCCTTACGCTGGATGTCAAACTGTTCAATCCGGGCAATATCTGGCCCGCGCAGGCGAGCAGCGGTTCAGACGCTATCGCGGTGATTCCGCCATTGGCAGGAGTCGGCGGTACGACAGGCGTAGATCCCTGCTCGATCGCCCCATCGCTACTGAGCGCATACACCTACAGTTTTCCGCCATGGGAACGATCGGGAACGGCGCAAACAGTCGTCAGCACGGCCCCCGCGCTCCCGGCGCTGATCGCGGTGCAGAACAGCGACCGCTTATATACCGGCTTATGGACCGACACCTACGTCCAGTTGCCGACCAACTACACCGCCGGCCAGTGGACGCTCTGCACCTGGGCGACAGCGAACCTCAATTCGTCTGACGACCCCTATAGCCAGCAGGTGATGACGATCAAAGTCACCGCCCTGGGCCAGAGCCCCGTGCACCTGGTCGGGTAGGGCAGCTATCTCGCGCGGCCCGTCCGCTCGACGCGCGCCCGCCGCGCGGGATACACTATCCTGGGCTTCATTCTCCGTCCCCGCCGCTTCCGCTGTGAAGCGGCGGGGACGCGCCGCGCCAGCGAGACGCGCGGCGGAGCGCCAGATGAGGCCGAGAGTAATGTAGGACCTCTATGCGCGCCAGCGATTTCGACTATACCCTGCCCCCTGAGCGTATTGCGCAGACACCCGTCGAGCCGCGCGACAGCGCCCGAATGCTCGTCATCCACCGCGACACGGGCGCGCTGGAGCATCGTGTGTTTCGCGACATCGTGGACTATCTGCGTCCCGGCGACTTGCTGGTGGCCAACCAGAGCCGCGTGTTGCCCGCGCGCCTGCTGGGCGCCAAGGAGGGCAGCGGCGGGCGGGTCGAGTTGCTGCTGCTGGCGGCGCGCGCCGACCTCGGCCCCGACCGCTGGGAGGCGCTGGCGCGGCCCGGCAAGCGCATTCACACCGGCCAGCGGCTGATCTTCGGCGAAGGCGCGCTGGTTGCGGAGGTCGAGGGCGAGACCATCTCTGGCGAGCGCATCGTGCGGCTGGTCCCGCGCGAGGGGACCGTCGCGGAGGCGGTGGCGCGGGTGGGTGTCGCGCCTCTGCCGCCCTACATCCATGAAAAGCTGGCCGACCCAGAGCGCTACCAGACCGTCTACGCGCGCGAGCCAGGCTCCGCCGCCGCGCCTACCGCCGGCCTGCACTTCACCCGCGAGCTACTGGAGCGCGTCGAGGCGCTCGGCGTCGGCATAGCGTATGTGACCCTGCACATCGGTCTAGACACTTTCCGCCCCGTCGAGAAAGACGACCTCACCGATCACGTCATGCACAGCGAGTGGATCGAGATGAGCGAGGAGACCGCGCGGCGCGTCAACGCTACCCGCGCGGCGGGCGGGCGGATCATCGCCGTTGGCACCACCTCCACCCGCACGCTCGAGGCCGTCGCGGCGCTGGCGGCGGCGCGCGGCGCCCCGGCGGACGAGGTCGTCATTCCCTACCAGGGCCGCACCGCGCTGTTCATTACGCCGGGCTTCCATCTCCGCGCGGTGGATGCGCTTATCACCAACTTCCACCTGCCCCGCTCGACGCTGCTGGCGCTGGTCAGCGCCTTTGCCGGGCGGGAGCTGATTCTGCGCGCCTACGCCGAGGCCATCGCGCGGGAGTACCGCTTCTACAGCTTCGGCGACGCGACGCTGCTGCTCTGAGGCGGCGCGACGCGCGGCCCCCCGGCCAGGCGGGGTCGCAACCCTGAGAGCGCCTTCATACGCCTTTCATCCGATTCACATTTCGCCGCGCTATGCTACGCTGGCCACAGGATGCGGGACGTGGGACTACCCGGCGCCACTCAGCGCAGGCGCGTAACGTACATTTTATCGAGGGGCCGCGCGCCAACGCCACGAATCGCACGGATGCGGCGCCCACCGAAAGAGATACCCACCAGGTATGCATATCATCCTCGATCTGGTTACCACCTATGGCTACATCATCGTGCTGCTGGTCGTCATGGCCGAGAGCGCGGGCGCGCCGCTGCCTGGCGAGACTTCGCTGCTGCTCGGGGGCGCGCTAGCCGGCGCGGGCCAGCTCTGGCTGCCCGGCGTGATTCTCGCCGCCGCCACGGGCGCCATCCTTGGTGATACCGCTGGGTACTGGATCGGGCGCCGCTACGGCGTTCCCCTGTTACGCAAGCATGGGCGCCTCTTCCGCTTCGATGAATCCAAGCTCCTCCAGGCGCAGGCGTTCTTCGCGCGCCACGGCGACAAGACGGTCTTCCTGGGCCGCTTCGTCCCGATTGGCCGTATCTTCAGCGCCGTCCTGGCTGGCGTCAGCCGCATGGACTACCGCCGCTTCCTGCTCTGGAACGCCGCTGGCGGTATCGTCTGGGCCAGCCTCATGGGGAGCCTGGGCTTCTTCTTTGGCAAGCAGCTCCCGCTCATCGAGCGCGCCGTTCAACAGTTCGGCTTCGGCCTGCTCGCCCTGATCATTGTCGCCGTCCTGGTGCGCGCGCTCATCGCGCGCCGCGCGGCGTGGACGCCCGCCCTGCGCAACGGCGCCCGCACGCTAGGAGCGCGCGCTGTCGCGCTGCGCGACCGCGTCGCGCTCCCGGCTCCCACCGCCTGGTCGCCGCGTATGTACGCCATCGGCGGCGTCGGCGCCCTGCTGGCCATCGGCGGCCTGGGCGCGCTGGCCATGCTGCTGATGTAGCCGGGGCATCGGGCGGGCGCGCTCACCTGCGCGATACGCCAGCGCAGGCGGCCATCAGGCGTATCTCGTCCAGCAGCAGCCGGGGCAGCAGGAAGCGCGCGCGCACCCACTCCTGGCCATGTTTCGCCATCTCTGTCGCATACCGCCGGTCCTGCAGGAGCTTCAATAGCGCCGACGCGCACTCCTCGACGCTCTCTACCAGCAGGCCGCCGCTTCCCCCCGCCATCTGCATCGGGATGCCGCCCGCGCGGCCAGCCACCACTGGCGTCCCCTTCCACAGCGCCTCCGACACCACCAGACCAAATCCCTCACGTACCGACTTTTGGATGATGACATCCGAGAGGCGCTGGAAGGCGTTGACCTCGATATTCCCCACGCCCGTGAAGTTCGAGAAGACGTGTACCAGCGGATCACTCTGGCTCACGTCCACCAGTTGGTGGTAGATGTCCCAGCCCTCGGGATCATCCGGGGCCATCGAGCCAACCAGCGCGAGCTGCAGATTGGGTATGCGCTCCCGCACGAGCCGGTAGGCGGCGATCACCCCGAACGGGTCTTTCCAGGGATCAAACCGCGCGACCTGCGTCACCAGCGGGCTATCGAGCTCGACGCCGATCCAGTTGATGATCTGGCGCGCGGTGCGATCCTGCAACGGCAAATTCTTCGGGCTGAGCGGATCAATCGCGGGCGGTATCACCTCGACCCGCGCGATCGGCAGGCCCGGCGGCACAAACTCGCGCATCGTAAAGACAGCGGCGTCATACCCCGCAAGGTATCCGCTCATGATCTCCCAGACCCGCGGATTCGGAACTGAGGTGTCAATGTGGCAGCGCCAGATCCAGCACGCGCCGCCCTTGCCATGCAGCGGCAGCAGCGCGACGGGTTGCGGATCGTGCACGAAGACGATATCGCTCTCCACCTCCAGCCGCGCCGCGTTCTCCTTGCTCGTCACCTCGTACGCGGCCTCTTCGTCCAGTGTCATACCGAGGCCGCTGCCTTGCAGCCCGTTGTGAATCGCCTTCGTGGCGCGGAAGAAGCGCTCGTCTCCGCTGATGACCTGCCAGTCCGCGCGCAGGCCCAGATCGGTCATCAGCGGCACGAGCGAGCGCAGGAGCTCCGACACGCCTCCACCATACGGCGTCGCGTTCAGGTGCAACACGCGCAGACCGCGCAGCGGAGCCGCCGCCTCGCGCAGCTCCTCCAGCGTCTCATCCGGCACGATTCCCCGGTAGGCCCTCAGCGAGCGTTTCCCCACATCAACTTTATGCAGCATCGTCACTCCCACCTCTCGCATCGCGTGGAGCCATCCCCACCCACGCCATCGCCAGTCCTCACCGCGTCCCCCGGCGCCCTTCGCCGTTAACCCATGAGCTGTTCCACCGCCTTGAGATACACATCACTGAACGTGGGGTACTGCTCGAACATGTCATAGAGCACGCTGAGCGATGTCCCAGAACGGATCGCGAACACGGCTGGCTGAATCCAGTTACCCGCGTCCGGCGAGACCGCCCAGGCCCCAATCAGCGTGTTACGCCCGCGATCCGCATGCAGCGTCAGCTTCCCACCAATTTCCGTGCGCTCGATCGCGGAGTGGGGCGCCTGATGTTCCGGGTGAATAGGCGCATTGGCGAGATCAATCGTGAGAGAGGCCACATTAATTCCCTGCTCACGCGCCTGCGCCAGCGTCAGGCCCGTCGCCGCGACCAGCGGATCGGTGAAGGTGATGCGGGGGACAGAGGTATAGGATGCGGGGTGTGGGTGGCCCAGAATGTCATCGGCGGCGATACGCGCCTGGTAGTGCGCCATGTGGATGTATGGCCCAGCATTGGTCACATCGCCCACCGCCCAGATGCCCGCCGTCGCCCGACAGTTCGGGCCCACGCGGATGCCCTGTCCGACCATCTGGACACCCAGGCGCTCGAGTCCCAGGCCCGCTACACGCGGTGTGCGCCCCATCGCCACCACCAGCGCCTGCCCCTGAACACGTCTCCCATCATCCAGCGTAATCTCCCGCGTCTCCTCCGGGCCTCGCTCGACTTTCCGCACGCTCCGCCCCAGCAGGACACGCACCGCGCTCTGATGCAGATGCTCGGCCATTAGCTCGCCCACTTCTGGGTCTTCCTGGGGAATCAGGCGCTCCGCTGACACCACCAGCGTCACCTCGGAGCTATACATGCGGAACATCTGCGCCAACTCGATCGCGTGCGTCCCCATGCCAGCCAGAATCACCACATGCTGCGGCAGCGAACTGAAGGAAACCGCCTCTCGCGCGGTCCAATAGCCCGACTCCGCCAGCCCCTCAATCACAGGAACATATGGCTCCGAACCGGTCGCGATCACGATACGCTCAGTCTCCAGCGTTTGGCCGCTAACCTCGACCCGCCCAGGCTCCGTAATGGTTGCCGCGCCTCGATAAACGTCTATCCCCTCATGTCGCAAGTACTCGGCCTGCGCCTCATCCGTCAACTGTTCGAGCGCGTCGCCATGATCGGTTCCTCCGTCCGCCTCGCCAGCGCTGCCCGTCAGCGACGGCGACTTGACCCCAGCCGCCTCCCGCATGCGCCACAGCAGATTCGCCGGCCCGAGCAACGTCGCCGAGGGGATGGCCGCCCAGCGCGCCGTCTCGCCGCCGATGCGCTCCCGCTCGATCAGCGCCACCCGCATCCCACCGTCGCGCAGCCGGTGCGCGCAGGTCCCACCGCCGATGCCAGAACCGATAATGATCGCGTCATACCGTTGAGCCGCCATATGCCGCCCTTTCCATCAACAACTGGACGCCATCCCCTGGACGCATCCCCTGGACACCCACACTCATATTCGGCGCCATCTCTCCGTCTGGCCCCCAATACCACCGAGCGCTGAGTCGCCCTATGAGGCATTTGTGATCTCGCGCCCTCTTCAGGTGATGGAAGGCTGATACGCGCGGGCTATCTTGCCCCGGGAGAAGAGGGGAGTTGGCGCCATCCGGCCCATCGCCTGGGCAAAGGAGGACAGCATGAACGCATTGGTGGTCTACGACTCACAATATGGAAACACGGAGCGCATCGCTCAGGCCATCGCGGAGGCCCTGCGCGCCTTTGGCCAGGTGCGGACCGTCCGCGCTGGCGTCGCGCCGCTCGTCGAGTTGCATGAGGTGGATGTGCTCGTTCTTGGCTGCCCCACCCAGGGCTGGCGGCCTACCGAGGCGATGCGGACCTTTCTCGCGAACACGCCCGCCGCGTCGCTGCGCAACCTGGCCATCGCCTGCTTCGACACGCGTTTTCACAGGCCCCGCTTGTTGACCGGCTCCGCCGCTACCGTGATGGTCAGGAAGCTCAAGCAGGTAGGCGTCCCGCCGCTCATGCCGCCAGAGAGCTTTTTCGTGCTCGCCACGGAAGGCCCGCTGGAGAGTGGTGAGCTGGAGCGCGCCTCCGCCTGGGCTCGCGCCATCGTTAGCGCTCGCAGTGTCACGCCGCCGCCTATCACGCAGTGGAGCCCTACCACGCCCTGACGGGAGCTATGCCGCCCGCTACCGCCACGACCGTGTCGGAAGACTGGATATGGCCTCGCTTCTTGGCGCATCTCTTGCTGACTTTCACGCCGAAGCTGGCCATGTATGGTCGCGACAATCACATTCCAAGCGGATACAGCGCCGTATCCGGCGGTCCCATCCGCTGGAAGCGTCAAACTGAAAGGTAGGACCGCGATGACACAAGCAGCCTCTAAGCTTTCGCAGCGCACACCACAGCAAGTTTTCGAGCACCATGTCCAGACGCTGGGCGCTGAGGATGTCGATGGCATTCTCCTGGACTATACCGATACGGCCCGCGTCGTTATGCCAGCCGGTGTGGCGCAGGGCAAAGACGCGATCCGCAAGGTGTTCACCGATCTGATCGCTGCTGTCCCCAAGGCGAAGTGGGACGTCAAGATGACCTTCACGGGCGATATCCTCTTCCTGGAGTGGACGGCTGATTCCGCTCGGGCGAGCGTATCCGACGGCGTGGACACGTTCATTTTCAAGAACGGGATGATCGAGGTCCAAACCGTCCGCTACACGGTGGTCCCGAAGAAGTAGCGCGTCGAGGACACATACGCGCACCTGTGGTTCGCCCTGCCCGCGTCATGCGGCAGGGCGAACCACAGGTGCGCGCTACATGGGCTCAACTGGGGAGCGGTAAGGCTATGGTACACTTCCGGGCAATTGTATCTCCACTCACTGGAGCAGATGCGCCAGGCGGTCGCAGAGAAGGAAAGACCCATGGAACACGAGCGGAATGGCGAAGAGCCCCACCGTGTAGTGGCCCATGCGTCCGAAGTGACGCCAGAGTCGGCAGCGTATGACGCGGCCCATGCCCTAGACGCCTTCCAGATGACCGTAGAGCTCACCACTCTGAGCATCGGGCATCTCGATCTGGCTGGGCGGTTCCTCTACGTCAACCCGGCGCTTTGCCAGCTCACGGGCTACGCTCGCGAGGAATTGCTCGGCCTCACCTTGCGGGACATCATCCATCCTGACGACGCCGTGGAGATCCTGACCCACCTCCACCGTCTCCGCGCAGGAGAGACATTCGAGATGCCGGCATGCCGTCTGGAGCGCCGGCATGATCAGCAAGGCGGGCCGGCAGTGTGGGCGCGTGTCATCCTTACGGCGCCCCGCGTCGCATCCGGCGCGCCTCAGTACCTCGTCGCGAATATTGAGGATATCAGCGAGCGCAAACAGCTGGAGGACCAACTGCTCGCGGCCAGCCAGCAGTTAACGCTGGCTGCGCAAGACAGCCAGCAACAGGCCAATGACCTGGCCGCAACCCTCGACGCGATGACAGACCTCGTTGTGGTCTTCGATGCGGCTGGCGGCGTGCGGCAGGTGAATCAGGCTGTTAGAGATTTTATGAGTCACCAGCCGACGCTCGAAGCGGGTCGCCGATTTCTGGGACTTACCGACGCGCAGGGCCAGCCCATCCCTCCCGAGCAGTGGGTATCCAGGCGCGTGCTGCGGGGCGAAACGCTCACCGGCGCCCAGGCGGTCGACATGCTGGCCAGCGCGGCGGCTGGGTATAAGACGCTGCTCAACGTCAATGGCGCGCCCGTGCGGGATTCCCAGGGACAGATTGTCGGGGGTGTCCTCGTCATGCGCGATGTGACCGAGCATCGCCAGCTGGAGCGACGCACCCAGGAGGCGTTGCAGGCGCTGCTGCAGATGGCTCAGACGCTCGTCGCGCTCACCCCCGACTCGTCCCCGGCGCCGCTGGCCGGCGCGAGCGGCGCCCGAGCCGCGCCTGCGCTGAACCCGGTGGCGCAGCGCCTGGCCGAGCTGGCCGGGCGCGTCCTTGGGTGCCGGCGCGTCGGTATCGTCGCGCTGGAGGAGGCGGACAGCGCGCTCATGCATCCGATTGCGCTGACCGGCATGACGCCGGAACAGGCGGGCCCCTGGCTCGCGGGCCTGGACGGCCGGAGCATGGCGGCGTTCATCGGGGCCGACCGCATGCGGAAACTGCGGGCAGGTGAGACCGTGGATCTGGATTTGAACCAGCAGCCACTCCGCGGCGTGGCGCATGGCGGACCTGTGGCGCTGGCGGCGCCCCTGCGTATGGGCGATCAGTTGGTGGGCGCGCTGGCCCTGGGCTATGAGCAGGAGCCGCATGCGTATACAGAAGACGAGCTTGCGCTCGCGCGTGCGCTCGGGCAGCTGGCCGCGCTGGTCATCGAGCGGGAGCGACTACTCCAGGAACGCGAGGAGGCGCGCGCTAACACGCTGGCGTTGCAGGAGGCGAACCGGCGAATGGATGTATTTCTCGGCATTGCCGCCCATGAACTGCGGACCCCGCTCACGACCTTGCTGGTAACGGTGCATTTGCTCGAACGGCGGCTCGCGCGCATCCCGCTCGCCGGCGGGACGCATGAGGACCTCGCCAAGCAGCTGCAAATGATGAGCAAATCGCTGGAGCCGATGGACCAGCAGGGACGCCGGCTCAGCCGGCTCATCAGCGACATGGTGGATACCTCACGCATCAAAACTGGTCAATTGGAGATCCACCTGGAACCCTGCGACCTGGCGGTCATCGTCAGTGGCGCGGTGGAGGAACAGCGCCTGGCGCACCCACAGCGAACTATCGACCTGGCGCTGCCAGTGGATGCGCAGGTGACGGTGGTAGGGGATGCCGACCGTCTCGGCCAGGTGGTCACCAACTACCTGACCAACGCCTTGAAGTATTCACGCGAGGACAAGCCAGTCGAGGTCCGCCTGCGTGTGGACGGCGACACGGCGCGCGTGACCGTGCGGGACGGCGGTCCCGGCTTGCCGCCGGAGGAGCAGCCCCTGGTATGGGAACTGTTCCACCGCGCGCCGGGCATCGAGGTACAGTCCGGGTCGGGCATCGGCCTGGGGATGGGCCTGCATATCTGCAAGACGATCATCGAGCGCCATGAGGGCAGCGTGGGCGTCGAGAGCGCCGTGGGCCAGGGCTCGACCTTCTGGTTCACGCTGCCGTTGGCGCGCTGAACAGCAGCCTCTCAGGCTTGAAGTCAGGAACGCGCGATAGTCCTCGGGCAGCGCGATCTGAGAGCGTGATCCTCCTGTTCGCGGCCATGAATAGCCGGCGCACGGCGCGCGTAGGCAGGAATGCCCCACCTCTCATTATAGAGGGCCTGCCCCGGACTTCAGGCCACCTGTCCGCGCGCCGCCATCCATCACAGCGCCTTGCGACCGGGCGCCGCATACGGTATAGTATCGCTGTTGGAATATGGTGGGAGGCGCGCGTCACGGGGGGACTCTATCGCCGCCGTCACACTCCATGCGTACACCATCAAACATCATTCGGGCGTGGCCAAGCGGTAAGGCAGTGGACTTTGGATCCACGATCCCAGGTTCGAATCCTGGCGCCCGAGCCAGGCGCTCGCCGTCCAGCGCGCCGCCCCGCTTCACCCGTTCGTGGAGCAGGCGCGCTGGACTATATGCGAGCGCCGCGCGCGCTAACCCGCCAGCGGGAGCAGCCGTAGACTATATGTTTCGCGTGAAACAGCGTGAACCAGTGGCGGCAGTTCCAGTCAATCGCGGGCGGCGCGCGGACAAGGACAAGAGGAGCGTTTAGCCACCTATGCGACCTGTTGGGGTCATCATCCTCGCGGCGGGCAAGGGCACACGGATGCGGTCACGCCTGCCGAAAGTCGCGCACCCCGTCGCGGGGCGCGCTATGCTGGAGCATGCCCTGCGCGCCGCCGCAGGGGCCGTCGCGCCCGCCACCAGCCAGGACGCCCCGTCCGCTGGTGACGATGGGAGCGACCATAGTCGCCGCTCGCCATCAGCCCACACCACCTTCGCCGTCGTCGTCGGCCATGAGGCCGAAGCCGTCCGCGCCGCCGTCCACTGGGAGCCGCCGAATGGACGGCTCGCCTACGTCATCCAGGAGCGGCAGCTTGGCACGGGCCACGCCGTCCGCATCGCCCAGGACGCCTTCACAGCGAGCGACGACCCGCCCGCGATCATCCTCGTCACCTACGGCGACACGCCGCTCACCCGGCCCGAGACGCTGCGCCAGCTGCTACTGGAGCACGAGCGCGCCGCCGCTACCCTCACCTTCCTCACCGGCTTGACCGATGAGCCAGGGGAGTATGGCCGCGTGCTGCGCGACGGCGCGGGCCGCGTGACGGGCATCGTCGAGGCCAAGCACGCCACCCCGGAGCAGGCCGCCATTCGCGAGGTCAACTCCGGCGTCTACGCCTTCGACGCCGCCTGGCTCTGGTCGCGGCTCGACCGGCTCGCGCCTCATCCGAACGGCGAATACTACCTCACCGATATGGTGGATATCGCCGTCGCGGAGGGCCAGCCCGTCGCCGCGCTCAGCGCCCCGATGGAAGAGACGATGGGCGTCAACGACCGCCTTGCCCTGGCGGAGGCCGAGCGGATCATGCGCCAGCGCATCCTGCGCGACCTGATGCTCGGCGGCGTCACCATCGAGGACCCCGCGGCAACCTCCATCGAGGCAGGTGTTACCATCGGGCAGGATACCGTCATCCGCCCCGGCTGCGCGCTGCGCGGGGCCACCACCATCGGCGAGGGCTGCGAGATCGGTCCCAACAGCGTCATCCGCGATAGCCAGATTGGCGACGAGTGCCGGGTTTACGCTTCCTGGGTGGAAGAGGCGGTGATGGAGCGCGGCTCGCGCGTTGGCCCCATGAGCCATCTGCGCCCCGGCGCGCTGCTCAAGCCAGGCGCGTTCCTCGGCAACTTCGCCGAGGTCAAGAACAGCGTCATCGGCGAAGGGGTGGACATGCACCACTTCAGCTACATTGGTGACGCGACCGTTGGCGCCCACACGAACATTGGCGCCGGCGCGATCACCATGAACTACGACGGCCAGCGCAAACACCACACGGAGATCGGCGAGCGCGTCTTTATCGGCTGCGACACGCTGTTGCGCGCGCCAGTCGCCGTGGGCGATGACGCCAGCACCGGCGGCGGCGCGGTCGTCACGCGCGATGTGCCGCCGGGCGCGCTGGTCGTCGGCATGCCCGCGCGAGTGGCGCGGCGCGTGCGGTCACAGCGACCGGATGAAGCCAGCACGGCGAATGGCGCCGGGGAAGAGACAGGCGGCGACCAGGCGGAGGAACCGCCAGCCGCCCACCCCGGCGCGAAGAGGGAGTAGACCGGTTTTGGAAAGCGACAGTATTGGCGCGCTCAGTCTCGTTTTGGCCCAGGCCTCGCACGGTTTCACGGGCTCTGACTGGGCGCTGCTCGTTGGGGTGATTATCTCGCTGATCATGGCGGGCGCATCAGCCGCCACGGAGACCGCGCTGACCTCCGTCAGCCGCATCCGCATTCGCAACCTGGCGGAGGAGGGCGACCGGAAGGCGCAGCGCATCCGCCGGGCGCTGGAGCGGCCTGACCAGTTTCTGTCTACGATCCTGGTTGTCAGCAATCTCTCCGTCATCGCCGCCTCTACGCTGACGACGATCATCTCCGTGGACCTCAACTTCTCCTACTCCGAGATTATTACGACGGTCCTGCTCTCGCTGATCGTGCTGATTTTCTGCGAGATCACCCCCAAGACCTGGGCGGTGCAAGCGCCGGAGCGCGCGGCCCGCATGCTGATTGGCCCGCTGGAGCTCGTTTCCGCCGTCCTGCGCCCCATTGTGGCCGGGCTAACCGCGCTCACCGCTGGCATGCTGCGCCTGTTCGGCGTCGAGGCGCGCCATCGCGGCCCGTTCATGACGCAGGAAGAGCTGCGCCTGATGGTCGAAGTTGGCGAGGAAGAAGGCGTGCTCGAAGAGGAAGAGCGCGAGATGATCCACAACGTCTTCGATCTGGCGGATACGTCCGTGCGTGAGGTGATGGTGCCGCGCATTGACATGGTGACCGTCGAGGCTGACGACACGATAGACGGCGCCATGCAGCTCATTACGCAGGGCGGTTTCTCGCGTATTCCGGTGTTTGATGATACGATCAACGATATTATCGGTGTGCTCTACGCCAAAGACCTGTTGCGCGTGATCGCTGGCGGTCAGCGGCCCGAGAAGATCCGTTTGCTCCCGCTGCGCAGCGCGTACTTCGTCCCGGAAACGAAACGCCTGGACGACCTGTTGCACGAGATGCAGAAGCAGCGTGTGCATATGGCGATCGTGGTGGATGAGTACGGCGCGGTGGCTGGCCTGGTGACTATCGAGGATGTTGTCGAGGAGATCATCGGCGACATCAAGGACGAGTACGACAAAGAAGAGCAGATCTTTGAGCGCGTCAGCGACAGCGAGTTCCTGGTGGACGCCAAGATCAGCGTGGACGAGCTCAACGAGCTGATTGACGCCGAGCTGCCGGCAGAGGACTATGACACGCTGGGTGGCTTCGTCTATACCGAGCTGGATAAGATCCCGACCGTTGGCGACGTGGTGACGCATGATGACCTGACGATCACCGTGCTGGCCTCTAAGGGCCGCCGCGTGACCAAGGTGAAGATCGTGCGCGAGCGGCCTGAGGCCGAGCCCGCCGGTCAGGCCACGGCGCGCGAGCGTGGACGTGAGGCCAGGGAAGCCAGGGAAGCCAGGGAGGCGAAAGAAGCGCGGGAAGCGCGGGAGGCAAAGGAGAGCAAAGAGGGTCGCGAGGCCAGTGACCGCGCGACCTCCGCATCGGAGCGGAGCGGTGGGGGGCGCGCCCGCTAGCGCGAATGGTGACTGGCGGCGCGATTGAGTAGCCCATTCGGGTGTGCGCTGTAGCCGTATTGACAAGTCGCGCACAAGAAAGTTACTCTCACCCCATACGCTACGTATCCACATACACATGCGACGCTAGGGGGAACGCCACCCAGGCGCGCCTCGCGAATCTGTCCAAGGCGACTCACGCGAGCAGGAAGTCGCGTCCAGACGCGCCGCCCTGAAGCGATGACCGCCCCCGCGCATTCTGGCGCGTCCAATCCCGGTGGCTCCCGTGGCGTCCAATGTGACGCCGGCGGGGTCATCCCTGCGCGATGATTCGCCGGGAACGAGCGCGACCACACGAGTGGGTGGACACCGGTGGCTAAGCGTGGACGGAGGCGGTTGAATACGCGACAGGCGCGCGAGCGCTAAGGAGGTCGCCCAGCGGACCTGGAGAAGACGTGGCGCATGCGCTGGCTGATACTTTGGCGCGCGCCCGCCGTTCTAGCCTAAGAGATGAGCGTGACTGACCTGCGGCGCGCGGACCGGGCGGAAGCCCTCGCGCTTTCCCAATGCGAGATCAGCGAGACCGGGCGGGCCATACACTGTCCCAATGGCTCCGCTCAGTTGAGGGAAGGCGAGTGGGTGACCCATCACACGGTCCTCCGTCTCCGCATATCGGTCAGCCGTTCATGTGTCTCAGCATTTTTCAGGAATCATCCGGGAATGTCCAGGATGTTCCGGGCGTATCCGGCGGAGGCCGCTCCGCATACCTGACGGATATTGCTCATGTCATCATCATGTATCCTGTATGTCCGGCTGCGAACGCGGATGACGCGGCGCGAGGGCGTGGCCTTGCCAGGCGGCGCTCCGCCTCCCCTGCTACAGATCAGGGAGGGCGCAGGTCAATACTCGACGCAAGCGCGGCGGCGGGAATGCCCATAACAGGAATGGGGGAATGGGCGAACCCGCAGGGATTGCCGACCAGGCGCCGGCCTGAGCCGTTAACGCCTGACAGAGGAGGGGTTTGTACTATGCTAGTGCTACGCAGAAAAGCCGGAGAGGCCATCGTGCTCAATGGCGCCATCACCATCTACGTGCTGGCGGTCGAAGGGGAGCGTGTCAAGCTGGGGATCAGCGCGCCACCTGAGGTGGTGATCGTGCGCTCGGAGCTGCTGGAAGGGCCGCTGGCCGGCCCAGGCGGCCCGATGGGTGGCCCGATGAGCGGTCCTCTGGGTGGTCCAATGGGCGGCCCGCCGCTGCCTCCGGGCGGATCGGGGACGAGCTATCCACGCCCGCCGCGACCACCCAGCCCACCTGAGCGGCCCTGGCGCGAGACCGAGCGCCCCTGGCGTGAGCCAGAGCCGCCGATGCGCCCGCGTCCGCCAATGCCGCCACCTCTGCCCCGGCGCGAGCCGGATGAGGAGGGCGGCGATCCGTCGGGCTTTAGCGGACCAACGCGCTACACGCCGCGCAGCCGCTACGACACGTATGGCTCCTATGGTGGCCAGCAGGATTACGGCGATTCGACGCCCGCCACGGGTGAAGATCAGGATCCTCTGCGCCGCCGGTAGGTCTGGACGCGCGAACCTCACCCCCTGCCCCCTCTCCCGGTGGGAGAGGGGGTGGTTTTTGTTTGGAGGCGCAGAGGATGACGCGACGGGTGGATAAGGTGGTGGTCTACATTACGCGCGGCGACCTGCTGCTGGTGTTCACCCACCCGGATTTTCCCGAGGCGGGGCTTCAGGTTCCGGCGGGAACGGTCGAGGTGGGGGAGGCGCCAGCGGACGCCGCGCGGCGCGAGGCCCACGAAGAGACGGGGCTGGAGCGGCTGAGCGGATGGACGTTTCTGGGCGAGCGCGAGCGCGATATGCGCGACTTTGGGCGTGATGAGGTCCAGCGGCGCTTCTTCTTCCATGCGCGCTGCGATGGCCCGGACGCGCGTGAGCGCTGGCGGTGGATCGAGCGGTTTCCTTCAGAGGGCGAGGCGCCGGGCAGGGGGCCTTGCTTGGAGCGCTGCCGCGCGCCGGGGACTAATGGCATTGAACCCGCCCGGCGCTCAAGCGCCGGAGCGTGTGGCGGGTAGGGCTGAAGTCTCTGTGCGGCGTGGCTTCAACTTGACCGCTTGCCCGCGTCCCCCAGACGCGGGCCGCGCCCGCTGGCGCATGTTATGCGCGCGTGGCGCGTGGCTTTCGCCGCTGGATGGGGCGCTCATGAGGGCGCTCCTGCAGAGTGGTGGAGCAGGTTCCGCAGATCGGCAGCAGCCGCCAGAGGCCGCGCGTCTGGGGGTCAGGCTCCAGGAGGCCGCTGGTGGTGGGCGCGGCGCAGCCGGTCATGCCGCAATTTAGCGGCTCGGCAAGATGTACTCTGCTTAGCTCGAAGCGCAAGCTCTGCATGTCCGTCTTTCCTCCACTTTGCGATAGTTTAGCGCCATTCACCGCCCGGGAACTCTCACCAAAGAGAGCCTGCGCTCCCAGGCGGTGAATGGCGTCTCGTGTTAGCGGGCGCCATCGCGAGGCGTCCCGACCTGCTCCACACTCTCGACGATCCCGGTGATTTCGCTCATCATCCGCGCCTCGCGCTGGGCGGTCAGCTTGCGCTCGGCGGCGCGCTGGGCGGCCAGGAGGTCCTTGGCGGCGGCCAGGCTGGCGACGCGCACGAACATGATATTGCCATCAGGCAGGATGACGCGGGTGTGGGTTGGGTAGCGGCCCACCAGGCCGCTGTTCTTCGCCGTATGCTCCGCCTGGGCCTGCGCCTTGCGCCACGCGAACACGCCACTTGTGATACTCATGGTCGTTTTCTCCTCTTCAACCCCGGACAAACGCTTCCGCGAATCCGGGACACTTTCTCCGCGCGCCTTACCTGGCGCCGCGGGATTGTCGAGCGGTTTTCCCCTCGCTCACGATGATACTATAAAATTCACTTATGTGGCAAGTGTGAATTTTAGATTAAAGTTTCTCAATGAACGAAAATTCATGCTGGTGGATGGGGGACGCGGCCCTGAAGGGCCGGCGCACGAGGAGGGACGCGGCCCTGAATGGCCGGCGCACGGGAAGGGTGGCCTGAAGGCCGGGATGGCTTGGGGCGGAGGCGCCGCAACGGGCAATTATGCCCCCACGTTCTGTGCGCCGGCCCTTCAGGGCCGCGCCATTCCAGGCTGCGCCGCGTTAGGGCTGGCGGAGGGTGGCGGCGACGGCGAAGGGGTCGGCGGAGATGACGCTGCTGCCGAACAGCTCCAGCGCGGCGATGTCGGAGGTGGCGGCCATTGGGGCGCCGCGGTCCACGAAGCGCGCGACGAGCGGGAAGCCGTCCCAGGCGGGGTCGCCGCCGAGCGGGGGGCCGTAGAGCGCGACGTTGAAGGCGCGCACGCCCATCGCTTCGATCGCGACGCGCAGGATCGCCCACAGCGGCGCGGCCAGCCGGGCGGGCGCCTCCTCGATGCGCGCGCCGGGGGCCAGCAGGATGATCTCGCGTTCCTTGACGGGGGTGAGCGAAACGTAGGCGGCGGCGTCCTTCGTGGTGAACGCGCGCAGGCCGAGCGCGTCGAGCGTGGCGGCGAGGTCGGCGAAGTAGTCGCCGCCGGTCTCCGCGCGGTAGCGGGCGGCGGCGGCGCGCAACTGCTCGACACGGGCGTGGGCCATGCCGTGGCTGAGGGTCATCTGCGCATGGCCGTGGATCAGCGATGCGCCCGCTTTCCAGAGGCTGTTCCAGAAGATGAAGAGGTGACGCGCCGCCGGGTCCTGGGCATGCGCGCGGCTGGCCCAGTCGAGCGCGACGGTCAGGAAGTCGCTGACGAGCGGCTCATCCAGCGCCAGCGGGTCGTGCCGGTCGAAGATGGCGACGCCATGCCAGCCGTCGGCCTTGGCGACGTTGGCGGCGGTGACGCTGTGCGCGCCACGCACGCGCCCAAACGTATCGGCGGGCGTGCGCGTCTCTGGCTGGCAGAAGTCGTCGCCCTCGGCGCGGGCGATGCGCTCGCGCAGCTCCGGCGGGTCGGCGGGCGCGCCGGTGGTGGTTCCGGCGCCGGGCCGCTGGGCGCGCAGGGGGTTGAACGTGGCGCCCTCGAAGGTCCAGCGGTTCATCACGCGGATGATCCGCTGGCGCCGCGCGGCCTCGACCGAGCCAAACGTCCGCTCGATCCACGGCGCCATCTCCGCCGGCGGCTCGATGATCCCCTCGCTGACCTCGACCTGGAACAGCCGCCGCGCCCGCGTGCGCTTACGCGGCGGCAGAGCGGCGATCAGGTCGGGGAGTTGGGCGATGGTCATTTCAGCTTGGCTCTGTCATCCATGGGTGCTTGATCCTATGTTTTCGAACCATTTGTTCCAGTGTTTCCGCTTCTGTACGACAATGGCAATCGGAACACGAGAGTTGTGCTTCCTTTCACGATGTCGTCCCTTCGTGCATGCCGTGTATCGAGACTATGCCGCATGTTTTTGTACTGTCCTACGACGATAGATGATCACTAATGTAGCCTTGCCACTCGGTTGATCGTCGTCCGTAACATTGCTCTTCACTAACGGCCATCCGCAAGAACAGATGCCGATTAAACACTGTAAGTATCGTCACACCAAGCACCGCCTGGACGGATCAGTGATGATCCGCATGTATGAAGACGTAGAGGGCTATCCCCGAGGAAGACGTCAATGTAGCGATCGGCCGAATGGTATCCGTCTTTACGATTCAGATACGCCGCGCCGAGGTTCTGCACGGACTTCCCAACCAGCATGGGCACGGCGGATTCTTCCCACATACTAGCGATGGCCACGTCTCCCCAATGCATCAGACGGTTTGGAAGAGCGTTGCCAGGTGGCGCTTACATCGTGGCTTTGTCGCCAATGGGCGCTATTTCCCAGAATCGTTCAGCGTCAGAGTAGTCGACTCACCATCGTCCTGCTGAAAGCGCGACTTATCGGGCGCCAGTCCACTTTCATTTCGCCCGATCTAAACAAATGCGAACATTGCCATAGAGCCAAACCTATGGCGCCTTCGCAATGGCAGGTCGATCGCCCGCGACCGGGTCACTGCGATAGGCGTTCACCAAGGCGCGTAGGGCTCCAATTTCCTGCCTCCAGGTGCCGCGCGCATGCGCCTCATCAGCCATTCGGCGCAGGTCGCTCAATCTGGGTTGGTTCGAGTTGCTTGCGCACGCGGTCGAGTTCCTCTGTCGCCAGGCCATTGCCGAAGTTCTTGTCTATTTCGACAACCTGACGTAACAGCGCCTCGGCGAGGTCGAGTGAGCCGTGGGCAGAGCGCGGACTGGGCCTGCATGTAGGTATAGCGTTGAGGTCAGGATTGGGCGGGGGCGGCGCTGGAGGAATCTCCACCAAGCCCTTGAGGGGGTCGCTGATATCGGGAGCCAGCAGCGGCTGCGGCGCTTGTGCGGGTTTGGGTATTGGCGGCAGGTACGCGCGTTTTGAGCAGGGACGATGCGCAACTCTTGCAGGTCGATCGGCTGTAGCTGACGCTGAAATCAATGCGGTGGAGGTTGATAATCTGATCGGCGCACGCTCGACGAGGCCTTACGATGATGGGAATGATATGCCGCCCGTACTCTGGGCGAACATGATTTCTCGCAGCACCCAGTCAGAGACTGATGGCGTCGGGCGAGAGGGCGACGATGAACGCTTCGTGGTCCAGGATGCGCTGCTCGATGACGCGCGCCCAATCGGCGCCGCCCTCCAGGTGCTGGCGGTCTACCCAGGTGTCGAAGCCGTAGGCGCGCAGGTCGGCCTCCAGGCGGTCAACGAACGCGCTATCCTTACGCGAGTAGCTGATGAAGACCGAAACCGGAGCGTCCGCCATGTTCCCTGCCGCCCTTCTCTGCCACAGCCGCGCCACCGCGCCTCGCCGCGCCAGGCGATTCTCGTGTAGCTTCAGGATATGGCGTGGCGGGCCACAGCGTCAATGCGCTTGCCAGGTGGGATTGAGAGGAAGAAGGATCAATGCGAGCGGCGTGGAGCCGCCCGCCTCCGGGCGCGGATGCGACTGGCCCGATGCGCCGCCATCCATGCAGGTGGCGCATCGGGCCAGGTAGAGACGACTGTTAGGCGGTGATGGCGGCCACGTTCAGGTGGTGGTACGTGTCGGTACCGGCCCAGGCGAGCAACACCGTGCTCGTGGTCCCATCGCCATTGTAGGCCAGCGCGGGGCTGGAGATCGCTGTCTCCGCGAGGGTAGTCTTGGAGCCCGTGTCACTCCAGCTTGGGTAGTTCTGGGTGTACTGCACCGTGATGTTCTTCGTGGCGGTCGTGCCGCTGCCCGTCCAGGCGAGCCAGTGGGTAGGCAGCGTGGTCGCATGGAAGGCGATCATGCTGGGCGCCCAGGCGCTCATGTAGGCCAGAGGCGATGCGCTGGGCATGCTCCAGTGGATCTTATCCGTGGTGCTAGCGAAGTAGATCCGGTTGTTCGTCCCCGTCCAGGACATGATCGCCTCGATCGTGCTACCGGGCGACTGATCGGTGGAGAGGTTCGGACGTGAGATGCTGCTCCAGCCCCACAAGATGTACTTCGTCTGCGCCACCGGATTGGTCGCGCGACGGATCACGTTGAGCGTGTGCGCCGTATCGGTTCCGGCCCAGGCGAGGTAGACGTCAGAGGTAGTGTCATAGTTGACGGAGGCGAGCGCTGGAGCGGTAAAGCTCGTCTCGCCCCAGAAGGTGATCTTCTGAGTGACCTGATACCCCGGCATCTTGATGAACTCAAGGTTAAGGGTGTGGGCCTTATCAGTCCCCGTCCATGCCAGCAGGATGGTGTAGTATGGCGAGCCCCGGCCTGTGTCTATGAAGGCGATGGCCGGACGCCAGAGCGACATCTCGGGCAGTATGACTTTGTTTCCATAATGCAGCCCGTCACTACTGGTCATCAGGTTGAGGTGGTGGGCCGCGTCCGTGCCGGTCCAGGCCAGGACCGTCGCCGGGCTATACGTTCGCATGATGGCGGGCCCATCAATGCTCGTGTCCGCTAATGTAACCTTGGTCCCTTCCTTGGGTGGGCCAAACGTGGCCTGTGGTGAGGCGTGGGCGAGATCCGTCACGCCAACTAAGCTCACCACGGCGGTGAGCAGCGCGATCAGGGTGATTGCGAAACGACGCCAGGACATGGCATGCCTCCTTGGCGGCCTGACGCGCGGCGCAATCCGCGCGCCGGCTGACACTGCGCTGCCCGCATCCTTGCGACACATGCTGGAGCCAGCGTCCGTAGTCGGTCTCCAGTGGGTTGCTCCTACCAGCCAAATGTGAGCGTACCCGTCTGGGTTCCACAAGACGTCACATTCGCCCGCGCCATCCACACAGGCGCGTCACGATCCCCGCGGCTTCGGCGCCTATGCGCCCGCGCGGGCGGCGGAAAGGCGGCGCAGCTCGACGGCGCGGCGGTAGAGGGCGATGTACTGCTCGGCGGAGGCGTCCCAGGAGTGGTCGGCGAGCATCGCCCGCTGCATGAGGTCGCGCCACTGCGGGCGGAAGCGGTAGGCCTCCAGCGCGCGGGTGACGGCGGCGAAGAGGTGGAAGGGACTCCATGAGGTGAAGCAGAAGCCGTTGCCAGTTCCTCTGCCACCGTCGCCGGTCGGGTTGAGCTCGCGCACGGTGTCCGCCAGGCCGCCGACGCGGCGCACGATGGGGATGCAGCCGTAGCGCATGGCCTGCATTTGGGTGACGCCGCACGGCTCGACGAGCGAGGGCATCAGCAGCATGTCGGCGCCGGCGAGGATACGCTGGCTCAACTCGACGCTGAACGTCCGCTGGAAGTTGAACTGGCGCGGATAGCGCGCGGAGAGCCGCTGCATCATCTTCTCATAGCGCGGCTCCCCGGCGCCCTGGGCGACGATTTGCGCGCCCTGCTCCAGGATTGGGGTGAAGGTCAGGTCGAGCAACTCGAAGCCCTTGGCCTGGTTGAAGCGCGAGATGATGGCGATCAGCGGGGCGTTGTCATCCACCGGCAGGGAGTAGCGGCGCTGCAGGGCGCGCTTGTTGACGGCGCGGCGCTCGATGGAGAAGGCGTCGAAGGGGGCTTCGATAACGCTGTCGGTCGCGGGGTCGAACTGTTCGGAGTCTATGCCGTTGAGGATGCCGTAGAGGCGGTCTTTGCGGGCGCGCAGCAGCTTGTGCAGACCCTCGCCGTACTCCTCGGTGAGGATCTCGGCGGCGTAGCGCGGGCTGACAGTGCTTACCAGATCGGCGTACTCGATGCCGCGCCCCAGCAGGTCTACGGCGTCGCGCTGGCTGCCTTCGGGCTGGAGATAGGGCTTCTGCTCGATGCCGGCCACTTCGAGGATGCGGTAGCCGAAGATGCCGTGGTACTGGAGGTTGTGAATGGTGAGCACGCTGGCGGCGGACTTGAGGGTTGGGTCGTCGCGGTAGGTTGTCTTGAGCCAGTTGGGCGTGATGCTGGCGTACCAGTCGTGGCAGTGGATGACGTCGGGCGCCCAGTTAATCGCGCGCGTGAGCTCCAGCGCCGCGCGGTTGAAAAGGATGAAGCGCTCGCCGTCGTCGGGATAGCCGATCGTGCCATTCTCGCGGTCGAAGTAGGCGGGGGCGTCAATGAAGTAGACATGCCCACCATCGGGCCGCGTCGCTTCCAGCGCGTTCACGCGCGTCTCGCCATCACCCACCGGGACGCGCATGTCTTCGACGACGGTGCGCAGGTCCCACCGTGTGGGGTCAATGATGCCGTAGCGCGGTAGGACGACGCGAACATCATGCCCCATGCGACGCAGGGCGCGGGCGAGCGAGCCGATAACGTCGGCGACACCACCCGATTTGACGTAAGGCGTGCTCTCGGCGGCCAGGATCAGGACGCGCAGCCGCTCGCCGCGCTGCGCCGCCTCAACATCCAGCGGCGGACTGCTCAGCGGCTCGGGATCGCTGGGCGCCTGCGGCGGCTGGCCTGAGAGCGGCAAGTCGGAGGCGGGCAGGATGCGATCGAGCGCGGAGCTTTGCTGGCTAGAAGGAATCAGATGGGACATGGCGCATTCTCTCCTACACGCGCGCTCTCATGAGCGCTCCATGGTTCCCGAGACTGATTACCGCGCAGAGTGTTCCTGACCAGCGTATGGCCCGGATGTGGACGTGGAATACGACTCAAATATGGCCCGGATATGGTCACAGGGCGCTCCGGCATAGGAGCCGCCATTCGCGCGGTGTAGCCCCGCTCCTTCGCGCGACGTGCATACTATCGCACAGATGCGCAAGGATGTGGGGAACATTTCGGGAGACATGTTGAGGCCCATCTCCGGCGGAGGGCTGGAGATGGGCCTGGATCGTGAAATGGAGCGCGCCGGGGCTAGCGCGGCGGCTGGAATGCGTGCAGGATGTTGCCCGCCGGGTCGGCGAAGGAGATCGCGCGCCCGAACGGCTCATCCTTTGGCTCCGCCGTGATCCGCACGCCCTTGGCGACGAGCGCGGCGTGCAGCGCGTCCGTATCCTCCACGCGCCACCAGACCTCCGCGCCAGCCGCGCTGGCCTCACCGAGACCGACGCCGAGCGACGCGCCCTGCCCATCTACCGGCCCAACGAAGAGAAAGTTGGGCGTCTCCTGCTCGACGGCGAGGCCCAACACGTCGCCGTAGAACGTGCGCGCCGCCGCGAGATCAGGGGTGCGGACGATAACGATGTTCACCTCACGAACCAGTGTTTGCGCCATGTGAACGCCTCCTGATGGCTGTCTGCTTGAGCGCCCCGCTGGCCCAGACTGGCCCGTGCGCTCTTGATGTCCTCAGTATGGCGTGACGCTGTGACAACAGTATGGCAACAAGTTTTTGCCCACGAGGAAATTGGTCGAAACTCATTGAGCTAGAGGTGACTTCAATACTGTGATATACCAGCAGGAGGCAATCGCTAATCATCTCTCAATATAGTCGGTCGGGCCACTCAATAGCGTGCTGGGTGAACTGGCGTTCCCCAAGGTGGTCCAGCAGGAGGCAATCGTTAATGAATGGAGGCGCTCGATGACCTGGGAGGACTACCCCCCTCTAGAGGACCGTGAGGCGTGGATCGCACGATTTGGAGAGTATCGCCACATCCCTCTTGCCCGCTATGGCTCGTTTCGCATCGACATCGAACGGAACCGGTCGCCCACGACCGGTGAGCGCCAGACGTCTCCGTACGAGATCGTCTTCGAGATTGACGACTGCTACGAGCTCGATCTGAGCGCATTCCTTTACCTGTACCGGCTGTTCGGCCCCACAGCCTACGGCTGGCCTGTGCCGTCACGCGCCCAACTCTTGCGCATCGCCACGGTCTGGTGGGAGCGCTCTCGCCCCACCCCTGACGGTGGAATGATCTCGCTTGCATGCTATCGCCGCCGGATTGGTCCTGCGGACGATCTTCATGAGATGACGCCAGGTGACTGGTATATTGGTCCGCTCTTTCGAAGGCCAGGTGATCCGATGATCTCGATGGCTGAGGCGGCCCCGTTCGTGGAAGCGGCGCTCCGTCAGTTGGAGCTAGATGCGGCCGAAGGTGAGATGGAGGAACCTTCCGAGGACTTTTGAAACTGCCTCAAGGTTCTTCTGAGGAAGATCGCGGATACCGGCTCAGTCGGGCTGATAGAGCCTGAGCAGCGCGGCGGCCTCGGCGGCGATGCGCTGGCGCAGCGCGGCGGGCGCAAGCACGCGGGCGTGGCTCCCCCAGCCAAGCAGCCACTGCGTGATCGCATCTTCCTGGCGCAGGCGCAGCGTGACGAGCAGGCCACCATCCGCCGTGTCTTCCTGGGCGATGGTGAAGAAGGAGGGCGATTCGCGCGCCCAGCGCGCGGCCTCGCTGTCGAACAGAATGCGCGCCTCGAAGCCCTCCGTTACGTCTGGCCTCGGGGGACGCGGCGGGCGGGCGGCGGGCGGCGTGAAGCGCTGGTCGAGCAGGGCCAGCGCTTCGATGCGCTCCAGGCGGAAGTTGCGCCGGTCTTTGCGCAGGTGGCAGTAGGCGTTGAGATACCACGCGCCACGGACGCGGATCAGCGCGTACGGGTCGGCCTCGCGCCAGAGCGGCTCATCGCCGGTACCGCCGCTGGCGGGGTAGCGGGTGTGATAGCGGAACCGCACGCGCTGGCAGGCGATCACGGCGCCGCGCAGGGCGCGCAGCGTCGCGGCCCCCTCTGGTCGCAGCGCCTCGCCCTCTGGCCCCACCAGGATGCGCTCGCGCAGCGCGGCCACGTCCACCCGCAGGCGCTCCGGCAGGGCGGCGGTGATTTTGCTGGCGGCGCTCTCAGCGGCGGCGCGATACTGGGCGTCGAAGCTCTGCGCCATGACGTCGGCGCCCAGCGAGAGGATTGTCGCCTCGTCGGCAGTGAAGCTCACGGGCGGCAGGAAGTAGCCCTCGACCAGGGTATAGCCGCGACCTGGAGTTGAGATGAGCGGGACGCCGGCGCGCCCCATGGCCTCCAGGTCGCGGTAGATGGTGCGCTTGCTCGTCTCCAGGACGCGGGCCAGGTCTTCGGCGCGCCGCCAGCGATGCGCCTGCAGCTCGAGCACAATCGCCAGCATGCGATCAGTCCGGCTCATGGCGCGCCGTGTCTTCCGCTATTCCGGGAGGGGGACGCCCTGCGCCCATTCGTTCATGTCGGCGAAGCGCAGACGCACGTAGGGTAGCGTGCGTTGAGCGAGGGCGGTGGCCAGGGTGTCGGCTGCGTGCTCCATCTCGACGCGCGAGGCGGGGCGCGAGCCGGTTCCCAGAGCCATCAGCGCGCCAAGGGTCATGCGGGAGCCGTGCATCCAGCCGCGCGTCTCGCGGGTCTGCGGAATGGTGCGGGCGGCGCGGTTGAAGTTGACCGCGACATCGCGGGCGAAGTCGCGGGTGAAGTCCTGCGGGGAGTCGGTCATGAGCGTGGGCATCTCGATTTCGATGCAGGCGACGACGATGATCTCATGATCGGGTTGCGACTCGTGCGTCCGGAATGTGTCGCGCGACCACGCGCCAGTGATCTGGCTGCCCTCCGGGATGGCTGAAGGCGCGCCGCTATAGCTCCCGTAGTTCTCGAAGGGCTGGCCCCCATCGCCCGATGGGCCGTGTGACTGCGGGGGATAGATCGGCGCGTTGGACGCGGCGAGCCCTGGAGGGGTGCCGGGCGAGTACATGCCGGAGCGCGAAGGCGCGCCGGAAGGGATGCCGCCGCCGTAGGACTGCTGGGACGGAGGCATGCTGGCTTCGCGGGCGCGCTGGGCGCGCTGGGCGAGGTCGTAGGCCTCACGCGGATCGAGCGGGGCCTGCAGCCAGGGGGCTTGCGGGCCGACCGCATCAGGGCGCAGCGTCGTCGAGCGTAGCGCCACCTGGGCCCAGGCCTCGCGCTCCTCGCGCACCATCGCCATATCGTCGGGGCTGCGATGAGCCTCGATCACCTCGCCGGTGGGGCCTTGCCAGCGAATATGGGTGAGCAGTAGCGGGTTATCCGGGTGGCGATAGGCGGCGTAGACCGCGCCGCCTCGCGAGCCATACGCGAGCAGAATGTCAATGATACTGACGCTTTGTTGGGACATGTGCGAGGCCCCCTGGCCATTGGCAGCCATCATGGTAAATTCTCCCGGCGTCCGCAGGTGACGCCCGGCGGTAGAGTCTGGCGGCGGCGCTCAGCCCGTTGAGGGGCGGCGCGTCATCGCCCGTTAGGTGATGGTAGGTAATGATTGCGGGATCGTCTGGCGGGACAAGCGCACAGACCATCGCGGGACGGCATGGCGGCGCAACCAGCGCTACCGGTCGGGATGAGCGAGTGCGCCACTTAACGCTATGACGTCGTGTGAATCGCCTGCTCAACGACAGCTATCCACAAGGGCCATAGCGGTATGCCACATTCGCACTGACTCAGGCGCGTGGTGTGTCTGTCGCGCGACGCGCTCCGAGAATCGAAAGCGTCATCGCGTAGATCGCGCAAATCATGCCAGATTGCGCAAACTCCGCGCATGGCCCCAAACGCTCACGTATGGCCTGGCTTTCCGGGACAGTGGTGAGCCAGGCCATACGTAAGCGCGGCGTCATGGATTCGGCGCCACTGATGAGCGAATGAGACCGGAATGATTAGGCGCTCATCACTGGCAGCGCGCAAACATTGCGGAGAGTATAGCATGGCCCGGATGGGCGGGCAATTCAGCGGGACTGTCCAGCCCAAGCGGGCTAGCATATCAGGTTTACGCGCGCGAGAGTGTGCGCGCGACATGTACGCGACATCAGTCCCCGGCTCCATGGCGTTTCCCAGGGGACGGCCCGCTTGTCGTCTCGCTTGACGCCTTGAACACAGGACGGCATAATGCCTCATAGCAGCGCGCAGGCGCGTTCCGCGCATACACCGAGCGGAGTTTTTCATGCGGGCGCGGCATTCGCCTCTTCCATGAATACGAGGACATCCGCGCGGGTGAGGCGCGATGCGGGCTAGGTGTCTAGCGACGGCTCCCTGTGGTGGACCGCGCCGATGGACGCCACGCGCATGACGCGCCGATGGGCAGCCAGGAGAAGCGACAAGACATGGGGCAACCCGCGCACATCTCACTCACCGATCGCCTTCGCGGCATCGAGTCCGAGATTGCGGCTGGCCGCGCCGAGAGCGCCCTGCCACGCTGCCAGGAAATCGCGACGCTCTTCCCGCGCGCGCTCGCTGTCCAGCGGGTGTTGGGGGAGATCTATCTTGCCCTGCGCAGGCCGCGTGAGGCGCTCGCTGCGCTGGACCGGGCGCTCACGGGCGACCCGGAGGACGCGCGGGCCTGCTGCGCGCGCGCCATCGTCCACCAGATGCACGGCGATCAACTGGCGGCGCTCGCGTGGTATCGCCGCGCTTGCGACATCCGTCCCGAGGATACGACGATACGCGCGACCTACCGTGAGATGGCCGCCGCGCTCGGCCAGCCGCCCTATCAGCCGGGGCGCGTCGGGCTGGCGCGGCTGTATCTGCGCGGCGACCTCTTCACGCATGCGATTCGTGAATGGGAAACCTTGATCGCTGAGAACTCCGACAGCACGCGACTGGAGTCGCATGTGGGGCTGGTGGAGACGCTCTGGCGGGCGGGGCGCGACCAGGACGCGGAGGCCTGGGCGCGGCGCACGCTGACCAACGCGCCCTCCTGCCTGAAGCCGCTGCTGATCGCGGGCGTCGTCGCGCATGATGAGGGGCGCGACGCCGACGCGGAGCCCTTCCTGCGGCGGGCGACGGATCTGGACCCCGATCATCGCGCCGCCCGCGCGCTCTTCGCGGACCGGTTGGGCGCGGGCGATACCGCGCTCGGCGCGCTGCTCTGGGGCGAGGCGCCGCTGTTCGACGCCGTCAGCCCTGGGGTGGGCAAGACCGGAGCGCCCCAGACGCGCGTCTCGCAAAGCCCTGCGCCCGCGTCCGGGATGCATCCCACGCAGCCAGCAGAGCGGCGTATCAACAGGCCACTGGTGACGGGCGATCCGGTCAATACAGGCAATACGGGCGCGCTCTCACTCTCACTCACGTCCAGACCTCACGGCGCCACCCGCGCCTCCCCTGCCCCCGCCTACGGCGCGCCCAAATGATCTGCCGCCAGGGTTCCATAGCATGTTCAAAGAGACCGAGGGAATGCTCTGGAAGCCGGGAGATAGCGACCCGGACTCGCTGCGCGCCACAGCCATCCAGACCGGCGCGACCTCAGCGCCGCCGCCATCCCCGGCGCCGCTGCCCGCGCCGCCACCCGCGTCGCTCTCCATGCCCGTGGCGCCAGCGATGGACACCGTGGCGCCACCGCCCGCGATTGCGGAGAGCGGCTTTGCGTTGGGCGATACCGAGATGCGCCGCGCGATCCGCTGGGTGCAGTGGCTTCAGGCGCAAGGCGCGCGGGCGCTGGGGGATGAGCCGGAGCGCGCCCGCCCAAGTGGCTCGCTGGATGCGCTATTCAACAGCCCCGCATCGGCGCCATATCCGGTGTCAGGGGAGCAGACGCGTAAGAGCGCCCCGCCTGTCACCTCGCTACCCAGCATGCCCTCGGGCGCGCTGCCGCCGCCGAGTATGCCAACAGGAGCGCCAGCCAGCATGCCGCCGCCGAGTATACCGCCGGCCAGCATGCCACTATCGAGCATGCCCACGGGCGCGCTGCCGCCGCCATCATCCGCGGACCTGCGACAGATGTTCGCGGAGCTCGATCCGGGCGCGCGGGAGCGGGATGGGGCGGGAGTCATTGACGCTAGCATCGTTTCGCAGATGTTCGCGGAGCTTGACCCTGGCGCGCTGGAACGGAACAATGCGAACGTCGTTGACGCCAGCATCGTTCCACCGGACGCGCCACAGGAGGCCGCCGCGCCCAGCGCCCCAGCGGAGTGGCCCGCGTCGCTCGCGGACGCGCTGAACTGGCCCGATGATGACGCCGCACACGAAACGGGCCGCGCCAGCGCCGCCCCCGCCGCGCGCATCGAGGAGCGGACGACCGGCCCGATACCGCCGCCGGATGCGACCATCGAGGAGCTCGATCGCCTTGGGATGGCGGATGGGTTTACACCCTTCACGATCGAGCCGGGCGCGCTGGCCTCTATGGCGGGCGAAACCGGGCCAGCTCGCGAGGCTGAGCGCGGGGATGACTGGCTCGAGACGCGCGCGCCCGAACCGCCCACGACGCCATGCGGAGCCGGAGCCGCCCAGAACGTTCGCGGAGCCGGAGCCGCCTGTAGCGCCGTTGCTGGCAAGTCAGCCAGCGGAGCCTGACCCGCACGACTACGCCGCGCGGCTCGCGCAGGCGCGCGGCCACCGCGATTCAGGCGCGCTGGATGAGGCGATTGTGGAGTATCGTACGGTGGTGCGCAACGCGCCGGAGCTGCTGCCAGATGTGCTGACTGATGTGGAGGGCTGCCTGACCGAGCGGCCTGAGCACCCAGAGCTCCACCGCTTGCTCGGCGACGCGCGCATCCGCCAGGGCGACTACCTCGGCGCGCTCGAATCCTATAACCGCGCCGTCGCGCTCACGCAGTCGCTCGACGGCTAAATCATTCCACACGCCAGGCACGCGCCAGGAGGGACGACTTTGGAGACAATATTGCAGCGCCTGCTGGCGATAGATGGGGTGACCGGCGCCCTGCTCACTGGTAAGGATGGGCTGGTGGTGGCTAGCACACTCGATGGCGAGGAAGAGGAGTTGCTGGGCGCGATGGCCGCCGCAGCCTACGACGCCGCTGGGCGCTACATCGAGCAGCTTGGCGTGGGCGACATCCGCCACGCGACTTTCGAGACGCCGGGCGGGATCATCCTCGTCACCGATGGCGGCGAGATGCTGATCATTGTGCGCTGCGGCGTCCAGGCCAATCTGGGCCGCGTGCGGATGGAGGTGGGGGCCGCGAGCCTGCGCCTCGCCGAGCAGATCGGCAGCTATTAAGCGCCACGCGCGCGGCCTGATGCGGTACACTATCGTGTGGCCATCCCGGATGGGCATGGACCTCACCCCCTAGCCACTCTCCCGCCCGGGAGCGGGGCGGCGGATTGAGCCGGGATCGTTGGGGGGCGACCTATCGCAAGAACCGAAACAGATTCGGTATCACCCGTACTGGAGGATATCTCACCGTGGAGCGAACGCTGATTATCGTCAAGCCGGAGGGCGTGCAGCGCGGCCTGACTGGCCAGGTGCTGGGGCGCTTCGAGGCGAAGGGCTTCAAGTTTGTCGGGCTCAAGTTGATGCGCATCACGCCGGAGCTGGCGGCGCGCCACTATGCCGAGCATGAGGGCAAGCCGTTCTATCCAGGGCTGGTGAAGCACATCACCTCCAGTCCGGTGGTGGTTGGCGTTCTGGAGGGGCCGAACGTGATCGCGGTGACGCGCGCGATGATGGGCCCGACGAAGCCCTGGGATGCGCCCTCTGGCACGATCCGCGGTGATTTCGCCGTGAGCATGGGGCTCAACATCATCCACGGTTCTGATGGTGGGGATTCCGCCACGCGCGAGATTGGCATCTTCTTTACCCCCGACGAACTGGTGGACTATCCGCGCGCCACCGACCCCTGGATCATCGAGGGATAACGCGCTTGGGGCGCCAGGCGCCAGTCAGCGACGGCGCAACGGCGCAATGAGGCCCGGCGAACGCATTCGCGCCTGGTGGCGGCTTCCGCCGTCACACGACCCGCCACCGTGGGTCCGGGCGCGAATACGTCGCACGGTGGCCGCGGTAGGGAAACAGCGGGAAGGGCGAGGTGTATGGCGCGCGGATGGTTGCGGGGGCGGGTGATGGCGCTGGCCGGGATGGCCGTGATCGCGACGCTGGCGCTGGCGGGCTGCGCGCTGGGCGGCTCGACTCCGCAAACGGCTGGACCGATGCCGCGCTACCAGCATCTCTTCGTGATCGTGATGGAGAATAGCTCCTACGATGACCTCATTGGCTCGGCGAACGCGCCGCGCATCAACGCGCTGGCCACCACGTACGGGCTGGCGACGAATTACTGGGGCGTGACCCATCCCAGCGAGCCGAACTATATCGCGATGATTGGCGGCGACACGTTTGGGGTCAGCGATGACAATTCCTACAAGGTCAACGCGCTCACCGCGCCGAATCTGGCCACACAGCTCGAAGCGGCGGGGCTGACCTGGAAGAGCTACCAGCAGAGCTTGCCCTACGCGGGCTATACCGGCGAGACATACCCCACCGATAGCCCGCTCTACGCCTCCAAGCACAATCCCTTCATGAATTTCCTCGGCTCCTGGCCAGCCAGCGAGCGCCAGGCGACGCTGGCGCGTATCGTCCCAGATACCCAGCTGGCGAGCGACCTCGCCAGCGGCTCCGTCCCTGATTTCTCCTTCATCTCTCCCGACCTGTGCCACGATATGCACAGCGCGCCCTCATGCGGCGGCGGCTCGTCGCTGACGCGCGCGGGTGATAGCTACGTGGGCGCCACGGTAGATGCGATCATGGGGTCAGACGTCTGGAAAACGGGCAATTCGGCGATCATCGTCACCTGGGATGAAGCCGACATCGGGCTCTCGCTAGGCGCGCCGAACATCGCGGCGGGCGGCGGCCATGTCGCCACGCTGGTCATCACCAACCACGGGCCGCGCGGCCTGCGCGACACGTCGCCCTACAACCACTACGCCCTGCTGCTGAGCATCGAGGACGCCTTCGGCCTCGGCTGCCTGCGTAATAGCTGCCCGGCGAAGGGCAATATCAGCCCGATGACACCGCTCTTCGCTGTCGCGGGGTAGCGGGCGCGCGCATGCCAGGAAGGAGCGGATGCGAGATGACGGACGAGGTTATCCTGCGGGAGGTCGAGGATAGCGATATCGCCATCTTCTTCGAGCAGCAGCGCGATCCGGAGGGCTTCAGGATGGCTGGGTTTAGCGCCACGGACCCAACGGACCGCGACGCCTACATGGCTATGTGGGCGGAGATTCGGAACAGCCCGCGTACCATCATGCGAACGATCCTATTCCAGGGGCAAGTGGCTGGCGACGTTCTGAGTCACGAAGGGGAGCCAGGGAGGCCGGAGGCCGGCTACTGGCTGGGCAAGGAGTTCTGGGGCCGGGGGATCGCGACGCGCGCGCTGGCGGCGTTTCTGCGCGAGATGACCCAGCGCCCGGTCTACGCCCGCGCCGCCAAGGATAACGCCGCCTCACTGCGAGTGCTGGAGAAATGCGGCTTCACGATCACTGGCGAGGAGACAGCGTTCGCCAATGCGCGCGGCGAGGAGATCGAGGTCTATCTGCTGACGCGGGAACTGTAGAAGCGGCGCGGACGCTGGACAATGAGGGAAGGTGCGCGATGACAGACGAGATCATCCTGCGAGATGTGGTGGATAGCGACCTGCCGATCTTCTTCGAGCAGCAACTGGATGCGGACGCTAACTACATGGCCGCCTTCACCGCGAAAGACCCGGCGGACCGGGACGCCTTCATGGCGCACTGGGCAAGGATTCGCGGCGACCCGTCCAATCAGCATCCAGACTATCCTCTTCAATGGGCGAGTGTCTGGCAGCGTGTCGAGCTACGTGGATGAGCCAGGCAAGCCAGAGGTCACTTACTGGCTGGGCAAGGAGTTCTGGGGCCAGGGAATCGCGACGCGCGCGCTGGCGGCGTTTCTTGGCCAGATGACGGAGCGCCCGGTCTACGCTCGCGCCGCCAAGGATAACGCCGGCTCGCTGCGGGTGCTGGAGAAATGCGGCTTCACGATCACCGGCGAGGGCAAGGGCTTCGCGAATGCGCGTGGCATGGAGATCGAGGAATACATCTTGACGCTGGGGGCGGCTGGATGAGGCGCAGCCTGAATGGCGCCCGCTTTGCGTGGTTTGCGAGGATGGAGCGTGAGCGGTTATGTGGAGCCGTAGCGCGCCTGGCTGTGTCGCCTGTGATGGTGTGATGGCCGGAGGCGCGCGATGGAACCGCAGGCGAACGGACGAAAGGAGTCCGAGATGACGGTTCTCGTGGCGTATGCGAGCAAATATGGGGCGACGCAGGGCATCGCGGAGCGTATCGCTGACAAGCTCCGGCAGCTGGGGAAAGATGTGGATGTGAAGCCCGCCGGAACTGTTGGGGATATCGGCGACTATGAGGCGTTCGTGATCGGCAGCGCGGTGTATTCCGGGTCGTGGCTGCCGGAGGCGGCGGAGTTCGTGCGGAGTCACAGCGCGACGCTGGTCGTGCGGCCAGTCTGGCTATTCAGTAGCGGACCGCTGGGCGCGGACGTGAAAGAGCCGGAGAGGCAGCGGAAGGGAACGGACGAGTTCCTGGGGCAGATCAAGATATTTGGCTCCAAGCGCACCATTCACTGGCCGCTGCCAAAAGAGATCACCGAGTTCCGTGGCTCGATCGGGCCGCGCGATCATGAGATGTTCTTTGGCGCGCTAGACCACAAGAAGCTGCCGTTCGCGGAGCGGATGGCGATGCTGGCGGTGGGTGGGATGGAGGGCGACTTCCGCGACTGGAACGCCATCGAGGCCTGGGCCGAAACGATCGCGCGACAGTTGACCCCAGCGGGCGCGACGACAGGGCAGGCGTAGGCGACCCGCTCGCGCATGTGTCGGTTTGCGGCGTAACTGGCGGCGTCCGCACGGCGTCGCTACGCGCCTGGTGCGGTGATATGGCCCGAATGATACAACGCGTCAGCGGACGAACGCCAGATAGCCCGCGAGCGCCAGGCCGGCGATGGTCAGCCCGGCGGCCAGGATGATGCCCAGGCGAGTCTCGACCTGGGGCTCGCCGCGCTCGATGCCGCGCTCGATCTGGAGGTAGCTCACGAGCGAGAGCGCGGTCATGACCGCGCCAAAGATGGTGAGCGCGATGCCGATGATGCCCGACGCGCTTGGGGCAGTTTGCGGGGCGCCGCTCGCGGCCAACTCGCGGAGAAAGAGGCCGAAGCGGGCGACGATGAAGCCCAGGCCAATGATGGCGATGCCGGTGCGGCTCCATGCGAGCAGGGTGCGCTCGTTGGCGAGGTGGTCGGCGAGGCGGCGGTCGCCGCTGGGGCGCGCGGCCTCCGCTGATGGCTGACTGTCCCGCGGGCTGGGCTGCGCTGGGGCCTGCTCGGGCGCGCCGTCCATTGAGCTATCTCCTCTTGTCGTTTGGTTCCGCTTACTCCATCGGTGTGGAGACGCTGGGTTCAATGCCGGTCTCCGGGGCCTCTTCGGCGCGCTCGGCGGCGGCCTCGCCAGGGTCCTCATCCTCAGCCATCGCCAGCGGCGGCAGCGCGGCCTCCACCGCTTCCGCTTCCTCCTCCAGCTTCAGCGGCATGGGTGGCCATCTCCGGGATGGCGCGGCTCATGGCGACGCTGCCGCGCAGCATGATGCGCCAGCCCTCGGCGATGCGCGGGAGGATGGCCTCGAGCCGCTCCCGCGCCTGATCGAGCGCTGGCTGGCGCTGACGGGCGTCGGGGCCGGTCGCGCGCCAGACCTCGCGGGCGCCGAGCGTCTGGGTGATGGCGCCCTGGACCTGCTGGAGCAGGTCAATCGTCTGGTTGAGGGTCACGAGCAGATCGCCCTCAGCTAGCTCGATGCGGCGCAGCAGGGCGGTGAGTGGCGCGCCGCGCGCCCAGGTGAGCGCGACGCTGTGGAAGGAGTCCACCATGCCGGGGCTCATGTCCAGCCCCTCGTCGTACTCGAATTCGCGCACGAAACGCTGGACGCGCTGCGTGGCGCGGCGCGCCTGGAGAATCTGATCGGGCATAACGAATGAGTTTTTCAGCGAGCGGTCGTTGTCGAAGGTGAACCAGCTCATCACCTCGGCCAGTTCCGCCGGGCTGAGCGCATCGAGCGCGCCGGAGAGCAGCAACTCGCAGACGGTGATTCCGGCGGGATGGAAGATGGCGCGCAGCAGCCGCCCGCGCGCGGTCAGCGCGTCGTCCTCGCCGATGTAGGCCAGCGCGCGCAGTACGTAGATCGTCGCGTTCAGCTCGGCCAGCGCGGCGCGGCTGAGCCTGTTGGCGCGCGGTGTGGCGCCCTGTTCCGCTGGCTCTGGCTCATAGGCGGCGCGCACATCCTCACGCTCCACCTCCGCGCGCGTTCGGCGGCGTTCGGCGCGGGTGACGCTGACGCCGCGCCGCTGGAACTCGCGCAGGCTGGCGGCCACGGCGCGCCGCAGCCGTCCCTGGTCGCCGGGACGCCACAGGTTCAGCACGGTGTTGTAGCGCACGGTGAAGGCGCTGGTGACGGGCAGCAGCGGCGCGGTGAGCGCGGCGAAGGCTGGCTCGAAGGCGTCCCACGGGGAGTAGAGCATGACGGCGGCGCCGTTCTCGTCCATGCCGCGGCGGCCCGCGCGCCCGGTCACCTGCTGATATTCGTTGGGGGTCAGCAGACGCATCTGCTGGCCATCGAACTTGCTGACGCTGCCGAGCACGACGGCGCGCGCGGGCATGTTGATGCCCAGTGCGAGCGTGTCCGTGGCGAAGACGGCCTTCAGCTCGCCGCGCTGGAAGAGCGTCTCGACCATCATCTTGAGGCCTGGGAGCAGGCCGGCGTGGTGGAACGCCAGCCCGCGCGGCAGCAGGTTGAGCAGCTTGCGCGCCTGGTCCAGCTTCTGGTCTTCAGGCGGCAAGGCGCGGATCCACTCGCGGGTCTCGGCTACCAGCCGGTCGCGCTGCTCCGGTGTGGTGAAGAGGTGGGTGGCGGCGCGTTCGGCGGCCTCCTCGACGGCGCGGCGGCCCGGCAGGAAGTAGAGGCAGGGCAGCAGGCCGGCGCCGCGTAGGGCGGTGAGGACTTCGCCGGGTTCGGGCGCCTGCCGCTCCGGCGGCTCTTCCTCCGCGCCGCTGGCCTGACCGCCCAGGGCGCCCGCTGGCCCCGGCGCGGCGGGTACGGACTCGATGCGCGGGCGCGGGCCGCCATCGAAGGTATAGCGGCGGGAGCGGTCGCGCATGCGGGCGAGCTTGGTTTCGCCGCCAACGCCGGGGAAGCGCTCGACGCGCTGGCCGCTGGCGTCGCGCGTCAGGCGGAGCTTGCCATCAAGGTAGTAGTAGCTCTCCAGCGGGACGGCGCGCTCGGTGTGATAGACCATCGCGATCGGGCCGTGGACCTCCTCGATCCAGCGGCGCAGCTCGCTGGCGTTGCTGACGGTGGCGGAGAGGCCGACGAAGGCCACGTGGGGCGGCGAGTGGATGATGGCCTCCTCCCACACCGGGCCGCGCTGGGGGTCGTTGAGGAAGTGCAGCTCGTCGAAGATGACGCAGCCGACGCTGGACAGCTCCTCATCCAGCCGGGCGCGACGGGCCATCTCGGCGACATCCGCCGCGCCCGGCAGCTCGACGCCGCGCGGCGCGCCGTGGCGGGCGTCCACCTGCGCGAGCAGCTCGGCGGCCTCCTCTTGCGGGGTGACGTGGGCGGCGCGCAGACCCTCCAGCAGCATGTTGCGGTAGATCTCGGTGGTCATGACGACGATCCGCGCGCTGGGGTTCTCGACGATGTCGCCGGTGAGCAGGCCGACCTCGGCGGCTCCATAGCGCGCGCGCAGGTCGCGGAACTTCTGATTGGAGAGCGCCTTGACAGGGGCTGTGTAGATCGCGCGCTTGCCGTCGCGGCGCGCCAGCCAGATGCCGAATTCCGCCACCAGCGTTTTTCCTGTGCCGGTGGGAGCGGCGACCAGCACGGAGCGGCCCTCCGCCAGGTGCTGGGCTGATTCGCGCTGGAATGGGTCGAGCGGGTAGGGCTGCTCAGCGGCGAAGGCCTCCACCAGCGCCAGCGCGTCGGCGTCCTGGCGCAGCGACCATTCGGGGTGGGCAGGCGCCTCTATTTCTTCCTCGCTCCGGCGGCGCTTGCGCTCGCGCTCAGTCGCGCTGACGCGGACCTCCAGCGGGGGGCGGCGGGGCGTCTCATCGCGGCGTGTGTTGCGGCGCGGCTTCTCGCCGCTGGCCGGGCTGGCGGGCGGTGGGGTCTTCACCCGGCGGTAACGGGGAAACTTGTCCTTGTCGTGGCGGCTCATTCTCTTGGTCCTGACGAACGCTCACTCACATCGGTTGTGGTCTTGCTGGAGTTCTCCTCCAGTGTCGCACGTAGCGTCACATCATGCGCGCGGCGCCAGCACACGCGCCGGACGCGGCGCGATCCGCACGATAGCGGGAGTGCGTCCACGCAACTCGCCATCGAGGGTGATCTCGACGGGGTCGGGCGTGGTGATGGTGACAGAGCGCGCGCGGACCCAGCGCCCGCCGGGCAGCGCGCCGTTTTCCGGCGGCTTCGCGTCCCGTTCGCCGCCAGTCAGCGCGGTGAGGGCGCCCCCGAGCGCGGCGCCCAGACTTGCCAGGTCGGGCAGCGTGGGCGCCTCGATGAGGATGAAGTCGAGCATGTGGTCATCTTCGCGCACGGTTGGCAGGCGCAACTCCAGCGCGCCACCGAAGACCGGCAGGTTGATGGCGGCCAGCAGGGCGATATTCGCGGTGATGGTCTGCGTGTCGCTCTCTGGCCGGCCCTCCATCCCGTTGATAGTCAGCGTGACGGGGATGGCAGTAAAGTGGCTGAGCGATTCGAGGGCGGAAGCGGCGTAGGTCAGTCTGCCCCAGCGCTGGCGCTGGTTGGTATCGGTGGCCAGGCGGGCGAATTCGACGTTGAGGCCGAGCGTGAGCGCATGGAGAAATTGGCCGCCAGTGGCGCTGAGGCCGGGATCGGTGGGAGCGCCGGGCGCGGGGATGAGCTCACCGGCGTCTATCAGACGCTCTTCGCCCGAAGCAAGGCAATCGGCGATGAGGCTTGCGGCGGCGGCGGGGTCCTCAGGCAGCGCGAGGGCGCGCGCGATGTCATTGGCGGTGCCGAGCGGGAGGATGCCGAGCGGCAGGTTCGCCTGACTGGCGAGCATCGCGACGGAGCCTACACTGCCGTCACCTCCGGCGGCGATGATGGCGCGCGCGCCCGCCTTGAGCCAGCGCGCCACCAGCCGCGCGTGGTTGAGCTTGCCCAGCCGGGTGATGGGGATGGCGTGTACAACATCTAGCCCCGCGCCGCGCAGAAGCTCCGTCGGGTTGGCGCGCGCCGCCGAGCCTGCGTGCGGGCTGTAGACCAGCGCGACGGGCGCACGCGCGCTACTGCCGCCGCTGGGTGTTGTGGGCGTTGTGGGCGTCTCGCGTTCGCCGCTCATCTCAGCCTACCGCTTGATGGCCCGCAACAGCAGTACACTCAACTCGAACAGGGCGGTGAAGGCGACGCCGATGATGACTGGGCTGACGGGGTCCGCGCCCGGCGTGATAAAGCAGGAGATGAACCACAGCGCGAAGAGAATGTAGAGCCGCTTCTGGCGGAGCATGCGGCTGTTGATGACGCCGACGAGACCCAGGAAGGTGATGACCAGCGGCAACTCGAAAACAATGCCGAAGGCCAGCAGGAAGTACGCGACGAAGGTGAAGTACGAGTCGGCGTTAATCAGCGGGACGAAGCGGTCAGAGCCGAAGGTGAGCAGCCAGTCCATCGGGTAACGCAGTGTGATGAAGCCCACGACGAGGCCGATGGCGAAGAGCGCGACGCCGATGAACGTGAACGGCGCGGCGTATTTGCGCTCCTTGCTCGTCAGGCCGGGAGCGAGAAAGCCCCACAACTGGTAGAGCACGATTGGTGAGGCGATGCTGATGCCGATGGCGACGGAGACCTTGAGGGCGACCATAAAGCTGCCGGCCGGGTCGCTGATGACCAGCTTGCCATTCTGAATGAGCTCCGGGTTGCCAGAGATCGCGGGCAAGGGTGTGAGCAGGAAGCCGACGATTGGGTCCCAGAAGACGAAGGCGACGGTGGTGCAGACAGCAATGGCGATCAGCGCGACGATCAGCCGGCGGCGCAATTCTTCGAGATGCTCCACCAGCGTCATGACCGCGCCAGTATCCTCGGTCTCATTCTGTGGAGGATTGGTTGGGCCGCCGGAAGGCGTCGCGGCTTCCAGCGGCTCGAACTCACGCGCGTGTGTCGCTGCCATCCTTCGCTCCCTCATCGGTCGCGGATACGCGGCCCTCGTGTTTCGTGGCTATGCCTCAGGCCCGGGCTGCGCCGCCGCCGCGGCGTTGACAGGCTGGGTTGGTTGCTCTGGCTGGGCCGGTTGAGCCAGTTGAGTTGGTTGCGCGGGTGGCAAGGTAGGCGCGGCGGGCTCTTGCGCGCTCGTGGATACAGACGGTGTGTCTAATCCGTTTGTCACTTCGCGCATGGACTTCTGGAACTCGCGGATCGTTTTACCGATCGAAGAACCCATCTCTGGTAGGCGCTTGGGTCCGAAGATCAGCAGCGCGAGGACCGCGAGTGGCAGCAGGTCATACCAATGGAATCCCATGGCGATCACTCCCTTTTAAGTGCGCGAGGATCAGGGAGGCGCGCGCCTCTCAACCACGCTGGCGCGTCAACGGTCTCTTGCTCGACGCGCAACTTACCATATATCACTCTATTATACTCCCAGCGGCCACAAGTGGGTCACACGTCAGCCTATTCTTCGCGCAAACTTGGCGCCGATCCCGCGCTATGGATACGCGACGGAAAAGGCGTCGCTTGGGCGCGCGTATTGAGGAAAGGGCGCTCGCAGAAGTACCAGAAGAGCCACGAGGCCACCACGATCAGCGGCATGCCGATGAGCAGCAGCGCCAGATAGGTGAGCGGGTCACTCAGCCCCAGCGGATGGAAGACATCTTGCCAGATAAGTTGAATCAGCGGCGCGTGGATGAGGTAGACGCTATAGGCGAAGCCGCCGATCCAGACGAGCGGGCGCCACTCCAGCGCCGCGCGCGCCGGGTTTAGGCGCGCGGTACGCGAAGCGGCCAGCAGCAGCCCGACGGTTCCCACGCCAACGAAAAGATCGAGCCTGTACAACGGCCAGGCTGCGCTTTTCAGCGTGAGCGTTACAAAACACGCCAGCGCGATGAATTCCCACAGATACCACGCGCGCAGACGCTCCCAGTGTGGGGACGACGTCACATAGACGCTGGCGGCGAACATGCCCATGGCGAACAAGCCAGTATAAGGCGCTATAAACTGCGAGCCGGCATAGGGCGATAGACGCCCAACCCAGGTGAAAAGAACCGCGACCATGAGGACGAGGGAGAGCGTGATCACCAGCGTCACCGAGACCAGCGGCGGATAGCGGCGCCAGAGCAAGACCAGGCCTGGGAACAGCAGATATATCTGAGACTCGACCGCGATAGACCAGAACACGTAGTTGATCTTTGTGCCGCCGTTGAGCGCAAAGTCGTTGAGCAGCAGGATATGCTGAACCACATCCCTCCAGTTCACCGGTACACTGATATCCCAGTATGCGCCCGTCTTCTGGCCGATGAAGAGCCAGATGAGCAGCAGCGAGAGCCCAATGGCGAAGTAGTACGGTGGCAGGATGCGCCGCGCCCGTCGCAGGTAGAAGCGCGCCGCGCCCCCCGCGAGCGCGCCATGCCTGCGCGCGACAGGGAGCATGAGAGAAAAGCCGGAAAGCACGATGAACACGCTCACCGCGTAATGCCCATATGAGAGCGCATTGACGAGCGCGCCGATTAGCCCGGTGGGCGCGAGTCGCGGCCAGACCGTTTGCCCGATATGGCTGGCGACGACGTAGAGCGCGGCCAGGGCGCGCAGGCCGTCCACGTATCCCAGCCGCGCTGGCGCTTCCCGCGGCGCGTTTGGCTCGCGCGGGGTCTCGACGGCGACTACTGCGCCTACCGCGGCGTTCGCCATGCTCATGGGCTCCTGCCGCACTCGCCATCCTTTCGCGAGCGGCGCCATGTCGCTCGCCATCAATTCTGTGAAGACCCGCTTGTCTATTTGCTGGTGTAAACGTACGAGCGCTAGACCTTAGCCACTGGCGCGAGTCGTGTTTCGCCAGGCTAGCGCGCCTGGACGCGCGCCACTGGGTCGCGTATTGAGGAAAGGGCGCTCGCAACCATACCAGAAGAGCCGTGAAGCCGCCACGATCAGCGGCATGCCGATGAGCAGCAGCGTGAAAAAGGCGGGTAGATCGCTCAATCCGAGGGAATGGAGGCCGTACTGCCAGATAAGTTGAATCAGCGGCGCGTGGATGAGGTAAACGCTATAGGCGAAGCCGCCGATCCAGGCAAGCGGGCGCCACTCCAGCGCCGCGCGGATCGGGTTGAAGCGGCCCAGACGGGAGGCGGCCAGCAGCAGCCCGACGGTCATCAGGCCAGTGAGTGGATCAAGGATATAGATGTGTTCGCCGGGAATCGCCCATACGAGCAGCGCGAAGCAAGCCAGGGCGACCGCGTCCCACAGATACCCGGCGCGCAGGCGCTCCCAGCGTGGGGATTGGGCGGTATAGACGCTGGCGGCGAACATGCCCATCGCGAACAGCCCGATGTATTGCGGCGCGAACGCGACCGCCGCGTAGCCCGGCACGTGACCAATCCAGGTGGGGACGAGCGCGAACATCAGGACGAGCGAGAGGGCGGCGACAAGGGGCATGGTGAACAACGGCGGGTAGCGACGCCAGAGCGCCACGAGCGCCGGGAAGAGCAGATAGATCTGGCACTCCATGGCGATGGACCAGAAGACGAAATTGATCGTCGCGGGGTTGGTGGTGGAGAAGTCCTGAATCAAGAGCAGATGCTCGATGACCGCCTGGCCGGTGACGGGCAGGGTCGCATCCCAGATGCTCCCGGTCTTGTGGCCGATGAAAAGCCAGATGAGCAGCAGCGAGAGGCCCATCGCGAGGTAGTAGGGGGGCAGGATGCGGCGGGCGCGCCGCCAGTAGAAGCCCCAGGCGCCCGAGGGGAGCCGGTTTCCGTTGCGCGCGACGGGAAGCATGAGCGAGAAGCCAGAGAGCACGATGAAGACGCTGACAGCCTGATGGCCGTAGAAGAGTGGCATGGCCAGCGCGCCGGCCATGCCGCTGGGGAGAACTTTGGGCCATATTTCGAGCATGCTATGACTGGCGACGACATAGAGCGCGGCGAGGGCGCGCAGGCTATCCACGTATCCGAGCCGCGCTGGCGCTGTTCGTGGCGTGGCGGGCGCGGCGGACTCCGCTTCGATGGCGAGCGTCGCGCCCACGGGCGCTCCCGCCTGTTCGCCGATCTCCCGCCGCATGCTCCATCCTCTCAGCGCTGGCCACGTATGGCGCCTGGCTGCGCTTCCACGGCGCCTGGCATCGTCACCGAGTATAACGGGCGAGTGTTCCGTGTCAACGAGTGGGCGCCCATAACAGCGCGGCCCGCGCCGGAGCGGGTAGCTCCTGGGCGCGGGCCGGTGGGTTGGCGCGGGATAGTGGTCTTGGGCGCGGTTAGCGCATGCCGACGGCTTTGCGCTGTCGGATGTTCTCTTGCGCCATCAGGACGTCCTGGCGGGTGGGGCCGAAGAGGCCGAACATGAACGCGCCGACGGCGGGCAGCAGCAGGGTGAGGGTGAACCAGCCCCAGGCGCCGGTGCGGAAGCTGACGACCAGGCCGATAACCCAAGCGAAGGCGGCGAGCACGCCGGCGATCGTGTACAGGTGGAAGCCGACAGTGGTGATGTAGGGGGCGGCGCCGCCGATGTGGGTGCCAATCGCGCCGCCAACCAGTGTGCCGCCGATGACCAGCGTGAGCAGCGCCCAGGCGCCGCAGTAGGTTGGTATGCCACGCTCCACCGCTGGAGCCGCGCCCAGCGCCGCGTAGGCGGAGGCCAGGTAGGCGATTGTCAGACCACCCATCTGCGGGACACTCACGGTGTCGGGTGTGTTATCCGCGAGCGTGATGATGGAGAGTATCACGCCGATAACCAGCGCCACACCCAGGGTCGCGGCCCAATCAAACTGTCGCGCGCGCAGCGCTGTCACGAGGGCGTATCCCCAGGCGACGATAGCGATGACCCCGCCAATGACGCTAAATATCTGCGGCGTCGTCCCAAGGAACAGGCCGCTCACGAAGATGACGACTATTCCGGCGAATGCCAGGATGCTGATGATGCGCCTGGCGCTTGCGGTGAGTGAGCCTTCCATATCGCTCAATGAGCTCCTGTTGTCAATAGGTAGGCGCGCGGGTGAGACGCCCCACAAATGAGGCGGCGCCGCCCGGCGCGGGATGAAGACGCTGAGAGCCAGATCAACTGGATGGTAGTACGAGCAGTATACCCCAGACGCCGGTGTGCGATAGACAGCGGCGGACGCGTGTTGCGCCGAGTATACGCTATCGTCTCCTGTGTGACAACCGTGCGCGCCAGTGTGATGCGCGCAGGATGCGTCAGGCGTCAATTACGCCTGACGCGCCATGCGCTCGATCTGTTCCACATGCTCGCGCTCATGCGCCGCTTCGAGCGCCGCGATTTCGCGTAGCGTCAGCGCGCCGCGCTCGTCGTGGACCCCTACCCGCTCCCACGCGCTGGCGTCTAGCCCGCGCAGGAAAGCGACAGTTGGCTCGCTGAGCGTGCGGAACTGGCCCACGAGCGCGGCGGCGGGAATGTAGCGGTAGGCCCCCAATCGCACGTAGGCGTCCTGATCGTAGGACTCTAGATGCGGGCGGTCTTCAAACGCGGCGAGCCGCATGCGGGCGCCCCACATGCGCGCGGCGTCGCACAGGTGGCCGGTCAGCTCGCGCGCCGACCAGCCATCCGCGCCGGGAGCGGCCTCGCGCGGGCCGAGCGCGGCCACTGCCGCCTCCAGCCGGTCAGGCATGCTCGCCAGGCTTTCGATGAGCTCCGTTGGACTCGCGGCGCCATTCGCGCTCACAGGTTAACCCTCCACACGCTCGCCGCGTCAGACGGCGCTACTGGATGAGACGCCCGCCCGCGCGATTCGTTTACACGCGATTCGCCCGCGTACAGTGTACAATGCCCACGCGGTCCTCTGTGGCCGCCGAAGACTCGCGGGAAAGGGAGCGCGCAGGATGTCCGAAACGCTGGATAGTATCGCGATGGATGTCGCTGAGCGCGAGGAGCGGCTGATCACGCTGCGCCGCGCGTATCACCAGCGCCCGGAGCTTTCCTTCGAGGAGCGCGAGACGGCGGCGGAGATTGCGCGCGTCCTGCGCGAAGCGGGCTGGGAGGCGCGCGAGGGCGTAGGCGGGACGGGCGTGGTGGGCCTGCTGCGCGGTGAGGCGCCGGGCGATGGGCCAGGCCGCACGCTGCTCGTGCGCGCCGACATTGACGCGCTGCCCGTCCAGGAGGAGAGCGACCACCCCTGGCGCTCGCGGCGCGACGGCGTGATGCACGCCTGCGGCCACGACGGCCACATCGCCATCGCGCTGATCCTGGCGGAGCTGCTAGCGTCGCGGCGCGGCGAGTTTTACGGCACGGTGAAGCTGGCGTTCCAACCGGCGGAAGAGCGCATCGGTGGCGCCCTGGCGATGCTGGCGGATGGCGTCATGCGCGACCCGGATGTGGACGCGACGATTGGCCTGCACCTTTGGACGCCTGTGCTGGTGGGGCAGGTCTCGGTGGCGGCGGGGCCGGTATTTTCTAGCGCCGATGAGGTCTTCCTGCGGGTGCGCGGGCGCGGCGGGCATGGCGCGATGCCGCATCTGGCGGTGGACCCGATCGTGGTCGCGGCGCAGATCGTGGTGGCGCTGCAAACGCTGGTGGCGCGCGAAATCTCGCCCTTCCAGCCCGCCGTCGTCACGTTCGGCTCAATCCAGGGCGGCGGCGCGTTCAACGTGATCGCCGACGCGGTGGAGATGCGCGGCACGCTGCGGGCGTATACCCAGGCCGACCGCGAGCTGTTGCGGCGGCGCATTGGCGAGGTAGCGCGCGGCGTGGCGGAGGGCATGCGGGCCAGCGTGGACTACGAGATTCGCGGCGGTTGTCCGCCCTGCGTCAACGATACCGAGATGGCGGCGCTCGTCCGGCGCGCGGCGGTCGCGGCGGTGGGTGAGGCGAATGTTCCCGGCGGCGACCAGCGCCAGGCCGCCAGCGACGACATGGCGTTCTTCCTGGAAAAAGCGCCAGGGTGCTACTTCTTCGTCGGCGCTGGCGACCCCGCGCGCGGCATTGACGCGCCGCACCACAGCCCGCGCTTCGACATCGCCGAAGCGTCGCTGGCTATCGGGCTGGAGACGCTGGCCCGCGCCACGCTCGACTATCTGCGCCCCTGATCGCGCCGGAAGGATACGACCCCTATGAGCGTCATCGGTGTGGCGGGGCATGTGGACCACGGCAAGTCGGCGCTGGTCATGGCGCTGACGGGCATTGACCCCGACCGGCTGGCCGAGGAGAAGGCCCGTGGCATGACGATTGACCTGGGCTTCGCCTGGCTGACGCTGCCCAGCGGGCGCGAGGTCAGCGTGGTGGACGTGCCGGGCCACGAGGCGTTCATCCGCAACATGCTTGCCGGCGTCGGCGGGCTGGACGCCGCGCTGCTGGTCGTCGCGGCGGACGAGGGCGTGATGCCGCAGACGGTTGAGCATCTGGCGATTCTCGATCTGCTGCGCGTAGGCGCGGGCGTCGTGGCGCTCAACAAGGCCGATCTGGTCGAGCCAGACTGGCTGGAGCTGGCGCGCGAGGAGGTCGCCGAGACGCTGGCTTCGACGACGCTGGCCGGATCGCCGGTCATCGCCTGCTCCGCCGTGACGGGTCAGGGGCTGCCGGAGCTGCTGGCCGCGCTGGACGCCGCGCTGGAGCGCGCCCCCTCCCGGCGCGACACCGGGCGCCCGCGCCTGCCAGTTGACCGCGTCTTCACGATCAGCGGCTTCGGCGTGGTGGCGACGGGCGCGCTCCAGGATGGCGCGCTGCGGGTTGGGCAAGAGGTGGAAATCCTGCCGTCGGGCCGCCGCGCGCGCATCCGGGGCTTGCAGACGCACCGCAAGAAGGTGGAGCGCGGCGAGCCAGGCGCGCGGCTGGCGGTCAATCTGGCGGGCGTGGAGAAGAGCGATCTGGCGCGCGGCGATACGCTGGGCTTGCCGGGGCGGCTGAAGGTGACGACCGCGCTGGACGCGCGACTGGAATGGCTGCGGGGCGCGCCGCGCGAGCTGGCGCACAACAGCGAGCTCGATCTGTTCCTGGGCGCATCGGAGACGCCCGCGCGGGTGATCCTGCTGGAGGGCGACGAGCTGGCGCCAGGCGAGTCGGGCTGGGCGCAGTTGCGGCTGGCGCGCCCGATCGTGGCCGCGCGCGGCGACCGCTTCATCCTGCGCTCGCCCTCACCGAGCATGACGCTGGGCGGCGGGGTGGTCGTTGAGCCGGTGGCGCGCCGCCACCGCCGCGAGGATGCGGCGGTCGCGGCGCGGCTGGAGACGCTGGCGCGCGGCGACCCGGCGGAGGTGGCGCTGGCGACGCTGGGTGGCGCGGAGCCTACCGGGCGGCGGGGAAGTGGCAGAGAGGCTGCGCGGCTGGCGGGCTGGGGCGCGGATGCGCTGGCGGGCGCGACGGGCCTGCCAGCGGAGGATATGGCGGACGCCCTGGCGGAGCTAGAGTCCAGCGAGCGGGCGCGGCGCGTGGGCGAGCTATGGTACGCGGCAGGGGTCTGGGAGCGGCTGCGCGCGGCCAGCGACGCCGCCCTGGCGGAGTATCACCGCCGCTATCCGTTGCGGGCGGGCATGCCACGCGAGGAGTGGCGCGCGCGGCTGGGGCTCACCCCGCGCGAGGCGCCGGAGGTGATCGCGGCGCTAGCGACGGAGGGCGCGCTGATCGAGGAACCAGGCGTGGAGCGGGGCGCATCTGGCCAGGGGACGGCGCGGCTGCGGCTGCCGGGCCATACCGCCGAGCCAACGCCGGAGCAGGCGCGCGCGGTAGAGGCGATGCTTGCCCGCTTCCGTGCGGCCCCATTCACCCCACCAGACTGGGTGGACGTCGAGGAGGCGCTGGGGCCGGAGCTGACGCAGGCGTTGGTGGCGCGCGGCGATCTGGTAAAGATGAGCGATACCATCCTGCTGGACCGCGAGGCCTACCGCGAAGCGGCGCGGCGCATCCTGGAGCATCTGCGCGCGCATGAAGCGATTACAGTGGCGGAGGCGCGCGACCTGCTCGGGGCGACGCGCAAATATACGCTGGCGCTCTTCGAGCGGCTTGACGAGCGCCACATCACCGCGCGGCGCGGCGATGACCGCGAGGCGGGGCGAGATGCCGCCGCCGCGTGGGCGCGCCTGGCGGCGGGCGACCTGCCCTGACGCCGCGCCCCATCACGTTCCGCGCGTTTTGCAATGAGCGATTGACCCTCCCCGGCGGCCGGTGGTAGCGTGGCTCCAGATGCGCGGGCAGAGCGCTTGTGGCAGAGCGCCCACGCCGCGCGGGATGGAGGGGAGGATCGCTTATGTGGCACGTCTTCAGGCGCGGGCGCGCTCCGCTTCTGGCGCTGGTGGGCATTCTGGCGCTGGCGGGGTGCGCGTCTGTCGCGGCGAATAGCGCGGATACGGGTCCCACGCCGACGCCCGTGCTGGCGCATCTGCCCACGGCGACGCCGATCGCGACGCCCTCCGATCCCGTAGGCCAGGAACTATTGGCATCGGCGCAGGGCGCGGTCGGCTCTGCCGCGCGCTCGGTAGGGGTCGCATACGACGCGCGCGCGGAGAGCCTGACGGCGACGGTGACGATTGACGGCAATGTGCCGCTCACGGATGCCCAGATCGCGGCGGCGTACGCGCGGGTCAAGACGCTCTGTTTCCAGGAGATGAACGGGCTGTGGTCCAGCGGCCTGCCGTTGCGCCAGGTGATGGTCATCATCATGGGGCCAACGCATGACGAGTACAATGCGACCGTCAACCAGTGGTACGGTATCGCGGTCGTCAAGGAGGCCACAGCGCGCCGCTTCTCCTGGGCGAGCGCAACCCCAGAGAGCGCATGGAGCGCCTACGACCAGACCTTTCTGCGAGAGCTGTTCGATCTTTTTGATGAAATTCCACCGGCTCCCCCAATGCCGACGGCGACCGCCGCGCGCTGACTAGCTGTTTGAGGAGTGGCCAGCATGATCATTCGCGTCTTCCGCGCGCGTCTCAAGCCGGGCAAGCGCGCCGCGTTCGAGCGCCTCTGCCAGGTGGTGAGCATGCCGTTGATGCGCGAGCAGCCGGGCATGCTGGCCATCTCCATCGCCCTCCCGAACCCGAAGCGGCTGGAGGAGTTCGTCCTGGTCTCAGTCTGGCGCGACCTGGAGAGCCTCAAGGCCTTTGCGGGGGAGCGCTGGCGCGAGGCGACGATCCTGCCCGGCGAGGCCGACCTGCTGGAGGAAGCGTGGGTCGAGCACTACAACGAGTCGTACGCCAGTCTGATCGAGTTGTGGACCGCGACGGCGGACACCATCAAGCGGCGCGAGGCGACGTCGCTGGCTACGCCGCTGACCGACGCGCAGTGGCGGGCCATCGCGCCGCTGCTGCCCGCCCCCGCGCGCACGGGCCGCCCCCGCGCCGACGACCGCCGCACCATGGAGGGCATCCTCTTCGTGCTGCGCAACAGTTGCCGCTGGCATGACCTGCCGGAGCGCTACGGCGACCCCGTCACTTGCTGGCGGCGCTACGTCCAGTGGGAGCGCTCCGGCGTCTGGGGGCGCGTCTGGGAGACGTTGCTCACCACGCTGGAGCCAGTGGCGCGCCAGGCCTGGGCGCTGGCCTTCCTCGACACCCGCTTCACCCCCACCAAGCGCGGCCGCAAATACGTCCGCCAGTCCGCCCGGATGGAACCGGCGGGGTGAAGCGCGCGCGACTACTCCGCTGCCGCTTCGCCGCCCTTGGGGCCGTAGAAGACGACCCAGGCGGTGAAGGCGGGCGTGAAGTGGGTGAAGCGGTGCGCGACGCCGGCGGGGACGAAGAGGACATCGCCCGGCGCGAACGTGTAGGGCTGGCCGTCGCAGACGAACTCGCCGGTTCCCGCCATCACGATGTAGACCTCATCCTGGTCGTGCGGCGTCTGGAAGTCGGTCTCTTTGGGCGCGAAGAGCGAGACGGTCATGCTGCCGTGCGCGATCACCTCGGTGTCCCACACGCCCAGTGGCCACGTGGGCGTGGCGGGCAGCGGAAGCTTGGCCTGCGCCTCACTAAGCGACACTTTGACCTTCGCTGGCATACCGCTTACCCTCTTTTCGCGCTCCACTACGCTGTCATCTCGCGAACGATCTCGCTGACGCGCTTGCCGTCGGCGCGGCCACGGGTCTCCTTGCTGGCCAGCGGCATCACCGCCTTGAACTCCTTGCCATGCTTCTCGATGAGCGCGGCGACCAGCGCGCGGATGTCGTCGTCGGTCATACGGGCGGGCAGATAGGCGCGCAGAATCTCCACCTGGCGCGTCTCCTTGTCGGCAAGCTCGGCGCGGCCCGCATTGCGGAAGATTTCGGCGGACTCCAGCCGCTGCTTGATCTGCTTGTCGAGGATCACGGCGCGGTCCAGGTCGCTGAGCGCGGCGCGGCTGCGGGCGACCTCCTCCTGGGTGAAGCCGTCCAGCGCCATGCGGATCGTGTCCATGCGGATCTGGTCGCGCGCGCGGGTGGCCTCGGTCAGATCGGCGCGCATGCGCTTGACGATCTCGGACTCGGTGGTGGTGTCAGCCATGACGGAATCTCCCCTCTCGCATTACGATGGTGATCGCTATACAGACGCGCCCGCTCCCGATGGAGCGCCAGGCGCGCAGCGTGCAGTATCGGATATCGCCCGCGCGCGCCGCATCAGCCAGCGGATGATCTTCGCGCGCGGACCCCTCCCAGTATGCGCGATACATGCGTCTCAACGCCAATCCCCACTTCCCGGGCCGCGCTCATGAGGCGCTATCGCGGCCATGAATAGCCAGCGCACGGAGACGGGGCATGAATGCCCTTGCGCGCCGCTTGCATTCGCCCCGCTTTGACGCTGCCGCGCGGCGGGCCGTACAATGGCGGTGGCCCCGAATGGCGCGGGCATCGTGTGTGGATGTGACAGGCGGATCATGGCTCCAGGAAGACAGGTACGGCTGACGACGCTCGCCAGCTGCGCGGGCTGAGCGGCCAAGATGGGCGCTGATGCCCTGGCGCACGTGCTGCGCCCGCTCGAAACGATCTTCGCCGGCGCGAACCCCGACCTGCTCGTGGGCCTGGGCGCCGCGGACGACGCCGCCGTCTATCGCCTGAGCGATGAGCAGGCGATCGTGGCGACGGTGGACTTCTTCCCGCCCATCGTGGATGACGCCGCGACGTTTGGGGCCATCGCCGCCGCCAACGCGCTCAGCGACATCTACGCGATGGGCGCGACGCCGCTGCTCGCCCTGAATGTCGCCGCATTCCCCGATACCCTCGATCCCAGCATCCTGACCGACATCCTGCGCGGCGGCGCGGAGAAGGTGCGCGAGGCGGGGGCGGTCGTCGCGGGTGGCCACACCGTCACCGACAACGAGCCGAAGTTCGGCCTGGTGGCGATTGGCCTGGTCCATCCCCAGCATATCTTCACCAAGGGCGGCGCGCGGCCCGGCGACGCGCTGCTGCTCACCAAGCCGCTAGGGACGGGAACGATCACCACGGCGCTCAAGGACGGCGTGAGCGGCGCGGAGTTCGAGGCCAGCCTGGCCGCAGCTGTCGCCAGCATGACCGCGCTCAACGCCGCCGCCGCGCGGGCGCTGCGCGCGGTGGAGGGCGCCGTCCACGCCTGCACCGACATCACCGGCTACGGCCTGCTGGGCCATGCGCTGGAAATGGCGGCGCAGAGCGGCGTGGCGCTGCGCTTCGACCTGCCGCGCATCCCCTGGCTGCCGGGAGCGCGGGAACTGGCGGCGGCGGGCCACACCCCCGGCGGCACAGGGCGCAACCAGGAAGCGGTGGCGGCGCATGTGTCTACGAAGGCGAGGTCAGTCCAGGTCGAGCGGCTGCTGCTCTGCGACCCGCAGACCTCCGGCGGGCTGCTGGCCGCCATCGCGCCGGAGCGGCTGGACACGATGTTGGCGGCGCTGCGGGCCGAGGGTGTGGCTGCCACAGTCATCGGGCGGGCGCTGAGGTGGGCGCGGGGCTGATCGTCGCGGCGGAGGCGCCCGGCGGACATGAGGCGCCCGCGCGCATGCCCGCGCGGCGCGGCGGACGCCAGCGCGCAGTGGCGCCCGCTCCAGAGGCTCCAGAGACACCCCGAGACGCCAGAAGCGCCCGCAGACCCGCTGGCGGCGCTGGAGACGGCGCTGGGCCACACTTTCCGCGACCGCAAGCTGCTGATGGACGCGCTGACGCACCGCTCGTACGCCTACGAGTTCGCAGGGCCGGGGGTCATCTCGAACGAGCGGCTGGAGTTTCTGGGCGACGCGGCGCTGGCGCTGGTGAGCGCGGGCCTGCTCTACCAGATACGTCCTGACGGGCCGGAGGGCGAGCTGACGCAGCTGCGCGCGGCGCTGGTGCGCGCTTCGACGCTGGCGACGCTGGCGCGGCGCATGGGCCTGGGGCCGCTGCTGCGGCTGGGGCGCGGCGAGGACGGGACAGGAGGGCGCGACCGCGACCTGCTGATCGCCTCGGCTTTTGAGGGGGTGATCGGCGCGCTCTATCTGGATGCCGGTCTGGACGCCGTGCGCGCGTGGCTGGAGCCGCTGCTGCGCGAGGAGGCCGAGCGCGCGGTTGCTCAGCAGCGTGTCAAGGACGCCAAATCGCTCTTGCAGGAACTGGCGCAGGGGCGGCTGGGCGTGACGCCGCGCTACCAGGTGATAAGCGAAGAAGGCCCGGCGCACGAGCGGCTGTATACGGTACAAGCTTTGCTTGGTGATATCGTGATTGGCGGCGGGCAGGGGCGCAACAAGCGTGAGGCCGAGCAGGCCGCCGCCACCGCCGCGCTCGCCGACCCCGGCTGGAGCGAGCCGGTCGCGGTAGAGCGCGCCGGGGAGGAAACGCCATGAACATCGAGGCTAAGCTGGCTGAGCGTGGGCTGATCCTGCCTCAGCCGATGCAAACGGGAACGCCCGTGCGGCTGCCGTTCGTGAACGCGCGGGTCCGCGGCGCCCGGGTGTATATCTCCGGTCACGGTCCGCTCAATCCCGACGGGTCGCTCGCGGAGCCGCGCGGCAAGGTGGGACGCGATGTGACGCTCGATGAGGCCTACCTCCAGGCGCAGCGAACCATGCTGGCGATCCTGGCGAGCCTGAAGCGCGAGATCGGCGACCTCGACCGCGTTACCGCCTGGCTGCGGGTCTTTGGCATGGTCAACGTCGCGCCGGGCTTCAACCAGACCCCGGCGGTGATCAATGGCGCCTCTGACTTGCTGCTCGACCTGTACGGCCCGGAGATTGGCGCGCACGCCCGCAGCGCGGTCGGCATGGCGGAGCTGCCATTCGACATCCCAGTTGAGATCGAAGCCGAAGTCGAGATCGCGGCGGAGTAGCGTAGAGTGAGCCCGGCATGTGGCGCTTAGGAGGAGGCTGGCATGGAGCGGCCGCGCTGGTTCCTTGATGAGCTGGCTCACGCAGGCCCCGAGCATCGCGATCCCGCCTATGTGGCGGGCTACGATCAGAAGACGGGTTTCGATCCGTCCGAGGATGTGGCGTTGTTGCGGGAGCGCGGCCTGAGTGAGGACAGCACGCTCGTTGATATGGGCGCTGGCACGGGAACGTTCACGCTGGCGGCGGCCGCTGTCTGTAAGCGCGTGATCGCGGTAGATGTGTCGCCAGTGATGCTCGCTGCCCTGGGCGAGAAAGCCGAACAGCTAGGGCTGCGCAATGTGGAGCGCGCGCAGGCGGGGTTTCTGAGCTACGAGCATCGCGGCGCCCCAGCGGACTTTGTGTATTCGCGTCACGCGCTGCACCACCTGCCTGATTTCTGGAAGGCGCTGGCGCTCGCGCGAATCGCCGCGTTGCTACGGCCCGGCGGCGTCCTGTTTCTGCGCGATCTGATCTTCTCGGTCGAGCTCGGTGACGTGGAGCATACCATCGAGGCGTGGCTGGCGAGCGCGGCCAGTCGAATCCCTGACGCGCGCGCTGGATGGACGCGCGAGGAGCTGGAGGAGCATCTGCGCGGCGAGTACAGCACATTTAGCTGGCTGCTCGAACCGATGCTAGAGCGCGCGGGTTTTGACATCAGCGATGCGCGTTACAGTGACTCAGGGATCTACACTGCGTACATGTGCATCAAGCGGTGAGTGGCCTGACAACGAGGGCCATTACGATGTGCAGGTCGCTGGCCTGCCCGCCGCGCGTGGTCGCGGCCACCTTTTTACCGATAGCGATGGGCGCTATGCCTTCTGGTCAGTGCGGCCGTCAGCCTATCCGATCCCCAACGACGGCCCGGTGGGCGACCTGCTGGCCGCCGCGAACCGTAGCCCGATGCGCCCGGCGCATGTGCGCTTCATGATTACCGCGCCGGGCTATCAGACCCTGGTCACGCACGTCTTCGAGAAAGGTGATCGCTACCTCGACTCGGACGCCATGTTCGGCGTGAAAACGTCGCTGATTACGCCGTTCGAGCGGCACGAGCCGGGCGTCGCTCCTGACGGCAGCCAGATCAACACGCCCTACTACACCATGCGCTACGATTTCACGCTCGCTCCCGCGCGCTAGTAGCCGCCCGCGCCGTAGCCGCCGGACGTTGGCGACGCCGCCGGAGCCGTTGTTCCCGCGGACGCGGCCAGGCCGGGGAAGGCGACATGCCATTTGCCGCCGACACCCTCGCCGCTGGCGTCCGTCTGCGCATGGTCGCTGGCGTACGTGTAGAGCGGGTGGCCGTTGTAGAGCACCTGATCGCCATTCGCGTCGTTGAGCGTCGTGAGGGCGCCGGAGAAGCCGGAGCCGGTGACGCTGCTTCCCGTGGTGGTCAGTGGCGGCCAGGCATGCGCGCAGGCGTTGACGCAGGCGCTGGTGGTCGCTGTGTCGGGCGTGAAGTAGTAGAGTGTCATGCCGGCGGTGTTCGCCAGCACGGTTTTCGCCTGCCCGCTGACCAGCACGGTCTTTGTGCAGACCGCCGCGCCCGCCGCGCAGGTAAGGTTCAGTTGCGGGGATGAGCCTGCCGTATTGGTGGAACTCGACCCACCATACGCGCCACCCCCGCTGGCCGCCGTCCCGCACGCCGCCAGTGCGAGGGTGGCGGCCAGCGCCAGCCCCGCCAGCGCGCCCATGCGCTTCCCGTTGAAGTACGTCATGTCGAGACCTCCTGGATCAGGCGTTACCGCCTCTCGTGATCTCATTCCTCGTGATCGCATCTGGTGTTTCGCGGGGGGCGCCCATCCCGCGGTTCACACTGGGGACTACGCCGGGGTGTTACATCGCGCGGGCGGCTACATGCTTCCTTTCAGCCAGGAAGCGCGGAGGATATACTCGTTCCGGCGGCGCGGCCCGCCAGCTTGGTAGGAGAGAGGAGCGCCCGACATGATGAATATCCATCTCGACACGGACATCGGCGGCGACATGGATGATCTGTGCGCGCTGGCGCTGGCGCTGCGCTGGCCTGGGGCGCGTCTCACCGGCGTTACCACCGCCGCTGAGGAGCGCGGCAGACGCGCGGGCTACGCGCGTTACACGCTCGACCTGGCCGGGCGCGCGGATGTTCCCGTCGCGGCGGGCGCGGAGGCCGACCCGGCGGCAGGCTACCGCTGGCGGCCCACCTACCTGCCGGATGAGCCGCTGTGGCCTGAGCCCATCGCGGCGCGGCCTGGGCCGATCGGCGACGCGCTGGCGCTGCTGCGGCGCAGCGTCGAGGCGGGCGCGGTGATCGTCGGGCTTGGCCCCTACACGAACCTGCGCTTGCTCGATGAGGCGTGGCCGGGCATTCTGCGCGAGGCGCGGCTCGTGCTGATGGGCGGCTACATCCAGCCGCCGCGCGCGGGCTATCCGCAGTGGGGGCCAGATGCGGACTACAACATCCAGTGCGATGTGGCTTCCGCGCACTATGTGCTGGAGCATAGCGATCCGCTGCTGGTGACGCTGCGGGAGACGGTGGAGACGGCGCTGCGCGGCTCCGACCTGCCCGCCGTGCGCGCCGCCGGGCCGCTGGGCGCGCTGCTGGCGTGGCAAGCAAGCGCCTGGGTGGCGCTCAATCCCGAAAACGCGGGCTATCCCCGCGACTATCCTAGCCTGCCATCTGATTTCATCAACTTCCAGCATGACCCGCTGGCTGTCGCCGTCGCGCTCGGCTGGGATGGCGTGACCATCGAGAGGCTGCCGCTCGCCATTTTCGAGGAGGATGGCTGGCTGCGCGAGCGTGTTGACCCAGCGGGCAAACCCACGCGCGTTGTCACGGCCATAGACGCCCCGAACTTCAACCGCCTGTGGGTGGATGTGGTCTCCGCGCTGGAGAGCTAGGTGGGCTGCCGCCATCAAGGAAGAACACGACCGCCGCGCGTTACCTTCGCCTGGCTGGCGTGTGTGTAGTGGATGTATCGCATGCGACGCGTAAATCACTCCCATGTTCAGTCACGGTTTTTAGAAACGAGGTACAGGTGCGGCAATATAGCCTCATCGCGTGGGCGGCCCCGCCCAAAACCCGCTGGGATCGCCCCCTGCGCTGGCTCGCGGCTTTTCGCGGCGCATCGCTGACCGAACAGCGCGGTGGCGACGATGCGCCCGCCGGAAACGGCCCGCGCCCGGTCCCCGGCGTCGCTGACCAGTTCGAGACCTTCTTCCGCCAGCATGAGCGCGACATCTTCGGCTATCTCTGGCGCGTCACCAGCGACGAACAAACCGCCAATGACCTGACACAGGAGGTTTTCCTGCGCGCCTGGCGTCAGTTCGAGAAACTGCGCGGCTACGAGAGGCCCGAGGCGTGGCTCTTCCACGTCGCGACGAACCTGGCGCTCAACGAGCGACGCCATCAGCGCGTCACCGGGCCAGCCACGGTATTGGCGGGCGATGAGCGCTCGGCGGGTGATCATGCGACGCAACTGGCGGACCGCGCCGCCCTGCGCGCCGCGCTGGAGGGCTTGCCCGCGCGGCAGCGCGCCGCCCTCATCCTGCGCGAGATCCACGGATACTCCTGCGACGAGATCGCCAGCATGCTGGATGTCTCGCGCGCCGCAGCCAAGATGACGCTGAGCCGCGCCCGCGAGCGCCTGCGCGCGCTCTATCTCAAGGAGGATGGCGAATGAGCGCCACAACCACACCAATCTGCCCGCTGGGCCTCACCACTGATGACCTCTCCGCCTGGCGCGACCGCGCGCTCGCCTCTGCCGGCGAGCGCCGCATCACCGCCCACGTCGCCACCTGCCCCGCCTGCCAGCGGAGCATCGCCACGCATGACGCGCTGGCCGCCGCGCTGCGAGCGGAGCGCCCGCCCGCGCCCGACCCAGACGCCTGGCTGCTCCTCCAGGCGCGCATAGCGTCCGCGCGCCCCGCCGCGCGCTTCGCCGCCCGACCGTGGGCGCCCCGCTGGCGGCGCGCTGCCGTCTGGAGCGGCATGAGCGCGGTGGCGGCGGCGGTCATCATCTCCACGCTCTTCTTCTCGCTGTTCGGGCAATTGGCGGCGCTGCGTAATCACAAGAGCGGGTCAGCCGCCGCATCCGCCCCCCTGAGCGCGGTGGCGCCAACCACGCCCATCACCGGGGCGCCGCTCGTCTGGCGCTCCTACGCCGCGCCGGGGAACGCCGCGCCACTACCCAATACTCTGAGTAGCTCCATTGGCTTCGCGTTCGCGCCCAGCGACTCGCACATCGCCTACGCCTGCGCCGCTCAGAATAGCGCCGGTTCCAATCCCATCGTCATTTGGGCTTCACATGACGGCGCCCGCTCCTGGGTGTATGTGAGCGGCTTGTCCAATACGGACCTGATCGGGAACTGCGTCATTACGGTAGATGCGCTCAATCCGCAACGGCTCAATCTCGTGACATTGGGCCAGAACTGGGCGACATTCAACCAGGTTAATCGAAGCTACGTGAGCGAAGACGGTGGCAAGACGTGGCGCGCGCTCAGCGGCGGCGTACAATTCGCCGGCTTGGTGACACGCGGGCAGACCAGCGTCGCCATCCTTACGCCTCCATTCACGAAGGGGAGTCCCACCACGACGTACCCCTCCTTGCGTCTCTCGATCAGTCGCGACAACCTCACCACATGGGCGCCCATTGACGGGCAGTTTGCCGCGCAGGGGCTCGAAGTCGTTCGTGTGTGGCAGCGTCCCGGCGATGGCGCGCTGCTGGCGATGGTGGCGCTCAAACAGACGTCAGCGACCATCGCAGACTCATCCCGGTTTAGCCCATTCACCCTTTGGCAGAGCGTCGACCTGGGCGCTCACTGGACGGCGTTCCCAACACCAGCGAACCTCAACGGCGCGCCCGCGAGCCTCAACAACTTTCCGGGATTTCTCGTCGCGCAGCCTCGTGGTTCTGACGCATGGCGCGTCTGCGGCCTTACCGTCACGAACGCTGGCGCCGCCCAGAGTAACGAGTTGATCGGCTGCACGCTCGATGGCGGCAAGACGTGGACGTCTCGACCGCTGCCATTGCTCCGTGCGCTGTGTGGCTTGAGCTGCGCCCAGCAGGAAACCATTACCACTGACGCGGCGTTACTCAACGATGGCTCGCTGATCAACATCTTCTCCATTGGCAAAACCAGTGGCGGTGTCATTCAGGGCAATGAGACGCCGGAGGTGTTTCGCCTGCCGCCGAGCTCCAGCCAGTGGCAGGATCTCGGCCCGCTGCCCGGAAGCGCGTTCGTCACGCTCGACACGTCTGGCGCCGCGACGCTCGTAGGATTCTCCGGCGCCGCACTGCTCGACGCCAGTAGCATAAGTGGTGAGCTGGATAGGAGCCTTGGCGGCGTCCCCCAGCGCGGCGTTCTGTCCATCACCACGCTGCCCTGACCCCGCGGTCCGCATGGCTAGCGAGCGGCGCCCCTTCTGGGAAGGACATCGGAAGGAACGCCGCTCGCTGTTTTGCGCCGTGTCCGCCTACCCGCCCTGCTTGGCCTGGCGCTCGCGCTCGCGGAGCTCGATGCGGCGGATCTTGCCGCTAATGGTCTTGGGCAGCTCGGTGACGAACTCGATCTCGCGCGGGTATTTGTAGGGCGCGGTGACGGACTTCACGTAGTCCTGTAGCTCGGTGGCCAGCGCGTCGGTAGGCTGGTAGCCGGGGGCGAGGATCACGAACGCCTTGACGACCTCGCCGCGCACCGGGTCGGGGCTGGCGACCACCGCCGCCTCCATCACCGCCGGATGCTCCACCAGCGCGCTCTCGACCTCGAACGGGCCGATGCGGTAGCCAGCGGAGATGATCACGTCGTCGGCGCGGCCCACGAACCAGAAGTAGCCGTCGGCGTCGCGGTAGGCGCGGTCGCCAGTGAGGTACCAGTCGCCAATGAACGAGCGCTCCATCGCCTCCGGGTTGCGCCAGTATTCCCGGAACAGCGCCAGCGGGCGCTCCGGCTTGACGCGCACGGCGATGTCACCCTCCTGATTGGGGCCAAGCTCATGCCCCTCGTGGTCAATCACCGCCAGATCGAAGCCGGGCGAGGGCATGCCCATCGAGCCGGGGCGCACCTCCAGCGGCGGGAAGTTGCCCGCCAGCAGCACCGTCTCTGTCTGGCCGTAGCCGTCGCGGATCGTCAGGCCGGTTCCCTCGCGCCAGGCCTCGATGACCTCCGGGTTGAGCGGCTCGCCCGCGCCGACGCAGTGGCGCAGCGCGGCGAAGTGGTAGCCCTTCAGGTCCTCCTGCACCATCACGCGGTAGGCGGTGGGTGGCGCGCAGAAGACTGAGATGGGGTACTTCGCCAGCATCTCCAGCGTGGCCTTGCCGTCGAACTTGCCGCGCGCGTCCTGGACGAAGATCGCGGAGCCGTTGCCCCACGGGCCGAAGAAGTTGGACCACGCCGCCTTGGCCCAGCCCATCTCGGAGAGGTTCCAGACAACATCGTCGGGGGTCAGGTCTAGCCAGTAGCGGCCCGTGACGAGCGTGTGGCCGACGGGATAGCTGGCGTGGGTGTGGACGACCATCTTGGGGTAGCCGACAGTGCCGCTGGTGAAGTAGATCAGGCAGGGGTCGCTAGCCACCGTGCGGCGGTCGTACCAGGTGAGTGTGGCGATGTCTACGGTCGGGTGGTAGCCGACGCAGCCCGCTGGGCAAGCTTCACCCGGCTCGCCGACTGAGATGACCGTGCGGATCGTCGGACACTGCGCGCGCACCTGGTTCAGCTTCTCGACGCCGATGAGATCGGTTATCAGCGCCACGGCCTCGGCCACCTCGGCGCGGTAGGCGATGTCCTTGGGGGTCAGCAGCGTGGTGCAGGGGATGCCGATGGCGCCCAGCTTCATCAGGCCGAGCATCGCCTCCCACCATTCGACGACGCGCGGCAGCATCAGCAGCACGCGGTCGCCCTTGGCGATGCCCAGCTTCTCGAAGGCATGCGCCGCGCGGCTGCTCTGCTCATCGAAGTGGGTGAAGGTGTAGCGCTCCTCGCTCCCGTCCGCGCCAACCCAGAGCATCGCCAGCTTCTCCGGGTCGCTCGCCCACTTGCCGATGGTGTCGAGCGCGAAGTTGTAGTCCTCCGCGACCTCCCATGTGAAATCGCGCCGCGCTTGCTGGTAGTCCGTCATGTTGTGCCGCTCGTGTCGCGGCGTCTGCCCGGTCGCCATGGTTCTGCCCTCGATTCGTTCGCATCGTTGCGCTCTACCAGGGACGTACATGGATGTTCTCGAGGCGCTGCGTGACGCCACCCGCGCCTGGGTCTGGGTTTCAGTATACGTCACGGCAGGACAAGGCAAGGGGCAGGGCACACGACGCGAGCCGTGTGGGCCGGCATTGGACTAGGGGGCGACTGGCTTCGTGATGGTATCGGGTATTGTCGCTGAATAGGTTCCGCCCGAGGTCGTCTGAATTGCCACATGGTAGGTTACGGTAAGGTCTTGGCCGGACTGGTTTTGAGAGCATAGAGTATCGTTGGGAGGATTAGGATTATAGTAAGGTGTAATGGTGATCACCTTTGATGCGCCAGCCGCCACAGTCCCAGTCAGCAATGGGACACTCGGTGAGCCCGGCTGGCCCGACGCGCTCGGATACGCCCAGTAGTGGACGCCATCTGGGGCGTTGTCGTCCGTTTTCACCTGCCAGTCAACGGCCATGGTGCTATGGCTGTTATCGAGTGTCACGGTAAAAGATGGGAGCGCCTGGATCCCGCTGCACGCCTGCGAGACGCTTCCGGGTCTCGACTGGAAGGCGAAGACAGGTGGGGAGCCAGCGGGTAGCGGCGTGGCCGTCGGCGCGACAGTGGGGGCGACGGTAGGCGTGAGGGTGGCTGTCGCCGTCGGCTCAACTGTTGGGATTACGCTGGCGGAAGTATGAGAGCCCTGGCTGGACGGCAGCCCGCCGAAGGCGCCGAGATGGTACGCGCCATAGGCGCTCGCCGCGCCGAGCGCCAGGAGCAGCAGCAGAATGGCTGGTAAGATGAATCGCATGCCATTGCCGCTCCTGCCGCCATCGCTCGATTGCCCTAGCGGGACCGCCATGCGCCCGGGGATCCGTCGCCGCGCCGCATTGGCGTAAACCGGATCCATGTGGCTATGGATCTGGCCGAAGCTGTCGATGACCGTCACATGCGCATTGGTAATGATCTCTAGATCACCGCCAAGGCCGGAGCCACGGGGACGCCCTGTGACGGTGAGGTCGGGGCCGAAGCTGCGGGTGTGCGGCGGGAGGTCAGTTGTCCAGGTGAAGTCGTAGGGATCGTACGACGGCGACGTCACCCCCGCATGCACGGTCGCAGTCACCGGCGCGAGTTCATTCTCCTGCGTGGGAATATCAGGCTCGTTGATTGTGACGTCGGGGCGTTGATCCGGCGGATGCGCCTGGAAAAAGGCGTTGGGCTGCAGCACATTGGCAAAAAGTGTAAGATCTCCTGCACCGACGACGACCGCATTGGGAATGATGTCGAGCGCGATGGCAGTCCCAGGAATGGCGACATGCTGCGTGACATCCACAAAGCCGTAGCCGCTGCCAGTAGGCGCATGGTATGCGCCACCGAACACTGCGGACATGATTTGCGACCAGTTCGCAGGGTCATGCATGGCGCCTGTCAGTTCCGCTGGAACGACGGCGCTTTGGGTGACTTCTGAAGCGATACCCCCGATTCCTGGCGGTACGATGCCGAGGGTGAGCGCACTGATCAGATCTCCAGTGGCTTCGGCCGCGACGTCAACGGCGATGCGCGGCGCGGCGTCTAGCTGGATGTTGGCGCTTCCAGGCGTCAGTGTCAGCTGGCCGGGTATCGTAATGGATGGAGTCAGGCTCACCGAGAAGAGCGCTCCCGCAAAATCCGCCAGCACGAGTTCGGATGAAGAGTCGCCTGATGATGGCGGCACGATGCGACCAGAGGCTTCGACAGCGCCGGGGCGGAAGGTGATGGAGAGCTGCTGGAGTCGCGCCAGCCGGAGGGTATGATCGCCGTTCATGAAGAACAGACCTTCGCCGAGAACGCCCGCAACCGTTCGGTTGATGGCGGTATCGAGCGCGGTGACAGCGACGTTGCTCGTGGGGTGGGTAGCGAGGGCGTCAGTCATGGCGGTAGCAACGCCGCCCCCGCCGGTCAATGAGGCGCCAACGGCGAGCGCGTCGCCTGTCGCGGGGCCAAACGTATGGACGCCGACGGTGGCGACTGAGAGATTGGCTCCCCCACGCACGCCGACCAGGCTATTCGGCAACGCTACCGGCGGAACGGCCTCTCTGAGCGAGTTGAGCTGGGAGCGGAGGATGACGGCAAGCGCGCCCGCCTGGTTTTGAACCTCATCATGGATTCGGGCGCTTATCTCGGGCGGTGGCGGCGTCAGTCCCGCATAGGAAATCTGGAGGCCGCTAATATCCACTGCCTGATGGCCACCGACCCCGGCGAGTATAAGACTTAACGTGGGGCCGGTGGCAGCGGCAGTGACCTGCGACGCCAACGTCACGCGCGCTGGTCCGTTGAGCGTGAAGATGCGGCCAGACGATAGCTCCCGAAAGCCGGCGTGCAAGTCAACGGTGAGGGCGACGACATTGCCGTCCGCAAGTGACAGGCGGGGCGTCTCCCACCAGAACGCAAGGCCGCCTTGGCGCTGCTGTGATGGGATGTGTGGGCTGACGCTGGGATCGCTCAGCAGGCGCAACAGCACATTCTCTATAAGTGAACGCCGTACCTGGACCGCCGCGTCGAATCCGCCTGTGCTGGTCATAGACGACTATCTCTCTTTCATTGACCCCCACCTTCCGCACGCGCTCCACCCATGACCAAGCTTGGGACAGATCAGGTCAAGTTGGGAACGAGACAGTACGCGAGCAGGCGGAATTGCGCGGAGTATAGCATTGTCTGGCAGTTTGACAAGGCAGCGGAGATCAGGAAAAACGCGTAGCGCGTAGACGCTGCCTGCGATAGGGGAGAGTCCTATCTGGATGCTCATAGCGTCGCAGTGGAGGCAGTGGAGGCAGTGGAGGCAGTGGAGGCAGTGGAGGCTGGGGTGGTTGGGGTGGCTGGGGTATGCTAAGCCAACTCTCCGCTGTCAAGTTTCGGTATGCGAAAAGCAATCCCGAATCTACAGCCAGGGCCGATCAGGCGCACACTACACCGCGCGACGTGGCGCGGCTGCTGGATGGGGGCTGGCGCGGCTGCTGACATCTCCCAGACTGGCGTCCGGCATAGCGCGTAACTGGGGGTGTCAACTGGCTGGGAACTGGTCAGCGTTCAAGGGCCGCGTCGAGTTCTTCGAGCAGCGTCCGCAGCGCGGCCATGCGCGCCGCGCCGAGGCGCGCCGCCATTTCCTCCTCCAGCCGCTGGAGCGTCTCCTCCGCTACCCGCTCCACTTCTCGCCCTTTGGCGGTGAGCCGCACCAGTTTCGCTCGACTGTCTCGCGGGTCTGGCACGCGCTCTACGTACCCTCGCTCCTCGAGGTAATCCGCCAGGTGGCCAATATATTGCTTCGTGAGTTGGGTCTGCTCCGCGATTTCCGTGATCCGCGATCCCTCCCGGCGCAGATGCCGGAACAGGTTGTTGCCGTGCGTTGGCTGGATATCTGGATAGCCTGCCGCCGCGAGCGCCTCGTGCAGGCGAAGGAGATGCGCCCGGTACGGCGCCCAGAGTAGCTGTCCCATGTGCTTGCGGGGCGCCACACGCTCCTCCTTATCATGATAGGAAATACTGATTACTATTTAGTCAACTAAGATTACTATATCATTCACACGCTGAATCTGTCAGCGCCGTCAGTACAGTTAAATACCTTTCGGGAGGCAGTGGCCATGCAAGATTCCAGCGACGCCCAGGTTCAGCCATATGTGATCGCCCACGACGCGGGCGAGCCCGTCTGGTTCCTTGACACCTTGATGACCGTGAAGGCGACTGGCGCCACCACGCGCGGCGCGTTCGGCCTCATCGAGCAGGAGCTCCTTCCTGGCTTCGCTACTCCGACGCACGTCCATCACGGTGAAGATGAGCCGTTCTACATCCTGAAGGGCGAAGTTACCTTCCGCTGCGGCGAGCAGACATTGGTCGCTGGAGCGGGCGCATTTGTTTTCCTGCCCAGAGGGATTGCGCATGGGTTCCAGGTAACGAGCGATACGCCCGCGCGGCTTCTCCAGTTCAACCTCCCCGCGGGTGTCGAGCAATTCTTCATCGAGGCGGGTGAGTCAGCCGTGGATGGCGCCCAGCCTTCCGGGCCACCCGATTTTGGCAAGATGGCGGCCCTCGCCGCGAAGTATCACATGGAGATTCTGGGGCCGCCGCCGGGCCACGAGTAACGCGGCGCAAGCGCGCAATCTACGACAATCTGGATAATGGCGATCGAGTCCAGGGCGCGGAAGTTTCCCGCCCTGGACTCACGCTATGCCGGGCGCCGTCGCTGATGTCCCAACCGTGCGGACGTGTCCTTACCAGCTAGCGTCGCCCGCAGGCGCGTTTCCAGGCATCGGAGCCGCGCCTGGGCGTAATCACTTCTCGCTCTCTGCCTCGCCCGCCCTTACATCGTGCTCTCGTCGCATGTTCGCGTCTCACCTGAACCGCCCCTACCCGGCGTCTGGCCTAGCCAAGATGGCCCGTAGCGGTGGGCGGTTGGCGTGGGCTATGCTAAACGGTAGCCTGATTCTTCTCTGGCGCATGCGGGGAGGGAGCGGCGTCGTGTGCGGGGCGCATGCGGTGTGGCGCTGGTAAGGAGCGAGGGACGCGGTGGCCGACTTCACGCATCTGCATGTGCATTCCGAATACAGCTATTGTTTATTCGCTGCAGGGTTTCTACTACCCTGAATCATACACTTTCCTTCCATTATCTCGTTTCTTTGTGCGCATTGACGCTATTAGCGCATAGATGGTATTGTTAGGCGCTTCTCAGGTTTATGGAGTCGCGGCTGAAGATGGATTACAAGACGTTGAGAGATTGATTTGGAAGACTGTAGGGACGGGGATGGCGAGGGAGAGTATTAAGGCAAATGGAGCGTAAGCAGGGCAAGCACAACCCGTATCCACGTCATGGCGTGATCCGCGCGTTGCGTACCATCGGGCGGTGGTATTTATGGTTGATCGTCCTGCTGCCTGGTAACATCGCATTCAACCTAATCCAAATCATCGCTACTGATGGTCCAGCCACACTAACAGATTGGAGCAAGCTCTCTAAGGCTCTGCTACTCACCCGTCTACTGCCTATCCTCGAACAGCGTCCACTGATCATTGCTCCAACGATTGTTCTGGCGATTCTTGCGATTGAGGTGGCGCGCCGCGCGCATCATGATTGGGAGCAAGAACGCCACTACTTAGAAAGCATTTCCCAACCGACAATCTTGACACCCATGCCTGACGGCAGGATGCAGACGCGGAAGCCAGTTGCGCTGCCCGTGCCGCCTCCAGAACCACCATCAGCCGCGCCAAAGGGCCCTCCACACGATGATCTCGGCCTTCCCCAGGAGCATTTCGTGGGACGCGGCGCCGAACTCGAAGGGCTGCTGCAAGCCCTGCGCTCACCACACCCACATTCAATCATCGCGATTACCGGCATTGGGGGTATCGGCAAAACAGCCCTCGCGGACCAAGCGATCAGATACCTTGCCTACGAGGGTGTTTACGCGGACGGCATCGGCGTCGTGTTTGCGCAGGATCAAACAAACCCAACCACAGTGCTTCGTCGCGCTCTTGCCCGCTTCGACCCACAGCGCAGGGAACCAGCCGCCACTACGGCTTCAGAACTCCTCAAGGCCGCACAGCGGCTTTTGGGAGGTAAACAGACGTTGGTGGTGATTGACAATGTCGAGGCTGGCCTTGAGCTTGTGGAGGTGGTGCGACCTTTGGTCGAAGCGGGAGCCGTGGTGCTATTGACAGCGCGCGAGAGTGACGCTTCTATCTCATCAAGCGCGGCGCCAAGCGAGGTGGGAACCCACCTGCCCGATGACTTGCGCAGCCTGACAACGATACTCCCGCTTGGCTTTCTCTCGGAGAGTGAAGCTGTCAATTTGTTTACCAAGGAGTGCGGGCCGGGGAATGTCCAGGATTGGACACCCGCGCAGCGGATCGCGCTCGATCGGATCATCGCCAGCTTAGGTAGGCACACTCTTGCCGTCAAGCTTGCCGCGCGTTATGCCAAGGATACGAGCGCTGATCTCGCCCAACTCGCTGATGATCTTGGCGACCCGGAGCAGGTGACAAAACTTGGAGGCGGCATTGAGTCAATTTACCAAAAGAGTCGCGATGCGCTTACTCCGGCCGCCCAGCGGCTGTTCTGGCAGTTTGGCGCGTTTCCAACGTCTGAATTTGGCATGGGGGCTGCCATGAGGGTAGCGGCTACTTTTGGCGATCGTGATCCGGCGGCGACGATTGATCTGCTAGTCCGGCGTGGTCTTGCCTCCAATCGACAGAATGAGAGCTTCCATTCGCCAGCGGATGCGACGCGTATCGAACTGCATCCCGTGCTGTATGGTTTTGCGCGCAATGAATACGAGAGCGCTTCACAAGAAGATCAGTACAAAGCACGTGTTGAAATCGTCAGATACTATGGCGTGTACTCGACAAGCGTTGAACGCGATGCGCTTGCGATGGACGAGCGCAACATTGAGGGCGCGTTGGTGTGGGCGCAACAGACGCGCCAGTTGGATCCAGTCGCCCGCATCTGTGTTGGCATGCAGGCCTACTGGCGTGATTACGGGCGCAACGCGGCGCGCCAGCGCTATCTGCCCTGGGGGCTCGAGGCCGCTCAGCAACTCGTTCGTACCAAGGCTGTCTCGGACGCGCGGGAATTGCTAGCGTTGCTCAAACTGGGCAATGCCCAGTTCCTTCGTATCCAGGGAAAAGTCTCGGAAGCCAAACGCGTTTCTGGAGACATACTCCGCGCCTTCAAGTCGCTCAAGAACATGCGGGGTGAAGGGAGCGCACTGGTATTGCTTGCTCTCATTGCACGTGACGAGGGCGAATCCGAGCTTGCCGTGCGCTTTCTCAATCATGCCTACTCGATCTTCACCGTAGCGAGTGTAAAGGACGACGCGTACACTGCGCTGACGCTTTCATTCCGCGGCCAGATTCGAGAACGTGAAGGCATTCGAGACACAGAGGCGAACGCCGACCTGACCGAAGCGTATACCATCTACAAGGCGATTGATAATGTCTGGGGACAGGGGCTAGCGCTTCAATTGCTCGGTCGCATCTCGCTGCGACAAGGGCGGTTTGGTGAAGCGCAAGAACGTTACACTGAGGCGCTTGCAATCCACCAGCGCCTTCAGTCGCGGCGGGCGGAGGCGGTAGACATCAGCTCGTTTGGGCAAATCGCGTTCGGACGAGGACAATATGATGAGGCGGAAACCCTATACAAACAAAGCCTGGCGATCAGGATCGAAACCGGTGATAAGCGCGGAGAGGCGGTTGATCAGACACTGATTGGACAGTTCTACCGAACTCGTAAACAATTTGAACTGACAAATACGCACTTGACTTCCGCACTGCCAATCTTTCGGGACACCGGCGAACCGCGCAGTATCGGATGGGTTACATCGGAGATGGGGCAGCTCGCGTTGGCCCAGGGTCAGTGGATGGAGGCTGTGCGGCTGCTGCAAGATGCGATGGGGTTCCATGCCACAGCGAAAGACGCGCCAGCCCAGGCGGTGACTCTCCGCGCGTTGGGTGACGCCCTGCTCGCGCAGGGAAACGCGGATCAGGCGCAGGCGTCCTATAGGCGCGCGTTGCAGATTGCCACCTCCGTTGGCGATCCATTCGCCCAGGGGCGCGCCCTTATCGGGTTGGCGGCCTGCGCCTGGCGTTTGAAAGACACCGAGCGCTCAAGATCACTTCTCGATGAGGCCGTTACATTGGGCAGGCAAGGCGAGTCGCCGTTATACTTGGCTGAAGCGCTCGACGCGCTCGGCGCGCTGCTCGCGCAAGCTCCGCGTGGCGACCAGAACGGCGCCGCTGAGAGAGCACAGGCCAAAGAACTGTACCAGGCGTTGGGCGTACCTCATACACGCACCTGATCTGCTCGTCTATAGCTGTGGAGTGTCAGTGGAGATTCGTATGATTAAGCGCAAGAGCGAGGACATCGTCTGGTTTCAGTTCGCATCTCTCAGCGCACAGCAGTTTATTACGCATGGTGTATTCACCAGGCAAGGTGGTGTGAGCGCCGTTCCTTTCATGTCGTTGAACGCAGGCCCCACAACGCCTGACGATCCAGACGCCCGGATGGAGAACTACCGACGCATTCGCACAACGCTGCCGGACCACCCGCTTCTCGTGGGAACAACGCCACTTCAGGGAACAACCGTGCGCGAGATTACTGCTGAAGAGTTGGGGGCTGATTTGGGCGTGGCTGAGCCGCCCGCCATCATCTTGCCCGGAGGGTGCGATGCGTGGATTACATCGTCGCGTGGCATCGGGTTATTCTGGGCCGTTGCTGATTGCAGTGTCATTCTGCTTGTGGATCCCGTCCATAATGCCATTGGACTCACTCACTCCGGTTGGCGTGGCGCCGCCGGCGCCATTCTTCGCAACACGCTTGACGCAATGCACGCGCGATATGGCTCCGAGCCGTCCGACCTGATAGCCGCCATCGCACCCACGATTGGCCCCTGCTGCTACGAGGTGGATGAGCCAGTGCGTCGCGCATTCAGCAGTGATCCGTTATCGCGAAGAACCGCGCGGTTTTCAACTATCCTGGCGCAATCGGAAGACGGCGCGCCGCGTGAATCCTTGCGCCTGGATCTAGCGGCATCCAATCATGCGCAACTGCTCGAACTGGGGGTTTCTGAATCGCGAATCGAAGTGAGTGACATGTGTCCCGGTACCCGTACGGACTTGTTCTATTCGCATCGAATGGAAGGTGGACGTACAGGACGTTTCGCTGTCGTACTGGGCCTCGTCTAGCGGAAAGCCAGGAACTTTGCAATCAAACCAATGAAAGAAGTTGTAGGACACATGGCTATTTTGCTGCAGACCCTCCTTCGCCGCCTCCCAGCATACTGGGGGCGCCTCTCCGGCACGCTTTCCACGCCGAGGATACGCGTCACGGGCATTGCTGAGGATTCCCGGCGTGTGCAACCAGGCGCCGTGTTCGTCGCCCATGGAGGGCGCGACGGTGATGGTCACCGCTACATTGCGGCGGCGCTCAAGGCTGGCGCGGTGGCTGTCGTTGGAGAACTAGCCCGTGAGGAGATCGAGGCGCTTGGGGGATCTCGCCTACCATACTGGCAGGTACTTAATGGAAGAGATGCTTTCGCGCTTCTTTCCGCAGCGTTCTACAATTTTCCCTCGCAGCGCATGCTTATTATTGGGGTAACAGGAACCGATGGCAAAACGACTACTAGCACGCTTATTCATAGCATTCTCGTCGCCCATGGCATACGGACTGGGCTGATTACAACTATCGCAGCGCGGATTGACGATCAGGAGATGGATACAGGCTTTCATACGACGACGCCTGAGGCGTTCGATCTTCAGGGATACCTTGCGCAGATGGCGCAAGCGAAGTGCAAGGCAGTCGTTCTTGAAACGACATCACATGCACTCGATCAGGCGCGTGTGGCGTATGTTGACTATGACATCGCTGTTGTGACCAACGTAACCCATGAACATCTGGATTGGCACGGCACGTGGGACCGCTATATGCAGGCGAAGGCGCGTTTGTTCCAGATGCTCGAGACGTCACGACGTAAGTCAGGTATACCTAAAATTGCAGTACTTAATCTCACCGACCAGTCGTACCAGATTCTTAGCGCCCTCCCGAGCGATCGAACAATAACGTACGCCGTCGGTGCGGATGTGGACGCTATGGTGAAAGCGCGCGATATTGTTGTCACCCGCGACGGCACTCTATTCCATGTCACCACACCCGCCGGCGAGAGGGACACGCGCATCGCATTGATCGGTGCGTACAACGTCGAGAACGCGCTAGCTGCTTGCGCCACAGGGCTCGCGCTCGATATCGCACTCGGGGAAATCGAGCGCGGTCTCGCGGCGGTCTCGCGGGTCAAAGGACGAATGGAGTTCGTTCATCGCGGCGCGTTCGATGTAATAGTGGATTTCGCGCACACTCCTAACGCGCTTGCCCAAACCATTAATACAGTGCGCATGCTTATCGGATCAGCGGCGCAAGGCCGCGTTATCCTTGTTTTTGGCTCAGCAGGGCTGCGCGACGTGCAGAAACGACGCCTCATGGGTGAGGTTGCTGCGGAGGCGGATGTGGCGGTGCTGACGGCGGAGGATCCACGCACTGAGGATCCCGACGCAATCATCGCAGAGATTGCATCGGGACTGCTCTCTCGCGGTAGGAGCGAGGGTCGTGATTTTCTGCGGGAACCTGATCGCGCTCGCGCCATTGATACCGCGATTGGGCTGGCGCGTCCAGGTGACTGCATTGTGTGTTGCGGCAAAGCTCACGAGCGTTCGATGGCATATGGTGTGGTAGAGACTCCTTGGGATGAGTTTGGAGCTATCAGAGCTGCGCTCGCACGACACGACATTGAGCCGCTCCGCGAGATGTCCTCCGCTCGTCTTCAGTCGTCTTGAGTGTCTATTAAAGCTGCTCAAACGGCGAGACTATTGATAGCTTCATCCCCGGCCTCGACTAACTTGCGTCGTTCCTCAATAAGGCTTGCTCTCACTCGACGCTGCGTATTGCGTGAAAAAGCGACCTTGACTGCGCGAGAATGCGATGCGCCTCTGAGGAACGACGCAAACTCCCTCTTCTGTCATCTTGGGGCAGGTTCGCGCTCTCTGCTAGCTGCTAGGTCCGTTGAAACCAGACAACAAGGTGTACGCTTGCATGAACGACTTGTAGGACGCGAAAGCTGAATTCTTGCAGCTTCGACCCCAAGATGACAGAAGAGGGAACTGGTGCATCCGGCAAGTTATGCCACTTGTTGTCGCGCCCTTCCCGCAGTAATCATGACCTGTAGGGCGCTTCCGCAGTACCGCAATCTTACCGGATGAACCACTAACGGCATGTTCTCGTTCCCGCTATTGTTTTCCACCTTGGTCTGATTTGTCGCCCCAACTAGCTTTGCGCCCCACCCGGCGTCTGGCCTAGCCAAGATGGCCCGTAGCGGTGGGCGGTTGGCGTGGGCTATGCTAAACGGTAGCCTGATTCTTCTCTGGCGCATGCGGGGAGGGAGCGGCGTCGTATGCGGGGCGCATGCGGTGTGGCGCTGGTAAGGAGCGAGGGACGCGGTGGCCGACTTCACGCATCTGCATGTGCATTCCGAGTACAGCCTGCTGGATGGCCAGTCGCGGATCAAGCGGCTGGTGGAGGCGACCAAGGCTGGCGGTATGTCTGCGCTGGCGCTGACCGATCATGGTGTGATGTATGGCGCGCTGGACTTCTACAAGGCCTGCCACGCGGCTGGGATCAAGCCGATTATCGGCGTCGAGGGCTACAGCGTGCCGTCGCTGGAGGAGAAGACGGGGCGCTACGAGTACAACCACCTGCTGCTGCTGGCGCGCGAACAACACCGGCTACCAGAACCTGCTGAAGCTGACGACGCTGGCGCACACGCGCGGCTACCAGGCGCGCCCGCGCATGGACCGCAAGATGCTGGAGCAGTACAGCGGCGGGCTGATCGCCACGTCAGGCTGCATCTCCGGCGAGATACCCGAGCTGCTGCTGCGCGGCGACCTCAACGGCGCGCGCGCCGCCGCGCGCTGGTATCAGGATGTCTTCGGCCCGGAAAACTTCTACATCGAGATCCAGGACCACGACGCGGCGGAATCGCCGCAGGTCCAAGCTCAACCCGACTGCTCTACGATCTCGCGCGCGAGGTCCACGCGCCGCTGCTGGCCACCAACGACCTGCACTACGTCGCCGCGCGCGACGCCGAGGCGCAGGACGTGCTGCTCTGCGTGCAGACCGGCAAGACGCTCGAAGACCCCAAGCGCATGAAGTTCGACAGCTCGCAGTACTACCTGAAGACGCCCGACGAGATGGCGCGCTCTTCCCGGAGCTACCCGACGCGCTGCGCAACACGATGGAGATCGCCGAGCGCTGCGACGTTACGATCGAGCCAGGCGCCAGCCTCATTCCCGACTTCGAGATTCCGCCAGAGTTCCGCTCGCAGGATGAATACCTGTACTACCTCTGCCGGCAGGGCATCGCGAACTGTACGGCGAGATGACCGGAGAGCTGGAGCAGCGGCTCGACTACGAGTTCGAGGTCATCCGCTCCAAGGGCTTCATCTCGTACTTCCTGATCGTCTGGGACTACGTGAACTTCGCCCGCAGCCACGGCATGCGCTGCGTGGCCCGAGGCTCGGCGGCGGGCAGCCTGGTGGCCTACGTCGCTGGGCATCACCAACGTAGACCCTATCCGCTATCGAGTCTGCTCTTCGAGCGCTTCCTCAATCCTGAGCGCATGAGCATGCCCGATATTGACATGGACTTCCCCGACGACCGCCGTGAGGAAGTGATTCGCTACGTCGCTGACAAGTACGGTTGGGACCAGCGTCGGCCAGATCGTCACCTTCAACACGATGGCCGCCAAGGCCGCGGTGCGCGACGTGGGCCGCGTGATGGGCATGCAGGCCGAGGCCGACCGCGTGGCGCGGCTGATTCCCGGTGGCCCGAAGGTGACGATTAGCGGCGCGCTGGATGACGTGCGCGAGCTGAAGCAGCTCTACGACGTGAGCCCGCCGGTGCGCAAGCTGGTGGATTTGGCGCGCGACCTCGAAGGCACGGTGCGCGGCTCCGGCATCCACGCGGCGGGTGTCGTCATCTCGCGCGAGCCGCTCGACCAGACCGTGCCGCTGCAACTGCGCGACTACAAAGACCCCAACGATACGTGGCTGGTCTCGCAATACGAGCAGGCGCATCTGGAAGACCTGGGCCTCATCAAGTTCGACTTCCTTGGCCTCGCCAACCTCTCGATCCTGATGAACTGCCGGCTCTTTATCCAGCAGACGCGCGGGATTGATATGGACCTGGACCGCATGCCCACCGACGACGCCAAGACCTACGCGCTGCTGGCCGAGGGCGAGACGACCGGCGTCTTCCAGCTCGAATCGGGCGCGATGCGGACATACATCAAGGAGCTCAAGCCGACCTGCATCGAGGACGTGACGGCGATGGTGGCGCTCTACCGCCCCGGCCCGATGGACTCGATCCCGCAGTTCATCAAAGCCAAGCATGGCGAGGTCCAGATCCGCTACCTGCACCCGATGCTGGAGCCGTTGCTGCGCGACTCCTATGGGGTCATCGTCTACCAGGACCAGGTGCTGCTGATTGCGGTGCAGCTCGCCGGCTTTACCTGGGGCGAGGTGGACAAGTTCCGTAAGGCGATGTCGAAGAAGAACCGCGAGCAGATGCTGGAGTATCGCGGCAAGTTCATCAAGGGCTGCGCCAAGAACGGCATCTCGGAGAAGACCGCCGAGGAAATCTTCTCCTTCATCGAGCCCTTCGCTGGCTACGGATTTAACAAAAGTCACGCGGCGGCGTATGGCTTCGTGGCGTATCAGACGGCGTATCTGAAGGCCAACTATACGGCGGAATTCATGGCGGCGACGCTGACCTCTGTGGCCAGCGATGCGGCGAAGGTGGTGGCCGCTGTTGACGAGTGCCGTCGCATGGGGGTGGAGGTGCTGCCGCCCGACATCAACCACAGCGAGTCGGGCTTCACGGTGGAGAATCTGGAGCCGGGCGAGGATGGGCAGCCGCGCTGGGGCGTGCGTTTCGGGCTGGTGGGCATCCGCAATGTGGGCAGCCGCCCAGTGGAGGAGCTGCTGGCGGCGCGCCGCGCTGGCGGCGCCTTCACCTCGCTGGCGGATGTCTTCGCCCGCACCGAGAGCAAGAATCTGTCGCGCTCGGCGGTGGAGTGCTTGATCAAGGCGGGCGCGCTGGACAATATGGGCAGCCGCAGCCGCCTGCTGGCGGGTCTCGACCGCGCGATGTCGTATGGCCAGCAGAAGCGCAAGATGCGCGAGATTGGCCAGAACAGCCTCTTCGGCGGCGTGGATGGTGACTCCGGCGGCGATGACTTCACGCTGCCCGACGCGCCGGAGCATTCGCAGCAGCAGTTGCTGGCCTGGGAGAAGGAGCTGCTGAACCTCTACCTCTCGGCGCACCCGCTGGCGCATGTGGCGCAGTTCCTGAAGAAGCGCGTGACGGCGTATTCCGCGCACCTGAGTGAGGAGTGGGCCGGGCAGAAGGTGACGCTGGGCGGACGGGTAATCTCGACGCGCAAGATCATGACCAAGCGGGGCGATACGATGCTGGCGGTGCAGTTCGAGGACTTGCTCGGCTCGCTGGAGATCATCGTTTTCACCAGGACCTACGCCGCCACGGCGGATGCCTGGAAGGATGACGCGATCCTTCTGGTGACGGGGCTGGTGAAGATGCGCGACGACCAGCCGCAACTGGTGGCTGATGAGGTGGAGGCGTTCACGGTTTCCGAGGAGGAGGCGAGCCGCAGGGCGATGCTGGTGCGGATCCACATCCAGCGGGGCAAGAACAGCACGGTGGACGTGACGCGCGCGCAGGACGTGCTGACGGCGCTGAACGATTATCCCGGCGATGACCAGGTGGAGTTGTGGGTGCGGAATGGCGCGTGGGTGGTGCGGATGCCCGCGCCGAGCGGGCGGCTGGGGGTGCGCTTTTGCCCGGAGCTTCAGCAGCAGCTCGAACGGACGCTGGGGCCGGGCGCGGTGGAAGCCGTCCCACTGGGGTGACCGCACACAACCCGGCCCTCTCTCCCACGTGAGAAGGCCGGGTTGTGTGCGGTGTGCGCGCTACTTGGCGCGCTGCTCGATCCGTCCGGTAGAGCGGCCAGCGTTGAAAGCGCGCGCCAGCCGCTGTGTCTGTTCTGGCGCCAGCCGCGAGACCGTGCGCCAAGCGCCAGTCGCGCCGCCGCGCGTCGTATCGAGCGCGCCGCCGAAGATCTCCTGTGCCAATGCGGCCCGCTCCGACGCGTAGTCGCGCGCCGTACCGGCGCTGAGGCCCGCCGCCTGCCGCAGCGCGCGAGCCATACGCGCTGTTTCCGCCGCCGATTGCTGCGCGTATTGCATCGCGGCCTCGCGCGCCTGACTGGCTTCCCGCATATACGGGCGGGCGGGAGTGGGCGTCAGGCGCAGTATGCGGCTGGCGGCGATGGCGCGCTCCATCTCGCGCGCCGCGTTGAGCCGCCGCCGCTGGATGACGAGCCAGGTTATCCCTCCCGCGATCGCCAGCCCGCTGAGCGCGGCGGCTCCCACGACCAGCGCGATCTGTAGCGCGCGTGGCGGGGCTTGTGTTTCGTCTACCTCCACGGTCCACTCGGTCACGCGTGGGGTGGATTCACCAGCCGCCGCGCCCGTGGCGCCCGTGGCGCCCGTGGCGCTGGTTTCGGCGCCGGGCGCGACTCCGCTGGCGCCGGGCGCGGTTGCGCTGGCGGCGCGAGACTCGTCCTTCGCCATTGCGCCCATGGCGCTGTCTTCCCATCGGTCCATGTGTTGTAATCGCTCTCTCTCATCAAGGTGTGTACGCTGGTCGCGTTTGGCGCGCCGCTCGTCCGCCGCCGCTCTCCCGGATAGGGGAGAGCCAAGCTCTTGCGGCGCGGGGGATGGCTCCGGGACTGGCGTGGCGGGCTCCGCGCCGGCGGGCACCGTCACGCTGGTGGGGATGGCGTCGGCGCCGGACTCATAGCGCAGCGTGGAACTGGCGCCGTAGCTCATCAGAGACGGCGCGCCCGCTCCGTGGCGCCCTTCGAGTGGCGCGCCATCCTCCAACTCGCCTGGAAGCTCGGCGGGCGTCATTCCGGCGGCATGGATCGCGTCGAACGTCTCGTATGCCTCGAAGGGGTCTCCGCGCTCAAAACTGTCACCCATGTCGCCCTCCTCGTCCTCGCCGGTTGTTCACGAGCGCCGCGAGTTGCGGTCGCACGCCACATGGCGTGTGGCTCCCAGCCTGGGGCGCAAGATAGGCGCCATGCCATGCTTGAGCGTGGCGTCTGGCGCAGTGGGGGGCATGAAGCGTGACAGAGATGAGATGCCCGCATGGCTCTCTCATCGTGGAGCGCCATGCGGGCATTGATCCGCGGTATTTCAGGCCATGCCGGGGTTAGTGGGCCTTCTTGGGCTCCTTGCCGATGCCCCCGAAGATCGCCTCAAGGATGGCGTGGACGATGCCCAGCACGATGCCGCCCAGCAGCGCCCAGAGGAAGTTGTCAATCCCGAACGCCGGAATGATGAACGACGCCAGGTAGAGCATCAGCGCGTTGATGACGAGCTGAAACAACCCCAGCGTCAGGATCGTGATTGGCAGCGAGAGCAGCGACACCACCGGACGGACGAGACCGTCAATGACGCCAATGACGACGCCGAGCACCAGGAGCGTTGTCCAGCTAAAGGGAACGATGTGAATGCCCGGCAGAACCACCGTCGTGAGGCCAATCGCCGCCGCGCTGAGAAGAATGTCCACGACCATCCGGACCAGGAACCTGACCATATACGCCCCTCCTCTGATTTTCTCGACGGGTTTGGAGACTCGTTACACGAGAATCCTTACACGGGGATCCTTGCTTTTTACGAATCAGTGGCGGCTAGGGTTGAGGGGGCGGCGCCCAGCCAGGCCGCGGCGCCCAGCGGTCATCCCTGGGGCGCGGTGTAGTCGGCGACGGGGCCACTGGTGGGGGCGACGAAGAGCTGGGAGCCATCGGCGGTCCATTGCACGGCGTGCGCGGGGAGACTGGCGCAGGCGACATCGAGCGTCGCCACAGCGAGGCCCGACGCGATGTCGTAGATCTGCACGCGCGCGTTGGGCTGTGTGCGGTCGCAGACGGCGACACGGCTGGCGTCGGGCGCGAACCAGAGCAGCGCGTCATTTTGGCCAGGCGCGTTAGCGGTCTTGCTCTGCGCCAGCACCCGCGTGACCAGCGTCTGGACGGTGGAGTCGGGTGGGGCGCTGGCGGGAGAGGAGCCTGCCCCGTTGACCGGCAGATCGAGCATTGCCCACATCAGATAGCGCCCGTCGGGCGACCAGTCGAGCAAGGCGTCGCCGCTCAGCGCGTCAGCGGCGGAGATACCGAGATGGACGGCGCCATGCCCATTGCCAAAGAGGTGCGCGCCCTCGCTCGACCAGAAGCCGATGACCGGTGTTTGGGGTGAGGTGACGCCAGTAGGGCCCGCGGCGCCCGCTGGCGCGGGGGAGAGCGCGCCATCCGCGCCCCAGACGAGCGGCCCGCTGGCGAAGGCCGGGGCGGGGTCGGGGCTGGCGACCCGCGTCTGCTGGCGCACGTCATAGACGCGCATGGCAGGCCCGCCGGGCAGTGAAAACCGCGTTACGACATTGTAGGGTGATATGGACCAGATGATGATCTCGCTGGGGCTGGACGCGGCGAGCATGGAGCCATCTGGAGACCACGATAGCGTGGCGGGCGCGTCATTCGCGCTCCAGGGGATCGCGGCGACGCGATCTTCCGACCGCGTGCTCCAGATGGTGATTTTGGCTTGCGCGCCGCCCTGCGCCACCGCCAGCATCTTGCCATCCACGGAGAGCGCGATCGCGCTCGCGTTGGCGGCTCCGGCTGGCAAGTTCCAGCTCGCGTTCAGCGCGACGGGCGCGGCGCCCAGCGCGGGCGCGCCGCCTTGCGCGCGCCACTGACTCACCAGTGAGAGAAGGGGCTGCGCCTGGCCGCGCGTCACCTGGAACAAGACAACCTGGGCCGCGACCAGCAATGTGAGCGCAAGCAGCGCGACGCGCCCGCGCGGACCTAGGAGCGGCTTGCCGCCGCGCACGCTCCGGAGCTTGCGGTTGGCGGCCTGTCGCTCGCCCGCGGCGTGGGTCAGTCCCTCACGCTTGCAGCGCTCGCAGGTGCGGACGTGCGTCTCGATCGCCCGGTTCATCGCCGGGGTCAGCCGCCCAAAATGATAGTCCACGAAGCGCTCAACGACCTCTTCGTGGCTTAGTCGCGGCTGTGGCTTCCCGCGTGACATCTGTCTGAGCACTGGCGCGCGGTCCCTCTCATCATCCCCTTCGAGCGTGACTCTCTCATCGAGTAGACTACCAATAGAGGCGCCCGCTCGTCAACTCCCCATGTTTTCTGGGATGCCAGCGGGCGCCGCGTTGCGGTGTGGCGTCGCGCGGCTTATAATTTGGGTCGAAGTGTGCTCCCTTTTCTATCGCGATTTTGGGGTGCGGGGTATCGAGATGCGTGAGACGGGCGATTGGGGCGCCGTGAGCGCGAGCGGCGAGCCCGCAACAGGTGGCTCACCGGCTCCGCGCGAGGCGCCACCGGACGACACTGTGGTCTTTTTGGCGGCGCCTCGCCCCACAACTCCACTGGCTGGGACAGCGGTCTACCAGCCCGGCGCGCTTGTCGCCATTGGCTTTCTCGTCCCGCCAGCCGCCAGCGCGCTGGCGCTGGCGGCGCTGGTGTGGGGCATGGGCGGCGCGCCTATCTGGCTGCCGCTCGTCTTGCTGCTCTGGATTCCCGTGATGCTGGCGGGCTGGTTCGCGTTGGGTGGCGTGCGCCTGACACGCGAGGAGATCGCGTTTGGGCGGCCACTGCGCGCATGGCGCGTGATTCCGCTCGACGCCATCGAGCGCCTGGAGTGTCATGGCCCGCGCCTGACGCTGGTGACCACGGAGGGGCGGCGGGTGTCTTTCACGCCCGCGCTGCTGCGGCGCGGCGCGCAATTGCGGCGGAGCCTGCTGTTGAGCCTACCCATGCAAACGCTGGTAGGCGAGGCGCGCGTAGAGGCGCGGCGGCTGGTGGGCGATGTCACACCCGCGGAGACCGGCCTGGAGGCCGATACGCTGACGGTTCGGCCCTTACGCTGGCTGTTGGGGCTAGCCTTCGCGCTGACGGTAGCGCTGGGACTGGCGGCTGGTGTTGCGCTCGCCTACGCTCCCTGGCTCGCACTGACCACGCTCGCGCTCGCGCTGCTGGGGCTGGCGGCGCTCATCTGGCTCGCACAGGAAATCTTCATCAGCGATCGTGGGGTCATCGCGCGCTTCACGCTCATTCGCGTGACACAGTCGGTTTCCTGGAATGACCTACTCACCATCCAGCGCGCGCCGGGCGAGATCGCGCTGGTGTTGCGCGGCTCGCATACCCTCATCTGCGCGGGACCACGCCTGCTCAACGAGCGCGATGGCCGCCGCATGCGCGAAATTATCAGCCGTTACGCCCTGGCGCGTGGAACGCGGATCGCGCCACGCGCCTTCCACTAGCAGGCGTGACGCGATCCGCGGGTCTATCAATGGACGCCAGCGGGAACCGGCTCGCGCGCCGGGACCGGCTCGCGCGAGGGGGCTGGCTGCGCGACCACGGTGCGCATACGCCGCATGCGCGAAGGCAGCACGCCTAGCTCTTCGCGATACTTGGCGATCGTGCGGCGGGCGATCTCGATCCCTTTGCGCCGTAGGATGCGCATCAATTGCTCGTCGCTGTACGGGCGTTCGGCGTTCTCTTCACCTATGATGTCGAGCAGGGCCTTCTTGGCGGGCAGGGAAGCGTCGAAGAAGTCGTCGAAGGACGCCGTCTGGCCGCTGGGCAACAGGACGAATTTGCCGTCGGTGGCGCGGCTCACGGTGGATTCGTGCAGACCGATGCGGCGCGCGACGTCGGCGCGTGTGAGTGGCTTGAGACCGCCCTGACCATACTCCAGGAAGTCGCGCTGCATCTCGATCAGCGCGTCGGAGACCCGCTGCATGGTGTCCCAGCGCTGGCGCAAGGCGGCGATGAAGGCCTGCGCCTGGTCCACATGCTTGCGGATGTGGGAGCGGGTCGCGTCGTCCTGGCTCATGCCGGCGAGGTGCTTGCGCGCCCAGAGATATTCCGCATTGACGCGCAGCACATAGCGGTTGCGCTCCACTACTTCGGCCATGTAGCCCGTGGTGCTCTTGCGGATGACGACATCCGGCCGGACCGGCGCCGCGGTGGGGGCCAGGGAACTCACACCGTCCTCGAATCCGTGGGCGGGGTAGGGATGGAGCGTGGCGCGGATGAACTCCCACTCGGTCTCCACACGGCGCGGCGTCAGTTCCAGGCTGTGGGCGATCTCGCGATAGCGGCGGTGGGCGAGCTCGTTAAAGTGATCGCGCACCATCAACTCCGCCAGCAGATGGGGGTCGCCCGACTCACGCAGACGCTCGAGCTGGATCAGCAGGCATTCCTGGCCGCCGCGCGCGCCGATGCCCGGTGGGTCGAGCCGCTGCAGCGCCGCCAGGGCGCGCTCGACTTCACACACATCACAGCCAAGCGCGTCGGCGGCGTCGGCGACGATCGTCGGAGGCAGAAAGCCATGATGGTCGAGGCTCCCGACCAAATACTCCGCGATTGGCGCGTCCTCATCGGAAAGCGAGAAGCACAGCGCCTGGAGTAGCGCCTCGCCGGTCGGCGCGATGGCGGCTACGCGGGTTATCGGGTCGTCAATGTCCTCGTCGGAGCTGGCCCCACTGGAGGAGTAGATCGGGCCGTCCAGGTCCACCAAATCATCACGTACGCGCTCTTCGCTCGCGGTACGCGTGGTACCGTCACAGGTGGGACACTGAGCGGTGGGCGATTCCAGCGGGCTGTTGCAGCGCGGGCAGCACTGGCGGGTATCGGCTTCCAGCGCTGGGTTATCGTCCGCCTCCCGCTGCACAACCTCGTCCAGGTTCTGGCTGGGTAACTGGAGGAGACGAACAGCGGCGATCTGGCGATAGGAGATGCCTGGTATCGCCAATTGATTCGGTGACGTCTCCGGGCGCATCTCGATCCCATCCACAGGTTCCGCTCCTCTCGTGTTCAACATCTACAGATAAGCCACAGCCAGCGCGCGAGCGTCTTTGGCGCGCGCGCCGGGCGCGTACCTGAGCCTCTGTCCGTCACGGTACAAGGCGCCAGCGGCTGAGCTTGTGTGACACGCGCCCTTTGGGCAAGTCACGTGCCAAGTTCCTCGGGTGTTCCGTTAGCAAGCTACCGGATTGGTGTCCTTCACCGTCATCAGTCTTCCACCATTCAATCACACAATGGCCGTTATAGGCTAGTCATTGTTGTGTATTATGTCGCGTAGCAAGCGGCCACGTGTGTGTGCCTTGTGATGTGTCCCCAGCCCTGGGACGCCCGCGCGTGCTACAACACATGGGATACTGCATGAGGGATAGCATGAGGCGTCGCGCGCCATCGCGCGGGAGAGGAGTCCTACGGTGACCGGCATGCTCGTTGGGCTGGGCCTAGCCTCGATTATTTTCTTCTCAGTGATTTTGATTACCGCCGCGCTGATGATGCGCGGGCAGTGGGATAACCTCGCCCAGCGCCCGCCCGCGGAGCCGCCCAAGCCCCCGCGGACGCCACAGACGTAAGTGGACGCCGGCGCGATTCGCGAGCGCCATTTTTCCGTGTTTTTCCGCTATACTGCATGCGCGAGCGCCACGGCTGCGACTGTAGCGGCGCGCCCGCGCTCAACCATCACCGCGATATTGTGATGGATTGGTGATGATGGACTGATAGAGAGGCGTTGCGCTATGGCAGAAGACCGGCGCGAGGTTGTCGCGCGGGAGCTCGTAGGCGAGCTTGAGGCGCGCTTCCCCTACGCCGCCGCGCTGATGAGCGGGGCGTCGGGCCTGCGGATTACCGATAGCGGTCAGGAGCAGAACGCGAACGAGGATAGCCCTTCGCGCGGTATGGTATTCACGATCTATGACGGGGCGAGCTTCGCCGAATACGCCAGTGGCGAGACGGATGTCGACCGGCTGGCGCGCGGCGTTCGCGCCTGGGCGGGCGGGCAGAGCCGGCGGAAGGACGGGCCGCCGCTCGTCTTCGGCGGGCATGCGACCATCGCCGGGCAGGACTGGCGCGACTTCGTGACGCCGGTCGAGATTGACCAGGCGAGCGTGCCGCTGGCGCAAAAGCTGGCCTTCGCGCGCGACTTGCAGCGGCGGCTCGGCGCGATGGACCCGCGCATCGTGCGCGCGCAGATCTCCTATGCCGAGCGGCGCTACGAGTCCACCTATATCGGGCGCGGGCGGCTGCTGCGGCAACGCCTGACGGGGATGAACTTGAACGCGGTCGCGGTGGTCCATAGCGAGGGGCGGACGGCCTACAATCTCCTCGCGCAGAGCGGCGCGGGCGGCTTCGAGCTGGCGCGCGTCGCGGATGACGACCTGCGCGGGATGGTGGACGTGGCCGCGCGGCTGCTGGCGGCGGAGCGCATCGAGCCAGGCGTGTACGATGTGGTCACCGATCCGTCGGTCTCCGGTGTGATCGCGCACGAGTGCTTCGGCCACGGCGTCGAGCTGGACCTGTTCCCCAAGGGGCGGGCGCGGGCGGCGCTCTACGCGGGCAAGCGCGTCGCGGCGCCGGGGGTGGAGATGTTCGATGACCCCAGCGTGCCGGGCGCGTTCGGCTCGTACTTCTTCGACGATGAAGGGGAGCTGGCGCGGCCAACGCGCATCCTGCGCGATGGCGTGCTGGAGCGCCCAATCAGCGATTTCGCCTCGGCGACCTATACCCCCGGCGCGCACACGCCCAATGGCCGGCGGCAGGACTTCAGCCGCAAGGTCTACGCGCGCATGAGCAACACGTTCTTCGGGCGCGGCACGGTCCCGGTGACGGAGTTGATCGCCGGGGTGGAGCGTGGCGTCTATCTGCGGCGCATGGAGAGCGGCATGGAGGACCCGATGGGGTGGGGCATCCAGGTGACCGCGCACTACGGAGAGGAGATCGTCAACGGGCGGCTGACGGGGCGGCTGTTTGCGCCAGTTGGCATCTCCGGCTATGTGCCTGACCTGCTCCAGAGCATCAACGCGGTGGGCGATGATTTCGCGCTGGAGGCGGGGATGTGCGGCAAGGGGCACAAAGAGATGGTCGTCACGACGGTGGGCGGCCCGCACCTGCGGATGAAAGCGAGGCTGGGCTAAGATGCGTGCGGACGAGACGCTCACACAGGAGCGCGATCACGCGGCCACACTGGCGAACGCGCTGAACGCCACGCCGGGCGTGGACGCCTGGCAGGCGGCGGTGGCGCAGCGCGAGGAGGCGCAGCTCTACCTGATCGGTAAGCGGGAGGAGTCGCGGCGGACGGTGACGGACGAGCGCGCCAGAGTGACTATTCACAATTCGCACACGCCGCACTCTGACGCGGGAGGCGCGAGCCTGGCGCTGGGCATGACGACCTTTTCCGCGCTCCCTGGCGAGCTGGCGGATCGGGAGGCGCTGGCGGCGCGGCTGCGCGATGGCGCGCTGATGGCCAGCCTGACCGATAATCAGCCATTCGTGTTGCCCGGCCAGCCGCGCGAGGGCTACCCAGAGGTCGAAGTGTCTGACCCGGAGCTGGCAGGCGATATGACGCTGGCGCTGGAGCGCGCCGCCCAGCAGCTTCGGACGGCGCTGGAGCGCACGCCGGGCGTGCGGATGGGCAGCGCCGAGCTGTTCGCCGCGCGCACGCGTGAGACGCTACGGACGAGCGCGGGGGTGAACGCCGCGCAGGCTTCCACCAGCGTCTTCTTCGATCTGATCTTGCTGGCGGGCGAGGGCGAGCGGGCGGCGGAGTTTCACGCGGAGCTGCGACGGCGGCGGCTGCGCGACTTGCATATCGAGCGCACTGTGGCGGCGTATGGCGCGTTCGCGCTGCACTCGCTCAACGCGGCGGCGCCGCCGAGCTGGCGCGGGCCGGTGATCGTCAGCGGTGAGGCCGCCGCGCAGCTCTTCAATCCGATCTTCTTCCAGGCTAGCCCGTTCGCGGCGCACAGCTCGGCGCAGCTCAAGCATCAGCGCATGAGCCGCTTCACCCCCGGCGAGCTGGTGACGCCGGAGGCTCCGCGCGGCGACACGCTGACGCTGGTCAGCGATCCGACGCGGCCCTGGGGGACGCGCACGGCGTCCTTCGATGACGAAGGGCTGCCAGCGGCGCGCGTGACGCTGATCGAGGACGGCGTCTTCCGCAACTACTGGGCGGATGCGCGTTATGCCAGCTATCTGGGCGTCGCGCCGACCGGCGACATCGGCAATCTCACCGTGCGGACGGGGACCGCGCGGGCGCGGGCGCTGCGCGACACCTCGGCGGGGCCAGTCTACGAGGTCGTCTCTTTCTCGTGGTTCAATCCCGATGTCATCACCGGCGACTTCAGCGCCGAGATCCGCCTGGGCTACCGCCACGACGCCTCCGGCGCGACGCCGATCAAGGGCGGCTCGCTGGTGGGCAACCTGTTCAGCGCCTTCGGCGACGCGCGGTTCTCCTCCGAGCCGTACACCGATGGGACATACTATGGCCCGGCGGTGATCCGTTTTGGCGACCTCGCCATCGCTGGAGAATAGCCAGGCGGCGAGGTTCCCAGCGCTCCAGCGAACACCTGCTGACGGATGGAACGCGCGACCAGCGTGCGTCTCATCCGTCACAAACAGGTTAACTGACCGTTATCTTGCTGGCGCCGGCTGGTTGTTCCTTACGCGCCAAAAGCAACGGCATACGACTGGTTTCCGGCGTGCTGACGCCCAAGCGAGACGAAGCCCGCATGCGTTTCCCCCCGAAGGGCGTGGGTTCCCATCGCTCGGTCGCTTGACAACCTGCCAGGCGGGTGGTACAACTACCGCACTGAAGAAACAACCGCCGTTTCTCTACTTGGATGTACAGAGATTCCGGGCGGGTTCCTCTCATCAGCCCTCCTCCTCGCGTTGGGATACGCAGACTGCTGATGCAGTCACTCTTGTGAATGGTAGCGTTCGACTACCGCGATCACCTCTTTGTTGTACAAGAGAGCGCAACGCGAGCCGTCAATATGGATCGCTTGGTGGCGATTCTTGACCTATGCAAGCTCTTTCCTCCCTCAAAGCGAGATGCGCTTCCTCCGGCGTCGCTGTCATGAGACGTCGCTGTCATGAGACGTCCACCACTCAGTCGCGTAAACTCGTGAGATCAGCACAGCTTGCGTATCAGATCTGTTCGCATCCGCACGTGGTGTCCTGGGTAAAGCGCGTGTCAAAAATGCGGGCAGTGTTACCCCCTATGCGATGGCGCACAGCGGTGCGCTCGCAGGATTGAGGAGCGATTCCATGGTACTCGCAGCTGTTACCCTGACGTTTAGCAACCTGGTGTTGCAGATCCTCGTCGGCGCCATTGCCGCTGGCCTTACTGGCCGCGCGATGCGCGGCGCGGGCTTCGGCCTTCTGGGCGATCTGCTGTTTGGGATTGTTGGCGCGGTCGGCGCCAACTTCGCCATCAACTATTTCAACTTGTTCAACTCCGCCCACTACGGCCTGGTGGGTGAGCTGATTGTCGCGGCCATCGGCGCGGTCCTGCTGGTCGTGATAACGCATCTCTTCTCCGGACGCCGAAGCATGCGCGCCTAACCCGCCGGACGATCGAGCGCGCCCGCTGACGTCGCTGCTGACGCCACCACGGGTGATCCACGCAGATGGGCAGGCGCTACTCAGCGCCTCACTCCCCTCTATAGCCATGAATCCGAACGCTTTAGGAGCACTCATATGCAACCCGCAAACTACGCCCAACCCACGCAGCCAGTCCAGCCCAATGAGCTGATGGAACCGCGCCTGGCAGTTCAGCCCGCCGAGCGCCGGCCTTCGGCGCCGCTCACGTATCGGGCGTCGCAGATCGTATATCTGCTCCTGGGCATTGTCGAGGCGCTAATGATTACCCGCGTGGCGCTGAAACTGCTGGCCGCCAACCCTGGTGTTGGCTTCGTGCGCTTCGTCTATAGGATGTCCGCTCCGCTGGTGGCGCCGTTCCAGGGCATCTTCCCTACCCCAGTGAGCAATTCCAACGTCCTGGAATTGTCCTCGCTGGTAGCGATCGCCGTGTATGGGCTGGTCGCATGGGGGATCGTGCGCATTATCTTCATTCTGGGGCAGCGACCCACTACCGCTGGGTAGAGGAACTGGGCTGGGCGCATGGGGCGGTACGCGCGTTTCAGCGCGGCCTGCCCTATTTTGTTTGCCAGCGCCGCGCCGCACTGCTGGAAATGCGGTGCGGAGCAAGCGCTGGCGGGTTCTTATGACGCGTGCGTGGGCCGCTCCAGGCGCGGCTCCGCCCAATCCATGACAATCCAGTGCAGGCGGAAGACGGACATCGTGTCGGGCCGGAACTGCCATACTCCTGTCGCTGTGGCAACCTGCAAGGTATCCGCCCGTTCCGTCGTCACTGAGCGAATCTGGCGCATGGGAAGGGTGAGCGGGGTGAATGCGCCGGGCGCGCCGGGTGTGAAGGTCAGGGCTTCGGGTGTGAGGAGCAATGTCCCGGCGCCCAGCGGCTCCAGCGGCCGGATTGGGCCGGTCAGCGCGGTCGTGCCATGCCTTAAACACAGCAGCGCCGCCGGACACATGAGGATGTTTGGCGGCGTTGTGCGGAATACAAAGGGGCGCTGCTGTATATTTGGGAGCCGGTGAAGGGATTTGAACCCTTGACCTACGGTTTACGAAACCGTTGCTCTACCACTGAGCTACACCGGCGGGTCTGACGTCTCGTAGTGTACCGCAGAGAGCGGTATACCGTCAACCACTCTTCAAAGAGAGAACCGGCCCCATCCAGGGCCGGTTCCCCTCATAGTTCGCGCCGTCACGCTCGTCACTGGGCATATCCATGCGCGGCCCGGTACGAGCCTTCCTCTCGGAACTGCATCACCAGCGCGGCGCCAATCGCGAGCACAACGACAACCACCGCGGCGATTGCGAAGAACGTCACGACACCCGTAGAGATCGCGAAGGCTGTGGCGAGCGACCACCCAAACGCGACGTCCAGGTACATCATGAACTCCGTGATCGCGGCCAACCCGAAGCCTACGCCATACAGCGCCGCAATAGTGTTCGCGTCTCGCTCCTCTTTACGGCGCGCGAGCGTCGCGACGACGGCGATGACGCCGACGATGGCGAACCCGATCGTAAACAGCAGTGGCCACCAATACGACACGGTCGCGGGGAACCAATAGCTCAACATGGCGCTACCTTCCTTCCCCCCGTGATGCGGAGACGTGTAGAATCGTCCTCGATGGGCGCCTTACTCTCCGCGCTTCCACCATAAGACATGGATGTCACAGCGGCTTCAAGAATAGAGCGCCTGTCTTCACACATGTCTCTCACCAGACACGCGGCCTCCTTCTTTGGGGTCCACGCTCGCGCCGCTGGCTGCCCTGCCGCTTCCGCGCTCACCGCTCGCCAGGATGCTCCTCACTGGTAATCGTCCCCAGGATGGACCGCTCGACATCGTTGAGATGTTCCAGCATCGCGTGGCGCGCGGCGAGCGTGTCGCGCTCCTCAATCGCCATCACCAGGGCCTCGTGCTGATGCAGCGAGCGAAGCGCGCGCCCCGGGATCGCCAGGCTCCGTTCCCGGGCGATCGCCAGCTCATCCACCAGCGCGGCCATCAGCGACATCAGCACCCGGTTATTCGTGGCAGCCGCGAGCGCGGCATGAAACCGGGCGTCCAGCGCGCCTGCCACCACAGGGTCAATGCGCTCCGCCTGGTAGCTGACGAGCCCTTCGGAGAGAATGGCGCGCAGGTCCGTGATCTGCTCCGGGGTCGCGCGCTTCGTGGCCCACTCAGCCGCCGCGCCCTCCAGCGTGCGCCGTATCTCGAACAGGTCATGGAGCAGCGGCTCGGCCTCATCCGAGGTCATCGAGCTCGCGAGGCGCTGTGCGGCGGCGTGAGCGCTGCCCGCCGCCACGAATACGCCGCGCCCATGCTGCAGCTCCACCAGGCCGTATGCGGCCAGCGTATGCAGCGCTTCCCGCAGCACCGTCCGGCTGACACCAAGCTGCGCCGCTAGATCGCGCTCGGCGGGGAGCCGGTCGCCTGAGCGCAGCTTGCCCGTCTCGATCAGCCGCTGGATATAGGTGACAATCCGTTTGTCGAGGCTTCGCTGGGCGGTGTTGACTGGCTGAAACGCCTGCGCCGGAGCCACATCGGCCCGCGCCTGGAGGTGGCCGCCTACAGGGGGCGCGCCGTCAGTGAGCGCGCCGTCTTCCTCGACGCGGCCTCTGCCATCTGATGAGGCTTTCTGTCTCATGCTCTCATTCCTACTCCCTGGCGCAAGGTGAGCCATCCAGTCTTTCACCGGTGACTCGCGCGGCTTTCGCCAGACCCGTCGCGAACGGTATCATGCGCTTCCTGCGCGTGCGTTCAACAGGGAGAGACACCGTTTACAGGGGGCGATCCGTAAACGGTTCACACAAGACCGTCACCTCGCCCAATCAACGCAGTACTATACCCATACGGGCCAGTGGAAAGCAAGCGGTAGGAGCCAGCTCGCTTTTCACTGGTCGCGCATCGCTGTCGCGCCTACGCGCTCCGGTACAGCTTGGTGAAGACAAACTCCCGGTGGCCGAGCGCCTCCGCGCAGGTGAGCCGGCCATTGGCGACGCGATCGATAAGCGCCATCAGCCGGTCGCCCGCCTCGCGCAGCCCGTACTCACGCCAGAGCAGCCCGGACACGTCGAGGTCCACATGCTCGGACATTGTGCGCGCTGTCAGCGGATTGGCCGTGATCTTGATCACCGGCACGATTGGGTTGCCGATGATATTGCCCTGCCCCGTGGGGAACAGGTGAATCACCGAGCCCGCCGCGCCCATCAGGGTGATGAACTCCGCCGCCGCCGATGAGGAATCCATGAAGTTCAGGCCACGCTTCGTCGGCGTCACCGCTGGCTCCAGCGCGTCCACCACGGGGACCGTGCCGGTTTTGGCGATATTGCCCAGCGCCTTCTCCTCGATCGTGCTCAGGCCGCCGCGGATATTGCCCTGCGTCGGCTGCGAGCCCATCAGATTGGCGTTGCTCGACTCGATCTCGGCGAGGTAGCCATCGTACATCGCCTGGAAGCGCGCGCGCACATCGTCCGTCGCGCAGCGCCCGGCGATGATATCCTCGCCGCCGGTCAGCTCGGATGTCTCACCGAACAGCACCGTGGAGCCAGCATTCACATGCCGGTCCACCGCCTGCGAGACGGTCGGGCAGGAGCCCAGCCCGGTCGTCGTATCGGACTCGCCGCATTTGATGCTGATTGTCAGCTCTTCGCGTGTGATGGGCTCGCGCCGGAGCTCGCTCGCGTACTGCATATACTGCTGTACCACGCGCGCGGCGGCGGCCAGCACATGCAGATCGCCATGGCGCTCGATCGCGAAGCCCTGTACAGGCTTGCCCGTCTTGGCGATGCCCTCGACCACCAGGTTCGTCCAGTTCGGCTCGATGCCTACAACGACGACCGCCGCGACGTTCGGGTTGGAGCCCGTGCCGATCAGCGTGCGGAACGTCAGATCGAGGTCTTCGCCATACTGCAAGCGTCCGTATGCGTGCGGCAGCGCGAGGGAGCCGGGGATCGCGCTGGCGATGTGCTCACAAACCGCGTTTGAGAGGTCGTCAACGGGCAGAATGATCACATGATTGCGGACGCCCACACGGCCATCGGAACGGCGGTATCCGGTTAGATGCTGTTCTGCCATCGGGCGCTCCTCACGTTGTGCACATGGACCAGCTGGCCCGCTTTGATCGGCTGCCGTGTCAACGCTACCCGGACGCCGTATTCGATGACATCAACGCCCTCGGCGAGATCCATCAGCGCGACCTTGTGGCCGAGCGGAACCTCTTCCGATACCTCGATTTGCATTTCGCGGTCGCTGTCCATATAGAACACCGTACGCGCCCCAGGCGCCACATCCTGGACGGCCACCGCGACCATGTCGCCTTCGTTGTGCGCGAGGAACGCCGGCGCGCTCGGCGGCGCCTGCGTGCGAGTGTCTAACTCTTCCGAAGTCTGCCCCATCGTCATGTCTCCTGTTCGCCAGCATGGTGTTGCTTCTCGAACCAGGCGCCAGCCAGCCTCCGCTAGTGGCGTCGTTACGCGCGAAAAAAAATATTCTTGCGTAACAGGTGTGAGGTACTACCACTTTGAGGTATGCCAAGCGTAACAGACTGCTCGCGCGATTGTCAAGGATGGTCAAGCTGGCTCCGCTGACCTCCATCCAGCTTCTCGGAACTGCGCGCGCTCACCCGCGTAAGGTCTGCATGGCGTAGCGCCATCGCACAGATGTGGAAGCGCGTGAGAAGCGCGTGAGAAGCGCGTGAGAATGAGCGTAGTACATGTACCGTCGAATGCGTCAAAGAGCTTTGCTTGCTATAAATGCCGGTAGGAGCGAGGTTCTCGCGCCATCGCTCCGATGATTCGCCTACAGCGAGCGGAGGGCGCGCCGTGCGAGCTCCTTTTGGAGTGGCACGCCTGTGCGGGTGTGACATGACCGGATTTGAGCGCGGTCTGGCGGAATTACGCATATCTCTTGATCCCCGTGAAAGGGGCTTGACAAACAATACAGGCGCTGGTACAGTCCTTGCCAACGACTGGTACGACCTCCTAGCACTCTTTGCGTAGCATTCGTTCTTGCCTCAGTCGGGGGGCGTCACGTACGGCGCTCTCCCAGGGGCATCCCACGGTTTGATGAGGCGTAATCAATGGTTGATTCCCTCGCTTTGCAATGCCAGAACGTCTGCAAGTGGTTCGGATCGTCGGCTATCTTGCTCGATGTCAATCTGGATGTCCGCGCCGGTGAGTTTCTCTGCATCGTCGGCCCAAGTGGCTGCGGCAAAACCACCCTGTTGCGGATGATGGACGGCCTGATTACGCCTGACTACGGCGCGATCACCCTCGATGGCGCGCCGATTACATCTCCGCAGCCCAGCATCTCGATGGTGTTCCAGGATTTCGGCCTGTTTCCCTGGAAGACGGTCTACAACAACGTGGCCTTCCCCCTCACGCTTCGCCATACGCCGAAGGCTGAAGCGCAAGAACGCATCAAGAATGCGATCCAGCTCGTCGGGCTGGCTGGCTCTGAGTCCAAGTATCCCAAGCAACTCTCTGGTGGCATGCGGCAGCGTGTCGGCCTCGCGCGGGCGCTGGCCGCCCAGCCGGAAGTCATGCTGATGGATGAGCCGTTCGCTTCAGTCGATGCGCAAGTCCGCGAGATGCTGCAAGAAGAGCTGCTCCGCATCTGGGGCGAAGTCAAGCAGACTGTCGTGTTCATCACGCACAGCATTGATGAAGCGATCACCCTCGCGGACCGCATCGTCGTCATGGGCCAGAAACCGGGCCGCGTCGTCAGCACGATCAACGTCGATATCGAGCGCCCCAGAACCGTCTCATCCGTGCGGCGGCATCCCTCGTACGCGCCGCTGCGGGACTCGATCTGGACCATGCTGACCAGCGCCGCTCTTTAATCCCTAATCCCTTCGAGCCATGCGCGCCCCGCGCGTCATGTACGCCCTGTGATGAAAGGGGCTCCTCTATGGTGGAGACAACCGATGTCTCGCTCACCGAGCGGATTGATGAGATTGCGAAGACCGTCCAGGAGCGTCGCCGCCGGAAAGCCCGCTGGAACGAGATCACGCTCTGGACGATTCGCATCGTCTCGCTGCTCGCGGTGCTTGGAGCGTGGCAGATCTACGGATCGAATACGCTCAAGATCATCTTCGTGCCATTCACGACTGTCATCCAGGCTGGAGTTGACCTCTTCGTCAACCAGAACTTCGGTGACGCCGTGCTCTATAGCCTCGGAACCTTCTTCGCTGGCATGGTAATCGGTGGCAGTCTCGGTATCGCGGTTGGCCTGCTCATTGGCTGGTCCAAGAAGGCGGAGGCGGCGATTGGCATCTATATCTACGCGCTCTACGCGACGCCGATGGTCGCCCTCGTCCCACTGATTACGCTGTGGTTCGGTTTTGAGCTCACAGCCCAGATGATCATCATTGTGCTCTTCGTGTTCTTCCCTGTGGTGGTGACGGTCTACAATGGCGTAACCCATGTAGACCGAAGCCTGCTCGATGTCGGGCGCGTATTCGGCGCATCCCAGCTCCAAATGTGGCAGCACATCGTCTTGCCCGCGGTGGTGCCGTTCATTATGACTGGGATGACGCAGGCGGTCGCGATGGGATTGGTCGGCATGTTCATCGCCGAGATCTTCACCGCGCTCACCGGAATCGGCGCCGTGCTCGAGACACAGGCGAACGCATACCATACGGCTCCCACTTTGGCGACCATTCTTGTCATCATGGTGCTCGGAGTTGTGTTTCGGTATTTGGTCTCCCTCATCCAGAAGCGCCTGGCGCCCTGGTTCTCGGAGGCCTAGCCAGCCCGTGCGACGGGGCTTCTTAAATCCGTCGTTGTTTTCGCGGCAAAGGAGACGGTGGTCTATGATGACCAGGGTTGGCTTGAGGCGGCTGGTCGCCTCAGGAATCGCAGCGAGCTTATCCGTTATGGTACTGGCGGGATGCGGAGGAAGCGGCGCTACCTCCACGCCCGGTTTCGACAACGTTACCATTGGCCTCGCGCTCGCGCCGCCAAAGGTCGTCTTCCTGGCGCCCTATGTCGCTCAGGAAGAAGGCTTCTTCGCCCAGGAGCATCTCAACGTCAAGATGCTCAACATGCCCAACGGCCTGGAGACCGAGCTTGGCACGACATCCGGCGCCATTGACTTCGGCTTCAGCTCGGCGACCGACGCCATCGAGTCCGCTTCCGCTGGCTCGCCGATCCACGCGATCTGGAGCTATGGCACCAAGCTCGATACCGTCTGCCTCGCGGCGCCAAGCATCAATACTGCCTCTGACCTCATCGGCAAGCCTGTCGGCAGCACTGGCACGGGCGGTTTCTCGTACACGCTGCTCAACGCCTGCCTCGCGCCCGCCGGTGTCGACGTTAGCCAGGTGAAGCCCGTCAACATGCAGCGCTCCGCGTTCGTGCCAGCTCTCGCGAGCGGGCGCATCTTCGCTGCTGTGTTCCATGCGGACGACGCCTACGTCGTCACGCACGAGGTTTCAGGAATTCATGTCCTGAACAATGAGGCTGAGTCCTATCCCAAGTGGTGGTACGGCGGCGTGAGCGTGCTGGACAAGTACGCCAAGGCTAACCCCGATGTCACCAAGCGTTTCCTTATGGCTATGATGCTTGCGGACCGCTGGATGAACGATCCCGCCAACCATGACGCGCTCGTCCAGATTGGCGCTCAGGCCACCGGCGAAGACCCTGACGCAGTTTCCTATGCGATAGACGTCATGGTCAAGAACGGCATCTGGCCGAACAACCAGGGTCTCGACCAGACCCAGGTGGATTACACCGCGAACCAGCTCTATACCCTCAAGGAGATCCCCAACCAGCCCACATACACGCAGATCGTGGACAGCAGCTATGCTGACGCGGCTGTAGCGGCGTTGGGTACGAAGTAATCGCGTAAGCGTTCGTTTATCACCCGCATGGGCGCATCCCTGACCGGAGCCGCGCCCGTGCGGCTTCCCTCGCGAGACATGCCGTCACCCGTCCCGCTGGAATATGGAGCGATAGCGCATGGCCACCACGCGATTCATCGAACTTTCGCAACCGGAGATCAAGGCCGCGCTAGAGCGCAACCCGCTGGTGCTGGTCCCGCTTGGCAGCGTTGAGCAGCACGGCCCCCATCTTCCAACCGGCACGGATTATTACGCCAGCCAGGGTATCGCTGAGGCGGTCGCTGAACGTCTCGATGGACTCGTTCTTCCCTTCTCTCCCATCGGCGTCACACCAATGCACATGCCCTACGCTGGCACCCTGAGCGTTTCGGCTGATCTCTTCCAGCGCCTGCTGGTCGAGGTCGTTGGCTCCGCGGCGTCGCACGGCGCGCGCAACGTCGCGCTGATCAACTGGCATGAGGGCAACATACCAGTGATCGCGCTCGCCGCGGAGACCTTGCACCGGCAGTATGGCTGCTCGGTCGTCGTCGTGCAGGCCTGCTATGTCGCCGAAGAACTCTTCGGCGAACAATACGGCGGCCTCACGCATGGCGGCCACATCGAGGCGCTCGCGGTGCTCGGCGTCCACCCGGACCTCGTTCACCTCGAGCGCGTCGAGCACTCATCCGATCCTATCCAGGGCGCGCGGGTTGACCACCTGCGCCGCACCCGCTCCTACCAGCCGGTGCTGCGCGACATCCGCACGATCGCGCCTACGGGATGGTATGGCGACCCGCGCGGCGCCACCGTCGAGCAATCGCGCGAGTTCATGACCACGGTGGCGGACGCCATCGCCGAGCGCGTCACGGCGATGTTCGCCGAGCTGGCGCGCATCAACGCGCCGCCCAGCGAGAGCGGGAGCAGCGGCGAAAACCCGGGAGAGACGCGCCATGGTTAGCGTCTATACCCCGTCTGATTGGGCCGAGCTGACCCTCCCCGGACGGCGCTCGTGGGACATCGTCTCCAGCCGGACAGGCAGCCGCGCGGTAACGATGCGCTACGTCGAGATACCGCCGGATGGGACGCCCGGCCAAAGTAGGAACAAACACAAGCATATTGACCGTGAAGAGGTCATGTGGGTCCTCTCCGGCTCTGGCGTCGTCGAGGGGCGCGACAGCGAGACCCCCGTCGCGGAGGGGCAGGTCATCTACGTACCCGCCGATGAGCCTCACAGGACCCGCAACACGGGTCAGGATACGCTGCGCCTTCTGTGCTTCTTCCCAGAGGCCGAGATCGGGCGGCATACGCAGGAGCCGGCATAGCCCGGAATCGGATTCGATCTCGGAATCTATCAGGGGGATTTAGCAGTGGCCGATATTGTCTGCCTGAGGCCGGCGGAAGACTTTACCCGCGTTGGCGCGTCCATCCCCGCCGAATGGGATATCGCCTTTCGCAAGCCCTCGGACGCCGATGTCCCCGACCTCTTGAGCGGCGCCCGCGCGGTCGTGCTGCCCTCAGCGGGGCCACACCTGTCAGCGGACCTCTTCCGCAATGCGCGCGGCCTCCAGCTCATCCAGTACACCGGCGCCGGGTGGGACCGCATCGCGGAGTCCATCGTGCGCGAGGTGGGCTGTCCCGTCGCCAACGTGCCGGGCGTCAACGCCAAAGATGTCGCCGAATACGTGGTAATCGCCGCCGGTATGCTGCTGCGCCGCTTCAAGCTGGGTGACCGGCTGATGTGGGGCGGCGAGTTCGACTCGGCGCGCGTCGAGCTGGCGGCGGAGCGCGCGCGCAGCTTCACCGACATGACCGTCGGCGTCATCGGCCTGGGCCACATCGGCCTGACCGTGGGCAAGGCGTTCCGCGCCTTCGACGCGCGGGTGCTGTACTACGACCCCAAGCCGCTGGATGCCGAAGCCGCGAGCGCCGCCGGCATGATCCTGGCCAGCTTGCCCGACCTGCTCGACGCGGCGGACGTCATCACCGTGCATGTGCCGCTCCTGCCCGCCACAGTTGGGATGATCGGCGAGGCGGAGCTTGCGCGGCTCAAGCCTGACGCGATTGTGGTGCAGGCGTCGCGCGGCGGCGTCGTGGATGAGGCGGCGCTGCTGCGCCTGGTGGAGAGCGGGCGCCTCGCGGGCGCCGCGCTGGATGTCTTCACCCGCGAGCCGCTGCCCTCCGACGATCCAATCCTGCTCCAGCGCGCGGCGCTCTCAGACCGCATCCTGCTCACGCCCCATATCGCGGGCGTCACGCGGCAGGCCGCCGTGCGGCTCTACGAAGCCGCCTGGGCCAACGTCGCCCGCGTGCTGACGGACGGGCAGCCGCCAAACAATCGCGTCATGTAAATCCCAAATCCATCTCGCCCATGAGAAATTGCTGGGCTTCACCAACCAACTCGCTATGCGGCCCCTCTCCCCGCAGGGAGAGGGGGTAGGGGGTGAGGCCCGCGCCTGTACGAAGGAGTGAACATGGCGGAGCTAGGCAATACGCGACTGGTCGCCTTCCTGCCTGGGACGGGCGCCGGCACGATGCAGATCATGGAAGCCGGCGGCTACCTCTATATCGGCGAGCTTGCCCGTGGTGGCGGCACGCAGATCGTGGACGCGCGCGACCCCAAGCATCCCCGGCGCGCGGGCTATCTCGAAGGCTACCCTGGCGCCTTCTCCCCCAAGACGCAGGTGAGCGGCGACCGTCTGCTGGTCAACTACGAGGCGCGCCAGGGCGACGCCGACTTCGCCGGCCTGGGCGTCTGGGACATCTCGAAGCCAGAGCAGCCCGCGCGCATCGGCCAGCTCGCGACCGGCGGCAAGGGCATCCACCGCATGTGGTACGCGGGTGGGCGCTACGCCTACGCTTCGGTGATTCCTGATGGCTACACACGCCGCATCTTCACCATCATTGACCTGGACGACCCGACCGCCCCCACCGAAGTCAGCCACTGGCGCGCGGACCTTCCCGAACCAGAGGGCATGAACTACGGGCTGCACCACCCCATCGTCGCGGGCGACATCGCCTTCATGGGCTGGTGGGATTACGGCGTGATCATCGCCGATGTCTCCGACCCGCGCCAGCCGCGCCAGATCGGCGCCGTCAGCGGCTGGGCCGAGCAGGGCGGCGGCCACACGCACACGGCGCTGCCGCTCACCGGGCGCAACCTGATGGTTGTCACCGACGAGGCTGGTGATGTCGCGGGCGAGGAGACGCGCAAGCTCATCCGCGTCTTCGACATCCAGGATGTCGCCGCGCCCAAGCTCCTGGCGACCTGCCCGCCGCCCGAAGGCGACTACGGTCGCAACGGCGTGCGGTTTGGTCCGCACAACCTGCACGAGAACCGGCCCGGCTCGTTCCAGAGCGAACAGCTGATATTTTCCACCTATTTCGGCGCGGGGTTGCGTGTCTACGACATCAGCGATCCCGCGAAGCCCGTGGAGGTGGCCCACTTCGTCCCTGACCCGGTGGCGGAGGGCTACACGCCCATCAATGATCTGTTCGTGGGCGCCAACGGGCTGATCTATCTGACCGACAGGCGGACGGGCAATCTCTACATCGTCGAGTTGACCTGACCGGACAGCGACCCCGCCTCCAGGCGGCGCGCGGCGGAAGAAAGAGGGAGTCATCATGGAGCCAGTGCGAGTAGCGGCGGTCGGCCTGGGCCGGTGGGCGAATGTCCTCGCCGACGCCTACACCCGGAGCGACAAGGTCAAGCTGGTGACCTGCTTCAGCCGGAACCCCGCCAAGCGCGAAGCGTTCAGCGCCCGCTACGGCTGCGGGCAGGACGCGAGTCTGGAGGCGATGCTCAAGCGTGATGACGTCGAGGCGGTGATTGTCACCGTCCCCAACGACCAGCACGCCGATGTCATCGAGCAGGCCGCGGCGGCTGGCAAGCACGTCTACGTGGAGAAGCCGATCGCCATTGACCTGGCCGACGGGCTGCGCATCCAGCGCGCCACCGAAGCCGCTGGGGTCGTCTTCCTCTGCGGCCACAGCGCGCGTCACCTGGGTGGCCTGCGCACCATCAAGGGCTTTATCGAGTCCGGCGAGATTGGCGACGTCTCGATGATCGAGGCGACCTTCGCCAACGAGCGCGGCCTGGAGCTCAAGGCCACCGACTGGCGCGGCGACCCCAGCAAAGCCCCCGGCGGCCCGCTCACCCAGCTCGGTGTCCACCAGATTGATAACCTGCAATACCTGCTGGGACCGGTCAAGCAGGTCTTCTGCTTCGGCAAGCCAATGTATACCAAGGTCCCGAACGAGACGGTGCTCCAGACGATCATGGAGTTCGAGAGCGGGCAAATGGCGTACCTGGGGACCAACTGGGCCTGCCCTGGCCACTTCATGCTCAACCTCTACGCCACCAAGAGCAACCTGTTCTATGATCTCGACTTTGGCTGGTGGAGCAACTCCAACACCACCGACGAGCACTCCAGCCTGATGCGGACGCAGTTCGCCAGCTTTGGTGATGACCCGGACGACCGCGCCCTGGAGAAGTCCGTCGTCCAGTTCACGCCAACCGATCACCTGCGCGACGAGATCGAGGACTTCGCGAACGCGATTCGCACTGGTGAGCCGGTCGAGATTGACGCCGCCTTCGCCGTGCGTAACCTGGCCGTCGTCATCGCCGCGCTGCGCAGCGCCCACGAGGGCCGCATGGTCACAATCGCGGAGGTGATGCAACAGGCGTAGGCGCGCGCGCCGCCGCTGTACGCCCGCACATATCCGCTTTGATATATATGGCGAGGGGGGAATGGGTCCCGAATACCCATTCCCCCCTCGCCGTTAAACGCCGCGCCTCAGGCCAGCGGGAAGCGCGCGATGAAGCGGCTGCCCTGGCCTGGATCACTCTCGACCGTGACATGGCCGCCATGTCCCTCCATGATGAAGCGCACGATCGCCAGCCCCATTCCCGTCCCTTTAGGGCGCCCATCCAGGCTCGAATCCGGCGCCTGATAGCGCCGCTCGAAAATATGTGGCACGCTCTCCTCTGGAATGCCAACGCCACTATCCGCGACCTCCAGCGCCACCCACCGCCGGCTCTTGTAGCTCTCCGCACGCGTCGAGATGCGCGTCCAGCCGCCAGCGGGCGTGAATTTCAGCGCATTGATCAGCAGATTGCGCGCGACCTGCTCCGCCCGGGTCGTGTCTATCAGCGCCAGCGGCAGCCCGTCAGGCGCATCCACCTCCAGCCGCACGCGATAGCCGCTGGCCAGCGCGCTGAGCTCGCCGCCTACCTTCCGCGCCACGAGCTCCAGGTGATTCGGGACGGGATCGACCGTAAAATGGCCACTGTCGCGCTGCGAGAGAATGAACAGATCGTCTACCCGCGCCGATACGCTGAGCGTCCCCACGAGCGCCGCCGCTTCGTACCGCCGGCGTCCTTCGGGCGGGAGATTGGCGGGCGCGCGGTCGAGCAAAATCTCGAGATTCGTGCGGACGCCTTGCAGTGGCTGGCGAAGCTCGTGCGCGACCATATTCAGGAACTCCACGCGGCTGCGCTCCATCGCGCGCTCGTCGGAGATGTCGCGCCCCACCAGCAGCGCGTGCACGCCCGCAGGCCCCGCGATTGGCGTCATCGTGAACGACACGGCGCGCGCGCTGGCTTGCGGCCCGGAGGATGTCGCCGGCCCGGTGCGCGCGGGCGCGCGCGGCGCGGGAAACGTACACTCGAGTGGCGCCGCGATAGCCTCGCCGCTCTTCAGACACGCCTTCGCGAGGCACGGCCCGTGGCACAACAGGCAGTTTTCCATGCTCGGTGGCGCCTCGGGCGCGCCATTGAGCGCCGCGCAGCTCAATTGACCGCGTAGCGCGTCTGGAGCCAGCCCCAGATAACTGGCGAACGCCTGATTGACCTCGATGAAGCGCAGATCGCCGCCGATCAGCGCGAAGCCATCCGAGGCCGACGTGAACATCGCGTCGCGCTGGTCGCGCTGCGAGCGTGTCTCCTCGTACAGCTCGACGCGCTCCAGCGCTGCCGCCGCGAGCGCCGAAAAGTTTCCAATCGCCTGCTGTTCCTCCGCGTCGAACGCCCGCGTACGCGCCAGCATCACTACGCCTAGCAGGCGGTCGAGCGCGACCAGTGGCACGCACATGACCCAGGAAGGCCCGTTCGGGGCCAGCGCGCCCGTCAGCGACCCCGCCTGGTCTTCCGGTCGCACGACCACGTTGAAGCGCGGTGTCCGCTCGAGCGCGACACGCGCGGCGAGCGAGCGTTGGTCCTGAATCGCGATCGTCGCCACCGCCAGCCGCTCCGGCTCCACGCCCAGCCCCGCCACCGGTCGCAGCGTCCCCGCGCGCTCCTCGAAGCGGTAGATCAGCGCGGCGTCACAGGCGATCACGCGCGTAATACTGCTCGCGATCGAGTTGATAACGCCGCTCGCATCGAGGCCGCTGGTCAGCGCGCGCGCAGCGTCGAGCAGCGCGGCCAGTGTGCGCGTCTGCGCTTCGTGGATAACGGCGGCGTCGAGCAGATGAATCGTCATGGCGACCTGCTCGGCGTACATCAGCGCAAGCTGGCGTTGCCGCTCATCGAATTCCCCAGCGCGCGCGCAGGCCGCGACCAGCGCTACGAATGGCTGGCCACTCTCGTGGATGGGCATGCACAGGAGCGAGCCGAAGGGGCGCGTCTCGATGCCATGAAAACGCGCATCGGAAGCGAGATAGGCGCTCGTGACGAGATACTGGCCGCGTGAGGCGAAGTCAATGACATGACGCACGATGGGAGGGGTCTCAGCGGGATTGAGCGCCACCGGGCCGGAGGGATGAACGCCCACCGCGACCACTGGGACCAGGGAGCCATTCTGGACGCCAGGCCGCGCCACCGCGATCCAGACGCCGCTGGCGTTGGTGATACCCAGGACGGCGCGCGCCAGCCGGTCGAGCGCCGCTGAGTAGGGAAGGGGCGTTTGCCTGCTCACCGACATAAGCTCCTCCTGCTGGCGCGGGTTACGCCTAGCTTACCGGCGCGGGCTCCCAGTCGGGCGCGGGCTTCAGCTGGCTAAAATAGGTCGCGATCTGGCTCTGCGTCAGGTGCGACGCGATGGTGACGCTCGTATCTCCCACCGCCCCGATGCAGACGGTCGTCGCGTCGGAGCTCTGCGCGCTCTGCCCACTCTGCGCGCTCTGCGAGCACTGCGGGGTCGTCGCGGTATTCCCGTGCTTGGGCGCCTCAGAGAAGCTGATCGGGCTGCCGCCGGGCAGCACCCAGGTAATGCTGAGGTGGCCGCCAAAGATCGGGTCGTGGATGGCCCCACCCACCAGATCGAGGCAAGTCCCCTTCGGCAGGTTCGGTGGCAGATAAGGGGTGAAGCCCAACTGGCCCTTGACCTGACTCCACTGGGTAATCGCCTGCTGCGATGACGAGCTGCTATCCACAAAGCTGATTTGTGGCTGGGCGCACCAGGGCAGCGCGCCCAGCGTCTGCTGGTTGCTGGCGCTCGTATTTCCGCTTGAGCCCAGCGAGCAGCCCGCCAGCATCAACGCCAGCGCCAGCGCCAGGCCGCTGGTTTGTCCCGCGCGCGCGCGTCCCCGTCGGATCCTTGCCCATCCTACCGCCATGCGTATGACACTCCTGAACGCTTCCAATTCTCTGGCCGTCTTTCCAGCGGCGCGCCCGCTGCCCGCCGCCCGGCGTCCCTGCGCGTCCCGCGCGCCCCCTCTGCGCCAGCGCGCCAGCGGAGTGCGTCGGAGCGCGTCAGAGCGCGTCTACGATGTATAACGCGCGAGCGGCGTAGATAGGGCGCCGCCGCCAGACTGACTATCCGTTATACCCGCTGCCCGCGTAGATCACGTTCGCATCCATTCCCGCAAGCTGGTTGAACGTCACATTGGGATGCCGCGCCAGATAGTCCGCGACGATGTGATCGCCGATCTGGTATCCGGCGGCGTTCGGGATACCGTGCGACGGATCACCCAGCATTTGCGCCTCCTGGTTCGGATTGGCGTACTCGGTGACTGTGGGCTTGAACTGCGCCCAGAGCGACGCCTCCGTGGCGGGGTCTATTCCCCAATCGATCTGCTGCCCGGTCATATGCGCCGCGAAATCGTCGGCCATGCCGTCCACCACCATATTGTCCAGCAGCGTCGAATAGGCATTGTCGAGGCTGCCTATGCGCTCGTAGCGCGCGACCTCCATATACTCATGGTCCAGCGCGCCCACCATATAGAACCAATCGTGCGAGCTATCGCGTGGGAGCAAGCGGTTCAGTGGGTCGTTTTCCCAGAACGGAATCATCAGGCTCTGCTCACCCGACGCGCCATAGAAGCGCGTGGTGTTCCACGGCACGAGATAAGCCACCGTATGCGGGCCAGGCACCTGCTTGGCGGCCGCCTGGAGCGCCGCCAGCGCTTGCTGCTCGACGTGCGCCGTCTGCATATCCAGCACCACACAGCGGTAGGCGTTGGGGTCTATCGAGCCGAGCGACTTGCCCCACTCGTCAACTCCGCCAACCGCGTTCGAAAAGATGTCATTCATCGCCGGATATGGAGCGAGCACATCCTTCGCCCAAATCTGCACCCGCTGGCTCGTGGACTGGCCTTGCGCATCCGTGGCGTAGCTCAGCGCCTCCGCATAGATCGGCTGGACCGTGAACTGGCCTGTCGCGTCCGCTGGAATCGTGTCGCGGGGAACGGCGCCCGCGCAGACCGGCGGCAAGACCGACGCGGCGCCAGGAACCGTAAAGCGCCCAGCGATGCGCAGCAGCGCCACTGGAGCCAGCAGCGCCACGATCACGCAGGCGCACAGCGCAACCACCGCCGCTACGACGCCACCGACGATCCATCCCGTCCGCCGTTTCCGCGGCTCCGGCTGTCCCCCGCCCGGCGTGGTTCCCCAGCCCTCGTACATGCCTCACTCCTCTTGCCAGTTCCAGCGTTGCTTTTGTGTCGTCGAACGCGGACGCGCGTCTCGCCAGCCCTGGTGAATACTCGCCGCCCACCGCTTCGCATCCCAGGCCGCGCAGGCGGCCTTCGCGTCTCGTGGCCCGTAGCCGCGGCTCACCCGCCGGGCCGCCCCGCCGCAGGTTCACCCACCGGGCCTCACGGTGGCAAAAGCCGCGCTCTCACGCCTATTTCGCGCCCCTCAAGTATACTCCGTCTATACCCCGCGTCGCGGAGCAGTAGCGTCAAGCCGCGCACTGTGCGTACACTGCGTGTGGCGCGCGAGCCGCGCGAGCCGCGAGCCACCAGCGAACGGAAAAGCCATCCAGGGCGACGGAAGGGAGGAATGACATGACGACGGCTACGCCGCGCCAGGTTGGACTGATCGGGCGCCCCGTCAATCATTCACGCTCACCCGTGATGCAGCAGGCTGCGTTTGATGCGCTCGGCATCGCCGCGCGCTACGAGCTTTGGGACACACCCGCCAGCGATCTGCGCAAGCGGGTCGAGTCGCTGCGCCAGCCGGAGATGCTGGGCGCTAACGTAACCATCCCGCACAAGGTGGCCATCCTTCCCTACCTGGACGTGCTGGCCACCAGCGCCCGCCGTCTGACTGGCGCCGTCAACACCATCGTCCGCGAGGAAGCCCCGCGCGGCGTGCGCCTGGTGGGTCACAACACCGACGTGACCGCCCTCCTGCGCATGCTCGACGAGGAGGACGTCTGGACGCCCGGCATGCGCGCGCTGACGCTCGGCGCCGGTGGCGGCGCGCGGGCCGCGTTGGGCGCGGCGCTGCTGCGTGGCGCGCAGCCGTGGGTCGCCGCGCGCAAGCGCTCCTCGGCCCGCGCCGCGCTCGAGGCGCTCTATGCCCGGCAGGATGACATGATCGCGTCGCCCGCCCCGCCCAGCGTCTCCGGCGCCCGCGCGCTCACGGCGCCCGCCCCCCGCGATATCAAGAGCCAGACGCTGGCGCTGGATGATCTCGACGCGCTGGCCGCCGCGCTCTCCGAGACCCACTTGCTCATCAACGCCACACCCGTCGGCACGCGCGACCCCCAGGCCTCGCCGATCCCCATCGAGCTGCTGCGTCACATGCCGCGCACCGCGTTTGTCATGGATATGGTCTACAATCCGCCGGAATCCGCGCTGGTGCGCGCCGCGCACGCCGCCGGGCTGCGCGCGGTCGGCGGCTTCTCGATGCTGCTCTACCAGGGCGCGGAGTCATTCACCCTGTGGACAGGAGCCGAAGCCCCGCTCGCGGTGATGCGCGCCGCGCTGGAGGCCGCCCTCCAGGCGGAGGGGTAAGCGCGCCGCCGGGCTTTCCGCGCTTCACTGTAACGAATTCCAGATTCATGTATCTACACCCAGAGAAGTAGAAGACAGGAACGGGCGCGCGTCACACGCTGGCGCGCCCCGGCGATTGAGGAGGCGCGGGTGTCGCATACGAATCTGACGGTCTATGGCGCGACGTGGTGCAGCGATTGCAAGCGCGCCAAGAAGTTCCTTGGCGAGCAGCGCATCCACTACGATTGGGTGGACATCGAGCGTGACCCCAGCGGCCAGGAGCTAGTCGAGCGGCTCAACAATGGCAAGCGCATCATCCCTACTATCCTCTTCGAGGACGGCAGCGCGCTCGTCGAGCCGACCAACGCCGAGCTAGCGGCCAAGCTGGGTCTGCCCACCGAAGCGAAGATGGGCTACTACGACCTGATCGTCGTTGGCGGCGGCCCCGCCGGGCTGACCGCCGCGCTCTACGCCGCGCGCGAGGGCTTTGAGACGCTGGTGATCGAGCAGAGCGGGCTGGGCGGCCAGGCGGGCGTCACCGAGCGGCTCGACAACTTCCCCGGCTTCCCCGACGGCGTCTCCGGCGCCGAGTTCGGCGACCGGCTGGCGCAACAGGCGCGGCGCTTCGGCGTCGAGCTGCTCCAGGCGCAGTCGGTGACCGGCCTGCGCGTCGAGGACGAGTCGCGCTACATCTCCACCGCTGACGGCAAGGAGTATGGCGCGCGCGCCGTCCTGCTGGCCCCCGGCTCACAGTACAAGCGGCTAGGCGTCGAAGGCGAGGAGGACTTCATCGGCGCGGGCGTCCACTTCTGCGCCACCTGCGACGGTCCGTTCTACAAGGGCCGCCCCGTCGCGGTGATTGGCGGCGGCAACAGCGCGGGCGAGGAGAGCATCTTTCTGGCGCGCTTCGCCAGCGAGGTGACGATCCTGGTGCGCGGCGACGACCTGACCGCCTCGAAGCTGGTGGTTGACAAGGTGCGCGAGAACTCCGCCATCACCGTGCGCCCGCATGTTGAGGTCGTCGCGTTCCAGGGTGAGGGCAAGCTCAAGAGCGTCGCCATCCGCGACCGCCAGAGCGGCGCCCAAGAGGAGATACACCCCGCCGGCGTCTTTGTCTTCGTCGGCCTCAAGCCCAACACCGAATGGGTTCCAGCGGAGGTCGCGCGCGACGCGGGCGGATTCATTACCACCCACGGCATGCTGGAAACCAGCGTCCCCGGCGTCTTCGCGGCGGGCGACGCGCGCGCTGGCAGCACGAAGCAAGCCGCATCCGCGGCAGGCGAGGGCGCTACCGCCGCCCTGGGCATCCGCGACTACCTCCGCCACTGACCGCGCCTCCCCTCTCCCCACGGGAGAGGGGCCGGGGGTGAGGTCGCGCCTACCCGCGCGGGGCGCCCAGCGCCGCCGGGCTTTCGATATCCGAGAGCAGCGCCGAGCTGGCCACGTCGCGGATGTCGAGCAGCGCCTGGACCGCTTTGTGGTCCGCGCGGTCGCGCACCGTTGTGATCGCCGCGCGCACCTCCCGCAGCGGGAAGCGGTGTGTCACCAGCCGCTCCGGCGTGAGCAGCTTCTCACGCATCATCTGCGCCGCCAGCGTGAACGTGGATACCCTCCCGCCGGAGACGATCGCTGGGGCGATCTCCGCGCCGCCCGGCCAGCTCTCCGCGCCATGCGCCGCCACGCCGAGCAGCGACACCTCGCGGCTCCAGATCAGCGTCGGGTCAAGCTGCATCCAGCGCTGGGGGCGTCCCGCCAGCACGACCGTCCCGCCCTCGCGCACCCAGAGCAGCGCCTGCCGCAGCGACGCCTCCGTGCCCAGCGTGTCATACACCACATCGAAGCCGCCCACCAGCAGCTGCGCGCCCGACCGGCTACGATACAGCCTGCCGTCGGTCATTCGCGCCACCGCGTCGTCGCCATCTTCGGGATAGAGGATGCGCGTGGCGCCCATCCGCGTGGCCACCTCGACCTGATAGCTGTGTTGCGGGGCGACGGTGAGGCTGAGCGACGGCGCCAGCGCGCGCAGCGCCTGCGCCAGCAGCAGCCCCGGCGCCTCCGCGCCCAGCACGAGCGCCAGATCATCCGGCTCAGGGTGGTAGCGCAGCGCGGCCCGCAGCGCCTCGGCGGTCGGCTCCAGCAGCGCCGCCTGCTCTGCTAACAGGCCATCCGGCGTCAGGAAGAGCTGCCGCTCGTGGACGATCATCTCGTCGCTCCAGCCGCCGCCCACCTGCTCCGGCCCCGGCAGGTAGCGATTCTCGCAGAGCGCGTACGAGCCCGCGGCGCAGTGGTGGCAGGGCGGCTCGATCTCGCGCGTCGCGCAGCACGGCCCCGACTGGTACACCACCCGGTCGCCCACCCGCAGCAATTGCGCCTCCGACCCGGCCTCGACGATCTCGCCGACCACCTGCCGCCCCAGATAGACGCGCGCGGGCTGCGGAGCGGCCTGTGGCGCCACCTTCGGGTCCCACGCCACCAGCGTCCGCTCCACCTCATCCAGCGCGATGCCACTGACGACGTTGCGCACGCGCACCCAGCGCCCGCCCGGCAAACCGGGGGTGGGGAAGCGGCGCACGCGCAGGGGCGCCAACGGCCCGAAATAGATACGCCGCGAGATGCGGCCCAGCGCGCGCGCGCCTCGCACCCGCGCCGGGCTCAAATCCAGATACGCGCTATACATACGCTTCGGCTCCCGCTTGAGGTGATCGCTCGTTGGCCCAGATAGTATAGCCGCTCCGCGCCCCCGCTACACATGACCGCCTGTTATGGGCTATGGCAGGCGGCGCATGAGGCGCTGATGTTACACAAAATGAGGCAGAGGTGGGGGTGGGGCTTGTGAATTGTCGGCGTGAGACCCGGCGGCTGAAGCCGCGTCAGGGGTCCCATGCGGGAACCCTGAACCCGCATGGGGGCTTCGCTGCGCTCGCCCGCGGGCCTCACCCCCTACCCCCTCTCCCTGCGGGGAGCGGGGCCGCCGCCGGGCGTGAGTGGTGGAGGGCAAGCGATGTATGCCCTTCACCAGTCACGTTGAGCCGGGCCTTCCCCTCGTAGGGGAACGCTACGCCGGAGGGCGGATGGGGTCGCGTTCCTTCCCAGGAGAAGGTGGCCGGAGGCCGGATGAGGCTACCTCTAACGTTCCTCTTACACTCCTCCTATACACCTCTAATGGAACACCTACACAGGTCTAACACCCGGCGTCGCATACTTATCACCGGGCCGTCGCCGGAATTGGCGGCGCGCCGGACGCCTCGCCCGCTGGGGAATGAGGCGCTGTATTGAGAGAAGCATGAAAAAGACTAGTCAAGTTCGAGGCGCCGCAAACGCCGCGCCTCAGGAGGAGACTGCCGTGGCCGCGAAGATCCACCCCGTCGCCGACCGTGTGGTCGTCAAGCCCCTGGCGAAGGAAGAGACAACCAAGTCGGGCCTCATCATCCCCGACACCGCCAAGGAAAAGCCCCAGGAAGGTCAGGTCATCGCGGTCGGCGCTGGCAAGCTGCTCGATAGCGGCAAGCGCGCCGAGATGGAAATCAAGGTCGGTGACCGCGTCCTCTTCGCCAAGTACGGCGGCACGGAGTTCAAGCTCGACGGCGACGACCTGCTCGTCCTGCGTGAGAGCGACATCCTCGCCATCATCGAGTCCTAGCCTCCCGGCCTGGCCTCACCTGATCCGACTTCCCCGCGCGAACACCTCCGCGCGAGATAGCGAACACCGTCCCATACAGGAGAATTACCCCACATGGCTAAACAGCTCGTCTTCGACGAGGCGGCTCGCCGCTCACTCAAGAAGGGTATTGACGCCCTCGCCGCCGCCGTCAAGACTACCCTTGGCCCCAAGGGCCGCAACGTCGCGATTGACAAGAAGTTCGGCGCCCCCACCGTCACCCATGACGGCGTCACCGTCGCCAAGGAAATCACCCTCGAAGACCCCTTCGAGAACATGGGCGCGCAGCTCCTCAAAGAGGCCGCGACCAAGACCAACGACGTCGCCGGTGATGGCACCACCACCGCCACCGTCCTCGCCCAGGCCATCGTCACCGAAGGCCTGAAGAACCTTGCCGCCGGCGCCAACCCCATGCAGCTGCGCCAGGGCATCGAGCGCGGTGTCGCCGCCGTCGTCGAGTACATCAAGAGCGAAGCCACCCCGGTTGACGGCCGCAAGGAGATCGCCCAGATCGCCACCGTCTCCGCCGCTGACCCGCAGATCGGCGAGCTGATCGCTGACGTGATGGAGCGCGTCGGTCGCGAGGGTGTCATCACCGTCGAAGAGAGCCGCGGCACCAACTTCGAGACCGAGTTCGTCGAAGGCATGCAGCTCGACAAGGGCTACAGCTCCGCCTACTTCGTCACCAACTCCGACCGCATGGAGGCCGTGATTGACGACGCCTATGTGCTGATCACCGACAAGAAGATCAGCGCCGTCGCCGACATCCTCCCCGTCCTGGAGAAGCTGACCCAGATCGGCAACCGCAACATCGTCATCATCGCCGAGGATGTGGACGGCGAAGCCCTGGCGACCCTGGTCGTCAACAAGCTGCGCGGCATCCTCAACGTCCTGGCCGTCAAGGCCCCCGGCTTCGGCGACCGCCGCAAGGCCATGCTGCAGGACATCGCGATCCTGACCGGTGGCCAGGTCATCAGCGAAGAGACGGGCCGCCGCCTCGAGAACGCCACCCTCTCCGACCTCGGCCAGGCCCGCCGCGTCATCTCGACGAAGGACGAGACCACCGTCGTCGAGGGCAAGGGCGAAGAGGCTTCCATCCAGGCCCGCATCAAGCAGATCAAGGCTGAGATCGAGGCGACCACCAGCGACTACGACCGCGAGAAGCTCCAGGAGCGCCTGGCCAAGCTGGCCGGTGGCGTGGGCCTGATCAAGGTCGGCGCTGGCACCGAGGTCGAGCTGAAGTTCCGCAAGACCCGCGTCGAGGACGCGCTCTCGGCCACCCGCGCGGCGGTCGAAGAGGGCTACGTTCCTGGCGGCGGCGTCGCGCTGCTCAACGCCGTCGAGGCGCTGGACAAGATCAAGCTCGAGGGTGACGCGGCCACTGGCGTCGCGATCCTGCGCCGCGCGCTCGAAGAGCCGCTGCGCCAGATCGCCGTCAACGCTGGCGAGGACGGCGCGGTCGTCGTCCAGAACGTCCGCCGCGCGCAGGCCGAGAAGAAGAGCAAGCGCATCGGCTACAACGTCCTCACCGGCAAGAACGAGGACATGATCGCCGCTGGCGTCATCGACCCGGCCAAGGTCACGCGCTCCGCCCTGGAGAACGCGGCTTCGATCGCCGCGATGATCCTCTCCACCGAGGCGCTGATCACCGACCTCCCGGAGAAGGAAAAGCCCGCCGCCCCGCAGATGCCGGAGTACTAGGCTCTACCAGCCAGTATCAGGCCAAGCGGGCCGGGAGTCATCCCGGCGCGAGCGCATCCCAATCCACAGAGAGCGCGTCCCACCCATCCGGTGGGGCGCGCTTTCGTATTCTGAATCATCCCCAACGGCGTTGATCGTTGGGTACATAGTCGGGAGCCGGCGCGTGCCCCTGTTTACGCCTGAGTGACGCTCACGATGGCTTGCTTGTAGATGAGCGTGAGGCGTCCATTGTCGGGTCTGATGAGCAGGCTGTCGTCATAGACCTCCTCGAGGACGCCGGCATACCGCTCGGGCTGGAGTGTGGGCTGCGTAGCAGCTGTCTCGATAATCACACGCTTGCCGTGCGACTCCGCGAGAAAGTCGAATTTGACCGCGCTTATCGCTTCCGCCATGATAATCCTCCTGTCTATGGGTCTATGAGCGTCATCCTCTGAGAGATGCGCGTATACGGCTATCAGTGGTATGTCACCATCACAGCGTGGTCACGAGGCTTCTTATCGGTGGCACAAAGACTTCGCTGAGGCGTCACCTGGCGTATCTCACGCCGTTTTTCTTTCTTCTTCGTTTTCTTCGCTTCGCCGCGTGACCCAATCGTGATGCTCCATATGCGCCACACCGCGCGCTGGCTCGTACATAAGAATGAGCGCGCGGCGAAATGGTCCTTTCCCTTTCGGCGCGCGTCGTGTACCATACTCAGCACACAAGAGACGGCGCCCACCCGGCGCATCCCCGCGCACGGTCGCCGCGCCGCTCTGTGAGATTGCCGGTTTTCCCTGGGAAGGAGGCGATGCGTGGCGCGAACCCGCGACGACGCCTGCCTGACCTTGAGTGTGGCGCCACCCCCTCTGTGACCCGCCATCACGCCTCAACACTTCCCTTCTAGTCTAGCGCCCGAGACCCACGCTGATTTTGTGGGCTACCAGGTAGCGAGCGCGTGCCGGCCTACAGGCCGGCGGCAATGCGCGCGACGATGAGGCCGCGCGCCAAGGGCCGCGATCCTTCGCGGCAGGAAGTAGAGAGCCTGGTATGAGAGTCTTCAACGCTGATAGTATTCGGAATGTCGCCGTCATCGCACATGGCGGGGCCGGAAAGACTTCGCTCGTAGACGCGGCGCTCTACGACGCAGGCGCCGGCGCCCGCCAGGGTAGAGTAGACGAAGGCTCGTCGGTCTCCGACTACGACCCCGACGAGCAGAAGCGCCGCATGTCCATCAATCTCACTCCGCTCCCGCTGGAGTGGCGTGACACCAAGATCACCTTCCTCGACACTCCCGGCTATGCGGACTTCGTGGGCGAAGTCATGGCCGGGCTGCGCGTAGCCGACGCCGCCGTGCTTGTGGTCTCCGCCGAAAAAGGCGTTGAGGTCGGCGCGGAGCTAGTGTGGGGCTATGCTGACGAGCACGACCTGCCCCGCCTGATCTTCGTCAACAAGCTCGACCGCGAGAACACGAGCTACGACCGCGCGCTCGACTCCCTGCGCGCGCGCTTCGGCTCCAAGGCCGCCCCGCTGACGGTCCCCATCGGACAGGCCGCCGGATTTACTGGCGTCGTGGACCTCATCTCTGGCAAGGCGTACAGCTACGCCGCCGACAAGGTGAGCGAGCGCGAGGTCCCAGCGGAGGTGCGCGACATCATCAGCCAGTACCGCGACAAGCTGGTCGAGGTCGCCGTCGAGTCCGATGACGACCTGATGAGCAAGTACCTCGAAGGCGAGGAGATCACCGAAGCCGAGCTACGCCACGCCGTGCGCGCCGCTGTCGCCGCAGGCGCGCTGGCGCCCGTCCTGGCTGGCTCGGCGGCAAAGAATATCGGTGTCCAGAACCTGCTCGACGCCATCACGGACTACTTGCCCTCAGCGGCGGAGCGTTCCGGCGCCGGCTTGAGCGACGACCAGCCCTGCGCCTTCGTCTTCAAGACTATCGTAGACCCGCAGAAAGGCACCTACAGCTACTTCCGCGTCTACAGCGGGACGCTCAAGAGCGACGCGCACGTCTTCAACGTGGATACCGCGACTGACGAGCGGCTGGGCCAGATCCTGATGATGCGCGGCAAATCCCAGGAGCCGGTCGCCGAGATTCACGCGGGTGATATCGGCGCGGTGGTCAAGCTGAGCAAGACCCACACCGGCAACACGCTCGGCGCCAGGGATTGCCCCAGGCAAGACCCCATCCACGTCCCGGATCCAGAGTATACGGCGGCGGTCTTCCCCAAGACCCAGAGCGACCTGGATAAGATGGGCGTGGCGCTCGTCCGTCTGGGTGAGGAAGACCCCTCGCTGCACGTCAGCCGCGACCCGCTCACCGCTGAGACGCTCGTCTCCGGCATGGGCGAATCGCACATCGAGATCGCCCTGGAGCGCATGCAGCGCCGCTTCGGCGTGGAGGTCATCAAGCGCGAGCGGCGCGTGCCGTACCGCGAGACGATCCGCAAGCGGGCGAAGGCTGAAGGCCGCCACAAGAAGCAGACCGGCGGCCACGGCCAGTTCGGTGATGTCTGGCTGGAGGTCGAGCCGCTGCCGGAGGTCGAGAAGGACTACGTCTTCGAGAACAAGATCGTCGGCGGCGTCGTGCCGCGGGAGTATGTGCCGGGCGTCGAGAAGGGCGTCGCGGAGTCGCTGCGCGAGGGCTTCCTGGCGGGCTACCCGATGGTGCATGTGCATGTGATGCTGGTGGACGGCAAGTACCACGACGTGGACTCGTCGTCGCAGGCGTTCGAGATCGCCGCGCGGCTGGGCATGAAGGAGGCGGTGGCGCAGGCCAACCCCACGTTGCTGGAGCCGATCATGAACGTCACCATCACCGCGCCTGACGAGAACATGGGCGACATCAGCTCCGACCTCAACACCAAGCGCGCCCGCATCCTCGGCATGGAGCCCGCCGGGCCGGGCATGGAGCGCATCAGCGCCCAGGTGCCGATGGCTGAGATGCTGCGCTACGCCACCGACCTGCGCAGCATCACCCAGGGCCGCGCCCACTTTACGATGGAGCTTGCTGGCTACGAGGAGGTCCCCTCCAGCGTCCAGCAGGGCATCATCGAGGCCCACAAGAAAGAGCTGGCGGAGAAGCAGAGCGCCCACTGAGACCGCTCCGCGTACTCGCCTAGCCCTACCATCACCGAAAACGGGTCGCTCCTCCCCAGGGGCGGCCCGCCTGCGCCAGGGCGATGTCGATGTCTCTGTGGCGGAGCGAGCGGGCGAATAAATTCGCGCCTCAAGGCGGCGAGCCGCCACAAGACCCGCCTGCGCGGGTCCCCGCTCGCCGGGCGTCGTGCCATTGCGACTTTGATATCACCCTGCCGCCTTCGCATGCCGGACTGCCCCACCAGCGCCCGGATGCGGTATACTCGTCCACTGGATGAGACATGGGGCCGGGGGCGCGTATTGGCAGGTGAGCAAGGGAGCCGCTCGCCATCAGCGCGCCAGCGAAACCCGGCTAGCCTGAGATAATCCGGAGGGGCCAAACGTATGCCGCTGATGGGGAATTTGCGCCAGTTCGCGCTGCCAACCGTCCTGCGCTCGATCGAGAGCGAGCAGCGGACAGGCCGCCTGCGCCTGGCCTATGGCGGCCAGGAAGGGGCGATTTACTTCACCAGCGGGCAGTGGGCGTTACTCTCGCGGCCCGGCGGCGACACGCCCCTGGCCGAGCAGTTCCTGCGCGCCCGCCTCATCAGCCCCGACGACTTCGAGCGCGCGACCGGCGCCAGCGTCACCCAGGTCCGCGCGATGACGGACTCACAAGCGGTGCAGATGCTGATTCGCGGCGGGGCGCTGCGGCAGGACCAGTTGCGCTCCTGGGCAGTTGACGACGCGGTTACCTTGCTTGCCACCGCCTTCACCTGGCCCGAAGGTGACTTCCTCTTTGAGGATGGCGCCGTCATCCCCGCTGGCCGGGTCGCTACCCTGCTCAACGTCAGCACGCTGGTTGATCAGGCCCAGCTACGCCTGCGCGAGACCGTCTCCCGCACGCCGCCGCCGCTCTCGCCCGAGATGGTGGTGGACTTCGCCGAGGTGGACCCCGAGGGCGACGCGATCCGCATCACCCGCGAGCACTGGCGCCTGCTGACCTACGTGGATGGCCGCACCTCGCTGCTAGGCATTAGCCAGCGCATGGGCGAGCAGGAGCTGCTCGTGCTGCGGCTGGCCAGCCAGCTCGTGGCCAATGGCATTGTGCTGGTCGTGGGTCGCGCCGCGTAGCGCTCGCTAGCGCGTGGTGGTAGGCGCCGACGCCTCGGCGGCCTGGAGCTGGTCCCAGGCGTGGTAGGAGCTGCGTACCAGCGGGCCGCTCTCCACATGCCGCAGCCCCAGCTCCTTGCCGATGCGCGCGTACTCGCGGAACTCGGCGGGTGTGTAGTAGCGCTCGATCGGCAGGTGGTCGAGCGTGGGCCGCAGGTACTGGCCGATGGTGACGATGTCGATCTCGCGCGCCTTCAGGTCGCGCAGCGTGTCCACGATCTCGTCATGCGTCTCGCCCAGGCCCAGCATGAAGCCTGTCTTCACGGGCGTCTCCGGGCGTAGCTCACGGGCCATCGTCAGGGTATCCAGCGAGCGCTCGTAGACCGCCTGGGGGCGGACGCGCTTGTAGAGCCGGGGAACGGTCTCGATGTTGTGGTTGAAGACGCTGGGCCTGGCGTCCATCACGACCTTCAGCGCCTCGCGCGACCCCTTGAAGTCTGGCGTCAGCACCTCGATCGCGCAGTCGGGATTCAGCCGGCGGATCCAGCGGATTGTGGACGCGAAGAGCGTCGCGCCGCCATCGCGCAGCTCGTCGCGGTTGACCGAGGTCACCACCACATGCCGCAGCTCCATGCGCGCCACCGCCTCGGCCACGCGGCGCGGCTCTTCCCAGTCCAGCGCCATCGGGCGGCCCGTCGCCACGGCGCAGAAGCCGCAGCTGCGCGTGCAGACGCTGCCCAGGATCATGAAGGTCGCCGTGCGGTGCGCCCAGCACTCGCCCATATTCGGGCAGCGCGCCTCCTCACAGACGGTGTGCAGCGACTTGCTGCGCATCAGCGTCTTCAGATCCTCATAGTTCTGTCCGGCCGGAAGACGAACCCGCAGCCAGTCGGGGCGGGGTGTGGACTCAGGGGTGACAGCCATGGCGCATATCCTCTATCGTTGTCGCGACCGGGAGGCCACCGCGCGTACAGAGCATGGAGGCGCCGGGATACACTGGGTAAGACGTTGATGTTGGGCAGACCGCGCGCTGCGGGCGGCGCTAGCATTGTAGCAGCGCGCGCGCACGCTCCCGCAACACATACGGCGGAGCGACATGCTCTCGGCCATAAATGGGCCGGAGCGCGCGGACTGAGGCATACATGCCCGTATGACTACGATGAGATTCATCCCCCACGCCGTGCGACGGCCATTCATGGCCGCGATGGTGAGATGAGAGGGGGCGCCAGGAGATGAGAGGACGGAGCCGGTGAGCGACGCGGCGCGGGAAGGCCAGGAGACAGGCGATCTGGCGGCGATCATTCGCGAGGAGATACGCCGCGAGGGGCCGCTGACCTTCGCCCGCTACATGGAGCTGGCGCTCTACCATCCCACGCTCGGCTACTACGCGGGCGGCGGGAGCGGGCGCGAGCCGGTGGGATGGGCGGGCGATTTCTTCACCAGTGGCGATGTCAGCCCGCTCTGGGGCTGGGCCATCGCGCGCCAGCTCCACCAGATGTGGGAGTTGATGGGCCGCCCGGCGCGCTTCGATGTCATCGAGCCGGGCGCCGGGCGCGGGCTGCTGGCCGCCTCCGTCTGGCGCTACGCCGTCGCGCTGGACGCGGACTGGGCCACCGCCCTGCGCTACACCCTGCTCGACCGCGCCCCGGCGGATTCACCCCTGCGCGCCGCGCGCCAGCGCCGTCTGGCGGAGGAGCTGGCGCACATCCCGGCCCCCACTGACGGCGTGCGCTGGCTGGGCGATCTGGCGGAGGTGACGGACGGCGGCGAGCGCGCCATCACTGGCTGCGTCGTCTCGAATGAGCTGGTGGACGCGCTGCCGGTCCATGTCGTCGAGGCGCGGGAAGGCGCGCTGGCCGAGGTCTACGTTACCATCGCGGAGGACGGCGAGCGGCTGGTGGAGCGGCTGGGCGCGCCCTCATCCGAACGGGTGGCGGGCTATCTCGACCGCTACGGCGTCCCCTGGCGCGGCTACCCCGACGGCTGGCGCGCCGAGGTCTGCCTTGCCGCCGAGGACTGGATGGGCGAGGTCGCCGGGGCGTTGGGGCGCGGCTTCGTCCTGACGATAGACTACGGCGACACCGCCCGGCGGCTCTACACCCGCGACCGGCGGCGCGGCACGCTGATGGGCTACGCGCGCCACCGGCTCAGCGAGCGCCCGCTCGCCGCCCCCGGCGCGCAGGACATCACCGCCCACGTCAACTTCACCGCGCTGGCCCGCGCCGGACGCGAGGGGGGCCTGCGCGTCGCGGGGCTCACCACCCAGGCGGCGCTGCTGACGGCGCTGGGCGTGCGCGAGGAGGCGGAGACGCTATCGGCGCGCCTCTTTCCCCACGCCGATAGCGAGCGTCATACCGACCGTGGCCAGGCTGAATACCTGCGCCGCGCCGCCCTGCGCAACGCGGTCGCGACGCTGCTCAATCCCCACGGGCTGGGTGGATTCCGCGCGCTGATCCAGCGCCGGGGCGTCGCTGGCTCCGGGCGCGCGCTGCTGGGGCTGGCCCGTGTGGATGGAACAGACGGCCCATCCTGGCGTCTTTAGAGCAGGGGCGAACGGGGAGGGTACGGCTCCTTGCATACACAGTGCGCCAATGAACGATAGAGGCGGTATAATCCTCTCACTGGTGGGCCACGCGGTCAGGGACGCGCGCTAGGGAAGCGGGCCAGGGGCGGGCTGGAGGTACGCATGACGGTGGGCGGCGACTGGACACTCGGCCAGTATAGCGTACGGGCGCTCATTGGCGTGGGCGGCATGGCGAAAGTATATCGAGGCTATCAGCCAGCCCTTGCGCGCGATATCGCCATAAAGGTCATTCCAACGCAGGACCCGCGCGGCGCCGGGCAAGGGCGGGTCGAGTTCCTGCGCCTCTTCGAGTCCGAGGCGCGGCTGATCGCCAAGCTCGCCCACCCCTACATCGTGCCGATCCACGACTTCGGTGTGGACCATGACTGGGCCTTCCTGGTCATGGAGCTCATCACCCACGGCTCCGTGCGCGACGAGATGGTCAAGGCGCGCATGGCCAGCCAGCGCGTCAACCTGCTCTGGACGCTCGCGATCCTCGACCAGGTGGCTACGGCGCTCGACTTCGCGCATACACGCGGCGTGGCGCACCTCGACGTGAAGCCGGGCAATATGCTGTTGCGCGAGCTCAACATGGTGGTGCTCTCGGATTTCGGCGTCGCCCGGATACTGGCCGATCGCGGCGCGATGGCTGGCGGCGCGGGGGTGATGGGTACGCCGCAGTACATGGCGCCGGAACAGACATTCCCCAACGGGCCAGTGGACGGGCGCTCGGACATCTACGCGCTGGGCGTCGTGCTCTTCGAGTGTGTAACGGGCCGGCTGCCATTTATGGGCGATTCGAGCGACGCGATCATGCTCCAGCACCGCGAGACGCCGCCGCCTTTGCCGCGCTCACTGGAGCCTTCAACGCCGCAGGTCGTCGAGCGCATCATCCTGAAAGCGATGGCCAAGGACCCCAACGCGCGCTACGCCCGCGCGGCGGAAATGGCCCAGGACCTGCGCCAGGCGCACGCCGAGCTGGCGCAGACACTCGTACAGGCCGAGCGTCCACCGATGGCGCAGCGCGCCGGCCCAACCGCCACCATCTACACGGCGGCCACGCCCGTCGCGCCCGCCGCGCCACCCGCATACGCCACGCCCGTGGCGCCACCCGCGTACGTCCCCGCCCCACCGGGGCCACGACCACCCGCTACCGCTCCAGTCGCGCCGCCCGCATACAGCGGCGCGGGCGAGAACGCCTATTGTTTCCGCTGTGGCGCTGTGAATCCGCCCCTCGCTCGCTTCTGCCTCACCTGCGGCTATGACCGCTCATCCATGCGCGCTTCAGCGGATACCTACCACGCGATGACCGGCAGGCCGCTGCGCTGCCGCCTCGTCTTTCAGAATGGCCAGTTCGCCGGGCGCGCGCTCATGCTGCATCAGGGGGTTACGACGATTGGGCGTGGCCCGGGCAATGACCTGATCCTGGGGGATGGTTCCGTCTCACGGATGCATGCGCGGCTGTCCTTCGCGCGCGGTACGTGGTACATCGAGGACGTGGGCAGCTCGAACGGCATCTGGGTCAACCGGCGACAGGTCAAGGGCCAAATAGGGCTGCGCCACGGCGACATCGTGCGCTTCGGCAACCTCGAAGCGATCTTCGAGATGATCACCTGAGCGCCCGCACAGACTGACGCCACCCGCCCCGATAGGTCGGGATGGGTGGCGTCAAGAAAGAAGCGGAGAGCGCGTCTAGCGCACGCCAGCGAGCTCGCGCCGCTCCAGCAGGCGGTGGAGAATGCCCTCGTCGCGGCGCTCAATTGTGGGCTCTGGGGTGGCGCTGGCACGCTCCGCCCAGTTCACAAGGTCTACCAGATCGGCCAGCGAGAGGTCCTGGGTGATACGCTCGCCTCGCGCATCCACCAACTCCAGCAGCAGCCCCGTATCGCTCTCGCGCACGGCGAAGCTGCGGGCCCCCGCGAGATCAAGCGCCTGGCCGACGGCGCCAAGGATACGCGCGTACGTAGTCGTTGTCATCATCTACCGCTCTCTCCTACCCCACACATGCGCGGTTAACACGGCGGGGCCTAAGCCTGGGCGTCTCTTCGCCCTCAATAGGAGACAGTAGCATAACCAGCCTTGTTATTCAAGACGCGCAATAACCGCTGAGCTTGGCGCGCAAGGGTTGTGAGGCGCCTGTGAGACGTGTATGAGGAGCCTATGAGGTGGGGAAGCGAGCGGCGCGGTGTCGTATCATGCGTGGGGCGCGCGCTCGCGGAGATGGCGCGCGGACGGCCAGCAGCCCAGTTTGAGAAGTGAGAAGTGAGTGGCGAGCGGAAAGACGGTCGCGGGGCGAGTGGGCGCGGGTGGCGCGCTGATCGTCTTTACGCTGGTACTGCTGGTGGGGATCAACCTGCGCACGACGCTGCTCTCCGTGCCGCCGCTGCTGGCGCAGATACAGGCCGACCTGGGGCTCAGTTACACCGCGACGGGGCTGCTCTCGGCGCTGCCAACGCTGGTGATGGGACTGGGCGCGTGGCCAGCGGGGCGTATCGGCGGGCGTATCGGCGGGCGGGCCGCCGTTGGCTGGGGAATGGCGATAATGGTGGTCGCCACCGTGGCGCGCGGCCTGTTTCCCGCCGCATTCACCCTCTACCTGTTCACCATTGGCGCCTCCGCCGGGGTCGCGCTCGCGCAGACCTCGATCCCGATGCTGGCGCGGCAATGGTTCCCCGACCGCATCGGCTTCGTCTCGGCGATTTTTACCGTTGGGCTGACGCTGGGCGAGACCATCGCCGCCTCATTGACCGTGCCGCTGATGCGCGCGTGGTTCGGGCCGAACGCATGGCCCGCCGCGCTGCTGGTGTGGGCGGTCCCCGCCACGCTGACGCTGGCGCTCTGGCTGTGGCTGGCTCCGCCTGACCCCACGACGCGGGTCGCGCTGGACGGCGCGCAGTCTGAGGCGCGACAAGCTGGCGCCGGTTCCGGCGTTCACGCGGGCGGGGCGCGGCCCAGTGTCAGCCCGTGGGTGATCGGCGGGGTGATGGGCGCTGGCAGCCTGATCTATTTCGGCATGAACAACTGGATCGCGCCGTACAATCAGGCGATCGGCGCGGAGGCGATGACGCCGGTGGCGCTCTTCGCGATCAATGTCGCGCAGCTTCCGGTCACGATTGGCATGACGCCGATAGCGGGCCGGTTAGCGGGGCGGCGCTGGCCGTTTGTCGTGGCAGGGGTGGTGGCATTGGTGGCGGTCATGGGCTGGCTGTGGACCCCGGCGACGCTGCAGCCGCTGTGGGGCGCGATGATGGGCGCCTCGTCGGCGGGGGTCTTCACGCTGTCCATCGCGCTGCCCGCGCTCTACGGGCATGACGGGAGCGTGGCGCGGCTGACCGGCTCCAGCCTGACGGTCAGCTATACCGCCGCGTTCGTCGGCCCGTTCATCGGCGGCGCGCTGTGGGATGCGTTCCACCTGCCCGCGCTGGCGCTGTTCCCCGTCCTGCTGGCCTCCGCCGCTCTCCTCGCGCTGCCCGCATGGCTGCCACGGTGGAATACTGGCGCCGCTAGATGAACCACGCGACGAGGCGCACGGATGATGAGCCGAACCGCTTGGCGAGCAAGGGCAGAACCATCAGACAACCAGCGTTTTCCAGCCCCTCTGACTAGTTCACTCGAGCCTTCCAACGCGTCTCCCGACAGATGTAACGTCCCCGTCGCGTTGCGATCTTGACTGCCTGAAGTCCTGAATCGTCAATGTCTCGATCACTCTGTCGGGTTCATCTTTGCGCCGGCGTCTGATTAATGCGGGCTGTTCTTCGATGATCTCATAGGCGGGATCCGCACGCACACGGCCCACTCCGCTTCTGGAAGCCAGCCCCTCGACACTGTTTCCTCTCCGCGTATGCTCCAGTCGAAGCGCTCCAGCTGCACTCCAGAGGACCCAGGTAGCGATTTGGCGTGACAGTGTCAATGAGCACAGTAGAATGTGTTTCATCTGACCACATCAGGCAGACCACGTCGCGCACCGGGCCTGAGCCCGTCGTTATTCACACCCCGAACAGGCGGCGAACATACCATAATTGCGCCGAACAATTCGAGGATATAGCTGGATCACGCCCGCCATTCGGTGTATCCGTCGTAGGTATGTTGTACCTCGACCCAGCCGTAAATATCTGTGCCCATAGCAAGCCGCTCCTTACTGGCCTGCATGATACAAGAATAGGGCGGCGAGAGACAACCGCTCTCGCCGCCCCACTGGTTGGGTCGCCGCGCCTACTTGGCGACGGTGTAGCCGGCCTCGTCGAGGACTTCCTCGATCTTGTCCATGCTGACCTTGGTTGGGTCGTAGGCCAGGTGGACAGTTTTGTCAGGGATGCTGACGTTGACATCGCTGACGCCCGTGACCTCGCCGAGCGCGCCGTTGATGGTCTTGACGCAGTGCGCGCAGCTGACATCGGGTACGGACAGGGTGGTTTCAATCATCGCCATGGTGAGGTAGCTCCTCCGCGATATGCGCCGCCGGTTAGGGGCGGCAGGTGTGGTGTAAGAACGGTTGATTGATCTGAGGGCGTGAGCGCCGCGCTCACAGCCCCAACGGTACGCCGCGCTAGGCCGGTGTGGCCGCCCGCTCGCGCTGGGCGGTGAAGCGGCGCAGGCGCAGCGAGTTGCTGACGACGGTGACGGACGAGAGCGCCATCGCCGCCGCCGCGAAGATCGGCGCCGTCTCGCGCAGCCACGGGATGGCGGGCGAGGCGATGGCGATCGGGATCAGGATGACGTTGTAAGCGAAGGCCCAGAACAGGTTCTGGCGGATGACGCGCATCGTCGCGCGCGAGAGATCGAGCGCCGCGACGATGCTGCGCAGGTTGCCCTTGACCAGGGTGACGCTGGCGGCCTCCATCGCCACATCCGCTCCGGCGCCCATCGCGATGCCGATGTCGGCCTGGGCCAGCGCGGGGGCGTCGTTGACGCCGTCGCCGGCGAAGGCGACCACGCGGCCCGCGCCGCGCAGCTTCGCCACCTGCTCGGCCTTCTCGCCGGGCAGCGCCTCGGCCAGCACACGCTCTGGCGCGATGCCGACCTCCGCCGCGATGCCGTTAGCCGTGCGGCGGTTGTCGCCGGTGATCATCCAGACGGCGACGCCGGATTCACTCAAGCGGGCGATGGCCTCGCGCGAGCCGAACTTGACGGTGTCGGCCACCGCCAGCGCGCCCGCCAGCGTTCCATCTACCGCCAGCAGCATGACTGTCTTGCCAGCGGACTCCAGCGCCTCGACGCGCGGCTCGAAGGCCGCGATGGCCTCCGCGTCCACGCCGCGCTCGCGCAAGAGCTTGCGGGAGCCGATGACGACCACGCGGCCCGCGACGGTCGCCTGGACGCCACCGCCGGGGATGGCCGCGAAGCTCTCCACGCGCGGCTCCAGCGCCAGCCCGCGCCGCTGGGCGGCCTCGACAATCGCCCGCGCCAGCGGATGCTCGGAGGAGGACTCGGCGCTGGCCGCCAGCCTCAGCAGCCCGGCCTCATCCAGGCCGAGCGCCGTCGCGGAATCCGCCAGCAGCGTTGACGTCAGCTCCGGCTTGCCGCGTGTAATCGTGCCGGTCTTGTCCAGCACGAGATCGGTGACCTTCTCCAGCCGCTCCAGGCTCTCGCCGTTCTTGATGAGCACGCCGTTCTCGGCGCCCTGGCCAGTGCCGACCATGATCGCCGTCGGCGTCGCCAGGCCCAGCGCGCAGGGGCAGGCGACCACCAGCACAGCGATTCCCGCCACCAGCGCGACGATCCACGGGCTGGTCGCCATGCCGCCCATCGGGGCCTCCGGCGTGAAGCCGAAGACGTAGCCCGCCACAGTCCAGCCGATGAAGGTCAGCAGCGACGTGACCAGCACGGCGGGGACGAAGATTCCGGCGACGGTGTCGGCCAGCCGCTGGATGGGCGCTTTGGAGCCCTGGGCCTGCTCCACCAGGCGGATGATGCCCGCCAGGGTGGTCTCGGCGCCGACGCGGGTCGCGCGCATCCGCAGCGCGCCGGTCTGGTTGATCGTCGCGCCAATCAGTTCATCGCCCGCGCCTTTCTCGACCGGGATGCTCTCGCCGGTCATCATGGACTCGTCCACGGTGGACGAGCCGGAGAGCGCGACGCCGTCGGTCGGGATCTTCTCGCCGGGGCGCACGGCCAGCACATCGCCGGGGCGCACCTGCTCGGCGGGGATGTCCACCTCGCGCCCGTCGCGGAGAACGTGGGCGACGGTGGCGCGCAGGCCGATCAGCTTCTGGATGGCCTCGCTGGTCTGGCCCTTGGCGCGGGCCTCCAGGTATTTGCCCAGATAGATCAGCGTCACGATCAGCGCGGTGGTGTCATAGAACGTCGTGTGGCCAACGACTGAAGGCCAGAAGGTGGCGACGACGCTCATCAGGAAGGCGGCGGTCGAGCCGAGGCTCACCAGCACGTCCATGTTGGCGCCGAAGTGTGAGATGACCCGCAGCGAGGTCTTGTGGAAATCCCAGCCGACCCAGGCCCAGACCGGCGCGGTCAGCAGCAGCAGCAAGACGTTCTCGCCAGGGAAGGCGTTCATGAAGAACATCGAGAGGATCGTGACGGGAATAGTCAGCGCGACACCGACGATCAGCTTGTCGCGGCGGCGGCGCAGGTCCAGGCGGCGGCGCTCGGCGAGCTGTTCGGTGGCGGAGGTCATCGGCGCGGGCGCTGGGGCTTCCGCCGCGACGCTGGCGACGGCGGGCGCCGGGGCGCTGACTATCTCTTCCGCGCCATAGCCGGCCTTCTCGACCGCCGCGATCAGGTCCTCCAACCGCGTCTCGCCGGGCTGGAATGTGACCGTGGCGCGCTCGGTGGCCAGGTTGACGTTGGCCTCGCTGACGCCAGGCGTGCGGCTTAGTGCGCGCTCGACCCGGCGCACGCACGAGGCGCAGGTCATGCCGGTGATGTTCAGTTCGACGCCGCGCTCGGTTGGGGCCACCTCCGCCGCCGCCGGGGCGGGCGAGACGGGCGCGGGTGCGGGTGTGGACGTCAGCGGGGAGGCGCTGTAGCCCACATCGCTCACTTTTTTGAGCAGATCGTCCAGCGCGACCAGGTTGGGGTCGTAGGTGACGGTGGCCTGCTCGGTGGCCAGATTGACGTTGGCCGCTGTTACGCCGGGCAGCTTTTTCAGCCCTTTCTCGATGCGCAGCGCGCACGAGGCGCAGGTCATGCCCTCGATGGACAGACTGACCGGCGCGCTGGCTGGCGTGGCGTGCGCTTCGCGCCCCGCTTCGGGCGCCTGGCTGTCTTTCTCAACGGTCTTGATTGTATCGGCCATGATTGGCGCTTCTTCCCGTCTGACATCCCGGCCGCAATCGCGCCGGGTATGGAATGGTCGCTAGCGGTTGCCCGCGAGATTATAGAGTTGCACTAACTCTTCGATGACCTGCTCCTCGCGCCCCTCGCGAATGCCTTCGGGGACACAGCCGTGCAGGTGGTCTTCGAGGATCATCGCCTCCAGCTTCTCGATCGCCTTGCGCACGGCGTAGGTCTGCCGGAGGATGTCTACGCAATACTGGTCTTCCTCGACCATCTTGCGAATGCCGCCGAGATGGCCCTCGATATAACTGATCCTTTTGAGGACGTCTTTCTTGTCGGCGCGCATCGTTTGTCTCCTTTTACCCATACCCCCTGGGAGGGGGTCTGGGAACAGTATACGGCGCCCACCTGGGGGACGGTCAAGAGGCGCGCGGCGTGGGGAGTCAGCTGTGAGGAGGTTGTGACGCGCCGCTGAGCGGCGTGAGGTGCAGGATGAGGTTGCCGCGCGCGCGGAGGCTGCGCTGGACGGCGAAGACGCGCTCGATGCGGTGGACCTGCTCGTTGGTGCGGCCTGTCACCATCAGGTTGATCGTGGCGACGCCCTTGGGAGCGAGCAGCGCGGCCACCTGGCGCAGGAAGCGTGTCGTCAGCGTTCCCATCGTCAGCCGCCCGGCCTCGAAGAGGTCCACGCAGATCAAGTCGAAGCGTTCCAATGGTTCCGCGACGCCAGATAAGACGGCCTCGTCAGCGCGGGCGTCCATCCAGGCGAAGGCGTCGGCCTGTTCGATGGTGAGGTGGGGCAGCGTGTCCAGGCCGAAGTCCTGGCGGGCGGTGGCGATCACGGCGGGGTCGCGCTCGACGCCGGTGATGGCCACATCGGGGCAGCGGCGCGCCAGCAGCGTGGCGACTGTGCCGCCGCCGAGGCCGAGCAGCAGCGCGCGGCGCGGGCAGCCGGGCGGCAGCATGAGCCCCCAATAGCCGCCGCGCGGGCCGGGGTGTGGCTCGCCGTCCGCCACTGGCTCGTCATCGGGAACGCTGATGGACTGGGTGACTCCGCCGACCTCCAGCGCGCGCCCCCAGTCGTCGCGCTGCGTGACGCGGACGGGCAGCAGGCGCGGCTCGCCGTGGCGGCGGCGCTTTCCCGGCATGGCGCGCCTACTCGCGCTCGGCGGGGGCTTCGCCAGCGCGGTGGTAGCCGGCGGCGCGCGCCTGCTCCTCGGAGGCGAAGTAGATGCGACGGTCGTGGTCGGGCAGGGCGGCGCCGTCGAGCGCATCGAGCGCGTCCAGCGAGGTATAGGCGCGGGTGTAAATGTCACCCACCCAGGCGGCGCCATCCCCGTCCTCATCCGAGAAGGCGGGAGGTGGCGCGAGGCCCGGCTCCCGCGACGGCGGCGCCTCGGTGATGGGGCGCTCGCTGGGCGCGGGCGCGGTAGGCGGGCCGCCCGCGAGGTGGTCGAGGGAGAGTTCGACGAGCGTATCATTCTCGGCGCGGGCCAGGGCGCGGTTGCGGATGACGATGTAGGTGATGGCGCCAGCGGCGATCAGCCCGGCGCTCACGCCCGCCAGCCAGAGCGATGCGCGCACAGCCCGGCGGCGGCTGGCTTCATCCGAGGCCGCGCTGGGCGCCAGCAGCGCCAGCCGCTCGCGAGCGTCCGCCGTCACCTGACCGGCCTGCCGCAGGCCGTTGCGCAAGTCTTCCCGATGGAGCGACTGCTGGAGCGACTGCTGGAACGACTGCGCGGCCTGGGCGGCGCTAGAGAAGCGGGCGCTGGCGCGCTCGCGCATGGCCTCAGCGCGCTCGCGCATGGCTTGCGCGCGATCATCCTCGCGCAGGCTGCGCCAGCGCGCGATCAGCGGCGCGACCGTTGTCGCCGAGAGAAGACCCAGTTGTAGCCAGCGTCCTTTGCCCCCCAGCGCGGCGCGCTCGGGAGCGTCACTCATCGCCATTTCGCGCCATCCCTTCTTCTCCGGCGCCACCGCGCGCGCTCATCCATACCCTTGTGCCACTGTTACCCTATCACGTCCGCGCCTGATTCCGCCTGACGCCAGCGCTGGGCGCCGGTTCGTGTAGCGCGCGCATGATACACTATCGCAGAGAGTTCGCGGGTGGCCATACGCGTCGCGAAGGTGGCGCGCAAGCGCCGCATATACTAAACGAATAGAGGCCCGCGCATGTCGCGCACGTCTCGCCTCAGAACACTATCAGAGCGGCCCTGAGCGGGAAACGGCGGCTCAAGTGGAGAAATAGAGCGAAATATGACCGTTCGCAAGGCGGTGATACCAGCGGCGGGGCTCGGTACGCGCGTGCTGCCCGCCACGAAGGTCGTGCCGAAGGAGATGCTGCCGCTGGCCGACAAGCCGGCGATCCAGTATATCGTCGAGGAGGCGGTGGCATCGGGCGCGCGGCAGGTGACGATTGTGACCAGCCGGACGAAGCGCGCGATCGAGGACCACTTTGACGAGGCGCCAGAGTTGGTTGAGGCGCTGCGGCGCAAGGGCGCGCTCGACAAGATCGCGGCGTTAGAGCGCGCCGAGGAGATGGCGGCGCTCACCTTCGTGCGGCAGCGGCGCGCGCTTGGCCTGGGCCACGCCGTGCTAACCGCGCGCCCGGCGGTCGGCGACGAGCCATTTGGTGTGCTGCTCGGTGACGATTTGGTGGATAATGGCGACGACCCATGCCTGGCGCAGCTGATCCGCGCGCACGAGCGCTACGGCGGCAGTGTGCTGGCGGTGATGCGTGTGCCGCCCGAAGAAGTCTCGCGCTATGGCGTGGTGGCGCTGGGTGAGCGGCTGGACGGGCGGACGAGCCGCGTGACGGACCTGGTGGAAAAGCCAGCGCGCGACACGGCCCCCTCGAACCTGATCATCATCGGACGCTACGTGCTGACGCCGGGTATCTTCCCCGCGCTGGAGCGGACGCGGCCCGGCGCGGGCGGCGAGATCCAGCTGACCGACGGCATACGTGACCTGATGCGCACGGAGCCGGTGCTGGCCTACGAGTTCGAGGGCGTGCGCTATGATACCGGGGACCCAGTGGGCCTGTTGACAACCTCGCTAGCCTTCTCGCTAAAGCGGCCCGACCTGGCGCCAGGGGTTATCGCATACCTGAAATCACTCAAGCTCGATTGAGCGGGGGCAAGGTTCGCGGCCATGAATGGCCGGCGCACGGAGCGGCTGGCGGGTAAACCTGCGCCGAAAGGCGCCTGGCGGCGGCGAATCCCGCCCGTGCGGGCGGGGCGCGTGCGATACTTGACGGCAATGTAGCAGGGCTGACGCCTCGCAGCGGGTGGGGCGTCCGGCGAACATCGAGGAGAAACAGACGGTGGAGGCTGAGCAGACGCGGACAGCGCCGCTCGCGGGACGGATCGCGGTGGTGACGGGCAGCAGCCGGGGCATCGGGCGCGCGACGGCGCTCACGCTGGCGCGGATGGGCGCGGATGTCGCGATCAACTATCGCAGCGATGCGGAGGGCGCTGAGCAGGCGCGGGCGGAGATCGTCGCGCTGGGCCGTCGCGCGATCGCCGTCCAGGCCGATGTCAGCCTGGAGGAGGACGTGGCGCGGCTGTTCCAGCGCGTGGAAGCGGAGCTTGGGCCGGCGACGATCCTGGTCAACAACGCCGGGACCACCCGCGACCGGCTGATCTTGCAGATGAAGCTGGAAGAGTTCGATGGCGTGCTGGCGGCGAACCTGCGCTCGGCCTTCCTCTGCACGCGCGCGGCGCTGCGGACGATGCTGCGCGCGCGCTGGGGGCGGATCATCAACGTCGCTTCGATCTCCGGCCTGATGGGCCAGGCGGGCCAGGCGAACTATTCCGCCTCGAAGGCTGGCATGGTCGCGCTCACCAAGTCCACCGCGCGCGAGGTGGGCAGCCGGAGCATCACCGCTAACGCCGTGGCGCCGGGCTTCATCCCGACTGAGCTGACCTCGGCGGTGGGCGACGAGCTGCGGAAGTATTATCTGGACCTGACACCGCTCAAGCGCTTTGGCACGGCGGAAGAGGTCGCGGCGCTGATTGGCTTCCTCTGCTCGCCGGAGGCCGGCTACATCACCGGGCAGACGATCGCCGTGGATGGCGGCATCAGCATGCATTGAGGCGCCGGGAGGGAGGCCCTTATGTCACGCGAAGCGAGCGCGGATAGTGACGGCAGGCGCGCGATCCTGACCGAGCGGCGGGGAACCACCCTTGCCGTCACTATCAACCGTCCAGAGGTGAGAAACGCGCTCGACGCGCCGGCGGCGGCCGCATTGGCCCAGGCGTTTCGCGATTTCGACCGCGATGACACGCTGGCGGTCGCGGTTCTGTGCGGCAGCGCGGGAACCTTCTGCTCAGGCTTCGACCTCAAATCGGTCGCCGCGGATGGCGCGGAGGCGCCGCGCGTGCGCGACGATGGCGACGGACCGCTGGGCGTCACGCGGATGCTGCTCTCCAAGCCGGTCATCGCCGCGATCGAGGGTTATGCCGTCGCGGGTGGGCTCGAAGTCGCGCTCTGGTGTGATCTGCGCGTGGCGGCTGAGAACGCAGTCTTTGGGGTGTATAACCGCCGCTGGGGCGTCCCGCTGGTGGATGGCGGCACGATCCGCCTGCCGCGCCTGATCGGGCAGAGCCACGCGCTGGACCTGATCCTCACCGGTCGCGGCGTCTCCGGGCAGGAGGCGCTGAGCATGGGCCTCGCCAACCGTCTCACCCAACCTGGGGAGGCGCTGGCCGCGGCGCTGGCGCTCGCGGACGATCTCGCCCGCTTCCCGCAGCGCGGGCTGCGTTCTGACCGTCTGTCGGTCTACGAGCAGTGGTCGCTGCCGTGGGATGCGGCGCTGGCGAACGAGACGCGCCGTGGCCAGGATGCGCTGCGCTCTGGCGAGTCAGTGGAGGGCGCGCGCCGCTTCGCCGCTGGGCATGGCCGCCACGGCGACGCGGGTGATATCTAACGCTTGTCTGGCGCGGACCTCACCCCCTGCCCCCTCTCCCTGGACGCTTCGCGGCGAGAGGGGTCGCCATCGGGCGGGCGCCTGGCGTCCGACGATTCCTGTATTTTCGCCACATGCGGCGCTATGAGAGGTTTCCCCTGATGTCTGGTCGCGTTGCGTTGAGCGCCGCTGAGGCCGTGTTTGCGGCGGAATGCCGCGCGGGGCGGCTGGCGACGGCGGACGCGGCGGGCAGGCCGCGCGCCGTCCCGGTCTGCTACGCCTTCGACGGGGGTGGCGCGGGCGGCGCGGCGCGCTTTTTCATCGCGCTGGACGAGAAGCCGAAGATGGCGGAGGTCCGCGCGCTAGGGCGTGTGCGCGATATCCTGGCGCGGCCTGAGGCGGCGCTGCTGATTGACCGCTACGACGATGACTGGTCGCGGCTGGGCTACCTGCTGATCCATGCGCGGGCGGAGATCGCGGAGCCGGGGAGCGCGGCGCACACGGCGGGGCTGCCGCTCTTGCGCGCGCGCTACCCGCAGTACCGGGCGATGGCGCTGGAGGATGCGCCGCTGATCGCGCTGACGGCGACGGAAATCACCGTGTGGGGGCCAGCGCTGGCGGGTGAGGCGGACGGCGCGGTGGCCAGCGAGTGGCTGCGGGCCGGGCGCGGGGCGGACTTCCCGCCGCTGGCGCGCGGGCGGCGCTCGGTGCGCGCGTTCCAGGAGCGAGAGGTCCCGCGCGCGGCGCTGGAGGAGATGCTGGAGGCGGCGCGCTGGGCTCCCTCGCCGCACGGGCGGCAGCCGTGGCGCTTCGTCGTGCTGACGCGCCCGGAGCCGAAGGAGCGGCTGGCGGCGGCGATGGGCGGCGACTGGCGGGCGATCCTGGCGCAGGACGGGCAGCCAGACGCGACGATTGACCTGCGGCTGGCGAAGTCGCGCGCGCGCATCCGCGAGGCCCCGGCGCTGATTCTGGCCTGCCTCTATCTTGATGACCTCGACCGCTACCCCGACCCGGAGCGCCAGCGCGCCGAGGAGGTGATGGCGATCCAGAGCCTGGGCGCGGCGGTCCAGAACATGCTGCTCGCGGCCTACGCCATCGGGCTGGATACCGGCTGGATGTGCGCGCCGCTGTTTAGCCCCGACGCCGCGCGCGCCGCGCTGGACCTGGACGCCAGCCTCATTCCGCACGCGCTGATCCCCGTCGGCTACGCCGCGCGCGACCCCAAGCGCCGCCCCCACCGTCCGGTGGATGAGCTAGTCGCCCGCTGGGACTGAGCGATAGCAGGCGTAGTATATAGTGGAGCGGGCGCGCGGCTGATAGGGTTGGACTGTGGGGATGGGCCGCGCGGCATAGGCGCTGAGGTGGAGGGGCGATGACGCTGACGAAGGTGATCTTCGAGCTACTGGCGTACGCGGGCCTGGGGCTGTGCGCGTGGCACGCCTGGGGGTTGGGGCCGCTGCGGCGGGCGCGGCTGCTGGAGCTGGGCATGGGCGTGGCGTATGGCGTGACGCTGGAGACGCTGACCATCATCCAATTCCACGCCTACCGCTACGGCCAGTTCCTGGTGATGCTCCACGATGTGCCGCTGTGCATTGGCGTGGACTGGGGCGTGATCCTCTACACCGCGATGAGCTTCGCCGATGGCGCGCGGCTGCCGCGCTGGGCGGCTCCGGCGCTGGTGGCGCTGCTGGGCCTGACGATTGACTTCTCGATGGACGCGGTGGCGATCCGCCAGGATATGTGGCACTGGAATGTGATCGGGCTGATGGACCAGTGGTATGGCGTGCCGTGGGCGAATTTCTACGCCTGGTTCATCGTGCTCTGCTCGGCGTCGGCGCTGTTCTGGCTGGCGCGTCCGCTGACTACGCGGCCCGGCTGGCGCGGCCCGCTGGCGCTGGTCGGCGCGTATGTCGGGTCGCTGGTGATTCTGGCGGGGCTGGATGAGCTGGTGTCGCGCTACGACAAGACGCCGGGCGCGATCCCGCTGCTGCCGGTGGCGCTGGTCGTCGGCCTGGGCCTGGCGGTGGTGGTGGCGGGTGTGGTGACCTCACCCCCGGCCCCTCTCCCGCGAGGAGAGGGGAGGGCGAAGGCGGCGGGGTGGAAGCTGGCGGAGCCGCTGGAGGCGCGCGGGCTGGCGCTGGCCGCCGTGCCGCTCTACTTCCACATCCTGTTCACGACCGTGTTGATCGTCTCGGGTATCGGCGCGGCGCTCCCGCCCCTGCTGGCCGTCTCACTGGCGATGCTGGCGCTCAGCCTGGCGCTGCACGGCTGGCAGGCGTGGCAGGTGTTCGTAGGACGGCGCGCGGCGGTTAGCGTGGCGGCGAGGTGAGCGCGCGCCGGAGCACAGCCGAGATTGCGCAGCCGCTGGCGTGTAATCTCGGCGTCGGGGTCCTCGATTTGCACATAGAGCGCCCGCGCCCGCTTGAAGCCTGTGCAGGCTGCATCGCGGCTGCCATGTAGCCGTTCAATCTCCGCAAGCCACCATTCGCACTCGGCAAGCCTCTTGGCATTATTGATCTGCATCGCGATTGCCTGAGCTTCCTTCGCAAGTCGCGCGGACGTACTGATCCTCGACATCACAGAGTCCATCTGTCCATCTGTCCAGAGGGTCGCGAGCATCTCTGCGGTGTGTCGCCTGAGACACAATCGCTCCACACGTGTGTTGGCATGCTTCATGCCCGTGCGCGTCAATTCAGAGCATCCGCGCGGCGCGTTTCGCGATGGACACGCGGTCTCGACCGATGGCGGACATGGCGGTATATTCACCGCCTTTGGCGGATTGCGCCCCCAACCTCCCGACGAAGCTGGGAATGCAGGCGACGGACAGCGTTTAGCTCCTGGGGATGGAGCGCTTCGCCTCGCCTCGCCTCGCCTCGCGAACTTCTCGTTCGTTCGGATGGCCCGGGATCGGACGGAGGGATGATGCGCTCCGCTTAGCGAGGAGGTAACGATGAGCGCGCTCAGAGACGCCAGTGATTTCAGTGACGCCGGCCACTTCAATCGAGCCACCGAGGCGCAGATACCCCCACATGCGCCTGCGGCGGTCATACCCGCGCGCCTCAGCCCGGAGGAACGGGTCGCCAGGGGGAAGGCCGCTCGCCGCGAGGCGCCCAGGTCAAGCCATGGGAAATGGGAGCCGGCGGTGGACCGGCCTGACCCGATCGCGCTGCTCGAAGAGCAAGCCGAGAGTCGGGTACCCGAGCTCGTCCCCATCCGCTACGGGCGTATGTTGGTCTCGCCGTTCACTTTCTATCGGGGCGCAGCGCTGATCATGGCGTCCGACCTGGCGGCGACCCCACAATCCGGCCTCATCACGCAACTCTGCGGCGACGCCCACCTGTCGAACTTCGGCGCGTTCGCCTCGCCTGAGCGCCAGATGATGTTCGACATCAACGACTTCGACGAGACGCTTCCTGGACCGTGGGAGTGGGATGTGAAGCGCCTGGCCGCAAGCTTCGAGATCGCTGGTCGCGACCTTGGGTTTACCCCAGCCGATCGGCGCGCGATCGTCATGACGGTGGCCCGGACGTACCGGGAACGGATGTTTCTGGCCGCGGGCATGGGCATCCTGGATACCTGGTATGCGCACATGAAGATCGAGCAAGTGCTTGATTTGATCCGCACTGAGATGAGCGAGAAGCGTCTGGGCAAGAAGGAAGCGAAGGAGGCCGCACAAGACGTCGCGAAGGCGCGGACCCGAGACCACACGCGGGCCTTCTCGAAACTGACCGCCGAAATCGATGGCGAGCTGAGGATCACCGGCGACCCGCCGCTGATCGTGCCGATCGAGGATCTGGTTCTTCCTGGTACGACACCCGAGGAAACCGAGCGATCTATGCGCCGGTTGATCAGCTCGTACCGGAGGACGCTGGCGCGCGAGCATCACCCATTGGAGGAGTTCCGCTATGTCCACATGGCGCGCAAGGTGGTCGGCGTTGGAAGCGTCGGAACCCGCGCCTGGATCCTGCTGATGGTGGGCCGTGACGACCAGGACCCCTTGATCCTGCAGGCGAAAGAGGCGCAAGCCTCGGTCCTGGAGCGGTTCGCTGGCCAGAGCAAGTACCCCAACCACGGCCAGCGCGTCGTCGTAGGCCAGCGCCTGATGCAAGTGGCGAGTGACATCTTTCTCGGATGGCAACGGGTTGTGGATATTGACGGCCATGTCCGCCACTACTACGTGCGTCAGCTCCATGACTGGAAAGGTGGCGCCGAAGTAGAGACCATGCGGGCGCCAGGCGCGACACTCTATGCCCAGATGTGCGCAAGAGCCCTTGCTCGCGCGCACGCGCGCGCGAGCGACCGGATAGCGATCGCAGCGTACATGGGCAAGGGCGATGTCTTCGACCGGGCGATCGCGGACTTCTCCGTCGAGTATGCGAACCAGAACGAGCGGGACTACGAAGCGCTGGTTGCGGCTGTGAAATCTGGGCGTATCGCTGCGCAGACAGGCTTGTAGACCCGGTGAGAGCGCTCCAGCGCGGAGGCGCGTCAACGCGCAGGGCATGCGATGAGTAGAGTAGCGGCCACTGCGGGCTCGACCCGGCGGCGCCTCTGCGCCTGAGCGCCAGGAACGGCGGTATTGGGGGTGAGGTATGCTGGTCGAGAGCTGGGTTGCGCAGTGGCCAGGCTCACGGGAACAGTGATCTGGATCGCGAAAGGAGAATGGGAATGGCGAAGATTGTCTGGAAGGAAGAACCTGACGAGCACGACTACCCGGCGGCCGCGGCTTACCTGTCTCTGCTCGCGAGCGACGAGCTCGTGATGCGCATCGTCTCAGAGCTGCAATCGGCGCCCGTGCGGCGCGGCATGGCGAAGGACATCCTGCGCGCCTCCCGGCTCGAGCTGCTCCCTGCGGACGATCAGCATGTGGCCAAGGATATGGCGAAGGTTCGGGCTGGGAAACCCCTCTCACCGGTCCTGCTCATTCGCGGTGAGGTCCCGCGTGACATCGCGCTGCAGATCGCGGACGGCTACCACCGGGTCTGCGCCAGCTACCACCTGGGCGAGGACAGCGACATCCCCTACCGCATGGCTCATCTCGACCGCGCCCCATGAGGATGGCGGCGAATCGCCCTTGCATGGCGGGCGGGCGATGTGGTAGGGTGTGGCGCGCGGGCCGGGGATGATGGCGTGCGTTGTGTTGTTGAGCGAGCGATAGCGGGAGGTGAACCCATGACTGCGCGACGACAGTCAGGCGTCCAGCGCGCCCTGAGGGCCTCCACCTCGCTCTGCCTTGCTTTGCCTCGATCTCGGCTGCGTCATGATCGCGTGATGTGATGACGGCTGGCATGGCCAGAGTGAGCGCGGGCGCCCGGTGAGGGCAGCCCGCGCTCGGTGTTTAACCGCCGGAGTGTAACGAGCGGCCATAAATGGCCGGCGCACGGGCGGTGGGGCATAAATGCCTGGCGGATCGCGCATGGGCAGGAGATGGAGCGCCATTTATGGCCGCGTCGCGTGCCCCGGCCCTTCAAGGCCGGGCGAGCCGGGGGAGCCGGTCGGGCTGGGGCGCGGCGCAAGGATTTTCAGCGGTCAAAACGGATTTGAGACGCAAGCGATGCGACGTGGTCGCAGGGGATAAACGAAACGATGATTACGGGGAAAGTCCTGAAGGCCAGGGGATGGCCGGAGGGCAAGGTAATTGGGCTGGCGAAGAGCGCGGCGGAGGAGCTGGAGCGCGCGGGCGTCGAGCGGGAGGAGATCCTGGCGCGGCTGGATGCGGCGCTGGCGCATCCGGGCGACTACCTGGCCGACCCGCGCTACGCGGCGCTGGCGCGTGAGGTCATCCGCCGGACGGCGCCGGAGCCGGAGCGGGTGACACCGCGCGCGGAGCCAGCGGAGTACGCGGTGTGGGGCGCGGAGGGCATCGAGGCGGCGGCGGTGAGCCAGATGGAGCAGGCGCTACGGCTGCCGGTCGCCGTGGCGGGCGCGCTGATGCCCGACGCGCACGTGGGCTACGGCCTGCCGATCGGCGGTGTGCTGGCGGCGCATGAGGTCGTCATCCCGTACGCCGTCGGGGTAGACATCGCCTGTCGCATGCGGTTGTCGGTCTATCCGGTGTCGCCGCATCTGCTGGGGCAGCGGCGCAACGACTTCAAGCGGTCGTTGATTGACCGGACGCGGTTTGGCCAGCGCGAGGGGTGGGAGCGTCACGACCTGCCGGAGCATCCTGTGCTGGACGATCCGGCGTGGGACGCGACGCGGCTGCTGAAGTCGCTGCACGTCAAGGCGCGACAGCAGCTCGGCACGTCGGGCAGTGGCAACCACTTCGTCGAGTGGGGCGTTTTCCGGCTCTACGCCGATGACGCCGAACTGGGCCTGGCGGCGGGCGAGTATCTGGCGCTGCTGTCGCATAGCGGCTCGCGCGGCGTCGGCTTCAAGATCGCCAATACTTTCTCAGAGCTGGCGGAGCGCGAGCGGGCGGGACTGGATGACTCGCTGCGCCACCTCGCCTGGCTCTCGCTGGGCAGCGAGGCGGGGCAGGAATACTGGCTCTCGATGGAGCTGGCGGGCCGCTTCGCGTCGGCCAACCACCACATCATCCACCGGCGGGTGTCGGAGGCGGTGGGCCTGCGCGAGGTGGCTGTGGTGGAAAACCACCACAACTTCGCCTGGCGTGAGCGGCTGACGGACGGAACGGAGGTCATCACGCACCGCAAGGGCGCGACTCCGGCGGGCGTGGGGACGCTGGGCGTCATTCCCGGCTCGATGGGCGACGCGGGGTATGTGGTGCGCGGGCGCGGGCTGGCGGAGAGCCTGAACTCGGCGGCGCACGGCGCGGGCCGCCGCATGAGCCGCCGCGCGGCGCTCAACAGCATCGCCAAGGGCGACCGCGACGCCTACCTGCGCGAGCGCGGCGTGACGCTGCTGGGCGGTGGGATGGACGAGGCTCCGCAGGCGTACAAGGACATCCAGTCGGTGATCGCCGCTCAGGATGACCTGGTTGAAGTCATCGGAACCTTCACGCCGCGTGTTGTGCGGATGGCGGATGAGGCGGGGGATTTCTAGCGTTGATGGGACTACTCCCCGCCTCTCACGTTGTGAGGAACAGGCGGGGAGTGGCCATCGCCTTACCAAATATGCGAGGAGTCACTGAAGAAGGCATAACGAAACAATCGTGACAGCGTTTTGTAAGGGTATGTCCAATCTGTGCGAACTGCCTGGCGCGGCTGGGAGCCATTCGCTGGTGTGTTGGTGCGGATAGGGCGTCACGCCTCTGAATCTTCCTCACATGCTTCTACGGAACCTCATTCTTTTGGTCAAGTGTCAAATGGGCGCCATGCCGTCCGCTCTTTCGGGCGGGGAGGCTGTGAGGTAAGACACGAGGGCGCGCAATGACGCGCCGGGCATGGATAAGAGACGCGGCCCGGCGCGCTGGTATCCCCGCCAGCCTGGGCGCGTGGAGTTGTTGTCCAAGGTGACCGGGCCAGGCGGCGTGAGAAGTGTTTGGCGCCCATATTTCCCCCTCAGGGAAAGGATCGCATGATGACCCGAGGCAAACGGACCTGGCTCTTCGTCATCGCTTCCACGGCGGCGATCGTGGCGATTGTCGCAACCTCCTTCGCGCTGCTGTTCACGCATTCAGCGGCGCCCGCGCATGCCGCTACGGGTGGCGATGGTGACGGTCTCGGCACGCCGCAGTATCTCACCGAAGCGCCCAGCGGAACGATCTCAGCGGACGCGGTGACGATTCCGAACTGGGGATCCTCGTTTACGGACCCGACCAATGGCGTAACCTATCCGTATTCGATGGTCGGATCCAATCCGGCGAGCAATAGCTCGACGACGGTTCCATTCGTGATCATCCCGTTGGACTTCACCTTCTCCAGCAATCCCTACGGCGTGGATCCAACGCTGGCGGGTTCGTCGAAGGTGGCGGGTACGGTCGCGTCGCCGATGTTCCAGGGGACCGCTAATATTGGCGCGGCGACCTCGACCGCCAGCGCGGCGCCGACGTATCCGGGTGTAGCGCCCTCGCCGCGCACGGAGAACGAGCCGAGCGACACGACCCAGGTGGGCGACGCCTTCATCCGCGCGCAGTGGGGCAAGACGGGCAATAATGGCTATCATGTGCTGCTGAGCGAGACCGTGCTGCCGGCGGTGAGCATCTCGGTGCCGAGCAATCAGGGCGTCCTGGTCGTCGGCAGCCGCTCGCACGCGCGCATCGGCCTGATGAGCTACTCCTGGTTCTCGTCGCATCTGCACAACCTGATGGTCTCGATGCACATCCCGTCCACAGTTGTGCCACTGTTCCTGACCTACAACACGTTCCTGTACATCCACTCGACGGCCAACTGCTGCGTCCTGGGCTACCACGGCGCCACGAGCTCGATCAATGGCAATGGCAAGCAGCAGATCAACACCTACATGTTCGCCGCCTACAGCGACCCGGGCATCTTCGGCGCAAACCCGGGCGACAACGGCGTCTCCTACATTCAGGACATCCATGCGCTGAGCCATGAGGTCTCGGAGTGGCTGGATGATCCGTTCATCAACAACGCGGTGAATCCGTGGCTGACGCCGACGGCGCCACAGTACGGTTGCACGAGCGATCTCGAAGTCGGTGACCCGGTCGTGGGCTACGGCTTCACGGTGACGATGCCGTCGGGCGCGCAGTATCACCCAGAGGACGAGGTGTTCTACTCCTGGTTCGCGCGCCAGTCGCCCTCGATCTCCTCGGCGGGCTACTACACCTACCTCAACAACTTCTCGAATGTTGCGCAGGGCTGCTAACACCGCTCGCGCGCGACGTACACCAGGCTTAGCCTGATAGGGGCGCCACCACTCACACCGAGTGGTGGCGCTTTCTTTGGGTCAGGTGTCGAGCGCGGCGGTAGACAGCGCGTCCGTCAATCCACAGCCCGACGCGCGGGCCAAGTGTGTCGTAAAGGACGCCCGCTGGGAGGGCGCGTCTGAAGCGTCACTGAGGAAAAGGGGAGTAGAGGGAAGCGGGCGGGTGAGTGTTATACTGGCTATACTGGCCGTAGTTACTTCAGAATTTGGAGGCGCTACGCAGGATTGACCGGCGATTGGTGGGTGGGAGGAGCCCTCGGCGCTTCGCATGCCCGCAGGCGAGGAGCCTTACTGGCGTGCGTGGTGACGTGGATAGTCTTCGCTGAGGATGTGAAGGCGGCCTGTCTATGATGTGGGTGCTGGTTGTGGATGATGACGCGCCGACGCGGGAGACGCTGCGGCTGGCGCTGGAGGACGCGGGCTACGTGGTGCTGGAGGCGAGGGATGGAAGCCAGGCGCTGGATATTTTGCGGCGGACGCGGCGGAGACTGGTGGCGCTGGTGGATCTGCTGATGCCGGAGGTGACAGGGGTAGACCTGCTACGGGAGGTGGCGCGGGAGCGGAAGCTGGCGCGGCGGCACCGCTACATCGCGATGACGGCGGGGGATGATCTGCTTGCGCGGTCGGTGACTGACGCGCTGGCGTCGCTGGGCGGACAATTGCTGCTAAAGCCTTTCGGGATCGAGACGCTGTTGGCGGCAGTGTCGCTGGCGGCGCGGCGCCCCGCCGGCGGGTGAGAGCGAGCGGCCCCCACTCGCTCTCGATCCCTTCCAGGGCGGGGCGCAGGAGGGTTTGGCGTGTTACGGCTGAATAGCGGGGCTGGCGCTGGCGGCTTCGGTGGGGGTGTCGGGTAGCTCGATGAGCTCGGCTTCGATCTCGATGCGGACAGTGGAGCCGAGAACGAAGCCGCCGTCTTCGAGCGGGGCGTTCCAGGTCAGGCCGTAGTCCAGGCGGTTGATGCGGCCCCGTGCGGAGAAACCGGCGCGGCGGCGTCCCTCAGGGTCGAGTGTGATGCCGCCGAGGATGACCTCCAGCGGGGCAGGATGGGTGGCGCCGTGGATGGTGAGCTCGCCCTCAACGTTGTAGTGGTCGAAGCCGAGCGGGGTAATGGCGTGGCTGCGGTAGCGGAGAGTGGGCCAGGCGTCGGTGTCGAGGAAGTCGGGTGAGCGGAGGTGAACGTCGCGCTCGTGGTTGTCGGTGGTGATGCTGGTGGCATCTATGGCGACCTCGAAGGATGAGCGATTGGGGGCATGTTCATCGAGGTGGAACTCGCCGGTGAAGCGGGTGAAACGCCCACTGGCAAGCGTGACCATCATGTGTTGGATGGAGAAGGCGATCTGGGTATGGGCGGGGTCGAGTGTCCAGCGCATGGTGGGCCTCCTCTTCAGACTGGCGATACTGGCGCGAAGGGCGCATCGGGTGGGATCGGGCCACCTGGCGCGGGTACGCATCGTGGATACGTTACCCACACGATACGGGCTGGAAGTCACGAGCGAGGCACAAGAGGCGGGCGAGGTGTCACGACGAGGTCGCGTGGCGTGCGGGCCGCGTGCGGGCCGCGTGTGGGCCGTGCGCGGGCGGGGATAGGCGAAGGAGCGGAGACGGGCGCGATGAGGCTGACAGGCTTTGCCAAGGGGCTTGTGTTCTGGATGGAGCCGTGGTATACTTCGCCCGAAGGTCGAGAGGATCGAGCGCGGTTTTCAATCCTGTTCGCGAATTCTCGGTCTTTGATGGTATTTCGGTATAGGTGTGTGAACGGGGATCACACACACGCTGTTATGACGCAAGTCGGTGGTCTGCAAGGGTTAAGGCGTCGGCCTCGGTTTCTGGGACGATACTCCCTCAGTTCTCTCCACAGCGGTTTCCCCCACATCTGACACAGTCCCGCGCGCTTGCGTGGGCATATGGTCACGGCGATACAACAGCGCATATATGGGCTGTGCCGCGGCCAGAGAAGAAGAGGTTCCAGACTTTGACCACCGATCAGACACTTCGTTGCCGTGAGTGCGGCCGCGATTTCCTGTTCACCGTAGGTGAGCAGGAGTTTTATGCCAGCCGCGGTCTGGTGAACACACCGTCGCGCTGCCCGGAATGCCGCTCGGCCCGCAAGTCCGCCATGTCCGGCGGCGGCGGCGGCGGCGGCCGGCGCGAGATGTTCACGGCGACGTGCAGCTCCTGCGGCCGTGAGGCGCGCGTTCCGTTCCAGCCGCGCGGCGATAAGCCGGTCTACTGCAGCGACTGCTACCAGCAAATGGGTGGCGGCGGCGGCGCGGGCGGCGGTCGCCGTTCGGGCGGCAACGGCGGCGGCGGCTACGGCGGCGGCGGCGGCGGCTCCCGCTGGTAGGCTGAACAGCCTACCCTACCTGACCCGGCTTGCCGGGTAATGGCATCCCCCTGCCTCGACTGTGAGGCGGGGGGATGTTTGCGTTCTGTGGGAGACGTGAGGAGGGAGACGCGGCCATGAATGGCTGGCGCACGGCGCGCGAGGCGCGAGGAACGCGGCCATGAATGGCTGGCGCACGGCGCGCGAGCGTTATGCGATGGGTGGGAAGAGGTTGGGGCTGGCGGGGACGCCGAGCGCGAGGCGGTGATAGCTGTCATAGCGGGCGGGGTCTATTGAGCCCGCCCGCAGGGCGGCGTGGATGGCGCAGCCGGGTTCGGCAAGGTGGCGGCAGTCGCTGAAGGCGCAGGCGCCGAGGTAGGGGCGGAATTCGCGGAAGGTTTCGGGCAGGTTGTCGAGTGTGGCGGGGTTGAGGGCGAGGGCGCGGATGCCAGCGGTGTCCGCGATCCAGCCGCCGTTGGGGCTGGCGAGGGGGATCAGGCGGGCGCCAGTCGTGGTGTGCCGGCCTTTGCCCGTGGTTTCGCTAATGGCGGAGACGCGCAGCGCAAGCTCAGGCTCAAGGGCGTTGAGCAGGCTGGATTTACCGACGCCGGATGGGCCAGCGAAGGCGGAGACACGCCCAGCGAGCAGGTCGCGCAGCGCTTCGATGCCGTCGCCAGTGGCGGCGCTTGTCCGCAGGACGCTGTAGCCGAGGCCTGTGTAGACCTGGAGGCGGGCGTCGAGCCAGGGTTCGATGCCCTGGTCGGCTTTGTTGATACAGAGGACCACCGCGGCGCGCTGGGCCTCGGCGAGCGTGATGAAACGGTCGGCGAGGCGCAGGTGTGTGGCGGGCTCGCGGGCGGCGAAGACGATCACGAGCTGGTCGAGTCCGCTGACGCTGGTGAGGGGGCGCCTGGCGGCGCGGCCCCGGTCGGGGTCCTGGCGGGCGATAGCGGCGCCGGAACGGGGGGCGATATGCTCGATGACGCCTTCGCTGGGGCCGGTGGGCAACAGCCAGACGCGGTCACCGATGGCGACGGGGTCGCCTTCGCGGACGGTGACGCGGTGGGCGGTGTGGCGCGCGGATGTGCTTTCGGCGTAGGTCAGTTCTTTGCGCAGGCGGCCACGCAGAACGCACCAGAACGCGCCGCTGTCCGTCTCGACCTGGTAGCGGCCCCGGCTCCCATCAGTGATGAGGCCTTCGAGCAGCGGGCTGGCGCTGTCAAGCGTGGTTTCGGTGGGTGGTGTTGGTGGGATGGTAGGGTCTCCTTGTGAGTGGGTCTTTGTGCTGGTGGATCGCTGGTCGCGGCGCTGTTTATGGCTCACGGTGTGGTAGCTCCTGCTGATCGCGTGCGGACGGAGCCTCGGCCCTCGCCGCGTCTCACGCGAAATTGGCGCGGGAGCGGGCGGCGGCCTGGGCATAGCCAGGCCAGGGGCGAGGGTATAGGGTGTGGGGCGGCGAGCCTGCGCCGCGTCTTGTGCGCGTCGTGGGGCGGAGGGCGCCTGCCTGGGGCCGTGCCAGGGCCGGGGTGGTCGCCGTGCGCGAGGCGCTAGCGAGCCAGGGAGCGGCTGGAGCGGGTGGAGGAGGCGCTGTAGCCAGACGCGATCATCTCTGCGTTCATGGTACGCCTCCAGTCATTGTGGGGGGAATGGAGCCGGGGTGGTTCCCAGCGATGGAGGCATTGTACGCGCGGAGAAGCGGCGGGCGCAAGGGGACGCTTGGGGCGGGTGGTATGCTGAGCCGCAGGGGCCGCGGGCGAACGGATGCGAGGGTTGACAGAGAGGCGCGAACGGATGCGACGGTGGCTGGCGATGGGCGCGCTGGCGCTCGCGGCGGGGTTGTGGGGGCTGATGTATGTGGTGAGCCGGTATGCGCTGGCGAGTGTCCCAGCGTTGCCGCTGGTGGTGATGCGGATCATCATCTCGCTGGTGGTTTTGGCTCCGTTCGCCATCCGGGCGCGCTTCTGGCGGGTCACGCGGGAGCAGCTTGGGCGGCTGGCGCTGATCGGGCTGGTGGGCTATACCGCGTCGCTCTCGCTGCAATTCATTGGTACGGCGCTCACGTCGGCGAGCCTTGGGTCACTGATTACGTCGGCGTCGCCCGCGCTGGTGGTGATGTTCGCGGCGATGGGCGGCGAGCGGCCCACGCGGCGGGCGCTGGTGGCGCTGGGGCTGGCGCTGGCGGGGGTGGCGCTGATCGTCGGCGTGGATGTTCCGGCGGGGCTGTCCGTTCTGGGAGCGCTGGCGCTGCTGGGCGCGGCGGCGACCTGGGCGCTCTACACCACGCTGGGGCGGACGCTGGCGCGCGGGATTCCGCTGGTGACGGCGCTCTTCTGGGGGCTGTTCTTTGGCGGGCTGGCGGCGGTTCCGCTAGCCGCGCCGCAGTGGCCAGGGCTGGACGCCATGCGCCACTATTCGCTGACGCTCTGGCTGGAGATCCTCTATCTGGGCGCTATCGCAATGGCGCTGGCGTTCTTTCTCTGGAACTACGGGTTTGCGCACTTGCCGGCGGATGTAGGCGCCGTCTTCGGGCTGGCGCAGCCGCTGGTCGGCGTGGCGCTGGGCGTCGCGCTTCAGCACGACCAGTTGACTCCGCTGGCGGGGCTGGGCGGCGTAGCGATCGTCGCGGGCGCGGCGCTGGCGGGCCTGAGCGGCGGTGAGCGCGGGGTCGGTGGGAAGATGTCAGGTGAGAGGCATGACGAAGGGATAGCGCTGGATGCCATTCAAGAGTAAGTATTTCGAGATCGCCGAAGATGATGCGGGCGACGAGTTTGTAGCGTGCGCGGACGAGGTGTTGATGATCCCGCTGACCCAGGATGGACACGTCATCTTCATTCGCGAGCCGGCGCCCGCATTTGGCCGCGAATCGCCGCTGCTGCTGCCGGGCGGGACGGTGGAGGATGGCGAGGACCTGGCGGTGACGGCCAACCGCGAGCTCCAGGAGGAGATTGGGTATCGCGCCGACCGGCTGGACTTTCTCATGGAGATGCGCCCGTGGAGCAAGTATCTGCGTGTCACCAGCCATGTCTTCGTGGCGCAGGGCCTTCAGGCGAGCAAGCTGGATGGCGACGAGGGGTATGTGATTGGGCTGGAAGCGCATCCGCTGGGCGCGCTCGACGACCTCATCCGGTTGGGAACGCTGCGCGACGCGCGGGTGATCGCGGCGCTGCTGGTCGCCCGCCAGCGGTTTGGGGAAGGGTGATGCGCTTCTGGCGCCGTCACTGGCGCTCCTTCCACCGCATCGCCGTAAACCTCGCTATCCCGCTTCTTTGAAGAGCGCGGGAGGAAAACGCCGCAACTCCGTTCACAATGGAGCGGGCAGTGTGGACAGATGGCGCGAGGGTGTGTATGCTGCGTGCAAGCGGACGTGTCGCGGTATGGTCGTGGCGCGCGCATGGGCATGTTCCGCGTCGCGCGCGCCGTGAGGGAGGAGTGGAGAGCGCATGAGCAGCGTGGGCGGTATGGGTGAAAGCGCGGTCCAGGTCTCTGACAAACCCGCTGTAACGCTTCACGAAGCGGACATGCCGGGCCTCTACAAAGCGGCGGACGCGGCCTCAATCAAAGCGCAGGCGAAGTATTTTGGCTGGCTGCGCGTGGAACTCGTGTTGATGGCGCTGGCTGGCGTGGTGGCGGTGTTCGCATTCCTCAAGCAGCCGGCGCTGTCGCTAGGGCCAATTACTGTCTCGGGCTGGCCTGATAAGGCGGCGACGCTGGTGGGGGCGCTGAACGGGCTGTCCATCGTGGGGCTGGTAACTGGGGTGTTGTTCATCGCCGCGATGGGCGTTCGCCTCTACCGCTATCAGAAGCATTTCGATACGAAATGGTATGAAGCGCGGGCGGCGGCGGAATCGGTGAAGTCGGTGGCGTGGCGCTACGCGGTGGGCGGCCGCCCCTTCCCGATCGGCGGCGATGAAGTCGCGGCCAGACAACTGCTGATCCAGCGGCTGGAAGACACGCTGACCGACGTGGCCAAGGACCTGCAAAAGACTGCCTTTAGCGACGATGAGAAGATCACTCCGGCGATGAAGCGGCTGCGCGGCGAATCGCTGACCACGCGAGAGGCGGCGTATCGTAATGACCGGATTCAGGACCAAGAGAAGTGGTATCTGAGAAAGTCGGTGTGGAACAAGAATCGCGCGCTGCAATGGCACACCGCCCTGGTCATTATCGAAGGGTTGGGAGCGGTCGGGTCAGGGCTGCTGGCGTTCCACCTGCTGCCATTCAGCCCGCAGGGCGCGGTAGCGGCGATTGCGACCGGCATCATGTCGTGGATACAAACAAAACGCTATCAGGACCTGGAAGTGAGCTACCGGGTGACCGCTAGCGAACTGGGCAGCATCAAGCAAGGGATCGCGAACCAGACGACGGATACCGCGTGGTCCGCGTTCGTGGATGAGGCGGAAGAGGCGTGCTCGCGCGAGCACCGGCTCTGGCGCTCGACGCGCGACGAATAATCGTCGTAACCGCGGCAACGCCCCATGCGCATCTTCCCGTGAGAGAAGCGTATGGGGCGCTGTGTAGTATCAGACAGCGGCAGCGGCGGGAGTGGTGAGCACTACACTGATCGTGGCTCCGGCGTCCGCGAGGCGCTGGCGCATGTGGTCGGTTACATCATCGGGGCCGCGCGAGGCGCCTTCCCAGATGATGAGACCGGCGAGGGCGCTGCCAGGGTCATCGGGCTTCTCTTCGCGGGCCAGCCGCTGGGCTTCGGCGAGGATGGCGTCATTGGCCGCGCGGTAGGCGTCGTCGGAGCCACGTTTTTCACCAAGGATGAGCAGGTCGCCAGCCGCGCGCGCCTCGCCGATGACCAGTTGGTAGAGGTCCTCCCAGCGGCCGGGGCGGTCGGTGACGGAATCTTCGAGGAACCAGTCTTCCTGATAGGGGAGGACGATGCGGCGGCGGGCGTCAAGCGCGCGGGCGGCGTTGATGGCGAGGAGGTCGGAGCCGCAGGCGGCGGAGGAGACGAGCGTGGTGACGTTTCAGCTTCGCGAGAGCGCGCTTGACACGCTTGGCGACGGCGCCACGGGATTCGAGGGGAAAGCGGGTAGCGGCGGCATTGGGTGGGTCTACACGCCGCCCGGCGACAACGACGATCATAGTGGGTTCCCTCTCGCGACGATCAGGCCCGCGACGAGAGCCGTCGCGCGGCTTGAGGGTGAATGCGCGGCCCTGATGGGCTGGCGCGCTGGCGGGGCTGAGGCCCCTTTGCTGTCCTCACGATTCAACCAGCGTTGGTGTGACGCGGGCTTGAGTTGATTTTGTTATTGATTTTGTTATTGATTTCGTTATTGGAGTGTACGACAAGAGGCGACTGCTGGTTGCTTTGGGCGTGGGGAGAGACGAAAACGCCGCCTGGCCTGTATGGCTCTGGCGGCGTTTGGGTGGTGAAGGCGATGTCGGTGGGCGATAGAGAATTCGAATCTCTGACCTCCACGATGTCAACGTGGCGCTCTAACCAGCTGAGCTAATCGCCCGTGTGGTGGGAAGTCTAGCACAAGGTCCCAGTGGTGTCAAGGCAGCCGCGACGGCTATGCTATACTGGCGGCATGCCGTGCGGTTTAGGCGTTTCCCCAATGCGGCGCGACTGTCCCCCAAAGCTCCCGCTCGCGTTGGCGCGGGCGTGGGGCGTGGCGTATGCTCCCGGTACGCGGAGGCGCGCAGGCGCGCTACGCGGACGGATGCGCCGGTGGGTGTGGCGCGGCAGGGACGCGCGCGCGGAGCCAAATCTCCGCTGATTTCCGCGTTTCTTCGCATTTCTTCAGGTTGGTTCGCGACAGCGCCTCGCGCCAACCGGGCGCGGGCTGACGGGCGATGATACCAAAGCGATACCGCGATACCACGATACAGGGAGCAGCGCATGGGCAGGAACACATCCGGTGGCGGCTGGGATGATGGTTGGGATGAGGACCGGGGGGGCCGGGGATCGTCGCCGGATAACGCACGGCGCTCCCGCACGCGCATGAGCTCCTCACAGATCAATTCGGCGCTGCGCGAGGCGCAGCAGCTCCAGCAGGATGGGCACGTCGGCGAGGCGGTGGCGATCTGCGAGGAACTGCTGGAGAGCGGCGTGGACCGCCCAGATACGCACTACTTCCTGGGGTGGCTCTATCAGGAGGCGGACCGCTGGGAAGACGCGGCGAGCCAGTTCGAGCGACTGCTGGATGACCCGGAGTACGCGCTGTCGTGCTTCTACGCGCTGGGCCAGTGCGCGCGCGCACTGGGGAACGTGCCGGAGGCGGCGCAGTATTTCGACCAGGCGGTGGACCGGGTGAACCTGGACGCGCTGGAGCAGAATGAGTCGGACCAACTGCTGCAACTCTGCCAGGAAGCGGCTGAAGCGCACCGCGATATGAATGATCTCGAGGGGGCGCAGACGATCTTCTCGGCGCTGCTGGGGTATTTGCGCAGTCAGGGATGGCAGCGGCAATTGAGCGAAGTGGAGCGGATGCAGCGCGAGACGCTGGGCTCTACGCCGCCGGCGCCGCGTCGCAACCGAACAACGGGGTCAGTCGCGCGGCAGTTTAGCGAGGCGATTCCGCAGCGACAGGCGCCCAGAGGAACGGGCGGAACGGGCGGAACGGGCGGAACGGGCGGCCCTGCGGGGGCGGGGAATCTGTTGAGCGCGTCGCGTCCTGGGGCGGTTCCAGAGAGCCTGGATGCGCCAGTAGGTGGTCCGACCTGGGGGGATGCGGGCGATGGCGTGAGTATGGGGACAGGCGGCGGAGGTCTGGAGCCGTCTTTTGGGCAGGTTCCCGCGCCGGTCGTTCCGTTGGCGCCGTTGGCGCCGGTATCGCCCGTAGCTGATGGATCTGACCCGTTCGGCATGGGCGCCTCGTTTGGCGGAGGCGGAGGCGAGGGCGGCCTCGCGCGGGTACTGGGCATGCCACCGCCGGCGGGTGGGTTTGCGCGGCCAGTGATTACCCCTGGAATGATCAACGATGTGACGGGGGCGGCGCCAGGCGACCAGCTTGCGCAGATCATGACGAGCATCGCCGGGCCACAGGCGGGGCTGCGGGCCAGTCTGGAGTATCTGGCGCCGACGCAGCGCGCTCAGGTGACACATTCCATTCAGGAGATCCAGAATTTCATCGGCCACGGGCTGCTGACGGCGGCGGTAGAAGAGTGCATGCGGGTGATGGAGATCGCGCCGCAGTATCTGGATATTCATGTGCTGCTGGGCGAAATCTATGTGCGGCAGGGCAAGATCGAGCAGGCGATCGCCAAGTATGTGATTCTCGCCGAGCAGTATCTGCTGGCGGGACGGATGGATGACGCGATCGCGACGTACCGGCGCATTCTGCAGCTGGAGCCGAACAATCTGCCGTATCGGGTGAAGCTGATCGAGCAACTCTCGCGGCAGGGGCGGCTGGAAGAGGCGCTGACCGAGCGCATGGGCGCGGCGGAGGCGTATCTGCGCGCGGGGCATGCGGATCGGGCGGCGCAGGAATACGAGCAGGCGCTGCTGGCATGGCCGGCGAATATTCAGGTGCGGCTGGCCTACGCCAACGCGCTGATGAAGGCTGGGCGCGCCGTCCAGGCGGTGGCGGAGTATCAGCGTATTTTGCAGGCGGACCCTGGGGTGACGATGGCGCTGGCGCGCTGGCAGATTGCGCTGGCGACGGGCGTGGGCATCTCGCCGGGGATGAGCTCTCCGGGAGCGGGTTCGGGCAAGGTGGCGTCGCTCGAGGTGCTGGGGCGGCTGCTGCGGGCGCTGCGGGCCGAGAACTTCCGCAACTATGATGAGATCGTGCGCGAGTATGTGATGGCGCTGGACCAGCATTTGGGAAGCGCCGATCTGCGCTACGCGCTGGGCGAGATTCATCTGGCGACGGGACGGCAGCAGGAGGCGGCGACGGCCTTCCAGCAAATCGTGTCAGCGCCGGGGTATGAGATTCTGGCGCGCTACGCGCTAGGGCAGGTGTATCTGCTGGCGGGCGATCAGGTCGGGGCGGCGCAGGCAGTGCGCGAATTGGAGGATGCGTCGGCGGTGGTGCGGCGGTCGCCGCCGGAGCCGGTGCTGTGGGCGGCGCGCCCGCGCTCGGATAGTGAGGAGCGGCTGGCGCCGGAGATTGAGATTTCGACGCTACTGGCGCGTGCCTACCAGCTCTCTGGCCAGGTGGCGAAGATGCAGTCGGCGCTGGATTCGGTGAGCCAGAACCGCGCGCGCGGTGATGAGGTGTATAGCTTGATCGCCGAGGTGGCGGCGCGGCGGCCCGACCGTCCGGGCCAATTGCAGGAATACGCGCAGCTGGCGCGGCAGTTCCGCTCGAACCGCCAGGTAGAGAACGCGGTGCTGGTGCTGCGGGAGATGGAGCGGCTGGCCCCGGATGATCCCGCGGTGCGCAGCGAGCTGGCGGATATTCAGGTGAGCCGCGGGCAACTGGACGAGGGCGCGTCGGAGCTGCGAGCGCTGGCGGACATTTATATTCGCCGTGGGGCGCTGGCGGAGGCGTCGCAGGTTTATCAGCGGCTCGCTGAGATCGCGTGGACGGCGGGCAGCCACGAGGAGGCGCTGGGACAGTTGCGGCAAGCGATCCAGTTCGCGACGGAGGATATGGCGCTGCGGCACCAGTTCGTGCAGTATTGCCTGGAGATTGGGCGCAACGCTGACGCGGCGGAGCAGCAGACGGTGATCGCGCGCTATTACTTCGCCAGCCGCCAGTCGCGTGAGGCGGTCGCGGCGCTGCAGCAGCTGATCGCGATGGACAAGATGAATTTCGAGGCCTACGACCTGCTTGGCCAGACCTACTATTCGGTTGGTGAGTATGAGCAGGCCGCGCGCGTCTACCGCAACCTGGCGCGGGTGGATCCCACCAACCAGCTGGCCCGCGTGCGCTTGCAGGAGCTGGCATCGGTGCGCTCGCAGATGTAGCGGCCGCGCCTCATTCCCTGGTTCCACTGGCAGCGCCCCGCTGGCAGTGGAACCAGCGGGGCGCTGCCAGTGGAAGCGGCGCTAATAGGCGACGAAGGTGTATGTGCCGGTATAGGTATGCCCATTGATGGTGGTGGTAGCGGTGAGGAAGACCGGCGTCCCCTGACCAGCGCCGTAATTGAGCTGGATTGACGCCATGCCGTAGGCGTCGGTGGTGATCGGGCCTCGACGCGATCCCCCGCCGACCTGGAGGAAGACGCGCGCTTTGGGAACCGGCGCGCCGTTATTGGAGACGCGGACGAAGACGGTGACGGAGCCGCCAGCGGGCATGGTGTTCGAGGTCCAGATACCGACGGAGTAGGTGATAGGGCTGGGGGTCGGCGTGCCAGCGGTGTTGTTGAGTGGTGAGATGATGACGCTACCCGGGGTCGCCTGCTGCTGGGCGACCCCGGCGGCGCTGGCGAAGGCATGTGTGACCTGACGGGCGATGGAGATGCCGAAGTTGCCCACCAGCACGGCGAGGATGACGCCGCCCAGCGCGAGCGCCGCCGGAATCGCACGCCGCCGCCAGTAGCCGGGGCGCCGCGCGCGCTCGCGCCAGCGGAACGGCATGGCATCGGCAAGCCAGTTGTGGAGCGTTTCGTAGAAGGTGGGCTGGATGAGCCAGGAGGCTTTCAAGGGTGGGGGATTGCCTTCGGTGTCGGCTTGACGCGCCCGCCTGGGCTGCGGTGGCGCTTTGGGTTCCAGTGGCGCTTTGGGCTGCGAGACGCGCGGGGCGGGCGCCGCTTTCGGAGCGCGGGGCGCGGCGTTAGCGTCCATGGTAGGCGCGGCGCGCATGGGGGGCGCCTCAGGGCTGGCGGTGGCTTCGGAGCGGATACTGTTCAGGGGCGAGCTATTGAATCGCTGCTGGCCCGACCCGCCGCGTGGGCGCTGCTGCGGTCGCTTGCCGCGGGTTCTGTCGCCTCCGCTCTGAACGGACTTCCTTGCGCTGGCGCGCTGACCGCGCGGCCCAGAACTTCGGGGATCCACTGGTGGCCTCCAGGGAGATATGGGAGCCCGGCAGACCGGCGGACCGGCGCGCGAGCGTGAACGGTGATCGCTGGACGGGCTGGGTGAATTTGCTATGATGGTCGCGACGGCCGCGATGGCCGCGATGATTGCCATGTGGTGGCGTTGAGCCTGGTAGACGGGTGGCGCGAAAGCCGCTCGTGGGCCGGGCCGGTGGGCGTGTCATACGGAAGGTGTAAAGCGCCGCGGCCATTGCGGCGCTGGGGACGGACGCCAGAGCGCGTTCGCTGGCGCCGGCGCGGTGGCGATGACTGGCTATCAGGAGTGAGTGGCTTCAGGTATTCGGCCTGATTTGGGGATGGCAAGCCCCCAGGCTCGCTCCATAGTACCATATCATGTACGCGCTCAGACCTATGGTGGTCACAGCCCATGCCCAGAGTTCCATTCCGATTCAACGCGTTCAACGCGTTCAACGCGTGGGGCGCCACAGCGGCGAGCGTCCCATCTGGCGGATTACTCCGCGTCTCCGGCGCCATGTTGTTTGCGGCTGCGCCGGAGAAACGCCTCGATGTCGAAAACGGCCTCTTCTGGGCTGGGAAGCCCGCCAGCGTGCGGGATGTTGTGTATGCCAGAGAGGTCGGGGGAGAAGCGGCCACTTGCGCCTGTCCCAGCGCTGTCCCCAGCAGCGTCTTCGGTGTCGCCTGAGGGGGGCTGGGCGCCGCTGAGGCGCTGCTCCAGTGTGCGGACATAGGCGGTAACGTCTGGATCGGCGGCGACGAGACTGGAGACACGGCTGGTGAAGCGGCGGGCGGCGCGACCGAGGTCTTTGAGGTTGAGGTCGAGATCGTAGATCTGGTCAACGTGGCGTAAGAGGGCCTCGGCGACGGGCAGGTTGGGCGCGGCGGCGACGTAGTGCGGCGCGGCGGCCCAGAGGCTGGTAGTCGCGATTCCCTCCCGGCGGGCGATGTCCTGGACGGCGGTGAGGATGCCGGTGGGGCCGGAGTAGGTGGCGCGCTCGACGCCGAAGAGGTCCATGCGGCGGAGGGTGGCGGCGCGGCTAGTGGCGCCAGTCACCTGGACAGGGGCGGTATGGGGCGCTTCGGCGGAGAAGACGCCGAGCAGGACCATCTCGTCAACGCCCAGCTGACGGCAGAGTTGCGCCATTTCACGGGCGAAGGTTTTCCAGCGCAAATGCGGCTCTTCGCCAAGGAACAGCACGACATCGCGCGCTTCGCCCTTCTGGGCGGCGCTGGCGGCGCTGGCGGCGCTGGCGCCGTGGTAGACGTAGAAGCGGTTGCTGGGCCAGCTGAGGCGGCGCACAGCGCCACCCGAGATGCGCGTCGTCGGGCGTTTCTCGGTAAAATCGTAGAAGGCGTCGGGGTCAATCTCGGCGAATGGCTCCGCGTCCCACTGGTTGATGAGGAACTTGATCGCCCAGGATGCGGCGCTGGCGGCGTCGTTCCATCCGGCGAAGGCTCCGATGCATATTGGCCGCGTGAGTTGCTGCGGCCGGGAGACATGCGCGTGTTCCATATGCTGCGCCGCCCCTCCAGGCTCCCTGACAGCGCGGGGGTACTCGCGGCGGCGCGTCCCCCAGGGATCGCGCGCTACTGGCTCCTGTTCGCCGCGTCCGCTTAGGGGGTAGTATAGCACCCGGCGCCCACCGTGCGCGCCGGATGGGACGGGCAGTGTTTGGGGCTGCCCATAATTCGCGAACATACAGCTAACCCTAAGGAAAATGCTGGAGTGACGGCGAGGCGCTGGACTGGCGCATGGACGCATGGGCGCATGGGCGCATGCGCGCTCACAGCGCGACTCCATCCATGTGAGCGCCCAATGATTTGGCTTGGCGATCCACCCAATCAACGCCATGGCCATCCGAGAGGACATCCAGTGTTGATCACAATCGATACGAAGGGTGATGGACGTTGGTTCACCGCGCGGTGTAAGGCGTTGCGGTGATCCCAAGAAACGCGCCGGAGTGAGGGATTGCTCTCCCTCATCCGGCGCGTGAGAATTGCTCGCGGGGCCATAGTCAGACGCTCAGTCGCCCAAAGGGGTCTTGCGGGAAGGCTCTGGGGGGCGGGGATCCTCAGGGCCGCCGCTCAATGTTCCCACCATATCCTGGGGCCGGGTGTCGCTCTCAAGAAACTGGAAGAGAAATGGCTCGGTGGATTGCTTCTGGGTAGGGGTGTGGTTGTCGTCGTTCATCTGTTCCTCCAACTCTGCGCAAACGTATATCTTAGAGCGCTGGGTCCTGCCCCGCGAGCAAACGGGCGATTGAAGCGGAGATGGGCATGCCAGTCAGTGTCTCGATCCAGAGATACTGACCGACTGGGTTGATTTCCAAGAAGACATATTCGCCATCAGGCGTTCTGATGAGGTCAATGGCTCCATACTGCAGGCCGCAGCGCTGGACGAGCGCCACACATCGCCGCTCGACGTCATCGGGCAGGCGGGTTGGGCTATGTGGGGTATGCGCGAGGTCATAGCGGCGCCAGTCAACACGTGCGCGCTCGCTCTTCTGGCTCTCGATCTTTGCGCTCCAGACCGCCTGCCCGACGACGGTAACGCGCACCTCGTAGTCTTTCGGGATATTCTCCTGAAAAATGACGGGAGAGACGCGAACCTGCTCCATATCACGCGGCGATGGGACCTCGTTGGTCATGATGAAATGGAACCGGTCGTGATCGTCCGTGTCGCGAATCCAGCCCCGCCCAATGGGCTTGGCGATGATATGACCCCTCATCTCATGCCAGAACCGACGCGCCCGATCTGGGTCACTGGTTATCACAGTCCGGGGAATGTTCCATCCGAGCTCTCGCGCCAGCATGAGTTGGAATGGCTTGTGCGACGCGGAGGCGATGTGAGCGGGATCAGAAACCCAGAAAATACCTTGCGCGGAGAGGACCTGGTACAGTCCGTTCAGCGTGGCGGTCCATTCATCGCTCGCGAATTGGGCGGCCTGGGTGGAAAGCGTGAGTTGCTTCTCGAAATCAGCGAGAAGTGGCTTTCGTAGCCAGATGGACGCAATCGTGTCGGGCGTGAGCGACCACTCTTCCGTGGCCGTGTGAATGGATGCGATACACTTCTGGGGACTCTGCTCGATGGTGAGCGTCCAATCCAGCCCAAACCGGTCCGTATCAACCCGGAGCGTGCGATGAGAGCGCGCGTCGAGTTCCTTTTGTACGGCCTCAACATGCGCCCCATCAGTTGATGATGTGATGATGAGCGTGGATGATCGTGTCAATCGCATGCCACCTATTAAAATCGTGACAGTGGATTCATCTACTACAAGTAGTGGTGAGTATACATCTGTTACGGGTGATAGTCAATCCATTGTCATGGTTCTGCGAGAAAGTTGTCTATCATGAATGTGGCGTCGCGAAACCTTCGGGTGGTGTTTTTCGGCATGGGCGGCGGGTTTTCGCGCGCGCCGCTAGAGGCGCTGCTGCGCGCGGGCGTGGACCTGCGCGCGGCGGTCGAACCGGCGCCGGCGGAGACATTGGCGGGCGTGGCGGAGGATGAGCCCTTCACGCGGCTGGAGCCGTCGCGCTGGGCGGCGAGCGGCGCGGCGCGACGGGGGCTGCCGCTGGTGGGGGCTGGAGGCGAGACGGGCCGCAGCATGCGTGACATCGCGGCGTCGGTCGGGGCGCCGCTGTATAGCGTATGGCGGCTGGGAGACGCGCGGACGGTGGCGGCGCTGGCGGCGCTCGAGCCGGACGCGATCTGCGTGGCGTGCTTCACGCGGCGGCTGCCGCCCGCGATCCTGGCGCTGCCCCGGCTGGGCGCGCTCAACGCGCATCCGTCTCTGCTGCCAGAGAATCGCGGGCCAGACCCGCTCTTCTGGACGTTCCACGCCGGCGCGCGCGAGACGGGCGTGACGATCCACCTGATGGACGCCGGGCTGGATACGGGGCCAATCCTGGCGCAGCGGCGCGTGACGCTCACAGAGGGCATGCCGGAGACATCATTGGAGGTGGTGCTGGGAAGGCTAGCGGGGAAGCTGCTGGTGGAGGCGCTGGCGGGCTTGGCGGCGGGAGCGCTGACGCCGCAGCCGCAGGACGAGGCGCTGGCGAGCTACCATTCGTGGCCAGAGCAAGAGGACTATGTGATCCCCGCAGGCTGGGAGGCGCGACGGGCGTATGCCTTCGCGCGCGGGGTAGTGGGCCGCGGCGTCCCCATCACGCTCGTGGCGCGCGATGGGGCGCGGTTCCGGCTGATCGAGCCGCTGCTGTATACACCGCAAAGCCAAATGGATGAAGCGTGGCGAGTAAAGCACGGGCTACTTGTGATGGCCTGCGCGAACGGCGACCTCGTCTGCCGGGTTGAGGCGCTGCCCTAGCTGGTCTGGTGGCGAGCGAGCAGCGCATCACGCAGCGGGGCGAGGATTTCCTGGCCGCGCAGGGCGTCGCGCCAGCGGGCTGGGATGCTGGCGACGCCGTAGCGCAGTCCGGCGATTCCACCGGCGACGCAGGCGGTCGTGTCGGTGTCGTGGCCGAGCGCGATGGCGGCGCGGACGGCGTCCTCGTAGCTCTCTGTGGTCTCGATAGCCCAGCGGGCGGAGCGCAGCGTATCCACGACGTAGCCACTGCCCTGGCCTTCGGGCGCGTCGTCGGGGCGGATGTGAAATTCAAGCTCGGCGCGCTCCGGGCTGGATTCGGGCCACAGGTCGCGGAGCGTGGCGGCGGCGCTCTGCCACGGGGTGGGGTGGTCTTCGAGGGTGCGACGCGCCCAGAGGCAGTAGAGGGCGCAGCAAATCTGGGCGCGGAGATGGCCGTGTGTCAGCCGGGACTGGTTCATGGCGTCCGCGATGAGGGTCGCGTCGGGGTCGTTGCTCCAGAGGGTGAGGGGCAGGACGCGCATCAGCGAGCCGTTGCCGAGGGCGCGCTCTTCGGTCGATCCGGCGTTGAGCGGGGGAACGCCGCGCTTGAGAGCGCTGAGGGCCTGACTGGTCTGAATGCCGATGTCGAAGACACGGGCGCCCACAGCGTACTCGCCCTCGTCGCGCCAGGCGAGGAAGCGGAGGGCGAGGTCGTCGGGGTCGAGCGCGCCGCGATCGAGCAAGGAGGCCAGCAGCGCCAGCGCCATTGCGCCATCGTCGGACCATGTTCCGGGCGGGGTCTGGGGGTGCGCGCGGTCGTAGCCCGGCGGCGAGGCGTATTCGATCTGAGAGAGCGGCGGGATGTCGTGGGGCGAGTGGAATTCATACGGGACACCGAGGGCGTCGCCTACGAGCAGGCCGAGCAGGCCGCCATCGATACGGGCGGGGAAGTCGGGGGAAGTGGGCGCTGGCATGTGGTGATGGCCTCCAGTGGGAGTCAAAGGGCGATCCAGTAGCGGCAGACGCGAGCGCCGCGCAAGGGTGAGTGGCCTTCGCTGGTGAGGACACCGCCATTCGCCATGATGACGCGAGCGGAGCGGATGTTGTCTGAGTCGCAGGTAAGCAGGACACGCGCGAGGCCGAGAGCGCGAGCGTGCGGGAGGGTGAGGGCGAGGATCTGCGTTCCGTAGCCCTTGCCGCGCTCGTCAGGGCGGATGCGATAGCCGATGTTGCCGCCGGCGTCTTCCAGCGCGGGGGTGAGCGAGTGGCGGAGCTTGCTGACGCCGAGCGCGACGTGGCTGCCATCCGGCGCGATGCGGGTGAGGATGAAGACGCTCTGGGGGACACGGTTGGGCGCGGCGGGATGACCGGCGGCCTCTTCGGCGCATCTGTGGACGAAGGCGGGCCAGTCGTTCGCGGACTGGCCAAGGAAGACCTCGTTCAGGGTGGCGAAGGCGTCTTCACAAGCGCGACAGGCGTCCTGGAGGTCGAGTGTGGGTGTGACCAACTCAATCCGCTCATGCTGGACATGATGGATGCCGTTGTGTGGCTCAGTCATCCTTTCCGCCTCCTCATCAAACATCCCGTCTGGCCACGCTGACGCTATCTTGCTCGCCTAGTGTGCGGGTTTGAAGCGTATCTGTCAAGTGTTTGCGTCACAAAACGGCGCAGTTCGCGCCGCTTGCCCCCATGATCGAAAAGATGGCAAAAAGGCGCGCGCTTCCCCCGTTCGGGGGAGAACGCTTCCACTCTGACGGGCGATGGCGCGCGTGCGTGTGGCTTCTACACTGAGGAGCGGAAAGGAGGCGTTATATGAACGCCATCGCGCCATCCAATCAGGTATCAGAGCCACAGATCGCGCCACGTGAGGGATTTTTCGTCAACCGTAATTTCGTGCTGCTATGGACTGGAGAGACGGTCTCTATCCTTGGTGACTTCATCTTCAACACCACGCTCGTCGTCTGGATCGCCGCCGTCATCGCGCGCGGGCAGGTCTGGGCGCCGCTTGCGGTCAGCGGCGTCTTCATTGCGGCCGCGGCTCCAGCGATACTTGTCGCGCCTGTGGCGGGCGCACTCGTGGACCGCATGGGCAAGCGCACCGTTACGCTCGCGGGCGCCGCGCTCAGCGCGCTCGTCGCGCTGGGGCTGGGGCTGGCTACAGGCCTCGCTAACGTTGGCCCGCTTGCGGGCGCGTCCCGGTCGGTCCCCTGGACGCTCGGCGTCATCTATGGCGCCGTTGCGCTGCTGGCTATCATCAGCCAGTTCACGCGGCCCGCCTCGCTGGCGCTGATCGGCATGATCGTCAGCGAGCCCGCGCGCCCGCGCGCGATGGGATTCCTGCAGGGGTCGGTGAGCCTGGCGATGCTGGTTGGCCCAGCCATCGCGGCGCCGCTGACGATCGCGTTTGGCGCAGAATGGGCGCTGCTGATCAACGCGGCGTCGTTCGCTATCGCCTTCGCCATGCTGGCGGCGCTGCGCGTCAGCCCCGGTGGCGCTAGCGAAGCCGCCGCGACGGAGGCGCGCGGAAGCCTCGCTCAGGAGATGCGCGAGGGCATCGCCTACCTGTTCCAGTCGCGCATACTGCGTGTCCTCGCGCTGGTCACGGGGATCGCCATGCTCGGCGCGGGGGCGCTGAACGCGCTGGATGTGTTTTTCACAACGCATAATCTGCATACACCGCTCGAGTTGTACGGGCTGCTCAATACGGCGCTGGGTCTTGGTCTGATCGCGGGGGCCGTGCTCGCGGGCGCGCTGGCGCAGCGCGTCGGGCTGGCGCGCACGCTCTGTCTCTCGACCGTCGCGCTCGGCGCGCTGGTGATCGTCTACGCCCGGCTCGATAGCTTTGCGGCGGCGGCCACGCTGCTCTTCTTCACCGGCGCGCCGCTCGCCGCGCTGGATGTCGCCGGTGGGCCGCTGCTGCTGCGCGAGACGCCGGAGCGGCTGATTGGCCGCGTCTCGTCGCTGATTACGCCGATTGGCGTAGGGGCCACGCTGGCGGGGGCGGCGCTCGCCGGGTATCTCGATAGTGGGACGCTGCGCGACTTCTCGGCGCGCGCGCTTGGCATGACGTTTGGGCCGGTGGATACAATATATTGCGCAGCGGGCGCGCTGATTCTGGTGAGTGGCGTCTACGCGATGATTGGCCTGCGCGGCGCCGATCCGCGCGACCGGCGCGCGTCGTAAGGGATGACGTAAGGGGCGCTCCATGAGACCTGTCAGCGGCTTGCGCATCAGTCATACGCCAGGGACGGCGGTTATCCTGATAGGGCTGGGATCCGGCGTGGCGGGCGTGGCGGGCGCCGGGCTGGCGCTGTGGCTCGCGCGTCTGAGCGTCTCCCTGCCCACGCTGCTCGCTATGAGCGCGGGCGCCGCCATCCTCGCTGGCCTGACGTTCTCGCTGCCGCTGCTGGCGCGGCTGGGCGAGTTGGACGCGACGCTGGAAAGGCTGGCGCGCGGTGAGGCTCCATCCATTCCTGCGCGCGTGTGGCCGCTGGAGGGACTCCTGGCGCGAGTGGTGGCGGTCAGCGCGCGGATGACGGGCGTGGTAGAGCGTGAGCGTCAGGCGGAGGCGTATCACGAGGAGCTGATGCGACAGGTGGGCGAAGCGGCGGCGCGTGAGGAGCGCAACCGGTTGGCGCGCGAGCTCCACGACTCGATCAAGCAGCAGCTCTTCAGCATAGATGTCAGCGCGGCGGCGGCGCGGGCGCGGGCCGGGGCGGACGCGGGAGGCGCGCTCAGCGCGCTGGATGACATCCAGGTGGGCGCGCGGGCGGCGCAGGCGGAGATGACGGCGCTGCTGCAACAGTTGCGTCCCGCGCCGCTGGAGAATGTCGGGCTGGTGGAGGCGTTGCGCGATCAGCTCACGGCGCTGGGATACCGGACGGGCGCCGAGGTGTCGGTGACGGTCGGCGAGCTGCCGCCCGCGGACCGTCTACCGCCGCGCGCGCAGGAGGAGCTATTCCGCATGGCGCAGGAGGCGCTGGCGAACGTGGCGCGGCACGCCCGCGCGCGGCATGTCGCGCTGCGGCTGGAGCGGCAGGGCGGCGAGATGGCGCTGGAGGTGCGTGACGACGGCCAGGGGTTCGACGTGGTGGCGGCTCCCGGCGGCATGGGGCTGAACAACCTGCGCGAGCGAGCGCGGGCGCTGGGCGGGACGGCGGAGATCGAAAGCGCGCCGGGTCAGGGGACGGTGGCGCGCGTCCGTCTGCCGCTGGCGGAGCCGCCACGCGTGATCGCTCCGGAGGAACTGGCGCGGCAGATAGCGCTGGATGCGGCGCTGAGTCGTGGCGCCTGGTGGCGACAGTGGACAGACAACATTCTGCGCGTTGCGTTCCTGTTGCTGCTACTTGGCCTGCCGTTCTGGATGGTGGCGGCGGGCTTCGCGCTGGCGAGCCTGGCTGGAGCGCTGGGGCGCGCGGCGCTGAACGAGGTGGCGCGGCTGGCAGGCGCCGGCAGCGAGCCGGAGCTGGCGCAGCGCCGTGGTGACCGCGAGTCGCTGGCCTGGCTGCTCTTCGGGCTGGCGCTTTGTGCTGGATACTTGCCGGTCAGCCCGCCGCCGGACTGGGCGCCGGGCGTGGCGGAGTGGGTCGCGGCGCTAGCGGTGGTGGCGCTGTTGGCGCTGGGCTATTGGAACTGGGAGCGCTGGCGGCGCGCGTCGGAGCGTTGGTATCGTATCCTGCCCTTGGCGCAACGCCAGTGGAGCATCGAACGGCGCTGGCGCGAGACGCTCGGCATGTGGGGTGTCATCAGCGTCATCATCATCCTGGGTCTGCTCTTTGGAGGCTGGACGCCAGCGCTGCCGCCACGCACGCCGGGTCAGTGGAGCGATACCGCTAGCATCGCGCTGCTGGGCTTGATGATCGCGTTCAACGGGGTGGAGACCTGGCAGACCTGGCGCTGGCGGCGGACGCTGGCGGGCGCGATGGGAAGCGAGGCGCGGGCATGACGGCGGAGAGCGAGCGCGTGCGAGTGGCGCTGGTGGACGATCACGCGGTCGTGCGGCGCGGGCTGCGGACATTTCTGGAGTCGTTCGCTGATCTGGTGGTCGTGGGCGAGGCGTCGAGCGGCGAGGAGGCGCTCGAATCGCTCGAAGGCTGGCTGCCGGATGTGCTGGTGATGGACCTGCTGATGCCGGGTGGGATAGACGGCGTCGAGACTACGCGGCGGGCGCGGGCGCTCTCGCCGCATACGCAGGTGGTGGCGCTGACGAGCGCGACGGAGGATGCGGCGGTCGTCGCGGCGCTGCGCGCTGGCGCGCTGGGCTATGTGCGCAAGGACGCCGACCCGCAGGCGCTATTGGAGGCGATCCGGGCGGCGGCGCGTGGGCGGACGCTGCTGGGCTCGGCGGTGGCGGCGGCGCTCCTGCAGGAGCTGACGCGCGAGAAGGCGCGCGAACGGATGGGCGCGGCGCTGACGGAGCGCGAGCGGGAGGTGCTGCGCCAGCTCGCGCATGGACGGACGAATCACGAGATCTCCGAGGCGCTGGTGGTCACCGATGAGACGGTGAAGACGCACGTCGGCAACATCCTGAGCAAGCTCCAGCTGGCGCACCGGACGCAGGCGGTGATCTACGCGCTGAAGAACGGGCTGGTCTCGCTGGACGAGATCGAGGAGCCATGAGATGGCTGGCGAGCGCGGCCAGTGGCCCGGATATACGGGTAAAGCGCTGTCCGGCTCGACGAGCGACCACGGGAGGCTTCACGATGCGCAACCAGGGAGACGCCCCCATCCGGTATTCGACTGAAGACGCCTACGGGGAACCCTACACCACGCGCCTGAGCGCGTTCGTGGAGGCGTGCCTACCTGCTTGGCCTCAAGCCAGCGCATGAAGACGCCCGCGCGGCGGCCTTTACATGGCCACCGCGCGGGCTGTAGGAAGAACGCTCCCCTCACTCGCTGTCAGCTTCCGCCGCGACCAGCGCGTCCGCGTCGAGCGCGGGGATGGCGAAGGCGCGGCGGCGGCCACGCTCTGGGTCCACCCGCAGCGGTCCGAAGATGGGCGCTAACGCGCGCGGCACGGCGCCGGTGATCAGCGTGCCATCCGCCGTCTCGCTCTGGCGGTAGACTTGCCCTCGCCGGTGGAACAGCTCCACCAGGTCGCCGCGGTCGAAGGGAATCAGCGACTGCATGCGCACCATGCGCTCCGCGATTACCTCACCCACCGCCCGCATCAGCGCGTCGAGGTTCATGCGCCGTGTCGCCGAAACGGGAATCGCGTTGGCGTAGAGCGAGGTATCCACCACCGAGGGGTCGGGCAGCAGGTCAATCTTGTTGAGCGCGGTGACGCGCGGCTTGTCCGCCGCGCCCAGCTCGCCCAGCACATCGTTGACCGTCTGGCTTTGCTCGATGGCGTTCTCGTGTGTCACGTCCACCACTTCGAGCAGCACATCGGCCTCCAGCACCTCTTCCAGCGTGGCGCGGAAAGCGGCGACCAGTGTGGTGGGCAGCTTCTGGATGAAGCCGACGGTGTCGGTCAGCAGCGCCTCCTGGTGGTTGGGCAGGATGATGCGCCGCGTAGTCGGGTCGAGCGTGGCGAAGAGCTTGTTCTCGGCCAGCGCGCTGGCGTCCGTCAGCGCGTTGAACAGTGTGGACTTGCCGGCGTTAGTGTAGCCAACGACCGCCACCACTGGCAATCCCTGGCGCGCGCGCTGCCGCCGCTGGGTGGCGCGTGACTCGCGCACCTGCTCCAGATCGCGCCGCAGCTCGGCGAGGCGCGCGCGGATGCGGCGGCGGTCCTGCTCCAGCTTCGTCTCACCAGGGCCGCGCACGCCGATGGCGCCGCCCGCGCCGCCCGTTGCGCCGCGCGAGCCACCGCCCACGCGCGAGAGCGCCTTGCCCTTGCCCGACAGGCGCGGTAAACGGTATTCAAGCTGGGCGAGCTCCACCTGGAGCTGACCCTCGCGCGTGCGCGCGTGCTGGGCGAAGATATCAAGGATCAGCGCCGTGCGGTCAATCACCCGCACGCCGGTCAGTTCTTCCAGGTTGCGCTGCTGTGTCGGGCTGATCTCGTCATCAGCGATCACCAGGCTAATATCGCGGTCACGGCAGAGCGTGGCCAGCTCATTCGCCCGGCCTTTTCCCAGATAGAGCGCCGCGGTAGGCGTCTGGAGCCGCTGCGAGAGCGCGCCAACCACCTCCGCGCCCGCCGTGCGCGCCAGCGCCGCCAACTCCGCCAGCGAATCCTCAACATCCCACAGCGCGTCTTCACTGTCCATGTCTACCGCAATCAGGTAGGCGCGCTCAGGGCCGCTCTCGGCGGTCAGGTCAATGAGCTTTTCGGTTTTGGGCGTAGGGGATCATTCCTTTCCTGTCACAGCCGCGCGCGGCTCCTGGCCATCCAGAAGCCGCTACAGGCGCTGTATTGTAGGCGCCGCGCGCGGGCGCTGTCAAAGCATGCGAGGCGTGGCGTGGCGCGCCAGCCGTGGAAGGCCAGATGGGCGCGCCAGCCTTGGCATCAGACCAGCGCGCCCTCGCGCGCCAGCGTGCGGATGCGCTCGGCGGTGGCCTCCTGGGAGAGATCACCGCCCTTGAATTGCGCCAGCACCTCATCGAGGCTGCCCGCCGGAGCCGGAGCCGGTGGTGGGATTGGAGCCGCTTCCGGCGCGACCTCTGGGGCTTTCGGCGCCGGGACGAACTGCTTCTCACGCAGCGCGATGAACAGATACAGCCCGCCCAGCGCGACGCCGGTGATCAGCGCGGCGCCCGCGCCGCGCGCCAGGTCCTGCCAGTTGTCCAGCGGCACGCCGAGCAGTGGTGTGATGACCGTGTAGAGCAGCGTCGCCGCCGCGCCCGCCGTCACCAGCGCGCCCGCCGCCAGCAGCGCCAGCACGAAGCCACGCCGTGGCCCGTTGATATCTTCCGCGCGCGAGCCCGCGCCCAGCCAGAGCGCCAGCGGGATATACCCCACACCAGCGATGACGAACGCGATGGCGGTATCCCACTCATTCGCCGTTGGCGCCGTCGCCGCGGGCGAGATAGCGACAATTACGTTGCGCACGACGAAGAACACGCCAATCCAGAACGGCGCGGCGAGGACCGCCCCAGAGAGCGCGCGCATCGTCAGACGGACCGCGGGCGCGCTCATCGGCGCATCCACCTCCCGCTCACGCAGCGTCCAGCCGTAGACCGCAAGCGCGATGGCCGACGCTACAAAGAGAGGGCCAAAGTTGAACTCGTCGAGGTAGTTGGGCGCGCTGGCTCCGGGCGTTACCAGCCGCAGCACGTATTCCGCCGCGCGCTCCAGGGTGATCGCCAGCAAGATCATGCCGCCCGCCGTCCAGCCGATCAGCGTCAGGATCTGCCGCAGCAGCGAGCGCGAGTCGCGCTGGCCCAGCCAGAGGAACCAGAGCCACGCCGCCGCCGCCAGCACAGCCGCCGCCCACGCGCCATAGACCTCGTTTCCCACGCAGGGAGGCAGGTACATCGGTTTGCGGTCCATTCGGGAAGAATTGGCCTTGGGAATTCGGCGCGGAGCAAGCGATGATGTTCGCCTGCTGGGCGATGACGCGCTCGGTATTTTCAACGGCGGTATATATCGCGGGGAGCACGGTGGCGAGCAAGATCAGCGGGACGCCGTGGCGCCGCAGCCGCTCGAAGACCAGCGCCGCGCCGTGTGTGGGCGTCGCGCGCCGCCGCTCCCACTCCAACGCGAACGCCAGCGCCGCCGTAGCCAGCGCGCCCGCGAGCGATGTCGAGATGTCCGAGTTTGTAGTAGCTGCCAAGCTGTGACAGCGACGACGACCGCCCGCGCTGACGGCGATCAGAATCGCGATGCCCTCCGCCACGTTGAGCGTGAAGGCCCGCACGCCGCTCTCGTTGATATGCGGGTCGCCCGCGCTATCGCGGCGGATGAGCCAGTAGTGGAGGCCGCCAAACGCGCCAACGACAAGCACCGTCACGGCGAACAGAATCACTGCCTGGGTGATATCGGCGCCAGTCGGGGCTGAGTTAGAGCCGCGCAGCGGTGTGAGCCCGAAAAGCGCCCCCAGCAGAAACGCCAGACTGAATGTGGCGAAGCCGGCGAGCGCGATGGTAACCACGTACAGATAAACACGATAGAGTCCGCGTGTCATGGGAGACCTCCAGCCAGGGGTCGGTCGGCGCAGGCTCCCTCCAGTCACACGTCAAAGTGATGGCGGGCGCATCCCCCTGCTCGCTGTATATACGCGCGAGCACGCCAGATTCTCTATTCGCCCAGTCACAGTTCGCTCTCGACAGCGAAAATTACGCATTAATGATCGTCCGCGCGCCACACGCGCCGCCTTAATTGAGGTTGGGGGGATGGAAGCCGTTCTGCTTCTCGCAGAAGTGGCGCGCCTGCATCGGCCTGCCGCAGAAGGGGCAGCGCGGCCTGCCCAGCAGCGTGAGGCTGTTGACGCTTGAGCAAAGCTGCTGCGCCTGCGAGCGGGAGAAGATCACGCTGAAGGTCGCGTTTTCGGCGTCGCGCGCGTAGAGCTCACCATCTTCCTCGATCAGCTCGAGCGGCGTGGCGCGCAGCAGCAGCTCCTCGTCGTCCTCATCGTAGCCGAGTTGCATTGGCCCAACCTGGAATTCAACATCCGGGTCGCTGGGGAAATCATCCGGCGCGCCGGGAGGAGGCGAGGGGTTGGCCTGCGCCTCCGCGCGCAAGGTCATGACGCCGCTACTTTGCGCCAGCACCTTTTCGATCGCCGCCGACAGTGTCTCGAGCTGGTCGCGCTCCATCCAGAGGCTCGCGGCGCCGCGCGAGCTGCGCACAAAGATGCGGAAGCGACGGGAGCCTGGCTGGCCGATGGCCTCAGCGTCGAGTATTTCCGCGTGGCCAAAATCCTGAAAAGATGCGCTCATAATGCCGCCTCGCCTCCGACAATGCCCGCGCGCGTGGTGTGTCCTGGGAGCGAGCCGCTGGCGCGGGGCGTCGTTATAGTGTAGCATCGCCACGCCCGCGCGTGCAATTCATCCGGCGCATCACATCGTCTGGAAATGGCTCAGGGCGTGGTCGTGGCGTAGACGCTGGAGTGCGCGTATTGGAGATAGCCGGACGCGGCGAGCGCGCGCCGCAATGCGGTCGCCCTGAAGCTGATCGTGCAGATGGGGATGCGGTCATCCTCCACGGCGGCGCGGGTGGCGCGCGCGATCAGCGCGGTAAATAGTTCATTGGTTCGCGAGATTAATGGGAATGCACACTGGCCGTCAAACAAGGCTCCGTCAGCTCCCAGACATGCGGCGAGTACGCGCGCAACCCGATATAGGCGATGATCGAGCCGCAATAGCGCACGACGAAGACGCCTCCACCATGCCGCGCCAGCAGTGCGAGCGCGAATGGATCGGTCTCGGTTGACTCATCCAGTCGCTCGATCCACTCGACCCAAGGCCCCATGTACGGCTGAAAGCGCCCGCGCGTCGTGTACCACACGCCCAGCCGTGGCTCGCAGCCGGGCGCAAGCGGGCGTTTGACACTGTCACGGACCAGCTTGTCCAGCCGCATTAGCCACGCCGGTCGAAAGAATTCCTGGGGTTTCGCCATGTTGAGGAGGCTCCCGACCTCATCATGCAGCTCCGCCGCCAGCGACGCGACTCCGGCTGGCCCCGCCGTGCGCGAGCCTTCACGCGCGGGTGCGAACAGGTAGACAACTTGCCGCAAGCCAAACAGTAGCGTCATGGGGTCATTCTCGGCGCGGGACGCGATCGGCGTCCAGCCTCTTGTGTGCAGATCGCTTACTTGACAATTTAGCACTGCCGCATAGTATTCATCAAGGTGGCGTAGCGCATCATCATCACGTTTTGGGTGCGGTATGAATTCACTCATAATCGTATCCAAATGGCCTCCAAATCCCCTGCCGAGCGCTCGGTTAGTGGGCGGAACGGGGGGATGGTATCCTTCACATCACCGTTGGCGAACGTGCGACGCCCAGATTGGCGGCGCGCTCCGGACGGAGCGCGCGTCAGTAGTAGTCAAATCCTGAGCAGTTGATATTGTGCGCGTCTCGGGCCAATCGCTAGAGACCCAGGTTGTCCAAATCGGCGCCGCGCCTGCGATCTCAGAGAGACCGAGCGACTCCACTTCATCTCCGTCGGAACTACTAGTTGTACGCGCAAGCCTCAGACCAGTAAGCTCGTGAAGCCTTGCCGTGCGCCAGATCGGCGGCGGTGGCGCGCTGGCCCACTCGGTCTCCCGTTCGGCGGCCTCGGGCGCGCCCGTCATCTCCGCTACTTCGATACGCAGGGCGCTCATGTCACGCCAGATGGGTGGCGGTGGCTCGATCAACACGGCTTCGCCCAGCGCCTCGCCGGTCAGCGCGAGGGTCGCGACACGATGCGCCTCGATCAACGACTCGACGCGGCGCCAGATTGGGGGCGCGATGGCGTCTTCCGGAGCGTCATCGCCGGAGCTAGCGGGCGTTTCTCCAGGCGCGTCAAACGCGCTCGCGAACAGGTTCCGTTCGCGCGCAAACGCCGGTCTGGGGGGCAAATCGCTGGAGGAGGAATTATGGAGCGCGCGAGCAGTGGCGTCAGTGAATGATTGTGGGTGATGCGCAGTAGTGGGTAATGGGCGGCCATTCTCATGAGGAAGCGACGCGCGGGTGGGAATCGGTGTAGAGGGCTGTCGCCTGGGAGATTGCGCGCGTGTTAGGCCTGCGCGGGTCTGACGTACCAGCGCCATCACGATCAGCGCGCCGGCGCATGCGATTGTCACCACAACAAATCCATGTGCAGACCATATTTTGATTATGCTATTCAAAATCGCCAATACGAGTGCACCCCGCATCGTATGGACTCCTTCCAGTTTAAGGATTGGAGATCGTTTTCGCCACGAAAACGCAAGAGCAGCCATACTATAGCATATAAATCGCGCAAGAATCTAGACTGTATTGCTTAGCGGTTCCTGTGTAGGGAAATATCGGATTCTTGCTCCTATATCAGACGTGCGCGTTACATGTGTGATACAACTATGCGCCCGGTGGTGGTAGATCGCGAGGGCGGCTACCAGCTATGCGCTCACGCATGCTTTCGAACGATTGCGCGTCTATTGCACCTATTTCACCGGTCGCATAGCGCCGTTAGAGAATCTCCTCCGCCGTCAAACTGGGTGGCGCTGGGGGCGCGATCCGTCCGGCGGACGCGCCGCGCCCGCGTGTCTCAGCCTGAACACAACGCTACGCGCCTATCACAACGCGCGCCGGGCGAGCGGCGTGATGGGGGAGCGGCCTGCCGGAAGGCTGGAATGTGGCGAAGAGGCGCCGCCCCGCGTCTCATTTCTCAAAGCGCCACACGAGCGGAGATGGGGCCAGCCGGCCACCCCGGCGGCTGGTACGCGCAGTGGCGGGGAGGCGTGAACCGATGCGAGTGCCATGGTTTGAGCGATTCGCTCACAAGCGCGATCGAGAATGCGCGGTCAAGACGCCTCGCCAGCGATCTGATGATGAGATCGCGCTTGCCCTCAGCACGCTCCCGCTGTATCGTGTCCTGCTGACGTTGAGACCGTGTGATGGCACGGCGACTAGCGCATGCTCACGCTCCCTGACGCCGATGGTCGGCGAGGAGCGCGCCGCGCGCATTCTGGCCGACGCGATGCGGGCGGGGGTCGCGCTGGTGGTCACCTGCCCGCGCGAGCTGGCGGAGCACTACCGCGACGAGCTGGCGCGCCGCGCGCTGCCCTGCGCTATCGAGCCGGCCTGACGAGGACGGGACGCGCCTGGGGTGCGCATGGAGAGAACCGCGTATGTGCCGCAGCATCAAACCGCTTTACAACTTCGATCCGCCCGCGACCGGGGACGAGATCCATGCCGCCGCCCTGCAATTCGTGCGCAAGATCAGTGGCGCCAACAAGCCCTCGAAAGCCAATGAAGCGGCCTTCAACGCGGCGGTTGACGCGATCTCCGCTATTTCCCACGACCTGCTCGCCGCGTTGGAGACCAGCGCCCCGCCGAAGGACCGCGCCGCTGAAGCCGCCAAGGCGCGCGCCCGCGCCGGCCAGCGCTCCGCCCGGTAAACGGACGCGGAGCGCTGGCCGGTGAAGCCTCTGGCGGCGGCGTTCAAGGGAAGCGCGCAGCGGAAATGTTTGGAGCCGGGCTGCGCGCGAACGCAGTGGAAGCCCGCCCGCATGCCGCTATCACATTGGGACGAAGACGCGCAGGTAGTAGTTGTTGGGATTCTGGACCAGGATGTCGATCCGGTAGGTTGGCCCGCTGCCATAGCTGGCGCTGAACCCGCTGGACGTCGCGCTGGAGACCGTCCAGCCGGTGTTGGTCATCGCCTGCTTGAGGAAGCCGACCACGCTGGCCTGGGTCCCCGCGCTGCAGTAGTAGACATACGTCGAGCCGGCCGTGCCGCCGCCCTGGAAGGTGCTCACGCGGGTGGCGGGCGGCATCTGGAAGTGGTTCTGCGGGCTCCCGCTGGGGCTGGCGCTATTGGTGTCGTAGTAGAGGGCGTACTTGGGCGTTCCCGCGTAATAGTTCGGGTCGTTGAGGCAGGACGGCGCGGAGATGGTCGCCACCTGCAAGGTGAAGGTGGTGTAGCCGTTGGGATGACTGGTGTACTGCTGGAAGCCGATGAAGGTGAAGGGGTTGGGCGCGCCTTTGGAGTTGACGCAGTTATGGCTGTTGCTGCAGAAATCCAGGTAGGAGAAGTTGCTTGGATCGGGGAAGAGGTTGTTGAGCGCCCAGCCCGACGCCTTCAGCTGCATCAGGGTCGAGCTGGAGGAGGGGCCGTCAATCGCTGACTCAGCGCCCTGGAAGCAGACGGTATAGCTGGCGATGCGATACTTGCCCGCGCCGCCGCCGGTATAGGCGGGGCTGGCGCTATAGGCCCCCGACGGCAGCGTGAGGCCGGAGATGCCACTAATGCCGGTGAAAGGCGCCGAGCCGGGCGCGAGCTGGACACATGCGGGCAGCGGGGTGGCGGTCACGGTCGCCTGCGGTGTAGCTGTGACGATGACGGTCACTTGCCCAGAGGTACTGGCGCTCGCGCAGGCGGCGAGGACGAGCGGCGCGGTGAGCGCGAGGGCGAGCGTGAGCCCGCGTGCGAGCAGTGTGGGGGTGCGGCGTGTCAGACTGTTCAGACACCTCATGAGTTCTCTCCTCCGCGCGCGTGGACCGGCGACATCCCTACGCAGCGGATGGGCGCGCCCAGCGTGCGGAGCTATGGTAGCGGGGCGTCTGGTCGCTGTCAATGGCGTGCGTCACAGCGGGCGAAGAGCGGGGGAGCGCGCCTGCGAAGGAGGAGCTGGCGCGCCGATAGAGGCTAGCCCCGGTCACCGCGTCGGCGCGCTGGCCGGTGTAGGCGCGCGTGCCGGGTAGGCTGCCGTTCTGGTAGCGCACGCCGCCGTAGGGGCCGTAGAGCTGGGTGGCGGTGACGGTCCCGCTCGGTGGAGACCGCCGCGGAGACGCTGCCCAGCCCATCGCTGAGGGTGTAGCTGAGCGCGCCGTTGACCTGAGAGCGCAGGCCGCCGTAGTACGCGGTCGTCGTGGTGGTCGAGCCGGTGGTCGCGATCTCCTCCACGCTGCCGATGTAGGCCGTGGTCGTCGTGGTCCCGCCGCTCGTCGTCACCTGCTCGACGCGGTGGCCCTCGCCGTCGTAGAGGAAGCGTCGCGGTGCTGGTCGGGCTGCTGGGCGCATTCTGCCAGGCGGCGAGTTGGCCCTGGTTGTCGTAGCTGAGTTGTGCGCCAGTCGGTGTCCCCGCGCAGGTCGTCGCGCTGCTGGGAGCGCGGCAGATCATGTCCCCCGCCGCGTCGTAGCTGGCCGTCCACGTGGAGCCAATCGCGGTCGCCGCATCGGCATGCGCGCTGTCGCCGTAGGTGTAGCTCCCCAGCGGCGAGCTGGTCAGTCGGTTCATGCTGTCGTAGGCGTAGCTTGCGCTGTACGCCGCGCCCGTCCCCGCCAGGCTGCCGGTATCGCTCGGTGTCGGCGCGTTGGCGCAGGATGGCGTCCCCGTTGAGCCTGCCCAGACCAGCCGCGAGAGGTCGTCATAGCAGAAGACCTGGGTATCCACGCCCTGCGGCAGCGTGGTCACCGTCTCGAGGACATTGCCCAGCGCGTCGTAGGTCGGCTGGACCTGGTAGAGCGTGCGTGGACGACCGGTGGGGTGAGGTGTATTGCTCGCTGGTCAGGCGTCCCAGCGCGTCGTAGCTGGCGCTGTAGCTGTCTGTGCCACCGGTGAAAGCGCCCAGGGTGGCGCTGGTCAGCAGGCCCAGCGTGGCTTTCGCAACCACGGCAAGCGCCCGAAGGATACCATCACTGATTACTTACAGCAAAGCTCAGAAAGGTAGGGCTGGCAGGCTGTGAATCGCCTCTGTCCGGCGCAGCTTCAGGCGCTGCTCGCCTGTCCAATCTTTTGCGGATTTGCTCTAATACTTGTACGCCAAGAAGGTTACCTGAGCAATTAACATTTATTGCTCACTAAACACAGGGCGCATTGATAAATACTGTCACGAAATGAGTGATTCAATGTGTTGAATGGTGTCTGGCAAAATTACTGCACGCTGTTTGAGCATCCGAGAACGCATCGTTCGTCTCCCGTGATCCTCATTCCAAGAGTTACGGAGCACCCATGGCAAGGTAAGTACCACGCCAAGCTTTTTCCCTTGCGCACGAAGAGTTTGCGCATACCAATATGCTGCAGCCCCATGTCCACTAACAACAAAGGAGTCAGAAAACGCACGCTCAGCTTGAGCAAACTGATTTAGACGAAAATAGAGGATACCCAAAGAACTCAGAAGCGCTGCATGTTGTTTCTCTGTATAGCTTTCGCCTAATGCAAGAAGTTGCTGGAGTAGGCGTAACGCGTGGCGATCCGCATCTCTCGCTTCAGATTGGCGTCCGAGATTCTTCAAGCAGGTGGCAGAGTTGTACCAGATTTCCCATGCTTGCGGTTTTTGCCCAAATCGCTGCAGTGTCGTCTCATATGCAGCATTCGCCTCCTCAAATCGTTCACTGGCGAACAAGGTATCACCACGGAATCGATCTGTCTCAAAATCCGATGCGAAATGATCAGCGGCATATGCATTTGTACGCAAGGCGAGGTCTTCATAACCCAGTCCACGAAGCGCGCGACAGAGCAAGAGCCAATACGCTGCTGAATCGGCATTTTGATGTACAAGTCGGGTCGCTATACCAAGCGCTTCATCATAGCGCTCTAGACCAAGCAAAGCTTCAGCCTTGAATGCCAACAAATCGTTCGCCTCAGGTTCAAAGGCAAGCGCGAGGTCACTTTGCTGCAGCACAAACTCGAACTTGCTTTCATCAAGATTTCGACACGCATGGAGACGAAAATCATCAGCGAGTTGCGACATATCCAGCTCCTGTAGCTTTTGTATGGGAAGCGAATTGAATTGTACCCGTTCCCCAATATTTGTGCGCAGTAACCGAGATTGTGATAACAACGCAAGCAGTGAGCGATGCGTACGTGTCTACTCAAAGCTCACTGCTTGCTATCTGTTGCTGTCTTGGTCAGGCTAAAAGAAAGCTGCCGCCACTCCGGCTCCTATTACGCACTCAGGACACGCTATTATCACTACTGCCACGACTACCACGGCAGCGACGGTAACTGCAACAGGAGCCACCCAATCAGGCAAAGAGAATGACCAAGCTGGAGATGTACTCGAGCTTCCACTTGTAGTTCCTCCGCTAGAGGTTCCCTCTGACCCAGCAGAGCCTGGTGAATAACCCCGCCCCCAATGTTGTTGAGGCCCGAAACCAGGAGCGCTACTCGTCCCAAATGCAGGCGCATTTGAGCCATTTCCTGGTTTATTCGGTGATGTCGAGGCGCTACCTGTTGGCGCGTTTGATGTAGGTTCACTGTTAGCGGGAGGATCGCACACGATTACAACCACAGGACCACAGCTACCACCCTCCGGTAGTGCTAGCTTAGGCTCGTCTGACCCACCAGGTGCGGTAGTCGTCACTTGCACTGGAGGCGCTTCAGGGATATCTCTTCGAATATCAACCCCACTTCCGATGCCGAGAAGGCCCTTTGCGAGTTCGTAACCCGCTGCTACTCCGATTACTACTTGGCGTATGCATCTCCCTGGATCATTCTTACAATCGCGCAATTGTTCGAGCAATCCTTTGTGCTTGTAAGTCCCACCCTCTGGAGAATGACCCGTTGGATCTGTCCAAGTCTCAGGATTGCCCTCTACGTATGCAAAGCGGTTCAATCCACCCGCCAGCGTCGTATCCCCGCTGATGAACAGACCTGCAACAGGATCAAGATATCGTGCGGTGTAGTAGTCCAACCCCGTCGCCGAATCGGCTCGCTGCCCCGTGTAGCCATAGCTCGTTGGTAGCGTCCCGCTGCTATAGCGCACCGCCCCGTACGGCCCATAGAGTTGGATCGCGGTGACACTGCCGCCGCTACTCACACTTGCCGAGACGCTACCTAGCCCATCGCTGAGCATGTAGCTGAGCGCGCCATTGACGCTCAGCGCGATCCCGCCGTAGTACGCTGTCGTGGTCGTATTCGACCCACTGGTGGTGATTTCCTCCAGACCGCCAACATAGGCGAGTGGTAGCTGTGGTTCCGTTATTCGTTGCCACCTGCTCGACGCGCTTGCCTTCTCCATCGTAGAGGAAGGTGTCGGTGCTGGTGGGGCTGCTAGGCGCGTTTTGCCAACTGGTCAGCTGTCCTTCGTTGTCGTAGCTGAGTTGCGCGCCGGTTTGCGTGCCCGCGCAAGTCGTCGCGCTGGTCGCGGCGCGACAGAGCAGGTCGCCGTTGGTGTCGTAGCTGGCCGTCCAGTTGGAGCCGATCGCCGTCGCCGCATCGGCGTGCGCGCTGTCGCCGTAGGTGTAGCCTTCAGTCGTGCTCGCCGCCGCTGTGTCGCCATCAGGGCCAGCGCCTGCCGGGCGAGTCGTCCGTCGGTCGAGGGTGTCGCCGGCAAAAGCCCTCCTGTAGAGGGACGTGCTGCCGTGGGCGCCTGCGGCGCGCCTACCACCACAGCGTGGGTTCGCTGACTCCTCTCGCAGGCCCAGTCACGGACGTGTCGGGCTCTCATACTCCCCAAGGTCTTCGACGCGGTAGATCAACGGCGATCACTTCGTAGGCCATGTCGTGATTCATAAGGACATAATGGTGGGCTTCATCTCGGTCTCCGGGATCAACGCTTTGCGCCACATAGGCGGATGAGGTAATCTCCCAGAGGGCAACCCGCCTGTTTCCTGAGATGGACCATGACTTGGGTGGCAGCGTTATCGGCAAAGCCTCAGGCCACTCACCAAATACGACGGGGCGAAGTCGAAAGGCCCAAGTCCCCCGGAAGAAGATTCTCCATCGGTGGCGACGTCGAGGCGCGGCGTCGGGCGGGAATGAGTGAATAATACACGCCACCCCCTCCGTCCTCTCAACGCCAATCTCGCCAAAATTGGTGATCCCAAGGTCTGACAACCGATTATACTCGTGCGGAATGGGGTTCCACGGAATACAGTGCTCTGCTTGCTCGTCCACGGGCAAAACTCCTCGTGGCGCCTACGGCCACGGAATCCGACGGTTCACGTGCAACACGGTTCCGCCTAGTGACAGATCCTTTGGCGGCGCACCGCAGACGCGGCGTAGCGGTTGAGTCCGCCGGCCAGCGTCGTATCGGCGCTGGTGAACTGGCTGGCGATGGGATCGTAGTAGCGGGCGTTGTAATAGTCCAGCCCGGTGGCGGCGTCGGCGCGCTGACCGGTGTAGGCGCGCGTGCCGGGCAGGGAGCCGTTCTGGTAGCGCACGCCGCCATAGGGGCCGTAGAGCTGGGTGGCGGTGACGTGGCCCACCGATGGTTCGGCTCGGTTGAGCGCGGCAGAGCGTCGCTTACGCCCGCCCGCGCCCTGCCGCTGGCGCGTGGCCGTCGCCCGCCCCGCGGCGCAGGCGGATGGCCTCCGCGCGGGCGACCGCGTCACCACGCACGCCGCCGAGCTCGCTATCGAGGATGCGCCGCGACGATAGCGGTCGTCGCGGCGTAGGTCGAGTCCATGCCGTAGTACGAGAGGCTGCCCGCGCCGAGGTTCTTGCCGCGCGTGTAGGGTGTGTCCGAGGCGTAGTGGATCATGCCCAGGTCGAACGGCAGCCGGGCGAAGTTGATGTTCTCGCCGGTCGGATAGCGCGTCATGTAGAGGCTCTCGTAGACCGCGTCCAGGTACGGGCCGGACTCCATCTCCACCACGCTGTAGTTGGCGCGATAGTAGAAGTCCAGGTAGGCGCGGTTCTGCAGGAAGGTGCCCTTCGAGGAGACGGCGCGCTGATTGTCGAGCACGGCGCCATAGACCAGGTTGGCGCCAACTTCCGCCGCCGTGAAGGGGTTATCGAGCCAGTAGGTGTTCAGGCTGTGCTCGTCCAGCACGACATTGGAGATCATCACGTCGCCGATGCTGCCGTTGAGCGTCGCCGCTTTGCCCAGGATGTAGATGCCCTTCACCTGGATCAGGTTCTCCAGCACCTCGCGCAGCACGCGATAGGCGGCCATCCCCAGCGGATAGTCGATGTTGATGATGACGCCGCGCGCGTCGGCCAGCCGCTCGACGCCCGGCACACGCACACGCGGGTCGAGGTCGTCGGGGCGAATCTTGGAGAGATCGAAGACCTGCACATCAAGCTCTAGCCCCTGCCGCGCGCCCACATGCCAGATGCCGCGCTCCTGCTCCTCCACCGGCTTGCTGCGCGCGAAGCCCTGCCCGGCGGGTGTCTTCATGTACTCGCGGGCGGTGTAGTAGAGGAAGTTCTGCCAGTTGCCCGGCGCCTTGCCCTCTTTGAGCTTGCGCCCCTCATCCGCCAGGAAGCTATCGGCGCCCGCCAGCGCGAAGCGCGTCAACTCCTCCTCGCGCCGCCGCGCGACGCCGGAGAGCATGTTGGCCAGGCTGTGCGAGTTGCTGGAGACGAAGTAAATCGGGCGGCGCTGCAAGCGCGCGTCATCCAGCAGCTTGGTGACCGGCGTCCACCACTTGCGCGTGGAGCGCACGAAGCCGACGTGCGAGCCGCCCAGCATGCGCAGCGTGAAGTTCTTGCGCTCTTTGCCCAGCGCCAGCAGGTTCGTCCAGACGTTGTCGCCCCACATGACCTCCAGCCGCCGCCAGTCTTCAAGCGAGACGTGCAGCCGCTCGCGCACGACCTTGCTAATCTCGGCGTAGACCGGGGAGGAGCGCTCGACGCGGCTCTCTAGCAGCTGCATCGTCGTCGGGTCGGCGTTGAGCAGCCAGTGAAACTTGTTCCACTCGATCTGCAGGCCGACCAGGGTAGGCACGATGTCGTCCGTGTCGCTGACGCTGGCGATGTAGACGGCGAGCGTGTTCTTGCCATCGAAGAACCACTTGCGCCGCCGCGCGGACGCCGTAATCGCCTGCCACTGCTCCACCTGGAAGCCGTGCTGGGCGAACACCTCATCTGACTGGCCCAGCAGCACGCGCGAGCAATTGACAATCACGCTGGGCAGCCGCAGCATCGTGTAGATGAAGGCCGACATGTCGGGATCGCTGGAGCGCGCGTTGGGGTGCAGCACGGAGTCAATGTTGTAGTGCGCCTGGACCAGCGCCTTGAGGCCCACCTCACCGGAGCTACGAAGCAGCGACTGGTAGGTCCGGATGTACATCTCGACCTCGCGCGTGCCCGCTTCGTGCTGCTCTTCACCCGCATCCCCCGAAGCGCGCGGCGCGTTGGGGAGGGCTCCGCTGCGCTCCGCGCGCCGGAAGTCTTTCGGCTCTGCCACTCGACACACTCCTAATTTCCGTCTCCACCCCGCTATGGCTGGCGTCATTATACGCGACAGCCCAGCGGAGCGCAGCGGTATGGCCGGAACGGCCTGTATCGCGGCGCGGGAGCGAAAGACGCGCCGCCACCAGAAGGGCGGTTTCCCTTCCGGCGGCGGCGTGATGTAGGTGGAGCGGCTGGCGCGCTTAGGCGCTCTGCATGGCCTCGTAGAGGAACCAGACGCGCTTCTCGGTCAGGTCGAGGATTTCCTCCAGCGCGTTGCTTGTCACCATGTCGCGGTTGTGGTCGCAGACCTCGATGGCATGCCGCAGCGCGCGCGCGACGGTCTGGTTATCGTCGAGCAGGCGGCGCAGCATCTCGTGCGCCGATACCTCGTCATCGTTGTCGTCATGCACCGGCGAGAGCTTCTGGATGTGCGAGAGGCTGCGGATCGTCGTCCCGCCGATGCGCCGCACGCGCTCGGCCATCACGTCAATCGCGTCGAAGATCTGCTCCGCCTGCTCATCGAACAGCAGGTGGTAGTCGCGGAAGTGCGGGCCGGAGAGATGCCAGTGGTAGTTCTTGGTTTTGACGTAGAGCGCGAAATTGCCGGCGACGAGCGGGTTGATGGCTTCAACGATCGCCTGCGCCTCGGCGGGCTTGAGATCCGTGGGGGTGGCCAGCCGCTTGGGCGCGGGATGGCCAGCTATCGCGTGGCTGCCGGGCTTCGTAGTCGTCGTCATGGAAACGCTCCTTTGATGTGTCTGAAAGTCATCTTCGACAGGAGAGCCGCGAGGAGAGCCGCGCTGTCCCCGCCGCCCAGTGGGCGCATCCATCGCGCCCGTTCTCCCCAAACACTCCGCAGGAGGGGCGCCACATCGAGCGCCATGCGCTGGCGCGGCGCTCACAAACTCGTCGCGCGGGTAAGGCGCTGGCGCGCTATACTGGACACCATCATCCGCCTGACTTCGTCGCGCGGCGGACAGAGGCGGCGAGCGATCGAGAGGAGCCTGGGAGGCGATCATGGCGCAATCATCCGCGAACGAGCCAGAGGCTGTGTTGACGTTTGCCCCGGTGGCCGACCTGATCGGATTCCACCTGCTCGAGCGCGGCGATGGCCGGGCGGTGGTCACCTTCCAGCCGACTACGCGGCACAGTAACCCGATGGGCACGCTGCACGGCGGCGTGATCTGCGACATCGCCGACGCCGCGATGGGCGCCGCCTATGGGACGACGCTGCAGGATGATGAGACCTTCACCACGCTGGAGATCAAGATCAACTTCCTCAAGCCGGTCTGGCGCTCGCCGCTGCGCGCCGAGGGCTGGGTAGTGAAGGCCGGGCGGACGATTGGCATGGCCGAGTGCGATGTCTATGATGAGGGTGGCAGCCTCGTCGCCCGCGCTACCAGCACCTGCATGACGCTGCGTGGCGACGCCGCCAGGGGGCGCTAGCCCGCCACGCGCCGCGCTGCTCCACCCCAGCGCCTGCCCATGAAAAACGGGGGCCAGCCTCACGACTGGTCCCCGCGTGTTGTGTTGTTGTAGAGATCGCTGTCGCCCAGCGGCTAGCTCCCGATGGTGTACCAGGGATTCAGGCCGCCGGAGACACCCATCGTGCCAGAACCACCGCGCGGTTGAAGCGCTCGATGCCCGTGCTCGCGGTGGCCCAGAACTGGGTGTTATCCCACTTCCAGACGGGATAGTTGGAGGTATCTGGCGTGTAGGCGTGGAAAGTGGGGTCGCCGGAGCCACCGGAGGAGTTGACGCTGGCCGTCAGCGTCGTGGGCGAGGGCATCGCCCCGGTGAACGCGACCCACTGACCATCCCAGGAGAACAGCAGCAGCGCCGTAGATGTCGCCACCAGCGCGTGAGCGATCTGGGTCGCTCCGGAGCCATCCGCGTTGGCGTAGTAGACCTTTGAGGACGAGACTGCCACCAGCGCTCAGATTTGGCGTCACCGTCTGATAGACAATATGCGATCCATCGTGGGATACGTCCCAGCCGGGGCCGTACGCGGTACCCGACGAGCAGTGGCAATCGCCCATCATCCCCTGATTGATGCTGCCAGAGAGGACGGTGTGTGAGTTGAGATCGTACCGGCGGATTGAAAAGGTATTCCCTGATGATGAGGTTGAGGAAGTCTGCCAGTAGAACGTGGAGCCACGCACGACCGCGTCCCAGATAGTCGAGGGGCCGCTAAGCTGCGTCGTATTTCCGCCGGTCAGCGAGAACGTGAAGAGTCCGTTATACGTCGCGAACCAGATGGTGGAGTTGTCAAGCCAGCCCATCGTGCGCTCGCTCGCGTCAACCTGATAAGAGCTGCCGAGCGTCGAGACGCTGCCGCTCGACACAGTAATAACACTCACTCGCCCCGCGAGATTTCCATCGCCACAGTTGTAGCTGCCCATGGAAGCGACGATGTGCGTCAGATTGGGTGAGAAGACGGGTGGGCTCCACGCGATCTGATCGTCGCAGGCCGAGCCATCCGGCGCGACATGCGTGATCTGTGTCGGCGCCGCGCCGTTGACGCTGGCCCAAATCTGCGGGACGTGATGTGAATCAATCTGGTGCCAGGCGAACGCATGGGGCGGCGCGGTGACTGGCGTGGCTGTCGCCGCCACCGCGGAAGTCGCGGTGGCCGTCGCGCTCGCCGCTCCCGTCCCCGTTCCCGTCCCCGTTCCTGTGGATGCTCCGCTCGTCGTCGCGCAGGCTGACAGCAGCGCCACCAGGCTCAGCGCTACACCGATCGCCCACCACCGCGATAATTGCTGACGCATGACACTCTCCTCTTGGATAGGCCAGGCGCTCGCGGATGCTGCCATGAGCGGCGCGACGCCTGGTACCTTATTTGACGGAAAGTATAGCGCTGAGTCACGTCGAGACAGTGTGCGCGGCGCCACACTATGAAATGGCTCACAACCCGCGCCCACAGGCGCTTTGGAGCGCCGCCGCCAGTTTGTCAGAACGTGGGCGACGCCGCTCCTGGAAACCCTGATTCTGGCACGCGCCTTGCTGAGCAGTAGCAGGCCGTCGGAAGAGGCTGGGCTGTCAGGTGGATAGGCCGGCGCCAGGCAGGATGGCGCTGGATGGAGCGGGTGGAACGCGGTGTTGTGTGTTGCGGGAGACGGCGTATGGTGTCCCGCCAGCGCGCGGTGAGCGACTGAGCGACTGACAGAAAGCCAGCGCGTGGAACGCGCCGGGAGGAGTTCGCGAATGGGCGCATCTACCTCGATACGAATGAAGAAGTTGATCAACCGTCCAGAGACGGTCGTCCACGACGCGCTGTTGGGGATGGCGGAGGCCCACGCTGACCTGCTGCGCATTGATGTGGACCTTCAAGTCATCGTCCGCAAGGACGCCCCCATCAACGGCAAGGTCGGTGTGATCTCTGGCGGCGGCAGTGGTCACGAGCCGATGCACGGCGGCTTCGTCGGGCGTGGCATGCTCGACGCCGCTTGCCCCGGCGCGATCTTCACCTCGCCTGTGCCCGACCAGATGCTGGCCGCGACCAAGGCCGTCAACGGCGGCGCGGGCGTGCTGCACATCGTCAAGAACTATACCGGCGACATTATGAACTTTGAGATGGCCGCCGAGCTAGGACAGGCCGAAAACATCCAGGTCGAGAGCGTCGTGATTGACGATGATGTGGCGGTCAAGGACAGCCTCTACACCGCCGGACGGCGCGGGGTCGGCGCGACCGTGCTGGCCGAGAAGGTCTGCGGCGCGGCGGCGGAATCGGGTGCGACACTCAAGCAGGTGGCGGACCTCTGCCGCAAAGTCAACGCCAGCGCGCGCAGCATGGGCATGGCGCTGACCTCCTGCGTGACCCCGGCGGCGGGCAAGCCGACCTTCGACCTTGGCGCCGACGAGATGGAGATTGGCATTGGCATCCACGGCGAGCCAGGCCGCACCCGCATGAAGCTCGCGCCTGCCTCGCAGATCGCCGAACTGCTCGTCAACCCCATCCTCGACGACCTGCCGTTCAAATCCGGCGATTCCGTGCTGGCGTTCGTCAACGGCATGGGCGGCACACCGCTCATCGAGCTGTACGTGATGTTCAACGAGGTCTCGCGTATCCTGAAAGGGCGCGGCGTCACCATTACGCGCCATCTGATCGGCAATTACATCACCTCACTGGAGATGGCGGGCTCCTCTGTGACACTCCTCCGCCTGGATGATGAGTTGACGCGCATGTGGGACGCGCCCGTGCTGACCCCGGCGCTGCGCTGGGGCGTGTGAGCCTGAGCGCGCTGACCTGGCTGATCTGTAGGACCCGGTGTTATGTAGGACGCGCCCGCGACGTAAGCGGCGCGCGATCCGGCGCACGCGCGCCACGCAACCACAGGAGGTTGATCGCATGGCCGACCATCAGGGAAAGTTTGTGCTCGCACTCGACCAGGGCACGACCAGTTCCCGCGCGATCATTTTCAACCATGAGGGGCGCTCCGTCGCCACCGCTAATCAGGAGTTCCCGCAAATCTACCCCCAACCAGCGTGGGTAGAGCATAACCCCGAAGACATCTGGAACTCGCAGCTGGCTACCGCGCAGACCGCGTTGCGCAATGCCGGGCTGGCGGCCAAGGACATCGCCGCTATCGGCATCACCAACCAGCGCGAGACTGCCATCGTCTGGGAGCGCGACACTGGCCGCCCAGTGATGAACGCCATCGTCTGGCAGGACCGCCGCACCTCCGGCATTTGTGACGACCTCAAGAAGGCGGGCTGGGAGACGCGGGTTCGCGAAAAGACCGGGCTGGTGATTGACGCCTACTTCTCCGGCACAAAGGTCAAGTGGATGCTCGACAACATCGCTGGTCTGCGCGACCGGGCGAATCGCGGCGAGCTGCTCTTCGGCAACGTGGACACCTATCTCATCTGGCGGCTGAGTGGTCGCAAGGCGCATGTCACCGACTACTCGAACGCCTCGCGCACAATGCTGTTCAACATTCACACACTCGACTGGGACGACGAGATTCTGACGGAGTTTGGCATTCCGCGCAGCATGCTGCCGCGCCCCAGCCAGAGCAGCCAGGTCTACGGCGAGACGGACCCCGCGCTCTTCGGTGGCGCTATCCCCATCGCGGGTGACGCGGGCGATCAGCAGGCGGCGACCTTCGGTCAGGCCTGCTTCGAGCCGGGCATGGCGAAAAACACCTACGGCACCGGCAGCTTCTTGCTGCTCAACACCGGCTCCAAGGCGGAGGTCTCCAAGAGCGGCCTGATCACCACCATTGGTTGGGGTGTCGGCGGCAAAGTGACCTACTGCCTGGAAGGCAGCATCTTCATCACCGGCGCCGCCGTGCAATGGCTGCGCGACGCGCTCCAGATCATCGGCACAGCGGCGGAGACCGAGGCGCTGGTGATGGGCACGAAAGACAACGGCGGCGTCTATCTGGTGCCGGCGTTCGTCGGCCTCGGCGCCCCCTACTGGGACCAGTACGCGCGCGGCACAATCGTCGGCCTGACGCGCGGGTCAGGGCGCGCTGAGATCGCCCGCGCGGCGCTGGAAGCCGCCTGTTACCAGACACGCGACGTGGCTGGGGCGATGGAGTCTGATTCGGGCATCAAGCTGGTAGATCTGCGCGTGGACGGCGGCATGGTCGCCAACAACTGGCTGATGCAGTTCCAGTCGGACATCCTCGGCGTGAAAGTGCAGCGCCCCGTCGTGCCGGAAACGACCGCTCTGGGAGCCGCCTACCTGGCCGGCCTCGCCGTCGGCTATTGGGATGGCCTCTCTGATGTCACCAGCAACTGGGCGATGGACCGCGAGTTTACGCCCAGCATGGGACAGGCCGAGCGCGATAAGCTCTACCACGGCTGGACGCGCGCCGTCGAGCGTTCGCGTGGCTGGGCGCGCGAAGAATAACGCGGCCAACGGCCCGGTGGCCGCGCACCCGTGAATGATGTGCGGCCACCGCTCCACACGCTCGCCGCGCGACTGGACGCGACGGAACGGCCAGAAGGGACAGAAGGGAGACGCCTTGCGCGTGAGTATGGCGCTGACACGTGACACGCGCCCGGCCCGCCAGAGAGGATGGGCGGCCCGGCGGTGATTGAGTCGCTGGCGAATGACGCATCCCGGCGCGTCCCGCCAGCCTGTCGCGCGGCGCCTCAGCCAGATATCGTTCAGGAGCGGCCCCACGGCCCCAACGTCATGTGATGGTGGATGGCCTCCCGCTCCTTATCCATTCTGTACGGAGTCCTGTATGGGCGCGGTGGCGCGAGCCGTCCGGCCCAGGCGGGGCGGCGTGTATGCTCCGGCATCCTGCTCTTAGGAGGGTGGAGACGCATGGCCTCAGAACTGACAAGTCGTCGCGGACTCGGTGGCGAGCTGCTCGCCGAGTTCCTGGGTACGATGGTACTGATTCTCTTTGGTGACGGCGTGGTAGCCGTCGTGTTGCTATTCCTGGGCTTCAGTGGCAGTGAAACGGGCGCCACATCGTCCTGGCTGCTCATCAACTTTGGGTGGGGTTTCGCCGTCATGCTTGGCGTCTATGTCGCCGGCACGATCTCCGGCGCACACCTGAACCCCGCCGTTACCGTCGGACTCGCGGTGCGCGGCGCCTTCCCGTGGAACAAAGTCGGCTGGTTCATCCTGTTCCAGGTGTTGGGCGCATGGTTCGCGGCGCTGCTGCTGTTCATTGAGTACCAAACCGGTTTTACGTCACTGGAGAGCAAGCTTGGCATTGTGCGCGGCTCGCTCGCCAGCGCGGGGGAAGCGGGTGTCTTCTTCACCAGCCCGCACACGACGTTAGGCGGCGTGGTGGTGCCGACCTGGAACGCCTTCTTCGATCAGGTGCTGGGCACGTTCCTGCTCGTCTACCTCATCATGGCGATCACCGATGCGCGCAGCTCGCCGCCGCTGGCCAACATCGCCCCGCTGATCATCGGATTGCTGGTGGTGGGGATTGGCATGTCGTTTGGCACGAACGCGGGATACGCCATTAACCCCGCGCGTGACTTCGGCCCGCGCCTCTTCGCCTGGATGGCGGGTTGGGGGCAGGTGGCGTTCCCAGGGAATGGAGTCGGATACAGCAACTACTTCTGGGTCCCGATAGTCGGGCCGCTGATTGGCGGCGCGATCGCCGCGCTGGTCTTCCAGTACTCGCTGCATCCGATCCTGCAAGCGAGATTTGAGAAAATTCCTGGCGCGGCCCCGAAAGGCGAGGCCGTACGCGACGAGCGTAGCGAACTGCCGCCGCGCCCGTCTGAAGCCTAGATCAGTCTCGCGTGGGAGCCGCCCAGTCTGTGGCGGCTCTCCAGCCGTGCGACTGGCGCCGCCTCGCGTCCGCCAGTCGCACGTGTGTCGCTTGCGCGCTATGATTCCAGGTGAGTCCTTGTGATCACGCTGTTCCCGCGGCAGAGCGCGAGCGGCGGCGCCTATGGATGCGGGGATCGCGTGCGGCGTGGCGTCCGGTTGGCGTGGAAGGAAGCGCAGGAGAGGTGATGTATGCAGCTGTTGAACGCTGAGGCGCGGTCGCGCAACCTCGACCGCATGGCCAGCGAGCCCTTCGATACGCTCGTCATTGGCGGCGGCGTTACCGGGCTAGGCGTCGCGCTCGACGCCGCCGCGCGCGGCTACAGCGTCGCGCTGGTGGAAAAGGGCGACTTCGCCAGTGGCACCAGCAGCAAGTCGACCAAGCTGGTGCATGGCGGTATCCGCTACCTGCCCCAGTTCGACTTTGCCCTGGTACATGAGGCGCTGGTCGAGCGCGGTATCCTCATCCAGAACGCGCCTTACCTCGTGCGCCCACTGGCCTTCGTCCTACCGCTCTACGATACCTCGCGCAAGCCGCTCGGCATTCCGATTGTCCCACCACGCGGCATTGGGCTGGGCCTGATGCTCGGCGCGGGCTTGTGGATGTACGACCTGCTGGCCGGGCGGCGCGGCATTGACCGCCACCAGCGCGTCAGTCTGGAGCAGGCGCAGGCGCTCGCCCCGCTGCTGCGGACCGAGGGACTCAAGGAGACCTTCGTCTACTGGGACGCCCAGACCAACGATACGCGCCTGGTCGTCTCCATCCTTCGCACCACCGCGCAGCATGGCGCGGCGCTCGCCAACTACGCCGAGGTGGTGGGCTTTGAGAAGCGCGACGGCAAGCTCGCCCGCGCCCGTGTGCGTGACGCGCTCACCGGGCGTGAGTTCACCATCCGGGCGCGCCACATCGTCAACGCCGCCGGGGTCTTCGCCGAGCGCGTGGCCTCCCTGTCAGGCGATGAATCGAAGGCGTCCGTCGCGCCAAGCAAGGGCATTCACCTGGTGGTGGACAGCGACCGCGTCGGCGTCTCGGATACCGGCATCGTCTTGCCTGAAACGGATGACGGGCGCATCCTGTTCGTGTTGCCCTGGGGCGACCGCGCGGTGATCGGCACAACCGACACCGGCTCCGGCGACCTCGACCACCCCGAAGCCTCGATCGAAGACATTGACTATCTACTACGCCACGTCAACCGCTATCTCAACGTCACCCTGACGCATGACGATCTTATCAGCGTCTATGCCGGATACCGGCCGCTGGTGCGCTCGCGCGCCAAGCCCTCGGCCAACCTCTCGCGCACACATGTTGTGCTGGAGGAGGACAACGGCATGGTGACAATCATCGGCGGCAAGCTGACGACCTACCGCCGCATGGCGCAAGATACCGTGGACGTGCTGGCCAAGCGCGACGGCATGCCCGTCGCTCACCCAACGATGAAGCTCCAGCTCTCTGGCGCGATTGACTGGAAGCGCGCGCAGCGCGAGCTGGCCCGCCGCTGCGCCGCGCTGGGCGTCCCGCCAGACGTGGAGCGCTCGCTGGAATGGAACTACGGACGCAACGCGCTCGATATGCTCGACCTGATCGAGGCTGATCACTCCCTCGGCCAGCGCGTGATCCCTGACCTGCCGTTCATCCGCGCCGAGATCGTCTACGCTTGCCGCGCGGAGATGGCGATGCGGCTGGATGACGCGCTCGCCCGGCGTGTGCGCATCGAGCTGGAGGATCGCGACCGCGGCGCGGGCGTGGCGGCGGAGATCGCGCGGCTGATGGCTGGCGAGCTAGGCTGGACGCCCGAACAGGCGCAGGCCGAGGCTGACAGCTACATCGCCGCCGTGCGCGGCAGCCTGGCGGAGGAGGGGCTGGCGCCCGCCATTGGCTAAGGCAGGCGCGCGGTGGCTGGCGCCTGAAGGCGCGCCTACGGGCGGCTTGCGCCGCCGCGTCCCAGCCCCGCGCAGGCGTGGCTTTGTGGCGGAATGCCCGTAGGCGCGGGTTTACCCGCCGGCGATAGACCGTTTGCGGAGGTGGCAATGATGGCCGTGGATGGCGCGAGCGCGCTGGCCTGGCTCCAGCGCGCCGCTGACGCGCTGCGGGCGAACCGTGAATATCTGACCGAGCTCGACGCCGCGATTGGAGACGCGGACCATGGAACCAACATGGACCGCGGCTTTACGGCGGTAATGACCAAATTACACGACGCGAATCCCGCCGCGCCCGCCGACCCCGGCGCGCTGTTCAAGACGGTGGGCGCGACGCTCGTCTCGACGGTCGGCGGCGCCGCCGGGCCGCTCTACGGCACGGCCTTCTTACGCGCGGGCGCGGCGCTGGCCGGGAAAGAGACCCTGGAGGCCAGCGACATCGCCGCCGCGCTCGCCGCCGCGCTGGAGGGCATCAAGGCGCGCGGGCACGCCACGCGCGGCGAGAAGACGATGATTGACGCGCTGGAGCCGGCCATCGAGGCGTACAAAGCCAGCGTCGCGGGCGGCGCGGACATCACCGGCGCGCTGCGGGCCGCCGCTGACGCCGCCGAGGAGGGCATGCGCGCTACGATCCCGATGCTGGCCACCAAGGGCCGCGCCAGCTACCTCGGCGAGCGCAGCATTGGCCACCAGGACCCCGGCGCCACCTCGACGGCGCTGCTGCTGCGCACGATGACCAGCGGCGGGGAGCAGGCAGGATGACGGTTGGATTAGTGATCGTCTCGCACAGCCAGCGCCTCGCCGAAGGCGTCGCCGAGCTGGCGGGCGAGATGACGCACGGCGCGGTGAAGATCATCCCGGCGGGCGGTGCGGATGATGGCGGGCTGGGCGAGTCCTTCGCCCGTGTGCGCCAGGCGCTGGACGCCGCCGCCTCGCCCGACGGCGTGCTAATTCTGGTGGACCTGGGCGGCGCCGCGCTAACCGCCGCGATGGCCATCGAAGACTTGCCTGAGGAGCGCCGCGCCCATGTCCGGCTGAGCGGCGCGCCGCTGGTGGAGGGCGCGGTGATCGCGGCGGTAGAGTCCTCCATCGGCGCCGACCTGGAGCGCGTCGCGGCGGCGGCGTCCGAAGCGATGAGCATGGATAAGGGCGTCACCGCCAGTTGAAACGCCGCCGCAACAAGGGGAGGCGCCGTTATGACCAGCCCGCAGCCCGCGCTTGACCAGGTATCACTGACGGGTGTCGCCGCCGCGCCGGGAGCCGTCGCTGGCCCCGCGCTGGTCTATCAGCCCAGCGCGCCTGCCGCCGTCCCGCCCGCCGCTCCGGTGGGCGAACCTGAACAGGAGCGGCGCGCGCTGCGCGAGGCGCTGGCGGCGGCGGCGGAGCAGAGCCGCGCGCTGGCGGCGTCGGTTTCGGCGCGCGGAGCGGCGGACGAGGCGGGCATCTTCGAGGCGCAGGCGCTGATGCTGGAGGACCCGGCGATCATCGAGCGCGCCGAGGCGCTGATCGCGACCGACGGGCTGGGCGCCGCCGCCGCGCTCACTCAGGCGGCGGAGGAGCAGGCGGAGATACTGGCCGCGCTGCCCGACCCGCTCTGGCAGGCGCGCGCCGCCGACGTGCGCGATGCCGCCCGCCGCGCGCTGCGCCTGCTCACGCCCCATGCTCATGGCGTCACACTGGCGGAGGCGCTGGCCGCGCTGGTCGCGCCCGCCATCGTCGTCGCCAGTGACCTGGCGCCATCCGACACCGCCCAGGCGCCGCCGGAGCGTCTGCTAGGCATCGCGCTGGCGCGCGGCGGCCCTACCGCGCACGCGGCGATTCTGGCCCGCGCGCTTGGCATCCCTGCCGTCACCGGCCTTGGCCCGCGCCTGCTGGAGTCCGTGCGCGACGGCGACCCGCTGGCCCTGGATGGCGCGACGGGCCAGGTGATCGTGCGCCCGACGCCTGAGCAGCTCGCGGCGATCAGCGGCGCGGCGGAGACTGAGCGCCAGCGCGGGGCCGAGCGCCGTCTGCGCACGCTCGCCTGGCGTGACCGGCCCGGCGCGACCCGCGACGGTGTCCCCATCGCCGTGATGGCCAACGTCGGCTCAGCCGCCGAGGCTCGCGCCGCCGCTGAGGTGGGCGCCGGGGGCATCGGCCTGCTGCGCACCGAGTTCCTCTTCGCCGGGCGCGACACACTCCCCGACGCGGAGGAGCAGGCCGCGCTCTACGAGGAGATCATCGCCGCGTTCGGCGCGGAGCGCGGCCCGATCGTTATCCGCACGCTCGACGCGGGGGCCGACAAGCCGCTGCCCGCCCTCGCCAGCTATACCAGCCAGCTTGCGGAGGAGGAGAATCCCGCGCTGGGCGTGCGCGGCGTGCGGCTCAGCCTGCGCTTCGCCCCGCTGCTCGATACGCAGCTGGAAGGCATTGCGCTGGCCGCCACGCGCTCTGGCGCCGATGTGTGGGTAATGCTGCCGATGGTCGCGACCGTCGAGGAGATCGAAGCGGCCCGCGACGCGCTCGCGCTGGCGCTCGTCCGGCTGGAGGCGATCGGGCTCGCGCCCCGCCGCCCGCTGACGCTGGGGATCATGGTCGAGACGCCCGCCGCCGCGCTGCACGCTGAGTCACTGGCCGCCCACGCCGCCTTCTTCAGCATTGGCTCCAACGATATGGCGCAATATGTCATGGCCGTTGACCGTCTCAGCCCGGAGCTGACCGAGACGCGCCGCCCCGAGCAGCCCGCCCTGCTGCGCGCGATCCACATGACGGCGCGGGCAGGCGCGGCGCGCGGCATCCCGGTCGCCGTCTGCGGCGAGATGGCGGGCGACCCGACGCTGGCCGCGCTGCTGGTGGGCCTGGGCGTCACCGAGCTGAGCATGGCGCCGGACCGCATCACGCCGGTCAAGGAAACGCTGGCCACCCACACGCTGGATGACCTGCGCGCCATCGCCGCCCGCGCCATGCGCGCCGAAACGCTCGCCGCCGCCCGCCGTGTGATTGACGAGTTGGGAGGGTTGCGCTCCTAAAGGGCCGGCGCACGGGATAGCGTCTCGAACGGCCCTGGGCGTTTATGCCCCGCGTCGCGCGCGCCGGTCTTTCAAGGCTGGGAGGCCAGCAGCCGCTGGGCGAGGCGGTTCGCCAGGCGGATGCTGTAGTTCTGCCCGCGGTCTTGCGGATAGACCTGGAACATGTTGGCGACATACAGGTTAGGGATCGGCGTCTCGTGCGGCGGAATATGCTGGGCGTATTCGCGCGTCACGATCGGCTGCGCGTAGGGCGCGGCGAAGCCCCACATGTTCGTGATCCAGGAACGGTCGAAGGCTGGATTGAGCCGCAGGATACCGGGCAGGTAGCGGGCCAGCGCCTCCTCCGGCGACTCTCGCAGCACGGGATGATTCATTGGCGTGTAATTGCCGAAGTAGACCAGCCGCTGGCCGCCATACTCCTCCGGCCCGATGAAGTTCGTATGCTCGATGGCGTTCAGGAACGGATAGCCCGCGTCGCCAATCGCCAGCCAGTAGATGTCGTTGGGCAGCAGGCGGCGGTCGAGCGCCAGGATCAGGCAGTGCGCGCCGTAGGCCTCGCCCCAGTCGTAGCGCGCGCGGTAGTCCTCCGGAAGGTCGGGCGCCAGGCGGCAGGTGATGCGCGTCGGTAGCGTTGAGATGACGCGCGCGTAGCGCTCGTCGCCCGCGGCGGAGCGCACGATCAGCCCGTCGCCGTCGCGCTGGATGGCGGACACCTCGGCGCCGAAGCGCGTCTCGCCGCCGCCCGCGCGCACAGCATCCGCCAGCCGTTCGTAGACAAGCTGGAAGCCGCCGCGCACGTAGCCCAGCTTGAGCGTGCGGTAGTGCGCGCGCGCCCACATCCAGGGCATCGCCACGTCGCCCGCGCGGTCGCCGAACTTGCCCTCCAGCATCGGCTTCCAGATGACCTCATAGGAGCGGCGGCCCATCCAGCGCGGCATCCACTCCGCCGCTGTGGCGCCCGCCAGCGACTCTGGCGAAGGGAGAAACTTGAGCAGCGCGCCGCCCGCGCCCAGCCGCAAGCGGTCGAAGAACGGCAGCGGGGCCAGAGAGAGGATCGAGCGCGGGTCGCTATCCAGCCGGTAGGGCTTGCCGCCGAGCAGGATGCTGCTGTTGGGCGCGATCCAGGTGAGCTTGTCACCCAGGCCAAGCTCCCCGATCAGCGCGATCGCGTCGGCGTCGGTATAGAACAGGTGATGGTAGAACTTCTCCAGCCAGGGGCCGCTCTGTCCATTCGGCATGACCTGGAATCCGCCCGCTAGCCCGCCTGCTGTAGCCTCGCGCTCGTAGAGCGTCACGCGCTCGCCCGCCCGCGCCAGCCGGTACGCCAGCGTCAGGCCGAGCGCGCCGCCGCCAAGGACCGCCGTTCCATTCGATACCGCCAAGCGACTATTCCTCCAAACCCGAAGTTCCGGGCGCCCGAGCGCGACACACCGCGCCTCCGTCTGAGCGCCCAACGCGGAGTATACCGCCGTTGCGCCGTGGATGGGGGGAAGCGTCGCCATACCGTCACGTTCAGGATATGCGCGCAATCGCCATGACGCGCGCCCTTGCGGCGCCGTTGGCGCCACTGTCGATCGCTCGCGGGGCGCAAAGCGCCAGGCGCAGCCGGTGCGTAGCGCAGAGAAGATGGTGTCGAGAATGACGCGAAGGGAATGTTGTCGCGGGCGTCCGCGAAGGGACTCAGACACAGGCAGCGGTGGTTGGATCAGGAGTCACTCTGCGTCCGTCAGCGCGTTGGGGCAGGCGGTGGTTCACATACTCCAGTACTCCAGCGTAGCGCATACCACCGCCAGCTTGGCATCACCGATTATTCAGACGGTTTCGCAGAGAGCGAGGCGACGAAGAGGAGCGTCGAGGAGCGTCGAGGAGCGTCGCCGCACCAAGGCGCTGCCGCGCTTGTTCAACGCGCGTAGCGGCCTCCAGCTTACGTTTGCTGTCTTGAGTGGCGCGAGTCAACGCTGGCAGCGGCTGAGGATCACCGACTCACCCCGCCTGAGCACCCTACGATAGCCTTTCAGGAATTTACGGCCTTATAAACTGATTGTTCCCTTCGTCACTATTTGCCCCTCGGTAAGTTACTGACTGTCTCCTGTATAGTTATTTGTGATAGGAGGATTGGACATCCCAGGCTCGATCCGCAGCTCGATTTATGCTCGCCATCTCGCCATCACTTTATCGACTGGCGCCATTCCACGGACAGTGTACTGGCGCACTGACCTCGGGGCAGGTGACAATCACACTTTCGTGTTCCCTGCATAGGGATTTGGGCCGTCAACACGATCGAAAGGAGGAGACACTAGCACTCTACGTATCTCCTTCTCGAACACAATGCGGGTCGTGCGTCTCTGGGATGCAACTTACCAGAGGGTACTGGACAGACGCCATCTAGTGCGTAACCTCAGAAATCCTCCATTGTGGTGGCGCGTGGTAGTTGGTAGGTTCTGGAGAAAGCAAGCGCAATGCACAGATTATCCAAAAACGGTGCGATCCGGTTAGCTGGCGCTGGCATGCTCGTCTGGGCAATAATCGCCAGCGCCTTTGGTGCGACGATTTTTGCCCACAATAGCGTGTCCGCGTCCCCCGCTGGTATCCGCACTTCAGCGCATGCCGCCACGGTTCACACGTCGAACTTTCACACGGTTAACGCCGCGAAGGTGCCTCAGGCTACAACGACGCACCCCTCGAGCAGCACGCGCTCGATGCCCACGCTCTATGGGAAAAATCACCAGCAGGCGCTACACACCAGTCACAGCGCCGCTGCCCCACACAGCAGTGGATACACGCCGCTGACCAGCGCCAACATCACGAGCACCCCGTACTTTCCCTCCGTTTTCAACAAATGGGACGGCCTCTCTGACGCTAACAATAGTCCCGCCCTGGATCCGCCAGATATGGCCGTCGCTGGGGCGCCGTCTGGCTTGGTTGTGCAGGCTGTGAACACAGCCATCAGCGTGTACAGCATCACCGGTACCGCTCAGTCTGGCTGGCCAAAGAGCACGATCAACTTCTTTGGTGTGCCAGCCCCGTCGCCCGCGGGCTGCGATAGCGGCGCAGGCGCTTTCATGTCAGACCCACGCGCGTGGTACGACCCATATGACAATCGCTTCGGTGTCGCCATGCTGGAGATCGAGGGCGCCTTTGGCGTCAACTCATCCTGCACGGAGGTCACCAGGTATTGGGTCGCGGTTAGCAACACTCCCAACCCAACCGGTACTTGGACCATCTTCGCGATTAATATGAATCTTGGTGGCAACACGTACGCCGCCGACTTCACACAATTCGGCTTCAATGGCGACGGCATCTACGTTTCCGCCAACATGTTCAACCAGGCTGGCACCGCCTACGAATACGCTGAGATTATTGGTTGCGGCAAGTTACAGGCCTACCATGGCACGTCCCCAACCTGTAACGGCTATTACAGCCTTGCCGTAACGAGCGCGGTTACTATACAGTTGGACACGGTCCAGCCGGTGGCTGTGCCGATGAGCGCTGACAACTCGCCGCAGGCGGAGTTCTTCGTCGCCTCGTACAACATGTATGGCGACCTGAGTGGCAACAACTGCTCCACGACCGCTTGCAACGGCGCGGCGATCCTTGCCTGGAGCGACCCCGCCAACTTAACCGGCTCCGGCAACAAGCTTTCGTTCGCGTTCACCGGAACAACGCACAGCTATGTCTATCCGCCCGCTGCCGATCAGCCGGGCTGCACTGGCGGCGCCGGCTGCATCGACACTGGCGACTTGCGCGTGAGCTCAACGCCGGTCTACCACGCTGGCCACATTTTCGCGGCGCATTCGATTGGCGTCACAAATGGCGCTGGCCAGTTCGTCTCAGGCATTCAGTGGTGGGACTTCCAGGTTTCGTTGAACAACGGCTACCCCACAACGATCGCTGGCGCCTCGCTCGCGCAGGATGGCCTGCTGAATGCCGGTAGCAATTACACGTCGCTCTCCTACCCAGTCGTCATGCCTGATCTCGATAATGACCTTATCATGGGCTACGACTACATGGGTGACACGATCTACCCGAGCATCAATGTGACCAACCGGCGTGTCACTAGCGCGCCGAGCACTCTGCCGGGTGGCCTGGGGATAGTTCAGGTCGCGGGTACGGCAAACGCCCAGGCCTGGGGGACCAACGCCTGCACAAATGCCAACATTTGCCGCTACGGTGACTACGAGGCGATGTCCTACAGCGCCTCGTATCAGGATTTCATCTGGTTCGCGTCGCAGTATCCCAATCCCACGAACGGGGACTGGAACACCAAGGTGATGCGCCTCAAGATGAACCTTAACGGCTAATTCAGCGCTATCTCCAGTCAAGATGAGCGCTCTACTGGCATCAGCCAGTAGAGCGCTTGCTTGTCGTTATACTGGTCGTCCTCTATGCCTATAACGACAGTATGCTGGGGCGCGAAAACGGAGCTAGTCACCAACCTCCTCCGCGCATCTTGAGTTCTTGATCTTAGCGTATCCCCGAGTCTACGGTGATCGTTACGTTCGCTGTCTGTCCAGCTACCAACGTGACGTTGCCTGGCGTCATCTGTCGCATACCGGGAAGGCCGGGCTTGATCGCGACGGTCACAATGTATGTTCCCGGCGCCAGGGTTGCCGTAAAATGCCCCTGCTGATCTGTCGTGATGGTCGCGGCGGCATGCTTATCGGGTGTGCTAATCGTGACCTGCCGGTTTGCTAAGGGCGCGCTGCACGACTCACCCTGTACACAGACTGGCTTGGATGGATAGAGGACTACCTGGCCTTCGAGAACGGCTGACTGAGACGAGGATGCGCCAGCGCCGCCGCACCCGGTCATGGACAGCATAAGCAGCATCCCCAGGGTCATCATGGCAATGGGGCGTAACGCGATATCTGACCGTCCCTTGCGGTTGCATGCCTGGAACATGGGCATATCCCCTTTCACATTGACGATAGGGCGCCTCACCGGGTTCGCCCACACAAAACCCATTCATGTGATAGTGACGCACTGTGTCCGGAAAAGTTCCCGAGCGGCGCGATGCGAACCGCGTGATGCGCAGGGTTAGGCATTGAGATGTTCCCTAGGCATGAGGGATTTCAATGAGGTTCATTCATCGGCATGCGTCAAACACCGCCACGACACGCTCATAGTGACGTTCGGGGGCATACTCAGTGCGCGCACGCAGCCGGGCCGCCTGCTCCAGGCGTTCCCGAAGAGCTGGGGAATCCACTAGTTGGCGCATAGCGCGGCGGAGCTCGTCCACATCCCCCGGTGGCGTCAGCAAGCCGCAGCCGTTCTCGAGCTGTTCGCCGATGCCGCCAAGATCGCTGCCGATGACGGCTTTTCCCAGCGCCAGGCTTTCATATACGGTCATTGGGGCGTTGTCGTGCCAGAGGGATGGCGCGACGACACCCAGCGCACCCGCGATCAGGTTGACGAGTGGCTCGCCATTGAGGAAGCCCTTGAACTGGACATGGGGGGCGCCGAGCGTCTGCGCAAGTTCCTCCATGCGCTGACGATAGCCGTCTCCGCTGTCACCCGCAATCACGAGGTCAACGTCGCGGTCCAGGCCAGCATACGCGCGCAGCAGCGCTTCAACCCCTTTGTCGGGAGAGACACGGCCAAAGTAGAGCAGATATGGACGCCCTGGAGACTCCGGCGAATTCGCGGTTGTGCGCCCGTTCTCCCGCGCGGTCAGCAGAGCCTGGTCTACGAAGCTCGGTATGTGGTAAATGCGTCCGCGCGCCGGCTTGAAGTGTTCCATCTGTTCGGCCATAAAGCGAGACGGCGCGATATAGGCGGCTACCTTGTGGTATACGCCAAGCGCCCGCTGGACAGACATCGCCATGACTCGCGCGCTTGTGACGGCAATTGAACCTTGCAGACAGCGATGACGCAGGGCGTGGTGATACCCTCCCAGACAATCCTGGCATACCTTGCCATCCCGCAGAAACGCATACGCGGGACACAATAAATTGAAATCCGAGAGCCGCATGACAGCCGGCACGCCGCACGCATGCGCGGCGTCAACGATGCTGGGCGAAAGCACGTTGACCGTGTTCAGCAGATACACCAGATCAATGTGTTGCTCGCGGATGACGCGTTCAGCGGCTTTGCGCACAGTGTGTGAATAGGTGGCTCGCACGGCCAGGTCAATGCGATTGCCGATTGTCAGTTTGTCCTTATACTGCCGGTAGTAGATGCTGTCGCCATCCACGGGCGGGGGCACGAAATAGCGGCGATAGGGCGTCTCTACTGTCTGCGCATAGTTTGCCGCGAACGGCACAACCGTGTGGCCATGGCTCTCTAGTAATGCCGTCATACCGAAGAGATAGCGCTCTGGCCCCGACGAAGGGAAATAGCGATTATTGCATATAAGGATATTCAACCAGGAACCTCACTCCCATCGCAATAGCACGCATCTGAGGGCCGCGCGCTCATCCCCTAAAGACGCGAGCGGGTAGAGACCCGCTATCTCTTTCGGGCGCGCACGTCAGCGACCGCCGAATACACCGCCTCATACTGGCGCACCATCGCGCCGGTCGAGAAGTGCGATATCACGCGCTCGCGGGCAGCTGCGCCAAGCCGCTCGGCCAGCGCGTGATTGGTGAGCAGCGTCAGAATATGTTCGGCTAGCCCATGCGTGTCGCCCGCAGGCGCCAGCAGCCCTGTTCGCTCGTTCAGCACGACCTCTGGTACGCCGCCAACCGCCGTGGCGACCTGCGGCACTCCATATGCTCCGGCCTCCAATAAGGCATTGGGCATTCCTTCGTGCCGTGACGTAAGCACTGCCACATCGAAGGCTGGCAATACCAGATCGCTTGACGATACGTGGCCCGTGAAAAGCACCGAGGCGCCCAGATCCAGCTCGCTCGCGAGCGCCTCAAGCGCGGTTCGCTCTGGTCCGTCGCCGACCACAACGAAGCGCGCGGCTGGCAGCCGATCGCGCACAAGTCTCGCGATGCGCAGGAACGCGCCGTGGTCTTTGACAGGAGTGAGCCGGGCGACGATTCCAACCACTGGCGCATCCGGAGCGATCCCCAGGCGCGCTCGCGCATCACGTCGCGCATCCGTCAGACGCTCCATATCCGGCACGTCAACCCCATTGGGGATCAGTACGAGCCGCTGGACGGGAAAACCACGCTCCGCGAGGTAGTCATGGAGCGACGCGGTATTGATTGTCATGCGATCGAGGCGCGGCCAGAACAGATGATCAAGCGCGAGCCGATAACGGCCACCGCGCGATGCGGTGTAGACCATGCCGACGGTCGAACCGACCACTGCTACCCGCGGAAGCGTCGCTGCGGCAGCAACGGCCATCAGATTGGACAGCCAGTGCATGGCATGAACCACCTCGATACGCTCAGCGCTCAGGTAACGTCGTAGGCGCGCTATGGGCGTGACATCGAAGCGGCTACGACGTTCCATCGCGACAAGCGGGACGCCGGAGGCGCGCATCTCCTGCTCGAGCGGGCCACCCAGACGCAGCGTGGCGACACGCAGATCGAACCGCTGACGATCCAGCCCGCGCGCCATGCGCAGAAAGCGTCGCTCGGCGCCTCCCGCGTCGAAGCCTTCCATCAGGTAGAGAACGCGGAGTGGCGACCCATGCGGGCGTGTGTCTGGATGAGCGTTTCGCGGTTGCGTCGCTACGCTGGCTGGTCTTGTCTGCGCGCCGCGCATGATGTCTTGTTTCATGCGGATTTCGCGGAAATGGCGCCCTGCTCTCCCTGGGGCGCGGAAGAAAGCCCCTCGCCATCCAGGTAGGCGCGGCACCAGAGCTCGAAGCAGAGCAGCGCCCAAATGCGCGCTCCGTTGTTCGCGGTCACGTCGCGTCGTTGCGCCTCCAGCAGGCGCCGCACCTGACCGGCGTCGCACACATGACGCGACTTTGCCTTTTCGCTTGTCAACACATCCCATGTGAAGTCGCGCAGCGGACCGCGCAGCCAGCGATCCACCGGGAGTGCGAAGCCCATCTTTGGGCGCGTCAGGGTCTCCTCGGGCAAGAGATCGTGTAATGCGCGCTTGAGCAGGTGCTTTTTTTGATAGCCAGGATTGCGCACACCGGACGGGAGAGACGCCACGTATTCCGCCAACTGGTAGTCGAGCAGGGGCGCACGCGCCTCGAGAGACGCGAACATGCTGGCCTTGTCCACTTTCATAAGGATGTCGTCCGGAAGATAGACCTCGACGTCCACATGCTGCATCCGCGTGAAAAAGTCCAGATCGGCGACCTCGGCAAACCGTTCGAGCTGCGCGCGCCGTGGATCTATGCCATCAGGCGCGGAGAATCGCGGCATCGTGACGCGCCCACGCAACGGCGACGGGAAAATGGCCGCCAGTTCGATGTAATGCTCAGCTGGGTCGCTGGCTAAGCTGCTCAGACGTGTTTTGCCCTTCATGCCATCCGGCATGGTAGCGCCGGCCAATGACGCCAGGGAGCGCAGAGGGCCAAGGCGCTGAGCCAGCTGCTGATCTTCCATCGCACGGGTGTAGCGCCGGTAGCCACCAAACAACTCATCCCCGCCATCGCCGGACAGCGCAACGGTCACGTGTTGCCGTGCCAACTTCGAGACGTAATAGGTTGGAACCATCGAGGCGTCGGCGAACGGCTCGTCGAACGTCCAGGCGAGGCGCGGCAGCACGTCGAGCAGGTCTGGCCGTACGATGAACTCATGATGGTCCGTCTCGTAGCGCTGCGCAATCAGTCTTGCGTACTCGAGCTCGCTGTGGCTTTCTTCCTCGAAGCCGATGGAAAACGTTTTGACACGCTCTGTGCCGACACGGCTCATCGCCGCGACGACGATGCTTGAGTCGAGGCCGCCACTCAGAAAAGCGCCCAGCGGCACATCACTGATAAGCCGCTTGCGTACAGCGTTGAGCACAAGCTCGCGTACAGTATTGGCGGCGGTCGCTTCGTCGTCCCCGCAACGCGGTGTGAAGTCGAGTTGCCAGTAACGCCGCTCCTCTACAGCGCCACCCTCGAAGGTAAGCGTCTGGCCCGCGCCCAGCTTGCGTATGCCCGCCAAAATGCTTTGCGGTGCGGGAACGTAGCCAAACGCAAAATACTGACTGACGGCGAGTGGGTCAAGTTCTCGCCGCACGTTTGGCGCAAGGAGAAGCGCCTTTAGCTCAGAGGCGAACGTCAAACGCTGACCATCGAAGCTGTAGTAGAGAGGTTTCTTGCCGAACCGGTCACGGGCTAGCACGAGGCGCTTGCGCGTGCGATCCCACAGTGCGATCGCGAACATGCCGTCTAGCCGGTGTACGAAATCCAGGCCGTCCTCTTCATAGGCATGGACAATTGTTTCCGTGTCACTGTTCGTCGCGAAACGATGACCGCTGCGCTCGAGATCGGCTCGCAAAGCCTGGTAATTGTAAATCTCGCCATTAAAGACAACGATGACCGAGCCGTCTTCATTAGCGATGGGCTGTTTGCCCCCATCTACATCAATAATACTCAGCCGGCGCATCCCCAGCCCGGTCGAATCGCCGTACCAGTGTCCCTCGTCATCCGGGCCACGATGAATGAGCAGGTCTGTCATGCGCCGCAACAGCGCTTGAGCGCGCTCATCCGTCAGGCCGGCGTTGACGAATCCAGCAATACCGCACACGTTCGCACTCCTTTATCTCGCGTGATGTCATCTCACATGATGATGTCGCTTTTCCGCGATAGCCAGCATTGACTGGTGGCAGCCATCGTGGAGGAATCCGAGGACGCGGTAGCTCACGCTTCGACAGATTGACGTTCTCGCGCTTTCCGCGTGAGTGAACGATAGAGCGCTTCCAACTGGCGCATAAGATCATCCCGTTCATAGTAACGTATGATGCGCTCACGTGCGGCGCGGCCCATGACTCGCGCCTCCACCGGATGTGTGAGCATGTGGGTCAAGGCAGCGGCGAGCGGTTCCGGTTCGCCAGGCGGCACGAGCAGACCGCATGCGCCATCCGCGACGACATCCTCATTGCCGCTCACGCGTGTCACTACGCAGGGGAGCCCCGCGGCCATCGCTTCCAGCAGCGCATTGGGTAGTCCCTCGAAGCGCGACGGCAACACGAACACGTCGGCTTTGGCCAGCAAATCACTGACGTCGCTGCGCAAGCCTGCAAGCTCCACACTGTCTTGTAATCCGAGCGCAGTGATCATGGCGGCTAACTGCGGTTCAAGTTGCCCACCACCAGCGAGCGCCAGGCGGGCGTTGATCCCTTGCGCCTGAACGCGGCGCCACGCATGGAGGAGGACGTCCAGGCCCTTTTCGTAACGGTAGCGCGCGACGCACAAAACGGTGAGCGGTCGAGCAGCGTCATCGTGGGCGCGCGCCTCGATCTGGCGAAATGCCGCCGCGTAGTGCTTGGTCTCAATGCCTGTCGGTAACAAAACAATCTGCTCAGGGCGTAGACCATCCTCGATGAGATGCGCCGTGGTTCTCTCGCTGACAGAAAGGAAGGTGATGTTACGGCGCCGGAGCAGCCTTAATGTGAGGCCCGCAAGCCATTGAGAACGGCGCAGCGTATCAACGTCTGATGCGCCCCATGACCCCGCTGGAATCTGAAGATACGCGGCATGGGGATCGAGATCGTTCGCATAGAGCGTCGTTCTGGCGCCTGCGGCCACTGGGGCATGCCGGCCAGGTCCCGCGTTCGCTATTTGCACGATCACCGGCTTGCGCGTCAGTATTGACGCGAGCGCGACAGGTCGCGCGAGAAAGCTTACTTGCCGCATATGAATGACATCATACGATGCGCTGCTGCGCAGCAATTCGCGAAACATCTGCAGCTCCGCCAGCCATTGGGCGCCGAAGCGCAGACGGAGCTTGCGCCCCATAAACAGACCACCAGTACGAAATACGGGAACGCCTTCAAGCTCCTCATGCGCCGGCCATGTCCGATCCAGTCGCAGTGTGACGATGCGCACACGCAGGCCAAGCGAGCGCATTGCCACCGCCTCACGTAACGTGAGCACCTCCGCGCCGCCGACACGCGGAAGAAACTGGTTTGTCAGGAATAACACCGCAGGTGTAGCGCCTTTGGGTGTATCGTCGTGGGCGGTGTGCGGATATTGAGCGGCGCCGCTTTGTTCAGGTGTGCGCATGGACATTACGCGCTTTACTCCATCTACGAAATGTTCTGGTGGGTTTCTCCGGCGCCTGAGTCACCGAGTCTGAGCGTGAGATTCGCGGCGCTACCCTGGCTGACCAGTGCGCCGCCGCGGCCACGGCGTATGTTCCCACTCGCGCTGGCGCTTCCACCCGCCATAGGAGCGTCCTGATGGTTTGACGCAAAGACGCGTGCGAATGGCAAGGCGGCGAGCAGCCAGAAATAGGTGCCTAGACCGTACACCCAGAAGGTATTGTCCACGGAGACATAGGCCATCGCGCCAACCAAGCCGCCAGCAGCCAGCGCCATCAGTATGCGGGCGTTTCCCTGACTGCGCAGCGCCTTTCTTATAACGCCGCCGATCAGGAGAGCGAAGCTCGCAAGCAGGAGCAGCAGGCCAACAATACCGTGATCGAAGAGCACCTGCAGGAACAGGCTGTGGGGAGCGCGCACATTGTCCAATCCCACGCGATTCAATACCGCGATCGAGGAGAACAAACCCCGACCAAACGGCGCCGTAAGTCGCATGTGCGCGATCAGCACCTGCCAGCCGATGGTGCGGGCATTGAGGGTTGATAGATTCTGAAGGAGGCGCTTCTGCATATCAAGTTTAGGAATGAGCAGGAGCGCGCCAGTGGCGACGACGCAGACGGCCACACCGATCAGAAGCGGTTTCCGTATGCGCCGGTCAAGCAGAGGTGCGGCGACGACCACTGTGACAGCCACACAAACCAGCGCGGTGCGGACGAAGGTAAGCAGGAGCGCGCCGCCGATCACGCCAAGCGCCAGCATCCAGAGTATGCGGCGCCCACGCGGGGTTGTGAGCACCCGGTACGTCGCCAGAGGCAAGATAAGGCAGAGATAGAAGCCAAACGAGTTAGACCACCCATAGATGCCAGCCACGCGGTAGACAAAACTGGCGCCAGGCTGCTGGTAGCCGCCGAAGCGCATGACATACTCAACGATTCCCAACAGGCCGAGCAGTGTACCCGAACAGAGTACAACGGTGATGAATCGCTCGAGTTGTCGCGTTGTCCGCAGTTCGGCGATGGCAAGGATGGTGATCAGGCCATAGTCGAGAAAGCCCAGCCAATCAATCGCGAACTGGGAGTGGCTCAACGGCGAGAGCATGAAGCCGAGGAGCACCCACACGAGAAAGATCGCGTATGCCCAAATGCCGAGCGGCCATCGCCGGCGCTCGCGGAGCTCGCGCCAGATCAGGACGCCGAAGGCTGGCAGCGATCCCAGCGCGAGCACATAGCCGAGCGAATGGTCGAAGATGTAGACACTATAAAACGCGCCCAACGCGCCCCACGTCAGCAGCAGGCCATATGGTGAGCGTAGAAAGATGACGCCAAGCGCCGCGCCGATGCTCAAGCGCAGCCCTTGAACAGCGTCATAGGCCGACACAGCGCCTACTATGACGTACGCCGCTAGAACGAACGCGAGGTTGCGCAGCATGCGACCCCGCGAGTCACCGAGCGGGTCGATTTTCCACCTGCGCGCCAGCGACTCGCGGCGGCTGCGCACACTCACGGCGGCGACCCGCAAGACATCGCGCATTTGTGATGGCGGGCGCAATAGGCCGATTCTTCCTATGAGCCCGCGCAGCATGGCGAGCATGAGGATAGCGGTGAGCAAATAGTCAATCGAGGTTGCCAGCGCGATACCGGGCAGGCCGAAGAAACGCGCGAGCAGAATGTCGAGCGCCACATTCGTGATCATCGTATACGCCGACACGCGCAGCAGTAGATCGTTCCGTTGAAGCGCGTTAAATGTCCGGGTGAGCATGAACTCGATGGCCATCGGAACGAGGCCGACGGAAAAACCGATCAGCGTGGCCGCCGTCAGCGTTGCGTCGCTTTGGCTGAATGCGCCATGAAGAAATAGAATCCGGACGATAGGACCAGCAAAGACGGTCAACACAACCGTCATTCCCAGCGTAACGATGCCGACTCCCCACGCGAATAGGCTCAGTGTGGACTTGAGACTTTGATAATCACGAGCGGCTGCCTGGCTGGAGAAGTAGGGATAGATCGCTTGCGAATATGCGACAAAGATGACTGTGATAGGTATACTGATGACCTTTAACGCGTAGTTGAGCGCGGAAATATTGCCTGCTCCGAGCAGTGATGCGATCACTTGATCGATGATGGGATTAGCCTGCCCAATCGCCGCGCCGGCCAGCATCGGCCAGAATTGCTTGAGCACGGTGCGTACTTCGGGATAGCGGAAACGGACTATCGGGCGATAGCGCAGTTGGAGTTTTCGCGTTAGGACAAGCATCATCAGAAATTGGAGCACCGTGCCCACAAGCAGGCCAAGCGCCAGCGCCGTCACGCCAAGCGCATTGCCTAACAGCACAGTGCCAAAGAATATCCCAACTGGCACGAACATCGCGCCGAGCGCCGGAAACGCGAACCGGCGAGTCGCATTCGAGACAGCCGTCAGGAAGCCCACAATTGTATTGAAGAGCAGTATTGGGAAGATATACGGCGCCAGTTGGGCGCCCGCAACTATGGTTGTTTGTGAGGCCCCAGGCGCCATAGCCCGCACGAACTGCTCGGGAAAAATCATCATTGCGGCAGTTAGCAAGCATACCAGAAGGAGCACAACATTTAAAATTGTACTCAGGACTTCCGACGCCTCCCGCTCACGCCCATCCTTTGTCATACGGATGTAGACCGGAATGATGGATGATTGCAGCGCATTGACGACCAGATTAGTCAGCAACACCGGTAGCGCCAGCGTCGCGAAATAGGCGTCCATTTCGACGCCGGCCCCAAAGTGGGCGGAGATGACGGTTTGGTTGAAGACGCCGAGCGCACGTGCGGCTATTGTGCCGCTAGCAAGCGTGAGTATTGCGCCGATGACGCGCATATTGACAGCGGTTTCGCTCAGACGTTGGGCAGATGCTTTCGCGGACGCCCTCAGGGCGCCAGTAGAGTAACCGCGCTGCACTGTTGTCGAGGGCGCGGACGTGACTGGCGCGTTCGGTGGCGCCGACTCGTCTCGCGTTTGCGGGCGCTTGATCCGTGGCAATGCGGGAGCAGTGGCCTTGCGGAGGCGCACAGCGCTAAGCTGACCTGTCGTCAGCGCAGTTGATGCCCACTGTGGCTCCGTCAGGCCTTCAAGTGGTCCTGTCATCCATTGCGCTTCGAGATCGTCATTGAATGCGTCTATTGACGGTCTATCCTGGTTTGGCATGCATCACCTAAATCTGATTTCGCCTGGGCGCATGCGCGCCCGTAGGTTCGCGAGCACAGTGGCGAGGAGCCACATAGCGGACGCTCGGCGGCATACGATCGGTCACAGGGAATGCCTCGGAGTTTCCTGTGTCGCGAGCGCATGCCGATGCGCAAACCACGCCCAGAATCGCTCAAGCCCCTCATCTATTGTGACGTTCGGCGCGTACCCCAGCAGTCGCTGCGCTTTCGTGATGTCCGCATAGGTGATGGGAACATCACCGGGTTGCATCTCGACGTGCCGCAGGATTGCGGTTCTGCCCAGGGTCTTTTCCAGTAACGCGATCAACGCGGTCAGCTGCACAGGATGCGAGTTGCCGAGGTTGAAAATTTCGAAATCGAACGGTGTTGGCCGTTTGAGCGCCGCGAGGAACCCCTCCACAATGTCGCTGACATACGTGTAATCACGTGACGTCGTGCCGTCTCCGAATATGCGAAGCGGCTCACCCGCAAGAATTCGCTGAGTAAACGCATGGATCGCCAGATCGGGGCGTTGCCGGGGCCCGTAAACGGTGAACAGGCGCATGCAGGTCACTGGGAGGCCATACAGGTGATGGTAGGTGTAGCAACTGAGCTCGGCAGAGCGCTTCGTGGCCGCATACGGTGAAATCGGACGGTCCGCTGGATCCGTCTCATGGAAAGGAACAGCGCTCGTTTCGCCATAGACAGAGGACGAACTGGCGAAAACGAACCGTTCGACGTTGGATCTGACGCACTGCTGTAGAAGCACAGACGTGCCGTGCACGTTCGTGCGCTCATACAGCAAGGGGAATTGCACAGATGGACGCACCCCAGCTCGCGCGGCAATATGCGCAACGGCGCGGATGGGCGCCACAGCGAACGCCTCCGCCACGTCTGCCTCATTGGCGATGTCACCGCGTACAATGATCAACGCCGGATGCCCATTGACCGCGGCGAGATTGCGCTCTTTGTCGGCGGGGTCGTAAAAGTCGTTGAAGTCATCGAGGACGACGACCTGCTCGCCGCGCTCGAGCAAAGCCTCCACCAAATGCGATCCGATGAAGCCCGCGCCTCCGGTAATAAGAGTCGCCATCCTAAATCATTCCCCCTTGCCAATCAACCGATCATGCCGCGTGTTCACGAAGCTATGCCCCGGCGACATCGAACGCGCGGACGGTTGCCGCGATGTGCTCGATTTGGGCATCTGTCAACTCCGCATACAGTGGCAGGGACAGCACCTCTTTCGCCAGCCGCTCCGTTACCGGAAAAGCCCCTGGGGCATGGTGTAGCCCAGCGTACGCTGGCTGCAAGTGAATTGGCTTGGGGTAGTGGATACCTGTCGCGATGCCATGCTCCGCCATGAAGGCTTGCAAGCGACTTCGCTCGGCATGGCGTACGACATACAGGTGGAAAACCTCATAGACCGAGTCGGGCGCGGGCGTAGGGAGTGTCAGGGATGTGCCTGTTAGCGCGGCGGACAAGCGCGCCGCTCGATCACGGCGCCGTTCGTTCCAGGCAGACAGGTGACGCAGCTTGATGCGCAGCATAGCTGCCTGAATCTCGTCGAGCCGCGCATTGCGACCGATGACTTCATGTTCATACCGCACGCGAGAGCCATGGTCGCGATACAGTCGCACCCGCTCGGCCAGCGCCGGATCGTTCGTACAGACCGCGCCGCCTTCGCCATATGCGCCCAGATTCTTCGAAAAGTAGAAGCTGAAGCATGTCAGGTCGCCAATCGAGCCTATGCGCTGATCTCCAATCCTTGCCCCGTGCGCTTGGCAGGCGTCCTCGATCACCGGGATGCCGTGTGGGCGCGCGATGTCGAGAATCGCTGACATGTCCGCGGGACGTCCGTAGAGATGCACTGGTATGATCGCCCGCGTGCGTCCGTTAATCGCGGCTTCGAGTAACGCAGGGTCGATGCTGGAGGTCTCTTCACGAACATCTACGAACACCGGGGTTGCGCCCACCGCGCTAATCGCCTCGGCTGTAGCGATGAATGAATTGGGCTGTGTAATGACTTCGTCACCCTGCCCGACACCGAGCGCCCGCAGGGCCAACTCTATCGCGTCAGTTCCATTGCTGACACCAATACACTTGGACGCCCCACAAAAGGCGGCGAACTCCTCCTCGAACGCATGCTGTTCGGGACCGAGGAACAAATGCATCCCGTCGAGCACACGCGCCACGGCTTCGAGTAATTCCTCGCGCAGCGGCTCCATCTGTGCTTTCAGGTCAACGAGCGGAATGTTTGTCGGACCGGAATTCGTCACCATATCTCACACCTTCACCCTTTATGTCGCCGATAGATTATCGCCGTTGGAATATCATCAGCCGCACGCATCGGAATGCGCGCAGCTACTCGTCGAAGGTTATCGTGGCTTACCTTTCCGGGGGACGGTCGAGCCATGCGCTACGCCTGGAGCTGGTGTGGGCCCGATCCCGAACTGCGCTCGGCTTGGCGCTTTGAGCGCCATTGCCTTGGCTGTGGGTATGTGGTAGCTGCTCACTCACGAGCGCAGCCCCGGCGAGATAACAGTTCGCGCGGCGCAACGCCTGGGCGGTGTCGGCCAGTTCTCTGCCGGTCGTCGCGCCAACGCGCGCGACCACGAGCGCCCCATCCATACAAGCGGCGAAATACTGGCCCGCTGGAGTGTGCAGTTGTGCGGGCGCTAGGACAACGATACGATCGAAGTTTGCGGTCAATATCGTGAGCAACTGCTCCAACAGCGGCGACTGCGCGAGTTCATCCAGATTCGGCGGGAGGGGGCCAACCGGCAGCGCGGAGAGGCCTGGAACCGGCGTGGGCCTGATGGCGTCAAGCCCGGCGCTGGGATTGTGGCCTGCCGCCACGAGACTGGTGAACAGTCCTCGGTCGGCGCGCGGCAAGCCGAAGCGCGCCTCAAGGGTTGGCGCGCTCCAGTTTGCGTCTACAAGAAGCGTGCGCGTACCCGCCAGCGCATGTGAGATCGCGAGATTCACGCCGACCTGATCCAGGCTATCCATGCGCAACTCAGCGTTCTCTTCGGCGCCGGCCGGGGCGATCAGGAGCATATTCAGAGGGTGCGAGACTCCCATGAAGGCTAGGTTGCGTAGCAAGTCAGGGTAGGTGTCGGAGACGGTACCGTACTCATCCTGGCGAACTACTACCGACTCGGAGCCTGTCTCAGGCAGACCTTGCACCGACGCAATGGAAATGAGTCCAGCGAAGCGCGTGGTATCGCTCGAAACGCGAATAACGCCATCGAGCAAATCAAGAAACAGCGCTAGACATATCCCCGCGAAGATACCCGATACCGCGCCGAATGCCGCGTTCATACTAGGGGGCAGTGTGAGTTGCGCGGCCTCGTTGGCAACGGTGGCGACCCAGAAGTCGGCTAGCGGCTGAGCGAGAGCCTTTGAAATGGTCGACAACTGGCTGTTGAGGAGGGACTGCCGCGCAGTGAGTGAATTCAGCGTCTGAAGCAAGGTGGATGTATCGCTATGCTGGGCTTGAGCGGCTGCCAGCGCCGCCTGTGTCTTGCTGATGCTGTTGTCAATCTGGAGCAACTGTGATTGTAGCGATGTCTGCCGCTGCGTCAGCGATATGTTTTCAGCGAGGCTTTGCTGTGAGTGGTACATCGCAAAGGCGATGGCCGCGGCATTCGCAATATCTTGCGAGAGCGTAGAGGAGGTATCCCGTGCGGTTAATGAGATTCGCGGCTGACCCGCAATCGCGGAAACAGTCACTTCGTTGCGGAGCTGCTCTGGCGTTCTGCCCGACACGGTCTCCTGGATGGTCTGAATGACCGCATCGGGCAGAGACTGAGACGCATAAAACTGCGCGGTGGCAACTGTGAAGTTGAGATTCTGTGGAGTGAGCGGTGCGCCGGATCGTAGTGTGACGACCACTTGCGACGACGCATCATACCAAACTGGCTGTTGCACGGACCAGAAGTAGGCGATCGTGCCGATACAGAGCGCGCCGAGAACGAGGAGATAGATCCGACGCAACACCACATTTCCAGCACGCGCCAGCCCCATATCCTTCGTCTCACTTTCGGTCCAGGATGTGTCTTTTCACTCTGGCCAGTCGCGCCGTGGATGTGACAGCGCCTGGTTCGTTTTGCTGGTTCGTTTTGTATGGATGGGTGCGGATGGATGCGGACGAGATACCATACAGAGACACATCGTCCGTCACGTCCCTGTGTCGAGGGCAGGGTTGCCCGGGCGAATTCTAGCAGGTCGCGAAAGAGAAGGCAACCGCATAGCGACATCTGGTGATATCGCTATGCCGCTCCCTTGGCGCGCAATACAGCGGGAATCGTGCGTATGATCAGAAGGACGTCCTGCCAGAAGGAATTGAGAGCGACGTACTCGAGGTCCATCTCGATCATCTGGCGAAAGGTTACCTTGCCACGCCCCATGGTTTGCCAGCGCCCCGTAATCCCAGGATTGACCAGCAATCGCCCAAATTCTCGCTCAGAATAATGTTCAACCTCAAACGGGATGCCGGGGCGTGGCCCGACCACGCTCATCTCACCGCGAAGCACATTAATGAACTGTGGCAGTTCGTCGATGCTGGTGGAGCGCAGAATGCGACCTATGTGTGTGATGCGCGGATCATTTTCCAGCTTATAGTGTGCGGTGGGACGCTTGCGTCTGCCTGACGAGCTATTCGTATCCGAGGTGGGGAGCGAATCGACAAGGGTGGCGCTGCGAGCTGGTTCGTGAGCATCATGTTGGTCTGCGGCGGGAATGCCATCCGCGACGGGAATACCCGCAATCCAGTTCTGTGCAATCTTTTCATACACAGGATCCACGGTCTGCTGTGAAATGAACATCGAACGAAACTTGTACATCATGAACTGGCGCCCGTTACGCCCGATGCGGACCTGCCGAAAGATGGCGGGCCCCTCAGAATTGAGACGGATAGCCAGGATGATGAGTGGATAGAACGGCAAGGTCACCGCCAAAACCGTCAATGCCACGATGACGTCAAGCGTGCGTTTTGCGAAGGCATTCCGCTTGGCAGGTATTAGGCCGGCAGTGTTGGCAGCGATGGGCGCGGACGAATTGCGTGCGTCAACAGACAGCAACTCTGGATCCATCCCACCTGGCGGACGCGCATCCACCAGCGTGTCCATATACGGTGGCTGACCCGAATCCGTCTCCACGACGGTCACATCCGTGTGAGTGGTGGATGTCATCCGCGTTAATCGAGAATCTGGCATGATATCCCCCCGAACTGCTGCGGTGCGCTTGGGCGACACACCGCATAACCCAAAACCTCACCTCATCATTCTCAGCACACTTCGAGGTTGTAGAGAACTTAGGATGCCAACAGTGTACAGTTACACTATAACAAGACAGCCTTGCATTGTCGCTCTTGGCCTGTAGGTCTTGACGACCGTGCAAAGTGTAAACCAGAGAAGATCGCTCGGAGCCCCAAACGGGTAACGCGAGCGACCAGAATGGGGCGCTGCTATGCGCGGCCAATGAGGCCTTATACGGCAATTTCTGGCGTTGACGTGTGCGCTGACGTGTGCAGTGTATCCTCGCACAAAGTAATAACGAACGTTAGGATAATCATTAACGGCGTCAGCATCCTGGAGTGGTACTATCTTTGAGTGGACTTGACTGGAACCAGATAATAGGCGCAAGTACATCTCTATCGCACAGTACAGGTTGCTAAACATAACAGGCGAAGAACGGGGAGTAGTGTGGACACAATATTACGCGTCGCCGTGATTGGCTATGGGTATTGGGGACCGCAACTAACGCGTAATCTCGATCGTGCGCCAGGCTGTGTCGTCAGTCACATCGTCGATTTGTCCGCAGAGCGGAGAGCATCCGCCCAACTGGCGTTTCCGCACGCGGACGTCAGCGCGGACGTTGAATACGTGATGGACAGCGATGTTGACGCGGTCGTGGTGGCCACGCCAATCCGCACACACTACCAGCTTGCGCGTCAGGCGCTCGAGCACGGCAAGCATGTGCTTGTAGAGAAGCCACTGTGCGAGAGCGTCGCTCACGCAGCGCAGTTGATTGAGTTGGCGGAGCGCTGCAATCGTATTCTCATGGTCGGGCACACGTTCATGTATAACCCGGCGGTTGAGGAGCTCCAGCGGCTCGTGCGTAGCGGCGAGCTGGGTCGGATATATTATGTAGACGCTCTGCGGGTCAACCTGGGCTTGTTCCAGCCGGATATCAACGTGCTGTGGGATCTCGCGCCGCACGACCTCTCCATTCTCGGGTATGTGCTGGGCATGGAGCCAATCAGCGTGCGCGCGGAAGGTGAGGCGTTTGTGCGTCAGGGTGTGCATGACATTGCTCACGTCACGCTGCGCTATGCCAATGGGCTGCTCGCGCACATCCAGGTCAGCTGGCTATACCCGTCAAAAGTACGTCGACTCACTGTCGTCGGAGATCAGCGGATGGTCGTGTATGATGATGTGGAAACGACCGAAAAGATTCGTATCTTCAATCGCGGAGTGGATACGCTCGATCATACGTCTACCTTTGGCGAGTTCCAGTTATCATATCGCTACGGGGATATCGTGACTCCGCATATTCCTTGGGTTGAGCCGCTGGCCGTCGAATGCCAGCAGTTCATCGAGGCCATCCGTAGCGGACACAATCCGCGCAGTGATGGGCGCAATGGCCTGCAAGTTGTGCGTCTGCTTGAAGCGATCCAGCAGTCGTTAGCGGCCGGTGGAGTCACCGTTCCCGTTGCGGCGGGCGCGGAGATGACACAATCATGAGCGAGTTAGCAGGCGCGTTCTTATCTAGACTTTATCCAAATCAAACAGCGTAGCACAGCAGATCGCACAGGTGCTCAAGGAGTGGGCTACGGATTTTCTCAGGATCAGTCGTGGGCAGAGATGTCTGAAAAAGCAGAGATCCCCACAACTGACGGCGCACCAGGGCTAACGCGTCGGCAAACGTGGGCAATGCCTTGGTATACCAGGCCGTCTGCTGGAGGGGCGGTGTGGTGCGGGAGAAGTGGGGATGCGCCAGCAGCGTGACCAGCGAAAATAGGCCGAAGAGGGCCGAGGGCGTCTGGGCAATCGCGGGCGCGGACCACTGCCGCTGGGTCTCCATGCCCAGGTGCGCCCGCATGGCATGAGAGGTGACTTCCACCTGCCAGCGTTGTACGAACCAGGCGAGGATTTGGTCGGGGGAGGCTCCCAAGTCGGTGCAGAGGAGCGCCTGGGTCGGGAAGTGGCCCTCTGGATCGCGGATGATGCGCCCAGCGTATCGGCACGGAGGGCAGGCTGGTATGATACCAGACCGCCGTTTCCGAGACGATCTCAACCTCTCGCTCCCCCCAGCCGTACCAGTGCGCGACCCTCAGACGGGTCCAACTGGTCATGGCGTCTGCTTGACGTGCTTCCAAGATGGGCAGACGCGAGCCGACCAGACGCAGCCGCCCCTTCTGGTGGGGGCGGCGCGATAGCGATGAGATGTGGCTCACCTCGCCCCGCCTTCTCTAGATAGGGAAGGCGGGGCTCCCTCGTGGCCGCTTCGGGATGGGTTCGCTGAAGCCTATTCTTCTGGCAGCGCGTCCCGAATGGCGCGCAACTGCGGTTCGAGCGCTGGCAAGTCTTTGATGATTACGTGCCATACAAGGTCGAGGCGCACTGCGAAGTAGCCATGAATTAACCGGTTACGCATGTCGGTGATGACACGCCAGGGTATTGATACCCAGCGCTCCTTATCCTCCTCTGAGAGATGGCTCGCGGCTTCACCGATAATAGCGATCCGTAGCACGACCGCGTCCCGTAACATGGGCTGTGATGCGAAGGTTTCATATGACGTGTCGCGCGTGTACTGTTGAATCAGCGTTATGCTCGCAAGCATCTCGTCCAGAATCACGCGCGGATCGCGGCCTTTCGCATCTCCCGCCCCGGCGCTCGTCATAGCAGAATCTCTTGCTCCCGCCGCACGCGCTCCTGAATGACGGGATGCAGGCTCTCGAACGACGTCACAAGGTCAACGGAGCGCCCAAGAGCGTCTTCGAGCGCGAGACCGAGGCGGGAGAGATCGAGCAGCGATACGCCCTCCGGCAGGTCAACGAGCAGGTCAATGTCGCTCTCCACGCGCTGTTCTCCGCGCGCGAACGAGCCGAAAAGACTGGCGTGGCGCACGCCATGCTCGCGCAGAATCGCGATGAGACGGGCGCGCTCCACTGTACTGAGGCCATGCGCTGGTCGCATGGACTCAGCGGACGTGTGGGATGATGGTGTGCTCATGGCAGGCGCTCCTCTCTGTCGTTGAGTATACACGCTGGGTAGCGATGTGGAGGCGCTTCCGCGCACGGAGAGGGCGGCGCCAACGGGCGGGCGGCGCCATGGAAGGTGGCGCCGCCCGTGCGTGCGTATTGGGAGGGATGCGCGCGCTAACACGAGCGCTAGACAACCTGAGAGACGAGCGCTGGTGGCGTTAGGGCGAGCGATAGTGTGTGGAATGCGCGGAATCACCGATGACGACCTGGTATACGCTTGACACGACGGAGGCGCTCGAGCGCCTCCACTCTGATATCTCCGAAGGGCTAAGCGAGGCCGAGGCGCAGCGCCTGCTGGAGGAGGTCGGGCCGAATGAGCTGGAGGAGCAGGGCGCGCGAAGTCCGTTCGCCATCCTCTGGGACCAGTTCAAATCCATCATCGTGCTGATCCTGATCGTGGCGGCGGCTATCTCCGCGTTCCTGGGCGACTATAAGGACATGGTGGCGATTCTGGCGATCGTGATCCTCAACGCCGCGCTGGGCTTCACTCAGGAGTATCGCGCGGAGAAGGCGATGGTCGCGCTGCGGCAGATGGCGGCGCCGGTGGTGCGCGTGCGCCGCGACGGACGCGAGCGGGCGGTCCCGGCGCGCGATCTGGCGCCGGGTGACATAGTGCTGCTGGAGGCGGGCAACGTCGTGCCCGCCGATGGCCGCGTGCTGGAGAGCGCCAGCCTGCGCGCGCAGGAATCGGCGCTGACGGGTGAGTCGGAGCCGGTGGACAAGACGGTCCGGACGCTGGAGGAAACCGAGGCGCCGCTGGCCGAGCGCCGCAACATGGTCTATATGGGCTCGGTCGTCGCGTATGGGCGCGGTGTGGCGCTGGTGACCGATACCGGCATGCGGACCGAGCTGGGGCGCATCGCCACCCTGCTGCGGACGGTGGAGCGGGAGCCGACGCCGTTGCAGCGGCGGCTGGACACGGTGGGCAAGTGGCTGGCGGCGGTGGCGCTGGCGCTGGTGGTGGTGATCGTTGGGCTGGGGCTGTTGCGCGGCGAAGACCTCCAGGTCCTGCTGCTGACCGGAGTGAGCATCGCGGTGGCCGCGATTCCGGAAGGCCTGGCGGCGACGGTGACCATCGCGCTGGCGCTTGGCGCCCAGCGCATGCTGAAGCGGCAGGCGCTCATCCGCAAGCTGCCGGCGGTCGAGACGCTGGGCTCGGTGACGGTGATCTGCTCCGACAAGACGGGGACACTCACGCAGAACCGGATGACAGTGACGGCGCTCGATGCGGCGGGGGACCGTGTGGATGTGGCGGAGCGGTTGCATGAGGGCGTCCCGGAGCTCGAAGGCGGATGGCGCGGCGGGCCTGCCACTGCAGGACCCGGCGATGCGCTTGCTGCTGGTTGGGGGCGCGCTCTGCAATGACGCGCGCATCGAGCGGAACGAGCGAGAGGCGAGCGGGTTCGAGGTGGTGGGCGATCCCACCGAGGGGGCGCTCGTTGTGGCCGCCACCCGGTTTGGCCTGACGAAGAGCGACCTGGAGGCGGCGTTCCCGCGCGTGGGTGAGCTGCCCTTCGATTCCGAGCGCAAGCTGATGACGACTATTCACCGCCTTCCGGCGGAGGCCTCCGCCGCTGGCGCGCTGGCGCCGCTCGATATGATACGGGACGGTGGCCACCCACTCTTTGTGGCGTTTACGAAGGGCGCCGCCGATAATCTGCTGACGCGCTCGAGCGCCGTGTGGACGGAAGCGGGAGAAGCGGCCCCACTGGATGCGCGCCAGCGGGAGCGGATCGAGGCCGCGAACGCGACGCTGGCCAGCCAGGGGATGCGCGTGCTGGGGGTGGCGCTGCGACCGCTGCGTGAGCTTCGCTGGCGAGCCATCCATCGAGGAGATGGAGCGCGACCTGATCTTCGTTGGCCAGATTGGCATGATTGACCCGGCGCGCCCGGAAGCGAAGGATGCCGTGCTGAAGTGCTCGCACGCGGGCATTCGCACGATCATGATTACCGGCGACCACCCGCTGACGGCGCAGGCAATCGCGCAGAACCTGAACATCGCGGCTGGCGGGAAGGCGATGACGGGCCAGGAGCTGGCGCGGTTGTCCGTCGAGGAGCTGGCCGAGCGGGTGGAGGACACGACGGTCTACGCGCGTGTCGCCCCTGAGCATAAGCTATCAATCGTGAAGGCGCTGCAGAGCCGGGGGCATATCGTCGCCATGACGGGCGACGGTGTGAACGACGCGCCCGCGCTGCGGCAGGCGGATATCGGGGTCGCGATGGGGCGGGTTGGCACGGATGTGGCGAAAGAGGCGGCGGACGTGGCGCTGCTGGATGACAATTTCGCCACCATCGTCGCCGCCGTGGAGGAGGGGCGGGTCATCTACGACAATATCCGCAAGTTCATTCGCTATCTGCTGACGACCAATTCGGCGGAAATCTGGACGATGCTGCTGGCGCCGTTCCTGGGGATGCCGCTGCCGCTGCTGCCGCTGCAGATCCTGTGGATGAACCTGGTCACGGATGGGCCGCCGGCGCTGGCGCTCAGCGTGGAGCGCGCGGAGTCCGCGACGATGAGCCGGCCCCCACGCTCCCCGCAAGAGAGCCTGTTCGCGCGTGGGTTGGGCGCGCATGTCATCTGGGTCGGCCTCCTCATGGGCGCGCTGACCCTTGGCCTGGGCTATTGGGCCTGGTCGGCGGGCGCCGCCTCGTGGCAGACGATCGTCTTCACGGCGCTGACGCTGGAGCAGATGGCGCATGTCACCGCGATACGCTCCGAGAGCGCGTCTCTGTTCCGGACTGGCCTGCTCTCCAACAAGCCGCTGCTGGGCGCGGTCGCGCTGACCGTGCTGTTGCAGATGGCCATCGTCTATCTGCCGTTCATGCAGAACATCTTCAGCACGGTGGCGCTGACGGGGACCGAGCTGGCGCTGTGCGTGGGCGTGAGCGTGGTGGTGTTCTTCGCGGTGGAGCTGGAAAAATTCATACGGCGGCGCATAGAGAAAGCCGCGGAGCCTCGCTGAGCGCGGCTACTGCGCCTCCTTCTCCGCTTCCTCCGCCTTGCCGCGCTCGCGGTAGAGGCCGGGGAGGGTGACGCTGAGCGGGCGCAGGCCCTCGGACCAGGCGTTGATCTCGGCGCCGAGCAGGGTGATGAAGCCGGTGTAGTAGAGGAAGATGACGGCGATGATCGCCAGACCGACGACGGAGCCGTAGCCTGTGTTTTGCAGGAAGAGGCTCTGGTAGAGCGGGAACAGTTGCTCGTAGAGGTTCAGCAGGACCGCCGCGACCAGCGCGCCGCGCCAGGCGACGCGCAAGCCCCGCCGCCAGGAATGGCGCCGGCTGGGGACGATCAGGTACATGGCGTAGAAGAGGACGAAAGTGACGAATATCCCGGCGATCAGCCCCTCCAGATAGGAGAGGATATCCCTGGAGGCGCCGCCGTTCACGGTGATGAAGCCGAACAGGCCGGAGAGCTCTCCAGTAAGCTGGCCAGAGACGAGGAAGGCCAGCGGCGCCAGGATGGCGTAGAGCAGCGTCATCCCGATGGCCACGGCGTTCTGCGGCACGAACGTGCGGTTGCGCAGGCGGTAGATGATGGCGAAGCAGTTCTCCAGCGCGATGAACAGCCGCGAGCCAGCGAAGATGGAGGTGACGATCGCGATCACCAGCAAGACGCCCGCGCTGGCTCGCAGCGCCTCGAGCGCGCCCACCACGAGTTGCTCGCCGCCAGCGGGCAGGTGTGACGTGAGCCCCTGGACGTAGGCGTCGAACGTCTCGGGAGAGACGGAGCCGAGCGCGATGCCCGCGATGGCGACGACGACCAGCGCGAGCGGCGCGGTGGCCGTCAGGTAGTTGTAGGCCAGCATGCCGGAGAGGTTGAAGACCCAGTCTTCGTTGAGCTTGCCCCAGAAGTCGGTCAGCGGGCGCACTCTGGCTTGCAGACGCGCCCATCGTCCCGTCGTCATACCGCCAGCCCCCTCTTAGACCACGCCCCGGCGCGTCATCGCGCGACCGGGCGGGGCGCCCATGCGCGGCTGAGGGCGCACATCGGGCGCCAGCGGTGTTGCCGCCGATACGCCAACCAGGGCGGTGTCAACGTCTATGCCACTGGGGTGTCTGTGTTCCTGGCGGGCCTATCCGTTCATTCCGACACGGCGCGCCTGATAAGACCTGCTGGGATGGGGTAGACTGGCGGCGTGTTGGCGCGCTGGCTGCCTGGCGATCTGTCCACCCGTAAGGAGATGAAATGCAAACCACGTCCACGCATGCGGCTTTGGTAGTTCCGGAGCCGGGTCAGATGCGCATCGAGTGGGTTCCGACGAAACGCCCGCAAGCGGGGGAAATCCTGGTTTCTCCCTTACTCGCCGGCATTTGTGGCTCCGACCTGGATATGATGCGCGGAGCTAGACCGCTTGGCACACGCATCCTGGGCCACGAAGGGGTGGCGCAAGTTGTGGCGGTTGGCCCTGAAACGCCCCATTTTTCCGTTGGGCAGTATGTCACCTTTCTGCCGAATAATCCCGCCGACCCGGAGGACACACTCGGGGTCAACAATGAGGGGCTCTATCAGCAGTATCTTCTGATCCCACGAGCGGCTGTTGAGCGTGGCATGGTTGTCCCATTTGACACAGGGATTCCGTTGGTGTGCGGCCCCCTGCTTGAACCGTTCGCCACAGTGATGTACGGGCAGCATCTGATGCGGCAGGCGCTCAAGCCGGAGACGATGGTCATCGTGGGCGCGGGTCCAATCGGGTTGCTCAACGCCCTGTACGCGAAGGCCGAAGGGTGTTCTCAGGTCTTTCTGGTTGGTACGTCGCAAGCGCGGCTGGACTGGGCGGTGAAGCGCGGTATTGTGGAAGGCTCGCATGCCTTGCTCAACTCGCCGCAATTGGGAGATTCCCTGCTGGAGCGAACCGGAGGGCAAGGCGTCGATGCGGCGTACCTGTGCACGCCGCGCTCCGCCACACGCTCCGTGCTGCGGCAAGCGCTGCGCTATGTGCGCGAGGACGGCTGTATTGACCTGACCGCGGGGACTGACTCGCACGACGCGTTTCCCGAGCTTCCCGGCGTGGACCTGAACGGGATCAAGCGGACGAACGTCTGCGGGCTTGGACAGGAGGTGAACCAATATGTGTCGGGGGAAGGGAAGCGGCTCTGGCTCACCGGCCATAGTGGATCGTCCGAGCGCTATCTCCAGGAGGCCATGAAGGCCATGCTCAAGGCGCCCGCGTATTACGCCAGGGTCATCTCGCATATCGCTCCCTACCAAATCGCCCCGCGCTTGTTTGAGCGTTTGCTAGCGGCCAAGCCTGAGAACGTGGCGGGAACTCCCTGCGTCAAAGTGATCATTGACTTCGCCAGCGAGGCTGAGGAGATTGACGCCTTCGAGCCTGATCAGGTGTTTGCGAGGGATGGCCACGGCCATAGAAAGATGGCTTGACGGCGCGCGGGGCGCATGGTACCGTTCTGGACAATCGTTTGTCTGAGGGCCAGCTACGCGCGCGCTGGGTAGCCAGCGCCACGCCGCTGATCCGCCCAGCTTGGGGGAGCGCGCCATGAGCGAGCCTGATTTCCTGATCGCCGGGGCGGGTCACAATAGCCTGATCACGGCGGCGTATCTCGCCCAGGCGGGGCTGCGGGTGCATGTGCTGGAGGCGCGCGAGGCGATCGGCGGCGACACGATCACCGAAGAGCTGACGCTGCCCGGCTTCCACCATGATTCGTGCTCCAGCGCGCACGTGCTGATCCAGAACAACCCGATGCTGCGCAACAACGAGCTGGGGCTGGAGCGCTACGGGCTGGAATATCTCTTCCCCGACCCCGCCGTGATCATCCCCTTCAACGATGGCGAGAGCATCACCATGTACCGCGACCGCGAGCGGACGGCGGCGGAGTTCGCGCGCTACTCGGCGCGTGACGCGCGGGCGTACCTGGAGCTGCTGGCGGATTGGGACAGCGTCAAGGGGGCGGTCAACGGCGGCAATCAGCAGGCGCCCAAGCGTCCCAGCGAGGCGCTGGCCGCGCTGGAGGCGACGCCCAAGGGTATCGAGATGGCGCGCGTACGGGCGTCTTCGGCGGTGGATGTGATCTTCGAGCGCTTCGAGCATCCGCACACCCGCGCCTTCCTGCTGTGGATGGCGATGATGACCGCGCAGCCGATTGACCGCCCCTATACCGGCTTCCTGCCGTTCTCACTGACCTCCGGCCGCCAGGCGTATAGCTGGACGACGCCGCGCGGCGGGTCGGGGATGCTGCCCCAGGCGCTGGCGGCGTACATCACCGAGCGCGGCGGCGTGATCGAGACGGATCGCTGGGTGGAGCGCGCGCTGGTGGAGGACGGGCGCGTGGTGGGCCTGCGCACGCGCGACGGCTCCGAGTACCGCGCGCGGCGTGGCGTCGTCTCCACCATCCACCTGAAGCACCTGCCCGATGTCGTCGGGGCTGAAACGCTGGGCGAGGAGTTCATGCAAGGCGTGGACCGCTGGCGCGCGGGCATCACCTTCTTCGCCACGCACTACGCGCTCTCCGAGGCGCCGCGCTACCAGACGCATGACGGCGCGGGCATGGCGAGCGTGGCGATGGGCGCGGCGGGCTCGCCGGAGAATCTGGTGGCCGCCTGCCAGGATTTCCGCGCCGGACGGCTGCACCTGGATGACCCGATGCTGCTCTGCGTCTGCTCGACGGTGGCTGACCCCAGCCGCGCGCCGGAGGGCAAGCATACGCTGAAGGTCATCAGCTACCTGCCCTACGAGCTACCCGAAGGGCCTGAGCACTGGGACACCATCAAGGAGTCGGTGTCCGACCGCCTGCTGGCGCATTTCCGGACGCTGGCGCCGAACGTGACGGATGAGGTGATCCTGGCGCGGCACATCGAGAGCCCGCTGGACATGGAGCGCCGCAACCCGCACAACTGGCACGGGAGCTGTCACGGCGGCGACCAGGACCCGGCGCAGGAGGGCTACCTGCGGCCCATGCCGGGCTATTCGCAGTACCGCTCGCCCGTGCCAGGGCTGTACATGACCGGCGGCTGCACGCATCCCGGCGGCTCGGTCTCCGGCGCGCCGGGCCGCAACGCCGCGCACGCCATCCTGAGCGATTTAGGGCTGACGGCTACAGAAGCCTGAGCGCCGCTGGGCCAGACCAACGCCCCCAGAGCGCACATGAGCCCGTTAGCGCCGAGTTCATGCGGCTCTCGACTGGGCGGTAGGTGGGCGTCTTTGTGAGATCAGGGCGCTTGAGGGGAGCGCAGGGGGCTGCTAGCCATCGCGCTGTTGATTCCCCCCGCGTAGGCTACGAGCGTCATGATCACCGCGAGCATGGAGAGCGCCATGACAAGCAAGTAGGCTAGATCGTCCAAAGGAGTGATGAGCGTCAGCACGAGCGCGCAGAGTGGCAGAGCCGCCAGCAAGGCGAGAGTCCTCGCCTGACTCTGCCACGAGTTGAGGAGAACTGGCGTCCTGTCCGGCTGATAAAATCGTGCTCTGTAGGTGTTGACAACGAATATGCAGGCTCCGCCGAGCGTGCCGAGATTCACCGTGACCTCAGTTATGTGACTGGCGTCCCATAGCGCCAGCGGAACGGAGAGTGCTATCGAGAGTATTTTGGCGATCATCGCTGAGACCAATATCGCAAGGGATGCGATAGGAAGCAGGAGTCCCATGACACTTACCACTCGTAAGAACGGCGGAAAGCGGCGAAAATAGCGCATGAACGTTGTTTCCTTGCCTGGATCAGCCGTCGCGGGTTCCTCTGATTGGCGTCTGACGCTCTGCTATTGTAGTACGCCCGCTCCAGCGGGCTCTACGTGGTAGGCCAGCGGGGATCGTCGCGTGTGAGCGCGTACTGCAGGTCGTCGGCGAGCGCGCCATCTTTCGCGCGCATCTCGCCACGCAGCCGCCCCTCACGCACAAAGCCCAGCCGCTCCGCCACCGAGGCGCTGCGGGTGTTGCGCGCGTCGCAGCGCAGGGCGACTTTGTTGGCGGCGAGATCGGTGAACGCGTAGTCGGTCACGAGTCGCACCGCCTCGCTCATATAGCCCTGCCCTTCGGCGCCGTCACGCAGCCAGTAGCCGAGCATGAAGAAGCGCAGGTCCCAATCGATGTGGTGAACGTCGACGCTGCCCAGGTAGTCATCCGTCTCGCCGTGACGGATCGAGAAACTCAACGCTTCCCGCAGCAGCCATGCCGCCTCGCTGTGGATCAGCCAATCGCGCGCCGCCTCGACGGTTTGGAGCGGATCGGGGAAGTGAAGCCAGGGAGCGAGCCGCTCGCGTGAGGCTTCCAGCGCGGCGAAGAAGTCGTCTGCGTCGCTGGCGCGGTGGCGGCGCAGCACAACGCGCGGCCCGCGCAGTTCCTCGGTGACGGGAATCAGCGTGGGATAGACCGATTGGAGCGCGTCAGCCATTGTTGAGCCTTCCTCTTTCTCTAGGCTTTCTCGCGGCGCGTGTGATGAGCGGCGTCGAACGCATGCGCCGCCGCTACAGTGATAGGTCTGATATGGTGGATACCGCTCCGGCAAGTCACCCGGTTCGCAAGATCTACAAGATGCCATGCGGCGCGAGGTTCTCGTCCACCTTTGTGCGAAAGGCGAACGGCTTTGCGAGATCACAGCGCCTGTGGTGTTCGCATCGGCCCGCTATTTATCGCACTGCCAATGGTCCACAGGTAGGCTACTAACACCACGATCGCCGCGAGCAGGGTAGTGAGCGCTATGACGAGAAAGTAGGCTGGAAGGTCCGAAGGGATGACGAGCGTCAGCACGAGCGCGCAGAGCGGCAGAGACGCCAGCAGCGCGAGGGTTTGCGCCTGACTCTGCCACGTACTGAGCGGGAATGAACCACTGTCGGGATGGCGAAAGCGCATACTGTAGATGTGGACAACGAGGGAGCAGGTTCCGCCAAGCGTGTTAAGATTCAGCACAATGCCCAGCACACGATTGACGTCCACGGGCGCTTGAGGGAAATACAGCAGTCTCGCGACCAGGAGGGAGCCTAGCAACACGATTGTTGTGACAGGGAATAGCAGCCCCAGGATGCTTACCACCCGTAAGAGCGGCGGCAAGCGGTGAAAATAGCGCATCGTCTGTCTCTCCTTGCTTGGATCAACCCCTGCGGCATTCGCCATATCAAACTGGCCGCTACTCCCGCTCCAGCGTGATCTGCATGCGCGCGGAGTCAGGCGTGACGGCGACGCTCTCATCCACCCAGGAGCAGACCAGCCGCGTGGTGAAACCGCATGAGGCCGCAAGGGCGCCGAACTCCTCCGGCGAGTAGATGCGCCAGTCGAACTGGTCGCCGTCAGTAATGGCGCCGTTTGCGTCGCGGTAGGTCAGCTCCGAATGCCAGCGGCCATCCTGCATATATGCCCGCGTCTCGACGGTGACGCCGTTGATCTCCCGGCTGGACTCGCCCTGGTTGCGCTCGAAGTACTCGCGGTTGAAGCTGTCGACGATGAAGCGACCGCCGGGCGTCAGCTTGTCGTGGATCGCGCGCAGGAGCGTGGCGTTGGTCTCATCCTCAAAATAGCTCAGGCTTTGCCACATGTTGATCACCGCGTCGAACGTCCCCGGGAGCGCGCCGACCTCCAGCATGTCGCCGGTGATGAAGGTCACGTCCACGTCCGCCGCTTCCGCGCGGCGCTGCGCCTCGGCGATGGCCGCCGCGTCGCGGTCCAGGCCCGTCACCTCGTAGCCCAGCGCGGCCAGGCCCAGCGCGTGCCGCCCGTAGCCGCAACAGAGGTCGAGGACGCGGGCGTAGCGCGGCAGGGGAAGCTGGCGGGCGAGAAACGCGACCTCCTTCGCGGTCATCTCCTCGGTTTGCAAGGGCATGAAGAGCTGGAACCACTGCGAGGAATAGGCGTTGGTGGTCATGTGCGCTCCTTACTTTCAATTGAGATATGCCAATGCTGACCTGGTCTGAGCGCGCGTCACGCTCGTCTAGAATGCGGTTCCCATAGCGTCAGGGACGACCAATTGGCAGAAAGCCAATCGCAGTAAGAGGAGGCTGTAGGACGCCGCGAGCAGAATCGTTGTCGCCCGCTGGCCGCGTGCAGGTCAATTGGCGCCAGCGCAGCCACATGACGGCGGCGCCCAGCAGGAGGCAGAGGAGAAACAGCGTCAGACAGGCTGCGCGCGCGCCAGGAGGAAAGAGGTTCAGCAGATAGAGGCTCTTCGGCATGAGGAATACGACCCACGATAACCCAATGAAGATTGATTCCGGGCACTAGCCAGCTTCTCACCTCGCCGCCAGCGCCGCACGCCCCCGATAATCCACACCACGCATATGCCCACAGTGAGGATGATGCCGACTATGGGACCAAGTATCAGCCAGCCCGCGCTCGCGAAGTCGCTTTGATATGTCGCGATGATACCGTCCATGCTCTCGCGCCTTTCTCCTACCGCTGTTCCGCTCCATGCCGCTAGCCAGTATAGCGTCTCTGCGGCCAGTTCGCCAGGTGGTCGCTGTGACAGCGCTCGCTCGCGTCGCGTTGTATATGGAGTAGACAGCATGAATGTCAGCTTGTGGCGTTCGGCGGGCAACGGAGAGTGGGACGCGATGGACGGGGAGCCGGAGAAGACGAAGCGGCGCGGCGGGCGGCGCAAGCGGGCCAGTGAGCCGGAGCGCGCGGCGGATACAGGCGAGCTGGACCTGGCGGCGCTGGACCTCGCGCCAGCGGATGATGCGGAGCAGGACGCCGCGCCAGCAGACACCACGCCGGAGGATGGCGAGCGCGCTGGCTGGCGCATCCCGCCCGCGCGGCCGTACCTCGAGCCCGCGTGGGCGCCGGAGCCGATGAGCTCGGCGGCGCTGGCGGCGCTGGCGGCGCGGACGCCGACCTGCCGTGGTGGCTGGCGCTCAACCGCGTCAAGGGCGTCGGCCCGGCGCGCTTCCGTCTGCTGCTGGACGCCTTCGGCTCGGCCCGCGCCGCCTGGGAGGCGTCTCCCGCTGGCTGGCGTGAGGCCGGGCTAGACGAGCGCACGGCGGCGGCGTTCGAGCGGCAGCGCGCGGGGATTGTTCCTGAGGCGGAGGTGGAGAAGCTGGCGCGGCTGCGAGTGGCGGCGTTGCGGGTGGTGGACCCGGCGTATCCGCGGCTGCTGCGCGAGATTCCCGCGCCGCCGCCGGTGATCTACGTGCGCGGGCGGCTGCTGCCCGATGACGAGCTGGCGCTGGCGATCGTCGGCACGCGGCGGGTCAGCGCCTATGGCCGCGTGGTGACGGAGCGGCTGGCGGGCGATCTGGCGGCGCAGCGCGTGACGATGGTGAGCGGGCTGGCGCGCGGGGTGGACACCTGCGCGCATAAAGCCGCGCTCGATGCGGGCGGGCGCACGATCGCCGTGCAGGGCTGCGGCCCTGACCTGGTCTACCCGCCGGAGAACGCGCGGCTGGCGGCGCGGATCGTCGAGCAGGGCGCGGTGGTAACGGAGTTCCCGCCCGGCGCGCAGCCGGAGGCGGGCAACTTCCCGGCGCGCAACCGCATCATCAGCGGGCTCTCGCTGGCGACGCTGGTGACGGAGGCCCCAGAGACCAGCGGCGCGCTGATCACGGCGCGCTTCGCGGCGGAGCAGGGGCGCGATGTCATGGCTGTGCCGGGCGCGATCACCAGCCGGAGTAGCGGGGGGACGAACCGGCTGCTCAAGGACGGCGCCATACTCATCATGGCGGCGGAGGATGTGATTGCGGAGCTGAATCTGAACATGGCGCCGCAGCAGATAGAATTGCGCGAGCTGCTGCCAGCGGACGAGACGGAGGCGCAACTCGTGACGCTCCTACGCGCGGCGGGCGATCCGCAGCACATAGACGACCTCTGCCGCGCGTCGGGACTGCCGACCGCCCTCGTCTCCGGCGCGCTGGCGATGATGGAGCTGAAGGGGATGGCGCTGCTGGTCGGGCCGATGACCTACGCGCTGGCGCGCTAGCGCTGATTATCTTTGAGCGCGCGCTAACCCTGACGCTCGCCCACCATCATCTCTCAGAAGGAGCGGTAGCGTTCCGCGCCGGGGATCCAGTGGGCGAAGAACCAGGCTTCCCATTCGCCCTCCGGCGTGATGATCTGGGGGGTGAGGAGATAGACGGCGCTGCCCGATACCTCGTGGTCGCTGATCTCCAGCGCCGTCAATCGCCGCTTCCCTGCGCGCGACGGAGCGCCGTTCACCGCCTGTCCAGACGTTCGCGCGCCGTGATATACTCGTCTGCGCCTGGGATTCGGCTTCCTATCGCCCACACGATACTCCAGCGCGTGTATGCTCTCCTCGCCGTGGAAGCGGGCGCCAGGCTGAGCCCGGATCGGGAGCCTGAGATGTTGCCCGCGTTCTCCACCGCGCCCATCGCGCCGCTGGCCCTTGGCCTCGTGCTGCTTGCGGCCTGCTTTCACGCGGGCTGGAACCTGGCGCTGCATGAGACATCCGACCGGGTGGCGGCGATGGCGATGGCGGGGCTGGTGTCCGGGCTGGCGCTGCTGCCTTTCACGATCGCGGCGCCGCCGTGGCGGGTGTGGCCGCTGATCCTGCTTTCGGCGGTCGCGGAGACGGCGTACGCGCTGCTGCTCTCGGCGGCGTACCAGCGGGGCGCGCTGGCGGTGGCCTATCCCATCGGGCGCGGGACGGCGCCGGTATTGGTGACGCTCGGCGCGTGGCTGGTTCTCACCCAGCCGCCCAGCGCGCTGACGCTGGCGGGCGCGGCGCTGCTACTGGCGGGGTTGACGCTGGTGGCGCTGGCCGGTCGGCGGGTGGGGCAGACGGCGGCGGTCGGGTTCGCCGTCCTGACCGGCTGCGCCATCGCCACCTACTCCGTGATAGACGCCCGCGCCGTGGGGACGCCGGGCGTCTCGCCCGCCGCGTATCTCGGCCCGGTGCTGGCGGTGCAAGGCGTCCTGCTGCTGGTCTGGATGCGCCTCTGGATGCGCGGCGGCTGGACGCGCCTTCGGCGGGCGGCGCGGCCCGGCGCCTTGATCGCCATCGGGACGGTGGCGGCGTATCTGCTGGTGCTCTTCGCGTTCCAGCGCGCCGGCGCGGGGCGGGTCGCCACGCTGCGCGAGGTCTCCGTGCTGCTGGGCGTCTTTCTCTCGCGCGGGCAGCGCGGGTGGCGGGTCTGGCTGGGCGCGGCGCTGGTCGTGGCGGGAATGGTCCTCACCGCGATTTAGCTGAAGAAGCGCTTCGTCAGCTCGGTTTCGAGCGCTTCGGGGCCGGACGCTCCTTTGGGGGTGATGACGCGCCAGGCGGGGTCGGACGGGCCAGCGGACGGCGGCGTGGCGGCCTCGATCAGCGCGGCGCGGATGCGGTCGGGTCCGGTGGGATGTGTGCTCTGCAGCGTGCGGTATTCGAGCGTGGATGTCAGGCGCATCTGGCCGATGAGGTCCTGTGGCAATGCCGCATAGTGGCGGCGCAGCTCGGCGAAGAGATTGGGGGCGCTCTGCCGCTTCACCGCCTGGAACAGCCACCTATCCGCGCGGCGCGCATCACGTATGGTATGCCCCGCTACGCGGATACCAGTGTAGCCGTTGACGAATGTTTGCGTGCCGTAGAGTCGCACCGCCTCGGCGTCGGCGCGGAATTCGTCCGAGCGGCTGAGGCGCAGACGCAGCAAATGATAGATGACCCAGAGCAATCGCAGTGGCAGCATCACGATCCAGATGACGACGACCCCGAGCATTACAGCAAAGTTCCCGTCAAAATTGTTGACGCCGCGCACGCGCTGAGCGCCGCGGGTATTTGTTTCAATACCCTGGCGGGCGGCGTTGATGATGTTATGCAGCGCCCGCTCCGCATAGCCGAAGTAGAGCGCGCTGAGCGTGTGCGCGTAGTGGTCGTGCGCCAGCTCATGCGCGAGAATCGCGCAGAGCTCTTGCTCCGAGAGCAGCGTGAGACCTGAGACGCCGACGCCGAGCACAGTCTGCGGGAAGAGCGCCTTGCCCCACAACATCCTGCGCCCGATGAAGAAGTTCGCGGCGGGGATGAGAATGACCCAGCGCGGCGCTTTTACCTTTACCTGCGCCGCTACCTCGCGCGTCAACGCCTCCAGGCGTGGATAGTCGGAGAGTGGCGCGATCATCGCGCGCGAGCGGGTGGGGAAGCCAAAGATCGCGGTGTAGAGATAGAGGAGAAACGCCGCGTCGAGGACCACCCCCACCCAAAGTCCGTTCCTGGCATAGAAGATGAGCAACCCAATCGCGCCAGCGGCCAGCGCGCCCAGCGCGGCATAGATGAGTGTGCTCAGCGCCAGCAGCGCCAGCAGATAGAGCGGGCCGCGCGGGCTGGTGGGGCCTTTGCGCTCGGCGATGCGCTGGAGGTCGCGCCGCGCGATGCGCGAGGCCCAGCGGCGGTCAAAGAGCGTCACCGCGCGCGAGAAGCCGCGCGCCGACTCGACGGGATCGTCCGGCCCTCCCCATCCACAAGCGCACTCCAGGAAGCAAGCGAAATCGGCGTATACTGGCTTTTCGCAGATCGGGCATTTCGTCGCGGGCGCCGGCGCGCTGGTCGCGGGGGCTTGATCCATCGGGGAAACACTCCTCGCCATCGGCCCTGGCGCGTGGCGCGTCACATGACTTGCCATGTTTTGATGTGAGCGGCGATCGAGAGATACGCCGCTCGCATGCGTTCAGTATACACAGGTTGTCTAGTATGGCGGCAGGTCACATGAGCGCTGAACGCGAAACGGCGCCCGCCCACCGCCGCCTTGGGGGCATGGCGGGATGGGCGGGCGCCGGGGATGCGCATTCAGACTGGAAGGCTAGGCGACTGGAAGGCTAGGCGACTGGAAGGCTAGCCGACTTTGATGGCGCCGATCGCGCCGGACATCGCTGCGGCGAAGGAGTGGGTGACGAAGGGGTACTTGCCCGCTTCAGGGATGGTCAGCTCGACGACCGCGCCGCCGCCGGGCGGGATGGTAATCGTCTGGTCGCCCACCATATGATTGGCGGGATTGCCGTCGGGGTAGTAGTCGCTGAAGATCGCGCCAATGACGTGGAAGGCCGAGAACCCTGTCGGCCCGGCGTTGACGACAAAGAGGCGGATCTTCTGGTTGGGCTTCGCGGTCAGTGGGGCGCCGACATACTGGGCCGAGTAGCCGTTGAAGACGACGTAGTCGGGCGTCCCGGTCATCATCTTCTGTTCGTTCAGGCTGTAGGAGCCATCGGCGTTTTTCTGGGTGTAGAACTCACTCTGCACCAGGACGTATTCTTGCGCTGGCGACCAGCCGCTGGCGGGGTCCACGATGATCGCGCCGTACATCCCGTTGGCGATGTGGTCCATAACTGGCGTCATGCCACAGTGGTACATGAAGACGCCGGGATACTGGGGCGTGAAGCTGAAGCTGATCTTGCCACCAGCGGGGATGGGGCGGTAATCAATGTTCGGCGGGACCTGGGCGGCGTGGAAGTCAATCGAGTGGCCCATCGTGCCGTCGTTGATCAGCGTGAAGTTGACTGTCTGCCCCTGGCGCACGCGCAGGACCGGCCCGGGGACCGTGCCGTTGAAGGTCCAGGCGCGGTAGGCGACGTTGGGCGCGATGGAGAGCAGCGTCTCCTTGACGGTGAGGGTGAGGTTGACGCTGGAGCCGCTGGGCGAGGCGGGCGGCTGCGCGTCATAGGGCTGGTACTTGGGGACCGCGACCTGGGCCACATTGGCGGAGGAGCCCATAGAGCCCATGGAGCCCATAGAGCCAGATGAGCCCGCCGAGTTGGACGAGACGACTTTCACACTGGGAGCGCCAGCAATGGCGACATAGACACCCAGGATCACCGTGCTGACGAGCAGGGCGCTCAGCGCGCCTATGCCGATTTGTTTGAGCCCGGCGATGTCGCGTTGCAGAAGCGCGTCCCAATTGGACTTGATGGCGCCCTGTCTGGTTGGCGAGGGCGCCGCGTTCGCGGTGGCGAGTGGCTGTGAGGTGGGCGTGGCTTCCGCGTCGTCTTTGGCCGGCGCTGGCCCAGGATGGATGCTCATGGAGGATGCTCCCCTCATGGTTGAATGAAATACCATGCGTATGCGGGGAGCGCGCTCTATCAGCGCGTGGTGTGCGCCGCCAGCCAGCCGCACTCCCGCTACTCACGGTAGCCGGGACGCCTGCTCGCGTGGCGTGACAAAAGTCGCAATCCAGATGCGCTGTGATGGGTTTGAGAGGGTCGTGTGTGGCTGTGATGGGTTTGAGAGGGTGTGCGCCCCCTCTCCTATGAGAGAGGGGGTCAGGGGGTGAGGTCCGCTAGGTGGCGCGCTTCCAGTCGCGGAACGCCTGGAGCAGTCGTTGCTGGGCGGCGGGCGCGACGTCTTCCTCACGCAGATCGCCCACCAGCGTGATGGTCTGGCGCATCTGCTCGACATACGTGACGCAGCCGGGGCAGACGCCGAGGTGGCGCTCGAAGCGCGCGCGCTCGCCGTCGGGCAGCGCGTCCTCGAAGTAGGCTGTCACCAACTCGACGAGTTCTTTGCAGGTCAATTCAGGCATATCTGGCATGGTCGTCATCTCCGCGTAGCCGCGCTCATTCTTCGGCGAAGTAGGCTTCGAGCGCCTGACGAACACGGGAGCGCGCCCGGTGCAGGAGCACGCGCTGGTTCGCTTCGCTGATCTCCAGCATTGCGCAGACATCGTCTGGCGAATAGCCCTCTACATCGCGTAGGCGAATGACGCTGCGCTGGTTTACGGGCAGGCGCTCGATGGCCTCCATGATGCGCTCGCGCGTCTCCCGCGAGGCTAGATGCGTTTCGGGGATGTGCTCCCAGCTTTGTGGGAAGGACACCCACCCGCCCGCGTACTGCGCGCCTTCAGGCCGGAAGCGCTCCGGCGCGACGCTTGGCTCATCGCTGTCTCCGAAGGCTCCGTCCGCGCCATCCACGCTGACCAGCGCCGAGAACGGGACGCTGCGCCGCTCACGCTGGCCGCGCGCTTTCGCGCCATTCACCAGGATATGGAAGAGCCAGGTCTTGAAGGATGAGCGCCCCTCGAACTGATCGAGATGTTTCAGCACCGAGAGCCACGTCTCCTGCGCCACCTCTTCGGCCACCGCATGATCGGCGACATAGATCCGCGCGAGACGCAGCATCGCCGGTTGATAGCGCTCGACCAGGCGCATAAAGGCGGATTCGTCGCCGCGCCGCAGGCTGGCGACGAGCGATACCTCGTCATCCGTTGGGGCGCTGTCACCGCCTGCCAGCTGTCCCGTAGAATCACTTCCCACGCCGCGATACCTTTCGCGTGATACGCCACTGGAGCGCGGCGACCCGCTGAAGCGGCTTCCCACTCGCTCCGAGCGACGGACTACAGGCAAGAGTATACCGCGACACGGTTACGGCGTCACGCTGGCGCTCCCTCCCTATTCCCGCGTGGTACGTGGCCCCCTTCTGGTATCTGGCGTATGGAGTCGCGACTATGGCGAAACGTTACAGTGCGTTTCGTGGGGCGGCGAAACACGCTGTATGCGCGCTCAAATGGTCTGGGTAGCGATTTATCGCATGGCTGGATAGGGGAGATTGATGATGTAGGCTCGTAGGTCTGGTATTCCCCCGCTCGATACCTGATACCCTCCAGAGCAGGGTGGCCCAGGCGAGACGACCTCGACCGGCAGCCCATGCCAGGTGAAGCGATACGTCGCGACAATGTGTGATCCACCAGCGGCGGCGCATGCCCTCCCAGCTACCGGGCGGTATAGCTCGCGACGAGTAGCCCGTCAGGTCTCTCCGTCATCGCCGCGCGCCAGCGGGCGACGGTCGCAGGATCGGTGATGGTTCCGCTGGCTGTCGAGTCAGGTCCGACTGGATTAATGATCTGTATCGTGTACTCCACCGTGTCGGGGGGAGCGTCGGCGCCACGCCCTGGAAGGCCGCGAACCCGAGCGCCAGCAGCGCCACAACGATCACCAATGTCGTGCGTCGCGAGAATGGTCTTCGCATCCTGTGCCTCTTACCCTGATTTCGCGCGATGGACGCAACGTTGCGCGCGTCAACATCGCGGCGTGAAGGCTCCTGCCTTCAGACGCTCGCATGCGCGCATTATACATGCTGCCTGCTTCGGATGCGCGGGACGTGCGCTCAGATGGTCTGGAGGTAAGGAGGCTCGCGCCCGCTGGAGACGGCGATCCCGCAAGGAGTCCCGGCCACGCCCTGTATGGGTGGCCGGGACTCCTTGCGGAGGACTTCGCGCGCCTGGCGGTCGCCCTGGATAGCCCCTGACTCAGTACACGATGATCGGTATTCCGGCGCTGGAGAAGTTGTAGACCTTGCCCATATCGCCGTTCGCATAGTGGAAGTTGATGCAGCCGTGCGAACCGCCATTGAACGCCGCGGGATCGTAGTGTGGCAGGTTGGTGAGGTAGCCCATCTCGGTGTTGTCGCGCCACCAACTGTCATGCATGTAGTAGCCGTAGAGCGAATACCCGAAGGAGTAATGCACCGGCGTCGGAAGATAATAGAATTGTGATCCCGGCGGGTCGGGCGACTTGAAGACGTCGCCTCCTGGGGGCCCTTTCAACGGGGGAAACGCGCAGTGGATGCCCGGTACCGTGGGCTTATCCGGGCTACCGGTCGTCACATCGAATGCGTATGGCTTCCCATCCTTGCCGGTGGCCAGCTTTCCATTGGAATACAGGCGCGCCTTCTGCTCGCGCAGCGAAACGACGATTACCTTTGTGTTCTGAAGCCCATAGTAGCTGATCAGATTGAGATCGGTCTGGTGCGCCGTCATCGACCACGCCTTCCGGGCCGCGTTGTCCTTGGGCATCTCTCCCAGGTTGGTGAGCATGGCGGTGAGGTTGTGGATGAACATCTGGGCTTCGTCTTCGACGGCCTGATAATCGGCGATCTTGTCAGTGGATGAGACGTAGCCCTCCCGGTATGCGGCCTGATCGATACGGACCTGGGCGTCCTCGATGCCCACCGTATCCTTCTTGTCATACCGCAGATTGTCGTCCGCGTATTCGTAGGCGTTCGGCGTCTTGTCGAGCGCCCCCGCATACTTGACGTCGGTCGTTGTTGACTGCCCCTGATTGATGAGCGTTTGAAACGTGATGTTCGTGTCGTAAAACGCCTTGACCTTCAGCAGCGGGAACGCGAGCGCCTGCTCCTGCCGCTGCACTGTTTTCGCTAGCGCGGCGAGGTCATTGGAAGTCTGCGCGGAAGCGAGCGCCGCGGCGTCCTGAGCGGCCGCCTGCGCGTACGTCGCGTCAACCCGAAAATCTGGCACATTGGGGAAGAAGTCCGACGGGGGCGCATAGCCATTGGGATTGTTGGTCAGGCTCCATACGGATTTGTAGTCTGGCACGTCGCGGTTTTTCGCCCGGTGGGTCTTCAGGTAGTCGTTGTTCGCTTGCGCGTCGGTCTGATACGTATTCACGTCGTCCTGGTAGCGCGCCACAGCGGCGGCGACCTGATCGTGCGCGAGCGCCGTTGGGTCCATGTCCGACGTCAGCGTCCCGGTCTGCGCGTGGAGCGTGGTGTTGAGCGCCGAGAAGTCATCGGCGGTCCGCGCGGACTGGAACGCCGCGAGCGCTTGCGACGGCCAGGACGAGAAGTAGTAGTTCTGCGCTGGAGCCTGAGGCGTCACCATGACGGGCGAATGCGCATAGTCCGATTGCGGGTTCCAGAACTGCGCTGGGACGAGGCCATAGCTGGGAATCTCCCCGCCCTCCGTCGCGCACTGCAACACATGCGCCTTTTCTGGCTGCGCCAGAGCGGCGGCCTCGGTATTCACCAGTCCAGTGAGCGTCTGGATCAGTTGATAATCGGGAAGGATCTGCGTGACGGCGGCGCTCTGATCGAGGAGATAGCCGTCAACGGCGAAGTAGTCCTTGGCGGTTTTTGCGGCGGCGAGTCGCTGCTGCGCCAGTGGCACAGAGGGATCGAAGAGCTTGGCCGCGGCGGTCACGCCGGCGATGCCCGCGCTCTCCGTCGTGGCGAGAGAAGACTGGAGCGCGCTCAGATCGTTCGATGCCTGGGCCTGCGCCTCGCTCGGCGTCATGTTCTCCAGCGTGACGACCTGATTGTAGAGTTTGGTGTAGCCATCGGCGGCAGCCTGATAGGAGGCGTTGGCGCCGCTTGCCGTACCCGCGTCCAGCGCATTCTCCTGCGCGATGATGGGCGCTAGCCGCCGCGCTGGCAGGCCCGCCACCGTGCTGGCCGTGTGCAGCTCGGTATCGAGCTTGGCCTTATTCGCGCTCGCAGCCGATTTCGCATCCGGCGCGCAGCCCGCGAGAAGCGGGACGATCATAGAGAGCAAGAGAAATAATGACGCGACGAGGCGTGTACGCGAGCCTGCTTGCGATGGGCGGGGCGTGTGTCCCATTGTAGAACCTATCCTCAAGCCATATTCCATACGTCCGCTCTCCAAATACAGCGACTATTGCCGCGGGAGCAACACCCTTGTCTTCGATTGCCCGCGATCCACGCTTGCGTTACGCCGTAACTCATAGTCTTTGACGAACGAGCGCCGAATAGGTGTACAGGAGGCGCCGTCTGATTGCTATACTTCCCATTCGATCCCGGCTCTTGCCGTTTCTTGATGCGCAGCGAGCGCCGCGGCCTCCAAGGCAGTAGGGCCGCTGGGCGCATGCGAGCCAGGCTGGCGCCTTTAGATCGTCTGTCAGATGGTCTGGAGGTAGGGGGGCAGGTGTCCGGTGTCGCTGTGGCGCAGGAGCAGCGACTTGCGCGGGCCGCCGAGCGCGACTTCGCTGACGCCGCAGTGCTGGATGCTGGTGGCGACCCACTGCTTGCCGGTCGCGCCGAGCGTGCGCGCGATGAGGTAGCTGATGAGGTTGCCGCTGGAGACGACGATCTCACGGGTGGTCTCGTTCGCGTCCACGGCGGGGGGCCGGAACCACTTGCGGAAGACTTCGCGCGCCTGGCGGTCGCCATGGGCGAAGTCGGCGGGCGAGGCGCCCTCCAGGTAAGGGATGTAGGTGTTGGGGACGGTGGGCAGGCACTCGCGCAGCAGTGGCGAGGGGCGCATCTCGACGCCGGGCAGGTATTGCGAGATGATCTCCGCCGTCTGCCGCGCGCGGATCAGCGTGCTGTGGTGGATGACGGCGATGGGCAGCCGCGCCAGGCGCCGCCCCGTCAGCTCGGCCTGCGCGGCGCCCAGCTCGGTCAGCGGGCCGTCGGGCGTCTCCGGCGGCATGAATGTGCGCTGGTACTGGCCATGGCGCACGAGGTAGAGCACGCGAAACGGCGTCTGCGTGTAGGCCGTGATATCCAGCATGTCTCGATGACTCCTCGCTCAACTTCCCCCCGCCCACATCGCGTTTCGCGTCGTGACGCTCCGCGCGCCTGGCGCCTGTGATGGATGGCAAGCGCGCACAATGCACTGGAGCGTATCACGCATCATGCGAGCAAACGCGCGCGGCGTCAAGCGTGAGACCCAAGCGGGCTGGCCCCATCCGCCCCATTCGGGCTAGCGGGAGGCGCGCCGCCGCTATCTTCGGGCTGGCGTATACTGGAGGCGCGGGAGGCCTCACCCCCTGACCCCCTCTCCTCTGCGGAGGCGAGGGGGAACCTGTGGTGGGTGTATGCCTGGTGGTAGGCGAGCTATCTTGCCATGTGGGAAATGCCTGCTCTGGGGCTTCTCCTCTGCGGAGGCGAGTGGAACCCGTGGTGGGTGTATGCGGCGTGGCAGTGACGCCCGCCATGTGAGGAATGCCTGCCCTGGGCCTTCTCCTCCGCAGAGGAGAAGGTGGCCGAAGGCCGGATGAGGCCCCAAACGCGAGTGCCAGGATCTACGATAGATTCAGGAGCGGTGGCGCATGAGCGACGCACACGATACGCGCGCGGCGGGAGCGGGGGCGTCGCTGCCGCCGCTGGTGGACCCGGAGGCGCTGGGGCGCTACCTGGCGCAGGCGCTGCCGGGGCCGGACGCGGAGACGCCGCTGCAGGTGGAGCGCATCCGCGGCGGGCACTCGAACGAGACGTTCTTCGTGACGCGCGGGGCGAGCCAGTGGGCGCTGCGCCGTCCGCCGCGCGGGCCGCTGCTGCCCACCGCGCACGATGTGGGGCGGGAGTATCGCGTGCTGCGCGGGCTGGAGCATACCAACGTCCCCGTCCCCAAACCGGTGCTGATGTGCGAGGATACCAGCGTGATCGGCGCGCCGTTCTACCTGATGGAGCGCGTCCAGGGCGTCGTGATCCGCGCGGAGCTGCCGCCGGGATTCGCGGCGGATGTGGCGGCGCGCGCGGGCCTGGGCGAGGAGCTGATCGACCGGCTGGCCGACCTGCACGCGGTAGATTGGCAGACGGTGGGGCTGGCGGACCTCGGCAAGCCGTCGGGCTACCTGGAGCGGCAGCTACGCCGCTGGACGGGCCAGCTCGACGCCTCGCGCTCGCGCCCGCTGCCCGACCTCGACGCGGTGACAGCCTGGCTGGCGGCGAATCTGCCGGAGTCGCCACCGACGACAATCGTGCATGGCGACTACCGGCTCGATAACCTGATCTTCGCGCCGGAGCCGCCCGCCCGCGCGCTGGCGATCCTCGATTGGGAGATGGCGACGCTCGGCGATCCGCTGGCCGACCTGGGCTACCTGCTCTCCTTCTGGCGCGAGCCGGCCGACCCCGACGCGGGCGCGCTGCGCCAGTTGGGCGACGCCTCGTGGAACGTGACGGCGCAGCCCGGCTTTCCGACGCGCGCGCAACTGGTGGCGCGCTACGCGGCGCGCACTGGGCGGCGGGTGGACCACCTGGCGTTCTACGTCGCGCTGGCGATCTGGAAGCTGGCGATCCTGCTGGAGGGCAGCTACAAGCGGCGCCTGGCCGGGACGACCGACGACCCCTTCTTCAATACGCTGGATGAGGGCGTGCCGCTGCTGGGCGCGCGCGCGCTGGCCGTCTGCAACGGTGAGGAGCGGTTCTAGAGCGTGGGGTGGGAATCCCGGCCTTGAAAGGCCGGGGCACGCGACGGCGCCATGAATGGCGCGCCTGCTCTCCGCTGTGCGCAGGGCATCAGGGCATTTATGCCCTCACGTGCCGTGCGCCGGCCATTCATGGCCGCGCCGCTGGGCGCTTCCGCAACAGGCGCCACACATACATTTGTGAGGATACATGGCCGCTGATGAGACTGGACGCGAGGCGCGTGACCCGTTCCTGGGTCTGAAGCAGGGCGGGACGGAAATCTATTTCGTGCGGCATGGCGACGCCCTGCCGGACCAGGACGAGATCGTCATGGGCGACTACGACGCGCAAGCGCTGAGTAACCTGGGGCGGCGGCAGGCGGTGGCGCTGGCGCGGCGCATGGCGCTCTACAAGCCCACGGCGATCTACAGCAGCCCGACGGGCCGCGCGATTCAGACCGCCCGCCCGACCGCCGATGCGCTGGGGCTGACGACTCAGCTCGATCCCGACCTGCGCGAGGTGGAGCTTGGCCCGATTGGCGGCGAGGTGGTGGGCATGACCGACCCGGCGGCGGTGGCGAAGCTGCTGCGCCAGCGGCTGCGCGAGATCGCGGACATCGCCGTGACGGAGGGCAAGTGGAGCCTGATCCCCGGCAGCGAGCCGTCGGCGGCGCTGCGGGCGCGGGTGAATGCGGCGGTGGCGCGCATCCACGCGGCGCACCCCGGCGAGCGGGTGGCGGTCTTCTCGCATGGCGGCGCGATCAACGCCTTCTTCGCCAGCATGCTCGATCTCGACCGCGACTACTTCTTCCCCGCCGCCAACACCAGCGTCTCGGTGGCGCGCGTGCTGGGCGAGCGCCGCCTGCTGATGGCGCTCAACGACATCACCCACCTGCGTGAGGGTGGTCTGCTCGAAGAGAGCGCCCGCCTGCCTACGGAGTGAGTGCGAGCGGGGCGACTCATGGCGGCGAATCCTGGCCGAGACTGCCGTGTCGCGCGTCGATCGCGGGGACATCGACCAACTCCGGGAGGTTGGCGCCGGCCGCTTTGATCCTGCGAGTGTACCAGTTTGCGAGGGGTTGCGCTGAGAGGCCGTGAGCCACGACGCTGAACAGAATCGTCCACGTCGCCACAGCGACCAGCGTATGTATGGGCTGGCTGGCTTGCGTGAATTGGGTCAGCGCGAGCAGCGTGAAGACCACCGAAGTCAGGCCGCGCGGACCGAACCAGCCCATGATCGCCACGGTATCGGGGCGCATGCGGACGCCGATCATCGCCAGCGCCACCGGCGCCATGCGAATCACCGTCAGGCTGAGGACGGCGTAGATGATCGGGCTCCAGCCAGTGGTGAAGCGGAGAGCGTCGGGAATCAGTACGGCCCCAAAGACGACCCACACGAGCAGTGAGAGGAATGTGCCGAAGGAGCTGGCGAACTCGATGGGCTGGGCGGCATACCGGCGCATGGAGCGGCCAAAGACGAGGCCACCGGTGAAGGCCGCGACAAAGCCATTGCCGTTGAGCGCCACGGCGCCGAAGTAGATGGCCAGCCCCAATCCCAGCAGGGAGATATGCTCCGCCCACCCAGCGGTCCAGCCGCGGTTGGCGGCGCGCTTCAAGAGCCAGGCGCCGGCGGCTCCCGCGAGCGTTCCGACCACGATGGCGAGGGCGATGGAGGCGAGCGACGCAGCCAGCCAGCCTTGTTGTGGCTGTTCGGTCTCGATGGCGAAGGCGAGGAAGAGTGAAAAGAACGGGGTAGCGATGCCGTCGTTTAGTCCGCTCTCGACGTTCAGCGCGCGCCGGATGCGCACGGGGACCACTGGATTGTTGATGACCTGAAGGCTGAGCGTCGCGTCAGTGGGCGCGAGAATGGCCGCCAGCAGCGCCGCGAACGCGAGTCCTTCCTCGGGGAGCAGCCAGAAGGCGATGAGCGCGCCAAGCGCGATGGTCAGGGGCAGGCCAATGGTGAGCAGCCGGAGCGGGATCTGCGCATCCTGGCGCACCCTTCGCAGGCTGAGCGTTGTGGCGTCGGCGAAGAGCAGCAGCGCCAGGGCAATCTCCGCGAGATTTTGCACTCCTTGTGTCGCGGGTGAGATGGGCAAGAGGTTTGTCACACCTGGTCCAAGCAGGAGGCCGGCCGCGACGAACACCATCGGCATGGAAATGGACCAGCGGCTCAGCCGCAGCGCGACGGCGCCGTAGAGGAAGATCAGGGCCGCCAGGATCGCTGTGCCTGGAATCATAGGGGACGGCCCTTTCTCCTCGCGCGTCGCGTGTTTCTCCGCAAGCTGGCGTCCGCTGGGCTCTCGAACTCGACCAGGAACGGCAGGTATCTCCATTCGCGCGGGAGGCGCCAATGCGCGCGGGCGTGAGAGGCCATTGGGCCTCGCTGAGTTGTGTGAGATACTGGGCGGAGAACGCTTACTGATGAGGTGGATAACATGACAGAATCACCGATCACGCCGGAGCGCATCGCCGCCGCCCACGAGCGCATCGCCCCCTACATCCGGCGCACGCCGATCATCGCGGTGGATAGCGCGGACTTCGGCCTGCCCGCCGCGCCGCTGGTGATGAAGCTGGAACTGATGCAACACGCCGGTTCGTTCAAGGCGCGCGGGGCCTTCGCCAGCCTGCTGCTGCGCGAGGTTCCGGCGGTGGGCGTGGTGGCGGCCTCGGGCGGGAATCACGGCGTCGCGGTGGCGTTCGCCGCGCGGCGGCTGGGGATACCGGCGACGATCTTCGTTCCCACCATCTCCTCGCCGGCCAAGATCGCGCGCATCCGCGAGCTGGGCGCGGAACTGGTCGTGACGGGCGAGCGCTTCGCTGACGCCTACGCCGCCAGCGAGCTATTCCGCGCGGAGAGCGGCGCGCTGCCCGTGCATCCCTTCGACCAGGTGGAGACGCTACTGGGTCAGGGGACGCTGGGGCGCGAGCTTCAGGAGCAGGACGGCGGGATTGATACGCTGCTCGTGGCGGTCGGCGGTGGCGGGCTGATTGGCGGCATCGCGGCGTGGTATCGCGGCGCGGTGAAGATCGTGGGCGTCGAGCCGGAGGGCGCGCCGACGCTCCACAACGCGCTGGAGGCGGGCCATCCGGTGGACGCGCCGACCGGGAGCATCGCCGCCGATTCGCTGGCCCCGCGCCAGGTGGGCGCGCTGATGTTCCCGCTGGCGCAGCAGTACGTCTCCGGCGTGACGCTGGTCAGCGACGAGGATATCCGCGCGGCGCAAGAGGCGCTGTGGAAGACGCTGCGGGTGGTGGCCGAGCCGGGCGGCGCGACGGCCTTCGCCGCCGTCCTCTCCGGAAAGTACCAGCCAGCGGCAGGCGAGCGCGTGGGCGTCGTCATCTGCGGTGGCAACACCGATGCGGTGAACTTCAGCCACTGAGCGAGCGTGATGTGAAGGGGGGGTATGCCATCAGCGGACCGAAAGTGGCGGTTGGCTCGGGGGCTTGGGTATGGCATCGCCGCGATCATGGCGCTGCTCCCGGTCGCGATGTTCGTCAGCGCGCTGCTCATTTGGGGGTCGTTGACCTCGGCGCTGGCGGAGATGGACTGGTCTTTCTTGTGGTTTTGTCTCGTTAGCGCGAGCATGGGCTCCTTTATGGTATGGAGCGCGAAGCGGAGCAGGGAGCGGGAGCGGCTGCGCGCGCTGGCGCTGGCGGGCGATGTGCGCGCGATGCCGCCCGCAGCGATCAAGCCGCCGCTCGCGCCGCCGGAAGATAGCGCTCGGCCAGTCGCTCGCGCTGCTCTGGCGGCCCGCGCGACTACCCTGGCTACCGGTGACCATGCTGCTGTTCCTCGCGATGTTGGTCACATTTCTGCTCGCCGCGCTGACTGGCGCTACTCGTCTCCCCGCTTTCTCATCGCTTCCTCTTGTGTTTGGAGCGACGCTCGCGGCGCTGGAGCTGGGTTGGTTCGTCTGGTGGTGGGCGCGTCGGCGGAGGTCGTCGCATGGGGTAGTCGCGACGGACGAAGGGATACGCTGGCTGCGGCCAGGGAAGGCAGAGGTCTTCATCCCCTGGGATGAGGCGCGACTGTTCGAGGCCTGGCGCGCGAGCGCAAGCGAAGACCCGTTCGCGGGCTATGCGCTGATGAGTGAGCGCGCGCTGGTCGAGTGGCGGGAGTACCCACCAGTCAAAGCCCCAGCCGCCGCCGATGGCGCCAGCTATGAGGAGATGCGGGAGCGTTCGCGTGCGGTCGTGCGGACGATCATCGCACGGACGGGGTTGATTCCTCGCACGTGCGAGCCCTCGCTGGCGGTGAATGAAGAGGCCGGCGCGGCGCTCAGCGCCGGTCTTGGCGCGCGGGCCTCTGGCTGGCGGCGTCTATCGCCGCTGATTACCTTGGTCATGCTGGCGCTCGCAGCCAGTCCGCTCATCGCGGCGGTGGGCGCGCTGATGGCGCCGCTGACGACCTCGCAGCCGCTCAATATCTATGTGGCGGTGACGATGGGCGCGGCGGGCCTGGCGTTGCTGGTTTTTGAGGTCCGGATGATTGCGGAGATTATTCAGGAAGCTCCAGCGGCGGATGCCCCACATCTGGATGTATATTTGCCGCCCGCGCCACACTCTGGCGCTGGAGTGTTGAGTCTGCGCATGCGGCATATCTGGCGCGACCATCTGATCGCGTTCGCTATGGGTTTGTTGGTTGCGGGCGATATCTACGCGCTGGTCCGAGGATATGTGGACTTCCCAGAAGCTGTTAATCAGCTATGTTCCGTGGTGGGATCTTCATAAAGTCACGTCAAGCGCTCTACTCGCTCCGGTTCTGTTGCTCAGTGTTGTGGCGATCGCGGGAATCCTTCACAGAGGGACACTCATTATCGCAGACGAGCAGGGCTTGCGCTCCATGCGCGGGAGAAAGGTGGCCGCGATTCCCTGGGATCTGGTTGCGGCAATGGTCATCACGGTGAAGCAGGGCAAGGTCGAGTCGTACAAGGCAGTGGCTGACGATGCGCAGCAATCCGAGGTGGATTGGCCAGCGAACGCGCTGTGGGTAGGCAAGACGTCGCTCGCGCCGGGGGAATCGCCCGCCGCCGTATTCGCCGCCGCCGTCGCCCAGCGCGCGGGTGTGACGCCGCGGGTGGTGTACGAATAAGCTGAGGTGGGCGTATGGTACGATGAGGCGGTGTGGAGCATGACGCTCACCTACGATGCGAGGACGCTGGGAGAGAGGTGGCGCGACATGGGAAAGAGCGGCGCGGCGCGATCCGGCGCCGATGGCGCCATGCTGGAGCAGGCCATGAGCCAGCTCGCACGCCTGGCGGCCCTGACGCCGAACTGGGACTCGTATGGCGCGATTCCGCCCACCGGCGCGGCGATCTCTGAGGCGGAGGCTGTGTTGCGGCTGGCGTTTCATTCATTTGGCGACCGTGCGCGACCGTATGTTATCGCGCCACTCGCCGATGGTGGCGTTTCGCTCGAATGGAAGGGGACGCGCGCTGACGTGGAGGTTGAGGCGGCGGCGGATGGCGCGCTTGGCTATCTCTTTACTGGACATAGCCCGCTAGACGACCGCCAGATCGAGCGGAATCGTGTCTCAGAGCGCGAGATTCTCGATGTGTTGCGCCTCGCTGATCTCGCTCAGGCGTGACCAGCGGCATGGTGGATGAGCCGCTGAAGATTGGTGATGACGACGAACTGTACCGTCGCGTCGCGCCTGAGTGGGTGACGGATGGCGCGATCAACAGCGCCGCCTACAGCACGAATGATCCCGATGGCATCTCCGTTGATCTGGCGCGCCTGACAACCCCTGAGGAGACACGCGCTCGCGCGCTGGGCGCCGCGAATGGTGTGGGTGTGGTCGCCGTGCGGATTCCGCGCGGGCAGGGGCTGGAAGTCCGCCCAGACCCCCAGCCCGACAACCCGGCGCACTGCCTGATCGTGAGCCAGACGGGCAAGCTGACACGCGCGCAGCGGCGGGCGCTTGCCGAGCATACGCGGCTGCTCATTTCGCCTGATCCGCGATAGTAAGCGCGGGGTCAACTGGGTGGTAGCCGCGCGCTCAGCAGATGCTTCTGCACCTTGCCCAGCGCGTTGCGGGGCAGCGCCTCGACGAACACGACGCGGCGCGGCTTCTTGTAGCTGGCCAGGCGCTCGCGGCAGTAGGCGATGATGTCTTCCGCGCGCGGCGCTTCGCCCGCTTTCGGCACGATCACCGCGACGACCTGCTCGCCCAGGTCCTCGTCCGGCGCGCCGAGCACGGCCACCTCGGCGACGGCGGGGTGCGTGGCCAGCGCATCCTCGACCTCGCGCGGGTAGACATTCTCGCCGCCGCTGATGATCAGCTCGCGCGCCCGGCCGGTGATGGTGAAGTAGCCGTCGTCGCTGAGGGAGCCGAGGTCGCCTGTTCTGAACCAGCCGTCGGGGCTAAACGCTTCAGCCGTCGCGTCCGGGCGGTTCACGTAGCCCGCGAAGACGTGCGGGCCGCGCACCTCGATCTCGCCAATCTCGTCAGGCGGCAGGATGGCGCGGGTGGCGATGTCCACGATGCGCGCCTCCTGGCCGGGGAAGGGGCCGCCCACTGTTCCCGCGCGCCGCTCACCGTCGTAGGGATTGGTGAGATTCATGCCGGTCTCGGTCATGCCGTAGCGTTCGAGGATGCGCTGGCCGAAGATGCGCTCGAACTCGGCGAAGAGGTGGGGGCTCAGCGGCGCCGAGCCGGAGACGAACAGCCGGGGAAGATGGCGCGGGACGCCGTGGCGCTGGGCTTCCGCGACGAGGCGGCCATACATGGTGGGGACGCCGAAGAACAGGCTGATCGCTGGATCGGCCTCGAACAACGCCAGCGTCTCGGCGGCGTCGAATTTGCGCCGCAGGACCACGCTGCCGCCCATAACGAGCGTCCCATGCAGGCCGACCATCAGGCCGTGCGCGTGGAACAGCGGCAGGACGAGCAGCAGGCGGTCGCCGGGCGTCCAGCGCCAGGCGGTGGTGATGGCGGCGATGTTCGCGGTGAGGTTGCGGTGCAGCAGCAGCGCGCCCTTCGCGCGGCCCGTCGTGCCGGAGGTGTAGCCGATGATGGCGGGCGCGTCGGCGGCGGGCATGCTGAGGGCTAGCGGCTCGTTAGCGTCGCTGTCTGACCGCAGGAATGTCTCGAAGGCGATGGTCTGGACTGGCAAGGCGGCGTCTTGCGCGGCGGTCGCTGGCTCTGGCTGGCCGGCGACGATCAGCGTGCGCAGGGCGGGAAGTGAGCAGCGGCTGTAGTTCCGCCACGCCTGATGGCGAGGTGACGCAGAACCGTACTTCGGCGTCGGTCAGGATGTGGCTCAGTTCTGTCTGGCGATACTGTGTGTTGATGAGCGTGACCACGCCGCCCGCGAGATGGGCGCCCAGATAGGCGATGGCGAACGCCGGGCTGTTCTCCAGGAAGAGGCCAACACGGTCGCCGGGCCGCAGCCCCGCCTGGAGCAGCGCGCGGGCGAAGCGCTCGACATCGGCGTACAGGCTCCCATAGCTGGTCACTTCGCCGTCGAAGATGATCGCCGGGCGCTCAGGCTGTTGTCGCGCATGCTCGCGGACGGTCTCGACGATGGAGCTTGCCACGGGAATTACCCCTCCATTACTATGCGAAAGTGGGAGGCGCAAATGGCGGTTGCTGATCTCGCGGGCGTCAAGGCGCTCGCCTTCGATGTGTTTGGGACGGTCGTAGACTATCGCGGCGCCATCATCGCCGAGGGCGCCGCGCTGAATAGCGCCAGGGGCCTGACGGTGGACTGGGCCGCGTTCGCCGACGCCTGGCGCGCGCAGTATCGCCCGAACATGGACCGGGTAGCGCGTGGCGACCTCCCCTGGATGAACCTGGATGCGCTGCACCGCCGCGCGCTGGACGAGCTGCTGGCGCGGTTTGGCGTTACGACGCTGACCGAGGAAGAGAAGCGGCGGCTCAACCGCGTCTGGCATCGGTTGCGCCCGTGGCCCGACGCCGTCGCCGGCCTCTCGCGGCTGCATGCGAAGTATATCCTGACGACGCTCTCGAATGGCAATGTGGCGCTGCTGGTCAACATGGCGCGCCACGCTGGGCTGCCCTGGGACTGCGTCTTCTCAGCGGAGTTGATACGGGCCTATAAGCCAGACCCGCGCGCGTATCAGATGACGTATCAGTTGCTGGACCTGCGGCCCGACGAGGTGGCGCTGGTCGCGGCGCATCCCGATGACCTGCGGGCGGCGCGCGGGCAGGGGCTGCGAACGTGCTTCATACCGCGCCCGCTGGAGGCTGGCCCCGGCGCCGCGCCGCCGACGATCGTGGAGCCGGAGGTTGACCTGGTCGCCAGCGACTTCGAGGAGTTGGCGGGCTTGTTGGGCGTGTGAGTATGGGGGAGCCTGGTGGAGGGATAGGGAGCCCGGGGGCGGGTAAACCCGCGTCTAAGGGCCCCATGCGGGAACCCTGAACCCGCATGGGGGCTTCGCTGCGCTCGCCTGCGGGCCGCGAAGGCCGCCTGCGCGGCCTGGGACGCGGGGCGGCCTGGCGGCGCATGACGGAGCAGGCTGGCGTTCGGCGCTGCGCTGGGCGATACTGTCAGCGCGCAGGTGAGGCGGACGCCTCGCGCGGATAGGCGAGATAGGCGGATAGTCTGAAGGGTTCAAGAGGAGGCGACACGATGGCGACGCAGCGTATCGCGGTGATCGCGGGAGATGGCATTGGCCCTGAGGTCATCGCGGCGGGCAGACGAACGCTCGATGCGCTCCAGGCGCTCGACGCCTCCCTCAACCTTGAGTATGTCGAATTTCCCTGGGGCAGCGCGTACTATCTGGAGCATGGACACATGATGCCATCCGACGGCATCCAGCAGCTCGCGGAGTTCGACGCCATCTATTTTGGCGCGGTGGGCTGGCCGACGATTCCGGATCATGTGTCGCTCTGGGGGCTGCTGATCCCGTTCCGCCGCAGCTTCGACCAGTACATCAACCTGCGGCCCGTGCGACTGCTCAAAGGGGTGAATAGTCCGCTCGCCCACCCTGGCGCGATTGATTTCACAATGGTGCGCGAGAACACCGAGGGCGAATACTCCGACATCGGTGGCCACATCTTTCCCGGCACCGACCGCGAGGTTGTGATTCAAGAGAGTATTTTCACACGGGTAGGGGTCGAGCGGGCCGTGCGCTACGCCTACGACCTGGCGCGCACACGTCGCAAGCGGCTGACCGGCGCGACCAAGTCTAACGGCATTCGGGTGACGATGCCATTCTTCGACGAGGTGTTCCGCTCGGTCGGCGAGGGCTATCCCGATGTGACGGCGACGCTGATGCACGCCGACGCGCTGGCGGCGCAACTGGTGCTGCGCCCGCAAGAGTTCGATGTGATCGTCGGCTCGAATCTGCTGGGCGACATCCTCTCCGAGGTAATGGCGGCGGTTTCTGGCTCGATCGGTATCGCGCCCTCGGCGAACCTGAACCCGGAGCGGCGCGGGCCGTCGCTCTTCGAGCCAATCCACGGCTCCGCGCCTGACATCGCTGGCCAGGGGATCGCCAACCCGGCGGGCGCCATTTGGGCGGCCTCGCTGATGCTGGAGAGTCTCGGCCACGCGCAGGCCGGCCAGCGCTTGCTCCAGGCGTTGGAAGATGCGCTCGCCAGCGGCGTGCGCACGCGCGACCTGGGCGGCGACGCGGATACCGAGCGGATGGCGGACGCGGTGATCGCCATGCTGCGGTAATCCGCGACCTGACGGACGTCTCTTAGAGCATGATTAGAGCATGTTCCGCAAAGCAGGCTCATCGACATCGATCTCTCGCTTCAAGATTCCTTTGGCTCTCTCTGGGGTTGTGATGCGATCCTCGGTTTGAACCACCAGGCGCCGTCTCCAATTAGAGGGAAACTCAGGATCTGCGTCGGGATACACAAGAGCATAGCTGCGATCAGACACCACCATGGCGCCACTGTCAATTGGGTAACGGCCTGCAATTGGGCAATGGCTAGCGCCATGCAGGGGATGGGTGAGGCGACACCGAGAAGCACGAGGCCCAAGCCTTGACGGCGCGCAATCTGACGCCAAGGACGCGGTTGCCGCAGCCTCACGCTCGTGGTCGCTCGCCGGAGCAATCCACCTAGTGGGCCGCCAAGATAGTGGGAATGAGTGGCGTAGAGTACCCCTGGGATTACCAGCGCTGACAAGTATGCTGCGGCCAGCAACACAACGATGCGCACGCTTGCCTGTTGCGCGATGGCTTGGGCGGACAGGTAGGCCGCGTAGGCTGCGGTGGCGCCCACGCGATCGAGGTGGGGGGACACGGCATCGTGCCACGCATTTTCCGCCTGTTGGACCGCGTCTGTCGCCGCATGCGCTTGCACTATGGCAATCACGGACGCTACGAGGCATATTCCGCCAAGCGCCAGGAGGGTCCATCCGAGGACTGTACCAAGGCGGCCGGCAGGGGCCAGCCCTTCGACCGTCATCTGGCCCTGATCGTGCTGGCCCTGTTCCACGACATACTCTCTTTATTCTGCGACGTTGTCACTCAACATTCCCCTGCGGCGCTCCAGGGTGTCGGGTGGTGACCAAAGATATTCCCTTCGACGCGCCGCATAGCTCCGAGAACCCTGCGAGCAGTATAGCGTATCTCCGTGCGGAGAGCGGCTCTCGGCTCCTCTCCTGGTTCCTACTTAGCGGCGGTACCAGAAGTTGTCCCAGATGTCCCAGAAGGTCTGGTCGGGACCGCCGCGGGCGACGACGGTGCGGGCGTTGACGATCTCCAGGCCGGGGCGGCCCATGTAGGACTGGGCGTGGTCGGGGGCGGCAAGCTCGACGGTGAAGGTCATCGGCTGGGCGGGTTTCCAGGGGTCGGGCCAGTCGTGGCGCTCCAGCGCCTCGCGCACGCGGGCCTCGATCAGGTCGCAGGCGTCGGCGTGGCAGAGAGAGCGGGCGGAGAAGCGGCCCAGCCCCTCTTTCGTCTCGGCGGTCACCACCTTGGGGCCGAGCAGCGCCGTCACCTCGTCGCAGGTGGCGCGGTCGCCGGAGACGAAGGCGACGGGAACGTCGAAGGCGCCAAAGACGGCGGCCTCCAGCCCGCTCTCGCCCACCAGCGTCTCGTTGATGCGGGCGTTGTACCAGGCCTCGCTGCTGACTGTGTGGCACAGCACGCCGTTCGCGGTCCCGGCCATGGCGTGCGCGCCGATGAGCAGGCAGGCGTCGCAGCCGGTCTGCAGCGGCTCGATGTAGCGCAGCCAGGGATAGCCGAGGACGTAGCTCGCGCCAGTCTCCAGCTTGTCGGGGATCAGGGTCTTGAAGCTGTAGGAGCCGCCCGCGCCGTGGCAGTCCACGACGATGATGTCATCGGCGCCGGCGGCCTTCGCGCCGAGCACGGCGGCGTTGACCTCGCCAGTCATCAGGCGGCGGCCCTCCTCGTATTGAGGATGACCGCCAGTCACCTGTTCCCAGACCTCGATGCCGGCCATGCCCTCCATGTCGGCCCAGATCATCACACGCATATGGTCACTCCTGAAAATTGGGGCGCCAGTCGCGGATGGCTACGGCTCGCGGGCGCGCAAGCCGAGGGTGAGCCAGTGGAGCGCGGCGGCGGCGAGGTCGCTGGCCTCGGCGTCGAAGGAGGCGATCGCGTCCACGGCGAGGTCTACGCCGTCGGTCAGGCGGCGCTGGCGGAGCATGGCGCCGCGCATGGCCTCGGCGAAGCTGGCGGAGGGGCCGAGGGCGGCGAGCGCCCCCGCTTCGGCCTCTTCATCTACGATCTCCCAGTCGTCGCGCGGCTCGATGGTGGCGCCAAGGGCGGCGAAGGGGGAGAAGAGATCCTCAACGGCGTCGAGCGCGTCGGCGATGCCCATCCTGCCGGGGCGGTAGCGGAAGGAGATCCGGCGGATGCGGACGGCGTCGCGCATGGTGGGCTGCAGGGCCATCATGACAGCGGAGGTCCGTAGGAGCCAGTCACTATCCGCCAGGGTCAGCCGTTCCAGGACGAGGTCCTGGGTGATACGGCGCTGCCGCGTGGCCTGGCCACGCGATCCCGCGCTGGAGCGTCCCATACTATCCTCCTCAATCTGGGGGTATCGGGCTCCTCTGGCGGCGCTTGGCGGCGTGGGAGCGCGCTCAAGTCCGCGTGGGCGCCGCTGACGTTGCGCCACTTCGCGCTTGGCTCCGCCGTTCTGACCTGGCGGCGACCGCATCCAGACGGGGCCGGTGAAGGGATTGCGTGGCGGAGGTTGACTCGTGGGCGGCGCCTGGCGCGATCTCTGGTGTACTGCGCCGTCAGGCCCCGCCCGGCTGTTGACCGGGATATCGGGACGATAGCCGCATGCTATCACGCCGCGCGGATTGCACGCCAGCAAGCGCGCGCCATGCCAATATCGCGCCCATGACGCTGAGATGGAGCGCGCGCTTCGGCATGGATGTTGCGTGCGCGTTGGCGGCTTCGCCATACAGGCTATTCAGACCGCGTTCGTCACATTGGGACTGGTTTCCAGTTGGAGCGTACGGCGGCTGAAGTGGGAGGTAGGGCGCATGGCGCAGGAACGCAAGACTCACCGCCGGGGTTTCGCGGCGATGGACCCTAAGAAGCAGCGCGAGATCGCCAGCAAGGGCGGGCGCGCGGCGCATCGGCATGGCACGGCGCATGAATGGACCAGCGACGAGGCGCGTCAGGCAGGCCGCAAAGGAGGAGCGTCGGGCCGTCATGAGGATGATGAAGCGCTGGCTGGCGGGTGACCTCATCCCCTTACCCCCTCTCCCACGAGGAGAGGGGGTATTTTGTGACGCATGGGGCGAGGGAACGCGGGCATGAATGGTCGGCGCACGGCGACGCATGTCAGTTGTAGTGGCGGACGCGTGGCCAGAGGTCGGGCGTGGTCAGTTTGGGGTGGGCGCAGATGAAGATCGGCGCGCCGTTCTCTTCGGGCTGGCAATAGACGCACTGGAGGGCGCCAGCGGGGGTGATGGATGTGTAGGTTTGCGCCAGGTCGCTTTGTGAGACGCCGACGGCGATGATGACAGCGCCAGAGCAGGAGCCGGGACCCCACAGCCAGTACGTGTTGTGGCCGCTGATGACGCGCGGCAGGCTGCCGGGCGCGGCGAGCAGGGTGAGGGCGCTGGCTTCGCCGTAGTTCGCGGTGAAGACGCAGGCCTGGGCGCGCTCGGCGGCGGGCAGGCTGTCGTAAACGCGCGTGACGTCGGTGGTCAGCGTGTCCCAGCCGAAGCGGTCGCCGAAATACTGCGGCAGGGCCGCTTGGCTCTGCCCAGCGGCGGAGTTGCCCGCTCCGGTGAGCCAGCCATAGTCGGCGACGAACGTGGCGGGTGGGAGGACCGGCATGGCGAGCGGCGCGAAGGCGATGGCGCAGAGGGCGATGGCGGTGGGGTAAGCTAGCCGCGCCACAGCGGGAGCCCTGAGCCCGCTGGGGCGCTTCGCGCCGCTCGCCCAGCGCCAGCGGGGCCGCTCGAACGCCCAGGAGAGGCGGACGCCGCCAGCGGCGAAGAGCATCGGGTAGGCGGGGGCGAGGAAGTAGGATTTGGCGTTGATGATGGTGAGCAGGACGTAGAGGATGACGTAGGCCCAGCCGAGCATGCGCCAGGGCTTGCCCGCGGCTCCGCGGAAGTAGAAGACGAGGCCGGCGATGGCGAGCGGGATGTTGAGCGGGTTGACGGCGAAGATCTGATTGGCGAGGAATCCAAGCGGGCCGCCGCCGGTGAGGCCGCCATAGTGACCCCAGAACTGGACGGTGGGCCAGCCATTGGCGGCGTTCCAGAGGAGATAGGGTAGCAGGAAGACGAAGGCGATCAGGCCGCCGAGCCAGGGCCAGGGTGTGCGAAAGTCGCGGCGGCGCGGGGTGAGCAGCACGGCGGCGAAGACGGCGAAGCCGAAGAAGAGCATGGTGAGCTTGGTGGTGAGGCCGAGGCCGGCGACGAGGCCGAAGGCCAGCCACAGCCGGGGATCGTCGCGCCGGATGAGCAGGATCAGGACGTAGGCGCCAAGCGTCCACCAGAGGGCGTCGAGGATGTCCATCGAGAAGATCGAGCCGGTGGCGAGGAAGACGACGCTGGCGGCGGAGCCGAGCGCGGCGAGCGTCTGGGCGAAGCGCCCGCCGCCGAGCGCGCGGGCCATGAGGGCGGTAACGAAGACCAGCGCGGCGGCGGCGAGGGCGGGAATGATGTGGATGACGACGAGGTTGTCGCGCGCGATGAGGTGGGTCAGGGCGGCGAGCAAGGCGATCATCGGCGGGAAGTCTACATAGCCGGGGGCCAGCCGCAGTCCGGCGACGAGGTAGTACAGCTCGTCGCGGAAATAGCCGTAGTTCCCGGCGACGAGCATGTGGCCGGTGAAGACGAGCAGCGCCAGCGCGGCGGCGGGGGCGAGGTCGCTGGTGAGCGCGGCCTGCGCGCGGCTGGCGAGGTCTGTGGTGGTGGCGTCGCTCTGGGATGACATCGGTTCCTCCGGTGGTGGCGAGCGCTACAAGGTGTCTACACGGGCATGGCCGGAGCGCCAGATGGCGAGAACCAGGCAGAAGAGCGCGATGGCGGCTTCCTGCGGGAAGTCGTCTGGAAAGCTGGCGCTGGCGTCGCGGGAGCGCGCGGCGGTGTGGCGTATGGCTCCAGTGGAGTCGCCGCCTTCAAACAGAAGATAGTCGCCGCGCCATGGTGATTCGGCGCGCAAGCTGACGCGGCGGGTCGCCGTCTCGATATCGTAGCTCCGGCGCAGCGGGTTGGGGCGGGTGGCGCGCAGGAGGGGCGCGGGCGACTCCTCGCCGGACACGGCGGGCGTGTCGCGGGTGATGGTGAAGCGCGCGCCGAGCGGGTCTTCGCGGCGGAGCAGGAGCGCGCCGCCGTCCGCCAGTTCCACCCGCCCGGAGCCGCCGACGCGCAGGCTCACGGTGGCGACGGAACGGTCATCGCGGGTGATGTCGTAATGGTTAGCGTCGCGGGTGGCGGCGAGCAGGCGCATGGCGCGGCTCCTCTCCGGTCGACGTCAGGCTCAGCGCGCGCGGCGAGGCGTCCCGCCCACCGGATGGGGCGAAGTCTACCATGCGGCGCGGCGGAGGCGCAATTGGCCGCGGGGCGGCGGCTCCATGTGTTTTCAGAAGAGGCGGGCGCCGAGCGGCGCGTCGGAGCGGGGGGCGATGAGGATGACGGCGCCGTTCGCGTCGGGGACGCCAAGGGTCAGGACCTCAGAGCGGTAGCCGGCGATGCGGCGCGGCGGGAAGTTGACGACGGCCATGACGAGCGTCCCCACCAGCGCCTCAGCGGTGTAGTGGACGGTGACTTGCGCGCTGGACTGCTTGACGCCGATCTCCGGGCCGAAGTCGATGCGCAGCGCGTAGGCGGGCTTGCGCGCGCCCGCCAGCGGCTCGGCGGAGAGGACGCGCCCGACGCGGATATCGACGCGCTGGAAGTCCTCGATGGTGATTTCCGCGCTGGGGGGCGTGGTGTCGTCGGGATGGCTCATGGGGGTGGGCTCCTGCTAGCAGAGTGGCGAAGAGTGGCGGGCTGGCTACCGCTATTATACGGAATAGCCAGCCCATGATGATATACGCCAGGCGCTAGGCGGGGCAGATGTAGTAAGACGAGGTGTCGCTGGCGGAGATTTGGCTGAGCATGGCGGGCTCCTTGCAGTTCTCGCCATTCCATTTGTGGGCGACGGGGGCGAAGATCTGCGGCGTGAGGGGCGCGTAGGTGGCGGGGCCGGTGACGGTCGTGGCGCTGAGAGTCAGGGCCAGCGTGTAGGTTCCCGGCGCGGTGGGCATCGTGACAGCGACACTGATCAAGATGACGCCGTTGGGCTGAAGGGTCACGGGGAGCGGGCTGTAGCCATGCGGGCCACCAGCGCTGACCATCGTGGCGTTGACGGTCGCGCCCTGGCTGGCGTTGGCGGGGAAGGTGGCGCGCATGGCTTCATCAGTCACGATGGCTCCGCCACAGCCGCCGCCGGTGACGCCGGTTCCTGGCTGGTAGACGCCGTCGCAGCCCTGCCAGGTATCTATCGAGCCGCTGTGGGAGGCAAAACTGGTGATGCCCATACCGACGCCGCTGAGCGTGACTGGTTGCGAGCCGTTGTTGCAGACGGTGATAACGATGCCGCCAACCTGCGAGATCGTGGGGTTGGCGTAGGGGGCGCCGCCAAGCTGCTCTTCAACCGCTGGCTCGCCCATGATACCCGCGAGCTTGAATGGCTTGAGCGGAGTATTGGCGGGCATGACGTAGGCGGGGTAGCTGAGAGCGAAGTTGACGCTGGCGTAGACGGTCTGGCTGAACGCATAGACTGAGGGCATGTTAGAACCAAGGGAGCCATTACAGAGGCTGCTGGTTAGCCCAGGGGAGATGTGGACGGCGGCGGGGAGTGGCGTAGCGGTAGCGGTAGCGGTAGCGGTAGGTGTAGGAGTGGATGATCCTCCGCCGCTGAACGAGCAGGCGGTGAGCAGCGCGCCGAGCGCGATGATGACGCTGGCGGACGCGAGCCGCTGGTTGTGATGGCGGCCGGTGGCATGTGATTCCTGGGTTGAACCTGGCATGTGACGCTCCGTTGTTTCACGCCTCCTGGATAGTCGAGATGCGCGCCTTGACCAGATTTTGTGTTTGTATGAAGCGCGAGACGGGCTGATAGGTGAGCGGGCGTGTTATCCTGTGCGCTCACGGGGCGCAATGCGCGCGCCATCGCGGCCGCTTGAATGGGGTTCCGGCGGCTGGCGGCGCTGATTGTGACGCAAATGGGAGGTACGTGGATGGCGCATCCGAATGTGGAGCGTGTGCGGGCGGCGCTGACGGAGCGGGGGGTGACGGCGGAGCCGGTGGAGTTTGCGGAGTCTACGCGCACGTCGGCTGAGGCGGCGGCGGCGATTGGGACGACGGTGGCGCAGATCGCGAAGAGTCTGGTGTTTCTGGTGGGGGATGCGCCCACGCTGGTGATCGCGTCGGGGGTGAACCGGGTGGATACGGGGAAGCTGGCGCGGCTGTTGGGGGCGCCAGTGCGGCGGGCGGACGCGGAGGTTGTGCGGCGGGCGACGGGATATCCGATTGGCGGCGTGCCTCCGGTGGGGCATGCGGAGACGCTGCGGACGGTGATTGACCAGGACTTGATGGCGTTCGAGACGATTTGGGCGGCGGCTGGCACGCCCAATGCTGTCTTCGTGACGACGCCCGCTGAATTGGCGCGGATGACGGGCGGTCTGGTGGCGGATGTGCGCGAGGACCCGAAAGCGGGGGTATAGCGGCGCGCGGATGCTATGGATCCAGGCGCTGGATTCAGGCGCTGGCGCTGGCGCGGACAGCCGCCGGAGCGTGAGGCGCATGTTCGTTGCGCTGGCCACTTGACAGAAGGGGCGCCGCGCCCGCAGAATACGCATACCTAACGCCGCCTTGTCGCGGGCGCTAGGCGAGCGGGCGGTATTTCCCCAACTGCCCGGCGCCCGCGCTCGCGCCGCTCAGGCTATTTTTTATGTGGGTCTCAGGCTTTTCTCAGCGTCGCGCGGTTTCGCGCGAGCGGGCTGTGGGAGGCTTGCCCGCGGGGCGGGGGGCGTTTTGGGACGCATGGAATCGTAGCTGTTTTCTCTGAATTCATTGGGGCTCAACGAAGAATTGCGGGACTATCGCGCGCGGTCCGCCAGCGTCACGACCGCTCACATCACGCGCCACGCTTTGGGCGTATACGCGCCTGGGGCAGGGGTCTGGTCAGTGACCAGATGGGTGGTGTGGCCAGTGGCGGGTGAGATATGCTCTCAGTGTGACGTAGTACGTCACAGGTGAGATAGTCACTCAGGCGGTTTTCGGGCGATAAGCCCCACCAGTCAAACCCACACGTTGGACGGCATGACACCGTAGTCACTGGCCATCCTGAGATTCGAGAGAAGCGTGGAGCCACTTCCGGCGATATCGTTTCGGTATCTCTGAACGGGACACGCTGACGCCTGTTTCGCGCGTGACTGATACGCGCGGGGCGGGGTGATGACGGGATGGCTCGCTCGCTGGCAATGGCGCCAGCGAGGGCAGTAGTCAGGCGCCTTTCAGGAGTGACGTGGTGCAATACGATTGGCCTGATGACGCTCTGTACGCGGGGCTGGTCGCGCGTGATCCGCAGGCGCTCGAAGCGCTGATGCGGCAATACGCGCGTGAGATTACCTATTTCATTCGGGCGCTTCTGAATGGAACGGGGACAGCCCAGGACGCCGAGGAGTGTGCGCAAGATCTGTTTGTCACGGCGTGGCAGGAGATCGAAACGTTCACCCCGACTCGTGGTTCGCTGCGGACCTGGCTGACGATGCGGGCGAAGTATATCGCGCTGGATCGTCTGCGCCAGCTGCGGCGCCGTCAGGCGACCGTGACATCGCTGGATAGCGATGGGGCGGGCGCGGGGCCGGGTGAAGCTCACGTCGGTGAGCGGCCGCCGGCGCATTTGACGGACCACAATATGGAAGGTCTTCTCGAGCAGCGTGAGCGTCGCGAGGAGCTTCGCACGGCGTTAGAGGCGTTACCAGAGCTAGACCGCTATCTCGTGTATATGAGGTATTTCCGGCTGGCGAGCACTGAGGATATTTCCGCGAAGACGGGCCTCACCCGCCATGCCATTGATACACGTCTCTGGCGAGCGCGCAAAATGTTACGCGACGCCCTCGAGGAGCAGACCTATGAGCGGGTTCGAGCGCTCAGACAGCCCGGATCTTCCTGAGACTCAGGAGGACGCTGGGCGGATCTGGCCGGAGGACTTCAGTCCGGATGAGAGGCGATTCGCCGCTGAGATGCGGGAGTTGTTTCCGATCGAGGACGAGGTGCTGCCGCCACTCTACGTGCAGACGCTGCTGGATGATGAGCTGCGCGCGCCGTTGAGCCGGGGCTATACCCGTAAGCTGACCTATCGGGTGATGCGGCGGCTGGGGCTGCCGCGCCGCGCGCTGACGCCACGCCGTGGCCCGCTGGGGCTGCCCGACGGAACAACGCTGCGCGCGGTGGCGGAGCCGGTGCGGCGGGCGGGAATGCCGGTGTTGGCGGCGCTGTCGCTGCTGATGGCGCTGGTGATTGGCAGCGTGTATCTGGCGACGCCGTCGTTCGCTGAGGGGCTGCGGCTGCTGCTGGGCCAAACGGGCGCGCAACAGCTCGATAGCTATCCGACGAATGTGGCGAAACCGGAGAAGCCGCATACAAAAGATGCGTCGCAGAGCGCGCCAATGCCCGATTTCTGGTTGGGACCGGTGGTCGGTGAGTATTCGTATATGGGGATGAGTTTGCTCGATCAGCAAGACTGGTCGAACGGGCCGGTCCTGGATATCCAGTATTCGCTGACGCCGCAGGTGCGGCCAGAGACGGCGACGAGCGGGACGAGCGGGACGAGCGGGACGAGCGGGACGAGCGGGACGAGCGGGACGAGCGGACGAGCGGGACGAGCGGACGACGAGTGGCTCTGGGCTGCTGGATATTCGCGAATTCCAGGTCTCTAGCGCGTACAGCGCAGTGTTGCTCGCAGTGCAAAATGGCTCGGCGACGATGACCAGCGTGAACGGGCAGCCGGCGGTGTATGTGGATGGGATGTGGGTGGTGTCGCAGGGCGGGCGTAAGACGTGGCAGAGCGGTACGCGCAGTATGCTGATTTTCGAGCGCGATGGGGTTATTTTCTGGATTACCGGTGACCAGCGCGACGGGATGACGGCGTATCCGTTGACGCAGATCGCGTCTGCGCTGACGCAGACGACGTTGGGGACGCTACGCCCCAACCGGCTGACGACGCGCTTCACTGGCGCGGACCCGGACGCGAGCCCGCGGGTTCCGCTGGGGGCGAACTCTGATGTGCTGGATGTCATCGCGCGCGGAGATGGCTCCAACGCTCCCACGAGTAAGTTTGTGACGCTCAGTTTGCCAGCGCCCACGTTGATGAATTAGCCGCTTTCTGGAGTGCGCGACGTGACCAGGGCGCTGGCGAGACGCGGCGCGCGTGAGCGGGAAGGAACCTTCATGCCCGCCGCTGGGGAGCGGTTCTGCCTGCCGGGGCTGTATCGCGGCTCGCGGGCGCTGATGGCGCTGATGGCGCTGATGGCGCTGATGGCGCTGGTGGGCTGTCAGTCGAGCAAGCAGCCGCAGCCGCCGCGGTCCGCCCCTGACGCGGAGCAGGTTCTGCGGGCGCCCCTGATAACCAATCAGCCGCTGACACTAGATCCAGCGCTGATCACGGATGCGGGGTCGGCGATGGTCGCGTCGCTGATCTATCCGTCGCTAATGGCGCTGGATTCGAGCATGGTAGCGCATCCGTGGGCGGCGCAGAGCGTGGATGTGAGCGCGGACGGCCTGTTGCTGACGTTTCACTTGCGCGAAGGGATGCGCTTTAGCGATGGTGAGGCGGTGACTGCGCAGACGTTCGCGTTTTCGCTAAACCGCGCCCTGGATCCCTGCGTGGGAGCGCTGGATGCGCAGCCACTGTTCATGATTGCGAGCGCTGAGGCGTACCATCAGGAGCAGTGCCTGGATGCGGCGGCGGATACGGTGGCGGGGCCGATCACGGGGCTGGTAGGCGCGGGGGAGCCCATCACGGCGGTGGACCCGCAAACGCTGACGCTGCGGCTGGCCCGTCCCTGGGCGGGTGCGCTGGCGGCGCTGACGTCGCCAGTGGCGTTCGCGGTCCCGCAGGGGCTGGTGGAGCGTGATGGGAGCCAGTGGACGGCCCAGCTCACTGATGGGGGCGGGCTGGGCGGGGGGCTGTTCCTGCTGGCGCAGGCTCCAGACGCGGGGGTGAGCGGCCAGGCGGCGGAGGCGCGGCTGACGCGCAACCCGCAGTTCTGGGGGGCGGCGCCGGCGCTGCGCGAGATTGATGTGTTTCTCTATGCGTCGGCGACCCAGGAGTGGGCCGATTATCAGGCGGGAGAGCTTGATATGGGCTATCCGCCCGCGGGGCCTGCGTCGCCGGGAGTGGTGGGGGCGGCGACCCAGGTGGGGCCACTGCTGCGGTTGATGTATCTCGGGCTGAACTGGGACGTGGCCCCGCTCTCGAATGAGGGGCTGCGGCAGGCGCTGGCGCTGGCAGTTGACAAGCGAGGCCTGGCGGCTGAGACGCTGGGCGGGGTAGCGGCGCCGACGAATCATCTGATGCCACTGGGAGAGCCAGACTATAACCCGGCGCTGGTAGGGCCGGATCTGACGCGGAATCTGACGGGAAACGCGGCGCAGGCTGTAAAACTGGCGCAGGGGTTCGCGTCAAGCAGGTGCGCGGGTCAGTTTATGCGCTGTCCGAGGCTGACTCTAGAGGTTGCGACAGAGGATAGCGCGGGGCTGGCGGTGGCGACGGCGATCGCGCGGATGTGGCAGGCGGTGGCGCCTGGATATCCGCTGCGTGTGCTCCCAGAGCCGGCGGCGGCGCTGGCGGCGCGGGTGGCCTCGGGCGCGGCGCAGCTGTACCTGAGCGAATGGCAGGCGGCGTACCCGGATCCGTCGGCCTGGCTGGACGCGGCGTTTGGGCCTGATGCGTCGGGTGTGAGCGCCAGCGCGGCCGCGCCAGATGTGGAGACATTGCTGGCGCAGGGCGAGGCTGAGCGGGACCCAACGCAGCGGGCGAAAGACTATCAGGCGGCAGAGCAATTGCTAGTGAGCGCGGTAGCCTGGATTCCGCTCGTACAGGAGCAGGTCTTCTGGCAGGCGCGCCCGGCGGTGGTGGGCTTGACGCTTGACGCGCAGGGGGCGCTGGCGGTGTACGATACGGCGCCGTCGGTGGTGATCATGCGCTCGCCCACCAGCGGGTAAATCGCCGGGATGGCGCTAGGATTCGCTGCGCGAATGGTTGCGCGGCGTGAGGGTTTTACGAAGTAATCCCATAGCATTCCCATGCGCGCGCGGCTCCTGATGAGGGGTTTTTGCGGCCCTGTGTATGCTATAATGCGACACAATCACGCCAGGCGCCCTCGACGCGGAGCCGGCGCCGGATTCCCCACCCCGGCGCGACGCATCGACGCCGGGGTGGCGTGTACACGCGGTGAGGCGAGCTGGTGGTTCTTCATCTGGGATAGCCGGCCCCGTAACCTCAGCTGACCGACGAAAGGTAACGTATGGACCTCTCGAATCTTCCGGCGATCATCACCGCGGTGATCGTCCTGGCGTTTCTGGTCTTCACCGGCATCCGGTTGGGGGCGCAGTTTCTGGTGCGCAGACTCGCGGGACTGCTCTTCGTTATTCTTGGTGTGACGTTCATCACGTTTATCCTGGGGTATTTCGCGCCGGGCGACGCGGTGGTCGCGCAGTTGGGGCAGCACTATTCGATTCTGAACGCCCGCGCGCTGCGCCATCTGTACGGCCTCGATCTGCCCTGGTATACGCAGTACGGCAATTATCTGTTCCGCCTGCTGCATTTTAATCTCGGCCCCTCTTGGGCGGACCGCACACAGTCCGTGTGGGACATCCTGAAGCTGTATGTGCCGGTCTCAGCGACGCTGGGGCTGAGTAGCCTCGCACTGGCGGTGCTGCTGGGTGTGCCGCTGGGGATGCTGGCGGCGGTGCGTTCGAATACGCGCTACGACACCGTGATCCAGACGGCGGGGCTGGTGCTCTACGCGGTGCCGACGTTTGTCATTATCCCGTTCTTCCAGCTGGCGATGGTGTGGCTGAGCAACAACAATCTGCCGCATCTCCAGGTGGCGGGCTGGGGCACGTGGGATACGATGATCGCGCCGATCGCGATTACGGCGGTGACAACCTTCGCGTTCTATCTACGCTTTACGCGGACCAGTCTGATCGAGGTGCTGCGGCAGGACTACGTGCGCACGGCCCGGGCGAAGGGCTTGGATGAGCGCGTGGTGCTGTGGCGGCACGCGTTCCGCAATGCGGTGCTGCCGTTGATCACCATTCTGGGTCCGGCGGTGGGCTTTGTGGTGACGGGTCTGTTTATTACCGAGAATCTCTTCAACATCCCTGGAATCGGCTCGGAGAGTCTCAGTTCCATCGTGTCGCGCGATTTCCCGGTGGTGCAGGGTATTGGTATCCTGCTGGCGGTGGCGGTCTCGGTGATGAACCTGGCCGCTGATGTGGTCTATGGTCTCGTAGACCCACGCATCAAGGTCTCGTAGGGCGGATTCTGGGGGCTTTCTGGCCCCCCAGGGCGCCGATGCGCGCTGCGATGATGCGCGCTGCGATCGGTTTATGGACCTTGGCCATGCCCGCACAAGAGCTACACTGGCGCGGGCCCGGGAAAATCCCAGGGTGAGAGGAGCGTAAGGGTCATGAAGATTGACGAGAATCCAGATAAGCTACAGTCGCTCGATACCGTCGGCGTGGGGGGGGCGATGGAGCCAACGCCGGAGATGATCAACGCGATTGGCGGGCCAGCGGCGGGGACGCTGCCGGTGCCAACGCAGGCTGATCTGGACCGGCAAGCGTCGACTGAGGCCGTGACAGAGGGTGTGTCGCTCTCGCCGGTGCAGGCGTCATTGCGCCGGTTAGGTCGCGACCGCCGGGCGATGTTCTTTTTAGCGATCACGCTGATGATCATCGTCATCGCCTACGTGGGGCCGCTGATCTATACGCGGGTCGGGCCGAACATTATCGGTGGTGTGACGGGAACGGACACGTTGACGCCATTGCAGTACCACAACTACGTCCAGGTGGATATCAACCGCACCGACGCTGATCCGTCATTCTCGATCATTCATCCACTTGGCACGGACCAGCTCGGACGCGATATTCTGGCGCGCCTGATGGCGGGCGTGAATATCTCGATCGAGGTCGCGCTGCTGGTGGAAATCCTCGATATTGGCCTGGGTGTGACGATTGGCACGCTGGCAGGCTATTATGGCGGCTGGCTGGCGACTTTCCTCGACCGCTTCACGGATATCATGTTCGCATTCCCCGGTCTGCTGTTCGCGATTCTCGCGGCGGCGACGCTTGGCCCGGCCTTCCAGAACCGGTTTGGCTTGCCAGGGCGTCTGATTTTGGTGAGCTATGGCGCTCGGTATCGCGATCTGGCCGTTTATGGCGCGCCTGGTGCGCGGGCAGACGCTGCAACTGCGCGAGCAGCAGTTCATCGAGGCGGCGCGGACGGTGGGCAGCTCGAATTTCAACATTATCATGCAGCATATCGTGCCGAACCTGTTCAATATCGTGGTCGTGGCGGCGGTGCTCGATATGGTGGGTACGATTGTCAGTGAGGCGGTCATCTCGCTGTTGGGTTTAGGCGTGCAACCGCCAGGCTCCAGCCTGGGCTTGATGATCAACGACGCGACCCAACAGTTACAGATCAACGCCTGGGAAGTGGTCTGGCCGACACTCGTGCTGGCGGTGCTGGTGCTTTCCTTCTCCTTTGTCGGTGATGGCGTGCAAGACGCTTTCAATCCGCGCACGAAAGACTAAACAACGAAGGGCGGCCGGTCGCTGGCGCGAAGGGCTTTCGCTCTTGGGCGCCAGCGAGTGGAAGCTCCCCGCGCATATGCGCTTGGCGTATAGATGGCGCGGCTGTGCGATAGACGCTCCGCTTGGCCTGTCACGGGCCAGCGGGGGCAAAGCGATGGAGCGACATCGAGCATGGCAGAACGGCTCCTGGACGTCCAGCACTTGCAGACGCACTTCTTCACCCGTGGTGGAGTGGTGAAGGCTGTCGAGGATGTGACGTTTCACATTGACGAAGGTGAGACGCTCGGCCTGGTGGGCGAGAGCGGCTGTGGGAAGAGTGTGACGTCGCTCTCTCTGATGCGGCTGATCGAGAGCCCTCCGGGCAAAGTTGTCGGCGGCAAGATCCTGTTTCAGGGTGAGGACATCACGGCGCTGTCCGATGATGAGCTCAATAAGCTGCGCGGCGGCAAGATGGCGATGATTTTTCAGGACCCGATGACGTCGCTCAATCCGGTCTATACGGTGGGATTTCAGATCACCGAGGCGGTGAAGGCGCACCTCAAGCTGGATGACAAGGCGGCGCAGGACCGGGCGGTGCAGATGCTCGACCTGGTGCGCATTCCAGAGGCGCGGCGGCGGTTGAATCACTATCCCCACGAGTTCAGCGGCGGCATGCGGCAGCGCGTGATGATCGCGATCGCGCTGTCCTGCAATCCAAAGCTGCTGATCGCCGATGAGCCGACGACGGCGCTGGATGTGACGATTCAGGCGCAGGTGCTGGACCTGATGAAGGGGCTGGCGCAGGAGTTCAATACGGCGACGCTGCTGATCACGCACGATCTGGGCGTAGTAGCGGGGACGTGTGACCGGGTGTCGGTGATGTACGCCGGGCGGATCGTGGAGTCGGCGCCGACACGCGCGCTGTTCAAGAATCCGGCGCATCCGTATACGCAGGCGCTGTTGAACGCGGTACCGAGGGCGGATATGGCGCCGGGGGCGAAACTGGCCGCGATCGGCGGGCAGCCGCCGAATCTGGTGAATCTGCCGCCGGGATGCCCGTTCGCGCCACGCTGTCGCAAGGCGCAGGCGCGGTGCCGCCAGGAGACGCCGGTGCTGGAGACGGTGGCGCCTGAGCAGCAGGTGGCGTGTTTTTATCCATTCGAGTAGACGGGTTCGCGCTCGCCGTGGCCCGGTTGCGGGGCATGGCGGGACCTGAGAAGCGAGACCTGGCGTAGAGTTTATGAACAGGTACGGTGTTTGAAGGGAGCGGTTCCCGTTGGATATGACGCTACCACAGCCTGATGTGGCTTCCCCCGCATCGGACGATACGCTGATAGATATTCAGGGACTCAAGGTCCATTTTCCCATTCGCGGCGGTCTGTTTGGCCAGACGGTGGCGTCGGTCAAGGCGGTGGATGGGGTTGATCTGAAGGTCAAGCGCGGCGAAGTGCTGGGCCTGGTGGGTGAGAGTGGCTGCGGCAAATCCACGCTGGGGCGGGCGGTGTTGCAGCTGATCAAGCCGACGGCGGGCCATGTGTTCTTCGAAGGCGAAGATCTGGTGACGATGCAAGCTGGGAGGCTGCGCCACCGCCGGGCGGATATGCAGATGGTCTTCCAGGACCCGTTTAGCGCGCTGGACCCGCGCTTTACGGTAGGCGCGGTGATCGCGGAGCCGCTGACGAATTTCAATTACGGGACGCGCGATAAGATGGACGAGCGCATCCGCTACCTGTTGCAGGTGGTGGGGATGAGCCCGAATATTCTGAACCGCTACGCGCACGAGTTCAGCGGCGGGCAGCGGCAGCGCATCGGTATCGCGCGGGCGCTGGCGCTGAATCCGCGCTTTATCGTGGCGGACGAGCCGATCTCGGCGCTGGATGTGTCCATTCAGGCGCAGGTGTTGAATCTGCTGGCGGAGCTGCGGTCGGAGTTCAACCTGACGTATATGTTTATCGCCCATAACCTCTCGGCGATCAAGCATATCAGCACGCGGGTCGCGGTGATGTACCTGGGGCATATCGTGGAGCTTGGCCCGGCGGAGCAGGTGTACGCGAATCCGCAGCATCCGTATACGATCGCGCTGCTGTCGGCCAGCCCGTTCCCGGACCCGGACCTGGAGAAGACGCGCAAGCGGATCATTTTGGTCGGTGATGTGCCCAGCCCGGTGAATCCGCCTTCAGGCTGCCCGTTCCATCCCCGCTGCTGGAAGGCGCAGGATATTTGCCGCAGTCAGGTCCCGCCGTTGACGGTGAAGCCGAATACGGGTGTGGATCACCAGGCGGCGTGCCACTTCCCAGGGCAGTGACGCGAATCTCGTCGTTCGCTATACAGCGCCACGAAGACACACAGTCTTCGTGGCGCTGGCGTTTTTGGGGGCTTATTTGGGATGGCGGTGTGTGCCATACTGGAGGGTAGGCGACCACACCCCTTGCCCCTTCTCTCACGGGGTGAGGATCAGCGGCCCAAGCGGACGGGCAGCGCCCGACTGGCTCCAACGCGCGAAACCGATGTTATATGAGATGGCTGAGATGGCCGGAAATAGCCGGAAAAGGAGCGCATGATGAAACCTGTGCCGACACGTGAGGAGTTGATCGCGACTCTGACGGAGCAGCGGGAACGGCTGGAGCGGTGGATCGCGGCGCGGACGCCGGAAGAGATCGAGCGGCCGGTCACGCCGAGCGAGGTCGAGAGCGGCGAGATGTGGCGGGTGAAGGATCATCTGGCGCACGCGCTGGGCGTGGAGCGCTATCTGCAAGGGGTGGTGAAGCGGACGCTGGCAGGGGCGGAGGATCCGGCGGGATTCTATACGCAGGTTGGCTCGCTGGAGCGCGAGGCGGTGATGCGGGCGATCAATCAGGCGAACGAGCGGTCATACGCGAAGTATCGTGATGAGTCGCTGGCGTCGCTGCTGACGAAGCTGGGAGAGACGCGGCAGGCGACGCTGGCGCTGCTGGCGTCGCTGAGCGATGAGCAGCTCGCCGCAGTGTCGCCGCATTCGCCGTTTGGCCGGGGGACGGTGCGGGACCTGTTCCGGCAGATGGCGCGGCACGATGGGCAGCATGTGGACTGGCTGACAGAGGCGTTGAGCTAAGCGGCGGAAGGCGCGGCCATGAATGGCCGGCGCACGAGACGGGAGGTGGGTGGCGCGGCCATGAATGGCCGGCGCACGGGACGGGCGGTTGAAACCGCGCCTGGGGCGGCTGGCGCCGCCGCGTGATTTGGCTGGCGCGGGGTCCTTACGGGGCTGGCGTGACGATGCTGGTTGAGAGGGAGGCGAGGCGCATGGTGACTGGGCCGCGCGGGTCTACGGGAGACGGGCGGGACGGGGGCGCCGCGTACGCGCTGGGGGCGGCGCGAGACGCGGAGCGGCGCATGCGTCAGGTGAAGGCCATGGTGCGCCTGGGGGCGGCGCTGCGGGCGGAGATGGGAATCGAGCGGATTTGCGCGCAGGTGGTGGAGGCTGTGAGTGGCTCGACGGGCTTCCGGGTGGCGGCGGTGAATCTGGCGCGCGCGGGCAGCGAGTTTCTGGATGTGGTGGCGACGACGGGGCTGAGCCCGGAGAACGAGCGCGAGCTGCGGGCGCATCCGCCGCGCCTGGCGGAGCTGGCGGCGGGGATGCAGCAGCGTTTCCGCCGCAGCCGCTCGTATTTCATTCCCCATCAGGATAGCCAGGTGATGGAAGCGGCGGGCGGGGTGGTAGAGCCGCCGCCGGAGCCGGTGACGGGGGCGCCGGACGAGTGGGACGCGGAGGATGTGCTGCTGACGCCGCTGATCAGCCCGCGGACGGGGCGCATGCTGGGGTTGCTGTCGCTGGATCAGCCGGAGGACCAGCGGGTTCCGACGCTGGAGACGATCGAGATCATCGAGCTGTTCGCGGACCAGGCGGCGCTGGCGATCGATACGAGCCGTATCTTCGCGGAGCGGGAGCGGGAGCGGCGGATGCTGGATGAGGGGCTGGAGCTGTTGCGGTGGAGCCTGGAGCTGGCGCGGGACCACGATCTGCGCCAGCCGGCGCCGCCGCTGAGCGCTGGCCTGGCGCCGCTGGCGACCTCGCTGAATGATCTGTTGCTGACGCTGAATGGGGTGCTGGCGGAGGTGCGGGCGGCGAGCGAGATGGTGAATCAGCACGCGAGCGAGGTGCGGGCAGCTGCGATGTATCTGGCGGAGGGGGCGCAGGACCAGGCGGACCGGATTCTGGAGCTGTCGCATGTGGTGGAGGGGATGTCACAGAACGTGCGGCAGATCGCGACGACGGCGGCGGAGTCGAGCGAGATGGCCCAGGTGGCCAGCGAGGTGTCGCGGGATGGCAGCCACGCGGCGGAGCAGGCGGCGGAGGGGATGCAGCGGGTGCGGGAGCTGACGCTGCAGACGATGAAGAAGGTGAAACGCCTGGGCGAGACGGTGCAGGATATCGGGATGATCGTGCGGGTGGTGGAGGATTTCGCGGCGCAGACGAATCTGCTGGCGCTGAACGCTTCGATCGAGGCGGCGCGGGCCGGGGAACATGGGCGTGGGTTCGCGGTCGTGGCGTATGAGGTGCGGAGCCTGGCGAATAATAGCGCGCAGGCGACGCGGCAGATTCACGCGCGCATCCAGGCGGTGCAGAACGAGACGGGGCAGGTGGCGCGGCAGATCGAGCATGGCGCGGAGCAGGTGGTGTTGCAGTCGGAGCTAGTGACGCGGGCGGGGTCGGCGCTGGAGGCGGTGGATGGGTATACCCAACGGGTGACGGCGGCGATCCAGCAGATTAGCGATATCGCGATGGAGCAGGCGGGGGTGGCGTCGCAGGTGGTGGAGGCGATTCGTGAGCTGGCGGTGGTCTCGACGCAGACGCGGGATAGCATGGAGCATGCGCGGACCTCGATGGATTATTTGGTGGACCTGGCGGGAGCGCTACAGGATCAAATCGCGCAGTTCCGCCTGCGTGATCGGGATATGGGGCTGGCGACGGGCGCTGAGGCGGGGCCAGCGGGATTGGAAGGCGCGCGGGCGACGCGGCGGCTGCCGGAGCCGGGCGGATTGACGGGGCTGTTGCGGCCGACAGACCGCCCGGTGTTCAAGGCGAAGGGCGGCGAGGAGCGTCGCGGCGATCAATGGCCGTCGCAAGCGATGGAAGCGGGCGCGGATGACGCGTCTGAGCAGCCCACAGTAATGATGATGGCGGAGGCGAATGACGCATCTGCGCAGCCCACAGTCGTCATGCCCGCGACGCATGGGCCGGGGGCGGGCGAGCCGGCGCAGGCCTCAGTGGAGCTGGCGGAAACGACGCTGCTGCCCTCGCTGTCGAAAGCCGCCGCGCCAGCATCGCTCGCGCTGGATGCGGATATGTTGGAGGCGCAGCGGGCGCTCTCGCAGGAGACGATACCGGCGACGCCATCGCTGCGACGCAGGCAGGCGGGTGACACGGCGTGGAGCGAGCGGGATGGCGAGGGGAAGTCGGGGCCATAGCTGGCAGGCGCGCGCAGGTGCGATTCCACAAGGGCGTTAGCGAAAACGTAGGAGACAGGCGTGGGCGCGGGGCAAAAGCAGGCGGTGCGGCGGCAGGCGCGGCGGGCGCGGGACGCAGGGCAGAGTGGCGCGCGAGCGCGGTTCAGGGCGAAGTATCCGTGGATCTATCAGGACAGGATTTCCACTCCTGTTAATCCTGCTCTCGCCACGCTTGGCGCGCTGATGTTCCTCGCGTTTGTGGGATTGATGGATGGATTCCTTCTTCACAACCAGATTGAGATCGCGCGTGTGATGAGCGCTGGCCGCGATGCGCAGGCCACCATAACGGCGATAAGTTGCTTCAAGGGCGCTGGCGATGTGACGGTGACGTTCACCGACATTTCTGGGAACCCATATACGGTCCATCACTCCACCGACATTTTCAACTGTTTCGACCAGTATCATGCTGGCGATGTCATCACTATCCGTTATGCGCCATCCGATCCCACCACGCTCTTGACGCAGACCGAGATAGACAGCCTTCCATGGGCGCTTGTCGCGTATGGTTTGCTCGATGTGCTGTTTGTCATAGCCCCACTCGTGCTTCTGGCTAGCGCGCTATGGATCAGGGCGGCGCGTGGCTGACCCAGACGGTGGCGGGTATGGCGCGTGCGAGTTGCCGCTGTTCTAGACGACTCATCCCCGGACGCAGCGACTTTTCTCGCGATGCGTAGCGGTACGCCTGCGCGCCTGCGCGCCGCGCAATACGAAATCCCCCGCCCCCCAGCAGGGCCGGATGCGGGGGATTTCGTATTGCGCGGTGAGAGCGGTCCCAGCGCTGTTCAGCAGCCAGGCGACTGTTGGATCAAATACCGTGGAGTTTGATTCCATCACCGATGTTCGTACGTGTCTCCCATTTTATGGTCTTGAACGGCAATCTGCGGCTGTGCACAAAGTTGCTCTCCGCGAATGCGTTCCACAGGCTGTGGCCCAGTGCGGCCGCCACACCGTAGAGGTTGACCAGGATGGCGGCCGCAACGTCAAGCAAATTGAGCGGCGCGTTGATGAGAAACGCCAGGAGTGTTGGGATAAAGCGCACTAAGGAAGGGAACAGCACAAGAAACGCCAGCGCCTCATATGGAGCGGGGATGCCGATCGCGAGCGTGGCAATGAAGCCCAGCACGAACAACAGCACACTGAGTGCGGCATCAACGATGGGCAGCGGTGTGCTACTCGCCAGTTCCCAGGAGTATAAGCCCTGGAGCATACCAGCCAAGATCAGCAACCCGACGCTCACCAGCGCTCCAATGCGGAGCGCGCGCTGGAGTTGGCTCTGTGCTCCGACATACGGCGGCAGGAGGTGTGTAAGTCCGAACACGTCGGCGGCTGCGGCGCCAATGACGACAATCACGGATACCCAGAACGACACGATCACTGGCGTGAAGAGATCGGGGTTGAGATTGGGCGGGGTGACATGGAAGAGTTCAGGCATACGGACCGCTGCGAAATACATATCACTGCCGATGAGTATTAGGAAGAGTATGAAGAAGAAACTCGCCCCAAGTACATCAAGCGCGCCAAGGTTCCTTGCGATGTCCTCCCTTTTCGCGCGGCTCCAGGCCTGGCGGAGACCGGCGTCGGCGAAACTATAGAGTTTATCCAGCACCTCCTTGCCAATCCACTCCAAGAGGCCAATGATAACCCGCAGGACGATACCGAAAATGGCGAACAAATTATTGAGTATGCCCAACGCTACCAGGTTATAGAGTCGGGCGAGCAGCATCGAGACCACGAGGAAGATAATCAAGCCAATCAGGCCAACGAGCGCCCATTGCAAGATTATCCCAACCAACTGCATCGGAGGCATGAAGGTATGCCTTTCTCCAGGGAATCCGGCCAATTATCATTTGCTACACACGAGGCGCCTCATGTGGCGTCTCAGAATAAGCTCTGAGGAAGCTGGTCATCAGGCCTATAGAACTTTGGCTTCGCTGCCCCGCTCTTGGTGATCTGCGTAGTCCAGTAGTTGACGCGGGAGTCGTAACTCCCGACAGCATCCGTCTCGAAGTTGATGATCGTTACCTGGACGCCGTGGAGATCAACCTGCGCGTGCTCCTGTGGCCCAACGGGCTCCATGTCGCTGGCAATGACCAGATACTTGAGATCATTGGGCGCTTCCGCGAAGCGCTCTGTCGCGCGCTGCAGACAGCCCCAGATGTCCGACGATCCAGCGGTGTTGTGCTGAATGCGCTGGATTTGCCGAGCAACGCTGGCTGCGCCGGTCTGCGCTGCGCTGAGTTGCGAGAGATAGGCCGCGTGCTGCTGCTGATATGCCTCTGATAGGGTGGTCGCGGATGCGATCGCCGTCTGCTGCTGCTCCGCTTGCATCGCGGGAACCGTCGCCACGGCCCCTGGTGGCGGTGGATCGTAGGGGACGGCGAGAATATCGTAGCGGCCATAGGTCGCGGCGTCTGAATAGCTGTTCTCTTCGATCCACTGGATGTACACCGTTGCGCCGCTCTCATTCGACTGAGGGATGCTCGTAACCCAGGCCGCTACCTGGTTCGCCGCACTGTGGAAGTAGACTGGTGAATACGAGCCGGTCTCGTCATCGCAGAAGATGATCGTTTTGTGTGGAATCGGTGGCGGGAGCGTGATTTGGACGGTGGGAGTGGGAGTCACGATGAGCTGAATTGTCGGGCCGGAACAAGCGATTACGACAATCGTGAGCAACAAGCTAGCGAGGACACCCACAATTCCTTGTATTGTGCGTTTGGTGGATGAATGCAAGCGCGCCTCCCATTTGTCGCCCCACCTGCATAAAATATGAAAGTTGACGCTAAGGTATGGAATATCGCGCGTATGGTATACGCGCCGTCATGAGCGCATTTCACGCTGGCGGCGCCCAACTCACGCTGCGATCAAAGATGCCAGGTTTTATGATGCGGGAATGGGGCTTGATGATGCTGAGTATACATGGTGATAGTGGAAACATGCAAGCCGAGATCGGAAGGCGAAAACGCCGTCTGCGCGCGTCTGCGCGCTGGCGGCCTGACGGCGGAGGGATTGCGTTCTGCGCGCTCCGCTTACGCCGTCTGGATGCTGGCGGCTTGCTGGAGACCCAGCTCCTCAATGGCTTGCTGGCGCATGAGGAACTTCTGGACTTTGCCGGTGACGGTCATCGGGAAGCCGTCTACGAACTTCCAGTAGCGGGGGATCTTGAAGGTGGCGATCTGGCCGCGACAGAAGTCTTGTAGCTCCTCGGCGGTGGCGACCTCGCCGTCCTTCAGCTTGACCCAGGCCATCAGTTCTTCGCCGTAGCGCGCGTCGGGGACGCCAAAGACCTGCACGTCGCTGATCTTGGGGTTGGTGTAGAGGAACTCTTCGACCTCGCGGGGGTAGATGTTCTCGCCGCCGCGAATGACCATGTCCTTGAGGCGGCCCACGATGTTGGCGTAGCCGTCGGCGTCCATCGTGGCGAGGTCGCCGGTGTGCATCCAGTGTGAGCTGTCAATCGCCTTGGCGGTGGCGTCCTCGTTGTTCCAGTAGCCGAGCATCACCGAGTAGCCGCGGGTGAGGAGCTCGCCGGGCATGCCGCGCGGGACGATCTTGCCGGTGACGGGGTCTACGATCTTGACCTCGACATGTGGGTGAATCTGGCCGACGGTGGCGACGCGCTTGTCGAGCGGGTCATCGGTGTGGGTCTGGAAGGAGACGGGACTGGTCTCGGTCATGCCGTAGCAGATTTCGACGTCGCGCATGTTCATGCGGTCTATTACCTGGCGCATCACCTGGACGGGGCAGGGAGAGCCGGCCATGACGCCCGTGCGCAGGCTGGAGAGGTCGTACTTGTCGAAGCCGTCATAGGCCAGCTCGGCGATGAACATGGTGGGGACGCCGTAGAGCGAGGTGCAGCGCTCGGCTTCGACGGTTTCGAGGGTGGCAGCGGGCTCGAAGGCTTCGGCGGGGTAGACCATCGTTGAGCCGTGGGTGACGCAGCCGAGGTTGCCCATCACCATGCCAAAGCAGTGGTAGAGCGGGACGGGGATGCAGAGGCGGTCGTTCTCGGTGAAGTCTTGCAGGCGGGCGACGAAGTAGCCGTTGTTGAGGATGTTGTGGTGGCTGAGGGTCGCGCCTTTGGGGTTGCCAGTGGTGCCGCTGGTGTACTGGATGTTGATCGGGTCGTCGAATTCCTGGTCGGCCTGGCGCTCGGTAAGCGCGGCGGGGCTGATCTCTTTGGAGCGCTCCAGGATTTCGCCCCAGACCCACATGCCGGGCGCGCGCTCCGTTCCCATGCGGATGATGTGGCGCAGGGCGGGGATTTTGTGGCTGTCGAGCTGGCCGGGGGCGCAGGAGTTGAGCTCCGGGCAGAGGGTGACGATCATCTTGGTGTAGTCGGTCGTGCGGAACATGGGCGAGAAGATGAGGGTCGAGCAGCCGGACTGGTTGAGGGCATATTCCAGCTCGTGCAAGCGGTAGGCGGGGTTGATGTTGACGAGGATCGCGCCGATCTTGGCGGTGGCGAACTGGGTGATGGCCCACTCGGCGCGGTTGGGCGCCCAGATGCCGGCACGGTCGCCCTTCTTGACGCCCAGCGCCATCAGGCCACGGGCGCAGCGGTTGACCTCGTCCTGTAGCTCGCGCCAGGTGTAGCGCAGGTTCTGGTGGCGCGAGACGAGCGCCTCGCGGTCAGGGAAGCGGGCGACGGTGGCGTCGAAGAGGTCGCCAATGGTGACGCCGAGCAGGGGCGTGTCGCTGGCGCCACTTACGTAGCTCCAGGAGAGCGCGCCGCGATTCTGTCCGGCTGTTTCCGTATCCGTGGTCTGCGTCATGGGGATCACCTCCCGCGCCAGCGATGGCGTCTGCTTGCGAGCGACTCATGCGATGTGCTGGAGCGCGCGCCGTCGCGCCGCTCCGCGCCGGGTGATTGTGGGCGTATTTTGCGGCCAGCGGCGGTGTTCTGTCAAGCGGTGGCGTGGGGGGATCACGGCCATGAATGGTGGAGCTGGGGCATCCTGGTGGCCATCCTGGTTGAATAAATGGGGTGCTATTCTCTTGGTTAGACCTCTGAGAAGTAATCAGAGTCTATCCGCTTGATCTCGTAAACTGTGGCGCTATTGACGCCCACATTGTAGTCAATCATGAGTTGCGCCAGTTGATCGCCATCGATCAGGACAATCTTGCTGTCCAATGCTACCCTGGCATACTCTCGCGCGTCACGAGAGAATACTGAGGTAGTAATAAAGATGCCCTTCCTCGCTCTTTGCCCCAGGAAGCGCACCAGCAAATCTATGAATGTCTGGTCTGCCAACTGTCCCTTGCCATCGCTTTGCCTGGACTATAAATTGTATCGAGTCCGAGGCGGTCCTCCTTGATGATGCCGTCGATACCCTCATCACCGCTGCGCCCGATCGCTTCGCCCGCATCTTTCCGCGAGCCGCCGTACCCCATTTTTACGAGCAGTTCGACCACCAACCGCTCGAAGAAACTGGATGAGCATCCCATGATGCGCGAGAGGAGTTCCTGCGCCAGTTCCAATCGAATGCGTTGGTACCCATCCTCCAGAAGTTCCTCTGGAGTCTGCTGAGTATCTGGCTCTTCAACAGTCTGGTGTCCATTGCGCCCTCTGCGCGATCTCTCCCTGAACTCTCTGAATTCGGGGTACTGGCTCAGAAAAGCGACATCGATGCGAGCGGGATTCTGACTCAATGCCTGAAGTCCACGTTCCGTAATGCGAAAGACGCTTCGCCGTGTGCGCTCAAGGATTCCTGCTTGCTTTAGATAGGATATAGCCCAGTTGACACGGTTATCAAAAGTGCGCTGCTGTCCACTTGGCAAAAGCTCCGCTCGCTCTTCGTCAGAGAGCCCGAATTCACCCGCAACCGTGTCTATCACATCACGTGTCGTGTGCTCCTGCTGGTCATTTACGGATTGAAGTATAGGCAACATCACTGTTTGAAAGCTGGGTGTGCCCATGCGTGACCTCTCAGTGTCTTTTCCTTGAAGAGTAATCTGCTTTGTTTCCAAGGTCTACACCGCTTGCCAAGCTTTGGCGTTGCGGGTTTCCTACCTTTATGGGTGAGAGCGTCACGCCCTGCGCGGGCTGGGACGCAGGGGACGGTGATGGGAGCGGACTGAGGAGGGTGATCCGCGGCCTGAGGCGCGCTGTGTGGGGGCGTGTAGCGTTAGGATGGCGCCTGCTCCCAGCTGCAATCGCTGGCCCACGAAGCGCCTCCTCCTTGAATACGCCTCACCTTTCCGCTCACTTGCCGATCGCGCTGTCAGCCTGTTGTGCCGCAAGGCGCACAATGATGATGTGATGGAGATGTGACGAAAGCGCGATTGTCTGTGATTACGCTGTGACGCGCTGCCGCTATGAGTTCTTGGGTTGGCGCATACGCATAAAGGACGACGAGCGCCACCACACCCCTACCGTGAAACTGATTCCTGCCGCAACGTTGATTGGCGTGTCGCGCCTTTAAGGAGAATTAGTGATGCCTACTGCCACACCATCCCTGGAGCAGCGGAAACAGCCGGGACAGAGGAACCCCAAGATTTGGCAGCGGGCGCTCAGGAGCGCCGAGGCGTTGCTCCTCATTGGCCTTATCGGCGGCATGGTAGCGGCATGCGGCGGGACCGCAGCCCCTGCGAGTCCAACCGCCACCGCCACCACACGGCCATCGCCAACGCCCACCGTCTCAAACGCGTCAGCGCCAGCCTATATAGGCGCTGTGACTTCGGCGATAACTAGCCTTGGCCAGTCCTTCAATAAATTCGGCAACGATTGTAACGACAAAGACATCACCGATACGGTATGTCGCAATGACCTGCAAGCTATTCATGACGCAACAGTCAGTGTCCAGTCCACCCTGGACCAACACCCGGCTCCTCCGTGCTTGAAAGCTGTGGACGCGCGCTTGCGGGAGGCCATGACTGACTTTCACGATGGCGTGACGCTTATCCAGCAAGGCGCCGATAGCAACGACGTCTCATCAATCCAGGCGGGATCAGACATGCTCTTAGACGGGAACAAAGAGCTTACGCAAGCTGGGGTAGAAATGGATAAGGCGGCCTGTTGAGCGGCGCTTCTCCCATCTCCCGTTCATCCAGTGGGTGGGTCAAGCCGCACCCGGGTTCATGGCGGCCACGAAGGGAGCCTGTGCATGCTCATTCCCTCGCGCGCTGCCTGTCTCTTGGCTCCCACAAACGCTGATTGGGTGTTCGCGCGGCGTTGTCAGGTCAATGGCGAGATGCTACAAAGGGCCGGGATACGCCGAGATGCGCGTGGGGACAGGAAAGGGCGGGCGGTCGTGGCTTCTCCGGTTTCATCGCGGGTGGCGCCCACGCGGAGACGACGATCTCACCCGCCTACTCACGGGTAAAGGTCGGTGGCTGTTCTGCTCGCGGCTGATCCTCCAGACTGGCCAGCCCCTGTGCCTCGAAGTGATGCAGCCACAAATAGACGACGCCCGCGCGCCAGCCGCGCTCATCCCCGTCGCTCAAGCTCGGCCAAGTGCTCCCAGCTATGCTCCAGCGTGCGGCGAATGGCTTTGTGGAAGGTGCGCGGGCCGGCGGGGAGCTGGCGAACGGCGGCGCGCTCCTCCGGCGTCGTGGCGCGGGCGCGCTCGGCCACCATCTCGCCCGCGCGGCGCAACGCGTCCGGCAGGGCGATCTCGCCGCGCTCGGCGGCGGTGTGCAGACGCGAGAAGCCGGGCGCGCCACCCAACGCGGATGCCAGATAAGCGCCTTCGGCGCCCAGCACATGCAGCGCGATGGCGCGGGCAGTACGGCCGCCACCGTCCGGAGGGGACGCATCCAGCTCGTCGCTGGTATGGCGGGCGAGCCAGTCCGCAAGGTCGTCGCAGAGCCAGCGCGCACGGTTCAGGCAGGCCTCGATCTCGGCATCTGTCAGCGACTCCAGGTCAGGGCCAAAGACGATGTACGGCGAGCCATTGCCCAGCCAGTCGCCCTCGGTGATATGCTCGGCAACCACCGTCTCGAAAGGCGCATCAGGCGCGACCGGCTCACCATGGCGGGCCAGGAAGCGCAGGTAGGCGCGGATGGCCTCCGGCGTGGCGACCAGCGCCTCCTCGGTGGTCGGGCCAGTGGCGACGCAGCCCAGCAGGTCCATCACATGGACCATCGTCTTGCGCCGCTTGGGGCCAGACTCCAGATAGAGGCTGTAGGTCGTCATGTCCATATACACGGCTCCTTCCTACTATCCAGGGCAAGCTCGCGTGACAGAACAGCCAGCTCACCCCACAACCTTATACCATACCGCCGGTCATGATAGCAGATAGCGTGAGCGCAACCGCGCGGGCGCGCTGGGCGGTATACTGGAGTGTCTCTTGACGTGATTCACGCCATACGTGATTCACGCCATGCCGCGCCCGCCAGCGCCCACCATATGAGGAGCCACATCCGTGACCAGCGATACGCCGCCATCCACCGAGCAGCCGTCCACGACGCCGTCCGCCATCCCGCCCGAAGCGTTCGAGATTGACCAGCGCGCGCTGGATGAGGTGGCGCTCAACCGCCAGGAGTACACCTGGGTCGTCGAGTTGCTGGGCCGCGCGCCCAACCGGCTGGAGCTGGGCCTCTTCGGCGCGATGTGGAGCGAGCACTGCGGCTACAAGAACAGCCGCCCGCTGCTCAAGCGCTTCCCCTCCACCGGCGAGCGCGTGCTGCTCAAGGTCGGCGAGGAGAACGCCGGCGCGGTGGACATCGGCGATGGGCAGGCGGTGGTCTTCAAGATCGAGAGCCACAACCACCCCAGCGCCATCGAGCCCTACCAGGGCGCGGCCACCGGGGTCGGCGGCATCGTGCGCGACATCTTCACGATGGGCGCGCGGCCCGTCGCCCTGCTGGACTCGCTGCGCTTCGGCCCGCTGACCACGCCGCGCAACCGCTACCTCTTCCACGGCATCGTCGACGGCGTCGGCGGCTACGGCAACTGCCTGGGCATCCCGACCGTCGCGGGTGAGATCTACTTCGACGAGAGCTACAGCGGCAATCCGCTGGTCAACGCGATGTGCGTCGGGCTGATCGAGTCGGGCAAGCTGATCCCGGCCAAGGCGTCGGGCGCGGGCAATCCGGTGCTGGTGGTGGGCGCGGCGACGGGCCGCGACGGCATCCACGGCGCCACCTTCGCCTCCGTCGAGCTGGACGAGTCCTCCGAGGAGCGGCGCCCCGCCGTACAGGTCGGCGACCCGTTCACCGAGAAGCTGCTGATGGAGGCCTGCCTGGAACTGCGCGACACCAACTGGATCGTCGGCATGCAGGACCTCGGCGCGGCGGGCATGACCAGCAGCACCGTGGAAAGCGCGCACAAGGGCGAATCCGGCATCGAGCTGGACGTGCTGAAGGTTCCCCGGCGCGAAGCGGGCATGACGCCCTACGACATCATGCTCTCGGAGTCACAGGAGCGCATGCTGGTGGTGGCGAAGGCCGGGCATGAGGACGACGTGCGCAAGCTCTTCGCGAAGTGGGGCCTGCGCTCCGCCGTCATCGGCCAGGTGATCGCCGAGCGCGTGATCCGCGTGCGTGAAGGCGACGAGATCGTCGCCGAGATTCCGACTGAGTACCTGACCGACCGCACGCCGAGCTACACCCGCGTCGGCGTCGAGCCCCCAGAGCTGCGCGACCTGTGGGCCTTCGATTACGAGACACTGCGCGGCGACCTGCCCAGCGCGAATGACGCGCTGACCCGCCTGCTGGCCTCGCCCGATCTGTGCAGCCGCGAGGATGTCTACCGCACCTACGACACGATGGTCGGCACGAACACCGTCATCGGCCCAGGCAGCGACGCCGCCGCGCTGCGCGTCCCGCCGCCTTCGGATGACCCGGCGCTCCAGGCGACCGGCGTCGCGCCCGTGGACAAGCTGAAAATCCTGGCGCTCTCGACCGATGGCAACGGGCGCCTGACCTACCTCGACCCATTCAACGGCGGCGCGCTGGCGGTGGCCGAGGCGGCGCGCAACTGCGTCGTGACCGGCGCGCGTCCGCTGGCGCTGACCAACTGCCTCAACTTCGGCGCGCCGGAGAAGCCCTCGGCCTACTTCCAGATGGAGCGCGCGATTGACGGCATGGCCGCCGCCGCCGCCGCGCTGGAAACGCCGGTCATCTCCGGCAATGTCAGTCTCTACAACGAGAGCTACGGCCAGGGCATCTTCCCCACGCCGGTCGTCGGCATGGTCGGCCTGATCGAGGGCCGCGCGCCGACCCCCAGCGCCTGGCGTGGCGAGGGCGATGTGGTGGCGCTGCTCGGCGCCTGGTCCGCTGATCCAGGCGAGCTAGGCGGCTCCTCCTACCTCGCGGCGATCCACGAGACGGTGGCCGGCCACCCGCCGCTGCTGGACCTCGACCGCGAGCGCGCCGTCCAGGCCGCGACGCTGGCGGGCATCGAAGCCGGGCTGATCCGCTCGGCGCACGACTGCTCGGACGGCGGGCTGGCGGTGGCGCTGGCGGAATGCGCGATCTGGTCGAATATCGGCCTACGCGGCGAGGCGGCGCTCCCCGCTAGCGCGGAAAGCGACGCGCTGACCACCCTGGCCGCGCTCTACGGCGAGGCGCCTTCGCGCATCATCGTTTCCGTCGCCGCCGACCGCTACGCGGAACTGGAGGCGCTAGCCAGCGCGCATAGCGTCCCGCTGACCCGCCTGGGCGTCTCCGGTGGCGACCGGCTGACCATCGCGGGCGTCCTCGACGCGCCGGTGGACGAGCTGCGCGCGGCCTGGCGCGGCGGCCTGGCCACCGCGCTGGGCGCCAGCGACGCCGAGCAGGTGGCGGAGGCGCTGGGCCGCCAGGGCTAAAGCGGCCGTTTTACCCCTGGCGCTCACCAGCCGTTCCACCGTCGTGTTATGGTATACTAGCTGGACAAAAGCGCAAAAAACGCAAATTCGCCAGCATAACGTAACGCGATGCGAGATGCGCTGAGGGGTTCGGCATGGCCACGGATGTGAAGCGGCTTCTGGAGCGCGCCTTGGACGCACGGCAACGGCTCGAAGAACTAGGGCTGGGTGAGGAAGCGCGCGTCGTCAGTGAATTGATCGAGTCGGTAGAGGAGACACGTGCGCCTGAGGAGGGTCGCGGGTTCTACACGACAACTGAGGCGGCTCGCCTGATCGGCGTAACGGCCCAAACTATCAAGAACTGGGTCGCGCGCGGGCTGCTCGCGGGATATCGCCTCGGTGGCCGCATCGTCATTCCGCGCGCCGCGCTGGAAGAGTATCTCCCTCTGGCGCGCGCGATGCGGGGCATCGAGCCGCTGCCCCCCGTAGACCAGATTGTCGAGGAGGTGCGCGCTGGACGCAAACGACCACCCTGGACGCGGCAGGATGGAAACGCAAGCGCCGGTAAGGCCAGCGAATGAAGCACCGGGCGGTACTCGATACATCCGCTTTGCTGGGGCCAGCGCGACATGAATTGGTCTTTCTAGCCAGCAAAAGCGTGTATACGATGGTGTGGAGTTCGTTCCTGATCGCCGAGTTGACCCGGTTGCGAACGGAATGGGCTATCAAGCAGGGCCTCGAACGGGCGCGCTACCGCGAGCGTATTAACGCCCTGACTCGTGAGCTTTCCCAAATCGCCGTCATCGTGGACTATACCCGGCTCGAAGGAGGCAATTATCGGGACTGGTTGCGTGATCCAGATGATGAGCCGCTGCTCGCGACAGCCCTCGTTGGACGAGCGGCATACGTGGTTTCCCATAACACGTCTGACTTTCCCCAGGCGGCGTGTTCGCTGGAGTAACCTACCTGACACCAGTCTCATTTCTCGATATGCTCTATCGCGAGCACCTGCGACGGGAGCAACGAGCCGGAGCTGAGGAGCCATTCACGCTGCCATAGACGGAGCCAGTCAGCGCCCGCATTCATTTCAAGGAGGTCGAGGATATGCGACCTGAGCCAGATCATCGCCAGCTTCAGCAAGGCGCGCCGCCACTCACCGCGGCGGACGAGGTGGAGGCGGCGCGCCTACGTGCGGAGATGGTGGGACGGCTGCGCACGGCGGGCGTGATCCACGACTCAGCGGTGGAGCAGGCGCTGCTGAGCGTGCCGCGCCACCTGTTCCTGCCGCGCAACACGCTCGCTGAGGCGTATGAGAACGTGGCCGTGGCGACGCGCTGGGAGCAGGGCGCGACGGTCAGCTCGGTCTCCCAGCCAGAGATCGTAGCGATGATGCTGGAGCAGCTGCGCGTCGTACCAGGCATGCGCGTGCTGGAGATCGGCGCGGGCGCGGGCTACAACGCGGCGCTACTGGCGGAGCTGGTCGGGCCAGTGGGCAGCGTGACGACGATTGAATTGGACCCGGAGCTGGCGAGCGAGGCGGCGGCGCATCTGGCGGTGGCGGGCTACTCTCCAGCGCGGGCGCGAGTGATCGCGGGTGACGGCTGGGCGGGCTGGGCGGAGGGCGCGCCGTGGGACCGCATCGAGGCGACCGTCGGTGTCTGGGACATCAGTCCGGCGTGGGTCGAGCAGCTTGCCTCGGGCGGTGTGCTGCTAGCCCCGCTCTGGCTCGGCGTGACGGATGTGAGCGTCGCGCTGCGCAAGCGAGCCGGCGCGCTGGTGAGCGAATCGTGGGCGCTCTGCGGCTTCGTGCGGCTGCGCGGCGCGGGCGCGGGTCAGCCGCCACTGGTTCGCATTGGTGGGCGCAGGAGCCTGACCGGGCCAGGGGCGGAGGAACTGGCGCCGCGCGTGGCGGAGGCGCTGAAACTGCCCTCACGGCGGCTGCGCTGGGACAGCCCTGGACCAGGGTTCATCCCCAGCCTGGCGCTGTTGGCAGGGGGCATGTTGACCCTGTGGCAGACCAACCCAGTTGGACTGGGTCGCCCGCGCGGACGCTACGCCCTCTACCGCGACGGCCTGGACGGTCCCTCGCTGGTGATCTTCTCCGAACGCGCCCATGCGCTGCTGGCGTTCGGCGGGACGGCGGCGGAACGCTTCGTGCGCGAACAGACGGAGGCGTATCAGTCCCGCGGCCCACTCGGCCCCAAGGCCTGGCGGCTGACTGTATGGCCATCGCCAGGCGAGCCACCCGCGCCGGAGGGCGTGATACGCCAGCGGGCGCCGCACTGGGTCTATGACATCAGCGTAGCGCCCGATGAGGCGGCGAGCGTGGTGACCTGAGCGGCCAGTCTAGCGGCCCCGCCCACCGTTACCGCCGCTGGCGACGGTGACACGGACGGTAGCCTCAGCGACGGTGGGAGCGGCCTGGCCGCTGCGGATGAAACCGACGCGGACGCGGGCGCCATCGGGCAGGCGCTCCAGGTAGTGGCGCATGTCGTCCACCGAGCCGACGGGCTTGTCATCAATCCGAAAGATGACGTCGCCGGAGCGGATGCCCGCCTGGGCGGCGGGGCCGTTGGGCGCGACGTACATCACCTCGACGGCGGTGGGCGTCTCGATGCGCAGCGCGCGGCGAGCGGACTGGGTGAGCATGCCGGCCTGGCCGGAGACACCGATCATCGCGCGGCGCACCTCGCCATCCTTCATGATCATCGAGGCGACCCAGTTGACGGTATTGATCGGGATGGCGAAGGAGAGGCCCTGCGTCTGCTGCAGGATAGCGACGTTGATGCCGATGACCTCGCCATTGGCGTTCACCAGCGGGCCACCGGAGTTGCCAGGGTTGACGGCGGCGTCGGTCTGGATGATGTCCTCGATCAGGCGGCCGCCATAGCCAGGCAGCGCGCGGTGCAGTGCGCTGACGATGCCCGCCGTGACGGTGCTCTGCAGACCCGCCGGGCTGCCGATGGCGACGACAAGCTGGCCGGCGCGCAGGCGGTCAGAGTTGCCCAGCCGCGCGGTGGGAAGCTGCTTGCCGTCGGGCGGGGAGATGCGCAGCACGGCGACATCCGTCTCGGGGTCGTTGCCGACGACCTGCCCGGGGATGTCGCGCCCGTCGGCCAGCGTCACCTGGATGCGCTGGGCTCCGTCCACCACATGGCTATTGGTGAGGATGTAGCCATCGGGGGCGAAGATGACGCCGGAGCCTGCGCCCTCGGCGACACGCGGGGTCGGCCCGAACGGCGATGGCGCCATCACCGATTTGGCCACGCCGACCTGCACGACCGCCGGCCCGACACGCTCGACCACACTGACGATCGAGCGCGAGTAGGCGTCCATCGCCGCCAGCTCGTCCGCCCCAGCCTTCTGGTCATCACGTGTATGTCCGAACCATGCCATTGCGCCACCCACCTTCCTGTCTCGCCTTGTCGCGCCTTGCTTCGCTGGGTTTCGCTTTGCCGCGTTTTCCCAGCCCCTGAGCGCGCTCGCCGCCGTTCTGGCGCCACACGCCCACGCTGTACGTACTCTATGATGTACTGTATAGCGTTGTCGCATTCTGTATCTGATTGTACGCGCTCGCGCGCCGCAAGGTTGAACGGACGCCAGAGAAAGCCAGTTGTCTGAGGGGAGAATCGGGATGTTCCCACGCTTCGCGAGCGCGCGCACCTATACGTGGCTCTCGATTGGCGCGGCGCTGGTGACGATGGCGATCAAGTACATCGCCTACCAGATGACGGGATCGGTGGGCCTGCTCTCGGACGCGGTGGAATCGGTGGTGAACCTGATCGCCGCGCTAGTGGCGTTGTGGGCGCTGTGGCTGGCGAGCCGTCCAGCGGATGAAGACCATCACTACGGCCATACGAAGGCGGAGTATTTCTCCAGCGGCGTCGAAGGCGCGCTGATCCTGGTGGCGGCGGCCAGCATCGCCGCCGCCGCGTGGCCCCGGCTGCTGCATCCCCAGCCGCTGGAGCAGATCGGCGCTGGATTGCTAGTGTCGGCGGTGGCGAGCGTCATCAATGGCGCCGTGGCGGCGATCCTGTGGCGGGCGGGCAAGGAACGCCGCTCGGTGACGCTGACGGCGGACGCGCGCCACCTGATGACGGATGTGTGGACGACGGTCGGAGTGATCGTGGCGTTGCTGCTAGTCAGCCTGACGCACTGGTATATTCTGGACCCGATCATCGCGCTGGCGGTGGCGGTGAACGTGCTGTGGACGGGCGTGCGGCTGATCCGCGAGAGCGGGCTGGGGCTGCTGGATACGGCGATCCCGGCGGAGGAGCGGGCGACCATCATGCAGGCGCTGGATCCGTGGCGGCGTGAGGGCATCGAATTCCACGCGCTGCGCACGCGGACATCCGGCTCGCGGCGCTTCGTCTCGCTGCATGTGCTGGTTCCCGGCGCGTGGTCTATCCAGCAAGGGCACGACCTTTGCGAGGACATCGAGCGCGCGCTGCGTCAGGCGCTGCCGGAGACGACCGTCTTCACCCACCTGGAGCCACAGGAAGACCCCGCCGCCTGGGCCGACCAGGGCCTCGACCGCGACGAAGGAGCCGGGGCGCAACCCGACCACGCGGCGTCCCCATCGCGGCCATGAATGGCCGGCGCACGCGACGCTTGTGAGGCGAAAACCTCCGCGCGCAGCCCTGGCGCAGGCTGTGATACACTATATGAGCATACCCCTTCGGGGCCGTAGCTCAGGGGCAGAGCAGGGGCCTTTTAAGCCTCGTGTCGTGGGTTCAAATCCCACCGGCCTCACCAAACCGCAAAGCGGCAGCCAGCGAATCAGCTGGCTGCCGCTTTTTCCACATCATCTCATCCACCGTTCTCTTCGCCGTTAGGGGTGCGCCTCACAGTTTTGCAGCATTTGGTCAGTGTGGCAAACCTAGTCTAGCCTCGCTTCACTGGCTATCGGGTGGTCCAACTGAATCAACCATTGCGCGATGAGGTGTAGGAGCGTACTGTGAAGGGCGGAGTTAGCGATGAGTATCTTCTAGATATATTCAACTGAGTTAGTTTTGATGACTTCTCAATCATGTTTGACAACGAATTTTGCAGTGCGATTGCTATTGCAGGTAAATCGGTGCAGGAGTAGAATGGGGCCCAGATAGCGACTAGGCGATGGAAGGTGTGAGCGGCCTAGTTCACCGTGTCCGCCCACATTGGTTCTGAATAGGTCGCGTGCGGCTAGTTTCCAGAAAGGATGCCATACATTATGGCCGCCGAACCAGAGAAATTCGCGGCGCTTTTCAACAAGCCCACGGTGGAAGCGATGCATGCGCTGACTCCACGGGAGTTCGAACACTTCGTCGCGTACGTACTACGCAGGGCTGGATATAAGGTCAAGGAGGTTGGGCCACATTTTCTTAGAGGAGTAGACCTGGAGGTTCGCTCGCCGGGAAGTAACCGTATCGTCGCGGGGATTGAGTGCAAACGGTATGCCCCAGATCAACTCGTAACCGCTCCAGTCGTCAGAGGCGTGAGAGGCGCTCCAGCCGTTGATCGGGCAGGCGCGAAGCCGTTTGTGATCACGACGAGCGACTTCAATGACCCAGCCCACCAAATGGCTGTGGCTGGGACGAAGCGTGTGATCTTGATGAATGGAGCTCAACTGGTACGCTACATCAATTATGTGCGAAACTCGCGGAACGATGACGATGATACCATTGCGACAATTTCTCCAGAATACTTCGCCGGGAGAGACGGTGTTCGCTCGCGCCGGGCTGGCAATACGCGAATTCTCACTATCGCAAACAACAAGGGCGGGGTGGGCAAGACAATGACCGCCTATTATCTGGGTGTCGAATTGGCGAAGAAACACGGTAAGCGGGTCCTCCTCGTTGATCTTGACGGGCAAGGGAATCTGACTGAGCGCTGTCTGCCTGACCTGGTTGAGAAGCGAACGAGCGAAGATGAGTTGTTCCCAAATATCACCCACTACTTCGCGGGTGAGCGGACTCTAGTAGACTTGATAACGCCAACCGCGATTGACCGCCTGAGCATTATTCCCGCCGACCCATTCCTCACGCTACGCGACTACGGCGGCAACGGACGCCCCGATGTTGAATTGCGATTCGTTCAGGATGTCCACAATATAGGTACACGACATATCGCCAGCTTAGGTGGGCCGCCTGATTGGATTATCATCGACACCCCACCAGCTATGTCCGTCTTCACCCGAAGTGGCTTGTGCGCCGCCGAATATGTGATTGCACCGTTACGCCCTCGCAGCTCGTCTGAAGCCGGTACAAGGAATATGCTAAGGACGCTCAGAACCGTCAATGCGCTAATGGGGACTGAAGCGGACTTTATGGGGGGGCTCATAACTCATTGGGATAACCTAGAGCTATCAAAGTTCGTTCTACTGAATAGCTTGGGTCCTCTGATCGTCGGGAATGGTGGCCGATTACTTGAACCCCGCGTACCAATCGATAATCAGCTGGAGGTGCTGCAACCTGGCGCGGCAATACATGGAGCCAAAGCTTACAGCGCGCTAGCCGAGGAGGTACTGAACTATGCCAACTAGGTCCGCCACAAGAGTAGTCAAACCTCGCCCGTTGACGTTTGCTCAGAGGAAGAAGCTGGCGAACGAGCAATTAGTACGCGCCATCAACGCGATAGACAAAGACATAGCAACCACAGCGACGCTTGAGATTGTCAGTGAGTGGCTTCAACTGTACCCAGAGATGAGTCAGCAGCTACATGAACGGTACGCCGAGCTCGAACTTTTGAAGAAGAAGCCAGAGCCAACGGTGACTCCAGCGCCTGTACCTATAGCTGGCCCTGACCTTGACCACCACAACCCATATGCCAAGCCTGACCCGTACAAGCTGCTTGAGTGGTACGGGCACGACCAGTTCCGCGCTGTGATCGTAAGTCAAACCTCAAAAACGCTGCGAGACTTTGTGGACGCTGTACAGGCGCGCGAGCCGGGCGCCAAGCCAGCAAGCCGAAGCAAGAAACCAGATATGGTCGAGTTTATCGTCGAGCATGTGGCTGGGCCTGGGAACTAGAGCATGGTTCATGGCCGCTAGCAGCGAAGCGTAGGCGCTAACGGCCATGAAACATCACACGCCGGAGGCGTGCGCTTCGCCCCGCAGCGTCAGCGGGCGGTAGCGCGGCTCCCACATCATCGCGTCCACGCGCTGGGCGAGGGTCTGCGGGTCGAGGGGGTCGGCCACGCCCGCGCGGATGGCTTCGGCGCCGACGGCGAGGGCCACGGCGCGTGAGGCGTCGCGCACTTGCTCGACGTGCGGGTAGAGCGGCGCCTGGGAGTCGCTGCGGCTGGGGGCGGCGGCGCTGAGGGCGCGGGCGGCGGCGAGGAACATGCCATCGGTGACGCGCCGCGCGCCGGAGGCCAGGACGCCCAGCCCGACGCCAGGGAAGATGAACATGTTGTTGCACTGGCCGATGCGAATGGCGCGTCCGTCAACCTCCACGTCCGGGAAGGGGCTGCCAGTGGCGACGAGCGCGCGGCCATCGGTCCAGCGCAGCAGGTCGGCGGGCGTGGCCTCGCTCTTCTCAGTCGGGTTGGAGAGCGGGAAGATCACCGGGCGTGTGACGTGCCGCGCCATCTCGCGAACGGCCTCCTCGCTGAACGCGCCTTTGCGGGCCGCCGTGCCGATCAGAACCGTCGGGCGCACGTGGCGGATGACCTCCAGCAGGTCGAGCGGCTGCGCGCTGTCGCCAGCCGGGGTCCAGGCGGGCTGGGCGAAGCGCGCTTTCTCGGTGTTGAGGTCCGTCCGGCCGGTGTGGACGAGACCGTGGCTGTCCAGCAGCCAGATGCGCCCGCGCGCCTCCGCCTCGGTCGCGCCGTCCTCCATCATCGCCAGGACGAGCAGGTCCGCGACGCCGGTGGAGGCCGAGCCAGCGCCCAGCATCACGATGCGCTGCTCGCGCAGCGGAATGCCCGTAGCGTCGGTGGCGGCGAGCAGGCCGGCCAGCGTCACCGCCGCCGTGCCCTGAATGTCGTCGTTGAAGGTGCACAGCTGGTCGCGGTAGCGGTCGAGCAGACGCCGGGCGTTGCCGCGCGCAAAGTCCTCCCACTGCAGCACCGCTTCGGGATAGACGCGCTGCACAGCGGCCACGAAGGCGTCCACGAAGGCGTCATACTCCGCGCCGCGCACGCGCGCATGCCGCCAGCCAAGGTAGAGCGGGTCAGCGAGCAATTGCTGGTTGTCGGTGCCGGTGTCGAGGGTGATGGGCAGCGTCGTGCTGGGGGCGATGCCCGCGCAGAGCGTGTAGAGCGCCAGCTTGCCAATGGGGATCGGCATGCCGCCAACGCCCAGATCGCCCAGGCCCAGGATGCGCTCGCCATCGGTGACGACGATCACGCGCGGGTCGGGGACGGGCGCCGCGCGCAGGATGCGCTCGATGTCGTCGCGCTGCTCATACGAGATGTAGAGGCCGTGTGGCCGGCGGTAGATGTGGCTGAAGTTTTGGCAGGCCAGGCCAACCGTCGGCGTGTAAATGATCGGGCTCATCTCGGCGATATGCGCTTGCAGCAGCCGGAAGAAGAGCACCTCGTTGCGGTCCTGCAGCGACGCCAGATAAATGTAGCGCTCAAGATCGGTCGTCTTGGCGCGAAAGCTCTCGTAGGTGCGGGTCAGCTGCTGCTCGATGGTCATGACGCCAGGCGGCAGCAGGCCGTGTAGGTGAAATGCCGCGCGCTCGTCCTCGGAAAACGCGCTGCCCTTGTTCAGTCGTGGGTTACTGAGCAGCGCCGCGCCAGTCAACGAGGTTTCGATGGGCTGGCCGTCCGCGCTGGGGTCGGTTGTATTGGTTGGGGTATGAGTATCCACTGCGCCCTCTCTTCATCGCCTGCCAGGCGCTGTGAGAGGGCGCGTTACATTCCGCCGTTGGAGAAGGCGCGTCCTCAATCCTCTATGCGCCCGCACGACACAGCCAGCATACCACGAATTGCGACAAGCGGGCCCCGCCTCCGGCCAGAGCCCAAGGACGGCGCGCGACATGTGATGCGTGCGTGACATGGCTAAGCGACACGGCGGACGGCGATCTCTGTGGGAAAATGCATAAGGTCAGGCTCGCCAGCCCAGAAGAGGCGCTTGAGGGCTTCGCCAGCGGCGAAGAGCAGGTGCTGCTCGATGGTCTCGCGCCCGGCGTCGTAGGCCTCGGAGCCATCGTGCGCGCGGGTGGCTCGGAACCACTCGCGGACCGGCGCGCCCTCCACCGGGCGGACGAGGTAGCAGCGCATCTTCAGCGCGCCTTCCTCATCGGGAGCGAAGACGCGCAGCTGCGGCGCGCCCGCCACCAGATCGAGGCGGTAAAAGACGCCGTAGTGCTCGCGTGAAGTCTGAAAGAGTGAAAGCTCCGCGGGGGCGGCCTCGTCGCGCTCCTGCTCATCGCCCCAATCATCGAGCCAGTCATCGTGGTTCACGGATCGTTGTCGCTCCTCCCGTCCAGCGGTCGCGCCAGGCGCCCAGGCGGCGCGCTCGACGCGCGCTTCCCGCTCCGCCGTTCCGGCCGCCTCCATCGTCACGCCGAGTGAGGTCAGAATCTCGGCAAGCTGATCGTCGAGCGACATCGTCGCGCCCCTCTCTTATTGCGTACTCGCGCTTCCGCTGGTCTACCGGCCATCATGTGGCAGAGAATCATTCCGCCACACCCGCCCGCCAGCGGAAATGGGCGGGGCGCGTGTGTGTGTCATGGTATACTGCGCGGGCTGGGATGGGCAGAGCAATGGAGGGACGCGGCCATAAATGGCCGGCGCTCGGCGCACGGTGGGGGACGCGGCCATAAATGGCCGGCGCACGGCACGCGGTGGGGATAAATCCCTGGCCTTTCAAGGCCCCGTCCCGTGCCCCGGCCTTTCAAGGCCGGGAGAAAACCGGGAGAGATTCAGCGGGAGGATGCGGGTGACATCTGGGGCGCGCGAGGTCGCGGGCGAAACGGGCGAGGCGCGCCAGGGTGGATTCCCGGACGGCGGCGTCCCAGCGCAAGGATGGGCGGGGGCGCTGGTCGAGTGGGCGCGGCGCTACCCACGCGCGCCGCTGTGGCTGGCGCTGGCGGCGGCGCTGATCGCGCGGGTGGCGCTGGTGATCCGCACGGGCGCGGTGATTGATGGCGACGAGGCGCTGATCGGCATCCAGGCCGAACATATCCTGCGCGGGCAGTTCCCGGTCTATTTCTACGGCCAGAGCTATATGGGCAGCCTGGAGACGTACCTCATCGCCGGCGTGATCGCCGTGACCGGCCCGACCGCGTGGGCGCTGCGTGTAGTCCCGATCGCGCTTTCGCTGGCGCTGGTCTATCTGACATGGCGGCTGGCGCGGGCGCTGCTGCCGCGCGAGGGGCGCGCCACGCCGCTGCTGGCGGGGCTGGCGGCGCTGGTGGCCGCCGTCCCGCCGGTGTATGACGCGACGACGGAGCTACGCGCGTGGGGCGGGCAGATCGAGGTCTACGTCATCACCGTGGCGCTGCTGCTGGCGACGGTGGAGCTTTCCAGACGGATGCGCGACGGCGCGGGGACGTGGGAACTGGCGCGGCGCTGGGCGGTCTGGGGATTCCTGGCCGGGCTGGGCTTCTGGGTCAATCCGCTGATCAGCTACGCGCTGGTGGCCTGCGGACTGTGGCTGGCGGTCGCTGTCGCGCGGCGGTTGGCGGCTGGCGGGCGCACGGCGGCGGCGCAGAGCGGACTGGGCGCGCTGGCGGCCATCGCCGGAGTGGCGCTGGGCGGGCTGCCAGCCTGGGTCTACGCCGTCCAGACGGGCGGCGCGAACATCATGGTATACCTCACACAGCCAGCGGTGACGGCGCGGCAGACGCCCGCCGCCGCGCAAGGGCGCCTGTATCTGGCGCAGGCGATCACGAACGCCTATCTGACCTGCTCCGCGCCGCGTGTGCTGGATGGCGCGCTGCCCGGCGAGGGCGCCGCGTGGGCGCCGCTGCGGATGGCGCTGCTGGCGCTGTCAGTGGTGGGGCTGGCGCTGGGCTGGGGCTGGCGCTGGGGCTGACGTTTGGGCGGCGGCGCGCGGCGCTGGCGGGCGCGCCCCGGCTGGGCTTGCCGCTGCTCTACGTCGCCTCAGTCAGCGCGATCTTCTGCCTGGGAACATCCGCCTGGCCAGTGTTGCTCGGCGGCTGCGATCTGGACCTGGCCGGGCGCTACGCCGTGCCGCTGGCGCTGGTCGAGCCATTCCTGCTGCTCGCGCTCTTCAGCGCGCCGCTGGTGTGGACCGCCCTCCGGCCCGCAACCGGCGCGCGGGCCGTGCGGGGCATGTGGACGGCGGCGCTGGTAATCGCGCTGACTGGCGGAGCGCTGCAGGCCGCGTCCTATGCGCTGGCGACGCCGCAGCGAACGTTCCAGTCGCCGTACTATCCCTTCGGGATGACCGATACGAGCGAGTTACTCACATATCTGAGCGCGCATCACATCCAGGCGGCGTGGTGCAATCACTGGATCGGCAACATCGTCACCTACGAGACAGACGGGCGGACGGTCTGCGCCGACTACTACGACCAGGTGTATCCACCACGGGCTGCGTGCGCCCGCCGGACTCCGTGGCGCGCGTGGAGGCGGCGGCGGCGCCCAGCTTCATCCTGAATCTGACTGATCCAGACCCGATTCTGGCGCAAGAGCTGGCCGCGCAAGGCGTGCCGTACACCATCGCCATACTGCCGCGCGCCGGGGTGACCGTCATCACGCCAGCGCGCGCGGTGGACCCAGCGGCGCTGATCGCCGGGCTGGCCCAGGACTACGGCGAGAATCTCCACCGCTGACGCCGCGCCGCGTCTTCCACTACCGCTTCTGGCCGTAGGCGACATAGAAGGGGAAGGTTGCGTGGTACTGGTCGCTGGCCAGCTCCGCGCGCGAGCCAGCGGTGGTGGCGTCGAACCCCTCCGCGGTGGCGAGCCCGGTGGCGATGATGACGCCACGCATCGCCGCGCCGACCGCGAGGATATCGGACTCCATCATCTGGCCCGCGCGCCCGCCCCAGGCGCCGAGCGGCAGCGCCACCGTGCGCGCCTGCACGCTGGCCAGGCCCGCGTCACTCAGGAACTCGCCCACGCGCGCGCCTTGAGTGATGTCTATGCCGCGCTTGCGGCTGAGCGCGTCCATCCAGTGATTGAAGCGGTCGGAGACTGGGGCCGACGCCCTGCGAAAATCCGCCCTCGACCAGCTCGACCCAGCCACCGGGCCGGGTGACGCGGACCAGCTCGCGAATGACGCCCGGCCAGCGATCGGCGGGAATGGCCAGGAACAACAGCCGCATGTGCGTGTAGTCGAAGGTGTTATCGGCGAAGGGCAGCGGCGCTTCGAGGATGTTGGACTGGATGAAGGCGAAGTTGTCGGGGCGCGCCTGGAATCCGGCCAGCGTCGTGGGGTCTTCGACCGGCGGCTGCGCGATATCCACGCCGACGACGTTGGCGTCGGGGAAGATCGTCGCCATCTCCAGCGCCCAGCGGCCCGTGCCGCAGCCAGCATCGAGGATGCCGCCCGGCCGCTCCACCGGTGCGGCGTAGATACCGCGCATCGCATAGCGCAGCATGTAGTGCTGGAAGTCCAGCCGGTTCGTCTCCTGCATGTCGGACGGCAGTTGGTATGGCGCTTCGGCGAGCCGGCGCCGTCCGCCCTGGATGGTGTACCGCGCGGCGTCTGGCGCGGCTTGCTCGTGTGTGGCGCCGTGCGTGCCACGGCCCCAGAGACGGAAAAACCAGGACATGCGATCATCCTCGATCCTGTTTTCGCCGCGTGAAGAGAGGCAGTCCATTGAGCGCGCGCGCGGCGGGTCTGTTCCATGCCCCCGCGCCTCGCGGGTAGCGCATTCACCCTAATGCGAGAGCGCCCGCTTGTCAAGCGTTTGCGCATGGCATTCACGCCGCGCGGTATACTTTGTATTAGGTAGCGTTGACGGAAGGCCGGAAATACCCGGCGAAAGCGAGGCGATACGACGATGACCATGGACCGCCAGGAGGCGATTGAATTTCTTGTTGATCACTACCAGAACCCGCGCAACCGGGGGCCGCTGCCGGACGCCACAGTGCATCTGACAGGTGGGAATCCAGGCTGCTCTGATGTAGTCGAGATGTACGCCAAAATCTCTCCGGATGGGCGCGTCGAAGAGGTGACATTCGAGGGCTCCGGCTGCACGATCAGCATGGCGGCTGCGTCCTACGTCACCGAGCTGACGGCGGGAATGACCGTGGAAGAGGTCGAGGCGCTGACCTTCGAGACGCTGATGGACGACCTGGGGCGCGAAGTGGTGATGACACGCCCAACCTGCGCGACGGTCGCGCTGGGCACGCTCAAGAAGGGCGTCCACGAGTACCACATGAAGAAGCAGGCGGAGGCCTGAGAGGCGGCGCCACGCGGTGAGATGTGTTCGCGAGAGCAGGGAGACGCCGTGTGACCAGTGTGTGACCTCCCTGTAAGACTGTTCTATCGTGGCGCGATGATGCGCCGCCAGGCATGCGAAAACACGATGAACAGAACTGGCAGGTTACACCATGCTGGCCCGAATTCTGGTCCCGCTGGATGGGTCCGCGCTGGCGGAGCGCGCGCTACCCGTCGCCGCGCGTCTCGCCCGCGCGAGCAAAGGTGAATTGCTGCTCCTGCGGGTCTATCAGGTCATGACCTCGGAGTTTACCCCTGAGCTGGCGGTGGGAGACAACACCGGCGACGCGCGCGAGGCCCGCGCCTATCTGGCGCGCGTCAGCACGCGCGCGGACCTGGTCGGCATTCCCGTCGAGCGTGTGGCGCTGGGAGGCGCAGTCGCGCGGGCGGTTCGCGACACCGTCGCGGCGTACGAGGCGGACACCATCATCATGACCAGTCGTGGGCGCTCAGGCTTCACGCGCCGGGCGCTGGGGAGCGTCGCCGAGCATGTCGCGAGTCACGCGCTCGTCCCCACGCTCATCCTGCGCGGTGAAGACATCGCGCCACCAACTGAGGAGCCCATCGCGGGCGTGATCTGGCGCGGCTACATTGGCCTGGACGGCTCGGAGCTCGCCGGGCGCGCGCTCGCGCCCGCCGCGCATCTGTTGCGCGCGCTCGCGGGCGCGGCCCCTGCCGAGGCGCGCCTGCTGACTGTCGCGCGTCCCACTACACCGGAAGGCGTCGTCCGGACGAAGACGGATGAGCGCGATCAGCGCCTCGAACAGGCGGACGCCGCGCTGCGAGCCGCCGCCGCGCGGCTGGAGACGGGCGACCTCTCGCAGTACGCTGTACGGGCGCAGTGGGCTGTCGTGGAGGCTGCGGACGCGGCGGAAGCGCTCGCCACGGCGGCGGAGCATCCCGAACGGGTCCACTGGCATAGGGATGGAGCGCGCGCGGACGAAGACGCCATGCCAGGCGCGGACGAGGGAACCCGGCTGATCGCGCTCGCCACGCGCGGCGGCGCCGGGCTGCGACGGTGGGCGCTCGGCAGCGTCACCGAGCATGTGCTGGAAGGCTCGCGGCTCCCGCTCCTGATCGTGCCCGAATAACACGAGCGGCGCGCTTCTCCGCGTGAAGGCTAGATCGGAGGCGCCCCATGCTTGCGCGACCCTGGTGGGCGCGTTTCTCGTCACGCGGCAGTTCGTCATCACGCCGCACCTGATCGTCCTGCTACTCTTCGCCAATGATTTCGTGACGATGTCTCTGGCGACAGACCGCGCGACACCCAGCCCCACGCCGGATCGCTGGCGCGTCCCAGCCCTCTTCATCACTGGCGCCGCGCTGGGCCTCGCGCTGGCGCTGGAAGCCGCGCTCGTGCTTTGACTCAGCATGGGCGGTCCGCTCCACCTGACGCCAGCGCAAATCCCGACGGCGATCTTCCTGATGTTCGTCTTCAGCGGCCAGGCGACGATCTATGTGGCGCGTGAGCGGCGCGCCTTCTGGCGCTCCATGCCAGGGCGGTTCGTGCTGGCGGCCAGCGCCGCTGACATCACCGTCGTGTCGCTGGCCGCACTGACTGGCGTCTGGATGTCGCCAGTCAGCCTGGAGGTCGTGGCGCTGATCCTCGCCATCGCGGTCGTCTTCATGTTCCTGATAGACGCGCTCAAGCTCGTTCTCTACCGCGCGCTGCCTCCATCCACGGTGAATGCCCGCGCGCCACGGTAAACGCCCGCGCGTCCCCTGAGGCCGTGGAATCAGCCCCAGGGATTGCCGCCGCTGTTTGGCGGATTGTAGGTTTGCGAGCCATCGCCAAGTTGCGGGCGGGCTCCAGTGAGGCGCTGGATGAGCGGGTCTACGACCGTGCCGGAGGGAGCGGGCCAGATCGGCACACGTCCGGCGCGCCAGTCATCGAGGGCGGTGGCGAGGCGGTAGGCCTCCTGGCGTGCGCGGTCTAGATCGAAGCTGGCCTGGTTGGCGGACGACAGTCGCTGGACGAACGTGTTCATCTGGGCGCCAATGCCCCAGAGCGGGTTCTGCTGGGGAATGTTGACGCGCACGTTGTAGTCGCCGTTGGCGGTGCGAATGAAGGCCTGGGTAAGCTGCTCGACGCCATAATCGAGCGCGCGCTTCTGGTCGCCGACCAGGCTCTCCAGGTGGGCGATTTCCTCGGCGCGGTCGGCGCGACGTACCTGCTCCTGGATACCACGCACCCAGAGGAATGAGACAGTGGCGATGATGACCTGCAAGGCGATGGGGCGCGCCAGCAATGCGATGGTACCGATTTGGGTTATCTGCGCTTGAAGATCGGGCGCTGGCTGCTGGAGGTTGAAGTGAGCGATAATCAGGATGATGTTAACCGCCGCAACGATGAACGCGGAGCCTGAGGAGAGGATCGAGGCGGCGACGACGATAGCGATCACCAACAGGTCATAGGCGGGCAGGTCCACGACCTCCAGCCCGCCAGGCGCGCCAGTGATGGCGCCAAGGACGGCGCCAATGATAAGGACGATGAGCAGTGTGCCTGCGGCGGTTGTCTGGCCGTAGCGATTGAGGGCCGCCGCGATTAGAATACCGACGCCAGCGATAACCACGGCGACGATCGTGGCGGGGTCGCCAATGCCCGCCGGGATGAGCAGCAAGTCGGCGAGCAGGAGGCCGAGCACGATCCAGGAGGTAAGCGAGTTGCGGCGGCCGCGCTCGCGCTGGGCGACGGTTTCCTGTGGCTCGCGCCAGCTATTGCTGGTCAGGCGGATCCAGAAGTTCGGCCTCGCGACGATGGCGGCGGTCTGCGTGGTGTTCGGATTATTCCAGGCGTCAGGCGTTCTCATCGGATGTCACTTTCAACAAGGCTGCTTTTGCCCCGCACGCAAGCCTCGAACAATTCGCACGGCAAGGCGTGTATCGGATATGGTCGCGAACACGTCGAGCAACGTCTGGCTGTCGCCGGCGAGCAACAGGCGGTCATCCGAACGGGATAGCGCCGCGTCTGGGACGGCCTCGCTCGCATGCGCGGAGGAGGTCTCGCCTTCTGGCTCGTATCGGTAGATAGGACGCATGCCCAGGCCGGTAAGCAGACGGTAGACGGGCGATCGCTTCGACGTACGTAGGACAACAGCGCGCGCGCCACGCTCAACGGCGAATCGCAGGCCGCGCTCGAACAGGACGCGCGTCAAGCTCATGCTGCGCACGCCTTCGCGCACTCCTAGTTCCGCATGATAGTAGATGGCGGACGGATTGTCACGGGCGCCAAGCTGTGAGAGCAGGTCCAGAAGCTGACGCTGGAGGTGGTCGCGTGTGGGGCCAGCATGCTCCTCTTCCGGGCGAAGGATGCGAGTGAGCCGGTAGGTGTCAGTGAGATAGCCCCACGAGAAACCGTCAACGGCGTCTATCGCCTCGCTGCGAGCGACGCCTTGGCGGGGGTCAAGGGAAACAGGGACGCCGCCTTCCACGCTGCTCTCCACATTTCCCTGGACATTGCTGGCGGCGTCGCTCGTCGCGTCGCTGGCGGAGGTGAAGCGGAAGTAGGCGGCGCTGGTTGTGGCGGGCGTAAGGTCGCGATAGAGCCGGGCGAGCACATCCTCGGCGGAGTGATACATGATGAGTGGCTCAGGCCAGCCACATGCGCAGTAGCCGGCGGGATTCAGCGCGGCGGCGGCGGCGCGGCTGTACGCGTGATTGGCGCCGGGGCGCGCGCATCGCACCCACTCACCCCATTCCTCGCCACCGAAGACATCCTGATAGGCGCTGACGACCAGCTCTTGCAGGCGATCGTTCGTGACGAGCGGCTCCCAGGTGAGGCGGCGGGCGACACCGCCTTTTGTGGCGTCACCAAAAGACCGGCGACGCCAGAGCGTGAGGGTACGGGGCCAGTCGCCTTCGATGACGCGCGCGTCGGTAGCTAGCGTCAGTCCGGTGTCGTTCAGTAGCTCAGCCAGCTGTTCGGGCTCCAGGGCGAGAGCCGGATCAGCCAGCGCGAGGCAGCCCTGGACGGCCAGCCGCCCCGTGAGCCAGCGCAGAGCGGCTGGCACATACTCTGGGGCGATGTAGCGTGTGAGGTCGGTGATGATAATGCTCTGGACCGTGTCCAACTCACCTTCGACAGACATGGCCGCGTGAGCGGGCGGGCGGGCGGTCTCGGGCGGGGGGATGGGAGCGCCACTGACCTTGCGAGCGCGCGACTGGGGGGCGATATTCGCGGTCCAGTCATCTACGACGACAGTTGTGTACCCATCAGCGACGCCGTAGCGCTCGCCGATTGGAACGCTAGCGAGCGCCATCAACTCGCCAAGGAATCCAGCCGCGCGCAGAGACCGGGCAATCTGCGCGGAGCGCGGCTCGACGACCAGGATGCGGCTCGTGTCAGTGAGCGCTGATGGCGCGCTGATTTCAGCGAGCGCGCAGGCGATCTCGATGGCGGCTTCGTCTCTACGTCCCTGAGAACCCAACGGGCTGACAGTCACCGGCCACGCCATATCCACAACCTCTCCTCAGAACACACACGGCGCTCCCCTGGCAAGGCGCGTGAACAGCATCCTGCCCGCTTGCTTTTCGCGGTAACGAAGGCGGCTCCCGACTCAACTGGGAATCAGCCAGTTCGCGGGCGCACGGCTATACCGCATAGCCGTGCGCGGCGGCGCACACGGTGCGTGATGGATAGGACGCAACCTTGCCTTGTGGCCATTGTAGGGTTCTTGATACGACCTGTCAAACAGCGACGCCGCATGTACCCGCTTACCCAAAAGCGCTTGAAAAAGATGTGTCTGGAGGGCAGAGGTATGTTAGAATGGCGCGGCAAGCTATGGGCAAGCGCTGTAACAAACAGCATTGCGCGCCCCCCTATCTCGCACTGGCGCAGGAGAAGTTACGGATGGCGAAGGAATGGTTCTCGTTTGGCAGGTCGCGACGGCGTGTCACCGCTGGCCCGCAGCCCAGCGCTACGCTCGATGACTCCACCAGCGCCCGGAGCGTTGTGACGGCGGCGCGCGCGGAAGCTCAAGAAGTGCGCGCAATGCGGCAGGATGAGGGCGAGCCAGCGGCAGCGGCGATAGTCGCCGATGGAGAACCCGTTACCTCAGCGGCGGCTCCGGCTGAGACTCCTGGGCTAGCGCACGAGTCAGCGGCGGGCGGCGACGCGGACGTAGGCATCACGGAGCCGCTCACTGTGGAGGCCGTCACACCAGCGCGAGGAACGCCAACTCGGCGCCTGACGGGCGGGCCGCTGCCCAGTTATGTGGACACACAGACGGCGACGGAGTGGCTGGCGGCGCTGGCGGATATCAGCGCAGTGACGAGCTATAAGGCGCTGAGCTATGACTTGCTGGACCTCCAGCCGGAGCAGACTGTTACTGACATTGGCTGCGGCATCGGGGATGACGCGCGAATGCTGGCCGGGCGGGTCTCGCCGGGCGGCGAGGTGATCGGCCTGGACTCTAGCGAGGCGATGATCGAGAAGGCGATCGCCGCGGGAACCTCGCCGGGGCTGCGCTTCGCAGTGGCGGACGCCGCCGCGCTGCCGCTGGCGGATGGGAGCTGCGACGCGGTGCGCGCCGACCGGATGCTGCAGCATGTCGAGGACCCTCTGCGGGTCTTGCTGGAGATGCGGCGCGTCCTCAAGCCCGGCGGGCGGCTGGTAGTGATCGAGCCTGACTGGAAGACGATGGCGCTCTACCCAGGAAGCGGCGCGGGCGGGGACGATGACCGCGCGGCGCGGGCGATCTTCGAGTGGCATGTGGCGCATACGCGGCACCCATTGATCGGGCGGCAGTTGCGGGCGCTGCTAGATGAGGCGGGCTTTGGGAAGATCGCGGTGAACCCGGTCGCGTATTCGACCACGCGCTTCATGGAGGCCGATCTGGTACTGGAACTGACGCGCGCGGCGGAGTCCGCCGCGCGGCAGTGGCCCGACCGGCTAAGCGCGGATGAGGCGCGCGCATGGCGCACAACGGCGCGCGCGGCGGACGCGGCGAGCCACTTCTTCGCCAGCGTGCCGCTGTACTTTGGCTACGCGCTGGCGGAATAAGGGCGGCGGCCCGAATCGGATAAGCGGCGCATCCTCACGCCTGCGGCAACCGGAGCGGATGCTGCGGGCGTTACCCCATGTCTCCCACGCGGCGGCGGCGGCGCAGTCATCCGGCCTATACTGCCGCAGTGCGAGGCCGCAACACCCCAGACGGGGGCCCTGTGACCCGCGAGCCCTCCGCCGCGCCTGATGTTGAGAGCGCGCGTGCGTAGGACGAAATCGGGGCGGGCTTCCGGTTTTGGGCGGGCGCGGCGGATTGCAGCGAATAGGGAGCTTAAGCTTCTCCCGTCGCGGATATGGCCGGTGAAGGGCGCGAAGGCATGCGGATCATCCGAATCGAGCTGAAGAATATCAAGAGCTACCGCGATGCGGTAGTGGACCTCAGGGGAGGCGTCACAGCCATCCGGGGCCACAACGGCGCGGGAAAATCCACGCTGCTCGAAGCGGTCGGATGGGCGCTCTTCGGTACGCTGCCCTACAAGCAGGACTACTTCGTCCGTGAGGGCGAAACCTCCGGCATGGTGACCGTTCGCTTCGTCTCCGCCAAGGATGATCGCGAGTACGAGGCGGTGCGGCGCTGCGGCAATGGCGCGATCTGGTATATCGTGGACCCGGAGACAGGGGTGCGGATTGATTCCGCCGCCGATGTAACCAACTTTCTGCGGGAACATATGCGGATTGACGGCACTGTCACGCTAAAAGACCTCTTCACCAGCGCCATTGGCGTACCGCAGGGATCGCTTACCGCGGATTTCCTGAAGAAACCGGCGGAGCGCAAGACGCATTTCAACGCCCTGCTCCAGGTCGAGGACTACGGCGAGGCCAACGTCAAGCTGAACGACACGGTGAACTTTCTCAAACAGCGGCGGGCGGTTGAGGAGGCAGGCATCCTGGGGTTGGAGCGCGAAGTAGCGCTGCTGGATGAGACGCGGGCGCAACTGGATGCGGCGCGGGCGCGGGCGCGGGCGCTGGAGGCGGAGCGCGACCGGCTGGACGCCGAGGCGGAGGCCAGCGATGCGCGGCGCAAGGCCCTGCTGCTCGCGCAGACAGAGGTAGCGCGGCGCGCGGGTGACGCCCAGGCGGCGGAGGCGCGCCTGCTCTCAGCGCGGCGACAGCTCGAGCGTACGGAGTCCCTGCTAGCGGAGGCGCGCGCGGCGGATGTGGCGGTGAAAGCGTCGCGCGCGGACCACGAGCGCTACCTGCGCGCCGAGCGCGAGCGGGCGGCGGCGAGTGAGCGCCAAAAAGCGCGAGACGAGATATGGCGCCGGGAGGCGGGCGCCGCCCAGCGCCAGGCCATCGCCGAGGCCGATCAGCGCAACATACGCCAGCGCCTGAAAGAGATCGCGCAGGCCGAGCGCGATATCGTCGCGCTGCAAGATGACGCGGCCCGCCAGGTTGATCTGGAGCGCGCGCGGGATGAAGCGCGGCAGAATGTCGAGCGGCTGCGCGAGGCGGGTCAGGCGGGCGTCCGGGCGGTGGAAGCGTTGAAGGCGCTGGAGGAAACCATCGTCAGCCGCGAGCGCGAGGTGGCCACCATCGAGGCGGCGCGCGCCGAAGCGGAGGCGCTGACTGAGCGTCAGCGGCGGGTAGAGGACCTGAAGGCGGCGGCGGCCACGCGCCAGCAGCGCGAGCGGCGGCGCGACGACATCGCCGAGGAGCGCAAGCGCAACGCCACCCGCCGCGAGAAAGCCGCGCAGGACGCCACGCGCCATCAAACCAACGTGCGCAAGCTGGAGGGGGTACGCCCACTCGTGGAGCGCCTGCCTGAACTGGTGGAGGCGGAGCGTACGGCCAAGGAGTCCGCGGACGCCGCCGAGGCGCGGCTGGCGGAAGCGCGCCGCTCGCGTGAGCTGGCAGGCGCGGGGAATTGCCCATTCCTGGCCGAGCCATGCCTGAACATCCAGCGGCGTGGCGAGAACAACCTGCGCGGCTGGTTCGACAAGCGCATCGCCGGGGAGGAGCGCGATCTCGCCCCGCTAGCCGAAAAGCTGCAAGCCGCCAGCGCCGCGGCGGGTGAGGCGCGCACGATGGCGACCTACTACGACCGGCTGCCGGACTACCAGACACAACTGGAGCAGGCGCGGGTGGCGCTCGACGACTGCGACGAGACCAGCAAGCGGCTCGACGAGGAGGAGGCTGAGATCACCGCCGAGCTGGCGCGCGCGGGCGACGCGGCGGGGCTGGCGGAAGCGCTGCGGCTGCTGAAGGCTAGCCAGGATGCCGACCGGCGGATAGCGACGCTGGAGGGTCTGGGGCGCGAGCTAACGGATATGCGCGCGCGATTGGCGCAGAATACGGCAGAGCGCGACCGGCTGCGAACTCTGACCAATGAACTGGCCGGGGCGCCGGACGCGCTGCGGGCTGCGGACGCGGCGCTGACGGCGCTAGACGATCCACGCGGGCGCATCAAGGGATTAAGCGCGCGGGCTGCGGAGCGGGCGGACACTGAGCGCGAGCTAGAGAAAACGGATGAGACGCTGGCCACACTCGCGACCGAGCGGGCGGGCATCGCAGACGCGCTGGCTCCCTACGCGACGCTGGACGCGGAGATCGCGGAGCTGGAGGCGGTCATCGAGCGCACGCGGGTGGGGCATACCAGCTTTACGCGCAACGAGCAGGTCGCCGGGCTGCTTCCCACGCGCGCGGCGGAGCGCGACACAGCGGCGGCGGATGAAGCGCGCGTGACTGCGGAGGATGAGGTGGCGCGGGGCGCGCTGGCGGCCGCGCGAGCAAACTTCGACGCGGACGAGCTGGCGCGGGTGAGCGTCCGGGCGGATGAACTAAGCCGGGCGCGCGGGCAGACGCGCGAGGCGATCCGGAGCGCGGACGAGACGATCACCAGGCTGGAAGGGGCGCTGAAGCGCGGACAAGAGCAGATGGCCGAGCTGGAGGCCGCGCGGGTAGAGCGCGACGAGCTGGCGGCGATGGAGACCACCTTGCAGCAGTTCCGCAAGCTCATCGCGGAGGCCGGGCCACAGGTGACGCGCGCGCTGCTCAGCCAGATCTCAGCGCAGGCCAACGCGATCTTCGGCGACATCATCGGCGACCGCGCGGGGACGCTCTCCTGGGAAAATGACTACGAAATCATGCTGCGCCGCGGCACGACATCCCGCACGTTCGCACAACTGAGCGGCGGAGAGCAGATGTCGGCGGCGCTGGCCGTGCGCCTGGCGCTGCTGCGCCGCCTGACCCGGCTGGATATGGCGTTCTTCGATGAGCCGACCCAGAACATGGATGGCGAGCGGCGCAGCGCCCTGGCCGAACAGCTTCGCCGCGTGCGCGGCTTCGATCAACTGATCGTCATCAGTCACGACGACACCTTCGAGCAGGGGCTGGATGGCGTCATTCATCTGGAGAAGCGCGACGGGGCGACGCGCGTGGCGGAAGGTGAGGCGGTCTACGCCTCCGAACCATCACTGGTGGATGACTTGAGCGCGCTGGCGCGCTGAAGCGCCGGAACGCAGTGTGATAGCTACGCGCTCGCTAGCCCGTGAGGCGCGCCCGGAAGCGTAGAAAATAAATAGCGCATAAGGAGAAGAACAACATGGGGCAACGCTGGGACGATCAGATGGGTGAACCGACCGCGCAAGCGCCAGCCATCCACCGCGCGGAAGGCGAGGCCGCGTGGCCGCCCGCGCCAGGGGCGGGGGATGCGCCTACCATGGTAGACGGGCGCGTCACCCATGTCTCCGAATACCCGCCTTATCCGTCCGCGCCGGGCTATCCACCGGCGTATGGGAACATGTACGCGCCCGTGCCGTATGGGGGCTATCCAGGGATGCAGCCGCCGGCGCCGCGTGAGCCATCCGCCCTGGCGCAGCCGTTCCCCGTCTGGCTCACCATCGCGGCGCCGATCGTGATGCTGCTGACGCTGGGAGTGGCGTTCACCGCCGAGGTATTTCTTCTGGGCGGCGACTGGGCGACAGGCGCTCTGGCGGCGGCGCTGGCGGCGCTCGCGCTGGCGGCGGTGACGGTGATCGTGCTGATCGTGCGGGTGATCGCCGGACGCCGCGCGCTGGGGACAGTGGCGCTCTCGGCGCTGCTGGCGCTGGCGCTCGTCGGAGGCGGCGTCGCGGGTATCAGCCAGCTCAATCCGCTGCGGCGCGCGCAGGCGCAACAGTTTGAATCAGGGGGCCAGTGGCAGACGGCGATTGACGAGTACGCCCAGTCAGGTGAGAAGGCCCCCAACGCGCCAGACATCGCGCGTATCTACACCGAGTGGGGCGAGTCACTGGCCAGTGGCGGTGACTATGCGGGAGCGACCTCCAAGCTGACGACCGTCACGCAATCGTATGCGCAGAGCGGCGCGACCGTGACGCGCGCGAAGGCTGACCTGTTCAAGACCTATACCACCTGGATCCGCTCCGGCGCGACGACCCTCCCATTTGAGCAATCGCTGACCTTCCTGGCGAGCTATGCCAACGATCCGGCCTGCGACGCGACCTGCCAGACAACCATCACCGATGTCTCGGGGCAGGCGCACTATCAGTACGGCCAGCAGTTGCTGAAGGCCAGCCAGTACAAGCCGGCGATCACCGAGTTCGAGCTGGTGCAATCGCAGTACGCCAAGACCCAGTACGCCACGCAAGCGCACACTGGCGCCGCGCAGGCCTATTTGGCGCTCGCCCAGCAGACACTCGCGCAGGACTGCGCCAGCGCCGTGCCATACTACCAGACGCTCGCCAAGAGCTACGGTGACACCGACCAGGGCAAGCAGGCGAAATCCAAGCTCGCCGCGCCGGTGGCGGTGACTGGCACGCTATCGGGTTTCCCCAAGAATCCTCTGCCAGTGATGTTCCTGTCGCGACATATCAGTCCATCACGGTATTACGCATCGAATGAATACCACACCAGCCTGAACGCCTCGAGTGGTAAGTTCAGCTTCGGCTCGGTGCGGCCTGGGCTCGTACTACCTGACCATGATCCAGACATCTTCGACGCAGATCATCTACAGTTGGTACCCCAATTCATTTGCGGTCGGGCCAATCTGCGCGTTGGATCTGGGCGCGCTGAAGTACTAGCCGTGGGCTGGCTCCTGGCGCCTGACAACCCTCGCCGTGGAACCAGGCGCGCCGTCTGGCGGGCAAGAGAGGTGGGCAGGATTTGCTGCATACGGGGAAGACGCTGGATGAGCTGACGCGCCAGCGCGAGCGGCTGCTGAGCTATCAGGAGCGGCACGGCGACGGGCTGGAAACCTACCGCCAGGCGCTGGCCGCGCTGCGCGACCGCTTCCCGACGGCGGCGGCTCTGGAGGCGGCGCAAGCGGCGGTGCGCGCGGCGCAAGCGGAGAGCGCGGGCGAGCCGCCGACCCTCGGCGCGCGCCCAACCATGGAATATGACCGCTGGCTCCGCGAGACAGTTGAGGGCATCCCGGCGCTGCGCTTCGGCCAGCGTTTCGCCACCCATGAGGACGCGCGGGCCTGGGCCGAGCGGCTGCGCGGCGTGACGACGTTCGCGGTGGATGGCAGCCAGCTGCCGCCCTGGCGCGACGCCTCACTGCCAGTCGCGCTGGCCCAGGCGGGACTGTTCGAGAACCCGCACATGCCGCCACAGCCGTACATCAAAGACATCACCGTGCGGCTGATCACGCCGGAGGAGTTGGCGGGCGACGAGCCGGAGGCCAGCGACGCGCGCGCGGCGGATGATACCGGCTACTCCAGCCGCTTCGTCCAGCTGCGCCGCTTTGAGCTGGAGGTGGAGACGGTCATCGCGCGGATGGAGCACCACCACGCTCGGCGGGCGACGCTGGAGGCGGCGGGCCAGGTCGCGCCGCTCGTCGTCGCGTTCTACGATGGCAGCCTGATCGTCTCCTTCGCGCTGAAAGCCCCACCACCCTATCGCGAGCGCTATGTCGGCGCGGCGCGGCGGCTGCTGGAGGCCTCGGCGCGCTGCCGTGTCCCGCTGGTGGCCTACATTGACACCAGCTACGCGCGCGACATGCTGGCGATGCTCACAGCGCTGGCCGTGCCAGGCGCGCCGCCGCCGGACACGCGCGGGCTGAGCGATCCGGCGCTCTGGCGCGGCGAGCTGGCATGGGGCGAGCGCACGCCAGCCTTCCTCTCCGCGCGCTACGATCTGGCGCGCATGGGTTACGGCGAGGGCGGCGACGCGAGCGACACCGAGGTGGGCTTCATCTACTTCCAGGCGGCGGTGGACCGCCCGCCCGCGCGCATCGAGTTCCCGCGCTGGCTGCTGGACGCCGGACTGCTCGATCAGGTGATGGATGTCGTGCGGGCCGAGGTCATCGCCGGGACGGGCTACCCCTACCCCATCGAAGCGGCGGACGCCGTGGCGGTGATCTCGGCCCGCGACCGCGCGGAGTTCTACGCGCTGTTTCAGGGCTTCGCCGAACGCGAGGGGCTGCGCCTCAGCTTCTCTCGCAAGGCGCTGAGCAAGAGCAGACGGCGGGTGTAGCGCCGTTCCGCGTGAATGGGGAGGCGCGTCATGGGCGTCTGGGGCGTTGGGCTACTGCAGGATGACGTGGCGAAGAACGTGCAAAACGCATTCGATGACGCGCTGGCGGGCGGACTGACGCCCAGGCAAGCGGTGGACGCGATGCTCGCCGCTCCACCGTGGCCGCTCGACGACACAGACGATGGATCGGTAATCTGGCTGGCGCTGGCGGCGCTGCTGCTGCGCGAGGGAGCCATGCGGGACGACGTGCGCGACCATGCGACGCAGGTGATCGCCTCAGGCGCAGGCCTCGCTCGATGGGAGGAGGCGCCGCACGCGATGCGAATGGCGCGCGAGCGGGTCCTGGAGCGGTTCGCAAGCCTGCTGGCGCGCGGGCGGGCGACGGCCGAAGAGCTAAGGGCGGCCACAGAGCCGGAGTTTCGGCGCGGCGCCCGGTAATCTGGCGGACGCCACGCATGAACGCATGTCCCCCCTATCGCCGCAGTGTCGCCGCGACACCCAACTGGAGCGGATGCAGACGGTCTGAGAGGCCCGCCGCCACAAACGCCGCGATGACATCATCCTGGCTCTGGGTGAAGTGCGCCCAGCCTTGATGATGGACGGGCACGATCGTCGCGTGCGGAAACGCCCGGGCGGTCTCGACGGCATCATCCGCCGTCATCGTCAGGCTGACAGGGCCGCGTGTCTGCGCCGCGCCAGTAAAGGCCAGCACGACGCTGACATCAAAGCGCTTCGCCACCTCCGCCACGCCCTCATACCAGACCGTGTCGCCCGTGACATAGATCGCGTGGTTCCGCTTGTCGTCGAAGGTCAACACAAACCCGATCACTTCGCCGGTGATGGGCTCGATGCCCACCGGGCCGTGACGCGCGGGCGTGGCCGTGACGTGGACCACATGACCCGCCGCGCTCACCAGATCATGTGTATCCCAGGGAGCGAGCCCCTCGATGCCGCCAAACGAGTCAGCGAGCCGTTCCGCGCCCACAACGGTCGTAAGCACATGACGCGCCGAGGCGAGAAATTCGCGCCCAGCGGGATCGAGGTTGTCGGCGTGCTGGTCGTGGCTGAGCAGCACGGCGTCAACACTGCCCACATCCTCTGGGGCTATGGCCGGACCAACCAGTTTCGTCAGCGTGAGCGCCCCCGTAGGATACGCGCCGGGAGGGCTAAACGTGGGATCGGTGAGCAGCCGCAAGCCTGCGACTTCCAGCAGCGCGGTTGGCCCGCCAATCAGGGTGATGGTCAGGGTATCATGAGACATAGCTTCAGCCTTTCACCTGTATCCCACACGACATGACTCGCTCACGGCGCGCGCAAGACGCGTTTTCAACCATGTGGAGCGCACGTATCAACAGACCCATCATACCAACATGCGATCAGATCATGAAAAAGATGGAGAAGTGAGGCGCGCTGGATGATCGTTCCTGTCCATGTCGCGATCGTGCGCGCGACGCTGGGAGAGACGCTGGCGCCGCGTGCGCTGGGAGTGGTAGCGCTGGCCAATGCGCGCTGCGACATCTACCAGTGGGCAGCGGAGCGGCACTTCGACAGCGGGCGCGACGTGGCGGCGCTGGGCGCGCTCTGGCGGCGCGGCTTGCGGCGCTACCTGACGCTGGCGGTAGAGCGCGCGCTGCCCGCGGACGGACGCGACGGGCCGCGCGACCGGCTGGGCGCGCTGCGAGCGCTGGGCATGGCCTCGCACGCCCTGGCCGACTTCTACGCCCACACCAACTGGGTAGAGCTCCACGGCGCGGACGCGCCCCAGGCGCCACTCCTAGGCGACGAGTGGCCAGCGGCGGCGCTGCCGCCAGACCTGGCCAGCGGCTACTTCTCGCTGCGCTACGGCATGCGCGGCTGCCCGCTGCGCGGCGGTGTTCCCGTTCCCCCAGATGGCTACCGCTACTGCCACGAGACGCTGAACAAGGACGCGCCCACCCACGGCCACGGCGCCGACCCCGTCGCGCCCGGCGGTCCAACCTGTCACGCCGTCGCCGTCCGGCTGGCGGAGAACGGCACGCGCGCGCTGTGGCAGGCGCTGAAGGCGGGGGTGATGGTCGCGGTAGGACCGTCGCGGGCGGATGAGGCGTTGGCGCGACTGTCTGGAACAAGTGTCTAGAACAAGTTTTCCACAAAGCGACCCATTTATCCACGCGAAAGGCGGAGTTATCCACCTATAGGGGCGTCAGTGGAAAAGCCGGTCGCATGTCCCGGTGATGGGTTTTGCATGGCGGGTAGCGCCGCTGGCGCCAGATGTTGCGCCAGATGTTACGCCAGATGTCAGGGAAAAGGTCTGCGGACGGGGCTATCGGGTGTATAATAGCCCTATGGCATTCGCGCTCGACGCATGCGCTGGCCCCCTCCTCTAAAGCCTGATCGCGCCGCTGGCGCCGGTCGCGCGTGGTGGTGTGGGAGTATCACACAGACCGGAAGTTATCAACGTATGAATCGCATGTCTTATCGTGGCGGCGGCGGCCAGGGCGGGCAAGCCGTCATCCCCGGCGGGCCGCTGGGCAAGGCGCGCTACGCGCTATCGCTGGGCCGGCCCGATGAGGCCGAGCGCATCTGCCGCAAGCGGCTGGAGCAGCGGCCGGACGACGTAGCGGCGCGCATCCTGCTCTCACAGACGCTCCTCCAGATGCGCCAGGCGCAAGAGGCGGTCACGGAGGCGCGCAAAGCGACCCGCGCCGCGCCGAACAATCCCGACGCGCAGCTCTCGCTCTCCGCCGCGCTCCTGCAAACCGCGCGCTTCAGCGTCCCAGAGGAAGCGCGCACGGCTGCCGAGCGCGCGGTGCAGCTGGCGCCGAAGCTGGCGCGGGCGCGGGTGCAGCTTGCCGAGGTCTACATCGCCGACAAGAAAGACAGTCAGGCGCTGGTGACGGCGGACGAGGCGATCAAGCTGGAGCCGCGCAGCCCGGCGGGCTATTTCATCAAGGCGCTGGCGTTGAGCAGCCAGAAGGACTACGCTGGGGCCGTAACGGCGGCGGATTCGGCGATCCGCTTCGACCGTGACAAGCAGCTCCCCCAGGCGGAATATATCCGCGCGACGTCGCTGGTCGAAGTGAAGCGCTACGATGAGGCGCTGACCGCGCTGGCGGCGGCGGAGCGGGCGAACCCGCTGCTGGGCGGGGCGCAGGCCGAGGCGTTGCGCGGGCGTGTCTATTTCCGCCAGCGCAAGTTCCGCGAATCGTACCAGGCGAACCTCTCGGCGCAACGCAAGGGCGGGCGCTCAGGAATCTTCGCCCCGCCGCTGGCGGCTCTCAACATGGTCTTCACTGGCCTGTTTGGCGACCGTGGACAATACGTGATGCTGGGCGTTGTCATGGCGGTCGTGGTAGGCATCCTCTACCTGGTCTCGCTAATCCCAGTCGCTGGACAATGGGCGGCGTCGGGCCTGGTGGTCGTCCTGCTGCTCGTGCTGGCGCTGACAAGCGTGCGCCAGCTCACGGGGAGCATCCTGCCAGTAAATCGCGCGCAGTGGGTGACGGCGATTCCCGCGATTGTGGCGGCCTTCATCATCGGCGCGGGCGTAACGATTGCGGTGGAGCGGCTGATCCAGGGCTTCTTCACTCACAATCCACCGCTCTTCACACCAGTGACAATCGCTATCGCCGGCGCGGTAGGCGCGATCCTGGCGGCTGTGGCGGCCTGGGGCTGGCCACAGTTGCTGGCGCGCTACGGCGGCGGACGCGCGGCGGCGTAGCGGCGGCTATCACGCGCGAACGGGCGGGCGGGCTTCTGACATGGGGCGCGCCCGCCCGTTTTGTGTCATGGCGCGTGCGCCTGATATGACTCTTGTGCTAACCCAAGCGGCGGTCAAGTTGACCGTTTGTTCTTGCCGTCCGTAGAATGGGACAATTGGCCGCGAATGACGGTCGTGGCGCCGCATGGTAGCGGCCAGAGTGGGCGGAGGGCGAGGCGATGAGCAAGGCGGCGCAGGTGACACGCGCGCGCTCCGCGCCCCCCAGCGCCGGGGCGGAGGAGCGGCCCATCCAGGCGACGCTGCCGCTGGGCGTCGCTGCGCCTGAGCCAGAGGCCGAGCCGTATACCATTCACCTGCCGGGTTTCGACGGGCCGATGGATTTGCTGCTCAACCTGATCGAGAAGAACCAGCTGGAGATTACGACGATCTCGCTGGTGGCGGTCACCGGCCAGTTCGTCGCCTATCTGCGCACGTGGGATGAGCCGCCGCTGCCGCGCCTGGCGGATTTCGTGGCGATGGCGGCGCGGCTGCTGCTGATCAAGTCGCGCAGCCTGCTGCCCCGCCAGCCGAAGCAGAGCGAGGACGAGGACAGCGATCCGCTGGACGACGCCGAGGTCCTGGCGCAGCGGTTGCGCGAATACCAGCTGGCGCGCGAGATCGCGCGGGCGCTGCGGGCGCGTGAGCTAGCGGGCTTGCAATCCTACACGCGGGCGGCGCGGCTGGTGGACCCGGAGCTGATGCTGACCTGGGCGCCACCGAAACTGGTGGGCCTGAACATCAACGCGCTGGCGGCGGTCTTCAAGCGCGTGCTGACGGAGCAGCAGTTCTCCCAGCCGGAGCAGCTCCCACTGCCGCTGGTGACGGTGGCTGAGAAGATCGAGGAGCTCGAAGCGCTGCTGGCCGGGCGTGGGCGCGTGACGCTGGAGGAGGCGCTGCTGACGGCCACCTCGCGCTTCGCGGTGGTGGTGACCTTCCTCGCCGTGCTGGAGCTTTGGCACCAGGGGCGGCTGGATGTGACGCAGGAGGCGCTGTTCGGGCCGGTCGAGATCGCGCCAGGCCCGCGCTCGCGGCTGCGCGCCGCCGAGGCTGGGGATACGGCGAATGAGGCCCCCGCCGTCAGCGAGTTCGACCCCACACCGGCCACGCCAGAGCCACGCGCGCGGCGCAAGCGGCGCGAGGTTTCGGGTCATGGCTTGTGAAATGCCGGCTCCGTCGCGGCCATGAATGGCTGGCGCACGCGGGGACGTGGGCATCAATGCCCTGTCCGCCGCGCGCGCCGGCGCATCGGACTTCAGTCCGCGTCCGCGTGCTCCGGCCTTTTCAAGGCCGAGAGCGCCGACATTTCACAAGCCCTGAGGCTTCGGGTCATGGCGCTTGACGGCGAGGGCTGGGGCGGGATACCATACGCGCGGTGAGCCAGCGTGGCTCGCGCCCTTCCTCATAGCTCAGAACATGAGAGGATCGTATCGCTGATGTTGTACCGCTCGCTGCTACTCAGCGCGCCTCGCCCCTAAGCCAGGGGTGGAGTCTGCCCTGTAGCAAGCGTGCGGTGAAAGCGACGATCCGCTTTCCCCTCAGCGCGACCTACCACACCGAGCCTCCGCCCGCCGCCTGTCGCATGCTGACAGCCCGGCGCGCGCGCTCCCGGCCCGGTACCGGCGGACTCCTCTCCCATACGTCCCATACGCGCGTCACTGTCTGCCCCGCGCTCAACACCAGACCATTTTCCGGGGCTGTTTCGGAGAGGTTCATACAACCATGCTGGATGTAAAGCGGCTCACGCTGAGCCGTGGAGGCCGCACGCTGTTGCGTGACGCCTCGTTTCTGATCAACAAAGGCGACAAGGTCGGCATCGTCGGCGTCAATGGCGCGGGCAAGACGACGCTGCTGCACGCGCTGCGCGGCGCGGTAGACCCCGACGCGGGACTGATTACCCGGCCCCGGCGCATGGGCTACCTGGGGCAGGAGCGGCTGGCCGACGACCTGCTGGAGGCTGGGGCGGCGAATAGCGACGCGCCAGTGACCGTGCGCGACGTGATGCTAGCGGGCCGCGACCTGGCCCGACTGAGCGCGCGGCTGCGGACGCTGGAGGCCCAGCTGGCCGAAGCGACGGCGGCGGAGACCTCCGGCGCGGCGCTCGCCACCCCAGCGACCCCCGCCCGCAAGGGGCAGAAGGGGCAGGCCAGCGCGCTGGATACGCTGCTCTGGCGCTACGGCGAGCTGGAAGAGGAGTTCCAGCGGTCGGGGGGCTACGCCGCCGAGTATGAGATGGGTGAGCTACTGCAGGGGTTGGGCCTGGGTGATGTCGAGCTAGAGCGGGCCGTCACGGGGCTTTCCGGTGGGCAGAAGACTCGTCTGGCGCTGGCGCGGACGCTCTTCGCCACCAATGATCTGCTGCTGCTGGACGAGCCGACCAATCACCTGGACGGCCCAGCGACGCTCTGGCTGATGGACTACCTCGCACGCTACGAGGGCGCGACGCTGCTCATCTCGCACGACCTCGTCCTGCTGGACAAGGCGATCACGCGCGTGCTGCACCTGGACGCGGGCTTGCAGACGCTAACGGCGTACCACGGCAACTATAGCTCCTATCTGCGCCAGCGTGACGCGGCGGAAGAGCGCGCAGTGGCCGAGACGGAGCGCCAGCAGCTGAAGATCACGCAGCTCAAGACGCAGGCCGACTGGGCGCGTGGCAAGACGGAAAAGATGGCGCGCAAGGCGAAAGTGCTGGATCACCGCATCGAGCGGCTGCGCGAGCAGTTGCCCGACGCGGCGGCGCTGCCCCGGCGCCAGCGCAAGCTGACCTTCCAGCTTCCAATTGCGCGACCGAGCGGGCGGATCGTCTTCCGCGTGGAGGACCTGGCCAAGAGCTATGGCGGCGCGCCCGTCTTCCAGGATTTGACGTTCGAGCTGGAGCGCGGCAAACGGCTGGTGGTGATCGGTCGCAACGGCGCGGGCAAGACGACGCTGCTCAAGACCCTTGCGGGAGTGCTACAGCCGACGCGCGGGAGCATCGAGATCGGGCAGATGGTGGACCTCGGCTACTACGCGCAGGAGCACGAGTCACTGCACGGCGGCGCGACCCTCTTGGAGGAGATGCGGCTGGCGGCGGCGGAGGCGCCGAAGCGCGGCGGTGATCTGCCTGGTGACGGCAAGCTGCGCTCGATTCTGGGCCGCTTCCTCTTCAGCGGCGAGCAGGCGTTCCAACCGGTCAAGTCACTCTCCGGCGGGGAAAAGACGCGGCTGGCGCTGGCGACGCTGATGGTCGGCGGCTACAACACGCTGCTGCTCGACGAGCCAACCAACAACCTCGACCCGCAGTCGCGCGAGCAGGTGGGCGAGGCGCTGCGCGGCTTCAAGGGGACGCTGGTGATCGTCAGCCACGATACCGAGTTCGTCGAAGACCTGGAGCCTGATCTGGCGCTGCCACTGTCAGTCGGGGCGCTGCGCTACTTCGACGAGGGCAGCCTCGCGCAGGTCTCCAAGGTATAGCAGGGGGCGCTTCGCCGCCTGCCACGCCTGGAGTCCTACGTACAAAGTATTCACATAAGAAACATCGTAATGTATACAACATATGGACTACACGCGCGCCGCAATGAGGCGGTGTAGCGGCTCACGGCCCCGCTCACGAGAGTGTTCGACGGGGCTGGAGAGCCGCTACGATAGCGCCTCATCGCGGCGCGCGTACGCAACTAAGGGTGGCGCGTTCCCAGCGCCGCCTGCGTCTGTCCCAAACCCGCCGCGCAGTCGGTAGAGCGCTCGTGCGGCGACGTATGCACTGAGTGATGGAGGCCACACGCATGGCAAATTTCCGGTGGACACGCGGATGGATCGCGTTGCTCGCGACCCTGGCGGTCGTGTCCATCCTGATCGGGGTCGCGCTTGCGCAGCGCGCGCAACCACAGCAAACCGATCTCTCAACGACGCTCGCTTACATCCACACGGATATCGCGCATCATCATGTGGACACCATCACGATAGACAACTCATCCCTCACGCTGGATCGTGGCGGGGGTGTGATCGTGCAGACGGGTATTGGGCAGGGCTTCTCGCTGAGCGAGACGCTCAAGAGCAACGGCATCCCCTACGATAATCCCACCGTGCTACGGGTAGGCTACACCCAGCCGAGCATGTGGACCTCGGCGAGCGGGCCGCTGCTGTCGCTGGCGCTGCTGGCGGCGATGATCGGCGGGCTGGTGTACTTCAGCCGGCGTGGGCAGGGCGGAGGCAATCCGGCGCTGTCGTTCGCCAAGAGCAAGGCGCGCCTCTTCGCTGAGGACAAGCCGTCGGTCACGTTCGGTGATGTCGAGGGTGTGGACGAAGCGAAGCAGGAGCTTCAGGAGATTGTAGAGTTCCTGAAGTATCCCCCAGAAGTTCGCCTCCCTTGGCGCGCGTGTTCCGAAGGGCGTGCTGCTGGCGGGCCCTCCAGGAACAGGCAAGACGCTGGTTTCGCGCGCGGTGGCGGGCGAGGCGGGCGTACCGTTCTTCAGCATCAGCGGCTCAGAGTTCGTTGAGATGTTCGTCGGCGTCGGCGCCAGCCGCGTGCGCGACCTCTTCGAGCAGGCCAAGAAGGCGGCGCCGGCGATCATCTTCGTGGATGAGATTGACGCCGTGGGTCGCCAGCGTGGGTCAGGCTATGGCGGCTCACACGACGAGCGCGAGCAGACGCTCAACCAGATGCTGGTGGAGATGGACGGCTTCGACCCCAACACCAACGTGATCGTCATGGCGGCCACGAACCGCGCCGACGTGCTGGACGCCGCGCTGCTGCGCCCGGGGCGCTTCGACCGGCAGATCACGCTGGACCGGCCCGACGCGCGTGGACGCGCGGCGATCCTGCGGGTACATGCGCGCAACAAGCCGATGGCCGAGGGCGTGGACATGGACCTGATCGCGCGGCAGACGGCGGGATTCTCCGGCGCGGACCTGCAGAACCTGCTCAATGAGGCGGCGATCCTGACGGCGCGCGGTGACGAGAAAGCGATCACCATGCATTCGCTGGAGGAGGCGATGGATCGCGTGCTGGCGGGGCCGGCGCGCAAGAGTCGCGTCATCAGCGAGCGCGAGAAGGCAATCACGGCATACCACGAGGTTGGCCACGCGCTGGTAGCGCATCTGCTGCCGCACACCGACCCGGTGCATAAGGTCTCGATCGTCTCGCGCGGGCAAATGGGCGGCTACACGCGGCTGGTCTCCGAGGAGGAGCGCTCGCTGTGGTCGAAGTCACAGTTCCGCGACTTCCTGGCGTTCGCGCTGGGCGGACACGCGGCGGAGAAGCTGATCTTTGGCGAGGTGACGACCGGCGCCTCGAACGACATCGAGCGTGTGACGTCCATCGCGCGCAAGATGGTGACCGACTACGGCATGAGTGAGCGGCTGGGGCCGGTGCGCTTGAGCCGGCGCGAGGGTCCCGCGATGCCCGGTGAGCAGCCGGAGTACAGCGAAGAGACGGCGCGCGAGATTGATACCGAAGTGCGCGAGATCGTGATGCGCGCGATGGAGACAGCAGAGCGCACACTGGCCGAGCATCGCGACCGGCTGGTCCTCATCAGCGAGCGGCTGATCGAGCGCGAGATTCTGGAGGGGAAGGAATTCGCCGCCCTGTTTGAGGCGCCGCTGCCTGAGGGTGGTGTGCCGCAGCCGGTCGCGGCGATGTCCCCAACAGCGGTGGGTCACGGGCTGCCGCCTACCATGAGCCTCAACCTGGTGAACGGTAGCGACCACGAGGCCGACCGCGAGGCGCTGGGCGACAACCCGGCCTAGTAGCGGCAAAGCACGACTCAAACAACGAGAGCGCCCTCCCATCGGTAAGACGGGAGGGCGCTCTCGCGCGCCATGTCGCTGTCAGTATGGCTGTGTCAGGGCGCTTATTTGCGAAGGTCCCGCTTTCCCCTGCTCCTGGCCTGCCTCATGTAGTAGGCTTCTTTGGCAGGGGCGGAAGCGAGCGGCCCATGCTCAAGATCAGACGCGAGACGGTTGATTTCATCGAGCTCGGCCTGTAGCGATGGATCAATCGGAATGCCGCTGGCTATATGCGCCCCCGCTTCCATCAGGGTTGATCGCGCGAGGTCGAAATCGCCTCGCTTGCTATGGATAAGCGCGTCGCGCTGCGAGCGATCGGATACAGCTTCGCCCACCGCATGGACGACCCGCTGATCGGCAGCCTCAGCCGCGCACTCCGCATCGCTGGCGTACGTGAACCGCAGTGTCGACCAGTCTGTGTGTCGCTCGGCGCCTGCGACTGTCCACACCAGTCGCGCGCGAACCGCCTGATCCTCCCGTCGCGGCGCGTCGCCAAAGCCAAAACGCAGCATGATGTGACGATCCTCGCCGCTCATGAGGTCACCAAGCGAGACTGACCAGCGCAAGGGATTGCCCGCGTCCTGGCTGGCCGCATACAAGCTGACGATATCTACGGAGACGCCCGGCTCGACCTCCAGCTCCAGACGCGCGTTGGTAGCCGCAGTGGCGAGGAGCTCGCCCAGCTCACCGATGAAAGTGTTGGCGATCTCGGAGGCTGTGCGCAGATGGTGGAAGCTGCCGCCTCCCGCCTCCGCCATCGGCCCCAGCAGCTCCTCCGCGTAATCGAGCCCAACGCCAAACGTGCTGGTCCCGATGCCCGCGTTGCGGCGAATTCCCGCCGCGTCACTGGCGATGCGCTCTGGTTCCTGCACCCCAACGTTCGCCTGTCCGTCAGTCAGCAGAAAGCACCGCGCGACTCCGCGCGACGCGACGTCTTCCGTCGCGCTGGTGATCGCATGGCAGCCGGTCAGCCATCCCTCATGCAGCGCAGTCGAGCCCCGCGCGTTGATCTTTGCCAGCGCGGCCCGAACGGAGGCTTTTACTTCTGGGGTCACTGAGACAGCGGACTGCAGCGTATCGATTTGTTCATCGAAGACCACAACGGCGACAGTATCACGTTCATCCATGCGCTCCAGAACGGCCAGCGCCGCGCGCTTCGCGATAACGATCTTGTCGCCCGACATCGAGCCGCTGCGGTCAATGACCAGCGCCAGCGTGATTGGCGTGCGGTTCGCTTGCGCCTCTGACGGCGGCGAAGCGACGCGAATCTGAAAGTCTACGTAGCGATAACTGGGCTGGTGTGGAATCAGCCGCCGCTCAGGGCGCGGCGCTAATTGGATCTCGACCTCGCCTGAAGGCTCACGACTGGCATCGGATGTCACTCCATCATCACTCATAGCTCGATCCTCCCCTGTGGCAAACGGCGTCAAAGGTTAGTCGACTTTGGCGTCCTCGTCCTCGCCTGCCGCACGCAGCAAGCGCTGGATCAACGCGGCATAGCGCGCCCGCGCTTCCGCGCTTACATGCAGCTCGACCCCTGGCGCGAGCGTCCAGTGAAGCCAGGGATCACCCTCCCTCCGCCCCGCAGTCGTGGGAGGCTTGCGCTGAGTCCGCAACTCGTGCGCTGATACGGAGAGCGGCGGTTTGCCCGGCGATGTCGCTGGATACGGGCGCGGAGCCGCCTGCTGTGGCGCCTGCCGGGCCTGTCGCGCATCGTCGAGCAGCGCCGTCACGTAGTCGCGCGGTGACTTTCGCCGCTCGGCCTCCGTCAACTGAACCGACCGGTCCTCCTCCGCCGCCAACAGCGCTTTCACCTCGCCAAGCGATAACCCCTGGAGCAAATCCTGAATCTTTGAGAGCGGCACATGCCGCTCACTCAACTGCCGTATCAGCCGCAGCCGTACAAGATGCTCTTCGCCGTAGGCGGCGGATTTCCCGCGTGAGCCTGGTCCTGGCAGCAAGCCCTGCGCGATGTAGAAGCGGATGGTGCGCACAGGTAAACCCTGGCGCTCCGCAAGCTCATCTATCGTCATGTCCATATCGTCGCTGGGCCTTAGATCGCCATGATGCTCGCTCATGGAGGCCATAATACGACAGCGCCACTGTCAATGTCAAATGCCAGCAAAAGTGCTTCCTGGAACTCGCGCGGCACGCTCACCGACGCTCAGCCCAGCCATGCATGAGCGTCGCACACACGCGATAGCGCCCTCCCGTCATGCGATGGGAGGGCGCTATCGTGCGCTGTTGAAAATGAACCGGCGTGGATTCACTCAGGAAGCGGTAGGCAGCGCGCCAGAGGCGAACTGGGGTATCCAGCCAGCGACGCCGCTGACATACCAGGGATTCTGAATACCGTACTGGTCGGTGTAGCCCGCGCCCTCGTTGTAGGCGCTCAGGGTCATATCGAGCAGCGTGTTGTCGCCAGGGGTCGCGCTGTAGGGGCAGCTCCACACGTCGCTTGTGGTGGAGGGCAGCGAGGCGTATTCGGGATGGCTGGGGTCGTTGTAGGCGGCGGCGCAGTAGCTGCTGGGGTTTGGGGCGCCGTTCGCGGTGAGCGCGTCGGGATACTGGAGGCCCGCCTGCTGGTAGTACGAGGCGATGGTGTATGCGCCGGGGCTGGTCGGCGAGATGCCGCCATTGTCGCCCCAATAGCTGTAAAAGCAACTGAGCCACTTGATGTACTTGGCTCCCAGATCGGCGTTGCCTTCCAGCGTGTAGGGGTCGTCGGTGGTGGCGGCCAGGTCGCAGGCCGGCTCGGCGACGCTGTTGAGCCAGGGGTAGGTATAGTATTGAATCTGCATCAGGCCAATGCCGCCATCGCAGGAAAGAACGTCAACGTGCCAGCGGCTCTCCTGCCAGGCGACAGCCTTGAGCAGGTTGGCGGGCAGGCCGTATTTGAGGGCCGCCGCCGCAAGCGCCGCCGAGATAGTCGCCTGATCGGGGTTATTGCCCAGATAGACTGGGCATGCCGCGCACGTCGCGGTCGGGGTGACCTGCCCCAAGCCGGCGGTCGCCGTGGGCGTGGCGGGCTCAGGCGTGTCGGTCGCCGTGGGCGTCGGAGTGTCGGTCGCCGTAGCGTCAGGAGTCGCGGTGGCGCTGCTGACGGTGGGGATCGCGGTAGGCGTCGTGGCGGGCGGGGTGGCGACCTCGCAGCTGTTCTGGGCCTTCGCCTTGCCCAGCGTAGCAAAGAGCGCGTCGTGCGGCAGGTCGGGCGTACGCGGGATCGTGAGCGCCACAGCGGGCGCCGTGGGTAGAATCAACTGGTAGGCCAGGTTGCCGGGCGCTTGCCTCTGCGGCGTGTTCGTGGACTGGGCGCTGGAAGTCGCGGGGGATGCGCCAAACAAGACGCGCACGTTCGGCACAACCACTCCCGTGAGCAGCGCGACTGTCACGCCAAGCAGCGCGAGAGCGCAACCCGCCGGCACGAGCCGTGAGCGCGCCCCTGATAACCGCTGTCCGATTGACCTTCGCTCGCGCATAGGCGTGAACCTCCGTCCGGTGACGTACGTATGACCGCCGTCGCCCGCTGTAGTGTCTCAAGTTGACACCAGTACGAAACAGGCGCTGTAGAGTTAGAGAAATCTAACGGTGTTAGGAAATCGCGCGGCTTGCCCCTCGCCGCCAGACAGTCCAGCGCCCCCTCAAGAGGGGACTGGTAGCGCGCCGGAAGCGAATTGCGGGATCCACCCTTCGACGCCGTTGACGTACCACCAGTTTTGGATCCCGTTCTGGTCGGTATAGTCAGCGCCCTCGTTATAGGCGCTAAGTGTGATGTCGAGCAGCGTGGCGTCGCCGGTCGTAGCGGTGTAAGGACAGCTCCAGGGGTCGTGGAGCGTGGATGGCAGAGCGGGGTAGGCGCCGCTGGCGTTGAAGACCGCGGCGCAGAAGCTGTTGGGGTTGGCCGCCCCGCTGGCGGTGTAGGAGTCAGGATAGGGCAAGCCCGCCTGCTGATAATACCAGTCTATGGTGTAGGGGCCGGGGTTCTTCAGGGAAGCGCCCGAGCCATTATTGCCCCAATAACTGTAAAAACAGCTGAGGTACCTGAGATACTTGGCGCCCAGGTCGGCATTGCCCTGAAGGCTGTACGGGTCGTAGCTGGTGACGCCCAGACCGCACGCAGGGACCGCCTGCCCGTTGAGCCAGGGGTAGGTGTAGTACTGAATCTGCATCAGTCCGATGCCGCCGTCGCATGAGTACACGTCTTCGTGCCAGCGGCTTTCCTGCCAGGCGACGGCCTTCATCAGGTTCGCGGGAACGCCGTAGAGGCTCCCAGCGGTCGCTAGCGCGGTCGCGATCTGCGCCTGGCTGGGATTATTCCCCGCGTAATAGGGGCAGGGGATGCAGGTCGCCTGGGCGAGCTGGCGCTGCTGGGCGGCGGTTGCCGTTGCCGTCGCTACCGCCGTCGCCGTCGCCGTCGCTGTAGCTGTCGCGGTGGGCGCGCTGGTAGCGGTCGGGCTGGGCGTGGGCGGCGTGGGAGTGGGGGTGCCGCAGAACTGGGAGAAGATGCCGTCGCCGCCGGGCGTGCCGGTTGGCGCGGGAGGGGGCGACGAAGGCGGTGGCGGTGGCGGCGGTGGGGGTGGAGGCGGTGTCTTGGGCTTTGACGTGTTCTTGTGGATGGTGGCGGTCGGGCTGGGCGGTGTGGTCGTGACGGTGGGCGGAGATGGTGCTCGTGGTGGTGGGGGCAGAGACCAGCGCCATAGGGGCCTGCGTGGTTGCGCCGGACGTGTTGAGCGCCAGGGCCACGCTGACCAGCAGCAGGGCCAGCAGCGCGGCGGCGGAGAGGATGGCCAGCCGCGTTCGCGGCGTTCCACCGGAAATGATAGCGCCCCATAGCGCGCGCCACAGCGCGCGTAGCCGATCTCGCATCATGCCGAATACGCCCATGCGCTCGCCCAGGCCTCTCTACATCCTTTTGATCTCGCCCTGACCATGCGGCCTCGTTCACCCGCGCCGCTCCGCCGCCTCCCTGCGCGCCCGCGCGGCGCGCCCGCCATCCTCACACATAAAGTGAAACGGCTGCCACGGCTGCCTGTAACGTGTGCGTTCTGGGCGAGGAGTGGTCGCTACGCGCCTTCGCCCGCGCCGGATTCCAGCGCCTGGTTCTTCGCGCGCGACTCGGCGGCGATCTCGGCCTGATAGGCCAGCATGCGCTCGCGCAGGGCGGGGTCAGCCGTGGCGAGGATGCGTACGGCGAGCAGCCCAGCGTTACGGGCGTTCCCAATGGCGACGGTGGCGACGGGGACGCCTGCGGGCATCTGGACAATGGAGAGCAGCGAGTCGAGGCCGCGCAGCATCTCGGTGGGGACGGGGACGCCGATCACGGGGAGGGGGGTGTGCGCGGCGAGCATGCCGGGGAGGTGCGCGGCGCCACCCGCGCCGGCGATGATAACCCGCAGGCCGCGCTCATGCGCTGTGCGGCCATACTCCGCCATGTCGTCGGGGGTACGGTGGGCCGAGACGATACGGATCTCGTGGGACACGCCGAAGCGCTCCAGCATCTCCGCCGCGCCGCGCATAACCGGCAAATCCGAGTCGCTGCCCATCACGACGCCTACCAGCGCTGTCATACTCCGGCCTCCCTCATCGCCCGCTGTTCTGGAACGTTCGCGCATGTGGGACAGCCGCCCAGCTCCGCGCATCCCGGCTCAAGGGTAGGCGCGGAGCGAGGCGGATGTCAAGCGGCGGGCGGACGGCAGCCTGCTTGACGGTGGGCGGGCGCCGCTGCTACCGTGACGCCACGATTGGGAACGGATTGAAAGATGGGGAAAGTGAGGGCCTGGCATGCGCGAAGACCTGGTGACACCGACAATGGCGCGCCGTCTCATCCAGGACGGGCTGACGTGGGACCCGCAGCCAGGCGACCTGGTGACGTCGCTGGGCGGCTCGCACCTCGATGAGGGACTGATCGGCATGTGGCTGGTTATCACCACCCACGACCGCGAGGGCTTCGTCACCCTGGCTGACGTCGATGGACGCTGGCCGCAGACGCGCATGGCGGCCCACGATTGCCTCTGGCTGCCCTCGGCGGGCAAGCTGAAGGTATGGCTGCGCGCGCGGGGCTACCGTGTGGCGACGGGCGAGACGAGTGGGCGGCTGCTGGGCGGCTCTGGCCCCACCGTCCTGCACGTCTGCCGCCTGACGCGCGACGGGGACGCCACGCCGGTGGATGGCCAGGGAATCAACGAAGCCGACGCGGTGGCCGACGCGCTGCTGCATGTGCTGGGCGCGGGCACCGCCGACGCGCGCGGGCCAGGGTGGTGATGCGGGCGGGCGCGCGGCGGCTCATTGAATATCACCCGTCTCACCCGTACGAGCAGGAGCCGCTGGCGGCGCTCCACTCGCGCTGGAGGACGTAGCCGTGGCCGTTCGCGAGGCGGACGGTCGCGCCATCACGCGCGGGATAGCCGAACGAGGTCTCGCACTTGTCGCCAATCTCGCTGTTGTCGCTGTTGTCGTACCACCCTTCGCCAGTGGGATCGGAGACCATTTCGAACTGCTCGTGGGAGAGTGAGTTGATGACCGCGTCTACCACAGGCGCGCCGTAGGGAGCTGGCCCCTCGCCGTAGGTGGGCAGAGAGTCGCACCCCCCAACATCGGCGACGAGCATGTAGGGCAGGTAGCTCGCCGTAGAATCCGTGCGCGAGTACGAGGTGGAGGAATGGTAGGCGCAGAAACCGGCGTCATTGCTGAGCGGGAAGGAGCAGGAGCGGTGGCCCTCGTAGGTCGCGCATGTCTCGACGCCGTAGGCGGTGACCAGCGCAAAGCCCACGCCCGGCGTCACCGGCCAGTGCTGGGATTCGCTGACATGCTCGATCTCCGTGTAGATGTTGCCATCTGTCAACGGATCGGCGCGCGTTCCAGCGTGCGGGTAAGGCCGCGTGTCCACATACGTTCCACCCAGCCGCACGACGTTGCGCACTGGCCCGGCCGCATCCCAGTATTGGCCAAGCAGCCCGTAGAACGGTGTGCCGCCAGCATCCTTCAAGTACTGGGCCACCAGGGAGCGGAAGCGCGAGTCGCTGCCGGAGGGGTCCAGCCGCGTGCCGGGCGGGGTCCAGAAAATCACATAGCCCGTGAAGGTGTGCATCACGTCGCCTCCGTGATAGCTCACTCCGCGACAGTGACGCTGACAGACAGAGAAATCGAGCGTGGCGACCGCGCCGGGGCGCGCCACCACCTGCTGTGGCGTCCCGCTCTGCGTGGCGACGCATTGGTAGAGCCCCACCGGCAAGCCCGATACGAGATACTGACCCTGGGCCCCAGCGACGGCGGTATAGCGCGCGGGGTTTTTCAGGGCGACGCGCGCGGCGAGCGAATTATCCCAGCAGGTGACCACAGCGGCGGTGATCGGCTGACGGGTCGAGCTATCCTCGGCGACGCCGCTGATCGAGCCGGGCTGCAGCGCCAGCGCTCCGCAGCGCTGGCCGGAGGGCGCTGGCGCGCAGGAGCCTCCACCCATCACGGATGCTGGCGAGCCGAAGTTGAGTGTGTAGGAACCGTTGAGTTGGAGGTGGATACTGGCCTTCAAGGGGAGATACTGCGGCGCTGTGAGCGAGCACGTATAGTCGCGCCCGCGTAGCTGTCTCAGGCTGTAGTGTCCCTGGGCGTCAGTCACAGCGCTCACGTCACCGCAGGTCACGGTCGCGTCAGCCACGGGGGCCATCGCCTCGCGCCCCGCTTCGCGCTGGGTCGCATCTTCGCCATAGACCGTGCCAGAGACTGGCGTCGAGAAGATGGTCAGGTCGCGCGCCAGCAGCTGGGGCTGCGCGATGGCGGTCGCGCCGATCAAAGCCGCGCACGCGACGACTGGTATCAGAAAAAGGCCAATGACTAGCCAGAGAATCCCGCCACGCCGTCGCGGTGGCCGCACAGGCGCGAAGGCTGGCGGCGTATAGCCCGCTGGCGGCGTATAGCCCGCTGGCGGCGTATAGCCCGCTGGCGGCGTATAGCCCGCCGGGGGCGTGTTGTATGAGGAGTAGGGCGGCTGCGGAGATGATGATGACGACGAGGAGGGCGTGGGATCCATACGCCAGACCAACTTCCAGTTCTCTAAAGCGATCCAAAAATAGGAACACGAGCGGCCTGTAGGCGGGATGATGATCGCGAGGCGGCGCCCCGCTCAGTCCTCAGCCGCGCCAGCGCCGCCAGCGTCGCCAGTATAGCAGAATTCTCGCCGCGATCACCACTGCTCGTGGCGCGACGCCTGCCATCACAAAGTGGCGACCGCGCGGGCGAACGTTCGGGCCAGCGCGATTGACACATTAGGCGCTCCAGCCCTATACTGCCCGGTGTTCTATGGGGTTTGGAGTGGGTTTCGTAGGCTTCCGCCCCGCCGGAAAGCGCCAGGAGAGACCGCATGCCGGGTGACTATCCGCCAGGGGGTCCGGGAGGATCGTGGGACCGCCGCACAGAAAAGCCGCGCGGGCGGTCAGGTGGCCCACAGAACGCGGGCGGTTCCTCTAGGCGGCGTCCTCCCGGCCCACCTTCCGATCGCTCCGGCCCGTTCCGGCCCTACGGTGCGCCGGCCGCGCCAGGCGCGAGCGGCTCGCAGCGCACCCTCGGGCCATATCGCGGACCCACCGCGCCAGGCGCGAGCGGCTCGCAGCGGGCTATGGGCCCCTACCGGGGAGCGGGCGCGCCAGCCGCACGGGATTACGATCCGTTCGCGGCCAGCATGGCGGGCATGGGACTTCAGACTTCGGCGCACCTGGAAGCGATCCAGCGCAAGCGCAACGGATTTGCGCTGTTTCATGACGGCAACGCGGGCCACCTCTGGCGTGGCGAAGTCGCGTCACTGCTCGGCGAAAGCGTGCTGGGAGTTGGCGTCATCATCTGGCTCGCCTATCTGACCAGCTCGCCGGTGATGGTATTGCTCGCCGTCCTGGCGCTGGGCTTGCCCTGGTTGATCGCCATCCCAATCGCGCCACTCTTCGAGGGCGTTCGCGAGCCCGGCGGCCCGCTGGCCTGGATCGGACGGCTGCGCGTGGTGGCGGCGCTAGGCGTTCTGGGAATGCACTTCCAGACGATCTATCCCGTCTTATTCGGGCTGCTCTTCGCGATAGGGCTGACTGGACGATTACGTCAGGCGCTGCGCGTGGCGGCGACGCGCGTCTGCCTGGAGCCAGGCGAGATCGAGTTGGTAGCCAACGACCTGTTCGCTGGCTCCGCTCTCGCGACCGTTGTCGGGCCACTGCTTGCCGCCGCGCTGTTCCTGGCGCTGGGCGAGCGGGTGATCCTCGTGGCGCTGGCCGCCGCCATCTGCTTCCTTCTGGCCTCCAATTCCGATGGCTTCCTCGACGCGCTCCCCGAAGAAAGGCGCGCATTCACGCGGGCGACCCTGGCCAGCGCGACGCCAGACGAGGCGACACGCGCTGACTTGCTCGCCGCCGTGCGTGACGCCGACGCGGATGATGATGATGATGACGACGCCAACGACGCGCCGCTGGCGCCCGACCAGCGCGAGCGGGCGCTACCGGAGTGGTATCAGCAGGGACCAAACACGCCATTCCAGGCGATCGGCGACATCCGTGCGGGGATTGGGCTGGCGGGCGGGCGCGCGGCGAGCGCCACCGCGCTGCTGACGCTGACCGCGCTGGCGCTGGTGGGCGGCGGACTGAGTGTGCTGGAGGTCTTCTACGTCAGCGACCGGCTGGGGCTGGCGGGTTATTATCTCGGCGTCCTCGTCGCGCTGGAGGCGAGCGGACTAACGCTTGGAGCGCTGCTGGCTGAGTTGCCACCCACGCGCCGGATAGGCGGCGCGCTCGCGCCGCTGGGGCTAGCGCTCACCGGCTTGGCGCTGGCGCTGCTCGCGCTGACCACCGCTCCCATTGCCAGCTATGGGATCGCGCTGCTTCTGGGCGCCGCCAACGGGATCAGCGTCATCGCCGCCCGCCGCCTGTTACGCGCCGGGCGCGATGGGACCGAGCGCCGGGCGCTGAGCGCGGGAGAAGCTTTCCTGACCGCGCTGGCCAGCGCTGGCGGCGCCGCGCTCTTTACCCTGTTCTACGCAGGGTTCGCGCACGCCAATATCGGGACGCGCGCGCTGTTCCCCGGCCTGCCGGTCGGGGCGATACTGGTCGGCGCGGGCGTGGGCTTGATTCTGACGGGCGCCATCCTCTTCATCACACCGGGTCTGCGCGCGCGCGCGCCTAAACCCGCCAAAGACGATAAAAACGCTGGCATATCGGGAGCGAGCGGGCGCATGGCAGCCGCGCCGGGCGCGAGTGGCCGGTTCGCCTCGCCCATTGGGCAGAGCGGCAAGATGGGCGCCGTCACGCCGACGGGAGCGGTGGGCGCGCTTTGGGGCGATGATGACGAGGATGGCCCCAGCGCGTACGCCGATGACGAGGATGAGTACGACGACGAGGATGAGCCGTACGACGAGGATGGATACGAAGATGAGCGGGATGACTGGGGCGGGTCAGCGCGCGGGCGCGGCGCGCCTGGACGTGGTGGCCAGCGCCCGCCATCCGGGCCGCGCGTGAGCCCGCGTGACCGCCGGGGCCGCCGCGGATAAGAAGCTCTATTCAGCGCTATTTTATCCATCTGATCACGCGAGGGAGGCCACTTCATGGAGAGGACGCCAGCGTTCACGGAGCTACGCGCGCAGCGGCTCGCCGCGTGGCGGCAGACAGCGGAGCGGCGTATCGCGGGGCCAGATGAGGGCGCGAAGCTCATCAACGCGCTGGGCCTGGTGACGCTCTATCCTGTCACACCAGAGACGCCCAATCTGTATCACGCCTACGTCGGCGATCCGGAGCGGCCAACGGACTCGAAGTGGGACAGCCCATCGGGCCAGGTCTATACCTGGCGGTGGGTTCTCGGGCGCCAGGCGGTGGCGTGCTATACGGTGGTCGTGCGCAAGCGCCCGACGTGGATCGCCTGGGACCTGCTGCCCGCCACGCTGCGGCTGCTGAGTGACCCGCGCATGCCGGACGAGCTTTTGCATCTGGGAATCATCTCGCCAGAGGCGCACCGGGTAGCGCGGGCGCTGGAGGAAGCGGAGCGCCCGCTCAGCACGAGCGAGCTACGAGAAGCCGCTGGTTTCCCAACCGGCAAGGAACAGCGCACGGCCTACCAGAAAGCGCTCGCTGAGCTAGACGCGCGCCTGCTGCTGACCCGCGTGTTCTCGCCCGACGCGCGGGCGGCCAGCGACCCAGCGCCCGCGCCGGGTGAGGCGTCCGGTGAGGGAGAGATGACGGGGATGGGGCATACGCTGTTCAGCGTCAGCTATCGCGAGCATGTGGATGCGGCGGAGCGGCTCACTCGCGAGCAGGCGCTCGACCAGGTGCTCGCGCGCTATCTGCCGGGGGCCATCTGGGCGGCGACAAAGCCGCTCGCCCGTGCGCTCGGCCTGCCCCAGGCGGAACTCGACGCCGCGCTGGCCCGCCTCCAGGAGCGCGGCCAGGCGCAGCCGCTCACGCTGGCGGAGATTTCCGGCCCGGCGTGGCTGTGGGTGGGGGCGTAGCGGGATCGCTCAAACAGGCAGCTTGAGCGCGCGCAGCAGAACCGCCAGAACGATGCCCACCGCCAGCGTCGCACAGAACTGGAAGTGCAGCGCGGCGGTCTGGCGAACACCCATACGCAGCACGGGATCGCGGTCGCGCCGCCAAACGGCGTTGACGGCGCGCACGTTGCGGTAGGCCGCCGGGAACGTCACCCACACCAGCAGCGCGGGCCACGGCAGCCCAAGGCCCAGGCGCGGAGCCAGGTAGCCCAGAATGACGAACAGCGTCGTCGCCACATAGGCCCCATAGAGCAGCGCGGCGTGATAGCGGATGCCGAACAGCTTGCCGAAGCGGACGGGTAGCGTACGCTTGTTAACCGCCAGATCATCCAGATAGTCGCGCACGTTGTTCATATTCAGGATTGCGACGACCAGCAGGCCCGCCGGGACGCTCGCCGCGAACGCCATCCATGACCAGGACGGTATCTGCGTGTAGTAGGCCCCCCAGACCATCAGGAAGCCCATCGCCAGGTAGACCATCAGGTCGCCCAGGCCGCGCGCGGCGAAGGAGAACGGCTTGGCGCTGTAGAAGTAGCCAATGAAGAGCGCGGCGAGCCCAAACAGCAGGATCGGCGGACCGATCAGCGCGATCAGCCAGCCCCCCAGCGCCGCAGCCGCTCCGAAGCAAGCCAGCCCCATTCCCAGCACCTGCGCGCCAGTCATTTCACCCCGGAAGATGACCGTCATCGAGCCTTGAGAATGCTCGGTGTCCAATCCATAACGCCAGTCAAAATACTCATTGAGATAGTTGACGCCCGCTTGCAACAGGACGCCAGCGAGCAGTGTCAGCGCAAACACGAGAAGATGGAAGACGCCCTGCCAGGCCGCGACCGCCGCGCCTACCAGCACCGGAGCGACCGCCGCCGTCAAGGTGGCGGGCCGTGCGGTGCTGAACCAGACGCGCCAGGCGGGTCGCTTCGCGCTGTCCGCATCCAGCGCGACGCCTCCCGACTGGGCGGGCTGCTCCACCTCCTCCATACGCATTCGCTCGACCTCCACGCTTCTCTACCCCTCTCGGTTGCGCGCCGGGCGCGGCGCTCCCAGAAAAGCATACCGCAATCACGCGACAGGAAGCCGGATGAGCTGTCGCGACAGTTGATTCACGCCGACTTCTCACTCTCACAGGCTCCAACGGCGAACTGCGCGCTTTGTGATAGGATTGTGCGATAAGAACAACATAGCGAGGGGTGTCTGATACCTCTCGCTTTGATAGTACTCGCATGCGCTTGATTAGGATACGCGGAGCCAGACAGCGACTGAGGTGTTGACAAAGGAAGCTCTCTATCCGCAATGCGCGTAGCGAGTGTCGCGAGCCTGACTATTCACTTGAGCCATGCGGTATGGCTGACGTATGCGGCTCCTAACACGTGTGGAGGGGGTGGCTCTCAACAAATTGATTGAGGGTTGATCAAGTGATTGAGGGTTGATCAAGCGCCATTCCATCCCACTGCCGTGTCCTGCCCCATCATCGTCTCTGCGCTGATGGCTGCTGTCCACGAGCAGTAAGATTGGGGTAACGATGAATGAGCAGCAGCGGCTCTATGACCTGGTCGTGATAGGGGCTTCGGCTGGCGGTATCGAGGCGCTTTCGCTCCTGGTGGCTACCCTGCCAGAGTCCTTCTCTGTGCCGATCGTGATCGCGCAGCACATTGATCCGAACGCGACCAGCCATCTCAGCCAGATCCTCACCAGACGCACCAAGCTTCCCGTGCGTACCGTGGGAGAAGACGTCCCCGAGCACTTGACGGACGGCGTGATCTACGTCATTCCGCAGAACCGTGACGTCGAGATTACCGATGACGTGGTCCACTTGCTGCCAGGCGCGGGCCAGCACCCCATGCCATCCATTGACCGGCTGCTCACCAGCGCCGCGCAAACCTATGGCGAGCGTGTCATCGCCGTCATTCTCACCGGCTCGGGCTCGGATGGAACGGCGGGCGCGCGCGAGGTGAAAGCGGCAGGCGGCGCCGTGGTGATCGAGAACCCCGCCACGGCCAGCTATCCTTCGATGCCCGCGTCGCTGGCGCCAACCACCGTTGATCTCGTCGTGGATCTGGCGCGCATGGGCCCGCTGATCGCCGATCTGATTAGCGGCGCGCAAAACCTGACGAGTCAAACCTCGACAGACATATTGCCTGACCTGCTCGAAAAAGTACGGCAGCATACCGGCATTGATTTTACGCTGTACAAGAGCCCTACGATCCTGCGACGCCTGCATCGCCGGCTGGCGGCGACGAGCGCCGCAAACCTGCTCGAGTACGGCGCCTACCTGGATAGACACACGGAGGAATATCAGCATCTGGTCGCGAGCTTCTTGATCAATGTCACCGAATTCTTTCGCGACCCGCCACTCTTCAACTTTCTCCGCGAGAAGGTCATTCCAGACATGATCGAGCGCGCGCACGAGGACGGCAAAGAGCTGCGCATCTGGTCGGCGGGATGCGCGACGGGGGAAGAGCCCTTCTCTATCGCCATACTCCTGGCGGAAGCCCTGGGCAACGAGGCGCTCCAGTTCAATATACGCATCTTCGCCACCGATATAGACGCCGACGCGATCGCCTACGCGCGTCGGGGCCTTTTCCCCGCGGCGTCGTTCGCGAAGATTCCCGATGAGCTGCGAGCGCGCTATTTTATCTCGACCGAGCACGGCTACGAGGTCACGAAATTCATACGCAATATGGTGATCTTTGGCGAGCACGACCTTGCGCAGCGCCCGCCCTTTCCACGCATGGACATGGTAGTCTGTCGTAATGTGCTGATCTATTTCGGGGCTGAGCTCCAGGCGCGTATCCTCAAGGCGTTCGCGTTCTCGCTGCGCGATGGCGGATACCTCGTGCTGGGTAACGCGGAGACCGCGGGCGCGCTGAGCGCCTACTTCAGCCTCGCCCATCCCAATTTTAGGGTCTATCGTCGCCGGGGGGACCGCGTGCTGGCGCCGCCTCCTCCCAACTTTGACAGAGGTCGAAAGATCTATGGGACCGCGCCAATCCTTGCTGGGACGGCGCCCGACAGGTTCACTCCAGGGGGGCTGCGCATAGCGCCCGCTGGTGAGCAGGCGGACACTACCATCCCGTCGAATGATGGGCAAGCCCTTACACTTGAGATCGGGCAAAGAGTGTACACATCTCGAGAGCGGTTCGCTGACCAGATTCTCAGCTTGCCAATGGGCGTGATCGTGATTGATCGCAATTACGACGTCCAGACGATCAACAACGCCGCCTACACCCTGCTGGACATTCACCGCCCAGCCATCGGCAAAGACCTGCTGCATCTCGCCACGCGGGTCCCCACCAAACCCTTGCGGGCGGCGATTGACGCCGTGTTTCAAGAAGAGGGGGGCGCAACCACTGGGGGCGCGGCTCCGGCCAGCGTCGAGGTCGAGCTGGAGCAGAGCGAGCAAGAGGGCAAGCAGGTCCTTCAGATCATCTGCTATCCCTACATGCAGGCGGAGAGCGCTCCCAGCGGGAACGCTTCCCCTACCGTAGAAGCCGTCATTCTGTTCGTCTCGGAAGCCCCAAGCGCCGGGCGCCCACAGGATTCGACTGGAGGCGCGGCGCGCGCGCAAGGCGGAGAACAGACGCCGCGCGCACAGCCGATCTCTATGGAGGCGGAGGAGATTGCGCGCTTGACCCAGCAGCTCGAAGCGGAGCGTGCGCTCAATCACGAGCTGCGCGCGGCGAATCGGGAGCTGCGCGAGGCCAGCGACGGCCTGAGACGCGCCAACGAAGATCTCCTCGTGGCTCATGAAGAGGTGCAAGCCTCCGCAGAAGAAACGATCACACTCAATGAGGAGATGCAGGCGACCAACGAAGAGCTGGAGACCCTCAACGAAGAGCTGGAGGCCACCGTTGAGGAGCTGCATACGACCAATGACGACTTGCTGGCGCGAACCCAGGAACTGCAAGCCATGGCGCAAGAGAAGGAAACCCAGCGCCAGGCCAGCGAGCGCGAGCGGGCGCAACTGGCAGCCATCCTGTCGAGCATGGGGGATGCGTTGCTCGCGGTAGACGCGACCAGGAAACAGACGCTGACGAACGAGGCCTATCGGCGCTTCTTTGGCGACGCGGACACTCATCTCGCGCTCGAAGATGTGTTGGGTAACCCCTTGCCACCTGAGGCGGCTCCCTGGCGGCGTGTGGGTGAGGACGAGCCCTTTATCATAGCGTTCACGATACGAGCGCCGGATGGCGCCCGACACTGGTTCGAGGCCGCTGGAGAGCCAATTCGCGTTGGAGAGAGCACGTTAGGAGGGGTAGTTACCATCCGCGACCTCTCCGACCGGAGCATTCGCGGCTTATATGCGCAATTCCTGGGAAGGGCGAGCCATGAGCTCAAGAATCCCCTAACCTCGCTCATGCTGACCATTCAGATGATGCAGAAACACATACCGGCTGGAGCAGCCGGCGCCCGATTGCGGACGATGGTCGCGAATATGATGAGGTATGCGCGCCGGTTGAATGTCATGGCGGAGGACCTCAAAGACCTGCAACGCATACAGCACGACAAAATCGAGCTCACACTGGAGCCTGTGGATATCGTCGCGCTCGTCAATCGGACCGTGAGTGATGTCGCGCTCATTCAGCCTCCAGACCAGCCTCATCCGCCGATTGTCGTGCAGGCGCAACCGGGGATTGAGCCGATTGTGGTTCTGGGCGATACGTTACGACTCGAGCAGATTATGCAGAACCTGCTGACAAACGCCCTGAAATACGCGCCAGATAGCAAGCGCATTGACGTGCGAGTGCGGCGCGTCCACGAACAGGACGCTCCCGACAAGGCGGAGCTCGAGGTGCGAGATTACGGACCAGGTATCGCGGCGGCGGATTTGGACCTCCTGTTCACCCCATTCTTTCAAGCGCCTCATGAGCGCGCGTCACAACGTGGTGGCTTAGGCCTCGGATTGTACATCGTGCAGCAGCTAGTCAAAGCGCTCGGTGGGGAAATCACGGCGAACTCGACGGAAGGGCAAGGGGCGGTGTTCACCGTCCAGCTTCCGCTGTACACGGAAGGCGCCCAGGCGGAGACGCCGGCCAGCGACGCATCGCGGGAGGCGGACGCGGGCGCCGAGGAAGGCGAATAACGGCTCAAGCTGGAAAGGCGATTGAGCGCTGTTGCGCTTCAAGCGTTTGGGGAGGGCGTGCGTGATGGACGAAGCGGAATGTATACGCCAGGCGATGTTTGAGGCGGGCCGAGCGCGCGATGCGATGTGGGAAGTCGTGCTACTCGAGCTACAGTCCCGCGATCCCGCCGCCGCGCGTGACGCCCGCGCCGCGGCGCGCCCCATGCGCGTGCGTCCGCTCGTTGGCTCCTCGACTCACGCGGCAGCGCTGGCATGGCCGTATCTCGATTACCAGGCGCGTTCTGACTGGCTCTGGATCTGCCAGACGATGCACCAGATCTGGATACGAGGCGTGATGAGCCGCGAGAATACTGGCTGAACGTAACAGTGGGGACAGTCTCATAACAAGTTCGACTTGGTTCAGAGCCCCACACTGCCCTGCATGATGCCGCCATCGATGAAATAGGTGGTGGCAGTGGTGTAGCTCGCCTGATCGGAGGAGAGCCAGACCACCAGGTTCGCGATTTCGGCTGGCTGAGCGACGCGGCCGCGCGGGATCGCGGCGTCAAGCCGGGCTTTCTGGGCGGGGTCGGCAAGGGTCGCGGCGTCTATAGGCGTATCCACGGCGCCGGGGGCCACATTGACGACAAAAATGCCGTGCGGCCCCAACTCCACGCCAGCGGTGCGCGTCAGCATGCGCATGCCGCCTTTGGCGCAGCAGTATGCGATGTTTCCGGGCATGGGCCAGTCTTCGTGGACCGATGAAATATTGATGATGTGGCCGCCGCCACCCTGCTGGATCATGTGCCGGGCGGCGATTTGCGTCCCAAAGAACGCGCTTTTCAGATCAACGCCAATCACCATATCGAACTGCTGCTCTGTGGTGTCGAGCAATGACGTGCGTGTCTCCATTCCGGCATTGTTGATCATCACATCCAGACGCCCCGCCTCGCGCACCGTCTCGTCAACCAGGCTCTGGATCTCCTGTGGGTTAGAGACGTCGCCCTGGATAATCCGCGCTTTTCCACCCGCTTGTGTGATCTGCTGGAGCGTCGCTTCGGCAGCGGCCTGGTTGCGGTGATAGTTGATGGTCACGGTGGCGCCAGCTTGCGCCAGGGCAACACAGATCGCGTGGCCGATACCACTGTCGCCGCCCGTTACAATAGCTACTTTGTTCTCAAGTACCATGCGCATTCTCCCGCTTCATCCTGAATGAAACCATCCACACCAATTGAGCGCTTCCTCCACTCCAAGGCTATCCCACCAGAGGCCAATCGCGCAAGGGAGCGCCAGGGCCAGGGGCGACGGATCTGCTGTCCCTGCCCGGACCGCCAGCCGCGCGCGCTAGCCAGTTGACCAGGACGCGCCCTGGCCCAACGCGCGATGCCGTCGCTGCTCCCGGCGACGTATCGTCCTGAGTGAGAGTCGCGCCGGATGATCTGGCGCGCAGCGGAGACCGTGGAGCGCCACGGGGTCACACACAAACGGGAGACTATTTCAGATGACAGAAGAAGAGACACCACAGGCCGCGCCAGCCGGGCAGGACACCGCCTCCAGCTTGAGCGCGTTCTCCGATCAGCTCGCGAACGCTGTCGAGCGCGCCTCGCGCTCGATCGTCACCGTCGCCGCGCGCCCGCGCCAGTCGGCCAGCGGCGTGCTGTGGCAGGCCGCTGGTGAGGTCGTGATTGTCACCGCCGACCATGTGGTCGAGCGCGAGGACGACATCGCTATCACCCTTCCCGACGGACGGAAGGCGTGGGCCGCGCTGGTGGGACGTGATCCCAGCACCGATCTGGCCGTGCTACGGCTGACCAGCGGCGAATTGGGCGAGGGCGCGGCGCCGATCACCGTCTCTGACGCGCTGCGCGTGGGGCATCTGGCGCTGGCGATTGGCCGGCCCACGGAGGGCGGCCCGCGCGTCTCGTTCGGCGTCGTCAGTTCCATCGAGGGGCCGCGCCGCTCGTGGCAGGGAGCGCAAATCGAGGGCATCATCTTCGCCGACGTAACACTCTACCCCGGCTTCTCCGGCGGCCCGCTGGTGGACCTGGAGGGGCGCTTCGTCGGCCTGAACAGCTCGCGGCTGACGCGGCAGAGCGCGGCGCTGCCAGTCGCCACGATCCGGCGCGTGGTGACGACGCTGCTGACGCACGGGCGTGTGCGGCGCGGCTATCTCGGCGTCGCCACGCAGCAGGTCCCGCTGAGCGCGTCGCTGGCGCAGGCCGCGAACGTCTCGCAGGAGGCGGCGCTACTGGTCGTGACGATCGAGGGCGATAGCCCCGCCGAAAAAGGCGGCCTGCTGATGGGCGACATCATCATCACCGTCAGCGGCCAGCCCGCCACCAGCGTGGACGCGCTGCGAGCGGCGCTCGGCGCCACCGCGCCCGGCCAGCCGCTGGCGGTGCGCGCGCTGCGCGGCGGCAAGCCAATGGAAACCTCGCTGATCGTCGGCGAGCGCGACTAAAACGGTATCCGACAGTATCCCAGTATCCGCGCCACATGACGCCACCGGGCTCGCCTTCCTTCCGCCAGCGCCGCTTACCCTCTCCTGGAGCGGCGCTGGCGGGATCGGCGGCCCTGGCGCCAGCGACGCTTCAAGCTCTTCATGCTTCCCGGGTTGATGGGGCGCTTTCCCGCCCAGGCCCACAGCGAAAGGACGTCATCAGCGATGGCTGATGTGGTTATTTCTCCAACTTCGGCGCCAGCGAGCGCCAGCCTCGCGGCGTTCTCCGAAGCGACGGCGCGGCTGGCGGAGCGGGCGCGCCGGAGCGTGGCGCAGGTCCAGGTGGGCCAGCGCGGTATTGGCTCGGCGATCATCTGGGAAGCGGGCGCGCCAGACGCCTCCGGCGAGGCCGAGGCGACGGTCATCACCAACGCGCATGTGGTGGCCGCTGGCCGCTCCGAACGGATGACGCTCAAGCTGAGCGACGGGCGCGAGATCGAGGGGCGCGTGGTCGCCCTGGACGCGGAGCGCGACCTGGCCGCGCTGCGCGCCCGCGCGCGCGACCTGGCGCCCGCGACAATCGGCGACTCCAGCGCGCTGCGCGTCGGCGAGTTCGTCATGGCCGTCGGCAATCCCTTTGGCGTAGAGGGCGCGGTGACGGCGGGCGTCGTTGCGGCGCACGCCCCGGCGGACCCCGACCTCGACCTGGAGCCAGCCGAGCACGAGCGCGGCCCGATGCGCCCGCGCAACCGGATGGCGCGCCTGCCGCTGGTGCAGGCGGATATCCGGCTCTATCCCGGCAACTCTGGCGGGCCGCTGCTCGACGCGCGCGGGCGCGTGATCGGTGTCAACACGATGGTTGGGGGCGGCATGGGATTCGCCGTGCCAAGCAACACGGTCGCGCGCTTCCTGCAAGAGTCGGGGCGCAGCGGCCAGCGCGCCTACATGGGCGTGCAAGCTCAGACGGTCCCGCTGACCGAGGGGCAACGCCAGCGGTTCGGCGTGTCGAGCGAGTCGGTGGCGCTCGTGATCGGCGTCGAGCCAGACGGCCCGGCTGAGGCGGCGGGTATACTGATCGGAGACGCGCTGCTGGCGGTGGATGGAAGCGCCATTGCGGGCGCTGAGCATCTCGCGCGGCTGTTGAACCGGCAGGGAACGGCAGGGCAGACCCGCGCGCTCGACGTGTTGCGCGGCGGCCAGCGGCTAACCATCACACTGACGCCCACCCAGCGCGCGGCGGCCTAAGCGGCGCGGGCGGGATTGAAAACGCGGTCTGCCGCGACGGCTTGTTCACGACTTGATGAGCGGATGAGCATGCGAATCTATATCCTGGCTCCCTATCCAACCGTCCGCGCGGGACTGGCGGCGCTGGCGCGCGAGCAGCCCGGCTGGACGGTCGTGGGGCAAGGCGCGACCATCTCACCGCAGGCCGGAGAGTCCGGACAGGACGACGTAGATGTGCTGCTGGTGGAGGTGGATGAGAGCGCGGACGCCGAGACGGTCAGCTCCTGGCTCGACCGCGTGCGACCCGCGCGAGGCGTGGTCGCGCTCGGGGCGGCTGAGGGCGCGACGGAGCGGGCGGAGCGACGCGGAGGCCCGCGTGAGCCGCGGCGGTCAGAGGACGCGCTGAGCCGCGCTATCGCGATGGCGCGGCTGGTGACGGGCGCGGGGCTGGCGTTTGGCGCGCTGCCGCGAGACGCGGGCGGGGAGGAGATCATCGCCGCCACCACCGCCGTCGCTGGCGGCCTGACCGTGCTGGACCGCCGCCTGGCCACCGAAGCGCTAGCAGCCATCGCGCGGCCCCGCGTCGCCCTCGAAGCCGCCCCAACGAGCGACGAGCCGCTGACCGCCCGCGAGCGCGAGGTGCTGCAGTTGCTGGCCCAGGGCATTCCCAACAAACAGATCGCCCAGCGCCTGCGCATCAGCGAGCACACGGTCAAGTTCCACGTCTCAGCGATCATGGCCAAGCTGGGCGCCGCCAGCCGCACGGAGGCGGTCACGACGGCGGCGCGGCGCGGGCTGCTGCTGCTCTAGGCGCGCCGCGCCGAAGACGCCGGAGGCCTAGAGCCAGCGGCGCACGCGGGACATGTACGCGCGATAGGCGTCACCGAAGTGGCGCGTGAGAAAGCGCTCTTCGGGCAGGATAACGGCAACCTGCGTGTAGATGATGAGCAGCGGCAGGAATGCCAGCGACCAGGTCATGTTATTCAGCGACGCGACTCCCGTGTAGACCAGCGCAAGCCCGGCGTACATGGGATTGCGTGAGATGCGATACACGCCAGAGGTCACAAGCTCCGATGATGCGCCGTTGGTATTGAGCGTTCCCTTGCCGCGCACCAGCGTCGCGATGCTGGAGATGACGAGCGCCGCGCCGGGCGCGAGCGCCACGATTCCAAGCGCGATGTCATACGGGCGGGGGAGGAACGGCAGCGGAAACCGCGATTGCAGGAAAAACCCAACCAGGAACACCAGAATGTAGATGACGGGCGGTGGAATCCGCACGCCGGGGCTGTCGGCGCGCTGCCGCGCTCCCCGCGACACCACGCGGGCGGACTGGTCAGATGCTGAGTCGCTCATGGTCACGCTCCTCCCTCTCGCGGGACTGGATAGCCGCGCCCAAATAAGGCTGGGCTAGATCCTCGCTGGCTCCCACTATACGGGGCGCGGGTGTCTCGCGCCATGCGGATGAGCCACATCTCGACCCACATCTTTGCGGATGCCAAACGCGGCGCGCGTGCTATCATGCCGCATACGGCCGCTCCTGGCGCGCACGGAGGCCTCGCGCCGGTGATCTGGAGGGAGGGGAGATATGAGCGCCGAACCGGTAAGCGTCTTTGGCGCGCTGCTCAAGCGCTACCGGCTGGCGCGCGCGCTGACACAGGAGGCGCTGGCGGAGCGCGCGGGCGTAAGCGTGCGCGCGATCAGCGACCTGGAGCGCGGCATCAACCGCGCGCCGCGCCGCGATACGCTGGATTTACTGGCGCAGGCGCTCTCCCTCGCCCCGCGCCAGCGCGCCGCGCTCACCGCCGCCGCGTTCCCGGCGGCCGCCGAGAGCGTCCCGGATGACGCCGCGCTCAACGCGCCCGCCTACCTGACACCGCTCATTGGGCGCGAGGATGATCTCCGCCAGATAGAGGCGCTGCTGCGCGACCCGGATACGCGACTGCTGACGCTGACAGGGCCGGGCGGCGCGGGCAAGACACGCCTGGCGCTGCGGGTGGCGGATGATGTCGCCGAACAGTTCACTGATGGGGTCTGCGTGGTGATGCTGGAGGACGTCCGCGAGCCAGGGCTGGCGGCGCGGACCATCGCCGAGGCGCTCGGGCTGCGGGAGACATCCGGCCAGCCGCTGAGCGAAACGCTCACCACCCACCTGCGCTCCAGGCGGATGCTGCTCACGCTCGACAACTTCGAGCATCTGCTGGCGGCCGCGCCGCTGGTTGGCAGCCTGCTGGCGGCTTGCCCAGGCGTCAAGGCGCTCGTCACCAGTCGCGCTCCGCTCCATCTGCGGGGCGAGCGCGAATGGGAGGTGACTCCGCTGGCGATCGAGGCGGCGGTCGAGCTCTTTCTCCTGCGCGCGCGTGCGGCGCGACCCACCGTGACACTGACACCGGAGGCGGAAGCGGCGGTCGCGCGCATCTGCGAGCGGCTGGACCGTCTGCCGCTGGCCATCGAGCTAGCCGCAGCGCACAGCAAAATGTTGCCGCCCGCGACGCTGCTGGAACGGCTGGAGCGGCGGCTGCCGCTGCTGGCTGGCGGGCCGGTGGATATGCCGGAGCGCCACCGGACAGTCCGCGGCGCCATCGCCTGGAGCTATGAGTTGCTCGACGAGGCCCAACGGCGCCTGTTCCGCGCCCTCGCTGTCTTCTCCGGCGGCTGGACGCTCGAGGCGGCTGAGGTTGTCTGTGGCGTAGGGGATAGCGCTGGGACACTGACCCCGCTGGAAGCGCTGGTGGACGCGAGTCTGGTTCACGTGGGCATTTCCGGCGCGGGCGATCCGCGCTTCACGATGCTGGAGACGATCCGCGAATACGCGCTGGAGCAGGCTGAAGTGGGCGGCGAGCGAGAGCCACTGCGCCGCCGCCACGCCGAATACTTCGCGGATTGGGCGGACGCCGCAGGAAGCCCGGAATCAGGGCAGGGCGTCAGCGAGGACCTGGTCGCGGACGAGTTCGCCAATGTGCGGGCGGCGCTGGCGTGGGCGATCGCGCGCCGGGAAACGGCGCTGGGCATGCGGCTGATGCTGGGTGTGGGGCGCGCCTGGTACGAGCGCGGCTACATCAGCGAGGCGAGCGCGCGGCTGAGTGAACTCCTGGCGCTAGACGCGACGCCGGAAGGTGGGGCTGCGCTCGCGCCGCTACGCTTGCGGACGTTGTTCGGCGCGAGCATGTTCGCGAGCGCGCGGGGTGACTACGCAGGGGCGGAGAAGCTGGCGGAGGAAAGCCTGACACTGGCCCGGCGGCTAGGCGAGCGGGGCGCTGAGGCGGCGGCGCTCTACAGCCTGGGTGACGCGCTGCGGGCGCAAGGGGATGACGCGCGCGCGGAGGAGCTTTTCGAGCGGAGTCTGACGCTCTGCCGCGAGTTGGGCGATCACGCGGGCGTCACGCGGGCCATCATGGGCCTCGCTACGCTCCTGCGCCAGCGTGGCGACCTTGCCCGCGCGGCGGCGCTGCTGGAGGAGGGCCTGACCCACGCGCGGGCGCTCGGCTCGGACTGGGCTGTCTCAAATGTACTGATTAGCCTGGGGCATGTGGCGCGCGCGCGGGGAGACGGCGCGCGCGCGGAGCGGCTCTACCGCGAGAGCCTGGCGGCGCAGGAGAAGTTGGGCAACCCGGTCTACATCGCGCTCTGCCTGGAGGGGCTGGCCGCTGTCGCCAGCGAAACCGGCCACTTCGAGCGCGCCATCACGCTCTGCGCCGCGGCGTCGCGCCTGCGCGACGAAGCGCGCGCGCCGCTGCCACCGGCGGAGCTCGCTGTCGTCGATCAAGCACTGACGAGAGCGCGCGCGGCGTTGGGCCAGCCCGCAGCGGACGCGGCCTGGATGGCGGGCCAGTCGCTCACGCTTGCGCAGGCAGTCGAGGCGGCGATGGTTGATGAGCCGAGCGCCTGAGTGACCCGCTCAGGCGGCGTTGTAGAGGAAAAAGACCGCAAGGGCGCTGGCGACGCCGACCGTCCAGCCGAGGATCACCTGCCCAGTCGTGTGGCGGCCTAACTCGACGCGCGACCAGCCAACGAGCGCGGCGGCGATGGCGGCTGGTAGGCCCCAGCTTGGCGAATACAGCCATAACAGCGTGGCGCAAGCGGCGGCGGTAGTAGTGTGGGCTGATACCTTATAGGCGAGGTTGATGACGCCATCCACCGTGTTGGCGAGCGCCATCGCCAGCGCGGTCACCATCGCGGGGGCAGGAGCATGCATCGCCACAAACACGGCGATCATCAGCGCGGCGCAGACCAGGCCAATGGGGTACAGGAGATAGCGTTGCTCACGCACGCTGACATCGAGGTCTGTCCAGCGGCCCCGCGCCACTTGATAGCCGACCAGCGCGGCCACCGGGGCAGTGGTCAGCAGCAGCGCGACCACCGCGAGCAAGAGGCTGCGCTGGATGGAGCCGCCAGGGGCGGTATACGTGACCACCACCAGCGTCAGAAGCGGCAGCGCCACCGGATGAATGATGGCCGAAACCGCCGCCGCGACCGTCTGTCGCGGCGGTTTCTTCGCGACTGCCGACTCCACGCTCATGCATCCCCCAACTGTTCGCAGTACGCCTCACGCGCCTGCGCGGTTCTGCGTATGGGCATTGTATGTGGCGTCCCGCCCAGTGTCAAACGAGGCGAGCGCTCCCAGCCGGTGGCGCATGGCAGACGCGGAAGCCGCAGTGGCTGCTGTTCTTCAGTTCATCACAGGCTTATGCGTCGCTCCACCGCAGGCCATCGAGATCATCGCCCGCGCGCTCGATGCGGCCGGGAGCGGCGATATGGGCGGCGATCAGCAGTGCGTGCTCGGCAAGCGCATCCCGCATCAGCCAGCGCCGTGTCGCCCGCATGCTCTCAGCGTCGGCCCACGTCACCATCCAGTCGGGATGTTCCACCTCGATGGCATGGTGAAACAGGTCGCCAACAACGTAAAGCGTTTCGCCATCGGAGTGGACGCGCACGATCTGATGTCCAGGGGTTTCGCCAGGCGCTGGCAGAATGTTGATCCCATCAGCGATGGGCTCCCGCGCCTCGACCAGATGGAGCGCGCCTCGCTCCTGGAGAACGCCCAGCGTGCGCGCTTCCAGTGACGTCTGATCCTGTAACGCCGTCTGGACTTCGGCGTCCATCCAATCGGCGGCGCCGAGGTAATAGCGCGCACGCGGGTACGCAGGCGCGTACCCGCCGTCAGTGGGCGTCGTGGCGCCGGCGTAGTGATCCCAATGCGCATGCGTGATCACCATATGGGTGATGTCCTCTGGCTGCACGCCGAGGCTCGCGAGCTGGGCGGGAATAGCGGGTGGCGGCGTGTAGCCATCCAGTGCGTACGAGGAATCGGGCGTCATGGTAGCGCGATAGTCGTTCGCATCCACCAGCGCCTTGACGCCTTGATACTCGATGTAAATGCTCAGGCTCGGGCAGACGCTGGGCTGATCGAAAAGCTCGGTGTACTGGGGACGCCACACCGATTCATGTACCGCCATCTCCTCCGCAAGTCGCAGGCGCATATCGCCCGCGTTGAGCATCGTCACCTGCGCGGCGCCGACGCGCACCGTCCGCATATTCCGCATCGCAGCCTCCATCTCGCTCCGAGTCACAACCGCCAGATACAGGACATAATACGTTACGGAAACGCCGAGCCATACCGGCGCGCCGCTGGTATGGCTGGTTACGCCCGGCGCAACGCCAGCGCGGCGAGCCGTCTCAGGGTAGGGTGAGCTGGCTAATGCGGAAGCTCCGGCGGATGTGGCGCTTGCCGCCGCCCAGCGTCCAGGAGCTCAGGTCGCCGTCGGCGAGGCGGCGCTGGGCGACAATCGCGGCGCCGACCTCCGGCGGATAGCGCGGCGCGGCCAGCGTGGCGCGCGGCGCGATTCGCGAGATGGCCTCCCGCAGCGGCTCCAGCACGAAGTCCGAGGACTTGAAGACGCTGCCGACGGCGCCGATGGGGAAGGCATCGTCGCGCATGCCAAGCTGGGCGACGATCGCCTCGATGTTGCTGGCGATGTCGCTCGACGCCTGCCGCAGGATGGATTGCGCCACCGGGTCGCCCTCGTCCGCCGCCTCGGAGACATGGCGCGAGAAGTCGGCGATGTGCAACTTACCGAGGCCGCCACTATCGGCCAGGCGGCGCATGCTCAGCGCGTCATCCACGCCGTAGAAGGCGGCGAGCTTGCCAAGCAGGAGTGTGGGCGGGCGGCGGCCATCCAGCATCTTCATCGCCTCGTGGATGCCATCAAGGCCGATGCGATAGCCGCTACCCGCGTCGCCGAGGATATAGTCCCAGCCGTCGGTGCGCCAGAACTCGCCGCGCGCGTTCATGCCAAGCGCAGTAGCGCCCGTGCCAGCGATGGCGACGACGCCGGGGTCGCCGCCGGTAACGCCCGCCCAGGCGCCGACGACATCATTCTCAAAAATCGCCTCACCAGTAAAGCCAAGCAGTGTGACGGCGCGCTGCGGCACGGGAATATCCAGATCGGTGTCGAAACCAGAGAGGCACATGCAAATCGCCTCAACCTGGCTCAGCGACACATCCGCAACCCGCAGCGCCTGGGACACCGCCTCATAAATTCCCTGACTTGCGGCCTCCATGCCCGCCGAGCGGTAATTCGAGGGGCCCGCGACAGCGGTCCCGATCACGCCCAGGTCATCCCCGACCACCGCGGCGGCGGTCTTCGTGCCACCACCATCTACCCCAACGACGAAATGCATGAGGTCACTCCTCGCCCCTTCTCAGCTTTTGCTTCGCTTCTCTTCTATCGTAGCCCCGAAACGGGGTATATGTTCGCATGTGATGGCCGGGCGCGTCACAGGCCAAGCGTCGCGACGACAACACGCTCGACCGCCGCCTCATCCACTGCGCTAGCGGATGCAGGGGCGTCCGCGGGAGGACGGACCAGCCAGAGCAGGTACTCGTGGTTGCCGTCGCGCCCCGCGATGGGTGAGCCGGTAAGCCCGCGTGCGACCAGTGGCGGCCTCGCCGTCTCGTCGCGCGCCGCGCGCTCCGGCCAGGCCGCCAGCCAGGCTAGCAACTCGCGCAGCACGCGGCGGTGAGTATCGGGGTCGCTGATGACGCCCCGGCCCCGGTCCGCCTCGGCGCGGCCTGCCTCGAACTGCGGCTTGACCAGCGTCACCGCCCAGCCGCCGGGGGCCAGCAGCGCCGCGATGCGCGGCAGGACGAGCCGCAGCGAGATAAACGACACGTCGCACACCGCGCAATCCACTGGCTCAGGCAGCCGCTCGACCTGGCGAATGTTGGTTCGCTCCATGACGGTGACGCGGGGATCGGTGCGTAGCGACCAGGCAAGCTGGCCGTGGCCGACATCCACCGCGTAAACGTGGCGCGCGTCCCTCTTTAACAGGACATCGGTAAAACCGCCAGTCGAGGCGCCAACATCCAGGCATACGAGGCCAGCGGGGTCGAGCGCGAAAGTGTCGAGCGCGCGCTCCAGCTTGAGGCCACCCCGGCTGACGTAGCGTAACTCCTCCGCCGGACCAGCTAGCGCCAGCGCGGCGTCCGCTGCGATCAACTCACCGGCCTTGGAGGCGGCCCGGCCATTCACCAGGACCACACCCGCCATGATGAGCGCGCGCGCCCGCTCACGGCTCGGCGCCAGGCCGCTCCGGACGAGCAGCGTATCGAGCCGCTCACGCGCGGGCTTGCGGCCACGCGGGCTTGCGCTCGTGGCGCTGGGATCGGTGGTCTCGTGTGTCAGACGTGGTCTCCTCGCGCTGGCCTCATCAGCAATAGCTGGCGAACGCCGGGCGAAAGCGTTTCCAGCTACACAGCCGCTCTTATTTGACCACATATTGGTCGCGGCGTGACGACAGCGAAGGCTCAGCGGTGAAACCAGAGATCGGACTCCATCAGGACGGCGAAATCGCCAGTGACGGTGTACTGCCCCTCCTGCCAGGCGATCAAGCCATCCACCTCATGGGTGAGGATGCGTCGCCAGAGATCGAAGTCGGCGGTCACCACCACGTCAGGCGCAGGAGCGGGGCCGATACCGGCCACCAGCGCGCCATTCGTGACGCTGGCATAGCACACGCCGGACACCCGCCCAGTGAACGTGTACTGGATGGTGAGGGAATGCCCGGCGGCAGCGACGGAATCGAAGGTCGCGCGCATCGCGGCGACATGGCGGGACAAATCGCTATTTTGGGATAGGGAACTCTCTAAACTCATGACACCATACCTGTCCAACATCGCTTTCTACAACAACAGCGGCCCGATCAGCTACCGGGCGCGGAGAGGTTCGCCAGCCCTGATGGCAGCGCCAGCGGGGGGCTAGAACACGTCGAGACGGGTGAGGTCGTCGAGCGTCTCGCGCCGGCGCACGAGGCGGGCGCGGCCCTCGCGGATGAAGACCACCGCCGGGCGCGGGACGAGGTTATAATTGCTCGCCATCGGCAGGTGGTACGCGCCGCTGACGGGGATCGCCAGTATCTCGTCAGGATGCGCTTCCGGCAGGCGCGCCTCGTGAACGAGGATGTCGCCCGACTCGCAGTAGCGCCCGACGACCTGGACGGTCTCGGTCGCGGGCGCGGTCATGCGCTCCACCAGCGCGGCATGGTAGCGGGCGCCGTAGAGCGCGGGGCGCGGGTTGTCGCCCATGCCGCCATCCACGGCGACAAAGACCGCGTTGGGCGTCACCTTGCGCGGGCCGGTGGTGTAGAGCGCGACGCCCGCGCGGGCGACGATGGCGCGCCCTGGCTCGACGATCAGCCGCGGCAGGGGCAGCCGCAGCCGCTTGCTGGCAGCGCGCAGCGCGCCAGTCACAGCCTCCGCGTAATCATCGGGAGCCAGCGCGCGTTCCTCCTGGACATACGCCACGCCCACGCCGCCGCCGGGGCTCAGCTCGCGCGGCGCAATGCCTGTCGCGTCGCGGATCGTAGAGGCCAGCTCCGCCAGCGTCTCCACGACGCGGGCGATGGGCGCGGTTTCAAACAGATGCGAGCCAGCGTGCGCGTGCAAGCCGGCCAGATCGAGCCAGGGCGAAGCGGCGGCCAGGCGCGCGGCTTCGAGGACGGCGTCGCTGGCCAGATCGAGGCCAAACTTGCTATCGGCGTGGCCAGTGTGGATGCTCGCGTGAGTCTGGGCGCGCACATCGGGATTGACCCGCAGCCAGATCGCCACTGGGCGTCCGCGCGCGCGTCCCAGCGCCTCGACCCGCGCCAGCTCGTCCAGGCTATCCACCACGACGCGCCCCACGCCCGTCTCGCCCGCTGCAAGCGCGTAGGCCAGCTCGGCATCGGGCTTCATGTTGCCGTGCAGGTGGATGCGCTCCGCTGGGAAGCCCGTGCGCAACGCGACGGCAAGCTCGCCCGCCGAAACCGTATCGAGCTCCAGCCCCTCCTCTAGCAGCAGGGCGCAGAGCGCGGGCGAGAGGTAGGCTTTGCCCGCGTAGGCGACGGCGCTTTCCGCCCAGCGGCTGGCGAACGCCTCACGGAAGGCGCGCATCTGGCCGCGCAGCGTCGCCTCGTCGTACACGTAGAGCGGCGTGCCATACTCACGCGCCAGCGCCGCCGCATCCAGCCCGCCAACCTGGAGGCGTCCCTCATTGCTGAGCCGCGCGGTATCGGGCCAGAGATACGTCTGCGGCGGCCGGTCGCCGGGATACGCCGTGGTGGACGCGGAGCCAGTCACTTGATCGGGCGGGTCTGCCATGAGATGGTCTCCTGTGGAACAGCGAACGGCGCTATCATATCATGCCTTGGGGATGGCGCCAGCCTGCGCGCGAGCGGCCACGATACAACCACCATCCACCATCATAAGGAGCGAGCGTATGAGGCAGTCAGGCGAAATGAGTCGCTATCTCCGGCTGGGCGCGGCGGTGGCGGAGGCGCTGGCGGCGGGACGGCCAGTGGTGGCGCTGGAGTCCACGGTCATCGCCCACGGGCTGCCGCGTCCGGCGAATGTCGAAGTGGCGCTGGCAATGGAGGAGGCTCTGCGCGCGGCGGGCGCGACGCCAGCAACGGTGGCGCTACTGGATGGGCGTATCGTGATCGGGCTAACTCCAGATGAAATCGCCCGGATTGGAGAAGAGCCGGGCGTCTGGAAGGCGAGCCGGCGCGACCTGGCGGCGGCCATAGCGCGTGGCGCGTCGGCGGCGACAACGGTAGCGGGAACGCTGGCCTGCGCGGCGCTCGCGGGTGTGCGGGTGTTCGCCACCGGCGGCATCGGCGGCGTCCACCGGGGCGCGGTGGAGTCGCTCGACATCTCGGCGGACCTGCCGGAGCTAGCGCGGGCGCCGTTGGTGACGGTCTGCGCCGGGGCCAAGTCCATCCTCGACCTGCCGCGCACGCTGGAGTATCTGGAGACGCTGGGCGTACCGGTGATTGGCTACCAGACGGACGAGCTACCGGCGTTCTACACGCGCGAGAGCGGGCTGCGCGTTCCCCATCGCGCGGAGACGCCGGAGGAAATCGCGGCGATGGCGCGGGCGCAATGGGCAAGCGGGCTGGGCGGCGGGCTGCTGGTGATGGCGCCGATCCCAGAAGCGCACGCGCTGCCACGCGCCCAGGTGGAGGCGGCGGTGGAGCGGGCGCTGGCTGAAGCTGGGGCAGCGGGCGTAGCCGGGGCGCGGCTGACGCCGTGGCTGCTGGCGCGGGTGGCCGAGCTGACGGGCGGCGAGAGCGTGGCGGCCAACCGCGCGCTGCTGCTCAACAACGCGACGCTGGCGGGGCGCATCGCGGCGGCGCTGGCAAGCGCGTGAGCCGGAGCAGACGTGGCTGCTTATGTGGTATAGTGAATCAGCCGCATCGCGCGGCGCCTTCCTTGGGGATGTCGGGTTTCGACAGGTTGGGGAAGGGGACGTTCGCAGGTCGAGGCGCCAGAAGCACCCTCGTAAAAACTGGCAAAAAATGATAGCTGCCGAGGAAACTCCAGCTCTCGCTTTCGCGGCCTAACTAACCGACGAAGCGCATCCGTCTGACCTCCACCTGATGGGTCAGGGAGCGGGTGTCACCAAGTCAGGCTGGGTAGCGCGGACCACCCGCTAGTCGCTACCGAGAAACAGTGGGAATGCGCCAGTGAACCCCGTCGGTTGGGGTCATCAGCGCGTGATCAAATAGCCGACTAAACCTGTAGCATATCGTCTCAGTCACCAGTTTGGACGGGGAGTTCGACTCTCCCCCATCTCCACCACGCCCAGCCGGACACGTTCTGGTCTGGGCGTTTTGTTTTGTAGGTGATATTAAATATGAGCGCTTTGTTGAGCAACATATGGGGGATAGGGGGAGCCATGCGCTATATCGCCCTTCTGCGTGGCATCAACGTCGGCGGCCATCAGGTCAAGATGGATCACCTGCGAACACTCTTCGGCGACGTTGGGCTGACCAACGTCCGCACGTACATCCAGACCGGCAACGTGTTCTTCGATACGGATGACGGGGACCCGGAGCGGCTGACGCGCGCCATCGAAGAGCATCTCCATGCGGCGCTCGGCTACGCGGTCCCTACTTGCCTGCGCACGATTTCGGAGGTCGAGCGGACGCTCGCGCTCGACCCTTTCAAGGATGAGCGCGTCACGCCGGCTATGCGGCTGAACGTAGTTTTCGCCACCAACCCGATACCAACGGCGCTCACCCTGCCGGTATGGTCAGCGAAACGCGACATGGAGATACGACAAACTACCGAGCGAGAGGCGTTCGTCGTGTGGTATCTCAAGGATGGACGGCCACCTACCTCAGCGACCTTCCTGGAGAAGACACTCGGCGGCAAAGTCACCTCCCGCTTCCTGCATACGACCGCCAAGATTCTGGAGGCGGCGAAGGCTGGGTGAAGCGGGCGTCACACACCGACACGCGGGGGCTGGACAGCGCCGTTGAACTCCAGTACACTCATGCCCAACCAAACATGCGCCGGTCTTACGCGCCGGGCTGTCCGGGAGGGGGAATGGGAATGCTCGTGGGCAAGCGCTTCACGATGGCTGCAACCTTCATCGCGCTGCTGGCGTTCGCGCTGGTGGGATGTGGGACGAGCAGGGCCGCGAATGAAGTGGACATGGGCGTCGCCGCCTTTGAACAGAGCAGCGTCACGATCAAGGCGGGCCAGGCGGTCCATTTCGTGGACCCCAACACCGGCGGCATCCACATCATCTGCGTTGGTCAGGGTGTGACATGCGCGCCGCAAGACGGCGCGCCAGCCGAGTTGAACACGTCCCAGGGCATGACGTTCAACCAGGGCGACACCCGTGACATCGTGTTTCCCACCGCCGGAACCTACACCGTCGTCTGCATCATCCATCCCGGCATGCAGGTCACCGTCACGGTGACATCGTGATCGCGCCGCACGGGCTCGATTAAACGCCGCCTATCCGTTCATTCGTGGAAGAGGCGCACGCCATGCTCACGTCACGCTCCCCCGGACACCGCCGTCCGAAGCACACCGCGCTCGCGCTCGCTGGCCTGATGGCAGCCCTGCTGCTCATCGTCGCTGGCCCGGCGCCCGCCGCTCACGCGCAGTCGCTGAGCCGCGCCGACTACGGACTATGCCCCGGTTATTTAACGCCGCGTCAGCCGCTGGGCCAGCCACCCGCGCAGTTCTCCCGGACGATTCATGTCCCTGGCGACAAGCCAACCATTCAGGCGGCGGTTGATTCGGCGAGCGCGGGCGACCTGATCCTCGTCGCGCCCGGCGTCTACCATGAGGCCGTCAAGGTCTGCACCGCTGGCATTACCATTCGCGGCGAGGACCGCAACGCCACGATCCTCGACGGCCAGTCCAAGATGACGAACGGCTTTACCGTCCTCGCCGACAACGTTGTCATCGAGAACATGACCGCCCATCACTACGTGGGCAACGGCTTTTACTGGGAATACCAGACCGGGTATCGCGGCAGCTATCTGACCGCCTACGACAATGGCGACTATGGCATCTACGCCTTCGGCTCGACACACGGCGAATTCGATCACTCCTACGCTTCCGGCAGCCCCGACTCGGGCTTCTACATCGGCCAGTGCTTCCCCTGCGACGCGATCATCAACGATGTGAAATCGGAGTGGAACGGGCTGGGATACTCCGGCACCAACGCTGGCGGCAACCTCGTGCTGGAGAACTCCGAATGGGATATGAACAGCGCGGGCATCGTCCCCAACACGCTCGATAGCGAGGGCGGGCCACCGCAGCGCGGCGCGGCGCTGATCAACAACTACGTGCATGACAACGGCAACACGCAGGCGCCTTATACCGTCTGGGCGCATATCCCGCTGGGCACGGGCATTCTCGTCGCGGGAGGCGACAAGGACTACGTCGCGAACAACCGGGTCGTGAACAACCCGGAATACGGCATCCTGGTGCTGGGCAATATTGACCAGAATATGTGGCTCGCCTCGGGCAATGTCGTGGAGCATAACACCGTCAAAGGCTCCGGCCTGGCGGACCTGGCGCTTGGCGCGCCGAGCGGCGCCAATAACTGCTTCTCTGACAACAAGGCGACGACCACGGCGCCCCCGCTGCTGGAGGTCACGCACGCCTGCGGCTCGCCGCTGGCGCTCGATGGCGGCGGCGATTTCGGCATCACCTTGCGGCTCTTCGCCAGCGATGTGAACGCGGGTCTTAGCTCGCCAGGCCCCAGCTTCAATCCGCCCGACTATCGCAAGGCGCCCACGCCGCCCTCACAGGCCAGCATGCCCGACGTCAACGCTCCGCCGGCGCCAATCATCGTTGACGCCTTTCCGGCGGGGACCACATCCGCCAATGGGTTTCCGCCCATCACGAACACCTACACCCCAGGAGGTCCCGCCATGTTCCAGCCGTTCGGCTTCGCCGCCTATTCGATTGTCCAGATCCTGCTCTCGCTCTACGGCAATCTGCTGCTCTTCGCGCTCTATAGCGCCTGGCTGGCGGTGGCTTTCGTCGAACTGGCGCATCGGGAAGACCTCAGCGGCGGCAAGCGGCTCGGCTGGGGCGCGGTGACACTGGGCATCCCGATTGTTGGCCCGATCCTGTACTACTTCGCCAGCGGGTCGAAGCTGGCCACACGCTACCGCCTGGCGCTGGTGGTCGGCGCGCCCGTGCTGTGCCTGCTCGTGACGATCCTGCTGCTCGTGGTAGCGTCGTACACGCTGGTGTAAGAGGCAGCCGCATCTCTTGGCCCCTGGCCGCGTGAACGCGAAGCGAGAACAGTCTAGAAACAGTCTAGAAACAGTCCGGAAGTCTCACTGACTCCGGACTGTTTCTAGCTAAACGATGAAACAAGGATGATCGCGGAATTACGCCTCGTCGAGGATGCGCGCGAACGCCTGGATGTAGCGCGGGTCGCCGGACCGCTGGCGCGCCAGCCAGTACTCCGCGCCCCAGAACAGGTAGGCGTACAAGCCGCGACCGCATCGCTGCGCCCAGTTCATCCACTGGTTGTAGTTCTCGATGACATGCTCCGGCAGGCAGCTATACATGCCCCAGGCGCCTGGATTGGGCGGCGTGGTGACCGTCTCCCACGGCTCCGCCTGCCCCTCGGAGATCATCAGCCGCCGCCCGCTGCCGCCCGCGCCCAGGCGAACAAGCGCCGCCGCCCTTCGCGGCTCGCCGCGCTCCGGCGCCATCCAGATAGGCCGTCCATATTTTGCCGCCCGCCAGCGCATGACGCGGGTAGTAATCTACCCCGACGATGTCAGCCAGCTGTTGCGCCACGGCCAGCGAATCACCCTGGTCGCGGGTGCGCCACCACTGCTGCGCGCGCACCGGCATGGAGGTGGGCAAGAAGCCGTTCAGCATGACGGGCCTGCTGGGATCGGTCGGCTCTGACCGCGTCCGCCTCTGCCCGCACGAACGCGGCGGCCAGACGCCACGAGTGCTCCATGCCGAGCGGGTCCACCGCTTCATGCTCGACCTGCCAGGCGACAATGGCGCGCCGGTCCCGGTAGCGCTCGACGATGCGCGTGACAAACGCGGTCGCGGCGTCGAGCAGGGGCGGTGGCGTTCGGCGCAACGAGCGCGCCTTCACGCAACGGCTGGCTGAGATGGTGCGCGGGCGCGAAGAACTCAGGATAGCCGAAGGTCTTGACCGCGCCCACATCGAGGATGATCTGTTTCCCCGCCCGCTCAGCGGCCTCGATCTGCCAGTCGAGCGCATCGGGTCGCCACTGGCCAGGCGCGGGCTCGATGCGGTTCCAGTACGCGCCCAGCCGGATGATCTGAAAGGGGTAGGTGAGCAGCGTTCGTAGCGCCTCCTGGGTATCCAGCCCCAGCGCTTCGGCCTGGAGCGGGCGGAAAGCTGACGCCGAGCAGCGTCGTCGCCGCGCGCCTCGACGGCGACGCTTCGCCAGCGGTCCGTGAGCGGGCGATAGGCGCGGGCGATTCGGAGCTCCAGCGGAAGCGCGCCACCAACGCGCTGAACGGCGCTCGCGCGCGTGGGCGCTGTCTCGCCGGGCCGCTCATCCCCGCCCATGCTGACCCCGGCTTTTGGCGCGGCGCTCTCCCAGCCAGGCGAGCGGAGTCAGCGCGGCGCGCACCAGGAACGCGGGCGCATTGGGGACGGCGACCTCGCGCTGGAACTGGAGCAGGAGAGCGCGCGAGGTCTGCGGGATGCGGCAGCCGTGCGCCCGGGATGCTTCGCCGCCTGACCGATCGCCTCGGACGACTCGAACAGCTCTTCCATGCGCAGGGCGGGCCGCACCTCCACCCGCGCATGCGCCACCGCCGCGCCCGCGTTCCCGAACCAGTGGGCCGCGCGCGGTGGTATGCGAACCGTCTCGCCCGGCCCGGCGACGATCGAGCGTCGCCCGAGGCGGAAGCGCATCCTGGCCAGCCACGATCGTGAAACACTCCTCCTGGATGGGGTGGACATGACGCGCGGGACGTGACCGCCAGGCGGCAGGAAGAGATCGAAGACCAGCAACTGGCCGCCAGTCTGCGCGCCGCTCTGGCGGATGATGATGCGCTCGCCACTGATTGGGTTATTGAATGACCCGCCCTGTGTCCGCACACGCTCGATCTCGTCAGCCTAGTGACGCGCGGCCTATGTCCCCGTCGCTCCACCAATACCGTCGCCCGCGCCTCCGGAGCGAGCCCGCCATCTCCCATGAGGTCCTCCATGCGATCTAAGGTCTACCAGTGGATATTGTGTGGCGCGGTCATCAACCACCCGCCGAGTGGACGCCGCAAGCGCGCTAGCGTCCATGGACAAACGATTGTCTCTAGAGTACAGTGAGCGCACCGGGCGCGGCGAATCGTTGGGATTAGCGATGAGCGCGCATCGGGAAATAGTGGTCAGTATCGGGCGCTGATAACGCACGTACGAGAAGAGAAGGCGCACGGTTGTGGCGATCAACATCACGGTAAACGGCAAACGGCATGAGGTGGCGGCGACGGCGGACACGCCGCTGCTCTACGTGCTGCGCAACGAGCTTGGGCTGAGCGCGCCGCTCTATGGCTGCGGCCTGGAGCAGTGCGGCGCGTGTACCGTCCTGCGCGGGGCGGAGGCGGTGACCACCTGCATGCTGCCGGTGGGCGAGGCGGACGGCGCGCGCATCACGACCCTCGAAGGGCTGGTGGAGGATGGCGAATTACATCCCGTCCAGCAGGCGTTTCTCGATGAGCAGGCGGCGCAGTGCGGCTACTGCAGCAACGGCATGATCATGGCGGTCGCCGCGCTGCTCTGGCGCACGCCGCACCCAACCGACGAGCAGGTCCGCGCCGCGCTGGACGGCAACCTCTGCCGCTGCGGCTCGCACGCGCGCATCGTGCGGGCGGTCCGGCGGGCGGAAACGCTGATGTGGGGAGAAGAAAACTAATGGCTGGCATGCCACCCACCAATCCGACCAATCCCAACTGGCCGCCAACCCAGCGGGACAGCCCGCGCTCTCGGAGGTCGCAGGCGGCCCGCGCCCCGTCTGGGGCGAGCCATCCCGGCGGCTCGACGACTGGCTGGCCATCGAGCCAGACGGCACGGTGATCGTCTACAGCGGCAAAGTGGAGCTGGGAACTGGCGTCCGCACGGCGCTGGCGCAGATCGTCGCCGAGGAGCTGGACGTGCCGCTGGCGCGCATCCAGATGGTGATGGGCGAGACGGGCCGCACACCGGACGAGGGCTATACCGCTGGCAGCAAGACCATCGAGACCAGCGGCATGATCCTGCGGCGCGCGGCGGCCACCGCGCGCGCGGCGCTGCTGGAGATGGCGGCGTCCGAGCTGAACGCCACACCGGATGAGCTGACCGTTCGCGATGGCGTGATCACGCTGCGCGATCAGCCAGGCCCGCGCGTCAGCTACGCCGGGCTGATGGCGGGCGGGCGCTTCGACCGCGACATCTCCGACACCGCCCCGCTCAAGCGACCAGAGGACTACCGCCTCGTCGGGACCTCCGCGCCCCGGCTGGATCTGCCCGCGAAGTTCACCGGCCAGCCCTCGTTCGTCCAGGACCTGCGGCTGCCCGGCATGCTGCATGCGCGGCTCGTGCGCCCGCCGCGCCCCGGCGCGACGCTGCTGAGCCTGGACGACAGCGCCATCGGCGGCGCGCGCGTCGTGCGGCTGGGCGACTTCGTCGCCGTGGTGGCGGAGCGCGAGGAAGTGGCGATCCGCGCGGCGCGCGACCTGCGCGTGACCTGGAGCGAGGGGCCAGCCCTGCCCGCGATGGAGACGGTGCACGAGTCGCTGCGCCAGGAACCCGCCACCGACCGCGTCATCACCACCAGTGGCGACGTGGATGCGGCGCTGGGGCGGGCGGCGACGCGGCTGAGCGCGACGTATACCACGCCGTTCCAGGCGCATGCCTCGCATCGGGCCGTCGTGCGCGGTGGCCAGCTACCGATGGCGAGACAGTGACCGTCTGGAGCTCCACGCAGGGCGTCTACCCGCTGCGCGCGGCGCTGGCCGATCTGCTGCGAACGCCGACTGGAGCGTGTGCGGGTGATCCACATGGAGGGCGCGGGCGGCTACGGACAGAACGGCTCAGATGACGTGGCGGCGGACGCGGCCCTGCTCGCGCGCGAGCTGCGCCAGCCAGTGCGTTTACAGTGGTCGCGCGCGGATGAGTTCGCCTGGGAGCCGAAATCGCCAGCGATGGTGATCGAGCTGCGCGGCGGGCTGGACGCGGACGGCGCGATCAGCGGCTGGGACTTCGCGGGGTGGTCACCGTCACACGCCAACCGTCCGCGCCAGGCGGGCGACTTCGTCGCCGGGCGGCTGATTGGCGCGCCGGAGCCGCCGCCACGCGGCTTCTTCCTGGGCGGCGACCGCAACGCGCCCACCGACTACACCCTGCCCGACCAGCGCGTGACGCTCCACTGGCTGGCGCGCGCCGCGCTGCGCTCCTCCTCGATGCGCAGCCTGGGCGCCTTCGCCAACGCCTTCGCCAACGAGTCCTTCATGGATGAGCTGGCGACGGCGGCGGGCGCGGACCCGCTGGCGTTCCGCCTACGCTACCTGGATGACCCGCGCGCGCGGGCCGTGCGTGGAAGCGGCGGCGCGGCGCGCGGGCTGGGGCGAGCCGCTGCCAGCGGGCGAGGGGCGCGGGCTGGCGTTCGCGCGCTACGAGAATACCGAGGCCTACGTCGCCACCGTCGCCGAGGTCGCGGTGGACGCGGCAAGCGGCGCCGTGCGCGTGCGGCGGATCGTGGTGGCGCATGACTGCGGGCAGATCATCAACCCCGATGGCGTGCGCAACCAGATCGAGGGCAACGTCATCCAGTCGCTGAGCCGCGCGCTCAAAGAAGAATTTCGCTTCACGCCGGAGGGCGCCGCCAGCCTCGACTGGGAGAGCTACCCCATCCTGACCTTCTCCGAAATCCCAGCGATCGAGATCGAGCTGCTTGACCGGCCCGATCAGCCGCCGCTCGGCGCGGGCGAGCCAGCGATGGTCACAACCGCGCCCGCCGTCGCCAATGCGATCTACGCCGCCTGCGGCGCGCGCGTGCGGGCGATCCCGTTCACCCCAGCGCGCGTGAAGGCGGCGCTGGACGCGCGGGAGCGTGGGTAGCGCGTGCGATGGCCAGGTGTGGCAACCCATTCCGCAATCCGGGCAAACAGGCCCGATGGGGTATTAACAGGCGCTATACTCGACCCAGTGGACGCCAAGCGCTAGCTTGTTGCGTGTTCGTGAGACAATGGTGTTCGCAAGCTGGCGCTTGTGTATTCACACAAGCTGGGTTATCTTGATAGCGGGCTGCCATCGTTGAGTAGTTCCACGTTGAGTAATCCCATCTCAAGACTGGAGACGCGGCATGTCCGACCAGTATCCTCCGCAGTACCCAGGCGGGAATGAGCCACCCTATCAGCCTCCGATGGCGCCGCCAAGCTACGCGCCACCGCCAAGCTACGCGCCACCGCCAAGCTACGCGCCACCGCCGCCAAGCTACGCGCCACAGGAATACGCGCCACCGGGATATGCTCAGCCAGGATACGCTCCTACGGGTGTGCTGCCTACCGCTGGTACCAGTGGTCTGGCCACGGCCAGCATGATCCTCGGGATCGTTGGCATGTGCACGCTTGGCCTTACAGCCATCCCCGCCATCATCTGCGGCCACCTCGGATTCAACAAGATCAACCAGTCCAACAACATGATTCAAGGGCGGGGCATGGCGATCGCCGGGCTCGTTCTCGGATATCTCCAGATTGCGGGCTGGGTGGCTTATGGCATTTTTATCGTCTTCATCGCAGCGATGGTTAGCGCTACTCCTCCTCAATAAATAAAGAGAACTCGCCAGGCGCCCAGTTTGTGGGCGTTGCGGGCGTCGGCGGGATACGGAATCTCGACCGGCGCCTGCTCTTTTTTTACGCCCTCGCCCCAGAGAACATCGATCCAAAGAATTCACTCGCAAGGGGCTTGACAAGACGCCCGCAATCAGGAATACTTGTCCCAATTGGTATGACCATCATACCGGTACGACCAAGCGTCCGGCGGCGCCGGACCAGCGGTGGGAGCGCGCATGTACCAGCCGGTCGAGCGCGGCAAGCTCTTCGAGGGCATTGTTGACCAGATCCGCGAGCGCATCGTGCGCGGCGAGCTGCGCGCGGGCGACCGCTTGCCGCCGGAGCGCGAGCTAGCGGTCGCCTTCGGAGCCAGCCGCACGGCGGTGCGCGAGGCGCTGAAGACGCTGGCGCAGATGGGCCTGGTCGAGATGACGCAGGGGCGCGGCACGGTCGTCACCGACAACACCTCCGACGCCATGCGCTCCTCCATCAGCCTGATGATGCGCGTCGGGCGCCTGCAAAGCCCCGAGTATCTCGTCGAGATGCGCGAGATCATCGAGCCGGAGATCGCCGCCCTGGCGGCGGAACGCGCCGATGCGGCGCAGGTCACGGCGCTGCGCGAGGCCATCGAGCGGATGGACGTCGCGCTCCATCAGTCCGAGGACTACATCGCGGCGGACAACGCCTTCCACCGGACACTCGCGCTGGCGACGCGCAATCCGCTGATCCTGTCACTGGTGGACTCGATCGTGGACCTGCTCGCCGAGCAGCGCAAGCTCATCTTCTCCGCGCCGGGCGGACCGGAGCGCGGGCAAGTCAATCACCGGGCGCTGCTAGAAGCGATCGAGCGGCGCGATGTGGAGGGAGCGCGGGCAGCGATGCGCGCGCACCTCGCCCAGGTCCGCGCGGACGCGCAAGCCGCGCTGGACAGCATGCCCACGACCGCGCCCGCTGGGGAGACGCGGCCCTAAATCCCTACATAACCGGCGCGCAGCCTGCCAGCGTTCAAGACGGCGCGCCCACACAGCCCATTCAACAGAGAGGTTACGGGATGTCACAGACGGACACGTCGCCAGCCGCGCGACGTCAGCGGGGAAGCGGCAGCGGGCCAACAGCCGAACAGTGGCTGGGCATCTACCGGCAGATGCTCGAAATTCGCCAGTTCGAGGAGCAGGTCAACGATCTGTACATGACGGCGCGCATGCCGGGCCTGGCGCACCTGTACAGCGGTGAGGAAGCGGTCGCGGTCGGCGTCTGCGCCGCGCTGCGCCGCGACGACTACATCACCAGCACGCATCGCGGCCACGGCCACTGCCTGGCCAAGGGCGCCTCGATTGACCGCATGTTCGCCGAGCTGCTGGGCAAAGAGGCCGGGCTACTGCCGCGGCAAGGGCGGCAGCATGCACATCGCCGACCAGGACACCGGCAACCTCGGCGCCAACGCGATCGTCGGCGGCAGCGCGGGCATCGCGACCGGCGCGGCGATGGCCAGCAAGAAGCAGGGCATTGACCGCGTCGCGGTCTGCTTCTTCGGCGATGGCGCGCTGGGGCAGGGGCTGCTCTACGAAGTCATGAACATGGCCGCGCTCTGGAAGCTGCCCGTGATCTACGTCTGCGAGAACAACCTCTACGGCGAGTACACCCACTACACCGAGACTCACGCGGGTGAGCTGGGCGCGCGCGCGGCGGCGTTCGGCATCCCGGTCACGCATGTGGACGGGCAGGACGTGCGCGCGGTCCGCGAGGCCTCGGAGCAGGCGGTGGCGCGGGCGCGCGCGGGCGAAGGCCCGACGTTCCTGCTCTGCGACACCTACCGCTACTACGGCCACCACGTCGGCGACATCCAGCGCGCCTACTATCGCCCGCGCGAGGAAGAAGAGACGTGGCGGCGCGACCGCGACCCGATCAAGCTCATGGCCGCGTGGCTGGAGGCCGAAGGCATCGCGACCGCGGCGGCGCTCGACGAGATGCGCCAGCAGGTTGACGCGGACAGTCGCGGCGGGCGTGAAGTTCGCGCTGGAAGCGCCGTATCCCGAGGCATCGGAGGTGGATGAGAATGTCTACGCCTAGCGCCGTATCCACCGGAGCGCCCACGGCCTCCGGGACACGCGAGATCACGTTGAGCCAGGCGATCCGCGAGGCGCTGGCCGAAGAGCTGCGCCGCGACCCGTCGGTGTTCATCATCGGCGAAGATGTGGCCGAGGCTGGCACGCCGTTCAAGGTGCTCAGCGGGCTGGTGGACGAGTTCGGCCCGGAGCGCATCATGGACTCGCCGATCTCCGAAGCCGGCATCACCGGCATCGGTGTTGGCGCGGCGATGACGGGCATGCGCCCGGTCGTGGACATCATGTTCGGCGACTTCCTGGGCATCATCATGGACCAGGTCGCCAACCAGGCCGCCAAGATTCACTACATGTCCGGCGGCAAGCTCAAGGCGCCGATGGTCATCCGCACGACGCTGGGCGCCACCCGCCGCAGCGCCGCGCAGCACAGCCAGAGCCTGCACGCCTGGGTCAGCCACATCCCCGGCCTGAAGGTCGTTCTGCCCTCCACCCCGTATGACGCCAAGGGGCTGCTCAAGACCGCCATCCGCGACGACAACCCGGTGGTGATCTTCGAGGACAAGATGATGTACACCCTCAAAGGCCCGGTGCCAGAGGGCGAGTACACCATCCCGTTCGGCGTCGCCGACATCAAGCGCGCCGGAACCGACATCACGCTGGTGGCGACCAGCAGCATGGTCCAGGTCGCGCTGGCGGCGGCGGAGCAGTTGCAGTCGCTGGGCATCAGCGCCGAAGTGATTGACCCGCGCACGACGTTCCCGCTGGACAAAGAGGCCCTGATCACGTCGGCCAAGAAGACCAGCCGCGCGATCGTGATTGACGAGGGCTACGAGCGCTACGGCGTCACCGCCGAAATGGCGGCGGTCATCGCCGACGGGGCCTTCTACTACCTCGACGCGCCGGTGAAGCGCATGGGGGCGATGGACGTGCCGGTGCCGTTCTCGCCCGCTTTGGAAGATTTGACTGTGCCGACGCCTGAGAAGGTGACTGACCTGGCCAAGACGCTCTGTGGCCGCGCCTAGCGGGCGCCCCCGGAAGCCAAAGGAGTCTTATAAGATGGGTCCCAAGACATACGGTACGATGGGCGTGGACTGGGAAGCGCGCGTTGATTTCGAGCGGCTGCGTGTCCAGCGGCTCGACCGCATCAAGAAGCTGCTGAAAGTGTCCGATATCGGCGCGCTGCTCTGCTTCGACATGGCCAACATCCGCTACATCACCGCGACGCACATCGGCACCTGGGCGATTGACAAGGTCGCGCGGTTCACGCTGCTGCCACAGAACGACGAGCCGATCCTGTGGGACTTCGGCTCCGCCGCGCGCAACCACCAAATCAACAGCCCGTGGCTCGGCGAGCGCTCACGCGCGGGCATCTCGACCCAGCGCGGCGCGATGGCGCCAGAGGCCGGGCGCGCGGAAGACGTGGCGCGCAAGATTCGCATCGAGCTCGAAGAGCGCGGGCTGATGGGCCAGCCGCTCGGCATTGATGTCGTCGAGCCGCCGGTGCTCTTCGCCTTGCAGCGCGAGGGCATCGAGGTCGTGGACGGCCAGCAGCTGATGCAGCAAGCCCGCATGATCAAGACCGTGGACGAGATCACGCTGCTGAACACCGCCTGCATGATGGTGGACGCGGCGTATGACGAGCTGTACCGCTTCATGAAGCCCGGCGTGCAAGAGAACGAGTGCGTCGGCCTGGTGAGCAAGATGCTCTACGATATGGGCTCAGAGTTCGTCGAGGGCGTCAACGCCATCTCCGGCGAGCGCTGCAGCCCGCACCCGCACGTCTTCAGCGACCGCGCGCTGCGCCCCGGCGACCCGGCCTACTTCGACATCCTGCACAGCTACAACGGCTACAAGACCTGCTACTACCGCACGTTCGCCATCGGCAGCGCGTCCCAGTCGCAGGTGGACGCCTACAAGCGGTGCCGTGAGATTCTGGACACGGCGATCGCCATGATTCGCCCCGGCGTCACGACGGCGGATGTCGTCTCGCTCTGGCCGAAGGCCGAAGAGTTTGGCTTCCCGGACGAGGAGGCGGCGTTCGCGCTGCAGTACGGGCATGGCGTGGGCCTCTCGATCTGGGAGAAGCCGATCTTCAGCCGCCTGGTCTCCCTCAAGCACCCCGAGGTGATTCAGGAAGGCATGGTCTTCGCGCTGGAGACGTTCTGGCCGGCGTCCGATGGCTGGTCCGCCGCGCGCATCGAGGAGCAGCTGATCGTCACGAAGGACGGCTGCGAGGTCATCACGCGCTTCCCCGCCGAGGAGTTGCTGGTAGCTGGCGCTCACTACTACACCGCGACCGGCCCCCTCACGACCACGCGCGATACGCAATCGCACCGCAACACCGCCGCTGGCATGAGCAAGCCCACGCCGGTGACCCACAACGGCGCGAAGGCGAAGAAATAGCGGATGGCCGCCGTTCCAATGGCCGCGCAGGCGTCCTTCGCGGCGTCAGGCGCCTTAGACGCGGTTTCACCCGCCGGGAACCCGCCAGTAAAAAGAGAACCATCCGATGGCGACAGATGTGATTATGCCGGCGCTCGGCATGGCCCAGCAAACGGGCCAGCTAGTGCGCTGGCTCAAGGCGGAGGGCGACACGGTCAGCGCGGGTGACGTGATCGCCGAGATCCAGACCGACAAGGCGACGGAGGAGCTCGAGGCGCGCGCGAGCGGCATCCTCACCGGCTTCGTGGCCCACGAGGGCGACGATGTGCCGGTCGGTTCCGTCATCGCGAAGATCCTGGCGCCCGGCGAGACCCCACCGCCTCCCCTCTCCTCTCAGGAGAGGGGCCAGGGGTGAGGTCCGCGCCCGCGACGGGCAATGGCCACGCGCCCGCGGCCGTCGCGGCCAGCGCGCCGACCGGGCCGAACCTGGGTTCGTGGCCGGAGGCTAGCCCACTCGCGGCGCGCATCGCCAGCGAGCATGGTGTGGACCTGCGCGAGGTGCCAGTGTCCGGCTCACGCGTCCAGAAATCGGACGTGCTGGCCTACCTGGAATCACGCAATGGCCAGACGGCGGCGAGCGCCGCGCCCGCTGTGGCGCTCGCAACGCCGCCCGCTGGCGTGCGACTCCAGGCCGCCTCACCCAAGGCGCGGCGCATCGCCCAGGAGCGCGGGGTTGACCTGCGCCTGGTAACGGGCAGCGGCCCGGAGCGCGCCGTGCTGACGGCGGATGTGATGGCGGCGAACACCGCGACGGCGCGACCCGCGCCAGCCGTGGCAGCGGGTGTGGCGACCACGATCAGCCCGATCTGGCGGATCATGGCCGAGCGCACCACGCAAAGCTGGCAGGAGATACCGCACTTCTTCCTCCTGCGCGAGGTCAACGCCAGCCGGATGATCGCCTGGCGCGAGAGCCTCAAGCAACGGCAGGAGAGCGGCGTCACCTACACCGACCTGCTGGTGAAGGTCGTCGCGGAGACACTACTGGCGCACCCGCGGCTGAACGCCTCCTGGCGTGATGGCGGCATCGTCACTCACCCTGAGATCAACGTTGGGCTGGCGGTCGCCACGAGCGACGGGCTGGTCGTTCCAGTCATTCACGGAGCCGACCGGCTCAGCGTGCAGGAGATCGCGGCGCGGCGCGCCGAGCTGGTCAAGCGCGCGCAGGCCGGCAAGCAACGCTCGGACGACCTGGCGGGCGCGACGTTCACCATCAGCAATCTTGGCATGTTCGGCGTGGACGCCTTCAACGCGATCGTCCCCGCGCCGCAGGCCGCGATTCTGGCGGTCGGGCGCATCGTCGAGCGGGTCGTGCCGCTCAACGGCGCGCCAGCGATCCAGCCGGTGATGGCGCTCAGCCTGTCGTGCGACCACCGCGTGGTGGACGGCGCGCGCGGGGCGCAATTCCTCGGCGCGCTGGCCGATCTGGTCGAGGAGCCGCTGGGGCTGCTCGGCTAGCGAACGCGGCGGGCGCGGCGGGCGAATCAGGACCCGCGCAGGCGGGTCTCGTGGCGGCTTTGCCGCCTTGAGGCGCGAATGATTGCGCCCGCTACCCGCCCGCTACCCGCAGCGGGTGAAGCGCATGGGATACGTGTGCATGCGCTCCACACCGTCGCGGGTGACGCGCACCAGCTCGCCGACCTGCACGCCGCTGCGCTCATCCTCGGTGATGACGTTCGGTTGAATCACCACCGTCATGTTCTCCTCAAAGGTGAACGGCGGCGGTGGCGTGGCGCTCGTGCGGCGCGTGCGCAGGACTGGGGGCAGATAGCCCCCGCCATAGCCATGGAGGAGGTCATCGCAGATCGTGTATCCGGCGGCGTGGATCGGCTCGGCGGCGTCGAGCGCGTCCTCCGTTGAGGCTCCGGCCTTGATGACGCCCGCGATGCGCTCAAAGGCTTCGACCGCGACATCGTACATCCGCTGATAGGCGGGCGTCGGCGCGGCGCCGACGCTATACGGGCGCAGAATCTGGCCAGAATAGCCCTGGTATTGCGCGCTGATTTCGGTGATGAGCGCGTCGCCCACCTGAATCACCCGTCCCGACGGCTGCTGCGCTGGGACGCAGCGTTCAGGATTCGCCATCGGCGTGGAGGCGAGATAGTGAATGCCGGTCTGACCCCCGGCGCTGAGATAGGCGCCCTCGATGATCGCGATCAGGTCGTGCTCGGTCATGCCGGGGCGGGCCTGCTCGGCGAGCGCGAGGGCGGCGCGATCGGTGAGCCGCGCGCCCTCGCGGAGGAACGCCAGCTCTTCATCGCTCTTGACCAGCCGCAGCCGGCGCAGGTCGCCGCTGACATCCACCAGCTCCGCCTGGGGCAGCGCCTGGCGCAGCCGCAGGTAGCGCTGGACGGGGAGCAGACCGGCGTAGCCCAGCCGCGCGGCGGCCAGGCCACGCGCGCGCAGATCGGCGGCCACCGTCGCGGCGAGATCATCGCCGCCCCAGCGCACGTCAGCGCGTGTGATGATTCGGCGGGCATGGGGCGTATGGTTAAAGTACTCGACGTACAGCGTGGGCGAGCCGTCCAGCGGGTAGACGAGCATCGCCTCGCGCGTGACGCGGAAGCCGGAGAGATACTGGACCTCGGAGTCCAGGCCCGGCGTCCCGTAGAGGACGAGCGCGTCCACGCCGGACGCGCGCATCACCGCGCGCGTCGCGGCGTCGCGGCGGGCGTATTCCGCGTCCGAAAACGCCGGACGCTTCAACGCGGGATCGGGATCATAGACGGCGGCGCTGGTCATCGGGCCTCCCACCATGTAGGCGTATGTGGCTCACGGCATTTCAAGCTGGCCACCATTCAGTGTGGCGCTCAGTGTCACCGGCACGCCGTGCCGGAGGGTCTGGGCGGCGTGACAGGCGCGCTCGGCGTGGGTGATGAGCTGGCGGACCTGGTCATCCGGCGCGGGGCTGGCGACGGTCAGCGCGATGGTCACCTGCTCGAAGTAGGGCGCGGCGTCATCCACGTCGTATTTCTCGGTATTGCGGAAGGTCGCCCGAACGTCGGCGGAAGCGTCGTCAATCGGGACATTGTACAGAGGCGCGAACCGCGCCAGTTGGGTGAGCAGTCAGAAGGCGACGCCGACCATCAAGAACTGGAGCGGCGAAGCGCCCTGCTCGGTCCCACCGCGCGAGAGCGGCTCGTCAGCCTGGACGTAGAACTTGCCCATGCGGCCTTCGAGGTGGACGTCATCGAGGATGCGCGCGACCGCGCGTGTCGTGATGGCGCGCTGCTTCTCCGGGGTCGCGCTCATCTCGGCGCGCAGCCGCTCGATCTCATGCATCTGCTTGTCGAGGTTGACCCGTCCGCGTTGTTCAGGCATTGGCGTACGCTCCCAAATCGCGTAGGGCGCGTCGAGAGACGCGCCACAAACAGTAGTCGTCGTGTGAGGCTGCTCGCAATCTAGCGTAGCGGCTATGGCGATGTCAATTCAGGCGACATGCGGCGCTTGACAAGATGTTTGTTGAATGCTATTGTTGCGTCAATCGTTTGTTCAGCATAGACGAACGATTGCGCATGGGACAAACGAGGCTGGAAGCGTCCGCGAGCCAGCTCACACCCATGCGAAGCGAGCGACGCGATAGCGTGTCATGGTGAACGAAGAGGTACACCCACATGGCGGTAGATACGCGCGTCCAGGTAGCGATTACCAACTGGGCTCCCCGATTTATCGCGAATGGCATTGACCTCAACGAGTACCAGCGCGTGACCGCGCGCATCCAGGCATGGGAAGACTGGACGCGCGAGTGGTCGGCGTGTGGCGCGACGCACGAGCGGATGGGCGAGGAGGCGGTGGCGAACGGGCAATACGAGTCAGCCGCCGAACACCTCTTCCATGCCTCGATGGCCTACCACTTTGGCAAATTTCTAGCGGTCGCCTTTCCAGAGCAGCTGCGCGAAGCGCACGAGCGGACCGTCCGCTGTTACGAGCGGGCGCTGCCCTGGTTTGATCCCCCTGGCGAGCGCATCGCGATTCCTTATGAGCCGGACGTGACGATGTGGGGTATTTTGCGTAAGCCCTGGCATGTTCCTCATCCCCCCGTTGCGATACTGATACCCGGCCTCGATTCAGTAAAGGAGGAAATGCACAAGTATTCTGATGATTTCCTGCGCCGTGGCATAGCGACACTGGCAATTGATGGGCCCGGCCAGGGTGAGATGGAGTTTGACCGCCCGATGCGGGCCGACTACGAAGTCGTTATCCGCGCCGCGATCAACATGCTAGAGCGCAGGTCTGATGTTGACGCGGAGCGAGTGGGCCTCGTAGGGGTGAGCCTCGGCGGATTTTATGCGCCACACGCCGCCGCTTTCGAGCCGCGTGTACGTGCGGCGATCGCCATCGCGGGACCGTACGACATTCCCGGCGCGTTCGACCAGATGCCCGACCTGACCCAGGAAGCCTTTATCCACCGCAGCGGCGCTACTACGCGCGCTGAAGCGCTGGAACGGTTGCGCCCATTCACGCTAGAGGGTGTCGCGGAGCGAGTCACTTGCCCGCTCCTGGTCATTATGGGACGGCAGGACCGGGTCATACCACCCGCGGACGCGGAACGGTTGGCGCGAGAAGCGTCTGGCCCGGTTGATCTGTGGTTGTTTGATGAAGGCAACCATGTCTGCAACAACATCCCGTACAAATACCGGCCTCAGCAGGCCGACTGGATGCGCCAGCGGCTGTAGTGAACGCATCGTCGCGTAGTCTGACAAAACCCAGACCAAGCTACAGAGGTGTAGCGTGAGGAGCGGAGTCATGATCGGACGTGGGTCCAAACGGATTCATCGCTTGTTCAGTTCTCTTGGCATTCTGACGAGCCTGACGCTTCTGCTCGCGGGATGTGGGAGCGCGAGCAGCGCGAGCGCGAACAACTCACCCATCAACATCGGTATCTCGCTGTCGCTCTCCGGCGACTTCTCCGCTGATGGCCAGGCATTCCAGCAGGGCTATCAGCTTTGGGCCGACTATACCAACGCGCATGGTGGCCTCCTTGGGCGCCAGGTCAAGCTGACCATCCTCTCTGACGCCAGCGACCCGCAGCAGGTGACGACCAACTATCAGACGCTGATCAACACAGACCATGTTGATCTGGTCTTCGGGCCGTTCTCGACCCTGTTGACCAAGCCTGCCTCCGTTGTCGCCAACCGCTACGGTTTCGCGATGGTTGAAGGCGCTGGCGGTGGCCCATCGGTCTTCCAGCAGGGCCTGAACAACGTCTTTGACGTCTCACTGCCCGTGGCCAACAACCTCGTCGCATACGCTAACTACGTCTCCAACCTGCCCGCTGGTCAGCGCCCAACGACGGCAGCCTACGCCACCGAGGATGACCCCTTTACGCAGCCCCAGGTGGATACGGCGCGCGCCATCATGGAGAAGGCCGGCATCCAGACGGTCTACAACAAAGTCTATCCGGCGGAGACGACCGACTACACCCCGATCGCTGACGGGATCATCGCCTCCAAGGCGCAGGTCGTCGTCACTGGCACACTGCTGCCCGATATCGCTTCGTTCATCCAGGACTTCAAGCAGCAGCACTACAACCCCGAGTCGCTGATCGCGACCGCTGGCCCCGACCAGGGCACACAGTTCCTCAACGCAATCGGTGGAGCGAGCTCCGCTGAGGGTGTGCTGGTCCCCAACGGCTGGTGGCCGGATCTCAACGCGCCACAGAACGCGACGATGGTGCAGGCCTACATCGCCAAGTACGGCGGCGACAAGTCGGGCATCAGCTCGGACGTCGCGGAGGCGTGGTCGGTTGGCCAGGTCGTCGCGCAGGCCGTGACGCAGAACAACAGCCTCGATCAGACCAAGCTGATCGCGACCCTGCATACTGGGACGTTCCAGAGCTGCCAGGGCGCGGTCAAGTTCGACAGCACCGGTCAGAACACGCTGGCGCAGGGCTACCTGTTCCAGTGGCAGGGTGGTAACTTCATTCCGGTGTATCCGTCGAATGTAGCGACCGCCGCGATCGAGTACCCCAAGACAAACTGGCCGTAAGAGTAATATGAGTGGCGTCCGGCGCGTGAGCGATATCGCGAGCGCGCTCGGCGCCACCCCCGCCGGAGGAGCTAACACGCTCCTCCGGGCGGGAGCGCCTCAGGGGCTATCGCGCCCCTCCCAAGGAGACAGAGAACCATGACGCTCGATCCAGTGGCGCTCGAAAAGGCAATCGTGTCAGGCATTCTCACCGGTGGCGTCTATGCCCTCATGGCCGCTGGACTGACGCTCGTCTTTGGCGTAATGGACATTATCAATGTCGCCCAGGGCGCCTTCGTCGTGTTGGGCGCTTACCTGAGCTTCTGGCTGGAGACACACTTCGGCCTCGATCCCTTCCTCGGCCTGATTATCACGATTCCGGTGATGTTCCTACTTGGCCTCATTCTCGAGTTGATGCTGATTCGCCCGCTCAAGCAGAATCGCACCCAGCTCTCAATTCTGGTGACCTACGCTATCGCGCTCATCATCGAGGGTGGGCTGAATATTGTCTTTAGCCCCAATCTGCAATCTCTGCACGCCTGGTATATGACCAGCTCTATTCAGATCGGCGGATTTTATCTCCCCTATATCTATCTGATGGCGTTCGGTATGAGCGTCGCCCTGCTGGGCGCGCTCTATTTCCTGCTGTTCAGGACGAAGTTCGGGCGTAGTGTGCGCGCGACGACGCAAAACCGCGCCGCCGCGCTGCTGATCGGCATTGATGTCGAGCGTGTCTCAGCGCTGACATTCGCGATCGGCGTCTCGCTCGCAGCGGCAGGGGGCATGGCGTTCGGAGCCACGACGCCGTTCAATGCGGGGAGTCATTACGACCTGATCTCGCGCCTACTCGTGATCATCATCCTCGGCGGCATGGGCAGTATCAACGGGGCGCTGATCGCCGCTGTTGGCATGCTCGTGATCGAGGATGTGACGGCTGTGGTCTGGTCGCCGGTGTGGGCAAGCACAGTGTTCTATGTCTTGCTGGTTGTCCTGCTGCTCTTCCGGCCGCAGGGGCTCTTCGGCAAGCTCGCCACACGCAGCCAGTAAGGGCGTGTGGCGCTGACGACGACACCGAGTGAGCGCTCAACGCGAGCGAACGAGAGGAAAGCACGGTCCACCACATATGGCAACGGTAGCGCAGCAATCCCAGGCCCCGACAGCGGGGAGAAGTCTTCGCAATCTAAGATGGATTGAGGGCCCGTTCTGGCTGGTCGTTCTGGCCGGTCTGATCGTGTTCCCACTGATCTTCAGCGATGGGTCTTCGACATCGGTCGCCTTCTTCACGCTGGTCTTCGCCGCCGCTGGCGCGGCCTGGAACATCTTTTCCGGGTACACCGGTTACATTGCTCTGGGCCACGCGGCGTTCTTCGGCGTGGGCGCGTACACCCTGGCGATTGTGTGCAGTTCGTGGCATGTCCCCGGTGGGTATACGCCATTCGAGCTTGTGCCGCTCGCGGGGCTGGTCGCGGCGATCGTCGCTGTGCCGATCGGGTTCATCGCCCTACGCACACGCCGCCATACGTTCATCGTGATCACCATCGCGTTTCTCTTTATCTTCCAGCTCCTGGCTGAGAACAATCTCTTCGGGCTGACCAAGGGCTATACGGGCCTCGAGTATCCCATCCCGCCGTGGTTTGGCGCCTCGTACAACATCCCCTTTTACTATGTGATGGTGGCCATCCTGGTCCTCACGGTAGCGGTATCGTGGCTGGTGCGCCACTCGAAGTACGGCCTGGAATTGCTGGCGATCCGCGACGACGAGGACCGCGCGCTTGGACTGGGCGTGCGGACGACCATGCTCAAGCTGAGCGCATTCGCGCTGTCGGCGTTCTTTGTCGGCATGTGTGGAGCAGTGTGGGGCTACTTCATCGAGTCCATCTATCCCAGCAGCGGGTTCAACGCCCAGTTCGATGTGGTTATCGCGCTGATGGCCTTCCTGGGCGGTCTGGGTACGATCTCCGGCCCGCTGCTTGGAGCCTTGATCCTCATCCCCGCGCAGCAATACCTTGCCGTGGACTTGGTGAATCCGGCTGGTATTTGATCCTCTATGGAGCGATTTTCGTGGCGGTCATTCTCCTGCTACCACAAGGAATCGTGCCCGCGATCAGTCAGCTCATCCAGAACATCCGAGGCGCCCGCAGCGGCGCGCAGCTCGCCGCTGGCCCGCCTCAGACGGCGGCGCGCCGGATACGGAGCAGCGCACGGAGAATACGGCAGTTGTGGAGCGGCGCTAACGACAGCGGAAGCTGGGAGCGGGAGAAATACTCATGAGTCTGCTGGAAGCGCATGCCGTCTCGAAGGCGTTCGGCGGCATCCAGGCGCTCAACACATGCGATATTTCGGTCGAGCAAGGCTCGATCACGGGGCTGATCGGCCCCAATGGCTCAGGCAAAACGACTCTGTTCAATGTCATTACTGGCTATGAGCAGGCCGATTCGGGCGCTGGTGCTCTTCAATGGATCCGACATCAGTCGCTACAAGCCGGACAAGATCTTTGGGCTGGGCATCGGGCGCACATTTCAGCTTACCCGAATCTTCTCGCGTCTGACGGTCACAGAGAATATGCACGTCGCCATCCACCGCAAGGGGCTGGCGTCGCTATTCGGCGGCTGGAGCGCGTCGGGCGAGCGTGAGCGCGTGCTACGCCTGCTCGATTTCGTCGGGCTAACCCATCTGAAAGACAAGCCAGGAGGCAGCCTCTCCTACGGGCAGCGCAAGTTGCTGGAACTGGCGTTCATCCTGGTCGCGGAGCCGCGGGTGATTTTGCTCGACGAGCCGGCGGGCGGCATCAACCCTACGCTGATCGGGCAACTCGGCGAGCGCATTCGACAGTTGAACAAGCAGGGCGTCACCTTCCTGATTGTTGAGCACAACATGGAATTCGTGATGGGCCTGTGCGACAAAGTGATGGTGATGCACCGGGGATCGAAGCTCGCGGAGGGAACGCCCGCCGAGGTGCGCGCGAACCCGGCGGTGCTCGAAGCGTATTTGGGAGACTGACAGCCATGCTACTCCAGCTAGAGAATGTGTTCGCCGGTTACGGGGGTGGTGACGTGCTGCGTGGGGTCAGCCTCGATATCGTCGAGGGCTCCATCGCCTGCATCGTCGGCCCCAACGGTGCGGGCAAGTCTACCGTGCTATCGGCGGTGAGCGGCCTGCTCAAGCCGCGCGTCGGGCAGATCATCTTCAAGGGTCAGAATATCGCCGGGTGGAGCCCACAGCGCATCCTCTCCTCCGGTCTGGCGCAGGTGCCGCAGAATCACAGCCTCTTCCCCGCGATGACCGTGCGGGAGAACGTGGAGATGGGAGCGTATACGCTCTCGGATTCGGCGCTCGTCCGGCGGCGCTACGAGCATATCCTGGAGATGTTCCCGATTGTGCGCGAGAAGGCTAACGAGCAGGCAGGCAGCCTCTCCGGCGGCCAGCAGCGACTGTGCGAGTTTGCGCGCTGTCTGATGCTGGATCCAGCGCTGGTGCTGCTCGATGAGCCTTCGATGGGTCTCGATCCGAAGACGCTCAAAGAGGTCTTCAAGACCATCCGGGACATGCGAGATTCCGGGAAGACGATTCTGCTCGTCGAGCAGAACGCCAAAGCGGGACTCAAGCTCGCCGATCATGGTGTCGTGATGGAGAGTGGTCGCGTGCGACTGGACGGGCCCAGCGAGGGCGTGCTGAACAACCCAGAGATCGCGGCGCTCTATCTCGGCGGAACAGTCACGGCTGGCGCGCAAGCAGACCGGTAGTCTGCCACCGCCCCCGCTCCTCGCGAGGAGCGGGGGCGTCGTCTTGGCGCGACCCCCCACCCCCGGTTCGTTCGTTGTACGAAACGCGGAACCCCAAGGATGGATTGCTGGCATACCGCGCACCGCGCCCAGAAGCGAATTGATCCGCGTCCAAGGATTGGGACGGCGAGGCCGAAAAGCTGAATCCGGCTTTCCAGTGATATCGCGCTCCCCTGAAAACACATCATCATACCAGCGAAACGCATTTGAGCGCATCATCACGCATGGCGCTGATCCTGCGGGTTTTGTTTCTTGCGCCAAGAGCAGAAGGTAATAGCCAAAAACTCACGAACGGCGTCTCCCAGCTGGCTTTTAGGAAGGGCGCCGGCCACAATCCAGAGGAGAGATCGCAAGGCGAGAATCTGGCTGAAGCGGGGAGAAACCAAATCACATCCCGGCTCTTGACCTGCGTGCGATTGCATTTCATAATCAAAGTAAATAAAGCAGCGATTCTCTCTTCCATCGTATTCCAAAGTTGCTGAAGGAGTGCTACATGCCGCAGCCAACGGTGTTTATCAGCCACGCTAAAAGCGATTCGACCTTTGCACATAAACTGGCGAACGACCTGACGGAAATTGGCGTTAGTGTCTGGATTGATACAGCGAACATGGAGCCAGGAAGTGTCGTTGAGCAAATGAATTTGGCGCTGCAACGAGACCTGCTGATACTGGTTCTTACCCCTAACGCTCTCCACTCCGAATGGGTTCACCGCGAGATGGACGCGGCAATACATCGCGCGAAAGATGGATTCATGCGCGAGCCGATTATCGTAGTGGCAAAGCCATTCGATCTCAAGGAGGTTCCTCCGCTGTGGAGCGCCTACTTGCGCTATGACGCGACCGGGAACTATCCAGTCGCGTTAGCCCAGATCATTCACCAGCTCGATCGGTCAGCGAATGCGCCCGCGCTTCCTGCTGACACGCCCTCTAACCCGCTAAAAGCTGAAAAGCAGTCGCGTGTCGTGGTCGAGCTAGAGAAGGGGCAGGTCGTACCGATAGACCTGACCAAAGTCCAGATTGAAATGTATTGGGGCGTTTCCAAAGAGGTCGCCGCTGCGGCAGCGGCGGTTCCCAATCAGGAGTTTGACGTTGACTACGCCCTCTTCATCTGTCGTGGTGATGTCAGCGACCCCAAAGGATCCCGCGTCTATTCCAGCCGCGATATCGTCTATTGGCCAGGCCCAGAAATGCCCGAGAGATACGAAAATCGGCATCTGTTCCCCTATGGGAGCACCATGAGAACGGCGGCGGTCATACGCTCAAAAGACGCACGCTATGGGGGCAATAAGAGCGCGCCAGATGAGACAGGAACCATCGATTTCTCAAAACTGCCTCCCGATGTCGTGCGCATTGTCGTCTATGTACACATTTATAAAGGGTCTACGCGTCAAATGACCCTGAATGGAGAGCAGACCCAGCAATTGTTCAAGCATGCGAATGTGCGGTTCCGCGTGCTTGATTATGCGGACGGGTCCCCTTTGGTGTCCATCAACCTGGGGCAAAAACACCCTGAGAATTGGGGGATCGTGCTCTGCGAATTTGTCAAGAATAGCGCGAACAAATGGGAGATCGAATCGATCGAGAAGCCCCTCGATGGTGACACTATCAAGGAATGCCTCGAGAAATACGGCCTCCCTGCCGGCGGTGTTGAAATACGGGTATAGGGGCCTGTGCGAAAGCGGTCGCGGGGAAAGGCTCAGCTCCAGGAGCCGGGCATCCCCGCGACCGCACGCTCGTACCAGCGGAGGTCGCAGTACTCCGCTGGCGCGCCGAGCGGCCTGGCCGGCGCGCCGTAGCGCGCGCGCAGCGCGATCACCTGGGCGAGTCCTGTATCATCGAGGATGGCCCGCTCACCGTAGCCGTCGCGTGGATGGGTAAAGGCGGCGTAGGCGCGGGCTGGCGCAACCCCCGCGAGGCCGAGCCCCGCCTCCTCAGCGAGCAGCGCCTCGACGGCTCCGCGCGCGGCGGGATCATAGATCCAGCGCAGCGCACGGAGCCACGCGCCAGTGTAGCGCGTGACGAGATCACCATGCGCTGCGATCCACGGCTCGGTGGCCGAGAGCGCCTGTGAGGCGTAAGCGGGGTAGGCCGTGCGGGAGCTTGCGAGCAAATGGCAGCCCGCCGTCTCGACCAGCATATCAAAGGGGGTATAGAGGATGGTGGCCGCGAACTCGCCCGCGAGCAGCCCCTGCGCGCGCTTGCTTGTGCCACCCGCGGTGGTGAAGCGGTAGTCGCGCCCCAGCTCCAAGCCGGCGCGGGCGAGCAAGTCGCGCAGGACGAGCGCGAAGCCCGAGGCGGGGTTATCCACCCCAATGTCCTGCCCGCGCAGCGCCGCCGCATCCGAGACGCCATGGCGGGCGTAGACGCCGAGGGGGCCATTGCTTCCGCCCATCAGCATCACAATGCGCGGCGCGCTGGCGGGATCGAGGCCGAACCCCGCCGGATTGGTGTCGAAGTTCACCACATTGTCCGGGGCGGTATGGATAAGGTCATATTCGCCCGTGGCCAGCGCGGAGAGTTGCTGGGCGGAACTGTTGGTGAAGGACAGCGTGACATCGAGGCTGGCCTCATCAAAGTAGCCCAGCCGCCGAGCTGCGAACAGCGGCAGGTTTTGCAGACCCTGGAACGTGCAAACGCGCAACGCCACGCGGTCCTCCACCATGATCCGATCTCCTCTGGCTAGATGGCGCCCTGGACTTTCTGGGAAGCCGATTTCGCGCCATCACCGGCGAGCGCGGCCACATCCGCCTCCACACCCGCCATCTTGGCGAGCACCTGGAAGACGATGTAGAAGTCGTGCTCCGCGAGGCCCATGCCGCGCGCCGATGTCAGATACTCGTTGCTGATCGCTGTGGTCGGCATCGGCACATCGAGCTGGCGTCCCATCTCCAGGGCGAGCATCATGTCCTTCTGCATCATGTTGACGTTGAACCAGACCTCGTCGGGCGCTTCGGTGATGAAGGGCGCGCGGTACTTGAGCGATGGCGAGGCGATCACGCTATCGAGCATCGCGCGCATGGCCACCTCGCGCGGAATGCCACCCTTCTCCGCCAGCAGCATGCCCTCGCAGAACCCCATGATCTGCACTTGCAGGTTGAGATTGATGGCGATCTTCATCAGGACGGCCTGGCCGTTCTCGCCGACATAGTGGACATTCGGCGCGATGGCGTGCAGCACGGGCAGTACGCGGTCGTAGACCGCCTTCTCGCCTCCGATCATCATCGAGAGCTTGCCCTGCTCCAGCGTGACGACGCTGCCCGAGACGGGCGCGTCGAGCATGCGCGCGCCGCACGCCGTGACCTGTCCGGCGATCTTGCGCGACATCGCCGGGCTGACGGTACTCATGTCCACATAGATCTTGTCGGGGCCGAGCGCGCTGAGGATACCGTCCGGCCCCTCAAAGATCGCTTGCAAAGCGGTGGTATTGGTGACCATCGAGAAGGTGATGTCGGAGGCCTCCGCGACGGCGCGCGGGCTGTCAGCCAGCCGCAGTCCGGCGTCAACCAGCCATTGCGCTTTCGCGGATGTCCGGTTGTAGCCGGTCACCTGATAGCCCGCGTCCAGTAAGCGTTTGGCGACCCGTCCACCCATAGCGCCGAGTCCGACGAAGCCAACAGTCGTCATGCCTTCCCTCCCAGATTCAGCCGAACCGGCTTCCGATTGTCGCCGTGTAGATGGGGCCGCGCCCGGCGCGGCCCCATCGCCTGATGTGGTGGCGCTCTGGCGCGCTCCAGATTGGGCGCGCCGTTTACCGGACCACAGTCGCGAGATCCATGTCACGCTTCGCCACCCCTTTCGCATCGCCCAGCGCCTGAGCTTCTATCGCCACCAGCGAGCCTAATTTTTTAGACACGCACGAGCGCGCGCCATCCCATGTCCACTTATGTCCGCCTAGCGCCCCGGCTGCGCCTCGCCACGCTCGCGGAAGCGCCGGGGCGTCATGGCCCGCCGCACGGGTGGCGGGCCAGAACTCTCTCGCGCGACCAGAGCGACGGGCAGCAGGAGTGGGCGCTCCGGCCAGACGCCATCAATAATCATGGCGATCAGGCGCTCGACAGCGCGGGCGCCCATAGCGCGGTGGGGAACCTGCATCGTCGTGAGCAGCGGCGTGACATAGGTCGCGTGGAACACGTCGTTAAAGCCCACCACTGAAATGTCGCCCGGAACGCGCAGGCCCGCATCCGCGATCGCATGCAGGGCGCCCAGGGCGGCGAGGTCGTTGACCGCGAAGACGGCGGTCGGCGGATCGCTCAGCGCCAGCAGGGCGCGCATGGCGTCATAGCCGCCCGACTCACGGAAGCTGCCGGGAACCAGCAGCGCGGGGTCCACGGACGCCCGCGCCTCATAGCGCCGCAGGGTATCGAGATATCCCTGGCGTCGTAGGTAGCCGGTGGAGACCTCGTCAGAGCCGGAAATGTGAGCGATGCGACGATGACCGAGGCCGAGCAAATGCTCGACCGCCGCGCAGGCGCCCGCGTAATCATCGGGGACGACGGCGTTGGGCGTGATCGGGCTGGTGTGGCGGTTGACGAGCACGAATGGGAGACGCTCGGCAGCGAGCAGCTCGATAGCGGGGTCATTCCGCCGGGCGGTGGCCAGCAACAACCCATCAACTTGACGGTCGCGCAGCATGGCCAGACCGTGGGCCTCGCGTGCGGGCAAGTCATCGGTGTTCGCCAGGATAATGCTGTAGTCACGCTCGGCGGCGGCGTCCTCCATGCCACGCAGGACGCTCGCGAAGAAGGGGTTGGCGATGTCAGGAATCAGCGCGCCCAGGACGGCGCTGCGCTTGGTGCGCAGCGAGCGCGCCACGCTGTTCGGGCGGTACTGATGCTCACGCGCCAGGAGCACGATGCGCGCGCGCAACTCCTCGCTGACACGCTGGCGCGGGTCATTCTGGAGCACACGAGCGACCGTCGAAGGATGCACGCCAGCGAGCTGGCTCAACTCCTTCAGCGTGATAGGCATCGGCGCCTCGATCCAGGTGGTTCAGGGTGTCTGCGCTCCAGTGAACAAACGATTGCCTAGACTGTACCATTACCCAGTATACCTGTCAACTGGCGCCAGGAGCGAATCAGCGGCTGGGCTTTCCTGGCCACACAGCGCTCGCCATTCGCTCGCCAAATTGGCTGGCGCTGGCAGCCATCCGCCCATTGAGCGCCGCGTGTTGCTACAATCAGGTGGCGCGCCATGCAGGGTCGGGCTGGAAGCTGAAGCGATGGATTCAAGAGAAGGGACCCGCCAATGCGCCCAATCTATAACCTGTTCGCTGGGCAAAGCCTGGAGCGGCTGGCGGCGCTGAGCGACGGCGTCTTCGCCATCGCCGTGACACTGCTCGTGCTGGACCTGCACGTTCCTCCAAGCCATCCGAATGAGAGCGAGCGTGAACTGTGGTCGGCGCTCATGGCGCTCTCCCCGCGCATCGTCGCCTATCTCATGAGCTTCCTGACGCTGGGCATCTTCTGGATCGGGCAGCAGACACAGCTCAATCAATTCGCACGCGGTGACCGCAACCTGGCGTGGATTCATCTGGGCTTTCTGCTGGCGGTGACGCTGATGCCATTCTCGACCGGACTGCTCTCAGCATTCATCGCCTACCGCGTGGCGCTGGCCGTCTACTGGCTCAACATCTTCCTGCTCGGCGCGATGCTTTTCGCTGGCTGGCGCTACGCGCGGCGCGCGAAGCTGGTGAAGGAGGAAGTCACGGAGGAGATGAGCGCGGCGGTCGAGCGGCGCATCATCATCGCGCAGGGGCTCTACGCGTTCGGCGCGGCGCTCTGCCTGCTCCCTATTCCAAACAGCACCTACATCAGTATCGCGGTCATCGTGCTGATCCAGCTCAACTACGCCATCGCGCCGCGGATTCGCTGGCTGTACCGGCTGTGAGGCAAAGCAAGCCGGGGAGAGCGCAACGCCCCGGCGCTGGCGGATGTCATGCCAGGCGCCGGGGCGCGTAGATAGGCGCTCGGGGCCTTAAGCCGCCACGAAGCGGCGGATGTTTACCCGCACACCTGCGTCCATAGCCTGATCCACCATCGCGAGCAACTGGTCAGTGACAGACTCGTCAAGATATTCTTCGCCACAATTGGGGCAGACACGCGCGGGAACTTCTTTGATAACCAGCGTCATCGCATCGCGCTCGAGCGTTATCGTTGTCACGCCAGGCTGCGGCTCACCGTGTTTACATATCACGCAGTTCATGGCAGCCGCCTCCAATAATAGCCGTGTAGACTCCGCGGCTAGCGGCGGGTATAGCCGGGGCGGACGGGCTGGGTCTCGGGGCGGCTGAAGATGCGAATGAAGGTCAGCAGGCCCACCGAGATCGCGGCGGCGACGTAGATGAAGATCATCCACGGCTGGCTGGAGTCGCTGCCGGCCAGGATGCCATGCAGGGTGACGCCCGCGAAGACCGCGAAGCTCAGATAGTGGATCACCCGCCACTTCGTGTGGCCGAGTCGCCGCCGCAGCCATGAGCTGGACAGGACGATGACCATGCCATACATGCTGAACACGCCAACGCTGACGGCGAACGGGCGGTACGGCTCGGCGACCGGTATCAGCAGGTTCGACGAGCGAGAAGGGGATCAGCGCGTCGAGCAGCAGCGAGATGAGATGTAAGCCGAACCAGCCCCGCCGTCAGCAGCGCCAGGAACTGGTGCGACTCATCCAGCCACCAGGAGACGCGACTGCCGTTCAGGCGGGTCATCGAGCGCGCGAGGCCGAGAATGACCAGGAATGAGAGCGTGATGTAGGATGACGTGGCCGCCGCACGGGTGACATACCACATGAACGGATTGACGACAGTTGTGGCGCTGACCGCCGCGAGCGGCAGCGCGCCCAGGAGGCGTGTCAGCCCCAACGCGATGGTATCCATAACAGAGATTCCTCTTTATCCTTCTCGCTCAGGCAGCGGCGCCAGCGCCTCCGCTCCAGCGGGCGACACGAGCACGGGCACGCGAGCGCCCTCCGTGCCCCAGGTGGCGAGCCACGCCCGCGCATTGGCGGAGAGCGCGATCGCGCCGTCGCTGAACGTGACGATCAGCGCCACGCCCGCGTCCAGGTCATCATCCGGGCCAATCGCGCCGTAGCGCTCCCAGGCGGTCTCCACCGCGCGCGCCGCCTGGGGATAGCCGCGCAGCAGGGCCAGCTTGGCGGCCACCTCGGCGCGCTCAGCGGTCGGAGCGAGGGCGGTCACCATCGCGATAGCGCGGCTGGGGCGCGCGCGCATCTCGCTGGCGCTAGCATCCACGTCCATGTCCGCGCCGGTCCAGAGGGCCAGCGGCAGGCCGGTGCGCGGGTCGAGCAGGTGGTGGCGGACTTCGCCGCCATCGCGCCACCAGCGCCGCGCGGCGCCCGATGTCGCCAGCGCGCCCCGGCTCAGCCGGATAGTCGCGGCCCATTCCGCCGCGCCCGGCTCCGGGGCGCCCGCCTCAGCGCGCGGGGAGCGCATGCCCACCGACCACGCCTCGTTCGCCTGGGGGCCGCCGCTGGCGCGTAGGTCGCCGCCTACGTTGACCAGCGCGCCGGGGAACGGCTCGCAGTAGGTGGTGAGCGCGAGGTCCGCCGCCCAGCCCTTGGCGATGCCGCCGAGATCGAGGCGCGCGCCCTCCGGCAGGCGGATGCGCAGGCGTCGGGGTCTAGCTCCACCGCGCGCCAGGCCTGAGTCGGTGGCGTCCAGGCCGGGCGGAGTCGCGCCGCCGGGGCCGGATCGCCACGCTCTATATGAACGCGCGCATCTATGTCAGTCGCGATGTCGCGCTGCGCGATCAGCGAGAAATCGCGGTCGTAGCCCAGCGCTTCGAGCTGGGGCAGCAGGGTCGGGTCGAACAGCCCGTCGCTGGCGGTCGCCGCGCGGATGGCGGCCTCGACCGCGCCATACAGGACGGGTGAGGCGGCGAACCACGCGCCGCCAGCGTTGTTGAGCTGGCTCAGCTCGCTCTCCGGGCGGAAGCGCGAGAGCCGCGCGTCCACCTCGTCGAACCAGGCCATGCAGGCGTCAGCGGCCACGTTCGCTTGTCTATCTGGTCAGGGTACGCCGCGATCAGCACGCTGACATCGGTCGCCATCGGGCGGCCCGAGCGCGTCACGCTGATGCGGCGCTCCTCCGTGTTTGCGGGAATGTCGCCGTCCGTCGCCATCTCAGGACACCCCTGTGCTGCTGCTGGGCGGATTGTACGAGGGCGCGGTGTTGAAGGATCCGCTATTGCCCGACGAGCTGGACGAGCTCGATGAGTTGGACGAGTTGGATGAGCCCGCTGATGAGGAACTGGAGGAGTTGGACGAGTTCGTTGAGCCCGACGCGCTCACAGCGTGGTTGGTCATACCCCAGACGTTGAAGAAGACGGTCGCGGTGGCGGCGACCAGCGCCACGCGCAGTGCGGTCTTGGCGCTGCTATTCCGCTCGCGCGCGGCGATCGGAGCGCGGGCGCCCTTGCCGCCCGCCGAGGCCAGCGTCACATCGCCCACCGGTTGCGCCACGCAGCCGAGGACGTAGCCCGACGAGCGCTCGCGCCCGGTGAGCGGGCCGCCCTCATCGCCGCGCGTCTTGCCGGAGAGCTTGCGTAACGCGCAGGTCCCGCAGGCGCCCGCGCGGCAGCTGAACTCCGGCTTGTAGCCGTAGCGCTCCAGCGTCTCTAACAGCGACTCGCCAGGGCGCGCGTCCAGCGTCTTGCCCGTGTCGGCCAGGCGGATGCGCGCCGCCATCCCCTTCCCCACCGCGACGCGTGCGGGCGGGCTGGCGAAGGCCTCGACATGCGTGAAGTGCGCCGGAACGCCCGCCTGAGCGGCGGCGGCCATCACTTCGCGCCGCAGCCCGTCGGGGCCGCAGACGTACCAGTGGGCGCGCGCGGCGCCGGGGCCAACGCTGGAGGGGATGTAGGCCGGCTGGATGCGGTGTCCGGCGGAGCTCGCGTAGTGGTACTGCGTCAGCCACGTGCGCTGCGGATTCAGCGACACGAGCTGGCGGGCGTAGATCGCATCGGCGGGGCTGCGGTAGGCGTAGTGCAGCGTGACGTGGGGGCGGCGGTTGGCGGGCAGGGAGGCCAGCGCGCGCAGCATGCCGTAGATCGGCGTGATACCGCTGCCGCCAGCGACGAAGACCAGCTCGCGCGGCGAACTCGCCAGATCGGCGGGCAGGGTGAAGGTTCCCTGCGGCGCGCTGGCGCTCAACATCATGCCAGGCCGCGCGGAATCGTTCAGGTAATTCGAGATGCGCCCGCCGGGCTGGCGCTTGACGGTGATCTCCCACGGCGCGTCGGACCTGCCCGTCGCCGCAGAGCGAGTAGGAGCGGTAGAGCGTCTCGCCGCCCATGCTGAAGCCCAGCGTGATGAACTGGCCGGGGAGGTAGGGGGCGGGCGCGCGGTGCGTCCCTGGCGCCACCAGCCGCAGGGTGACGGCGTTCGCGGCGGCGGGGATGACCTCGATCACCTGCGCGCTGAGCGCCCCTGGGCGCGCGGCGGGCTGTCGCGGGACGCCTGGCGGGGGCTGCCGGACGGGCTGCCGCCGGGCCGGGCCACGGGGCTGTCGCGGTATTCCTAGCGCTGACCATCGGTGCGTCTGCTTTCCATCATCATGATCGTCATGGCTTCCCGTTCTCCTCGTTCACATTCCACCAGCGGTGAGCGGGTCAGCGTTGATCTACTCTACGTTCGGGACGCCTCATGCGTCGCGCGCCTCATTGCGCTTCCCATTTCGACCGTCATAGCATGACGCCCTGTCATTGGAAGGCAATTGAAGCTCTATGAGTGATTCCACATGTTTGCACGCCGGTCGGTTTCTTATCCAGCGCTCAGGTTTCCTCGATTCGCCTATCGCGCTCTCTTGCGCTGGTCGCCGCCTTTTCCACAGACGCGCACTTCGCTATACGGCTTGACGCGCTACTCCATTCTCCCTGTATGCTTGCCACTAACACAGATGGCGTAATGCGGCGAGGGCTATTCGGCGGCAGGTGCGGGAGAGAGCGCAGTCATATTGGCGGCAGGAGCGGAGCGCAAGCGGACGAACGCCGCGTCTTCATCAGCTATTCCCGCGTGGACAGCGACTTCGCGTACCGCCTGCGCGCGGACCTGGAGGCCAGCGGTTTCGAGACCTGGATTGACACCGCCAAGCTGGACGATCAGGGCGGCCAGGAATGGCTGCGCCTGATTCAGGATGCGGTAGACGCATCCCAGGCGATGGTAGTCGTCGTCTCGCCAGACTCGGTGCAATCCGATATGTCCACATGGAATATCATCACGCCCAGACGCAGAACAAGCTCGTCGTCCCGATTCACTATCGCACCACGACCAGCGCGCCCATGGATCTCGCACTCGACCAGTGGATTGATTTCCGCGAAAGCCAGGGCGTGCAAAGACGCCTACCAGACAGGCCTCACAAACCTGATCCGCTCGCTCTCGAAATCTCCCACCCCGCCGCGTTATCCCGACCTGCCACAGGCGCCCCTCGCCACGCCACTAACGATCGCCGAAGGCGCCGACATGCCGTCATTTGGTCCAGTAGCTCCACCTCCGCCCGCGCCACCCCAGGAGCTTGCGACACTCATGACTGCCGCCTATGACGCGCGCGGCAAGAACGACCTTGCCAGCGAGCAGTATTTCATTCAGCAGATCGTAGCGCAGGACCCCAACTTCCTCGATGGTCGCTTCAAGCAACGATTGGAGGAGGTGACGCGCGAGATCGAGGCGCAGCGTGTTCAGCGGCTGCGCGCGCTGGCGTATGAGGCAATGCAAGCCAAGCAGTGGCGGCGCGCACTGGGCGCATGGCAGGCGCTACACGATATGCTCCCCAACGACATCGAAGCGCAGGCGGGCGCGCGGCAAGCCCGCGTGGCGCGCGCAGAAGAAGCCCTCCACGAGGGCGCAGTTCGACGAGGCGGTCGGGACATGGCAGGCGCTGCTCAAAGCAACCCCCACCGATACGAGCCCGCGCAGGCGGGACTGCGCGCGGCGCTGCGGGCCCGCGCCAACGATGCCTGGAGTCGCGCCGACTGGACGCGCGCCGCCGAGAGTTGGGTGACGCTGAGCGAGCTCACGCCGCCCGATCCCGACGCGCAGGACTTCCTGGGAGCCATCGCGCAGAACCAGCGCGGCGACCCGCTCTACCAGAGCGCTCAGCGCTCACTCTCCGCTGGCAACGTCGATGGCGCGCGCGTCACACTCACCGACCTCTACCGAACCGTCGCGCCCTACTATGGCGATCCGCAGGACCTCACCACGAAGGTCGGTCTGCCCAAGCCACACAACCTCGTCGAGGAGAATAGACGGCCGCGCCCAGCAGAAGCGGCTCGAAGCGCAGCGCCAGGCCGCCCTGGCCGAGCAGGCTCGCCAGGCGGAAGCGCAACGTCAGGCGGCGATTGCCGAGCAGCAGAAGCAGATCAATCTAGCCGAGGAGCGGCGTATGGCGGCCACCGCTGAACGAGAGCGCAACGCCATTAGGGAGGGCGTTTACGCCCAATCCCGCTGGGGCTGGCCGTATGTGCTCTGCACTTGCCTTTGGGCGCTCGCACTGGAAAGCGCGTCGGCCTACTGGGCAGATGTAGCCGTGAATCGAACCTCGTTGTTTGTAGGGACTCTAAGTATCTCACTTACTCTGTTCTTTGGGCTAATCGGAATAGCTTTGCTGATCGTCTCGTCTGTTACCTGGGCTGCTGTAGCAGCTAACAAACGTTACGCAGCTACAGAACCTACACCTTCTTTCCCATCAGCGGGTCGCTTTGTAGCCGTTATATCAGCATATGTACTGCTCCTCTTCGTTCTTATGATTTCGAGCCTAGAGCAACTTTCAGATTGGTTGAGCAGGTAGAGGGTATCCGGCATGGGCATACCAAGCGGTAGCATCGGCGGACGTAATGGCCGCGACAGCCAGACGCACCGCCGCTTGGAGCGTTTCCTGCGTGCGGGCGCCCAGACCGCGCAGGATTGCCTTGAGCTTGGAGAATGCCTGCTCGATGGGGTTGAAATCTGGGGAGTACGGCGGCAGGAAGAGCAGATCGCAACCGCGCGCCACCAGCGCCTCACGGATGCTGGCCGCTTTATGGGCGCTCAAATTGTCCATGACCACGATCTGCCCCGGTCGCAGGCGGGGAGCCACCTGCTCGCGGATGTACCACTCGAAGATGTCGGTGTTCATGGCGCGTTCGACCAGCAGCCAAGGCTCTTGCAACCCGTCCGGTGTGAGCATGGCCACCAGCGTCGTGTTCGTGCCGTGGTTGCGCGGCGCCGACCCCGACGCCCGGCGGTCATGGGGCGCCCAGCCGTAAAGGCGAATCAGGGAGGTGTGGGTACTGCTTTCATCGATGAAGACGAACTGCTGCGGGTCGTAGGTCGCCGCCTCGGCGCGCCAGGCGGCGCGTCCCACCTCGTTGCGTTCGCTGGCGACCACCGTCTTTTTTTATGCGTCCAGCCGAGTCGGCGAATGGCGCGCCACATCGTGACTTCACTCAGTTCCTGTCCAGATTGCTCCGCCCACCAAGCGCAGTGCTCCAACACCGTCGCATCAGGGGCTGCTTCCAGCCGGGCACGCAGGCGCGCCTCTTGCTCGCCACGGATCGTGCGCGGGCGGCCTGGGATGGGCTTGCGCTCCAGTGAGCCCGTCTCGCGCTCTTGCACAACCGCACGTTTGACGGTGGTCACTGCTACTCCAAACCGGCGCGCGGCTTCTCGCATGGGCTGACCGTCGGCCACCGCGCGCACCAAGCGCTCTTTCAGGTCGGTCGAATAAGCACGCATACGCGGGTTCCCCGCATATCTCATGCCTGCCTCCGCTTTTCGTAAGTTGCTCTAGGCACAGGAGTTGGAGCATGGCTCGGCGCGCTCATTGGTGTCACCGTCGGAGTAGGTATCGGCGAGGCTATGCTACGCTGGCGCAA